>NZ_JBGNUV010000049.1:0-2424 GCF_041950525.1 Nonomuraea sp. GTA35 | reverse complement strand
GATGGGTCGGCCGCGCGGCGAGGTGTCAGCGGTGAGCTGGTCCTTTTCCGCGCGGCCTCCCGCCGAACCGGACGTGATGGTTTCCCGATCATCCGGCTCTCCAGTGATTACTGCGTGAGCGGTGGGGCTGGCTGCCCCGTGTGGATGTGGTCATGGCAGGCGGTGCAGACCACGAGGCTCTTGCGCCGCTTGTTGGCCATGGCCTTGGCCCAGTGGGGCTGGAGTGGGCCGGGGATGCCGAGGTCGGCGAGCTTGCGGATGTGGTGGACCTGCACCTCACCCGTTCGGCCGCAGATCTCGCAGGTGTCCGCCAGGAGTCGTTGGACGATTTCCTTGTGCGGGTAATCGACCCGGATCGGCTGACGGTCGGTGACCGCCGCCGATCGTTGCCGGTGGAGTGGTAGGCCACCGAACCGTGCGACCAGTGGCTGCCTGCCGTCGCGCTCGATCCGCGCCTCGAAACAGGTGCGGATGCCCTGCGGCGTTTGGATCTTGGCCTTGTATCTGGCCGCCATCTTTGACACCGAGGAGCGGTGCTTGCCCGCCAGGGTCTTGAGCATGGAGGTCTCCATGACCCAGCGCAGCCGGTGAAGCCGGTGGACGTCGCCGGCGAGCAGGTAGTACTGGACGATGCCCCGGTAGATGGCTCCGTAGGTGGCGACGATGGTGTGGTCGCTGCCGTCGGTCAGGGCCTTTTGCTTGGCGGGTTTGCCGCGTTGCAGGTAGGGGGCGGACTTGGCCTTGATCACATCCAGCGGCACCCGCAGTGCGACCTGCCCGTTGACCGTCCTGCGACGGCGGGTGGTCTTGCGGCTGCTGTGCTGGACGATGATTTCGTAGCCGAGGAAGCGCGCCGCGCCGGTCCTGGCGTGGGTGATCAGCGTCTTGTCCTGGGAGAGTTCCAGCTTGAGTTCGTCATGCAGGAAGGTCGCCAGGCGTTGTTTGATCTCCTCGGCTTCGGCCTTGGGCCCGGTGAACCCGAGCAGATGGTCATCTGCGTATCGGCAGTAGCGCAGCCTCCGATAGCCCGGATCGCCGGGGTTGGAGCTGGGCAGGCTGACCATGTGCCGCCGTAGCGCGCGGGCCTGTGCCCGGTCGCCGCGGCGGCGGGCTTTGGCCAGCCGGTTCTGCAGATCGAGGTAAGCAGGGTTGCGTGCCCTGCGGTCCCCTCGGGTGTACTCCGGAATCAGCACCGTCTCGACAAACTGATCGAGTTTGTGCAGGTAGATCGAAGACAGGATCGGCGAGGCGACCCCGCCTTGGGGAGCCCCGGACAGAGTGACGCCCCAGTTCCAGTCCTCCAGGTATCCGGCCGTGAGCATGTTGCGCACCAGCCGCAGGAACCGGTTGTCGTGGACCTTCTCCGACAGGATCTTGATCATCAGGTCATGATCTAAGGATCCGAAACAGTCGGCGATGTCCGCCTCGATGAACCAGGCCGTCCCGGTCCAGGTGTTGGCGATCTCCCGCAACGCGGTATGACAGCCTCGCCCAGGCCGGAACCCGTGGGACCGGTCGGAGAACGTCGGCTCGTAGTACGCCTCCAACAGAAGACGGACCACCTCCCCGACAAGCTTGTCCGACCAGGTAGGCAGTCCCAGCGGACGCGTCTTCCCGTTCGGTTTGGGAATGTGCACCCGCCGCACCGGGCGAAACCGGTAGCGCTCCTGGCGCATGGCCTCGATGATCCGGCCGATCTTCGCCTGGGACATGCCGTCCACGGTCTCCTGCGTGACCCCGGGTGTCATCGCGCCGTGGTTGGCGTAGATGCGCCCGTAGGCCAGCAGATACAACTGCGGATTGAACAGTTGCCGATACAGCTCATTCACCGGCAGGCCACGCCTGCCGCGATCACGCAGGACACCCAGCACCGTTGTGGCGCTCTGCATTACGCATACCTCCCGATCTGGTGGTGTCCCATCACCTGGCCCCCTTCGCCCTGCGGGCGGCTTTCCCGCCCTCCTCGGCCGGTCGTGACTCCGGCGACTACTACGGGGCCTCCGTCGCCCTGGGGCTCGCGCCCGGTAGGCGATCCCGCGATTCGTCTCTGTTGCACGTGACAGCGTGACGTAGGCGTCCCACTCATCTCCTTCAACACCCTCGCTGGGCGTCGCCCCGTGCTCTGGAGGTTGCGGCGGGAAACCCTAGACCCCGTCGCAGAGCACGGCACCGGTTTCGGTGGTCTTTCCGGCGGATGGGAACTTGCATCGACTGGAGATTGGGCTTCAGGCAATCCAGCTTTCGCCATATCACGCGGGTCCCCCCGGCACCCCGCCCCTGACCACTGGGCCCGGTCGCCGGGTTTCCTGACATGCTGTTGTCCCCTTCACCTTTCGGATCCAGGTCAGTCATTCGACCCAGGAACCTCCCTCCAAGTCCCTCCCGGCTATGCCGGGGATGCAACAGAGCGCCTCGCGGCGCACA
>NZ_JBGNUV010000048.1:0-2636 GCF_041950525.1 Nonomuraea sp. GTA35 | reverse complement strand
CGTCCCTACCCACCGCCTCTGCCGACCAAGGTGTGGATCAACCAGCCACTCGCGACACCCCAGACCGACGCTTCACCACAAACCACGCAAGTAGCCTGATGTCTCAGCCGGTTTGACAGCTTCCGTCTGAGCCCGCGCCGGAGTGATCAGCCCAGCCGTCTGCGGCACCAGCGTGGGAGTCCAGGCGTTCACCGCCACGACGGCCGCCGCGCAGCTCAACGACCCGGCGCTGGTCTGGAGGTGGATCCGGCCACTGTTGTAGGTGATCGCCCGTACCTGGACACCGGTCACGATCTGGGCGCCGCGCCGCCGGGCGGCGTGTGCCAGCGCGATGACCAGCCGCATCGGATTGATCGACAGTGCGTCCGGCTTGTACAACGCGCCGCCGACATGCGCGGCGACCGGCGTGCCGATGAACCGGCCGAGCTGCTCCCGCTCCACGAGCTCAACCGGGAACCCGTCTGCCGCGAGAAGCTCGGCTCGCTCGCGGATGGCGTTCCATTGCGCCTGCCCGACCGCGAGACTGAGCTGGCCGTCGGCCGACAGTTCGCAGTCGATGTCCTCCTTGGCCACCAATTGGCGTACCAGCGCGACATTGCCGATGGTCGAGCGGTGCACCTCGCGGGCCAAAGTACTCCGAGCATCGCGACGGCCTGCGGATAAGGCATGGCCAGACCAGGCCCCACGAAGCCGGCGTTACGCCCACTCGCGCCGGTACCGGGAACGCCCGCTTCCAGCAGCAGCGGACCCAGCCCGGCCTCGGCCAACCAGTACGTGGTACTGACGCCAAGCAGCCCGCCTCCGATGACCACCACCTCGGCCTTCCCAGGTAGCCACCCCGACCGGGCCTGCCAGAAGGACACCGAGTCGGAAAGTGCTGCTGAGGATGACATCATCGCAACCGCTTCGTCACTCGACGATTCCACACCGCCGCCCCGGGCCATCCTGTGCGGCGCTCGCTGTCCTGTCCTATCACTTCGCCCTTGCCGCCGCCCAGGCCGAAGCTCTCATATCGCGCAAGGGCCTTCCGCCCCGCTGGATCATGTGCTGTGCCCGGCTCAGGTGAGACAGCCGAAATCTTGGACCAGGCCCGGAAGCGAGTTCTTCGGCGGTCACAGGGGCCGCCGAAGCTCCGCACCCTATCGCCCATTCGCACAAATTATCGAGCAGCGTTCTTACCGTGCGACACAAAACCCATCATACCTGGATATTTAGTGTCATATTACCCCAAGAACTACCGATGCTCAATTTTGTCGGAGGCGTTGATTACCTTTGCTGTATGGGCACCTCGGCACCGGCGGATCGATTCGCCATTCCCGACGATCACGTGCGCTCCATGGCACTGCAAGCCTCACTCCTGGCTGCGGACGCCCTGACCAAGCCAGCAATGAAAAGCAACAGTCGGGCAAGTGCGCTAGCCAGGGCGTACGGGCTCGTGATGGCATTGCGCGGCCCTGCACACCCGCTGAAGTTCACCGAGTTCCGGGCTCTAGTCAGAGGCCCTGTAGCCGGACTCCTTCCGCCAGGTTGCCCACCCGAAGGACTCGAGGCCATATACGCGATCAACCCGGAAACCGGCGAACGGAATGTCGAACTTGATGCCCTTGAAGGCGAATTCGGCGAGGTTGCACGCGAATGCGGCGTTCTGCCCTACTGGCCTTGGCTGCGCCAGGAGCTGACGGAGCACAAGGCATACGCGCTGTTCCGTAAGGGCGAGAATCAGGCAGCGTACCTCCTCAGGAGGAGCTTCGTCATCCGTAACGCGGCGGGAACGCAGGCGATGTTACAGACGATGCCCAAAGAGCTCAATGACCTATATGGACGGGTGCCAGAAGATCGCGTGTACGACCGCCGCTGCTTCCTCTGCCCATTGTGCCGATGGCCGATGCACGTGCTGCCCAATGGACCGATCGTCATGGTGTCGTGCGCCAACCGCGATCATCGCGATCGTGGCGCTCGATACCTGTTCGACGACGACGGACTCGATCGGGCTCCCCACCTCGTCAGGACCCATGACGTCCGGGATCGGCTTCTGGCTCCTGCCGCCGGTGACGCAATCGTGCATGAAGCCGTCCGGGTGCGCATGGTGGACCCCGCCTGCTGGCACTCACATGTCATCCCGGGGCTGCTAGAGACGGCTCTTCATGACGAGTTGAGCACTCGAGGCGTGCAGGTCGAGCTCTGGCCGGAGATGGATCGTTATGACCTGCGGGTTACCGTTGCCGGACGTCACCCTCGCGTGTGGAAGATCGACGTGAAGGAAGTGCTCTCAGTCGACGCCCTCATCAACCGGCTGGACAGGAAGGGTGCCGATGGCACCGGCCTGCACCTGGTTATCCCCGACCGCCTCAGCAGCAACGTCCCGCTGCTGCGACGCCGGCTCTCGAGCACTGGCTGGAAGGTGCAGACCGCCTCGCAGCTCGCGCGCGAGGTCTGCAGGGCCCAGGGGGTGCCATGGCGATAGGACGACGGGAGCCAGACAACGCGATGAAGGCCGCCGAGTTGGCCTTAGTATTACAACAACACTTCGTTAGTGTATGATCTTTGCTGTGTCTGAGTCGGTGACTGCGGAAGACCTGCATGCCTGGCTGGCAGGGTTTGATGAGCTGTTCGCGCGGGTGGCCGGACGGTTCGGG
>NZ_JBGNUV010000047.1:0-3080 GCF_041950525.1 Nonomuraea sp. GTA35 | reverse complement strand
ATCACCTGACGGGATTCCTCGGTAAGTGTGTGGGGCGTGAGAACGCCCACACGCCCCGACCCCAAGATCGTTAACTCACTGCGGCGCCCCGGTGGCTAGAAGAGCGCTCTGTTCTCCAACAGTGCTCGGGGTCTGAGGAACATCCGAACCGGATCGTGCGCTAAGCCGTCTCCGCGCAGGTCATCGCGGTGTGGTTTCGCGTCGTGCCTATTCGCGCGCCATTGACCGCAGATACTTGCCGAATATCTGCGATAGTGTCGATGCCGTCCTGGAGGGATGCCCTCGCTCGGCAGGGACCAGACTCCATGGTTATCTGCGATAGAGTGCGGAGGCGGTCGTGGGAGTGGTCCACAGGATCGAGGCCGAACGGCCGGCGCCGGTGCTCAAGGACGCGGTCAAGGGCTTCCTGGCCGGAGTGTCTAACCCCAACACCGCCCGGTCCTACGCCACGGCGCTGCGTGCCCTCACCGAGAAGTTCGGCTCCTATACCCCGGTGGGTTCGCTGGAGGGGGAAGGGGCGGCCGACCGGGTCGCCGCCTGGTTCATCGAGCAGTGGGGGGCGCGCTCGGCGGCCACCGTCAACGCCCGGCTGAACGCGTTGTCCTCGGCGAGTCGGTGGTGGCGGGATCAGGGCTGGATCACCGAGGACCCGTTGCGTCGGCTCAAGCGCCGCCCGGTCGAGGTCGACCGTACGAGGTCGCTGGACCGTGCCGAGGTCGCCGAGCTGCTCGGCCGGGAAGGGATTGCGCTTCGTGAGCGGACCTTGTGGCGGCTGCTGTACGAGTCCGCGGCACGGGCCTCCGAAGTCCTGGCGCTCGATGTCGAGGAACTGGACTTGCGTAATCGAAAGGCTCGGGTGCGGCGTAAAGGTGGCGCGGTGGACGTGATCGTGTGGCGCACCGGCACCGCCCGGCTGCTGCCCCGTCTGATAGGTGGACGCAGGTCGGGGCCGGTGTTCACGACCGACCGGCGGGCCCGAGTGGAGTTGCCGCCGGCCGACATCGACAGTGGCAGCGGGAGGGCGCGACTGTCGTATCGGCGGGCAGCTGAGCTGTTCGAGGCGGCCACCGGCGGCTGGACGCTTCATCAACTACGGCACTCGGCGCTGACCCACGCGGCCGAGGATGGGGCCAACACCTCCACCTTGCTCGCCTTCTCCGGCCACACCTCGGTCGCTTCGCTGGCCCGCTATGCCCGGGTCTCGAGTGAAGCTCTCGGGCGCTGGCAGGCTGGACGCGATCCTGCCGCTCGCAAGCGGTGAGGGCGGACCTTCGAGGAAACTGAGTGCAAGGGGATCGATATGCCTGATGGATGGCAGTGGGACGGCAGGAAGCCCGCGTGAGTGCCGCGCGGTTGATCTTCGCAGCGCAGGCCTTACGCGGTCTGGCGTACGGCCTGGCCGCCGTCCAGCTGGCCACGCTGCTGCGGACCGAGGGGCTGCAGGCCGCCGGGGTCGGTCTCGTGCTGGCGGCCGTGATGGCTGGGGGCGCGCTGGCCAGCATCGCCCTGGCCCGCTGGGGCGACCGGTTCGGCCGTCGCCGCTCCTACGCCGTGTTGTACCTGGCCCTGGCCCTGTGCGGGTCGCTGATCGCGGTCGGAGCTCCGGTGTGGCTGCTGAGCCTGGCCGTCCTGTCCGGCGCGCTGTCGGTCGAGGTGGTCGAGTCGGGGCCGTTCACCACCGTGGAGCAGGTCATGCTGGATGGCAGCGGCGTGGCCGTGCGCGGCTTCGGCCTCTATAACGCCGTCGCCGCCACCGCCGGGGCCGCCGGCGCGCTGCTGGGCGCGCTTCCGCCCTCGCGGTCGCTGCTCGGCGGGGTGTTGCTGGCCGTGGGCGTGGCTGGTGCGTTGCTGGCCCTGCGGCTGCCCGCCTCGCTCGAGGTGGCCTCGGTTCAGGTCTCCGCGCCGGTCCGACCCCGCCCGGTCGTGGTCCGGCTGGCGGCGCTGTTCGCCGTGGACAGCCTGGCAGGGGGGTTTGTCGTGCAGGCCTATCTGGCCTACTGGCTGGGCGTCCACTACCAAGCTGACACGGCGAGCATCGGGCTGCTGTTCGCGGGCTGTGCCGTTCTGCAGACCGCCTCCTTCCTGCTCGCGCCGGTCATCGCGGCCAGGATCGGGCTGCTGAACACGATGGTCTTCACCCATCTGCCGAGTAACCTGCTGCTCATCGGCGTCGCCTTCGCCCCAGGGTTCCCGGTGGCGGCGGGGCTGCTGCTGGCCCGCGCCTGCCTGTCCTCAATGGACGTGCCCACCCGCCAGGCCTACGTCATGGCCATGGTCCCGCCCACCGAGCGCACCACCACAGCCGCCGTCACCAACACCGCCCGCTACCTGACCCGGCCCGCCGGTCCCGCGCTGGCCGGGCTGCTGCAGCCCCTCGGTCTGGCCTGGCCGTTCCTCATCGCCGGGACCGCCAAGACCCTCTACGACCTGACCCTGTGGCGGATCTTCCGCCGCGTCGAACTCCCCACCGAAGGACCATCGTGATCTAGGTGGCCAGGACCGGCCCAAAACCGACCGGATCGCCTGGCTGATCCGCCGCTTCATCGACCCTGGCGTCTCAGCCGCCGATGTCGTCGTCGTGGACATCACCTGGATCACCCAGCGGTCGCAACCCTCCCGGCAGCTCGGGCAGAGCGAAGGAGTAGCGGCCCAGCATGTTCACGTGCGCGTGGATGAAGGGGAACAGGCGGGCGACGTCTTCATCGCGCACATCGAAGCCCTGCGCCCGAAGCTGAGTCACGGCGGCGTCCATGTAGCGGGTGTTGAACAGCACCACGGCGTTCAGGACCAGGCCGAGCGCACCGAGCTGGTCCTCCATGCCCTCGTGGTAGCGCTGGTAGAGGTGGCCCCGTTTGCCATGGAAGATCCGCCGGGCCAGGGCATGGCGGCCTTCCTGCAGGTTGGACTGGGCCTTGATCTCACGCCGGTAGTCCGGCTCATCGGCCATCCGCAAGATTATGTGGAATCTGTTTTGTCAAGCCGCGTCGATCGATCGCGGTCAGTTGGGTGGGGATCTTCGAGCAGGACGACCTTGCTGAGAACGGGATCGAAGCCGAGGACCGGGTCTTGGCTTCCGCCTT
>NZ_JBGNUV010000046.1:1781-4098 GCF_041950525.1 Nonomuraea sp. GTA35 | reverse complement strand
GATTATGTGGAATCTGTTTTGTCAAGCCGCGTCGATCGATCGCGGTCAGTTGGGTGGGGATCTTCGAGCAGGACGACCTTGCTGAGAACGGGATCGAAGCCGAGGACCGGGTCTTGGCTTCCGCCTTCCGGGGTCATCAGCACCGGCTTTCCGAGTTCGCTCCCGATCGCCCGCAGGAAGTCGCAGAGCGTGTCGACCCCTGCTTGACCTTGCAGTTCACGAAGGTCGACATCGAAGTCGATCTCCGTCTCCGACATGAGCCGGAAGATCGCGAGCACGCCCGGAGCAGGCCAGACTCGCAGCGACACCGTCTCAGCCTCGGGTGGACGCGCGAGCACTTCGGCGGCGGTGGGCAGCGGCAGCACCGTGTCGCCTTGCGAGTACTGCCACTGCCATCCACGCGTCCGGACAAGGTCCAGGACGGCCTGCCAGTCCTCGACGGTGGCGTCCGGGACAAAGAGGTCCGGCAATGCGCCCATCAAGTCGGGATCGAAGAATTCCCTGGCCTCGTCCCACCGGAGATCCGTCATGCCGTTATGCTGCCTGGCTGCGGACCCTGCCGCAGCTCGATTACGTCGGCTTCTGGTTAACGGCGATGATCGGAAGCAGCGTCGCCTGGGCGGGAATACCGATCTGCTGCGGGGTCGCACCGGATGGCGTGGGGACATCGGCGAGACGTTCCAGAAGCTGGTCAAGAGCGGCCTGGCCGTCGTCGACCGCGGCTCGCTCGTCATCGGTGAGGGGAACGGCGGCGAGCATGCGCTGCAGGTTGTCCTTGGCCTCCAGCAGCAGCGCTTTAGAGGAGTCTTTCGGGGTGTAGAAGTCGCACTTGGCGCAGGCCATCCGGTGCGGGCACTGCTCAAAGAAGGTGTAGTTGCAAAATCCGTGCCCCAAGTCGTAGTACTGCCACGGCTCGCCAGCGGCCGCAGCCCCGCTCTCAACCGCCTCCCGGTCGACCAGGACCTCGATGGTGCGGACGTTGCGTTCGAAGTAGCCGGCGTCCTGGTAGGCCTGGGCGAGGGTATTGGGTGTGATCTTGGCGTAGTGCTGAGTAGTGTCCGGCGACCGATGCCCCAACCAGGCTTGCAGCTCGAACAGCGTCATCGGCTCCTTGGCGTTGTAGAGCTGGGTGGCGATGGTGGAGCGCGCTCGGTGGCTGGTGATGTTGCCGCGGACATCGCGAGTTGGGACACCGGCCTTGCCGCATAGCGACGGGATGATCGTCTTGTTGATGTAGGTGTTGGCGACCCGACGTGCTCGGTAGGCGAACAGGAAGTCGACGCGTTCGCCGGTCTTGCGGTCCAGCATCGTCGGTTGCTCGGGGCGGATGGCTTGCCAGGCTTCGATGGCCTTGCCGAGGAGCGGGTCGACCGGCTTGGTGAACGCTGTCCCGGTCTTGTGCGTGGGGATGTCCAGCAGGCAGACGGCATCGCGGGCCAAGACCTCATCGGTGTCTCCGGCGATCGGCTGGTCGTCGTGTTGCCAGCGGACACAGCCGACGCGCAGCCGGGCGATTTCGTCGCTGCGCAGGCCGCTGAACAGCCAGGTCAATGTGACCGCCCGGACCAGCTCCAGCGGGTAGCACAGTCCGTAGGAGCTGATCGGGAAGTCCTCGGGTTCGACGTTGAGGCCAGCCCAGAGCAGCTTGGCCCACACGTCGTCGTCGATCACTCGGGGGTTGGGGCCGATGAGCGCTTGGATGCTTCGGGGTGTTCGCAGCGCGGTGGCGGGATCGAACCGTCGGGGAATCTGTTCCCACTCGTGCAGGTCGCGAAAGAACGTCCTGGTCGCGGTGAGGTATCCGGCCTTGGTGCGCGGCGAGAGCGGTTCCCCTGCCCGCTTGACCAGCCCCGAGTGGCTGCGCTGGATGTAGTCGCCGATGGTCATCCGGTCGACGGCGGCGACCCATTCGGCGCAGAGCTCCCGGGTCCAGTGGCTCGGTTCGGTGATCTCCGGATGCCCGTCGGCAAGCCAGCGACCGGTCTTGGACAGGACACTACGGAAGATCCCACGGACCTTCGGGGCGAGCGTCGAGGTGGCGTACCAACGTTCCACCCACCCTGTCCAGGCGGGCGGTGCCCCTTCGATCTCGGCCGGTCCGCGAGGGGCGTGTTTCAGCGGGGGCGGACCGGCATGTCCCAGGCCAGCGATGGCCCGCTGGACCGCGAAGAGAACGGACGAGTGGTGACGGTTCATCGCCGGATGGGCGCGAAGTCGGTCGAACGCCTCGGTGGTCAGGTCCTCCAGCCTGGGGCTGCGGTTGAGGAGCAGCGCCTGACACAGGCCCGCGAACAGGCGCTGGTCCTCCGACCGGTAG
>NZ_JBGNUV010000046.1:0-1686 GCF_041950525.1 Nonomuraea sp. GTA35 | reverse complement strand
GTAACCCCATCCCCCGAGGACCTTGCTGACGTCGCTAATGGCCGTGTCGACGGCGTCGCGACCGAAGACGCGCCAGGCCAGCGCGCCGCGGTTGAAGGAACCGAGCAGATGGAAGTCGGTGAAGCCGCAGAGGAGGTAGGCGTAAGCCGCGACGTAAGGACGGACACTGCCATCCAGCCACCCAGGCCACGGCTGGAGGAAGTCCTGGGCACTGGTGCCGATCAAGCTGAGCCACTCCTCGTTCGACCAGCCCCAGAACGCGGCGTCGTGAGCAGCACCGTGCAACAGCACCAAGGCGATGGCGTCGTTGGCCGAACGACGGTGATGCCGAGTGTCGGGCATCCAGCGCAGCGCCTGCATGGTGTCGTCCAGAGGGCGCATGAGCCGGGTGGTCATGCTCCACTCCTCGGCGTTCAACGCGTTCGATCTCCACCGGCTCCGCCGCAGATCGAAGCCAAGAGTCTTGATCGCGGTGAGTTCCCGGGCGGTCATGGTGGGACAGCGATCGTAACGATCCAGGTCGACAGGCCACGCCCTGCCCGAACCCACGGCCGGATGGCGTGCGGCCGCCGTGCTCGCCGCCGTCACGATCGCGCCTCCGGCGCCTGGCCGCCGAGCTGGGCAAGCTGCCGGATTCGCCAGGCATGGATCTGCTGCATCCCCTTCTGCAGCTTGTCGGCGAGCTCCCGCCCGGATAGATGGATGTACTGGATCGTGGAGTCTGTGTGGCGATGACCAGCGAAGATAGCGATCTCGTGGATCTCCCATCCCGCCCGGGCGAGATCAGTGAGACACAGATGCCGGGTGGTATGGGTGGAGAATCGGGGGACGCCGGCCCCCAGCGCGATCCGGCGCACGATCTTCGACCAACTCCACAATGTGAGCGGCTGGGCGTAGTTGCGATGTGACTCCGACAGGAACAGACCACCTCGAGCCCGGGTCAACGACGCACGGTGGGCCAGGTAGGAGCTGAGTAGCACCCCGGCCGTCGCCGAGTAGGGGACGATCCGCTCCCGCCGCCCCTTGGTCGTCTCGGCCCGGACCCGCAACGTCCGGTGCGCCGGGTCCAGATCGTCGGTGCGCAGCGAGCACAATTCCTCACGTCGTAGCGCGGCGTCGTACGCCAGCGCGAGCATCACCCGATTGCGAATCGGCTCGTTGGCGGCGACCTGCAGGATCGCCGTCCACTGAGCCTCTGTGGGGATCCACGGCAGCCTGGTCAGTCGCGGGACCAGGCCGCGCTGGTGGCCGCCGAAGCGGCGGCCCGGCGTGTAGCGACCCCGTCCAACCGGGTTGGACTCGCGCAGACCCTCCTCGATGAGGAAGTCGTAGAACAGCCGGACCGGCACCAGTCGTTGCTGGATCGTGGCGTTCGACAGCCCCGACCCCGAGTCGATCGACACGACGTTGGCGCCGCGGCGGCTCGGCCGAGTGGAGAGCTCCCGCACGTGACCGGCGATGTGCTCTCGTGTCGCGCCCACCGGGTCGACGCCCTTCCGCTCACAGCGGTCGAGGTATTCGGCCAGGCCACGGGCGTAGGCGTCGATCGTCCGCGGCGCCCGTCCCAGATCGGTCCAGATCCGCAGCCACCGGGCCGCCTCATTGTGCCGTCCCAGGACAGGCCACTTCTCTTCCAGCACCACCGTGCCCAACGCTTCTCCTCAGTTCGTGGCGAGACCGAAGAGA
>NZ_JBGNUV010000045.1:3013-4848 GCF_041950525.1 Nonomuraea sp. GTA35 | reverse complement strand
ATGCTTTGTGGTCAAGTCCTCGGCCTATTAGTACCGGTCAGCTCCACACGTTACCGTGCTTCCACCTCCGGCCTATCAACCCGGTCGTCTACCGGGAGCCTTACCCACTCTCGTGGTGGGAGACCTCATCTCAAGGCGAGCTTCCCGCTTAGATGCTTTCAGCGGTTATCCCTTCCGAACGTAGCCAACCAGCCGTGCACCTGGCGGTACAACTGGCACACCAGAGGTTCGTCCGTCCCGGTCCTCTCGTACTAGGGACAGCCCCTTTCAAGTCTCCTGCGCGCGCAGCGGATAGGGACCGAACTGTCTCGCGACGTTCTAAACCCAGCTCGCGTACCGCTTTAATGGGCGAACAGCCCAACCCTTGGGACCTACTCCAGCCCCAGGATGCGACGAGCCGACATCGAGGTGCCAAACCATCCCGTCGATATGGACTCTTGGGGAAGATCAGCCTGTTATCCCCGGGGTACCTTTTAGCCGTTGAGCGACACCGCTTCCACACGCCGATGCCGGATCACTAGTCCCAGCTTTCGCTCCTGCTCGACCCGTCAGTCTCACAGTCAAGCTCCCTTGTGCACTTACACTCAACACCTGATTGCCAACCAGGCTGAGGGAACCTTTGGGCGCCTCCGTTACCCTTTAGGAGGCAACCGCCCCAGTTAAACTACCCACCAGACACTGTCCCCGATCCGGATCACGGACCAGAGTTAGACGTTCAAAACGACCAGAGTGGTATTTCACCAATGACTCCACCCGAACTAGCGTCCGAGCTTCCCAGTCTCCCACCTATCCTACACAAGACGCTCCAAACGCCAATGTCAAGCTGTAGTGAAGGTCCCGGGGTCTTTCCGTCCTGCTGCGCGTAACGAGCATCTTTACTCGTAGTGCAATTTCGCCGGGTCTGCGGTTGAGACAGCGGGGAAGTCGTTACGCCATTCGTGCAGGTCGGAACTTACCCGACAAGGAATTTCGCTACCTTAGGATGGTTATAGTTACCACCGCCGTTTACCGGCGCTTAAGTTCTCACCTTCGCCAGACAAAGCCTGACTAAGCGGTCCCCTTAACGTTCCGGCACCGGGCAGGCGTCAGTCCGTATACATCGTCTTACGACTTCGCACGGACCTGTGTTTTTAGTAAACAGTCGCTTCCCCCTGGCCACTGCGACCCCCACCAGCTCCAAACGCAAAGTTTTTCACCAGCAGAGGTCCCCCTTCTCCCGAAGTTACGGGGGCAATTTGCCGAGTTCCTTAACCACAGTTCACCCGATCGCCTTAGTATTCTCTACCTGACCACCTGAGTCGGTTTAGGGTACGGGCCGCCACAACACTCACTAGAGGCTTTTCTCGGCAGCATAGGATCATCCACTTCACCACAATCGGCTCGGCATCACATCTCAGGATTAATGCGCGGCGGATTTGCCTACCGCACTCCCTACATGCTTACCCCAGGACAACCATCGCCTGGGCTGGACTACCTTCCTGCGTCACCCCATCGCTTACCTACTACCCGATCGGATCGAGCGTTCACCCTGACGGTCGTCCCGAAGGACAACCCGAGCTAAGGACTCTTAGCATCACGAGGTTCAGTATGGGCGCATTGAAGCGGGTACGGGAATATCAACCCGTTGTCCATCGACTACGCCTGTCGGCCTCGCCTTAGGTCCCGACTTACCCTGGGCGGATTAGCCTGGCCCAGGAACCCTTGGTCATCCGGCGCGAGGGTTTCTCACCCTCGATTCGCTACTCATGCCTGCATTCTCACTCGCACAGCCTCCACAACTAGATCACTCTGCTGCTTCACCGGCTGCACGACGCTCCCCTACCCATCAACCCCCC
>NZ_JBGNUV010000045.1:1589-2917 GCF_041950525.1 Nonomuraea sp. GTA35 | reverse complement strand
AAGGGAGTCAATGCCACGACTTCGGCGGTGTACTTGAGCCCCGCTACATTGTCGGCGCAGAATCACTTGACCAGTGAGCTATTACGCACTCTTTCAAGGGTGGCTGCTTCTAAGCCAACCTCCTGGTTGTCTCTGCGACTCCACATCCTTTCCCACTTAGCACACGCTTAGGGGCCTTAGTCGGTGATCTGGGCTGTTTCCCTCTCGACTACGAACCTTATCGCCCGCAGTCTCACTGCCACGCTCTCACTTACCGGCATTCGGAGTTTGGCTGACGTCAGTAACCTTGTCGGGCCCATCGGCCATCCAGTGCTCTACCTCCGGCAAGAAACACGCAACGCTGCACCTAAATGCATTTCGGGGAGAACCAGCTATCACGGAGTTTGATTGGCCTTTCACCCCTACACACAGGTCATCCCCCAGGTTTTCAACCCTGGTGGGTTCGGTCCTCCACCCAGTCTTACCTGAGCTTCAACCTGCCCATGCGTAGATCACCCCGCTTCGGGTCTACAGCATGCGACTCAAACGCCCTCTTCAGACTCGCTTTCGCTACGGCTCCCCCACACGGGTTAACCTCGCCACACACCATAACTCGCAGGCTCATTCTTCAAAAGGCACGCAGTCACATCACACACCAGCAAACTGATGTAAGCTCCTACGGCTTGTAGGCACACGGTTTCAGGTACTCTTTCACGACCCCTCACCGGGGCACTTTTCACCTTTCCCTCACGGTACTCGTGCACTATCGGTCATCAGGGAGTATTTAGGCTTACCAGGTGGTCCTGGCAGATTCACACAGGATTTCTCGGGCCCCGTGCTACTTGGGATCCCCTCAAAGAGTCCATCCGATTTCGTCTACCCGGCTCTCACGGTCTACGGCGCCCCTTCCCAGAGGCTTCAACTATCAGACAGATTTATCACTCTCCGGAGCAGCGGCAGCCACCCCAAGAAGGTCCCACGACCCCGGACATGCAACGCCTGCCGGCTATCACACACGCCCGGTTTAGCCTCATCCGCTTTCGCTCACCACTACTCACGGAATCACTCTTGTTTTCTCTTCCTACGGGTACTGAGATGTTTCACTTCCCCGCGTTACCACCAACCGCCCTATACATTCAGGCGGAGGCAACACCACATGACTGGTGCTAGGTTTCCCCATTCGGACATCCCCGGATCAACGTCTGGTTGGCGACTCCCCGAGGCTTAACGCAGCCTCCCACGTCCTTCATCGGCTCCTGATGCCAAGGCATCCACCGTGTGCCCTAAAAAACTTGGCCACAAAGATGCTCGCGTCCACTATGCAAATCTCAAACAACAAACAGCAAACC
>NZ_JBGNUV010000044.1:0-5210 GCF_041950525.1 Nonomuraea sp. GTA35 | reverse complement strand
CCGGGTTTCCTGACATGCTGTTGTCCCCTTCACCTTTCGGATCCAGGTCAGTCATTCGACCCAGGAACCTCCCTCCAAGTCCCTCCCGGCTATGCCGGGGATGCAACAGAGCGCCTCGCGGCGCACAACGTTCTTTCCACCACCCACCGGCGGGGCAGCACCCACGAAGCCGCGCAGGTCGTCGCTGCGCTTGACGATCGTGACGGCCAGGCCGAGGACCTGCCTGGCCCAGGTGAGCAGCCGTCCGGCGTAGCCGCCGTCGGCCCAGAGCAGGCCGATGGTGGAGAACTTCTCGCGCAGCAGCGCCAGGACCGGATGCGCGCCGTCGCGGTCCTGCACCGACGCGGCGGTGACCATCACGCACAACAGCAGCCCGAGGGTGTCCACCACGACGTGCCGCTTCTGCCCCTTCAGCTTCTTGCCCGCGTCGTACCCGCAGGCCGCCGCCCCGACGGTCTCGGCCGCCCGGACCGTCTGGGAGTCGACACACCCAGCCGTCGGCAGCTCACGCCGGCCGGCCAGGACACGCAGCCGCCCGCGCAACCGGCCGGCCAGCCGTTCGGGCAGACCACGCCGCGACCAGCGCAGGAAGAACGCATACACCGCCTCATGCGGCGGGAAGTCGACCGGCAGGGCCCGCCACTCGATCCCGTACCGGGTCACATAGCCGATCCCGTCCAGCACAGCTCGCAGGCCGTGCACCATCGGCCGGCCCGCGACCGCGACCAACTCGGCCATCACACCGCGTGCCTCGCCCTCCAGCACCAACCACTCGCCATCGGTCAGATCGGAGGGGTATGCCGGTTTCCGGCCGCGACATGCGCATCCCGGTGAGGCGCAACCGCTGGCGTTCACGGCCGCGGGCGTGTAGACAGACAACCACGGGCTCCTGGCCGCTGAGCTGCTTAGACACCATCTCAGCTACCGGGAGCCCGCTCCCGTTCACGGGTCAACAGCCCAACCATGACCACACCCCGGCACTCTTCTGACCCGAGCCCCGACGCCAAATCCCTTTGTCAGCAGGCTCTCAGACTCCAGCTCCGCCTCCTGGAGCTTCTCGATATCGATCCACGAGATCTCCGCTGAGATCACTCATGTACGGGAAACGGTCAGCTGTCGACGATCACACCTCCGACCGCAGTGCGGCCGGCTGGGGTGGCGACGAGCTCGACCGTGATGGTGTCGCGCAAGTGCGCTCCGAGGACGTCGGCGACGGCGTCGGTGACGGTTCGCACGAGCTTGGCAACGAGCTCGCGGCTGTCGGGACGGGTGAAAGCCGCCTCCCGGATGCCGAACATGATCGCGGGTGGGGCCTCCTCGGCCGGCTTGCCCCGCAGGCCCCACCGTCCGGCGGGCACGCCTTCGAGGTGGATCACCGCGACGTCGCGCGCCCACTCGCCGTATACGTCGACCACCGCGTCGGTCAGCGCGGCGATGAGGGCCGATTCGTTGCCCTGGAGCTGCGGCTCCAGGACTCGGACCGTCAGATGTGGCATGGTAGACCTCCTGTTTACTATCAAATTAGCTTTAATGTCAAAGGTAATTGGTGAGGTGCCAGATGGTCAACAACGCGGACGGCATGACCACCGACCAGGCGGTGCGGTCCATGCTGCTGCTGATGCCCAGGCTCGTCGGGCGAGCCAAGCGGCTACCCGTCCCGGAGGCGCTGCGGACACTCGATCTCGCGCCCCGCCACCTGTCACTGCTGGCCTACCTGCAGTACGACGGTTCTCTCACGGTGAGCCAGCTGGCGGAGCGGCTGGAGATCGCTCCGACGACCGTCAGCCTCATGGTGGGTGACCTGTCTCGCCGCGGTGTCCTGACGCGGGAAGAGGACGATGCCGACCGGCGACGGCGGGTCGTCGCGATCGCACCGCAGTATGTCGAGCCGATCCGCGAGTGGCTGGCGGGCAGCGCGCTGGCGTGGACGGAGGTCCTGGCCGACCTAACGCCGGCCGAACGCGCCACGATCGTGCGGACGATGCGTGCCTACGAGACCGCCTTGGGCAAGCGGATGCACGGCTGAACTGAAGATCACGCATGTAAGGAGCGAACCATGCGATTCGACGACCATCGCGTTGTCATCACGGCTGCCGGCCGCGACTTCGGGCGAACCCTGGCCATCCGGCTCGCAGACCTCGGCGCGGAGGTCTTCCTGTCCGCACGCAGCCTCGCCGCCGCTGAGCGTGTCCGCGACGAGATCCGCGCCCGAGGCCATCGGCAGGTCCACGCCCACGCCTGCGACCTGACGGATCCCGCCTCGATCCGCGACTTCGCATCCGCCGTCACCCAGCACACCGACCGCGTCGACATCCTGATCAACAACGGCTCGCGTTATCTCGAAGGGCCGGACCTCCAGTCAGCCTCCGACGCCGATGTCGTCGACACCATCGCATCCGGCGCAACGGGCACAGTCCTGACCGTGAAGAGCTTCCTGCCGCTCCTGCTCAACTCGAACAAGCCGGATGTGGTGACGATGGTCTCCGCCTGCGGAACAGCCGGACATCACCGCTCGGACGCGCACGACGCCTTCTACGCGGCCAAGAGCGCCCAAGCCGGTTTCACCGAGATTCTCTCCAAGCGCCTGCGGCCCCAGGGAGTCCGCGTGATATCGCTCTACCCGCCCGACTTCGACAACACCGATCCCCTCGTTGAGGAGTGGAACTCCACGCCGCGGGAAGCCAAGGACGCCCTCACCTCACAGTCGCTCGTGGAGTGCATCCTCTTCGCAGTCGCTCAGCCCCGTGACTGCTTCATAAAATCGTTCCACTTCGAACAGGTCTGAGCGCTCGGCGTCTCGAAGCCGGCGCGTGGCAACGGCGGCCACCTGGGAAACAGGCTGAAGATCGAAACCAGAAGACCCCTGACGGCGTAACGCCTGTTCAGGGGCCTTATGGTTGCAGAGCCGACGAGGGGAATCGAACGTCGTCCATCAATCGTCGATCCAGATGTACCATTGGCCGTCGAAGTGGCGGTAGTAGCCTGGCGCGTCGATGTCCGGCTCGCCATTGGCACTCCAGGCGAAGCCGTAACTTCCGAAGAAGCCCGTGTCCTCGATCATGAAGCCGAAGGCCCGGGGGGCTTTTTCAAGGCCCTCGACGGGATACAGGCCGATCCAATTCCGCTTCCCCGGCGCTGTCCCCTCTGAAACCGTCTGCGCAAAGTGGTCGAGGCTGCCGCGTGACAACTCGAAACGCATCCTGACCGGCGCACCGACGTAGACCAATGAGCCGACCAACGCCACGACCAGGGGCGGCACGGCCCAGAACGTCCAGTTATGACGCAATGCGACCAGCCTTCCCCGCCTGAGAAGGACGACACCCAGCACGATCAGCCAGGTGACGCCGAACAACAGCCAACCGACGCCGGCAAGCATGAGCCACGCGAAATGCCACCCGGGAACACTTGTCGCATAAATCGTTCCGAGCCCCAGCAATACGGCGAACATCGCCCAGCCCCTGCCGCTGACGTTCATGGGAGCGCGCCGGCGAGACGCATCAGGAAGATCGGTGGTTGTGTCCACCGCGTGATCCTAGCTTTCGCTGGTGGCGATTCGGCTGGGCTGCTGTGTACGTATGGTGCAGAGATCCCCTGTCGATGTCGGAGCCGACAAGCCGAACCTGCCCAACCGGGAGCTGTACGAGGCGGCGTTCGAGTGCCTCGATCCGGCGCACCTGCGCGGGAACACGCTCCTGCACTACGACCTGTCCGCAAACAACCTCCTCATCTCCGGTCAGCGAGTCAAGGTCGTGGATTGGTCGTTCGCGGCGCGCGGCGCGGACTGGCTGGACGCCGCCCTGTTCGCGCCCCGCCTCGTCGAGGCCGGGCACAATCCAGTCGAGGTTGACGGGCTGCTGTCCACACTCCCACCGTGGTGGGAAGCGCCCCGTCCGGCCGTGGTGGGCATCGCGGCGGCGTGGACGCTGTTCCGTGAATACCAGGCCCGGTACGGCCCAAAGGAGGTTCGCGACGCTCACGCTCGAACGGCTGAGGCGGGTCGCGCCTGGCTGACCTATCAAGAGACGAGGGGCTGAGAAGACGCTCGGCGGCGTGCGTGGTGCCGCCGGGCTCGGCTCCCGCCATAGGACTGCAACGTAAGAATTGATGCCGCGGGTCATCCTGCTTACAGCGTCCTGACATTTGATCGAGTTCCTCAACCAGGGCTGCACGTGAGGAGGACGGACTCGGCGCCGACGATGCGCTTGCTCTTCGGAAGTTTCACGAAGGGCCCTTCCTACTCAGGCGGCGCGGCGCAGCCGCGATGACGTCGAGGCTTGGGAACAGAAATACGATCTTCCAAAGAACGTCCAGCTTCTCCCTCTCACGCAAGGGAGCGGGTGCCTCTGACGAGGCGCTGCTCAGCCATTTGAGTAGGGGGCTACTCATGAAGAATCTCTCGCCGAGGCTGACGCTGGCTGTGTGGACGTGAGCATTCTCGCATCACGTCGCTGACCCTAAGGGAGACGCGATGGCTGACACGACCAAGCAAGACAACTGGCGGCACTGCCGTAAATGCTTCGGCCTCTGGTGGAATGGGGCGCCTACGAACGGGGTCTGTCCCGCTGGCGGAGCGCACGACGGCGGTGGCAGCTGGAACTTCTACCTGCCGGCCAATCCAGGCCAGAGCCTCTGAGCCTGGCAAAGGGAGGTCCCGCCCGTCCCGTCAGGACGGCCGGGATCTCCTTCGCGTTGTACGCGTGCACTGACCGGTGTGACCAACACTCGGGGTGACGCGCAGCGGGCAACGAGATCATCGCCCTGCATCAGCGGCCAGGCGGTGCTTGCGCCGTTCGCTCCCGTCTCAGACCAGAGAACCGTCACGCGGCAGAGCAGAGCTGCGCGCGAAGCTCGTCACGCGCTTCGCCGGTCGGGGGGCGGGGTCGCCGCGCCAGATGCAGCCCTCAATTGTGGCGACGTCGTCGTAGTCGTAGACAACCTCGCGGCCGGCGCGGCCGAGGACGCGTGCGGAGTAGCGGCGCGCCCACTGGCGGATGATGACGGCCTCGCGTTCGAGGCGTGTCGCGGCTTGGCGGGCAGTCGCTGGGCGCACGTCTCGCCCCCGCATGGTCGCGATCGTGGACGCACTAGGGCGTGTATTTGGTTGTGATCAATCTGCGGGATCCGCCCTCGTTTCGGGGTCCGATCCGGTAGATCGTTTTGCGTGACGCGAGTGCAATTGACGGATGTGGAGTGGGAGTTCATCGAGCCCT
>NZ_JBGNUV010000043.1:0-5729 GCF_041950525.1 Nonomuraea sp. GTA35 | reverse complement strand
GCACGACGTGCCGGCCGACCCCCGCGAACAAGCCAACCTCGCCAAACGCCACCCCGACATCCTCAACCAGCTCCGCACGCGCTGGCAGCAGATCAACGCCGGCCTGCTTCCCTACCCCACCACGCCCGGCTGAGAGGTGTCACCCGGAGTCGCTCCACCAGCGGTGCTCGCGCCGCGGAACCGGCCGCCGGGCCGGCTACCAGGCGTAAGCCTCGGGCGCCGGGCCGGGGCCGGGGAAGATCTCATCCAGGCGGGCCAGCTCGCTCGCGGCGAGGCGGAGGTCGAGGGCCTGCAGTGAGCGGTCGAGCTGGTCCAGCGTGCGCGGGCCGATGATCGGGCCGGTGACGCCGGGCTGGTGCAGCAGCCAGGCCAGGGCGACGTCGGCGGGAGGGCGGCCGATCTCGTCGCAGAACAGCTCGTAGGCCGCCACCCGCTCGCGGTTGGCGGCCAGCCGCTTGGCGGTGAGGTCCGATCCCGAGGCGCGTCCGGTGTGGCTCTTGCGCAGGATGCCGCCGAGGATGCCGCCGTACAGCGGGGACCAGGGGATCACGCCGAGGCCGTACTCGCGGGCGGCCGGCAGCACCTCCAGTTCCGCGGTGCGTTCGGCGAGGTTGTACAGCGACTGCTCGCTCACCAGACCGAGCGAGTGGCGTCGCCGGGCGGCCTCGCTGGCCTGGGCGATATGCCAGCCGGCGAAGTTGGAGGAGCCGACGTACAAGATCTTGCCCTGCTTCACCAGGACGTCCATGGCCTGCCAGAACTCCTCCCACGGCGTGTTCCTGTCGATGTGGTGAGCCTGGTAGAGATCGATGTGATCGGTACGCAGCCGCCGCAGGCTGTCCTCGACCTGCCTGCGGATGTGCAGCGCCGACAGGCCGCTTGTGTTCGGGCCCTTACCCATCGGCTCGTAGACCTTGGTGGCCAGGACGATGTCGTCGCGGCGCCCGGTCCTTTCCAGCCAGCGTCCGATGATCTGCTCGGTCCAGCCCTCACCCAGTCGCCAGCCGTAGATGTTCGCGGTGTCGAAGAAGTTGATGCCGAGGTCGAGAGCACGGTCCATGATCGCGTGGCTGGTGTCCTCGGAAGTGTCCGGCCCGAAGTTCATCGTGCCGAGCACGAGCCGGGAGACCTGCAGGCCGGTGCGGCCCAGATACGTGTACTGCATGGAAGCGACGCTAAAGTTTCACATCGGTTGGAACGTCAAGCTGATATAGGACAGATCACATGCTCATCGGCGAGCTGGCGCGCCGCAGCTCGGTCAGCACCCGGCTGCTGCGCTACTACGAGGACCAGGGTCTGCTCACCTCCGTCCGGCTGGCCAACGGTTACCGCGACTACGCCGACGACGCCCCCATGATCGTCGCGCAGGTCCGCGGCCTGCTCGCCGCGGGGCTGTCCACCGAGGTCATCCGCGAGTTGCTGCCGTGCGCGGCGGGCAAGCAGCCGCGGCTGACCAGCTGCCCGGATCTGGTCGGCATCCTGCGGGAGACCCTCCGGGACATCGACGAACGCATGGAGGTCTTGGACCGTAATCGTCAGGCGCTGATCCGCTACCTCGATGCCGCCGAGGCCGACCAGGTCCAGCTCTCCACCGCCACCTCCCGAGGTGGCAGGCGCCGCCGCACAACGCCCGTACGGTGGAAACGAGGCAGGCAGCTCCGCGTCTGATCCGGTCGCCTGCACCCCGATTGGCTCTCCGTGGTCACCGACCTGGTCATCATGGGTGTCGCCCCGGTCGCGATCGGAAACGCCCTGCGGCTGCACGGGGAACGCGCCGCGCAGGCGGCGCGACTCGACCACGCCGAGGCCGGGCGCGCCCTGGCCGAGGATCGCGCGGCACTCGCCCGCGACGTGCACGACAGCGTCGGCCACCACCTCACCGCGATCCGCATGCAGGCCACCGCCACCCGCCGGGCCCTGCACAACCAGGCGCAGGCCACCGACCGAGGCCAGGTGGATGCGGCGGATCGGGCCTTGGGCATCATCGCCGAGCTCTCCGCGACCGCGCTGCGAGAGGTACGCGCCCTGCTCGACTCCCTGCGGGAGCCGCCTGCCAGGCCGGTGCTCGAAGGGATCGAGGAACTGGCCGGGCGGCTGTCCACGCCGCATCTGCCGATCTCCGTCCACCGCGCCGGGCCCGCCGTCCCGCTGCCGCTCACCGTGGCCCGGACGATCTACCGCGTGGCGCAGGAAGCACGCACCAACGCCGCACGCCATTCCGGAGCCGGCCATGTGAAGGTACACCTGCTGCGCGACCGCGCCGTGGTGACGATCCGGTCACCGACGACGGCCACGGCCGCGCCGGAGCGGACGGGCATGGCATCAGGGGCATGCGCGAACGCGTGCACCAGCACGGCGGCGCCTTCACGGCGGGACCGCGACAAGATCGCGGATGGCGGGTGGAGGCGGTCCTGCCGATCCGGCAGGTCCCTGGACAGGGAGCGGCGTGGCCATTCGCGTGTTGATCGCCGATGACCAGCCCGCCGTACGCGACGCCTTGCGCGTGACGCTGCACGCCGAGCCCGGCATCGAGGTGGTCGGTGAGGCGGCCGACGGGGCCGAGGCCGTGCACCAGGCGCTGTGGCGACGCCCCGACGTGGCCGTGCTGGACGTGCGCATGCCGTACGTCGACGGCCTGTCCGCGATCCGGCAACTGGCCGCCATGACCAGCCCGCCTCGCGCTGACGACGTTCGACACCGACGAGTACCTCTTCGGCGCGCTCCGGTCAGGGGCTTCGGGGTTCCTGCTCAAGGACAGCGATCCCGAACTGCTCCTGGAGGCGGTGCGGGCGTTGCACCGCGGACACGGGCTGGTCGACCCTCAGGTCACCGCCCGGCTGATCCACCGCTTCGCGACGCTGTCGCCCGCCTCCGACACCGACGCCCGGCAACGGCTCACTCCTCGCGAACTGGAGGTGCTTCGGCATTTGGCTCGCGGGCTGAGCAACGCGGAGATGGCCGCCGCCCTGACCGTCGAGGAGGGCACGGTCAAGAACCACGTCGCGAGTCTCCTTCGCAAGCTCGGGCTACCCACCCGGGTTCGCGCCGTCATCTATGCCTACGAACACGGTTTGGCCCCGTACCACTGAAGCGTGCCCTGTCAATCTTCGAGAGCCGTCAGAAGATCCTGGACGGCACCAAGGTTCACCTGATCGCCGGAGACTTCGCAGTTTCGCGGCGAGCACCTTCAGCGCCCGGGATGCCGTCGATTCGACCGTTCCGGTCACCGGCCGACAGGGCATCTGTCTTCGGCCACCAGCCGCAGCGCTCCCACCCATTTTGTATTTCAGAATACAGAACGTGGTAGCGTTCGCTCATGGTCAGACCGCGAACCTTCGACGAGAGCACAGTTCTCGAAGCCGCAGCGGCGCAGTTCCGCGTGCACGGCTACGCCGACACCTCGACCGAGCAGCTCTGCGAGGCGGCCGACGTGCGACGCAGCAGCCTGTACAACGCGTTCACGTCCAAGGACGAGCTGTTCGTGCGAGCACTCGAGCACTACGCATCCACCATGCGAGCAATCCAGGAGTCCATCCTCACCGACGTCTCGCTCAGCGGCGCCGACCGGATCCGGAAGCTGATCGACGCGATCGTCGAGGAGGAGCGGGTCGCGCGCGCCGAGGGGCATGCCGCCGGTTGCATGGGCGTGCACACCCTGATGAACCCCGACCTGCGGGCACGCAATGAGCGCATCGCACGGATTCTCGAGCGGGACCTCCAAAAGCGCCTCGGCCTGCTGGAGGAGACCATCCGGGCCGGCCGCGCCGACGGGAGCATGCCCGGCGGCCCTGACGCCGGCGAGGGCGCACTCCTGGTCAACACCCTCATCTCCGGTATCCGCGTGACGGCCCAGACCGGAGTCACCCCCGACGTCCTGCACCGGATCGCCCTCGACGGGCTTCGTTCCCTGCTGGGCTGAGCGAAGAGCGGACGGTTCCGCCTCTTACGCTGCCCAAGTTTTGGATTTTAGAATACAGAAAGGCATCGCTTCATGAAACGGCCCCTCTTCTGGCTGATGCTCACCCTTCTCATCGTCGCCATGAGCGAACTGCAGACGATGGGCATGCTGCCGGAAATGGCACGCAGTCTCAGCGCCTCCACAGCCACGATCGGCACGCTGATCTCCATCTACGCCTTCGGCATGGCCATCGGCGGCCCGCTCATCATCATGGGCCTGCGCCTGGTGCCGCCCAAGGGCGCGCTGCTGGGCGTTGTCACCGCGTACGCGGTGCTCGAAGCCTGCGTGCCCCTGGTGCACAACTATTGGTGGATCGCCGCGCTTCGCCTGCTGACCGGGAGCCTGGGCGGCGCCGTGTTCGGACTCACCCTGACCATGGCCGCCCGCCTGGCCCCCAGTCCCGACCGCATCGCCTCGTCGATCTCCGTCGTGCTGAACGGCCTTATGTTCGGCGCCGTCCTGGGCCTGCCCATCAGCCACGCCATCGCCACCACCTGGAATTGGCAGGCGAGCTTCCTCGCCCTCGGCGGCGCCGGCCTGATCATCGCCCTGCTCGACCTGCGCACCCTGCCCGCACTGCCCGCCGTCTCCGCGCAAACCTCCGCCGACGACCTGCGGCAGCTCCGCTCACCACGGCTGTGGAGCCGCTACCTGGTCAGCCTGCTCACCATCGGAGCCACCTACGGCGCCTTCTCCTACTTCACCCCCCTCCTGGAGCAGGACGCCGGCTTCTCACCCAGCACCACCACCCTGATCCTCTTCGGCTACGGCCTGTGCACCGTCCTGGGCAACACCGTGGTGGGCCGCTACGCCGACCGCCACGCGGTGACCCTGCTGCGGATCGGCCACCTGGCCCTGACCGGCTCCCTGGTGGTCCTCGCCCTGCTCGCCCACCTGCCCTGGGCAGCCCTGCCCGGCGTGCTCATGGTCGGCCTCGTCGGCGTCACGATGAACCCCGCACTCGTGGCCCGCGTCGTCGAGGTCGCCGGAGCCGGCGGACTGGTCAACACCGTCCACACGTCCGTCATCACCCTGGGCGTCGTGGCCGGCAGCGCCATCGGCGGCCTCGCCATCAGCGCCACCGCAGAGGCCACCACCGCCGCCGCCATGTGGACCGGCGCCGCCCTCGCCATCCTCGCGACCTGCGTCCTCAGCGCGCAAACCCTCAGCTCCGAACGTGCCCACCCCCAGCCGGTACGAGACTGACCTGGCACACCCGCCCGAGCCGCACAGGCTGCGCATCTTGGTCTCCTGACACGGCTTCAGCCGCGCGACCGTCTTACGACCGGTCAGTGTCTTGCTGTGGGGCGGGGACGTGGAAGTCCAGCAACGTGCGTGTGGCTGGAGCGTCTCCGCTGCTGACTGCCTCGGCCTGTTGAGACGCTTCCAACGTCCCCGTGATTCCCGAGTTATCTTGGGTTCTTAACCTCTTCCCGCAGGTCAAGGCCGATGATCTTTTAAGGCACGTAAGGCATGTAGCGCGCATGGAAGCGAGCGACCGTGGGCGAAGCGGGGTTGGTGATCAGCGCTTGCGGTGCCGGGGGCGGGGTCATGCTCGGTGGTAAGGCGAGCGGAGGTCGCTTGGCCGGGGTTTGCCGAGTGCTGGTGGTGGCTCTTGGCCTGTAGTTCGGGCGCGATGCGTCCGGTTCGGCACCGCCGACCACGACCCGGTCGCGCTGCGGGACACGCTGGGGCTATCGGGGTGGCGGGGTCTTCGCGGCCGGCGAGGTGGGGCCGGTAGCCGGGCACAATCACGTGCACGGATTCACCG
>NZ_JBGNUV010000042.1:0-7455 GCF_041950525.1 Nonomuraea sp. GTA35 | reverse complement strand
ATCTTGCCCCGTCATGGCGGCCTGGTCGGCGAGGGTCATCGTCACTGTCTCAATCGTCCCGTCTCGCCCTGCTTCGCATCAAAAGGACTCATATATCCCATGTATCACAGCAGTCTGACAGAGAGGGCTTGGAGGTGACCCGGGGGAAGCTTGCGACCGTAGGCGAGCAGCAGGAGGCTCTGCGCGTCACCGGTCAAAGGGCTTCCAGTGCCGAAGGACCAGTCAAGGTCGGTGGCACGCAGCTCGACACCGGCCAGATCGGCGCCGAAGAACTTGAGCGTCTTGGGGGTGACCTGGGACAGGAGAAGGCGTACCCGGTCTTGGGGGACCCGGCGCCCAAGACCGAGGGCGACCGTGATGTCGAGGCCGTGAACGACGTCGTGCCCCAGGGCCGCGGCCAAACCACCCACCGGGGGTTTCCACGGGTGGTCGGCGTTGTCCCTGAGCGCGTTGACGAGTTCGGCCTCGGACAGAGCGGCAGCGTCCCGGCGGGCGCAGCGGTCGGTCATCCGGTTCATGTTCCCCCGCGCCTTGACGAGCTCGAACGCCATCCTGGGCAGCGAGTACCGGAAGCCCAGAGACATGTGGGCCGCGACCTCGCGCACGCGCCATCCGGCGCACAGCGTCGGCTCGTCCCACAGCGCGGGTGGCAGCTTCTCCAGCATGGCCGCCACCTCCCGGCGTTCGGCCGCGATCGCGGCCTTGACATCCATTCGTCGTTCTCCCTTGATGCGCTGGACGGTGGTCGTCCTTCCTGGTCAGGCTGATCGGAGGAACGCCAGCGCATCAGCGGCGAAACGCGGGTCGGTGAACGTCGCGCCGTGGCTGCGGCCCGGATAGACGATCAACTTGGCGCCGGGAATGCCGTCAACGGTCTGGCGGGCCAGTTCCAGGGGGTAGGCCAGGTCTTTCTGGCCCTGGATCAGCAAGGTGGGGGCGGTGATCTCCGGTAGCCGGGCGCGCAGGTCGAAACCGATTTCGGCATTCAGCATGGTGGCGCCGTCGGTGTGGTCCCCGCGGCCGTCGGCCAGCCAGGCCAGCACGCCAACGAGAATTCGGCCGATCGCCGACTCCGTCACCAAGTCGGCCAGAGGAGGGCTCGGCCGCCGCCCCCGCCTGGCGCGCTCGACGTAGGCGCGGTTGGCGCGGTCGCAGACCGGTCCTGGTGCGGCGGCCGTACCACCCAGAACCAGGCGCGAGACCAGGCCGGGGCGGTCAGCGGCCAGCTGCAGGGCCAGGGAACCGCCCGTCGACAGGCCCAGCACGTTCACCGGCCCGGTGAACGCGGCCTCGATCCCCTCGGCGTAGTGGGCGGCCAGGTCGGCCATGGTTGTGCCCGGCGGCAAGCCGGGACGCCGGTTGAGGGCGTGAACGGTGAAGTGCTCGGTGAAGGGCTTCACCAGGCGCATCAGGTAGCGACGGCCCAAGCCGACCGGGATGGCGGCCTGCGGGGTGAAGAGAAGGACGACCAGCGGCGGCCCTGCTCCGAGGGAGAGGCAGGGCAGTCCGCCCAGAGAGTGCTCGACTTCCATAATGAGATTACTGTAATATTTCGATTATGAGAATGACAAGGGCGGAGGCGAAGGAACGCAACCGACGCGCCCTGCTGGAGGCAGCGCGCCAGATCGTCTCCAGAGACGGCCACCGAGCCAAGCTGGAAGAGATCGCCGAGCTGGCCGAGCTGACCACAGGAGCCGTCTACTCCCTGTTCGGCAGCAAGAACGGTCTGCTGGTCGCCCTGGTGAGCGATTACCTCGACCCGGATTACGAGGACATGGAACGGCTCTTTCCCGCCGGCCTCAACCTCGTCGAGACGGTCGATGCTTTCGCCCGCCACTACCGCCGCACCTGCGATGACCCCGACGCGCTGAGCCGCCTGTCCTTCGAGCTCAGCCTGCAGGACTTGGCCCTGCGCGACCCGGAGCTGCGCCCCAGACTCGCCGGCGCCGTCCGGGCACACGAGCAACGACTGGTCGCGCTCCTGGCCGGGAGATCCCACGGCGAGGCCACGGTCACCCCTCGACAGGCGCAACGCCTTGCCACCGCGCTTAGGGGACTTCTGTCCGGCCTCAGCCAGGGTGTCATTCTCGGCCTGACCGACACGGCCCCAGAACCGTACTTCGCCGCCGCGGCCCGCGCCCTGGTCACCCCCGACGTTCTGGGACCGCCGTGACCTCACCGCATCAGGGCGGACACCAACTGCTGCACCGAGGCGGGCTGTTCCGGGCAAGGCACGCTGGTCATGGCGTTCACCGTAGTGCGCACGCGCCAGGAGCATGGGCATAACCGATCAACTCAGCCCCGACCGCGGGGAAGGGCGTCTCAGGACAGGCCCGCGGGGAACAGCACACGCGGCTCCAGATCCAAGCGCGTGGTCGGCGCTTGGTCCGGCGGGGTCAGGTTGATCACCCAATTGCCGAACCGGCGCACCGTGTGGGTGATGTACGGGGAGATGGTGGCCAGGTCGTCGACGTCGACCGGCTGCCCCTCGGCGGCCAGCTGATTGGCCGCGTCCGTGATATCGCAGGCCGTCGAGTAGATCACGCAATTGGCGATCAGCTCATTAAATTTGATCACCTTCTCCTGGTAGTCGGGATCGTTGTGGCCGATGAGCTTGCCGCCGAACATCAGCCACTCGGCGAAACCGTGGAAGGACTCCGTCTTGTTGGTGATCGCGGTGATCTGCTCACGAAGCCCCGGCTGCGACAGATACCGCAACAGCGTGATCGTGCGGATCGCCCGCCCCAGTTCCCTGAACGCCCGATACAGCCGGTTCTTGCGCGAATGGTTGCCCAGCCGGCGCAGCAGCGTCACCGACGACAACCGGCTCTCCCGGATGGAGATCGCGGTACGCAGCAGATCCGTCCAGTGGGTCTCGATGAGCCCCCAGTCGATCACTTCCTCCCCGAACAACGGCTCGATGTGGGTGTAGCGGGTGCGCTCGTCCAGCCGGTAGAAGATCAGGTCCTGCCAGTTGCGGATGCGCGGCAGCAGATCGAAGCCCAGCAGCGCGGCCAGGCCGAAGACCGGCAACGACTGGCCTTGCGTATCGGCGTGCACGGTATCGGGCTGAATGTCGGACTCGTTGCGCAGCAGGCCCTCGATGATGTACACCGCCTCCCACACCCCGCACGGGATGAAATGGCTAAAGAGGGCAATATAGGTATTCGAGATATGTCTATACGCAATTCCTCCATATCCCCCATATCGGACGGAAGTTTCCGCGAGGAGATTGTTCTCCCACGTTTCCACCTGCGAGCCGTCGGCGGCCGCGGCCTTGCCATCGCCCCACATGCCCGCCACGTCCAGCTTGTTGAAGGCGTTGATGACCACCGCGGACGCCTTGTCGATCTTGCCTGCGGTGGCGTGCTTGTTGCCCGCCAGCGACAACTCGTGCACGCTGACCTGCCCGCGCATGTGCGCGGCCACCTGGGAGGCGCCCAACAGGGTGCCATGCGCGAAGGCCGTCAGCACATACCGGGCCAACGCGTCGCGAATCTTCGGGTCCGACCCGGAGGCGGGCCCGAAATGGTGGTGCCAGCCCAGCAGGTACGCGGTCCGGGTCAAGATGTCCAGCAGCGCGCGTTGCGGCAGCCGGTCGTGGATGGCCTCCTCCAGCTTGATCGCCAACTCCCGCCGATCGGCGCCCTTGCGGCGCTTCAGCACCGGCCGCCCACCCTCCAACGTCAGGTCGGTGTTGCCCGGATAGCCAGCGTCCACCTCCCGGGCGATCGCGCCGAGCCGGCTCTGGTAATGGGCCGTCAGCGCTTTGGCCTCGGCCGGGATGCCGGCCTGCTCGCAAAACGCCGCCACATGCGGCCCACACTCCTCCCACGACATCAACTGAGCGTGCAGGTTGGCGTAGGAATCCGAGCCGACCACCGCGATGTCACCGCTGCGCAGTTCGGCCGCCAGGTAGGAGAACACGCACACCTCCAGGTGACGGCGCACCAGCAGCCCGGGACGCATCGCATCGCGCAGGACCTTGCGCCAGGCCTGCGAGGCGAACGCCTCCACCTCAATGGACAGGGTGCGCTCGCGGACCTGGCCGTCCGGGCCGCTCTCCTCGACCGTCACCGTCTCCACCAGGTACGCGGCGCGGGAGTTACGGTGGGCGCGCAGGAACTCCACCGCGTCCAGCACGCTGCGCTCGGCGCTGGTCGCCTCCAACTCGATTGAGTCCACCAGCGTGAACAGCGCTGAGCGGTGCGAGCCGTAGTGCCGCTCCAGCAGCGGCAGGTAGTTGTTGCCGTGATGCGCCGAGACCGCCTCGTGCGCGCTGGCCAGCGCCTCCAGCCCACCGCCCTGCTCCAGCTTCTTCAGCACCAGCCGCCCGGCCCGCTCGGCCACCACCGCTCCCGGCTCAGCGTCACCGACGTCCCCAGCGGCAATACCGCCGACGCCGTTGACCGCCTCCCCACCCGGCTGCGAACCCTGCCCGGCGGCTTCCGAACTCTGCTCGGCGGCGGGCGGGGATAGGCCCTTGAGCAGCAACCAATCGGTCAGTGGCGGTAGCGGGGAGGCGCGGGCGGGGTTATCGCCATCTGACGCGCCGATGCAGGCGGGCGACACCCTGGCGATGGGTTGGGTAACGGTTCAGCTACTGTCGGTTGGTTGAGGGCTGGTAGGCCCTACTTTGCGGCGTATGCCGGTGGTGGAGTTCTTGACTGATGACGAAGCGTCTGCGTACGGCCGGTATGCGGAGGTGCCGTCGCGGGCGGACCTGGAGCGGGTGTTCTTCCTCGATGATGAGGATCGGGCGCTGATCGAGCGTCGCCGTGGTGAGCACATGAAGCTCGGCTTCGGTCTGCAGCTCGTCACCGTCCGGTGGGCAGGGACGTTCCTGGAGGATCCCCTGGACGTGCCGGCCTCGGTCGTCGACTTCGTGGCCGAGCAGCTCGCCATCGCCGATCCGTCGTGTGTGAAGAGATACACCGAGCGGACCAAGACGCGCTTCGACCATCAGTGGGAGATCCGGCGGGTGTACGGCCTGAAGGAGTTCGGGACCGTGGAGGCGGAGCTGCGGGCGTGGGTGGCGGCCCGCTCATGGATGACGGGGGACGGTCCGAAGGCGATCTTCACCGACGCGGTGGGGTGGCTGCGGGATCGCGATGCGCTGCTGCCGGGGGTGACGACGCTGGCGCGGCTGGTCACGCATGTGCGCGATGAGACGACGCGGCGGTTGTGGAGAGTTCTGGAGGGGCTGTTGACGGTGGGCCAGCGCTATGTGCTGGACCAGCTGCTGGAGGTGCCGCCGGGCTCGCGGGTCTCGGATCTGGAGCGCTGGCGCAAGGGCCCGGTCCCGCGCGCGTCCGGGCCGACCATCATCAAAGCTCTGGATCAGGTCGCGGAGGTCATGGGGCTGGGCATGAATCAGCTGGGCGCCGACCGCTTGGTGCCGCCGCGCCGGTTGGCGGAGCTGGCCAAGTACGGGATGAGCGCGGACGCCTCGCAGATCCGCCGCCATCGCGATGGTCGCCGGCTGGCGACGCTGCTGGCCACGGTCGCGTTCTTGGAGGCCAAGTCGGTCGACGACACCCTGGAGTTGCTGGATCTGCTGATGACGACCGAGCTGCTGAACAAGGCGCAGACGGCCGCGGACAAGGACAAGGTCCGCAAGCACCCGAAGCTGGCCAAGGCCTCGGCCCGCCTGGCGGTGGCGGTGGAGGCGTTGTTCGACTCCGACTCGTGGGGCGGTGAGGAGGAAGAGCCGCGGGTGTCGGAGGTGTGGGAGGCGATCGAGGCGGTGATCTCGCGGGCGGAGCTGCGGGCCGCGCTGGTGCTGGTGAATGAGAACGTGCTGCCGGCCGACGCGGCAGACCCTGAGGACTGGCGCAGCGAGCTCATCGGCCGCTACAGCACGGTGTCGGGGTTGTTGAAGCTGCTGCCCAAGGTGATCAGTTTCGGCGCGAACGCGGAAGGCGCTCCGGTGCTGGCGGCGATGCGGCGGCTTCCCGGCGTGCTGGCCTACCGCGGCCGGCTGCCCGCGCCGCTGATCCCCGCCCGCCTGATCGAGGCGGCCGTGGTGACCGGCCCGTGGAAGCGCCTGGTGTTCGGCCACCCGGCTTTCGAGGACGGCAGCGCGGTGAACAGACACGCGTATGCCTTCTGCCTGCTGGAGCAGTTCCATCGGCATCTCAAGCGCCGCGAGATCTACGCCGAGGCCTCCACCAAGTGGCGCAACCCCCAGGCCCGGCTCCTGGACGGCGAGGTATGGGAAGCGGTCCGGCCGGACGTGCTGACCGCGCTCGGCCTGCCGGAGGATCCGCAGCCGCTGCTGGCCGACCACGCTCGCGTGCTGGACATCGCCTACCGGGAGGCCGGCGGCCGGCTGGAGGCCAACGCCGAGGTCCGCATCGATGAGGCCGGGAAGATCCATCTGACCGGCGTGAAGGCCATCGAGGAGCCGCCGTCGCTGATCGACCTGCGCAACCGCACCACGGCGATGCTGCCGCGGGTGGACCTGCCCGAGGTCATCTTGGAGGTGATGAGCTGGGAGCCTCGGCTGGTGGAGGCGTTCACCGCGGCCTCCGGCGGCCGCTCCCGGCTGGAGGACCTGCCGACCTCGATCGCGGCGTGCCTGGCCGCGCAGTCCATGAACGTCGGTTACCGGCCGATCGCCAAATCCGGCGTGCCTGCCCTGGAGCGCTCGCGCCTGTCGCACGTGTTCCAGAACTACTTCCGGCCCGAGACGCTCAGCCTGGCCAACGCGCCGCTGGTGGACTGGCAGGCCGGGCTGGCGCTGGCGCTGGCGCAGGCGTGGGGCGGCGGCATGGTCGCCGCGGTCGACGGGATGCGGTTCGTGGTCCCGGTGCCGGCCGCCTTCGCCCGCCCCAACCGCAAATTTTTCGGCTCCAAGCGCGGTATGACCTGGCTCAACGCGATCAATGATCAAGGAATCGGGCGGGGCGCGAAGATCGTGACCGGGACGGTCCGCGACTCCCTGCACATGGTCGACGTCATCTTCGGGCTGGACGGCGGGGACCTGCCCGAGATCGTCGTGTCGGACACCGGATCTTATAGTGACCTGACCTTCGGCCTGCTGGAACTGCTGGACATCTCCTACCGGCCCGCGCTGGCGGACCTGCCCGACCAGAAGGGCTGGCGGATCGAGGCAGGCGCCGATTACGGGCCGCTGAACACCTTCGCCCGCGGGCGGATCGACCTGCGCAAGGTGGCGCGGATGTGGCCGGACATCCTGCGGGTGGTCGCCTCGATCTACACCGGGACCGTCCGCGCTTACGACGCGGTGACGATGCTGCAGCGTGAGGGCCACCCCACCGCGCTGGGTGAGGCGATCGCCGCCTAAGGCCGGATCTTCAAATCGATGCAGTGCGCCACGAGGCGCTGTTCTGTTCGGACGGAGGTGAAAGACCGCCGTCGCTTCGCCGTCGTAGCGGCGAGGTGAAGTTGGAGGCAGCCTGAGCCGGGGGTCGCCGGGGAGGGTGGGAGCAG
>NZ_JBGNUV010000041.1:0-8909 GCF_041950525.1 Nonomuraea sp. GTA35 | reverse complement strand
CACGCTGGGGCTATCGGGGTGGCGGGGTCTTCGCGGCCGGCGAGGTGGGGCCGGTAGCCGGGCACAATCACGTGCACGGATTCACCGCGTCCGCCCTGGTCTTCTCCGGGTCTTCGCCGGGTGGCCTTGAGCGACCGTAATAGGATCATGACGTATCGTGACGACGGGAGGCCCGGCGGCCCCCGCTGCTCGGGAGGGGCCGCCGGGCGGACTCGCTTTCTTCCGGCGGGAGGTCGCCGGACCAGCGGTCTACCGGTGAGAAGTCACGGCTCTGTGGGTGAGGAGCCGTTCGGATGGGGCGGTCAGTCGTTCTTGTTGGTGACGCCCTGTCCTTCCTCCGTACCCTGGTCGAGGGTGGGGCCGTTGTCCTGCTTGTCCGTGGTTGCGCCGGTTTCGTTGTCAGCGGGCGGGATCGTGGGCGCGGAAGTGGGCTCGCAGGGGGCGACCGTCCCCTTGACGATCTGCAGGGAGACCGTGGACGGCGGCTCGGAGTCGCCGTCCTCGCTCTTGGTGACGGCCAGCACCAGCGTGGAGTCCGCGGGGACCTCCCCCTCCTTGATCTCGAAGGCGATCCCGTCACCCGCCTTGCTGATGCCCGCGGCGAACTTCCCGTCCGCGGCCCCGTTCTCGCCCCGGGGCTGCTTGCAGGTCTGGCCTGCGGGCAGGTAGTCCACCACCGACGTGATCCCGGCCTCGGCCAGCTCGGACTCCAGGCCCTCGGGGTCGACGAACGAGTTGATCTGCACCTCGACGGTGCCGTCCGAGCCCTTGGAGACCGCGTACGCCGCGCTGCCAGTCACGCCGGTCACCATCGCCACGGCCGTGGCGGCCGCCGCCACCGCGGCGGCCAGTCCCACGATGCGCCGGGTGCGTCGTACGGGTGTCACAGTTGTCATTCGATCTTCTGCCCTTCTCGTCGTGATCTCGTCCTTGAGCGCACGCAGAAGGCGATCTTCGAAGCTGGTCATATCCGTCCTTCCTGGTACGCGGCCGATGGCGAGGCGATGTTCTTGAGGGTGCGCCGGGCGCGGTGCAGTCTGACGCGTGCGGTCACGTGCCTGATGCCCAGAGCCTTGGCGGCCTCGGTGACGGTGAGCTGATCGATCGCGACGAGCTCCAGCACAGCGCGTTCGCTTCCGGGAAGGGCCTGCATGGCCTTCAAGGCGTTGCGCATCCGGCGCTCGGCGTCGATCCGCTCCTCCATCCTGGTGAGATCGTCGTCGTCCATCAGCCGGCGACCGGCGACGCGGCTGGCCGCCCGCGCCTCGATGGCCGCCTTGCGGTGCTGGGCGGATACGACGTTACGTGCGATGCCGTAGAGCCAAGCGAGCTCGCTACCCCGGCCGGGCACGTAGGTGTGCCCCGAGTCCAGCACCGCCAGGAAGATGTCCGCCGTCAGGTCAGCGGCGAGGTGAGGATCGCTCACCCGCCGGACCACGAAACGCATGACGGCATCGACGTGACGGCGATAGAAGGCCTCAAAGGCCACGGGGTCCTCGTGGAGGCGCACAGGCCTCGCTCCCTTCGTCGTTCGCCCTTACACCTCTACTTGGATCGAGCGGCGAGAAGCGTTTCAGACCCCGTTCAACGACACCTCAGATCGCCACCTTCACCGGCCACAGGCCCAGGCGCAACCAGGCACTGGAGCACCAGCTGTCACGCACCGCTCTACAACTACGGCGCCTCACCCCGCAGAGCGCGATCCGCTCCCCGTTGGCGGGCGGCCGCTGGCCCGCCATCGTCTAATCGTCACCCAGGCGGACGTCTCGCCCACCTCAGCACGGCCGAGGTGACCACATTCCTCCGCGATCCGTTGTCGAACGTCGGCACCCGCTTAAGCAACTCCCCCGCGATGCCTGCGTAGACGTCGCGGACGAACGCGCGTTGAAGGCGTCCTGGTAGCCCATCGGGTGCCCGGCGGGCAGGATCGACAGCGGTCCAGGACCGCGTGAGACGACCGGGACCGTCCCCCGCCGCCCGATGCGCAGCGTCTCCGGACCTCCTGGACGAAGGCCATCGTGCTCAAGAGGCCCACGAGCTCGATCCTGAGGACGTTGTGGTGATCGGCCGCCGTCTGCGACACCAGGAGTGTGCCCACCGCGCCGCCGGTGAGGCGCACGGTGAGTGCGACGACGTCCTCGGTGGAAACCGGTCCTGCGCTGCGGTCGGGGTGGACGATCGCGGTGGCGGCGCTCAGTGCGCTCACCTGTTCCCCCGTGATGAACTCCACGAGGTCGACCAGGTGCGAGCCGATGTCGGCAAAGGCCCGAGCGTCCGCCGTTCACGGCGTCGACGCGCCAGTTGCCCGCGTCCGCCTCCAGCAACCAGTCCTGCAGATACGTGCCGTGCACGGTGACGAGCCTGCCGAGTTCGCCGCCGCGCACGCGGGCGCGCAGTTCCTGCGCCATCAGGTGGTGGCGGTGAACGAACGGACGGCGGCCACCCGTTCGCGCCGCTTCGTCAGGCCGGCCAGCGTGCCCGCCTCCTGTTCGGTGAGCGCGAGAGGCTTCTGGCAGACGACGTGCTTGCCCGACTCCAGCGCGGGCGGCGAGCGTGTAGTGGGTCGCGTTGGGCGTGCAGGCGTGCACGATGTCGATGGACGGGGCGGCGATCAGCTCCGCCGCGGTCGCGTACGCCGTCTCGGCCCCGAGGTCGCGGGCCGCCTGCGCCAAGCGGGCCGGGCTCGACGACGCGATTCCGGCGAGCCGTGCGCCCGCGGCACGCACGGCCGGGCTGTGGACCGCGGCCATGAACCCGCCGCCGAGGATGCCCGCGCGGACGTGCTGCGCCGCGGTCAGGCCTCTTCGCGGAGCTCGCGTTCCAGCCTCCGGAGCAGGGTGTGCTGGCGACGCACCTGCTCGATCGGGCGGCACGGCGCCCGATCCCCCTCGTACTCGCTGGACAGGTAACCGTCGTACCCGTGCTCGACCAGGGTCTGGACGATCTCCCGCCAGGGGATCTGCCGGTCGTTCAGGTCGTCGTCGATGTCGAAGAACCTGGCCTGCACGAAGGCAACGTACGGCAGGACCGCCACCAGGTCCTCCATGGGGACGGTGAGCGGCTTGCGCCAGCCCTCCCCCCATGTCGATCAGGATGCGGAAGCAGGGCGTTCCCGTGCGCTCGATGAAGGCGAGGTAGCCGTCCACGACCGGGTGTCTGATCGGGGTGGGCGCTTGAATCTCAGGGCAGATGACGATGCCCCGCTCGGCGGCCAGGTCAAGGTTGCGCTCGATCACCGGCTCCCAGATCGGGTGCGGCCGCAGGTCCATCGACACCACGCCGATCTCCGGCGGCACGCTGGTGAAGCCCAGCGTCGAGGCCAGCCGGAGGCCGCGGGCGAGCATCGCCGAGCCCTCCTCGACCGTCAGGTCGCGGTCCCGCCACATGCGCGAGTCGATCCAGGAACCGTAGTTCGTGGCCTCCAGCCCGTGCCGGGCGAGACCGGGGTGCCAGGCGTCGTTCCGTCGTCGGCGGGCGCGGGGTAGCCGCCGATGTTCCCCCCGCAGAGGATCTCGATCCGATGGCGCCCAGGTCGGCGATGTGGGCCATGGCGTCGTCCAGGGTGAGGACGTGTTCATATCGCCGGTGTAGCTGTACAGCGAGACGCCGTACTTCATGCTCTCTCAGCGTGACCTTCCGCTCGGCATGAAGACGGAGGGCTGGAACCCCGCCGGGATATACAGAGCGTGCAGGGCGATGTCCACGGCGACGTCGTGGCCGCCGGGCCGCAGGCCACCCGGGGTGCGGGACGAAGATCGTGGCCGGATCGTCGAGCTGCCAGCGGACGTCGGTGGAGGCCCGCAGTTCGGCGATGGTGAAGGTGCGTCCTTGGAGGGTCCACACAGGCTGTTCCGCGTCCCACTCGCGGGCGCCGACCCTGATGGCCACGCCGTCAATCAGGCTTCCCCACACCCTCGGTAGTTAGGCATGCGAAGAAGGAGCTGAAAGCCGGCGATCTCGCCGTCGGCGGCGACGTTGCGGAACGCACGTGGTTTGGTTCGGCAGAATTGACCGCGGTTGCTCGTGAGGTGTGACCGCAGCCCGTTCCGGTGAAGTCGTTGTTCGTGAGTTTGACCGCATGGCGTGGCTTACAGTGAGATGCTGGATGCGCTTCGTGTTGAAGGAGCGTCCTCATGCTCTCGTCGAAGGTCGATCTGTACGCCGCGATCGGCCGGGATGCGGGGGTTGAACAGCATGCCGACCTGACCACGATCCGGGCGGCGCTGAGCGCGGTGGTGAGCGCCGGCTGCGACAACCTGACCCACTGCACCTGCCCCGACCACCCGCTGCCGTTTGCCGAGCTGGCCGCCAACCGTACTGGCGAGGAGAACTGATCGCTGTAAGCACCCACCACAACGACCGCCCCCTGACCAGCGGCGCCCCCGCCGCTGCGAGTGGGGCCCGTCCCGGTGATGTTGTCGGCGCCGTGCCGGGTGCCGAGCGAGCCCAGCACCGAGACCAATGGCGGCACCGATCGCGGGGGCCCTGCTGCACAGCAAGGTGACCGCCGCCCTGGGGTGCTGGCGTGCGCGGTTCTTGCGCGGCCGTTTCGTGATGCCCTGTGCACAGATCATGTACGGATGAACGCTCCCTGGCGCCCGAATCTAGTGACAATCGGGTCCAGTTCAGACTGTCGAAACCAGCATGACCTTCGTCGACGCGATGCTCATCGACGACCGGGCGGACAACTGCGCGGCCTTCCAGCAGCAGATGGGCACCAACGATATCACCGAGGTCGTGGACAGCCTGAACCAGTGGCTGGAGGCCTCTGCGGACCACAGGCATCCACCGCAGTGACCGAGCCTGCCGCAGGACTTGCCCGAGCGGGACCGGCAAGCCCCTCGAGAACCTCAACGTCACCGCCGACGAGGCATACGGAGCGTTACTAGTGCGGCTTGTCGACACTGAGAATCGGTGACAGTTCACTATGCGACCACCTCTATCTCATTCGCAGCCGAGTGCCGCGACTGGCGATGAGCGCCCGTACGTCTCGACCGTCACGACGGGCAGCGCCTACGAGCCATCGACGGGGCCGCCGCCGGATCTCCGTGCCGGTCCATCCCCGCCACTTCTCAGCGAGCGCAGGCCCGGCTCCCGCATGGACGTCAGCGTGCGCCAGGAACTGGCGGCGCATCCGCCCAGAATGGTCACCCCGGCCAGCGGGCCGACCAGCCCGGGTACCCACTCGGGAACCGGCGCGTCGGCCACGGCGAGCCCCGCGACGCCGATCAGGATGAGGATCACGCCGGGGATCGCGGGGCCGCCTTCCCGCCACACTGCGACAAGCACGAGGAAGTGCACGCCCGCCACGGACGCCGCCCACGCCGCGGCGCCCCGGTCCGGCGATCCTGCGTCACCGAGCAGGGTGTGGCCGCCGAGGAACAGTACGACCTCGGCCGCGACGACGACGGCGTACCTGCGCCGCAGGACGCCGCCGCTCTCCACTACGGTGCCGCCCTCCTGGGCTACCTTGATACCGAGAAGCCACATGACCGCGACACCGGCCAGCAGCACAGCGGCAGCCACCCGAAGAACGACTGCCGCGGGCGTGCCCAGAGTGTCTTCGACTCCGAGAACGAAGACTGCTCCGATCACCGCACCTGCAAGCGCAGCTGACAAACGTTGCATGACGCGGCACCCTAGCGTCATCGGCCTGCCCCTTGGCACCTCCCGGCCAGTCAGCAATCGACCGTTGTCCCGCCTGAGTCGGGCATCCGCTGCTGGGCGGGTTCAGCGGATCACCTGGTACCGGACGGCGTGGACAGCATAGAGCGACAAGACGGGTGAAGTGAGGGAGATCATCCCTGATCGGCGTGATGTCCGCGGTCAGTCGCTGAGCAACGCGCTCAAGAGCGGGCACGCCGCCCAAAACCGTCCGCCCTGCAGGACAACCCGGTGCTGCGCCAGATGGTGATCGAACTGCTCGACAACGAGTGGTCCCCGGAGCAGATCGGTCCAGTGCACTTCGGCCGAGCTCTCCAGAGTTTGCGCCGAGCTCGGCGTGCGCCAGTCCATGGACGGCGTCGGGTCCAGCGCCGACAACGCCGCCGCGGAGTCCTGCAATGCCACCCCGAAACGCGAGACGCTTCAAGGCGCCAAGCACTGGTCCTCGGCACGCGAGGCCCGCCTGGCCGTCTTCAGATGGATCGCCCGCTACAACACCCGCAGAAGGCACTCCGCCCTCGGCTACCTGAGCCCGATCGACTACGAGCAGCAGACCGTCGATAGAGTGCTGCTCGCCGCATGACAGCCGGTGCCCACGCTTCGGGGCCAGCCCCCTCCAGATGCTTGAGTGCCTTCGCGCCGGGACCACATCGTGCTCGGCATGCTGGGTCTACTCGCCTACGCGCCTGGCAGACGTCCAAGCGGCTGGCCAGCCAGTTCGCTTGACAACCTCAGATAACGATGGTGGTCATCGGGTAACGGCCCTCAGGTTCACCACGGTGTACTCCTTACCGCCACCACGCGTCTTGACGGCGCAACCGGTGGTGTGGCCGCACTCTTCGTGAGACTTCTCGTCGGCGTCCCAGTAGATGGTGGCGGAAGGCGCGGAGGATGACGCGCCCACCGCCATGTTGCCGGACAGCACGCCGCCCGACCGTCTGCCGATTCCGGCGAACACGCCGGTCTCCAGGTCGTACACCACGGCGATCGGCACCCCGGTCTTGTTGCGATCCGGGTCATACACCCTGAACACCGCGTATCGGTCACCCAGCAGCGAGCGCATGTGGTTCAGGCGCAGCCCCTGAGGCAGGCTCTCGCGCTCGGACCCGTCGATGCGCTGCCTGATCACGTGCCCGTCCAGGGCGCCGACGCACCACTGCGCATGACACTGCATCGCCTGCACACCTTCGGGCAGCGAGACATCGAATGACTGGCCGGTCTCCAGGTTGACGAGACGATTCTGGTTCGCGTCCGGGCGCTCGCCGGCCCGGCCTGCGGCCCACGGCCAGGCCGTCAGGTGGAGCCCGTCAGTGCCGGGCAGCCGCTCGGGGGCACCACCGCTCAGCGGCATGCGGTAGATGCCGCCTTCCCGCACCGACCACACGACGAAGCCGTCGGTGACGGCGATCTTCTCGACGTCGGCGTCGACCTCGCCGACGCGCCGGGCTGTGCCGCCCTGTCTGGGCATGATCCAGAAATCCGCCCAGTCATCGGAGTCCTGGGGCGTTTCTCCGAACCATGCGATGTACTCAGAACCCACCGCGAACAGCTGGGGGTAGTACTTTTTCTGGGGACTGGGGATGGAACCGAGCACGCGGCTCCTCCCCGAGGTCGAGTCGAACATCTCGAGCCGCCCGGCTTTCTCGAACCGGGAATTCGCGACCAGCAGCACCTCAGTGGCACTCAGGCCGGTCACCGGGTACACCTTCCAACCTTCCGAGTTCTTCATCGGGACCTTGAGCACCGCTTGTGGCCACAACTCGGCGACCGGCTTCGTCTCGGGCACGAACGCCTCGGAAACGGACGGAGAAGGGCTGACCGCCACGGCGGGTTCAGGTTCCTTCCGGTCCTTGCCGGACAGGACTGCCGTCACGCTACCCGCGATCGCCACCACTGCCACCGCCGCGAGCAAAACCTGCACCCGGTGCCTGGTACGCCTTGCGCGCCGTCGCTTGGCCACGCCCTCCGAGAGATCGCAACGATTCACCTGATCGGCGGCTGCGCGCAGGGTCTGGATCAGATCCTGTTCGTCTCTCATCGTGCCTCCTGAAAAGCATGCTTGATCCGGAGCTTGTCCAAGGCGCGGGCGGCCTGGCTGCGTACGGTCCCTCGGGAGACACCGAGGATCTCGGCGATCTCCTGGTCCGGCAGGTCCTCGTAGTAGCGAAGAACGATGACAGCTCGCTGCCTGCGGGGCAGCTCCTGAAGAGCGGCCCACAAGGCGGCGTCGCTGTACTGGTCGAGTCCGCCATGATCAGGGACGGCGGCGACCAGGTCCTCACGATGACGGCGACGCCACGATTTGACGTGCAGTCTGACCATGATCGTGCGCACGTACCCCTCGGGGTCGTTCTTCTGGCGCACACGGAACCAGGCATCACCCAGTCGTGCCAGCGCCTCCTGCACGAGATCGGCCGCGTCCTCGGAGTTCCCGGCAAGCACGTAGCCGTAGCGAAGGAGCGCGTCTCCCCGTGCCTGGATGAACTCGTCGAAATCTTCCACAAACCCAAGGATCAAAAAGTGCGCCTACCTGTTGCACGAGATCAGCATCTGCTTCGCACCGTCACGTCTAGGAGGCGCGACGGTTCGACCGCGCCGTAACCGTCGCGAAGTGCGGCCGACTCGTCTTCCACGTCTTCGCCGCCCTTGCTGAGTTCGTCCGCGAGCTGATCCGGCACGCCCGCGCCTTGCGCTCACCCAGCCCGACGCCACCGTGTCCTCGATCACCCGGCTGCTGAACGTTAGCCGCTCCACGATCTACAAGCGTGCCCGAACTCGCTACGGGCCGCCCTGCCGTCGAACAATCAGCAGCACGTGGACTTTAAGAACAACGGCTCTGGCCCGCGTTGGCCGCCTGCGACGACCTCTACGGCCTCAAGGACGGACTGATCGACGACCCGCGCCTGTGTCACTTCGACCCCGCGACGCTCGAGTGCGCCGCTGGGCAGGACGCAGCGACCTGCCTGTCCCCGGCCGAGACCGGGGTGGTCCGGTGCCTGCACGACGGCGCGGTCACCGCGGACGGCAAGCGTCTCGAACCCGCCATCGCCCACGAGTGGGGCTCCGAGCTCGGCTGGACCCTGTTCGTCCCGGCGGCCCAGGGCACCCGCGTGATGAGTGAGAGGGCGGTCTGCGGGTCGATGCCCCTGATGTCATAGTGTGATCGAGTGAATCTGTAGCGTTATGCCTGCCTGGTGGGCGTGGACGTGTTGAGATGGCCGGGTGAGTGAACGCAAGCCGTACGC
>NZ_JBGNUV010000040.1:0-9066 GCF_041950525.1 Nonomuraea sp. GTA35 | reverse complement strand
GGGCGACAGCACTACGAGCGGCAGGCTTCGCCGGCGTCCCGACGGCTCGGCGTCGGCGAAGGCGTTCGTCCGTGTCCGGCTGAGCGCCTTAGGGGGTATGTTCTCCAGTTCCTTGATTCCCGAGCCCCATCGTTATCTGGGGTTGTCAAGCGAACTAGCTGGTCAGCCGCATGAAGGTCTGTCGGGCACGTAAGGCATGCAGGCAACCGTGACATCGCCGCGTAGGGGTCACGGATGAGTAGCACCTGACCGTGGAGCGACGACGGGCCGAGGGTGGTCGGCGCTGCACCAGCGTTGCACGCACCAGGTCATAACGGGCAAAGACCGCGGACTCGATGAATGTCAACAAGCCCCTGACGAATTGAGGTTAACGAGGTGCGCCCTTAGCAGATACCCAAACCAGCTTGACTTTCCTTTTCTGCCCATAAAAGATTGCTCTCGGCGAAAAAAGTCGCCTACCCGGACAATATGGCCACCCCACACGGGCGAGGCCTGCCCAGCTTGTCCGCCTGCCGGGGTATCATCAGATGCAAGGGGAATTCTACTTCATGTCCCTAAAACGTTTCATGCTCGTCACGGCCAGTGTCGTCGCAATGTTCACCTGCCTTGTGGCGTTACCGGCCGCCGCAGCGCAGGCCTCCATCTCCCTCAGCGTTGAACAGCTGATCGAGGACCCGGCGGCTTCCCCAGACCTCGAGGCCGCCTACAAAACCCTGTCTGAGGACGAGAACTGGTGGTGCCGCAACTTTGGCTGGTTTTGTTAGACGTTCAGGGGGGCAGCAGGGCCACGGCGAGGTATCGGTAACGGAGACTGGCTGGTGCGTCTATTTTCATCAGGGCACTTTGGCCGGACGCCTTGAGCAGTGACGCCCTCAGGCCAGGAGTCCCAGGGTTTCGGGCGTTTCCCAAGCCGTCAGGTGCCGGTCAGGGTCGGTTTCCTCCTGGGCGCATTGGTTGATCAGTTCGACGAGGGCTCGCCGGTCCTGCCCGGGGAGGTCCTGCAGGAGGGCGATCACCGGCGCGAGCACCTCCATCACGGCCCCGGGCGCGATGGCGTCATCTTCGCTGAGATCAAGCCTGATGACGATCTCCGTGAGGGCTTTGGCGAGGGTGCGTTCGAGCGTGGTCATGGTGGGGCTCCTGGTTGCTCGTTAAGGGGCGGTAGGCCCTGGTCAGCCTGCCGCCGGTTCGGTGAGGCGGGCTTCCAGATCGGCGATCATCTGGGACAGCAGGCTGGTGTTCTTCTCCTGCCGGACCACCTGCGGGCCAACCTTGTCGAGACCGGCGACTTTCGTGATGCACTCGTCAGCGGCTTGGGCCATCGTTTCGAACTCCTTGCGCGCGATCGAGTGAGGGTTGCCGGCCTCGAAGGTGGTGGCGCGGTGCATGTCCTTCACCGATGTCATCGCCGCTCGTGCGGCGGCCATCGCGTCGCGGGCGCTGAACTCATCGCCGTTGCCCCGGCGCATGTAGCGGGTGACGAAGACCCGGCGCCGGCCAGAGTCGCGCCGGGCGGGGTCGGTCGACGGCATGAAGCGCTCCAGACGATCGCCCCGGTTGGCCGCGATCACGCGGACGACCCCGACAGCCCGCCGCAGCCGGCGGCCGTCGGGGATCCCGACTCCGGCGGCGATGTCGGCGTAGCTGACCTCGCGCCCGTGGTTGCTGCGCAGCCAGATCATCACGTCCGCGACGTCGGTCTCGGCCTGCGTCCAGCCCATCGCGCCGTGCCGCGATGTCCGCCGTGATGCCCGCTGCGGGCTCACAGCAGCTTGCCGTTCTCGTCCAGGAACTTCGCCAGCGCGGCGTCGTCCAGGGCGGAGCCGGTGGCGAGGTCGCGGACGGCGGTGATGGCCGCCTCGGCGCCGTCGCAGAGCTCGGCGATGGCCTGGGCGCGGTCGGCGGTGAAGCGGATCTGCTGTTTGTGCAGCAGCGACAGCGCCCGTGAGGCGGCCATGCGGATCTCGGCCATGGCATGGAAGACGTCCATGGACGCATCGGCCTCGGATCCGTCACCGGCCGCGCGGGCTTGGGCGGCGAAGGCCTCCCGCTCGGCGCGCTGGGCGCTGTCGTACTCGCTTTGGCGCTGCCTGGTGACCTCGGCGGCCGCGGCGCGGTCGGCCGCATCGGCGGCGGCCTGGCGGGCCTCGAACTCCTCCAGGGCCTCCCGCGCCGCCGCCCGGGTCGCCTCATCGGCCAGCAGGGCGGTCTTGACCGCCGTCGGGTGGCCGATGACGTAGCTGATGGCCGAGGGGCGAGTCCCGGCCTTGGCCGCCTCCCGCTCGATCGCCTCGCGCCGCTCAGCTGAGATGGGCCTGGCCTCCCAGCTGCGGTAGTATCCGTTCTTGCCGAAGAACGGATACTGCTCGACGTCGGGAAGCTCGACATCCGCGCCCGGCTGCAGGTCCATGGCATGCGGGACGACCCCGTCAGCGGCCAGCCGGTTCCATGCCTCCCAAAGAGCCATGACGCGCTTGGCGCTGGTGCCGGTCCGGCGGGCGAACTCTCGGGCGCTGATGCGCCGGAAGGTGTTTCGGCCGAAACACCTGGACTGATGTTCGAGCCGGACTCCGTCGCCGTCGCCAGGCGCGACCCGCCTGGCCACCAGGTAGGCCAGCATCCACGGGCCTTTGCGCTCCAAGGTGGCGAACTGGGCGATGTCCGCGCCGAGGGCATCCTCGCCGTCGTCGCCCTCGCGCTCGATGGCCTGCTCGGGCGGGTCCCCGTCCGTCACGCTGCCCGTCACGCTGCCGATCGTCTCGTCCATCACGTGGTCACGCTCTCGCGCCGAGCACGACGCTGCGCCGGGACGCCGACCGCGCGGATGGCGGTGACCTGGCGTGCCCATTTCATGAACACGTCCAGATCGTCCAACGCGACACGGGCATCGGCCTGCTGCGTGACATCCAGCTGCACCAGATGCGGGAAGCGCTTGACGACGCGCGTGCACTGCTCGGCCAGGGCGAGGAGTTCGGCGACCAGCGCGGCGCCGGCGCTTGCCTTGCCCGCCGGCCGCGCCTCGCCGCAGCGTCCAGCCCGCTGTTGGGGGGCAGACCAAGTACGAGAGAAAGGGATAGTCGTGTCGCTGACCAGGGCGATCACATGGCTCCGCCCAGCGTGCCGCACGGCTGCGATGGGTGTGCTCTGGTCATGAAACACCCCCCGATGCACATCGACGAGTTGGTCGAGCAATGGGCGATCCTGGACGAAGAGCGCGACCTGATCGCCGGAAGCGCGACGCCACTCGGCTCGGATTCGGCCTTCAGCTCGTCACCGTTCGGTGGGCCGGGGCGCTCCTGGAGGATTGCGGCGTGCCGGCCTCGGTCATCGACTTCGTGGCCGGGCAGTTCCGCATCGTCGATCCGTTGTATGAGGAGGTACACCGAGCGGACCAGGACGCGCTTCGACCATCAGCGGGAGATCCGATGGTCGTAGGTTTCACGTGCCTTGAGCAGCTGGGGAAGATGGTTCTGTGCCCAGACGCGGCAGGCCGCGATCGGTTCGAGCAGCGTGCGGCCCAGCGGTGTCAGCTCGTACTCGACCCGGGGTGGGATCTCCAGGTAGGCGGTGCGGGTGATCAGCCCGTCGCGTTCGAGCGCGCGTAGTGTCTCGGTGAGCACCTTCGGCGTGATCCCGCGCAGCGGGGTGCGGATCTCAGTAAACCGGCGAGGGCCGTGCTCCAGGCAGATGAGGACCATCGCTGACCATTTCTCGCCGATCCGGATCGGCATGACGCTGGATGGGCAGGCCGGGTCGAACATCTCAGGGTCGAGTGGCACAGTCACTATCCTGACGCTAACTCAGTACCGTTGAAGTAACAAGTATCTTCCGGATACCGTTCGGAGCAGTGGCGGGTGACTTTGCCTGCCGGACAGAACGGAGTATCCAGATGAGCAAGATCGTTATTGTCGGTGCCGGCGGCAAGGCCGGCCGCGCGGCGGTCGGCGAGGCTCGCATGCGTGGCCACCAGGTCACCGCGGTGGTCCGTGATCCGGCCAAGTACGGCGACCTGACGGCCGATGAGGTGGCGGTCGTGGCGGGTGATGTCACGGACGCGGACAGCGTCGCCGCGGTCGCCGCCGGCCACGATGCGGCGATCAGCGCCGTCTATGACGCCGAAGCGTCGCCCGACAGCTTCTATGTCGGCGCGGCCACGGCCTTGCTGGACGGATTGTCCCGTGCCGGAGTCGGCCGGTTGCTGGTGGTCGGCCTTGGCACCCTCCTGGAGACCGAACCAGGGGTGCGGCTCATGGACACGGACGAATTCCCGCCCGAGTATCGGCCGTTCTCCGAGGGCCATGCCGCAGGACTGCAGGTTCTGCGCTCCACCGCCGGCAGCCTCGATTGGGTGTACGCCAGCCCCACCGGAAATTTCGACCACGACGGTCCACGAGTCGGCCACTACCGGACCGGTGGCCCTGCGGGCACCGGCCTCATTTCCTACGCCGACTTCGCCATCGCCCTGCTCGACGAGATCGACACCCCCAAGCATCACCGCACCCAGATTGCTTTTACCAACTGATCCCACGGGCAAATCGACGACTCAGCGGTGGCGGCACCCAGACCGGACCCCACGTCGAGCGAACAAGCGACGAGTCAGGTCACTTCAGGAAACAGCCCTTCCATGAACTAATCTGGCTCCATGCCGTCCTCCACCCCCAGCTCGGCCTCGCTCGGCCCGGACCCGGATCGCGCCGAAATCACTTCACGAAAGGTGGTCGGGCTGTCCGGGCGCCTCGATCCGGCCGACGACAGCCTGCCGGCGTGGATGGAGCGTTATCTCGATCTGGCCGTGCGCGGGGTCCGCTCGGCGGAGGTCACTGCCAAGATCTTCCGGCATCTCCAGCGCTTCGCCGCCTGGATCACGGGCGGCCTCGGGCACGACCGGCTCTCGGCCGTCACCCCGCGCGAAGTCGCCGCCTGGCGCGACCATCTGGCCGCCGCCGGCAACCGCGGCCGCGACGGCACACCGGCGCCGATGGCGCCGACGACCGTCAACAACCACCTCGCGCACGTCTCGGCGCTGTTCACCTGGATCACCGCGCACGCCCCCGCCGGCCTGCTGCGCCACGGCGACCCCACCAAGAAGGTCGCCCTGCTGCCGCTGCCCGCTCCGCAGCCGCGCGCGCTGGCCGCCGCCCAGGTGCGCACCGTCAAGAACATCGTGGACCGGATCGAGACCTTCCACGAGCTCAAGGGCCGCCGCCACCGCGGCGCCGTCGCGCGTGCCCACGCCCACGCCCGCCCGCTACGCGACCGGGCCATCATCTACCTGCTGTTCGGCACCGGGCTGCGCCGCGCCGAAGTGGTCGGCCTGGACCTGGACCAGCTGGAGCCGGCCGACCCCGACCGGCTGCGCCAGGCCAAGAAGGTGCGCCTGACCGGCGTACGCGGCAAGGGCCGCACCAGCCGCACCGTCTTCCTCGGCCGCGACGCCCGCCAGGCGCTGGCCGACTACCTCGCCCAGGAGCGGCCCGGCGACGCCGCCGCCAGCACCGGGGCAGTGGCGCTGCTGCTGTCGGCCGCCTCCATCGCCGTCCGCCGCCCCGACGGCCGCCTGTCACCCCGCTCGGTCAACACCATCGTCGGCGAGATCGGCCGCCTGCACGACGCCCAGACGCCCGACCCCGACCGCAAGCTCGGCGCCCTGCGCCCGCACGACGCCTGCCACACCTTCGCCTTCCAGCTCTCCCAGGCCTCCGGCCACAACCGCGCCGAACTCGAACGCCGCCTCGGCCACGCCAACGACCGCTACCTGCGCCTGTACACCAACCCGCCCGACGACATCGCCGCCGGCTATATCGAGGATCTCTGACCCGATGCCCTCGCGCCCGGCCGCGCACTACGGTGCTGGCATGGTGATGCGGTTGCTGCTGGAGCCCCTGCCCGCCTCGTGGCCAGCACCACCACCCCCGCGACCGACGGGACTGCACGGCCTGCTCGCCCGGCTGCAGGAGATGGCCGACGCGGTGCGGCGGCCACGTCATCGGCCTCGCGCCCGTCTCCATGCTGGTCGCCGGATCGCTATCGCAGTGGCGCGGGCCTGGACCGGGCTCCCGTTCGACACCGACGGCGACGTCATCGTGCCGGGCGCACTCGTGCCCGTACAGGGGTCTGAGGAACATCGGAACCGGATCGTGCGCTAAGCGTTTGTCCTGGTGGGCATCGGTTTGACCGCTGGTGATCGCTAACGGAAGCCTTCGAGGGTCTTGTCGTTGACCTACGGAGGTTCACGGTGCCGGTCGAGTTCTTGTCCGATGAACAGGCTGCGGGGTTCGCCTCGTTTCAGGGGCCGCCTACGCGCGCTCAGCTGGAGAAGTACTTCTTCCTCGATGACGCCGATCGCCAGACGATCGATGCCAAGCGCAGAGATCACAACCGGCTCGGATTCGCTGTCCAGCTCGGTGTAGTCCGGTTCCTACGGCGGTTTCTCCCCGACCCTCGTCAGGTCCCTGCCGAGGTCGTGGACTACCTCGCTCAGCAGTTGGGCATCGCCGACTTGTCGTGCATCAAGCTGTACGGCCAGCGTGATGGGACCGCGCGTACGCATGCCGGGGAGATCGAGAAGGCCGGCGGATGGGTCGACTTCGCCGAGGTCGAACCGAAGCTGGCACGGTGGATTTCGGCGCGGGCGTTCACCACGGGGGAGGGACCCAAGGCGCTGTTCGATGCGGCGGTGGCCGAGTTGCGCACTCGCCCGGTGTTGATGCCGGGGGTGCATCGGCTGGCGCGGCTGGTGGCCCGGGAGCGGGAGAAGGCCACAAAGCGGCTGTGGGACACCCTGCATGATCTGCTGAATGATGAACAACGGCGGGTGCTGGCCGAGCTGGTGGAGGTGCCGGCCGGGGCGAGGGTCTCTACGCTGGAGCGGCTGCGCCGTCCGGTGGTGAAGGCCTCGGGTCCACAGATGGAGCGGGCGCTGGAGCGGGTGGCGGAGATCGCCGCGCTTGGCGTCGGTGAGGTGGATGTGTCGGTGATCCCGCCGCGGCGGTTGGCTGAGCTATGGCGTTACGGCATGGACGGCAAGGCCACGCTGATCGATCGGCACGCTGCCGAGCGCAAGCTCGCCACGCTGCTGGCGACGGTGGTGCACCTGACCACCAGGTCGGTCGATGATGCTCTGGATCTGCTGGATCTGCTGATCGCCACCCGGCTGCTGGCGCGTGCCGAGCGGGAGTCGTCGAAGGAGAAGCTGCGCACACTGCCGCGGGTGGAGCGGGCCTCGGCCACGCTGGCCGAGGCGGTGCGGGTGCTGATCGAGGCCACCGATGACCAGGTCGATGTCGTCACCGGCGAGGTCCTCGCGGCGGGGGTGGCATCGGTCGATGAGGTGTGGGCCGCGATCGAGGCGGTCGTGCCGCGCCAGCAGCTGACCGCGGCCCTTGAGGCGATCATTGAGCTGACCCCGCCGGCCGATTCAGATGCCGACGAGGCGTGGCGGGCGATGCTCGTGGGCCGCTTCGCTATGGTGCGGCCCTTCCTGCCGCGGTTGTGTGAGGTGATCGAGTTCGGAGCCACCGCCGAGGGTCGGCCGGTGCTAGCCGCTTTGCGGACGCTGCCCGCTTTGATGGGACGCAAGCGCGTTACCCCTGATGAGATCGACGTCTCGCTGCTGGCGGGGTCGTGGCGGCGCCTGGTGCTGCGAGCGCCTCACCTGGCAGAAGGGTTGGTGGATTGGAAGGCGTACGCGTTCTGTGTGCTGGAAGCCTTCCACCGGCTGCTGCGCCGCCGGGAGATCTTCGCGATCAACTCCTCCAAGTGGGGTGATCCGGGCGCCAAACTCCTGCAGGGCCCGGCGTGGGAGGCGCTGCGGCCCACGGTGCTGGCCAGCCTGCGCCTGCCCGAGCAGCCTGGCACCTACATGGCTCGGCAGGCTGAGGCGCTGGATGCGGCCTACCGGGAGGTCGCCGGGCGATTGCCGGCCAACACCAGCGCGAGCATGGGCGCCGACGGGCGGCTGCATCTGGCGGCGCTGGAACCGGTCCCCGAACCCGACAGCCTGGTGGCGTTGCGGGAGGCGGTGGAGGCGATGATGCCCCGGGTGGACCTGCCCGAGGTGCTGCTGGAGGTGTTCTCCTGGACCGGCGCCGATGCCGCGTTCACCTCCATCACCGGGGAAGCGGCCCGGCTGGCCGACCTTCCCATCTCGATCGCCGCGCTGCTGGTGGCGCACGGCTGCAACGTCGGGATGACCCCCGTCATCGGCGGCGCCAAGGCGCTGAGACGCGACCGGTTGTCCCATGTCGATCAGACCTACCTGCGGTTGGCCACCTACAAGGCCGCCAACGCCACCCTCATCGACGCCCAGGCCGGCATCGGCCTGGCCCAGGCGTGGGGCGGCGGGCTGGTGGCCTCGGTCGACGGGATGCGCTTCGTCGTCCCCACGGCCACGCTCCATGCCCGGCCCAACCCCAAGTACTTCGGCCGGGGCCGCGGCGCGACCTGGCTGAACATGCTGAACGACCAGGCTTCGGGCCTGGGCGGCATGGTCGTGGCCGGCACCCCGCGCGATTCGCTGTACGTGCTGGACGTGCTGTATGACCGCGACGGCGGCAAACGCCCCGAGATGATCGTCACCGATACCGCCAGCCATAGCGACATCGTCTACGGGCTGCTCACTCTGGCGGGGTTCTCCTACGCCCCGCAGCTGGCTGACCTGCCCGATCAGAAGCTGTGGCGGATCGATCCCCGTGCCGAGTACGGGCCCTTGCAACAGATCGCGCGGGGGCGCATCGCCTTGGACAAGGTAGAGCGCCACTGGGACGACATCTGTCGCGTCATCGCCTCTATCCACACCGGCGCGGTGCGCGCCCACGACGTCATTCGGATGCTGTCACGCGATGGCCGGCCCACCCCGCTGGGTGACGCGATCGCGCACTACGGGCGCATTCCCAAGACCCTGCACATATCAGTTACGTGGAATCAGATCGGAGAGGCAGTCTCTTCGGTCTCGCCACGAACTGAGGAGAAGCGTTGGGCACGGTGGTGCTGGAAGAGAAGTGGCCTGTCCTGGGACGGCACAATGAGGCGGCCCGGTGGCTGCGGATCTGGACCGATCTGGGACGG
>NZ_JBGNUV010000003.1:0-1063590 GCF_041950525.1 Nonomuraea sp. GTA35 | reverse complement strand
GAGGTCTCCCACCACGAGAGTGGGTAAGGCTCCCGGTAGACGACCGGGTTGATAGGCCGGAGGTGGAAGCACGGTAACGTGTGGAGCTGACCGGTACTAATAGGCCGAGGACTTGACCACAAAGCATCTTGCTCGCGTCCACTAGGCAATTCTGAGACAGCAAACGGCTGTTTCGCAGGGTTACGGCGGTTATGGCGGGAAGGAAACACCCGGTTACATTCCGAACCCGGAAGTTAAGCTTCCCTGCGCCGATGGTACTGCACTCGGGAGGGTGTGGGAGAGTAGGTCACCGCCGGACAATCTTTATGTGGGAGGGCCCCGACGCCGAGCGTCGGGGCCCTTTCTTTTTGGTGTGACGAGGGCCACTTCCAGCAGCCGGAGCGGCCCTCTTCTTGCGTTCGGGGACCGTGTGGGTCAGGCGCGTTGCCACAGTGCGGGCACGCTGGGTGGTTCCCAGCCCGCCTGGGCCTGGTGCCCCTGCAGGCACCGGTAGGCCGCGCCGCCATAGGTGACCCGGTCACCCGCCTGGTAGGTCACCCCAACCTGCCAGGTGCCGCCGCCCGGAGGCGGACTCGTCGGTGGGTCCGTGGGCGGTACGCCCGGGACGTTGAGCACGAAGTCGAACGTGGCCTCCCTTCCCGTCCCCACCGTCCGGACGTTCATCAGGAGGCGGGGGTCGAAGATGGTGTCGGTGTTGTTGCGGGGCTCACCGGGGAAGTAGAGCTGCGTCGTCAGGATCGGCCGTCCGGGGGCCTGGGCCTTGACGTGGATGTGCCTCGTGCGGCCCGGGTAGAGGCCGGGCACGATCGTGGTGAGCTTGAAGGCGCCCTGGGCGTTGGTGTACTGGTGGCCGCGGAAGTTGTACGTGATGTTGTCGTACGCGCCGGCGTTGTCGGCCTGCCAGAAGTCCAGCAGCACGTTGGCCAGGGGCTGGCACGCGAGGCCGAACACGTACCCGCTGACGGTGAGCGGCGTGCCGGCGCCGGGCAGGATCGTGCGCTGGGGGGAGTTCGGCTTGAAGTACGGGCCCTCCATCTGGGGGATGGTGGGGTCGTCGCCGTCTTCGCAGTACGGGGTGGGGGTGAGCGGCCCGCCACTCTGGGCCGTCTGCCGGGCGAGGGCCGGCACCTGTCCGACGAGCAAGGGGACCGGTGCCGCTATGAGTGCCGCTTTGAACAGCGTCTTCCTGCTGATGCCGCCTTGCTTTTCCGCGCGAGTGTGCTCGCCGTCCACGATCGCCTCCTCAAGAGCGGCCCGCCGGGGGGTGGGGCAGGCTGTTTCCCAAGGTGGCACCCTGGCCGTCCGGGTGAGTACCCTCCAGTTTTCTATATGCGCGGCAATATGTTCGCCCCGCGTACGGACCGCTGCCGGCGGTCAGTAGGGTTGAAGGGTGGATTATCGTGCGGTAGAACGCGCGATCATGGATCGTGGCGTCGAGTGGGATTTCGAGCCGACGCTCGATCGGATCGCGGCCCTTCTTGACCTGCTCGGCTCGCCGCAGCGGTCGTACCCGGTCATACACATCGCCGGCACCAACGGAAAGACGAGCACGGCGCGGCTGACCGAGGTGCTGCTCAGGGAGCGCAACCTGCGGGTGGGGCGGTTCACCAGCCCGCACCTGGTGTCGATGCGCGAGCGGATCACCGTTGACGGGGAGCCGCTGAGCGAGGAGCGGTTCTCCCAGGTCTACGAGGAGGTCATCCCGTACGTCGAGCTGGCCGACACGCAGGGGCGGCGCATCCAGTTCTTCGAGCTGCTGACGGCCATGGCGTTCGCGGCGTTCGCCGACACGCCGGTCGACGTCGCCGTCGTCGAGACGGGCATGGGCGGGTCGTGGGACGCGACGAACGTCGCCGACGGCACCGTGTCCGTGATCACGCCCATCTCGCTCGATCACACCGACCGGCTCGGTCCCGACATCCCGAGCATCGCCGGCGAGAAGGCGGGCATCATCAAGGCCGGCGCGACCGCCATCCTCGCCCAGCAGGAGCTGGCCGCCGCCGAGGTGCTGATGCGGCGCGTGGCCGACGTCGGAGCGGTCGTGGCGCGCGAGGGGCTGGAGTTCGGCGTGCTGAGCCGGGAGGTGGCGATCGGCGGGCAACTGCTCACGCTGCGCGGGCTCAAGGGCGTCTACGACGAGATCTACCTGCCGCTGTACGGCGCTCACCAGGCGAGCAACGCCGTCTGCGCGCTGGCCGCCGTCGAGGCGCTGACCGGCGGTGACGATCCGCTCGACGTGGAGCTCGTACGTGCCGCGTTCGCGCAGGCGTCGTCGCCGGGGCGGATGGAGGTCGTGCGGCGCACCCCGACGGTGGTGATCGACGCCGCGCACAACCCGGGCGGCATGCAGGCGTCGCTGGAGGGGCTGCACGAGGCTTTCGACTTCGCCAAGGTGATCGGCGTGGTCGGGGTCATGCACGACAAGGACGTGGCGGGGCTGCTCGAGCTGCTGGAGCCGATCCTCGACGAGATCGTCGTGACCCGCAACTCCTCGCCCAGGTCGATGTCCGCCGAGGAGCTGGCGGCTCTGGCCGTGCCGCTGTTCGGCGAGGAGCGCGTCCACGTCGTCGAGCGGCTCGACGACGCCATCGACAGGGCGATCGGCATCGCCGATGCCGAGGGCGAGTTCAGCGGCACGGGCGTGCTCATCACCGGTTCCGTCGTGACGGCGGGCGACGCGCGGTTGCTGCTCAAGGCGGACGGCACATGATGAACTTCGAGGTCACACCCGGCATGCGCAGGCTCGGTGCGAGCGTGCTCGGCATGGAGGCGATCGTGGCCGGGCTGATCACGCCCGTGGCGATCAGCGTGGGGGGCGTCGAGCCGGCGCTCGCCGTGACGGTCGGCATCGGTCTGGCGGTGCTGTGCGTGGTCGCGGCGGGCCTGCTCAAGCGGCCTTTCGGGTACGTGCTCGGCAGCGTCGTCCAGGTGCTGGCGATCTGCACGGGCTTCCTCGTGGCGACCATGTTCTTCCTCGGCGCGATCTTCACGGCGCTGTGGATCACGGTGATTATCGTCGCTCGCCGTGTCGAGGGCGCTACTTCCCGCTAAAGTCGGCCTCTATGGCCGTCCCCCCAAGCACGCGGCCGCCGCATCAGGCGCGCCTCAGACATCCCTGGCTGCTCGACACGTTGCTCGGGCTCCTCGTCGTGGCGTCGCTGCCGCTGGCGGTCGTCGCGATCCCCAACACGCTGTCCGTCGTCGCCAGGCTGCTGCCGCCCGGCCTCGACCACGCCGGGCTCATGCGCACGCACGGGCTCGCGCTGCCCGCCCTGATACTGGCCGTTCCGCTGGCGGGTGTGGCGCTGCGCCGCGTGCCCGTCGCCCACCTGCTGCTGGGCGGGCTGGCGCTGGTGGCGCTGTCCGACGCGGCGGGCGGGTACGCGGACTCGGAGTTCGTCGTCGGCGTGGTGCGCGTGCTGCGCGGCGCCGGCGCCGGGCTCGTGCTCACCACCACGCTGGCGGCCGTGTGGAGCCGCCTGCCGGTGTTGCGGGGCCTGTGGGTGGGTGTGTTCGGCCTCAGCCTGCTCGCGGCGGAGGCGTTCGCGCTGTGGCCGCTGGACGAGGTGAGCAGCTGGCGGGTCACGCTGCAGCCGTACCCGATGGTGACGGGTGTCGCGCTCGGCCTTGCCGCGGTTCACCTGGTCGCGTGGATGCTGCTCGGGCGGCCCGAGACGCCCGCCCCCGATCTGCATGAGCGCGGGCGGCTGCTGCTGGCGGCCGTGCCCGCCGCGGCCATCGCGGTCGTGGCGATCAGCACGGCGAGCGAGGGCTGGCGGGCCCTGCCGGTGATCCTGCTGGCGGCGGTGGCGGTCCTGGGGCTGCTGGCGCTGGCCTCGATCGGGGACGCGCGCGGCCGCGCGTCGGCGTACCCGATGGTGGCGGTCGGTGTGGTGCTGCTGCCCAGCGCGGCGCAGGTCACGCTGGTGGAGATGGGCGGTCTCGGCGGGCCCGGGCTGCGCGGCCTCTGGGTGCCGTACACCGTGGCCGGGGTGCTCGCGGTCGTCGCCTCGGTGGCGGTGCGGCTGCTCGCGCGGGGTGCGGGGCGCTGGCTGGCGCCCCTGGGGCTGCTGGCCATGGTGGTCGGGCTCTGCTCGGTGCGGCTCGTGGTGCCGTCGGCCGACGGGATGGTGCTGACGGTGCCGTTCAGCCTGCTCGCGGTGGGTGCGGCGGTGGCGCTGACGGCGGCGTCGCAGGAGGTGGGCGTGGGGGCGGCGGTGTTCGGGCTGTCGCTGGGCTGCGCGGGCGTGCTGGCGGGGTTCCTGCTCGGCACGGGGGTGCAGATGACCATGCTGGACGGGGTGCGGTCGGCGCAGGAGCTGGTCGACAGCTTCGTGGGGGCGTTGCACTGGTGGGCGTTGATCGGCGGGTTCCTCGTGGTGGCGATCATCGTGCTGGCGGCCGTGATGGCCCGGCGTTCCGGGACGGGGGCCGCTTTGGCGGAGCCCGTGCCGCCGGTGGAACCTCCCTGTGCCGGCATTCCCCCTGCTGCGCCCGCGGATGTGCTGCTCGTGCCGGCGCCGGGCGGGGACGACGACGAGGAGGAGGGGCCCACCGGCGCGATCCCCCGCGTGGTGCTGCCCGTGGCGGCCCGGGGCGCCTTCGACAAGGCGGGGGCCGCGTCCGAGGGGCGGGTGGAGCCTGCCGTGCCTCCTCAGGGGCATTCTCCCGAGGGTCGCGGCGCGTCTTCCTAGGCTTGGTCGTGCTGGGGAAAACGAGGGCGCGGCCGGGGACGGTAAGCTGAGGGCCCTGCTACGGCGACGCGTGGGCGCGTGCCCCGCGACGCGTCTTCGCGGCCAGGCCGGATGCCTGCAGTCGCGACCCCACTCTGTTCGAAGGAGAACTCCAAGTGTCCGAGCGCACTCTTGTCCTGATCAAGCCCGACGGGGTTAAGCGCGGCCTCATCGGTGACGTGATCGCCCGTGTGGAGCGCAAGGGCCTCAAGGTCGTGGCGATGGACCTGCGCACCCTCGACGCCGACACCGCCAAGGCGCACTACGCCGAGCACTCCGAGCGGCCGTTCTTCGGCGAGCTCGTCGAGTTCATCACCTCGGGGCCGCTCGTCGCCATGGTGCTGGAGGGGCCGCGTGCCGTCGAGGCCTTCCGCGCCCTGGCCGGCGCCACCGACCCGGTCAAGTCGGCTCCGGGGACGATCCGCGGTGACCACGCCCTCGAGATCGGTGAGAACGTGGTGCACGGCTCCGACTCGCCCGAGTCGGCGGCTCGCGAGATCAAGATCTTCTTCCCGGACCGGTTCTAGGCTGTTTCCGGTTCTTTTCTGCGCGCGTCTCTGCGGCTTCGGCCGCGGGGGCGCGCGTTTGTTTTGTCCCGGATGCTCAGGGGTGGGGATGGAGCCCGTGCCCGTGTGCCCGGTCGCTCGGGGTGCGGAAGGGGACGGGAATATTGTGGAGGGGCGGCGCGGCAGGTTTTTGTCGGCTGCTTACCGTATGGTTTCTCGCGGTTGGTTGTTGGATCGTTCCAGAGCCTCAGCGGATGTTGTGGTGCAATCCGGGCAAAATTGCGGTTGAGGTAGGGGCTGGAGATTTTTGAGGGGCGCGATGGCTCATTGCGCGCATCGGTGGGTACGTCACGTTACGATTCGAATTCGATCCGTAGTCATTCGCGAACGACGTTACGGAGGGCTCCGTTCCCCATGGGCAGCAAGCTCGCGTTCCTCGGCCGTGACATGGCGGTCGACCTGGGCACCGCCAACACGCTGGTCTATGTGCGTGGCCGTGGCATCGTGCTCAATGAGCCATCAGTCGTCGCGATAAACACGGCGACCGGCAAGATCGTTGCGGTCGGCATCGAGGCCAAACGAATGATCGGCCGCACGCCTGGCAACATCATCGCGGTCCGTCCGCTCAAGGACGGTGTGATCGCGGATTTCGACGTCACTGAGCGGATGTTGCGATATTTCATCCAAAGGGTGCATCGACGGCGACATCTCGCTAAGCCGCGCATCATCATCGCCGTGCCCAGCGGCATCACCAGCGTTGAGCAGCGGGCGGTGAAAGAGGCCGGTTACCAGGCGGGGGCCAGAAAGGTCTACATCGTCGAGGAGCCGATGGCCGCCGCCATCGGGGCCGGGCTGCCGGTGCACGAGCCGACGGGCAACATGGTCGTCGACATCGGCGGCGGCACCACCGAGGTGGCCATCATCTCGATGGGCGGCGTGGTCACGAGCCAGTCGATCAGGATCGGCGGCGACGAGCTCGACCAGGCGGTGATCGCGTTCGCCAAGAAGGAGTTCTCGCTGATGCTGGGCGAGCGCACCGCCGAGGAGATCAAGATAGCCATCGGCTCGGCCTGTCCGTTCGGCGAGGAGGCGCACGCGGAGGTCCGCGGGCGCGACCTGGTCAGCGGGCTGCCCAAGACGATCATCGTGTCCAGCGAGGAGATCAGGAAGGCCACCGAGGAGCCGGTCAACGCGATCGTCGACGCGGTCAAGACCACGCTCGACAAGTGCCCGCCCGAGCTGTCCGGCGACATCATGGACCGCGGCATCGCGCTCACCGGCGGTGGAGCCCTGCTCAAGGGGCTCGACGAGCGGGTCAAGGCCGAGACGGGCATGCCCGTCCACCTGGTCGACAACGCCCTCGACTCGGTGGCCATCGGGTCCGGCAAGTGCGCCGAGGAGTTCGAGGCCCTCCAGCAGGTCCTGGTGCCGGAGTCGCGACACTGATGAGAGACTCACGCCGTGCTCGGCTGATCCTGGGAGTGCTGCTGGCGGCGGCGCTGGTCATCCTGACCATCGACCACCGCACCGGCGAGAGCTCACCGCTGCGCCCGTTGCGCGCGGCCGGGTCCTACCTGTTCGGCACGGCGGAGCAGTTCGGCGGCGGGGTGATGCGCCCCGTCAGCACGTTCGTGCACGCGATCCTGACCGCCCCAGCCGCCAGGGAGCGCATCGAGGCGCTCAAGGCGGAGAACGCGAAGCTGCGGGCGGGGCTGCTGGCAGGCAAGCTCGACGCCGACCGCTCCAAGGAACTGGAGCGGCTGGTCGGGCTTGCCGGGGCCGGCGGATACAAGGTGGTCCCCGGCAACGTGATCGCCAGGCGGGGGCAGCCGGGGTTCGAGGACGCGGTGCAGATCGACATCGGCACCAACGACGGGGTGCGGCCGGAGATGACCGTGCTCAACGGCGACGGGCTGGTCGGGCGGGTCTTGCACGCCTCCGCCCGCACCTCGACGGTGGTGCTGCTCAGCGATCCCGCCTCGGCCGCGGGGGCGCGGCTGGAAGGCGGCAAGGAGATCGGCGTCGTGCACGGGGTGGGGGAGCACGGGCGGCTCGTGCAGTTCCGGCTGCTCGACTCCACCGCGGCGATGAGCAGGGGCGGGCGGATCGTGAGCTTCGGCTCCCAGCACGGGCGGCCGTACGTGCCGGGGGTGCCGATCGGGGTCATCGAACGGGTGGAGTCCACGCCAGGGGAGCTGACGCGTATCGCCTACGCCCGGCCGTACGCGGATCTGACGGCACTCGACGTGGTCGGTGTGGTGGTGGAGGCGCCGAAGCGGGACCCGCGTGACGCGGTGCTGCCCTCCAAGGAGGGCTCGCGGTGAGGGGACGTGGGGGCGAGGGCGGCTGCCGGGTGGCGCTCGCGGTGAGGGGAGGGCGTCGGCGGGGAGGTGGCTGCCGGGTGGTGCTGGCAGTGAGGGGAGGGCGTCGGTGTGGGGGCGGCTGCCGGGCGGTGCTTCCGGTGAGGGGTGACCGCGGGGTCGCCGGGCGCGGGGTGGTCGTGGTGATCGGCGGGGCCGGCGTGGGGCCGGCGAGCGGGGAGGGGGCGCGGTGATCGGGGGTGTTTCCGTGGTGCTGGCGTTGCTGGCGCAGGTGATACTCGTCAACCGGGTGCCGCTGCCCGCCGGCGGAGCGCCCGATCTGGTGCTGCTGGTCGTCATCGGGGCCGCGCTGGTCAGAGGGCCCGCGCCGGGGGCGGTGCTCGGGTTCTTCGCCGGGCTGCTGGTCGACGTCATGCCGCCGACCGCTCATCTCATGGGCCAGTACGCGTTCGTGCTCGCGCTGGTCGGCTACGTCGCCGGGCGGGGCGCGGGCGGGCCCGTGACGACCGTCGTGCTGTGCGTGCTGATGGCGCCGCTGCTGGCGGCGGCCGTGGGTGGGCTGATCTCCGATCCCCGGGTGACGATGTCCACGCTGACCGAGCAGGTGCCGGTCACGATCGTCTACACGCTGCTGGTCTCGCCGATCGTGATCTGGCTGACCACCAGGAAGAGATTCGCGACATGACCAGGATGCGGGCCCGGCTGCTGACGTTGCACGTGCTGGTGCTGACGCTGCTCGTCGTGCTGGCCGTGCGGCTGTGGCAGGTGCAGGTGGTGCGCGGGCAGGAGTTCGTGACGCGGGCCACGGAGACCAGGACACGCGCGGTGATCGTGCCGGCCGTGCGCGGGCAGATACTCGACTCCTCGGGCCGGCCGCTGGTGCGCAACAAGACCGCCCTGGTCGTCTCCGTGGACAGGACCCGCCTGTCGAGGATGAAGGACGGCGGCGTCAAGGTGCTGCGCAAGCTCTCCGAGGTGCTCGGGCGGCCGGTGTCGGACCTGCAGCAGCGCATCACGCCGTGCGGCCCGGGCGTGGGCAAGCCGTGCTGGACGGGGTCGCCGTACCAGCCGGTGCCGCTGGACGAGAAGGTCGACACGCGCGAGGCGCTGCAGATCCTGGAGCGGCAGGAGGAGTTCCCCGGGGTGACGGCGGAGATCCACTCCGTCAGGCAGTACCCCGGAGGCAGGGCCGGGGCGCAGATGCTCGGCTACCTGCAGCCGGTCACCGAGGCCGAGCTGGAGAAGCGGGAAGGGCTCAAGGCCAGCTTCTCGGGGGTGGACCTGGCGGGGCGCGACGGGCTCGAATACGTCTACGACGACGCGCTGCGGGGCAAGGCCGGGCTGCGCAGGGTGCAGGTCGACCGGATGGGCAAGGCGCTCGGCGTCGAGGAGCAGATCACCCCCATCCCCGGCGACCACCTCGTGACCAGCATCGACTCCCGCGTGCAGGCGGTGACAGAGAAGGCGCTCGACAAGGCGATGAAGTCGGCGCCGTCGGCCGACGGCGGGGCCGCGGTGGTGCTCGACGCGCGTACGGGGCGGGTCGTGGCGCTGGCCAGCGCGCCCGGGTACGACCCAGAGATCTGGGCGGGCGGGATCTCGGCGCGGGGCTACCAGTGGCTGCTGTCGGAGAAGTCCGGCAAACCGCTCGTGTCGCGGGCGATCAACGGGCAGTTCGCGCCCGGTTCGACGTTCAAGGTCTCGTCGGTGGCGGCGATGCTGCGCGCCGGATATCCGCTCAACGGCCACTATTCGTGCCCGGGTTCGTACGCGGTGGGCGGCCGGGCCTTCAACAACTTCCGCGGCATCGCGCTGGGCACGCTCTCCCTGCACACGGCGCTGGTCAAGTCGTGCGACACGATCTTCTACCGGGCGGCGTACGAGCAGTATCTCAAGGACGGCGGGCGCTTTCCGAAGCGCAAGCCCAAGGAGGTGTTCGCCAACACGGCGCGGGCGTTCGGCTTCGGCAGCCCGACCGGCGTGGACCTGCCGGGCGAGTCAGGGGGGCGCATCCCCGACCGGACCTGGAAGAAGGAGCTGTGGAACCAGACCAGCGCGGTCAACTGCGAGCGGTCGCGCAAGGGGTATCCGGAGGAGAAGGACAAGGCGCGGGCCGAGTTCCTGAAGCGGCTGGCGCTGGAGAACTGCACCGAGGGCTTCCTGCTGCGGCCGGGCGACTCGGCCAACTTCTCCATCGGGCAGGGCGACGTGCTGGTCACGCCGATGCAGCTGGCCAGGGCGTATGCGGCGCTGGTGAGCGACGGCAAGGTGCGCAGCCCGCGCATCGGGTGGGCGCAGGTGCGGCCCGACGGCAAGGTGGTCAGGACCATCCCCGTGCCGGTGGTCGGCAAGCTGCCGCTCAGCGAGAAGGAACGGCTCTACATCAAGAACGCGCTGAGCCAGGTGGCCGCCGACGGCACGGCGGCGGGGGCCTTCGCCGGGTTCCCGATGAACAAGGTGCGGGTGGGCGGCAAGACGGGGACCGCCGAGGTCTGGGGGAAGCAGGACACCTCGTGGTTCGCGTCGTTCGCGCCCACGAAGAACCCGCAGTACGTGGTGGTCGCGATGGTCTCCCAGGGCGGGATGGGCGCGCAGACGGCCGCGCCGGCCGTACGGGAGATCTATGAGGGGATCTACGGCATCAAGCGCAAGCCCGCCGTGCCCAACGGCGGGCGGCTGACCACGCGGCTGCCGCGCTTCGCCCCGGACGGAACGGTGATCCGGGGATGAGCAGGCGTACGGGAGGGCGGAGGTGATGGCGCGGACAGCGGTCGTGCGGCGGCCCTCGTTGCTGCGGCGGATCACCGCCGAGAACTCCACCGTGCGCCGGCTGGACGGGCTGATGCTGGTGGCGGTGGCCGGCTTGTGCGTGATCGGCACGCTGCTGGTGTGGTCGTCCACCAGGACCTGGGCGCCGGGCTCGACAGGGCTGGTGAAGAAGCACCTGCTCAACGAGACCATCGGCGTGGTGCTGTGCGGGATCGTGGCCATGGTGGACCATCGGGCGATGCGGGCGTACGCGCCGCTGGTGTTCCTGCTGTCGCTGGTCGGGCTGGGGCTGGTGATCACGCCGCTGGGGGCGACGATCAACGGCTCGCACTCGTGGATCCTGCTCGGCGGGGGGTTCGCGGTGCAGCCGTCGGAGTTCGCCAAGGTCGGGCTGCTGCTCATCATCGCGATGTTGCTGGCCCAGCCGGCCGAGGGCACCGATCGGCCCCGCGGGCTCGACGTGGCGCTGGTGCTGCTGTGCGCGTCGATCACGATGGGGCTGGTGATGCTCCAGCCGGACCTGGGCACGGCGATGGTGCTGGCGGTGATCACTGCCGCCGGGCTGATCATCGCGGGCATGCGCAAGCGGTGGATCGGGGCGCTGACGCTGGTCGCGGCCGGCGGGATGTTCTCGGTGTTCTACTTCCAGATGCTGGAGCCGTACCAGGTGGCGCGGTTCACGGCGTTCGTCGACCCGAGCGTGGACCCGCGCGGGGTGGGCTACAACAGCACGCAGTCGATGATCGCGATCGGCTCGGGGCAGCTCCTGGGGAAGGGGCTGCTCGGCGGCGGGCAGACGACCGGGCGGTTCGTGCCGGAGCAGCACACCGACTTCATCTTCACCGTGGCGGGGGAGGAGTTCGGGTTCCTCGGGTCGGTCACCGTGGTGCTGCTGCTCGGGGTGGTGCTGCTGCGCGGGCTGAAGATCGCCAGGCAGTGCGAGGACCGGTTCGGGACGCTGGTCGCGGGCACGATCGTGTGCTGGTTCGCGTTCCAGACGTTCATCAACGTGGGCATGACGATCGGGATCATGCCGATCACCGGGCTGCCGCTGCCCTTCGTGTCGTATGGCGGCACCGCCACGTTCGCCAATCTCATCGCGGTCGGGCTTCTCCAGGCCATCAGGGTGCGAAGACAGTCGTTCAACTAGGGGTAATGTTCCTGGCTTGTTGCGACGAGTGCGGCGAACGCTTCCTGTTGCCCGCGAACAACGTCGCCGCCGTGCACGATCTGGACAGCGGGGTCATCGCCGTCGAGCTGACCCGCTACGAAGGGCACCACATCCCGGTGCTCGGTGGAGACGACATCGACATCCCCGGACCCGCCACCGTCCGAGCGCCGCTACCCTTGACGGTATGCCTGTCGAGTCGATTTTCCACCGCCTGGAAGCGCTGCTGCCCAAGGTGCAGAAGCCCATCCAGTATGTCGGGGGTGAGCTCAACTCGACCGTCAAGGACTGGGACGCGGCGGACGTGCGGTGGGCGCTGATGTACCCGGACGCCTACGAGGTCGGGCTGCCCAACCAGGGCGTGGCCATCCTCTACGAGATTCTCAACGAGCTCCCGGGCACGCTGGCCGAGCGCACCTACGCGGTCTGGCCGGATCTCGAGGAGCTCATGCGGGCCGAAGGCGTCCCGCAGTTCACCGTGGACGCGCACCGGCCGGTGCGCGCCTTCGACGTGCTCGGCGTGTCGTTCTCGACCGAGCTCGGCTACACCAACCTGCTGACCGCGCTCGACCTGGCCGGCATCCCGCTGCTGGCCGCCGACCGCGGCGAGGACGACCCGATCGTGCTCGCCGGCGGCCACGCGGCCTTCAACCCCGAGCCCATCGCCGACTTCCTCGACGCGGCCGTGCTCGGCGACGGGGAGCAGATCTCCATCGCCATCTCCGAGGTCATCCGCGAGTGGAAGGCCGAGGGCAGCCCCGGCGGGCGTGACGAGCTGCTGATGCGGCTCGCCGAGTCCGGCGGGGTCTACGTGCCGAAGTTCTACGACGTCGAGTACCACGCCGACGGCCGCATCAAGCGGGTCGCGCCCAACCGGGCCGACGTGCCGTGGCGGGTGCACAAGCACACCGTGATGGACCTCGACGAGTGGCCCTATCCGAAGAAACCGCTGGTGCCGCTGGCCGAGACGGTGCACGAGCGGTTCAGCGTGGAGATCTTCCGCGGCTGCACGCGCGGCTGCCGCTTCTGCCAGGCCGGCATGATCACGCGCCCGGTGCGCGAGCGCTCCATCACCACGATCGGCGCGATGGTCGAGAACGGCATCAAGGAGTCCGGCTTCAACGAGGTCGGCCTGCTGTCGCTGTCGTCCGCCGACCACTCCGAGATCGGCGAGGTCGCCAAGGGCCTGGCCGACCGCTACGAGGGCACCAACACCTCGCTGTCGCTGCCCTCGACCCGGGTCGACGCGTTCAACATCGACCTGGCCAACGAGTTCTCCAGGAACGGCAGGCGCTCGGGCCTGACGTTCGCGCCCGAGGGCGGCTCGGAGCGCATGCGCAAGGTGATCAACAAGATGGTCACCGAGGAAGACCTGATCCGCACCGTCACCACGGCCTATTCGCAGGGGTGGCGCCAGGTCAAGCTCTACTTCATGTGCGGGCTGCCCACCGAGCAGGACGAAGACGTGCTCGGCATCGCCGATCTGGCCAAGAAGGTCATCAAGGCGGGCCGCGAGGCGACCGGCAGCCGCGACATCCGCTGCACGGTCTCCATCGGCGGCTTCGTGCCCAAGCCGCACACTCCGTTCCAGTGGGCGGGCCAGGCCGACCACGAGACCGTCGACAGGCGGCTCAAGGCGCTGCGCGACGCGCTCAGGAGCGACAAGAACTACGGCCGCGCCATCGGTTTCCGCTACCACGACGGCAAGCCGTCCATCGTGGAAGGGCTGCTGTCGCGGGGTGACCGCAGGGTCGGCGCCGTGATCAGGGCCGTCTGGGAGGACGGCGGCCGGTTCGACGGGTGGAGCGAGCACTTCTCCTACGAGCGCTGGATGGCCGCCGCCGAGAAGGCGGGCGTCGACGTCGACTGGTACACCACGCGCGAGCGGGAGGAGAACGAGGTCCTGCCGTGGGACCACCTCGACGCCGGGCTCGACCGCGAATGGCTGTGGCAGGACTGGCAGGAGGCCGTCTCCGGCGGTGAGGTCGAAGACTGCCGCTGGACTCCGTGCTACGACTGCGGTGTCTGCCCGACGATGGGCACCGAGATCCAGATCGGCCCCACGGGGCGAAAACTCCTTCCTCTGACGGTGGTCTAGCGCGCTCAGTGGGCGAGCCGTGTCACGGCGTACACGTTCATCCGCCGCAGCGGCTTATCCTGAGACGAAGGAACTCTTACAAGGGAAGGACGACAAGCTCTGAAACCTGTTCCCGAAGGGCCTCCGCCCGCGCCCACGGTGCAGCGCCTGCGTGTGCGTTACGCCAAGCGCGGCCGCCTGCGCTTCACCAGCCATCGCGACATCTCGCGGGCCGTCGAGAGGGCGGTCCGCCGTGCCGGCATTCCGGTGGCCTACAGCGCGGGCTTCTCGCCCCACCCGAAGATCTCCTACGCGGGCGCGGCACCGACCGGTGTCGCCAGCGAAGCCGAATACCTCGAGATCGGTGTTACCACGCCGTGCGACCCCGCCCAGGTCAGACAGAGCCTGGACGAGTCGTTGCCCTCTGGGCTCGATGTGCTCGACGTCGTGGAGGCGGGGCAGGGTGGGCTGGCCGACCGCTTGGAGGTCTCCGACTGGGAGGTGCGGCTGCCGGGTGCCGATCGCGAGCCCGCCGAGGTGGCGGTGGAGAAGTTCCTCGCGGCAGGCACGGTGGAAGTCGAGCGCCTGACCAAGAAGGGTCCCCGCCGCTTTGACGCGCGGCAGGCCGTCCTGGGGCTCACGGTGTTCGAGGGAACAGACAGAATCGCAGCTCAGGTGCATGGAGAGCCGTGTGTCATACTGCGCATGGTTGTTCGGCACATGACGCCTGCCGTTCGACCCGACGATGTGCTCACAGGGCTGCGCCTTGTGGCCGACTTCGCGCCGCCGGTTCCCCCCGAGGTGACCAGGCTGGCGCAGGGGCCGCTCGACGCGAGCACCGGTGCACTTGCCGACCCGCTCGACCTGGACCGCGACACCACGCGCGGCGGCGAGGCGGGAGCGGTGGGTGAGCACGTCGCCGGTTAAGGACGTGCCCGGCATGAGCCGGACACGACCGCTGACAGGACTTGGCGCCGGCGCGCTCTTCACGGGAGCGCCGGCGGACAACGAGACACGAGGGCTCCTGCGCGGCGCGGCGACGCGCCCGGGAGCTGACGGGAGAACGCCCGCATGCTCGACAACGAGCCCAACGCCGGGGCCACTGGCCCCGACGGGGAGACAATTGAACAGCCCGAGGTGACCAGTCGTCGCCGCTCCGCCAGCCGCCCCGCGGGTCCTCCGCCGGAGCTGCCCGAGGAGCCGGCCTCCGCTCCGGTCACTGTTGCCGCCGCGCAGGCCGCGCCGTCCGTGGCCGAGGTGCAGGCGGTGCAGCGCAACGCCGCCCAGCGGGCCGCCGGTGAGCCGGCGCCTGAGCTGCTCGCGGCGACCGAGCGCACGGCCGATGCCGGTACGGCGACCGTGCCGGCCGCTGATGCCGGTGCGGCGACCGCGCAGGCCGCTGGTGCCGTTGCCGGTACGGCGGCGGGGAGCGCCGGTGCGGCTGCCGAGGGGACGAGCCCGGTGGAGGACGCGGCGGCCGAGGCCGTCGCCGACGCCGTGGCCGAGAAGCCGAAGAGGGCCACCAGGACACGGTCGACCGCGACGACGACGCGGCGACGTACGACGAAGAAGGCCGCTGAGGCCGAGCAGGAAGCCGCGCCCGCGGTGCCGGAGGGTGAGGCCGGAGCGCCCGGCGAGGCCGCTGAGGCCGTCGCTGAGGCCGCCGCGGAGGCGCCTGTGAAGCGGCGCAGGACGCGTAAGAAGGCCGAGGCGGAAGAGGCCGCGGCGCCTGTCGCCGAGGTGTCCGGCGCGCCGGTTTCCGGCGTGGCGGTGTCCGGTGGCGAGGCGCGGTCCGTGGAGGACTCCGCCGCGCGGGCCGGGGTGGCCGAGGCCGGTGCCGCCGAGGGGGCCGAAGTGGTCGCGCCCTCCGGTGGTGGTGAGGGCGCGGCGCCGTTCGGCGGCGAGGCGGCGGTCACGGGTGCCGTTGGCCAGGTGGGCGCGGCTGAGGACGTCCCTGCCGGTGCCGACCGTGCGGCCGCGGAGGCCGCCGTCGCTCCTGAGGGGGCGACCGGGACGGCGCGGCGCCGTACGCGCAAGGCCACGACGGCGAAGGCCGGTAAGGCGGAGGCTGCGGCGGGCGCGGCCGAGAGTGCTGCGGTGCCCGCAGGCGAGGCCGGGGGCGCCGCGCTGTCGGCCGGTGAGGCCGCTGCGGCGGCGGGCGCCGGTGAGGGCCGCGCCGACGTGGCCGGTGGCGAGGGCGCGGGCGTCGAAGCGGCTGCGGCCGGTACGGGCCGTGCGGCGGCCGGAGCCGGTAGGGGCCGTGCCGGTAAGGGCCGCGCTGCGGCTGCCGAGGGCACCGCGGCTGTTGATGCCGGTGAGGCTGCCGAGGACGACGAGGCGGACGAGGACATCCTGGAGATCCTGCCCGAGGACGAGCCGCTCGACGACGAGCCCGCGGGTGAGGACCTCGACGAGGAGAACGTGCGGCCGAGCCTGCTCGCCGACCCCTTCGGGCTGACCGCGCGCAGGGACGTCGAGGCGGGCGGCGCCGCGTTCCAGCGGCCGGCGGCCATCTTCGCGCCGCTGTTCCAGGCGCCCGACCCCAGCCGTGCCAAGCCGGTCGTGCAGCGGAAGGTCGAGCCGCAGCCCGCTCCCGAGCCCGAGGAGGCCGAGGAGCCGGTCGACGAGACCGTGGCCGAGGACGAGGAGACCGACCTCGACACCTCCGACGAGCAGGAGGAGGAAGAGGGCGGCGGCCGCCGCCGTCGCCGCCGCAGGGGCGGCAGGGGCCGCGGCAAGGCGCGCGAGCGTGACGATGCCGAGGACGGCGAGGAGTCCGAGGAGGAAGGCGACGAGGAGCAGGCGGAGGAGGCCCAGGAAGAGGAGTCCTCCACGTCGCGGCGTCGCCGCCGTCGCCGCCGCCGGGGCAGCGAGGAGGTCGCCGAGCCGGCCGGCGACGACCCGCCGAACACCGTGGTGCGCATCCGCGCGCCGCGCTCCGGCCGTACGGCGACGCTCGACACCGCCACCGACGGCGTGCAGAGCGTGCGCGGCTCCACCCGGCTGGAGGCCAAGAAGCAGCGCCGCCGTGAGGGGCGCGAGCTCGGCCGCCGGCGCCCGCCGATCATCACCGAGTCGGAGTTCCTGGCCCGCCGCGAGGCGGTGGACCGGATGATGGTGGTGCGCCGCCAGGGCGACCGTACGCAGATCGCGGTCCTGGAGGACGGCGTGCTCGTCGAGCACTACGTCAACCGTGAGGCCAGTCAGTCGTACGTCGGCAACGTCTACCTCGGCAAGGTGCAGAACGTGCTGCCCTCGATGGAGGCGGCGTTCGTGGACATCGGCAAGGGCAGGAACGCGGTCCTGTACGCCGGTGAGGTGAACTTCGACACCGCCGGGATGGAGGGCCAGCCCAAGCGGATCGAGTCGGCGCTGAAGTCGGGCCAGTCGGTGCTCGTGCAGGTCACGAAGGACCCGATCGGGCACAAGGGCGCCCGCCTCACGTCGCAGATCAGCCTCCCCGGGCGTTACCTCGTGTACGTGCCGGACGGGTCGATGACCGGCATCAGCCGCAAGCTGCCCGACAAAGAGCGCACGCGGCTCAAGAGCATCCTGAAGAAGGTCATGCCGGAGAACGCCGGTGTGATCGTGCGCACGGCGGCCGAGGGCGCCTCCGAGGAGGAGCTGGCCCGCGACGTGGCCCGGCTGTCGGCGCAGTGGGAGAGCATCCAGAAGAAGGCCAAGTCGGCCAGCCCGCCCGAGCTGCTGTCCGCCGAGCCCGACCTGACCATCAGGGTCGTGCGTGACGTCTTCAACGAGGACTTCACGAACCTGGTCGTCCAGGGCGACGAGGCGTGGGACACGGTGGACGACTACGTCGAGTACGTCGCTCCGCACCTGGCCGAGCGCCTGTCGAAGTGGGACGGCGAGCAGGGCGACGTGTTCGAGTCGTACCGGATCGACGAGCAGCTCGCCAAGGCGCTGGACCGCAAGGTGTGGCTGCCGAGCGGCGGCTCGCTGGTGATCGACCGTACCGAGGCGATGACCGTCGTGGACGTCAACACCGGCAAGTTCACCGGCCAGGGCGGCAACCTGGAGGAGACCGTCACCAGGAACAACCTGGAGGCGGCCGAGGAGATCGTCCGCCAGCTCCGGCTGCGCGACATCGGCGGCATCATCGTGATCGACTTCATCGACATGGTGCTGGAGTCGAACCGCGACCTGGTGCTGCGGCGGCTGCTGGAGTGCCTGGCGCGCGACAGGACGAAGCACCAGGTGGCCGAGGTCACCTCGCTGGGGCTGGTCCAGATGACGCGTAAGCGGGTCGGTCAGGGCCTGCTGGAGGCGTTCTCGACGCCGTGCGAGTGCTGCAACGGGCGCGGCCTGGTGGTCTCCACCGAGCCGGTGGAGTCCAAGCCGGAGCCGCGCGGCACGCAGAGCAAGATGGCGGTCGAGAAGGCGGTCTCGGACAAGGTTTCCGCGGCCAAGGACTCCTCCAGCCGTGATACCGTGACCGGTGCGCTTGATGACGTCCCGGCCGAGGACGACCAGGCAAACCAGACTTCCGGCAGAGGGCGGCGACGCTCCCGCCGAGCCAAGTCTGCCGAGTAGCTGCTCGACAGACTTCCGACGATCCGTCCGGTTCGCCTAGGGGCCCGGTCATCCGGTACCCTGGTGAATCGGTGCGTCAGGTGACGTGCCCTGTTGGCGCGCTTACTCGGTTCGTCGGTTTGAGACAGACCGAATGACAGGCGCAGCATTCGGCGGCCGCCTCTCCGTGAGGCGGCCGATGTTCGAGACAACAGTGAGTCAGTAGAAGGGTTCCGCGGTGTACGCGATCGTTCGTTGCGGCGGCAGGCAGCAGAAGGTCTCCGTCGGTGACGTCCTCGAGGTGGACAAGGTCGCCGGCGAGGTCGGCTCTTCGGTTTCGCTGCCGACGGTGCTCGTCGTCAACGACGGCGATGTGACCACCGAGGCGGGCAAGTTCATGGTCAGCGCCGAGATTCTCGGCGAGACCAAGGGCCCGAAGATCCGCATCCTCAAGTACAAGAACAAGACCGGTTACAAGAAGCGCCAGGGTCACCGCCAGCGGTACACCCAGGTGAAGATCACCGGTATCGAGCAGGCCTGAACGGGAGTTTGAGAGATGGCACACAAGAAGGGCGCGTCGTCCACCCGGAACGGTCGTGACTCCAACGCCCAGCGTCTGGGCGTCAAGCGCTTCGGTGGCCAGCTGGTCAACGCGGGCGAGATCATCGTCCGTCAGCGTGGCACCCACTTCCACCCCGGCGACAACGTCGGCCGTGGTGGCGATGACACGCTGTTCGCGCTGGCCGCGGGTCACGTGCAGTTCGGTGTCAAGCGCGGCCGTCGGGCCGTGAGCATCGTTCCCGTCGCCGAGTAGGGTTTCCTGCTCGTTCGACCTTCGGGTTTGTTGCTTCAGGGGTGGATCGACTCGATCGGGTGTCGATCCACCCTTTGGCGTTTTCCGGGCTTCGCGGCCTCGGTGCTGGAACGAGATGCCCCCTGGCGGGGGTGATGGAGGAATACGGGGATGCCGGACTTCGTGGACCAGGTGGTCCTTCACATCAGGGCCGGTGACGGGGGGAACGGGTGCGCCTCCATCCACCGGGAGAAGTTCAAGCCGCTCGGCGGCCCCGACGGCGGCAACGGCGGGCGGGGCGGCGACGTCATCCTCGAGGTCGATCCCAACACCGCCACCCTGCTCGACTACCACCGCCGCCCGCACCGCAAGGCGGAGAACGGCAAGCAGGGTCAGGGCTCCAACCGTGACGGCGCCAACGGGGAGGACGTGATCCTGCCCGTGCCGAACGGGACCGTGGTGAAGGACGCCGCCACCGGCGAGGTGCTGGTCGATCTCGTGGGCGCCGGTACGCGGTACGTGATCGCCGAGGGCGGGCACGGCGGGCTCGGCAACGCCGCGCTGGCCACCACCAAGCGCAAGGCGCCCGGCTTCGCGCTGCTCGGCGAGCCGGGCGACGGCCTCGACGTGCTCCTGGAGCTGAAGAGCGTCGCGGACGTGGCGCTGGTCGGCTTCCCGAGCGCGGGCAAGAGCTCGCTGATCGCCGCCCTGAGCGCGGCCAAGCCGAAGATCGCCGACTACCCGTTCACCACCCTGATCCCCAACCTGGGTGTGGTGACCGCGGGGGAGAACGTGTTCACCGTCGCCGACGTGCCCGGCCTGATCCCGGGGGCGTCGCAGGGCAAGGGGCTCGGGCACGAGTTCCTGCGGCACGTCGAGCGGTGCGACATGCTCGTGCACGTCATCGACTGCGCCACCATGGAGCCGGGGCGCGACCCGATCACGGACTACGAGGTGATCGAGGCGGAGCTGCGGGCGTACGGGAAGCTCGAGGACCGGCCGCGGATGATCGTGCTGAACAAGGCCGACGTGCCCGACGCCCGGGAGCTGGCCGAGATGGTCAGGCCCGAGTTCGAGGCCAAGGGGCTGCAGGTGTTCACGATCTCCGCCGCCACGCACGACGGGCTGCGGGAGCTGACGTACGCGATGGGCGAGTGGGTCGCGGCGGCCAGGGCCAACAAGCCGATCGAGGAGCCCACGCGGCTGGTGATCCGGCCCAAGCAGCTCGGGGACGCCGGGTTCAAGGTGCGGCGGGTCAACGACAACCTGTTCCAGATCACCGGCGAGAAGCCGGAGCGGTGGATCAGGCAGACCGACTTCAGCAACGACGAGGCCGTCGGCTACCTCGCCGACCGGCTGGAGCGGCTGGGCGTCGAGGAGCAGCTGGCCAAGGCGGGCGCCAAGGCCGGCGCCGAGGTGGTCATCGGGCCCATGGAGGGCGGTTACGTCTTCGACTGGCAGCCCACGCTGAACGCCGAGTCGGTGCGGCAGGGGCCGCGCGGCACCGACATGCGCCTCGGGTAGCACGCGTCCCGGGCGCGAAGGGTGCCGGCGTCCCAGGCGGGCGGCCAACCCGCCAGGGCGCGGGCGGCCAACCCGCCAGGGCGTGGGGGGCTCAGGCGCGTAGGGCGTGGGGGGCTCAGGCGCGGAGGGTTGCTTCCGCGCCGCCGTCCGCGTACAGGATCTGGCCCGTCATGAACGAGTTGGCGGCGCTGACCGTCCAGGCGAGCAGGGACGCGATCGCGTCCACCGGGCCGGGGAAGCCCAGGGGCTGCGGCATGGCGGCGGCGACGAGGGCGCGCGCCCGCGGGTCGTCCAGGAACGTCGCGCGAGCCGTGTGCGTGTCCACCACGCCCGGCGCCACCGCGTTGAGCGGGATGCCGTACTCGGCCCAGGACAGGGCGGCGCGGCGCAGCCACCGGTTGAGCGCGAGCTTGCTCGACGGGTAGACGGCGCGCCCGCGCCCGGACTCGACCAGTGTGCGGGCGGCCGCGGCGGCGGCCTCCTCGTCCATGGTCAGGCAGCACTCCACGAGGCCGTCGTCGGCCGCCACGATGGCGCTCAGCGAGGAGACCGCGACCGCTCTGGGCTGCGCGGACGCGGCAAGGAGCGGCCGCAGGCCCTCCAGGGTGGCGATCGTGCCGAAGAAGTTGAGCCGCACGGGCAGCTCGGACGGGAGCGCGAGCCCGGCGACGGCGACGAGGCCGTCGACCCTGCCGCCGGAGGCCGACATGACGCCCGACACCAGGTTCTCGCGGCCCTGCGGGGTGGTCAGGTCGGCGAGCACGTCGGCGTCGCGTACGTCGCAGCGGATCACCTTCGCTCCGGACGAGGCGAGGTGATCGGCGGTGGCCGCGCCGATGCCGGAGGCGGCGCCGGTGACGACATAGGTACGAGCTTCCATGCGTGAAAAATTACATTCGTTGAAGTAATGCAGTCAATGCAGGTAATGCGGCAATTCGGTAGCGGTGGCCCCGCGGCGAGCCGATAGGCTGCCTTACGTGCGGGAACAGATCAGCTCAGCGTCGAAGGTCGTCGTCAAGGTCGGCTCCTCCTCGCTCACCACCCCCCAGGGCATGATCGACGTGGACCGGGTCGACGCCCTGGTGGACGTGCTGGCGGCCAGGCGCCGCACCGGGACGCAGATCGTCCTGGTCTCCTCCGGGGCGATCGCGGCGGGCCTGGGCCCGCTCGGGCTGAGCGCGCGACCGCGCGACCTGGCCACCCAGCAGGCCGCCGCCTCCGTCGGCCAGGGCGTGCTGGTGGCCCGCTACACCTCCTCCTTCGCCCGCTACTCGCTGCGCGTGGGCCAGGTGTTGCTGACCGCCGACGACATGATGCGGCGCGCGCACCACGCCAACGCCCAGCGCACCCTGGCCAGGCTGCTGGAGCTGGGCATCGTGCCCATCGTCAACGAGAACGACACGGTGGCCACCGACGAGATCCGCTTCGGCGACAACGACCGCCTCGCGGCGCTGGTCGCCCACCTGATCCACGCCGACGCGCTGGTGCTGCTGTCGGACGTGGACGCGCTCTACGACGGACCGCCCAGCCGCAGCGGCTCGCGCAGGCTGGCAGAGATCCGCGGGCCTGAAGACCTCGTCGGCGTCGAGCTGGGCAAGAACGGCGCGGCCGTCGGCACCGGCGGCATGATCACCAAGGTGCAGGCCGCCAGGATCGCCACCGGGGCGGGCGTGCCCGTGGTGCTCACAGCGGCCGCTCACGCGGCCCAGGCGCTCGCCGGGGCCGACGTCGGCACCTACTTCCACCCGGGGGGCCGCCATCCCGGCACGCGCCTGCTGTGGCTCGCGCACGCCACCACCGGGCGTGGCCGCCTCCACCTCGACCCGGGTGCCGTGGAGGCCATCGTGGGGCGCCGCAAGTCGCTGCTGCCGGCCGGGGTGACGGCGGTGGAGGGTGAGTTCGCGGCGGGCGATCCGGTGGACCTGTGTGGCCCTCAGGGGCTCGTGGTGGCCCGCGGCCTGGTCAACTTCGACGCGACCGAGATCCCGGGGCTGCTGGGCCGCTCCACCAGGGAGCTGGCGAGCACGCTCGGTCCGGAATATGAACGCGAGCTGATTCACCGCGACGACATCGTCATACTGGAAGCCCACAACTAGACAAGCCCCGGCAAGGAGCGCGTGATGTCCGAAGAGTTCCTGAAGGTCGCCCGTGCGGCACGAGAGGCCGCCGCCGAGCTGGCCCCGCTGCCGCGGGCGCCCAAGGACCGGGCGCTGCGCACGATCGCCGACGCCCTGGTCGCGCACGCCGCCGAGATCGTCACGGCCAACGCCGAGGACGTCGAGCGGGCCAGGGCCCAGGGCATCTCCGAGGCGATGATCGACCGGCTGCGGCTCGACGAGGCCCGGATCGGCGCCATCGCCGAGGCCGTGCGCCAGGTGGCCGACCTGCCCGACCCGGTCGGCGAGGTCGTCCGCGGCTCCACGCTGCCCAACGGGCTGGAACTGCGCCAGCTCAGGGTGCCGCTCGGCGTGATCGGCATCATCTACGAGGGCCGCCCCAACGTCACCGTCGACGCCGCCGCGCTCTGCCTCAAGAGCGGCAACGCGGTCCTGCTGCGCGGCTCGTCCAGTGCCTACTCCTCCAACACCGCGCTGGTGCGGATCATGCAGGACGCGCTGGCGGCCACCGAGGTGCCCTCCGGCGCCGTCCAGCTCGTGCCGGGCCAGACCCGCGACTCGGTCAAGGAGCTCATGCGGGCCCGCGGGCTGGTCGACGTGCTGATCCCGCGCGGCGGCGCGTCCCTGATCAACTCGGTGGTCGAGGAGTCCACGGTGCCGGTGATCGAGACCGGCGTGGGCAACTGCCACGTGTACGTCGACGCCGAGGCCGACGTCGACCTGGCCGTGCAGATCCTGGTCAACGCCAAGGCGCAGCGGCCGTCGGTGTGCAACGCCGCCGAGACGTTCCTGGTGCACGCCGGCGTCGCCGACGCGTTCGTGCCCAAGGCGCTGGCGGCGCTGCGCGAGGCGGGCGTGACCGTGCACGGCGACGAGCGGATCGCCGGCTACGGCGCCGAGGTCGTGCCCGTCACCGACGACGACTTCTACGCCGAGTACCTCTCGCTCGACATCGCCGCCGCCGTCGTCGGCTCGCTGGAGGAGGCGGTGGCGCACATCCGGCGCTACGGCTCCGGCCACACCGACGCCATCGTCACCCGGTCGCAGCAGGCCGCCCGCAGGTTCGTGGCGCTCGTCGACTCGGCGGCCGTGGCGGTCAACGCCTCGACGCGGTTCACCGACGGCGGCGAGTTCGGGTTCGGGGCGGAGATCGGCATCTCCACGCAGAAGCTGCACGCGCGCGGCCCGATGGGGCTGCCCGAGCTCACCTCCACCAAGTGGATCTATACGGGAGAGGGGCATTTGCGCACGTCAGAAGGCACGGTGGTGTGCGGTTGACCGGCGTGTCGGCCTGACCTGCGCGGGGTGCCGCAGCTTGACTGGGGGGCATGGAAATTGTCGTCGCCCTGGTCTTCGCGGCCGCGGTGCTGTTCGGCGCCGACCGGCTGCTGCTCTGGCTGGAGAGCCGCGGCCACGTCAACTGGCGCAGGAAGGGCCGCAGGCAACTGTCGGAAGAGCCCACGGCCGGGCTCGACAGCATGCTCTCCGATCACACACGCCGATAATCCTTCGGCGTGCCTCACACGGTAACTCGCGTACCGGCGCTAGGGTTGTGTCCCTTATGGGCGCGCCGGGCGGGGAGGGACGGTGAGCAAGCTCGGCAAGGTCGGGCCGTACACCCTGGTCGAGCGGCTCGGCCGGGGCGGCATGGGTGAGGTTTACCTCGCCACCACCCGCCGCGGCGAGCAAGTCGCGCTCAAGGTCCTGCGCGACCTCACCGAGGACGAGACCGCGCGCATCCGGCTGGAGCGCGAGGTGCGCGCGCTGCGCAGGGTCGAGAGCCCGTACGTCGCCAAGGTGCTCGACGCCGACCTGAACTGTGCGCGGCCGTACCTCGTCATGGAGCACATCGAGGGCGCCACGCTGCTCGACCAGGTACGCCAGAGCGGCGCTCTGGAGGTTTCCCAGCTCGTCGACATGGCCCAGGGCATCGCCGCCGCGCTGGCGATCATCCACGCGGCCGGGGTCGTGCACCGCGACGTCAAGCCGGGCAACATCATCATGGCCGACCGCGGGCCGGTGCTGATCGACTTCGGCATCGCCCAGGTGCTCGACGCGACCCGGCTGACCATGACCGGCACGTTCCTCGGCACGCCGGGTTACACGGCGCCCGAGATCTTCGCCGACGAGCAGGTCGACTCGCCCGCCGACGTGCACGCCTGGGCCGCCACGGTGGCGTTCGCGGCGACGGGGCGGCCCACGTTCGGGCGGGGCACGGCCGAGGCGCAGATGTACGCGGTGCTGAACGGCCGGGCCGACCTCAAGGGCGTGCCCGTGGAGCTGCTGCCGCTGGTGCGCGCCGCGCTCAACAGGGAGCCGGGCAAGCGGCCCACGGCGGCGCTGCTGGCCGATCGGCTGTCCAGGCTGGCCAGGGCCACCAGCACGGCCGAGAGCGAGCAGGCGGCGGCCGGTGGGCGTGCCGGCGACGGGGCCGAGGAGACCGCCAAGGGCACGGCCGCGCGCAGCCGTGCGGCCGAGGACTCCGGCGCGCGGGGCGAGGCCAAGGCACGCAGCAGGCCCAACGCGGTGCCCGCGGAGGGCAAGGTGCCGCCGCCGCGCGGGCGTACCGGAAGCAGGCCCGTGCCCGACGGCAGCGGGCGCAGCGGGAGCAGGTCCGCCTCCGATGGGAGCGGGCGGGCCGGGAGCAGGCCCGTGCCCGACGGGAAGGGCGCGGCGGCGCTGGCGCGCAGCCGGGCCGAGGGGAAGGTGCCCGCGCCGCGGGCCCGTACGAGCGTCGACGGGAAGACCACCGGCCCGCGGCCCAAGATGACCGCCTCACGCCAGCGCACGGCGGCGGCCGTCAGGAGCAGGACGACCGCCAGGCCGAAGGCCGAGTCGGCCACCACCCTGCCCGCGGGCAACGGCGCGCTGCTGATGCTGGCGGTGCTGGCCGTGCCGTGCGTGGTGGCCTCGGTGATCTGGCCGATCGCCTCGATCGCGATCACGACCGCCTTCGTGGTGCTGACCAGGACGCTCTGGATGAGCCACTGGATGGTCAGGAAGCGCAGCTCCCGGCGCACGCGGGTGACGCTGCGCGTGCTGCTCTTCCCGATGGCGCTGACCGGGGCGGCGGTCACCGCCGTCGTGTGGCCGGGGGTGCCTGTCGCGGTGGCGTCGGGCGGGGCGCTGTGGGCCACCGGCGGTGGTCAGATCGACTCCGACTGGTGGCAGCAGGCCGCGCCCGTGACGGTGGCCGGTGTGGTGTTCGGGATGTTGTGCGGCGGCATCACCGGGCGCGAGATCGAGCGGATCGGGCACCGGCTGCCCGACCTGCGCAGGGAAGGGCTGCGCGCACTGGCCGTGCTGGGCGGGTTCGTCGCCCTGTGCGCGGCTGCCGTACGCGCGATCGCTCTCCTGCTGTGACGGGCCCGGGCGGTCCCAGCGGGCCCGGGGGCCCGCAGCCGTTTACGTGCTGTGGCGGGCTTGGGCGGCCCGCCGCCGTCTCACGGCGGGCCGGCGCGGTCGATCACGCCGATCGGTCGCGCGGTGTTCAGCCCTGGCCGCCGTCGCGGCGGGAGAAGCGGTTGAAGATGCGCTCGCCCGCGTTGACCGCGCCCTCGGCCACGTCGCGCAGGACGCCGATGAACGGGTCCTGCGACTGCTGCCAGGACGCGCGGTAGGACTCGGCCGCCGCCTTGATCTCGTCGGTCACTCTCGCGTTGGGGTCGTCCTCCCTGCGGGGGTAGTCCCCGCCGAGGATCCGCTCGTACTCGCCGCTGCGCTGCCACCTGTCCAGCTCCGCCACGCGCACCACCGCGAACGGGTGGGTGGTGCCGAGGAGGTTGAGGACCTTGAGGAAGCCGTCGCGAAGGTCGCCCGCGGTGTCGTATTCCTGGTACTGCTCCAGGAACGCCTCGATGTTCATCTCGTGGGTGTAGTCGCCGCCGGCGAGCTTCATCAGCGCGCGCTTGGCCGCCTCGGGGTCCTGCCCGACGAGCAGGCCGCCGCGGTCGGAGGACAGCTCGGACTTGCGGTACCACTCCTCCAGGCCCGCGACGATCGCCCGCAGGCCGATGTAGCCGAGCGGGATCCAGGCGACGCGGGTGGCGAGGCGGGTGAGGATGTCGAGCATCGTCCGGTAGACCGCGTGCCCCGACAGGATGTGCGAGGTCTCGTGGCCGATGACGAAGCGCTGCTCCTCCTCGTTCATGAGGTTGAGCAGACCGGTGGTCACGACGATGAACGGGTCGTCGAAGCCGATGGCCTTGGCCTGGACCTGCGGGTCCTGCTGGACGTAGATCTCGGGGATCCGGTGCAGGTCGAGGGTGTAGGCGGCGTCGCGGCCCATGTCGTAGAGGGAGCGGAACTGGGTCTCGCTCACGCGTACGGCCGACGCCAGGTACATCAGGCGCAGCCGCCGCTCACTGATGAGGCCGGACATCTGCTTGAGAACCGTGTCGAACCCACTCAACTTACGCAGAGCGACCAGGGCGGACCGGTCTGCGGGGTGTTCGTAGGCTCGGGACGAGATGCCGGGCAGTTGGACGCGGTTGCGGTCCGGGGTGGTCGTCATGCCCGGCATGCTACGTCCGCAACGGAAGTGATGCGCGGTCATCACGAAGGGGGGTCCATTCATGTTGGGGGAAAGCGTCCGCGTAAGGTCCGATTCATGATGAATGCGCCTGGTGTGCAGGGGATGAGGCGAGTGGGCGTGATGGGTGGGACGTTCGACCCCATCCACCACGGGCACCTGGTCGCGGCCAGCGAGGTGGCCCATCACTTCCACCTCGACGAGGTCGTCTTCGTGCCGACGGGACGGCCATACCAGAAGTCCGAGCGGGAGGTGTCGGCGCCCGAGGACCGCTACCTGATGACGGTCATCGCGACGGCGTCCAATCCCCGCTTCTCGGTCAGCAGGGTGGACGTGGACCGACCGGGGCCGACGTTCACCATCGACACCTTGCGTGATATTTCAGAGATATACGGGCCTCAGGCCGAGCTGTTCTTCATCACCGGCGCCGACGCGCTCGGCGCCATACTCGACTGGCAGCAGGCCGACGAGCTGTTCGAGCTGGCGCATTTCGTCGGCTGCACGCGCCCCGGGCACACCCTGCACGACCCTGGCCTGCCCGAAGGCCGCGTGACGTTGCTGGAGATTCCCGCCCTTGCCATTTCCTCGTCCGAGTGCCGTCAGCGCGTGGCAAAGGGCGAGCCGATTTGGTATCTGGTGCCCGATGGAATCGTCCAGTACATCAACAAGCGCGGGCTGTACCACGCGGCCGGTTGACGGGGCTCGGGGAAACACAGGTGAGGGGTTTCGGGCTGGAAGGGTACCCTCAACATAAGGGCATGCTGCCGACACAGGAGGACAGACCCGCATCGTGACCGCATCTGACAGATCCGTCCAGCTCGTGCGCATCGCCGCGGAAGCCGCGGCCGACAAGCTGGCCGATGACATCCTCGCCTACGACGTGAGCGAACAGCTCGTCATCACCGACGCCTTCCTGCTCTGCTCCGCCACCAACGACCGTCAGGTACGCGCCATCGTCGACGAGATCGAGGATCGGCTGCGCACCGAGGCCGACGCCAAGCCCGTACGCCGTGAAGGCGAGCGCGAGGGCCGCTGGGTGCTGCTCGACTACATCGACATCGTCGTCCACGTCCAGCACGAGGAAGACCGCACGTTCTACGCGCTCGAACGCCTCTGGAAGGACTGCCCGGCCATCGCGCTGCCGGAGAGCGTGATGCAGGCCAACCTCCAGCGGGCCCGCGCGTGAGCCCCACCTTCATGCGTTTCCGGCAGGCCGCCGCATGAGCCGGCGGATCGTGTGTCTGCGTCACGGGCAGACTCTGTGGAACGTCGAGCAGCGGTTCCAGGGCCACTCCGACATCCCTCTCGACGAGACCGGTGTCGCGCAGGCCGCCAGGGCGGCCTCGTTGCTGGCCTCGCTGCGGCCCACCATGATCGTCTCTTCCGACCTCCAGCGGGCCAACGACACCGCCCTGGCCCTCGGACGGCTGATCGGGCTCGACGTGGCGGTCGACAAGGACTTCCGCGAGCGCGGCGGTGGGCAGTGGGAAGGGCTCACCCGTGAGGAGATCGCCGCGCGCTGGCCCGAGGAGTACGCCGCCTGGGAGGCGCCCGACGGCGAGCCCGTCACCGACGTGGCCGCCAGGGTGGCGACCGCGATGCGCCGGTGGGCGGCCCGGGTCGACGACGACGGGCTGCTGGTCGTGGTCTCCCACGGCGCGGCGCTGCGGCTGGGCATCTGCGAGCTGCTCGGGCTGCCCGAGGAGTTGTGGCCGGCGCTGGGCGGGCTGGGCAACTGCTCCTGGTCCGTGCTGCAGGAAGGGCGCAAGGGGTGGCGGCTGCTGGAGCACAACGCCGGCACCTTGCCCGAGCCGGTGCACAGCGACGACAAGCCCGAGGCCGAGGCCTGACGGTCCGTACGGCTCGGGGGGCCGTACGGGCATACGAGGGCCGATCCCGGGCGAACCACCCGACGACAGCCTGAACGGGCTGAGCGTGTGCGGGGCCGGTGGAGCAGCATGGCGTCCTCCTGCCCGCGGACGATCTCGGTGGAGCGGCCGGGGGCGCGGCGATGTCATGGAAGGGGCGGCGCTCCGTACGGATGATCTCAGTGCGTCGCGTAGGACCTGAGGTCGATGGCGGAGGCGGCGCGTTCGGTCATGCGCTTGATGAGGCTCTTGCCCGGCATGTACGGCAGCAGGCGCATCATCTGGTTACGTCGCCAGATCTGGGACTTCTTCCGGGGAACCAGGAACTTGTCGGCTCCCTGCGCCTGGCGCCGGCAGACGGCCGCATAGGGCCTCATGCGGCTCTCGTACCGGCTGAAGGCGGTCTCGTGGTCGCCCGCCTCGGCCAGCTCGCTCGCCAGCACGTACGCGCCGATCAGCGCCAGGCCCGTGCCCATGCCGCCCGGCCCCGGGGCGTAACCCGCGTCGCCGAGGAGCGTCACCCGGCCGGACGAGTACGACGGCAGGACGACCTGGGCCGCGGGGGCGAAGTAGAAGTCGTCGGCCGCCCGCATCCGCCCGAGCAGGTGCGGGACCTCCCAGCCGACCCCTTCGAACGCCTTCTCGACCAGGGCCTGCTGCTGGGCCCGGTCGCGGTGGTCGTAGGTGAGCGGGGGCGCGGCGAAGTCCAGGGAGGCCCTCGTCCGGCCGCCCGTGCTGACGATGGTGGCGCAGGTGGCGGGCTCGCTGTACATGACGCCCTCGTGGTCGAGGTGGTACGTGCTGGGGATGGAGAAGATCGCCCCGTACATGCCCAGGTGGTGGATCCGGCCGGAGGTGTCGCCGAAGGCCAGCTCGCGGACCTTCGAGCGGATGCCGTCCGCCCCTACGACCAGATCGAAGGTGCGGGGGGCGGATCGTTCGAAGGTGACGTGGACGCCGTCCCCGGTGTCCGCCAGCGCGGTGATGGAGTCGCCGAAGACGTACTCGGCGGGGGCGGCGTCGTGCAGGATGCGGCTCAGCGCGCCGCGAAGGATCTCCACCTCCCCGCTGAACGCCTCCGAGGGCAGCCTCGACAGGCGTCTGCCGCGCTCGTCGACGATCGCGATGTCGCCCATGCGGGTCTGGGCCTGCCGTACCGCGTCGAGAATGCCCATGCGGGCCAGGACCTCCAGCTGGGGAGCGCCGCGGAAGTCGACCGCCTGGCCGCCCGGGCGGATGGCGGGGGCGCGTTCGACGACGGTGGGGTGGTTGCCGTGGCGGGCCAGCCAGTGGGCCAGGGCGGGGCCGGCTACGCCGGCGCCGGAGATGAGGACGGCGAGGTCGCGCATCGGGGTGGCCTTCCTTGGGTGTTTACGCTGTACGCGCACTCTAGGAACGGCGCGTTGGCGCGGCAAGATGGGTGTCTGCTGCACTAGTGCGCGCACAGGAGATGTCTGGTAGAAATCGGGCTGGTGCACTAGTGCGCCAGGCATGCCGTGCGGGTGGGAGGAACGGCCGGTGGATCGGGAAAGTGCGCCGTACCTCCGGATCGTCGAAGAGCTGCGGCGGCGCATCGCCGCCGGAGAGCTGGCGGCGGGTGATCGGCTGCCCTCGACGCGGCAGATCGTCCAGGAGTGGGAGGTGGCGATGGCCACCGCCAGCAAGGTGCTGAGCAGGCTGCAGGAGGAGGGGCTGGCGCGGGCGGTGCCGGGGGTGGGCACCGTGGTGGCGGGGCGCGAGGCGGTCGCGCGCACGCACGTACAGGACCTGACCAGGCAGCGCATCGTGCGGGCGGCCATCAGGGTAGCCGACGGGGAGGGGCTCGCGGCCGTCTCGATGCGGCGGATCTCGACCGAGCTGGGCGCCTCCGCCATGTCCCTGTACCGGCATGTGGCAGGTAAGGACGAGCTCATCCACCTGATGGCCGACGCGGTGTACGGGGACGATCCGCCGCCGGAACGCATCCCGCGCGGCTGGCGGGAGCAGCTGGAGCTGGCGCTGCGGCAGCAGTGGCGCATCTACCGGCGCCACTCCTGGCTGGCGCGGGCCGTGTCCCTGACGAGGCCCGAGTTCGTGCCCCACGGCATGGCGCACACGGACCGGCTGCTGCGCGCGCTGGACGGGGTCGGGCTGGACGCGAACGCCATGATGCACGCCGTGCTGTCGCTGCTGAGCTACGTCCGTGGGGCAGCGGTCAGCCTGGAGGCGGAGGAGCAGGCGCGTACGGAGACGGGGATCACGGACGACGACTGGATGCGGGAACGGGAGGCCGAGCTCGGGACGCTGTTCGCCTCCGGGGCCTATCCCACGCTCGCCAAGGTGGTGGAGCAACCCGGGCTGGACCTGGACCTCGACTCGGTCTTCGAGTTCGGCCTGCGGCGGCAGCTCGACGGGCTGGCCGTTCTGGTGGCCAGGGCGCGGGGCGGGCGGCGCGATTAGGCGAATGGGGCCGGATGGCTATATGCTCTCGGAGCGCCGCAACGGGTGGACTCGGAGCGGTGACCAGGGGCTATAGCGCAGTTGGTAGCGCGCCTCCATGGCATGGAGGAGGTCTGGGGTTCGAATCCCCATAGCTCCACAGGACAACTCGCCCCGATCCTGGGTTCAGGATCGGGGCGTTTGTGTTGTGCGGGTGTGGCGTGTGAGCGCAGGCCTCCGTTGGGAGGGGGCGGCCGATCCGGGGCTGGTGCGCGGCGGTCAGGTCTGGGGCTGAGGCTGGGTGCGGCGGCCGATTCGAGGCTGGGGTGCGGCTGCCGGGTCTGGCGCTGAGGCTGGGGTGCGGCGGCCGATCTCGGGCGTGGGTGCGGTGGCAGTGGGCCGCCGTTGCGTGCGGGTCTGGGGCTGAGGCTGGCGCGGCGGCCGGTTCGGGGCCGGGGTGCGGTGGCCGGTGAGCCGCCGTTGCGTGCGACCTGCCCGGTGATCGCCGAGGTCGGCCGGATCGGGCCTCAGGCTCGTCAGCGCGGGCGGGTGGGAGGTCGGGGAGTTTGGCCGAAGGTGTGCTGCCAGAGTTGCTCGCCGTCGTCGAGCTGGACGGTGGGGAGGAGGCCGGCGTTGCGGGCGACGGTGGCGGAGGCGGTGTGGGCCGGGTGGATGTGGGCCTGCACGGTGGTGACGCCGGTCGTGCGGAGCCAGGCGATCAGGGCTCTGGCGGCTTCGGATGCATAGCCCCGGCCCTGCCACGGTGCGCCGATCACCCAGGCGACCTCGGCTCGGCGGCCGTTGTCCATGATGGTGGCCTGGACGTAGCCGATCGCCTGGGCGTCCGGTCCGGTGCGGAGGATCCAGTTGCGCCATTCCTGGCTGCCGTCAGGGGAACGGCCGATGGCCTGGCGGGCGTAGCGGGCGCGTAACTCGTCCAGCGTGGGCGGGGAGCCTCCGGTGAAGGTGTACAGGGTCTTCGCGCTGAGGACGTGCACCATCTCCTCGGCATCGGCCACGGACAGCGGGGTGAAGAGGAGCCGGTCGCTGGTCAGCTCGGGGTCGGCCATCTGTTTTGCCAATCTCCCGCTCGTTCCGGGGGCGGTATCGGCGCGGGCCGAGGTGGATCGGTCCGTCTCGGGCTCGCGCCGGTGTGGATCTGTGTGGATCGATGCTACGGGGCCGGTGTCGCGGGAGCCGGCAGCGCGTCTCGTAGGGTTCAAGGCGGGACACTGTGGGCTCGTCCGGATCGTGCCTGGGTGTCCCGCCTTGCTGGTGTGCCGGGGTGGGGAATCAGGAGAAGACGGCTGACTTGAGCAGCAGGCGGCTGCTTGCCCGGCCGCCTGGGCGCAGGGAGTAGTAGTCGCCTGTGCAGTCGATGCCGGTGAACATGGTGACTGTGGAATCGGTGTGGTTGACGGGGGTGTGGGCGCTGTCCTCGATGTCGTAGACCTCGGGCAGGTTGATGCAGGTTCCGCTGTGGGGGTCTGTCAGGTCGGCGATGCTCGTGCCGTCCGGGGTCGGGTAGGTGTAGCTGAAGGTCCCTGTGGCGGCGTGGGCGGGGGTGCACAGCGACACTGCCAGTGCCAGCGTCAGGGAGGAGAGGGCGGTGGCGGTCCTGCGTGCGTTCATGGCGGAGCATGTCCCTTCGGGATGGGATGAAGGCTTCGATCGGCACCACATCCTATGACTACTCTTCGTATCTGAATAGTTACGGAGAGCGATGCTGTTGTCACTGGGTGGCCGGTGGGGTCAGCGGCCCTTCTCGTAGATGACGAGGCCTCGGGAGAGGCGGAGGGGGACCAGGACCAGCTCCACCAGGAGAGCCTTCCAGGCGTAGTAGAGGTTCACCGCCTTGTTCAGGTAGACGAAGGGGAGGTTGAGCAGGACCTGCGTGATGGGGAGGCGGCGGCGTCTGGCCGCGTAGAGGAGGGCTGGGACGGTCAGCAGGAGCTCGGCGCCCGCCCACCAGCCCAGCGTGTGGGGCAGCGGCTCGTGGAAGGTCGTGACGAGGAGCAGCGGAGCCGCCCACCACAGCGGGGCCACCAGGATCTCCAGGAGCGCCACGATGATCCAGGTGGCGAGCATGGGCTTGCGGGTGAGCAGGCGAGGGAGATGGAGGCGGACGTTCTGCATGAAGCCGGCCATCCAGCGCCACACCTGCTTACGGAGGTAGGTGAGGGTCTCCGGATCGGCGGCCCAGGCCACGGCGTCGGAGACGTAGACCGCCCGGCGGCCCGCCAGTTGCTGGCTCCAGGTGAAGTCCATGTCCTCGACGATGGTGCGTTCGGGGAAGCCGCCGGACTCGGCCAGGGCTGTGCGCCTGAACATCGAGCAGCAGCCGGAGCAGACCATCGGACTGTCCGCCAGTTGCTGGATCGGGCGGTGCCAGTGGAAGCCGAACAGGTACTCGGTGGACCTGCCGCGCTCCCAAGGGGTGCGGGCGAACCGGGTCTGTACGTTGCCGGCCGCCACCTGCACGGCCGGGTCGTCGAAGGCGGGCTTGAGGTGCTCGATGTAGTCGGGGGCCAGGACGGTGTCGGCGTCCACCGCCAGGACCAGGTCCGTGTCGCAGTGGGGGAGCGCGTGGTTCTGGGCCTTGGCCTTGCTGCCCAGGTTGCGGGGCGGGCGCAGGACCGTGACGCCGTAGGAGGCGGCGACGTCGCCGGTGTGGTCGGTCGAGCCGTCGTCCACGACGATGATCTTTTCTGGCGGGACGGACTGGGACTTGACGGAGCGGAGGGTGGCGGGGAGACCTGCCTCCTCGTTGTGGGCCGGGATGATGACCGTGACGGTCAGGGGCGGGGACGTTCGCGCCTGTGTTGACGTGGGCGTGAGCGTCGGCGAGGAGGGCGTGGTCACCTGCGTCGCCTCCTCAGCTTGAGCGCGATCAGGGTCACCAGGCCGACCGTGGCGTAGACGATCAGGCTGAAACCGAGCGTGGGTGGGCCTCCGGGCATCCTCTGGCTCCTTGGTTGTGCGATGGGTTGTTGTGCGAGGTGGCTCTGAGGATGCTCTTCGGGCCTGGGTGGCGAGGTTCCGAATGCGGTTCTGTGGATGGAGGGTCGGCTGTCCGGGTTGTCCTGTGGATGAAGGGCCGGCCGGGATTGCGCCGCCGCTGGTACGGGGCCGGAGAGTGGCGAGCGCGGCAGGCTGCCTACACTGCGGCAGGCCGTGATGGCGCGGATCGGACCGCACGTGGCGCCGGAGCGTCAGGGCGTCGGGCCGGACGTGGCGCTGGGGCTCAGTGCGTCGGGCCGGACGTGGCGCCGGAGCGTCAGTGTGCCGGACCGGACATGGCGCCGGAGCGTCAGTGCGCCGGACCGCACATGGCGCCGGAGCCTCAGGGCGCGGTGCCGGAGGCCGCCGTCTCCGTCAGGCTCCGCCACCACCGTTCCCGGTGCGTGGCCCGTACCAGGCGGTTGTGCAGCCCGTGCAGGACCTTGGCGTTGTGCGTGTTCACGTGGAGCTCCTCCGCCCCCGCCAGGTGGCGCAGCGGGCGACCGCGGCAGGTGGAGCAGCCGCACGTGCCCTCCCCGAGCCGCTCCACCGGCACGAACTCCAGCCGCTCCACCACGAACGCGCTGCGCGCCCCGCCCCGCCGCCACCCGCCGCGCACCTCGTGCGGCTCCGGGTAGAGGTGCCGGAGCACCTCCCGGACGCCGATCGCGGCCCACTCCGCCCCGTACGCCAGCGCCCCCAGCGCGCTCACCCCGGCCGAGAGCAGGGGCAGCGGGACCGGCCGGTACGGTGGCCCGTCCTCGACCACCAGCGCCACCGGCGACCCGTAGTCGGCGACCGTGCGGAGGAGCGTGCCGCGGTCCTCGATGACCCAGCGGGCGTGTACGGGCAGCACCGCCACGGCGCCGTCCCACTGGAGGGCCTGTTCGAGGATGGCGTGCAGGGCTTCGTGGTCCCCTTCACCGACATATCCGGAATCGGTGAGCGGGGCCGTCGCGCCCGCCTCCACCTGGTCCGCGATCCAGTCGGCCGACAGCCGTGCCGTGCCCCGCACTCGGGCGGACCCGGCGTACCTGCGGCGATCGGCGAGCAGCGGCCCGTCGTAGCCGGCCCTGCGCACCATGCGCACCGCGTCGTGGCCGGCCTGGCCGGTGAAGACCAGGCCGGAGCCGGGGTGACCGGCCAGCGTCGTCGCGTCGTAGACGTCCCTGACGCTGACCTGGACCAGCAGGCGCTCGTGGAGGTCCATGGCGCGCGCATCCTGGGGCCGAGGGGTGTCTTATCCCGAGATATCCCCATAAATCGGCGCGGTTCCCGCCTCCCGGTAACGCCTGGCCAGCTCGTCCGCCGTCGCCGCCAGCCGCTCGCGCAACGCGGCGGGGGCCAGCACCTCGGCATCCGTGCCCAGCCTGAGGAACTCCCCGACCGCGTGCTCGATCGACTCGATCGGCACCGTGACCCGCGTCCAGCCCTCCTCGTCGGGCGGCAGCGCGCTCTGCCTGGCCGCCGCCACCACCCCGGGCGTCATGAGATCGGCCAGGCGCCGCACCCCGCGCGGCGACAGCCGCACCACGGCCTCGCCCCAGCGCAGCCTGGCCTCGAACTCCGCCAGGTGCCCCGCCCAGTAGGCGGCCAGATCGAACCCCTCCTGCCGGACGAACCCCTCCGCCAGCGGCTGCAGGTCGAGGATCTGCGAGACGCGGTACGTGCGCACGTCCTCGCCCGCCCGGGCCACGAGATACCACCGCCCCGCCTTGACCACCAGCCCGTACGGCTCCAGCCGCCGCTCCACCTCCTGCGGCTGCTTCCACCGCCGGTACCTGATCTGGATGCGCCGCTCGTTCCAGACGGCGTCGGCCACGGCGGCCAGGTAGGTCGTGGGGTCCTGATCGCGGTACCAGGTGGGCGCGTCGAGCAGGAACCGCTCCTGGATGCGGCCCGCGCGGTCCCTCAGCTCGACCGGGAGCGCCGCCATCAGCTTGAGCTGCGCCGCCGCCACCACCGTGCCCAGGCCCAGCTCGGCCGCGGGTCCGGGCAGTCCCGCCAGGAACAGGGACTCCGCCTCGTCCGCCGTCAGGCCGGTGAGCCGGGTGCGGTAGCCGTCGAGGAGCTGGTAGCCGCCCTTCGGGCCCGCGTCGCCGTAGAGGGGGATGCCCGCGGCGTGCAGGGACTCGACGTCGCGGTAGATGGTGCGTACCGAGACCTCCAGCCGCTCGGCCAGCTCCTGCGCGGTCATCCGCCCGCGCGTCTGCAGCATCAGGAGGATGGAGACCAGGCGAGAGGCACGCATATCACTGACACTACCTGTCAGTGACCCTGCCGTACGTTCTCCGCATGAACGACTTCGACTTTCTCGCCGGTCACTGGGACGTGGTCAACCGCCGCCTCGTCAAGCCCCTGTCCGGCAGCGACGAATGGGACGAGTTCCCCGGCCGGACCGTCGCCACCCGGCACTTCGGCGGCGCGGCCAGCTTCGACGAGATCGAGTTCCCCACCAAGGGGACCAGCGGCCTGACCGTGCGCGTGTACGACCCGGCGACCCGGCAGTGGTCCATCTACTGGGCCAGCAGCGCCACAGGAGCGCTGGACACCAGGCCCATGGTGGGCGCGTTCGAGGGGGACAGGGGCGTGTTCCACGGCGAGGAGAGCCACGAGGGCCGGCCGGTGCGCTGCCGGTTCGTCTGGACGGTCGCCGGCGCCGGCGCCGCCCGCTGGGAGCAGGCCTTCTCCGACGACGACGGCCGCACCTGGGAGACGAACTGGACGATGGACTTCACCCGAGCGTGACCGTCTGCGTGGCCGGCGCCCCGGTGGCGGAGGCGGAGCGCACCCACAGCACCGCCGCCACGGCCACGGCCGCGACGAGCAGCACGAGCCCGCCGACCACGATCACCCACCACCACCCCGACCTCGGCGGCTTGGCCTCGTAGTGCTGCACGTCCGGGAGCATGTCCGGCGTGTACGGCAACCGCCGCGTGCTGGGCGCGTCCGGAGGCCCCTGCTCGTCCGGCTGCCCGTGGCGGGGATAGCGGATCGTCTGGTTGGGATCGGGATCCTGCGGGCCGGGCTGCTCTCGCGTCATGGTCCCCTCGAACACGCTGCGGAGTGTCGGGTACGGCAACATTGTCACACTTACCGGGGTTGCCCCGTCCATGCCTCATGACATCTGTACTCGTGACGGGCGGCAGCGGGCGCCTCGGCCGTGCCGTCCTGGAGAGCCTGGCCGAGGCGGGATACGAGGTGCGGGCGACCAGCCGTACGGCCCGCCCCGCGGGCGGTGGCGTGCGGTGGGCGGTCGCGGACCTGACCACCGGCCGGGGCGTGGCGGCGGCCGTGTCGGGGGCGGACGTGATCGTGCACCTGGCCTCGGCGCCCTACCGGGGCCGCTACACGCGCCGGGTGGAGCTCGACGGCACGTCGGTGCTGCTCGCGGCGGCCCGGGAGGCCGGGGTGCGGCACCTGATCTACGTCTCGATCGTGGGCGTGGATCGCGTGCCATGGGGATATTTCCGGACAAAGGTGCAGGCTGAGCGCCTCGTCCAGGGCGGGCCGGTGCCGTGGACGATCGTGCGGGCCACGCAGTTCCACGAGTTCGTGGCACAGGCGTTGCGGGGGATGGCCAGGCTCGGTTTCCTGATCGTCGACCCGGGCATCGCGGTGCAGCCCGTGGACGTGCGGGACCTGGCCGGGCACCTGGCGGCGCTGGCAGGCCGGGGGCCGGGCGGCGAGGTGCAGGAGTACGGCGGCCCGGAGTCGCTGACCATGGCCGAGGCCGCGGCGAGCTGGCTGCGGGCCCGGCGCCTGCGCAGGCCGGTGCTGCGCCTGCGCCTTCCCGGCGGGCTCGGCCGGGCCTTCCGCGCCGGCCACCTGACCACCCGGGCCCGGCCCGCCGGCGAGATCACCTGGGAGGCGTACCTGCGCCAGGCTCAGCCCTGACCGTGACCCTGGCCGAAGGGCGGCTGCGGCGGCGTCTGCCAGCCGGGCGGCTGCTGCTGCGGCCCAGGCTGCCACCCCGGCTGCCCAGGCTGTCCCGGCTGCCCGGGCTGCCACCCGGGCTGCCCCGGCTGTGATCCGCCCTGCCAGTCGGGCTGCCCGGGCTGCCACTCCGGTTGCGGCTGCCACGCCCCCTGGGCGGACGGCTGCGGCCGGTTCCTGGGCATGATGACCGCCCAGACCAGCAGCGCGGTCCCGACCGTCTGGAAGAGCATGACGGCCACGTTGATGATGAAGAAGACCGGTTGGTACCCGCCCAGCCCCAGCGACTCGACGAGATCCTGGGCCAGCAACGCGAACACGCCGCTGATCACGCCACCCAGCAGGAGCGCGATGCAGCCCACCATGCCGACCACCGAGGCGCGGCCGTGCTCCTTCCTGCGCATCGCCATGAGCGTGACACCACCCAGCAGCACCACGAGCGTCACGATCAAGTTGAAGATGTTGAGGATGTAGGAAAGCATCAAACAAGCTCCATCGGGTCGTTGAGCGACCCGATGACGTTACGCGGACTCCCGGCTTTCTTCCACCGCACGGGTGATCGAATCGAGATCGTGGCCGCCCTCGTACCGCACGCCGTTGACGAACAGCGTCGGCGTGCCGCGCACGCCGCTGTCGCGGCCGGACGCCTCGTCCACGCCGACCCTGGCGACATGGCCGGCCACGTCGGACCAGGGGACGACGTCCAGCTCGGCGGCGTAGTGCTCCAGGTCGGCGTCCGTGAGGAAGCGCTGGTTGTCGTAGAGGATGTCGTGCATCTCCCAGAACCTGCCCCGGTCGGCGGCGGCCTCCGCGACGATCGCGGCCGAGGCGGCGCGCGGGTGCAGCGTGCGCAGCGGGAAGTGGCGGAAGACCAGCCGCACGTCGGGGTTCTTCCTGAGGATCTCCTCCAGGATCGGGTGCAGCCGGCCGCAGTACGGGCATTCGAAGTCGCCGTACTCGACGATCGTGACCCGGGCGTCGGCGGGGCCGCGTACGTGGTCGCCGGGGCCGACGGGGACGGCCAGCGTGGTGGGCAGGTCCTCGGCCGGCTCGGCCTCGGGCGGCGCGCACACGCCGCCCCGGTCCCACGCCATGCGGAAGATCAGCCAGCCCAGCGCGGCGGACAGCAGCGAGCCCGCCAGGATGCCGATCTTGGCCTGGTCGTGCAGCGCGGGGTCCTCGAACGCCAGGTCCACGATGAACAGCGCCACCGTGAACCCGATCCCCGACACGGCGGCCCCGCCCAGCAACTGCCCCCACACCAGGTTCCCCGGCAGCACGCCCCAGCCCAGCCGCAGCGGCAGCCAGGTGCCCAGCGAGATCCCGGCGACCTTGCCCAGCAGCAGCCCCAGCGCCACGCCGATGGCGACCGGCGAGGTGGCGGCGGCGCGCAGCGTCTCCCCGTCGAGACGGACGCCGGCGTTGGCCAGGGCGAAGACGGGCACGATCACGTAGCTGCTCCACGGGTGCAGCCGCAGTTGCAGGCGCTCGTTCACGGAGACGGCCCGCTGGACGCGCAGCGCGGCCTGCCTGGCGGCCCGCGCGCTCGGCTCGCTGGTGAACTCCTGCACGGCCTCCCCGGCGAGCAGCAGCTTGTGGTCGGTGGGGGCGTACACGAAGACGAGGATCCCCAGCGCGATGCCGATCAGCGTCGGGTGGATGCCGCTCTCCAGCGTGGCCACCCACAGCGCGAAACCCAGCACGATGTACGCGGGCGCCCGCCAGATCTTCAGCCACCGCAGCGTCATGATGGCCGCCAGCAGCAGCGCGGCGGTGATCAGCGCGGTCACGGACAGGTCTTCGGTGTAGAAGAGCGCGATGATGATGATCGCGAGAACGTCGTCCACGATGGCCAGCGTCAGCAGGAACGCGCGCAGCGGGTCGGGGCAGCGCGCGCCGGCCACGGCGAGCAGGCCCAGCACGAAGGCGGTGTCGGTGGCGATCGGCACGCCCCACCCGCCGGCGCCGGGGCCGCCGTAGTTGAGCAGCAGGTAGACGCCCGCCGGCACGAGCATGCCGCCGAACGCCGCCACGGCCGGCACGGCGATCAGCCGCCGGTCCCTGAGCTGCCCGAGCCGCACCTCGTAGGAGACTTCCAGGCCGATGAGGAAGAAGAAGACGGTCATGAGGCCGTCGTTGACCCAGTGGCGCAGGTCCAGCGAGAACTGGGCGTCGCCGAAGGAGATGCCCATCGAGGTGTGCCAGAACGCCTCGTAGGTGCCGCCCCACGGCGAGTTCGCCCAGAGCAGGGCCAGCGCGGTGGCCACGAGCAGCACGCTGGTGCTGCCGGCCTCGGTCCGCAGGAACGCGCGCAACATCGTAGATCTCCCCCCGGAGATCTGATCCTAGAGGCGCCGTCCGGGTGCTCCCGCGCCGCACCCGGCTAGAAGAACAGGTAGAAGGCCGCGTCCCTGGCCAGCAGGAAGCCGACGATCGCGATGCCCCAGCTCAGCATCGACGACGAGTGTTTGACCAGCCAGGCCCGCAGCCGCTCCAGCTTCGGCTCCAGCCACTCGCCCGCCGCCGCGCGCAGGGCCATGAGCAGCAGCGCCGGAAGGATCATGATCAGCACGTACGCCCCCAGCAGCGGCGCCCACTGGGTCACCGCCAGCCCCGAGGTCGTCATCATGCCGATCGCGGCCAGGTACGGCACCATGGTGGCCACTTCCAGCACCCCGGCGGTCAGCCCCACCAGCACCATCGTGCGCGGCCCGCCCACCTGGGGCTCGAAGGTGCGCTCGGGCAGGCCCCGCTTGGCGCGCCACTTGGGGTCGAAGCGCCAGCTCAGCGCGAACAGCCCCACGCCGAGGACGAGCTGCGCGGCGTAGGCGGCCTTGCTGTCGAGCGCGTCGCCGAAGGTGTCCATCGCGGTGGCCAGCCCGAGCATGAGCACCGCGCCCACCAGGAAGTAGAACACCGCCATGGTGGCGAGGTAGACCAGCAGCCGGGCGGTCCGCGAACGATCCAGGCTGAGCATGAGGTAGACGGGGATGGCGAGGGTGCCGAAGCTCGTGCTGTCGAGCACCGCCAGGCCCGCGAGGGCGAGCAGCAGCGCGATGGTCATGAGGAGATCATGCTGAACGGGGGCGGGTGCCCGCCTCCTTCGCCGGATCGAACCTGGTGTACATCCTTCTGCTCACGTGGAGCCTGGCTGCCCACCCTCCCGCCCGCGAGACTCCGGGAGCGGCTCGTCGCCGGCACCCTCGGCCTCACGGGCATCGGGGTGAGCTGAGGCTTGCTACAGGTTACGCAGGTAGGCCAGGGACGGCGCGAAGAAGTACTCGCCGCCCTTCATGGTGACCGTCTGGGCCACCTGGGCCTGCGGTACGGACATCTCGGGCTTGCCCCACGCCTTGGGGAAGGTGACCTTGATGTCGCGCTCGCCCTGCCCGATGACGGGGTCGTGACCGGTGGCCTCGACCTCGAAGTTCGGGTTGTTCGCCCAGCTCTGCTGGGTGAACTCGAACTGGTCGAGCAGGCTGCTGTTGAACGCCATGAACAGCAGCCCGACCTCCCCGCTCGGCCGGTTCTCCGGCGGCGAGTCGTCCCACGGCTCGTCGGTGCGCTCGCCGTAGGTCTGGCCGCGCCGCGCCATGAGCACCTCGCGCCCGAACGAGCGCGGGTTGGTCTTCCTGACGTGCCCGGCGAACGGGCACTTCGAGCCGTCGTCGCCGTCGAAGGTGAAGTCGTTGGCGACCGGCCCGCCGCCCGGCTTGGGCTTGAGCGTCAGGGGCGTGCCGTCCTTGAAGCGGCCGACGAGCATGGCGCCCGCCCGCTCGCGGTCCACCCCGCTCAGGCCCAGGTCGTCGGCCAGGTCCCGCTCGATCTCCTTGAACGCCCGCACGTTCTGCTCCAGCTTCCTGAACACCAGGTAGCTGCCGTGGTGGCGGACGGGGTTCGGCGCGAACGGGTCGGGCACCAGGACGTTGCTCAGCGGGAACGCCGGGTCCCAGTGCTCCTTCGGCTCCCTGTCCACCTCGTCCTTCAGGAACAGCGGCTGGCTGCGGCCGTCCACGTAGCCGAAGTGCTCGATGCCGTCGCCGGCCGGGTTGCGCATGCCCTGCCCCCGCTCCTCGCCGAGCAGCCGGGCGCTCTCCGGCAGCTCGCCGAGGATCTCCTCGCGCAGCCGCTCCACCGGCTCCGCCTCCGCGTCGCCGATCAGGATGACGGCGTGGATCTCGCGCTGGTAGGCACGCTCCCACTCCTCCACCGCAGGGTCGTTCACCTCGGCGACCCGCCGCTTCATGCCGTCGCGGAAGACCGGGTCGCCGAACTTGCGCACGTCCTCCACCGAGTGGCCGAGGTCGCGGTAGCCGGCCTTGCTGATGCCGATGCCGACGTACGGGGTTCCGCGGTGGCGGCCGGCGGCGAAGTCCCGTACCTCCTGCATGTGCTTGCGTGCCGACTTCATCTTCGTGGTGGCGACCCAGCGCAGGAACGCCCTGCCCTCGGCCACGTCGTTGAACCGGACGAACAGTACGGACAGCTGCTCGCGCACGTGCGCCCGCAGGATGTTGGGCTGCAGGTTGTCGAGCATCGCCTTGGTGTCCGCGTCGAGCGTGGCCGAGTCCCAGGCCAGGGGTCGTGCGTTGTTCAGGTCGACAGGCATTGCCGTGTCCCTTCCCCGTTCGCGATGAAATCGGGCCCCCTGAACGCGCCACGGCGGAATCGCTCCCCGGCGATCCCCCGTCTTCCGACGCGCCCCACCAGTACGACTCGCGAGCAGACGGGAAAGTTTCCAGGAAAGGGACAGGCCGCGTTTCCCGATCAGCCGACGGTGAGCGAGGTCCGCGCCACGCTGCCGTTCTTGCAGCGCACGGTCACGGCGTGGGTTCCGGCCTCGGCCGCCTTCAGGCTCGGCGACCAGGCCACGGTGGGCGTGCCGGGCAGGTTCCTGGCCGGGCTGAAGGCGGCGGAGGTGACGTCGCGCACCTGGGAGCCGCTGCAGACGGCCGTCACCTTCACCCGCGTGCCCGCGGCGGCGGTGGCGGGGGAGACGCCGACGCCCGCGTTGATCGCGGCCAGGGCGTTGCCGCCGTCCGGCGGGGTCGTGGCGGTGGAGGTGGGCTTCGGGGTGGAGGTCGTCGAGGTGGGCCTGGGCGTGGAGGTCGTCGGGGTGGGCTTCGGGGTCGCCGTCGGCGTGCCGGTCGGGGTCGGCGCGGGCGAGGGGTTGCTCTGCCCGAAGACCACGTCCGAGCAGGAGTAGAACGCCTCGGGGCTGTCGCTGCGCTGCCAGATCGCGTAGATCAGGTGGCGGCCCTGGCGGGACGGGAGCTTGGCGGTCATCGTGTAGTAGCCGTCGGCCACCGTCGGGTTCGTCACGGTGTGGAAGGGCGTGGACTCCAGGTCCGACCACTTCAGCGGCTTGGCCGGGTCGTAGCCGTCGTCGGTGATGTACAGCTCGAAGGCGCCCTTGTGCGGGGCGGTCGCCCGGTACTTGAAGGTGTGCGTGGCGCCGCTGGTCATGGTCGTCGCCGGCCAGTCGGCGCGGGCCTGGTCGAAGCCGCGGTACTTGTCGCGGCCCGCGCTGCACAGCTTCCCGTCGGGGATGATCTGGCGGTGCCGGCCGGCGGCGTCGGCGATGTTGACCTCGTTCCAGTCGTACAGGGGCTGGGTGCCGCCGGTCGCCACGGCCTGCTTGCACGCGGCCGACCTGGGGCTCTCCGGGCCCTCGCTGTAGCAGACCATCGTGCGGCTGGGCGGGTTGCTCATGGTGCCGTGGGCGGAGGCGGCGCCGGGGACGACGGCGAGCACGAGCAGGGTGGGGGCGGCCAGGGTGGTGGCGACGAGCGCCTTGCGGTTGATCTGCATGCAGAACACCTTGGAGCACCGATAATGCCGAAATATCGGGCTTAAGTGTCCTTTAAGGCTGGCTTAGACAGCTTTTCAAGCCGCAACCACACCTGCACCTGGGCCCCGCCCAGCGACGAACGATCCAGCCGCAGCGAGCCGCCGGTCGACTCGGCCAGCCGTCGCGCGATGTCCAGCCCGAGCCCGGTGGACCCGCTCCCGCTGGCGCCCCGCTCCAGCGCCGCCTCCGGGTCCGGGATGCCGGGCCCCGCGTCGGCGACCAGGATGCCGAGCACGCCGCGGCCCTCGTGCAGCGTGACGCTGAACGCCGTGCCCTCCGCCGTGTGCCGGAACACGTTCCCGAGCAGCGCGTCCACCACCGCCGTCAGCTCCCCGGCCGGCACGGGCGCCCGCACCGGCAGCGTGGCCCCGACGAGCTGCCACGGCCGCCCCTGGTCCTCGGCCAGCGCCGACCAGAACGCCAGCCGCTCGCGCAGCACCTCGGCCGCGTCGCACGACCTGCCGAACGACCGGTCCCCGCGTGCGGGGCGCCGGGCCGCCGAGATGATCGTGGTGACCTCGCCCTCCAGCCGGGCCAGCGCCTGCCTGCTGGGCTCCGCCTGCGGGCCGAGCTGGTCGAGGCTCAGCTTGAGCGCGGTCAGCGGCGTGCGCAGCCGGTGGGAGAGGTCGGCGGCCAGCTCCCGCTCGGCCGCGAGGAGGTGGGTGACGCGGTTGGCCATGGTGTTGAAGGCGTTGGCCGCCGCCTTGAGCTCGGGCGGCCCGTCGGGGTGGATGCGCTCGCTCAGATCGCCGGAGCCGAGCGCGGTGGCCGCCGTGCCGAGGCGGCGCGAGGCCCGTACGACCCGCGCCCCGAGCCGGTCGCCGACCAGCACCGAACCGAGCACGAGCACCACGGCCACGCCCGTCAGCACCGCCCAGGAGGACGGCACGCCCCGGTTCAGGTCGTCGGCCGGCACGAACACCTCGATCACCGCGCCCCGGTCGCCGTCCAGCGCCACGGGGCGCAGCAGCACGTACCCGCCGTCCAGCTCGACCGTGCTCGCCCTGGTCCGGGCGGCGGCCACGGCCACCTGCGCGGCCGGGGCGCGCGACGTGCCGACCGTCGCGCCGCCGTTGACGTGCACGGCCAGCAGGCCGCGCCGTCCCGCCTCGGTGCGCGCCATCGCGTGCCCGAGGTCGTCGCCGCTGGTCGTCAGCGCCAGCACCGGCACCAGCGCCGACGCCTGCCGCTCGGCGCCCGCGACGGCCCTGCTCTGCGCGGTCTCCCTGACGATCAGCGCCAGCGGCACCAGGAAGGCCAGCGCGACCATCGAGGTGACGGCGACCATCAGCACCGCGAGGGTCCGCCTCATCGGGGCCCGCTCATCGGGGTGCTGACAACATGAACCCGACGCCGCGTACGGTGTGCAGGTAGCGGGGCCGGGAGGCGCTCTCGCCGAGCTTGCGGCGCAGCCACGACAGGTGCACGTCGATCGTCTGGTCGTCGCCGTAGGCGAGCCGCCAGACCTCGGCCAGCAGCTCCTTGCGCGTGACCACCCGGTCGGCGCGGGCGGCGAGGTAGGCGAGCAGGTCGAACTCGCGCCTGGTCAGCGCCAGCGGCCCGCCGTCGAGCGCGGCCTCGCGCCGGTCCACGTCCACGACCAGGCCGCCGACCGCGATCGTCCGGGGCGCGGGCGCCGACCTGGCCCGGCGCAGCACGGCGTCCAGCCGGGCGCTGAGATGGTCGCCGGAGAACGGCTTGACCAGGTAGTCGTCGGCGCCGGCGCGCAGCAGCCTGACGATCTCGGCCTCGTCGTCGCGGGCGGTGGCCACGATGACCGGCACGTCGGAGATGCCGCGCACCATGCGCAGCGCCTCCGAGCCGTCCAGGTCGGGCAGGCCGAGGTCGAGGATGACGGCGTCGGGAGGCGACTGCGAGATCTCCCTGAGCGCGTCGAGGGCGCAGCCGGCGCTGCGGACGGCGTGCTCCCGCCTGCCCAGCTCGTGAATGATCGCCGATCTGACGAATTCGTCGTCTTCGACTACGAGAACCGTCGCCATGGGGCCCCACCGTACATAATGCGTCTCATGCGTCGAGCCCTGAGATATGCGGCGATCTGGTGCGGAGCCACCGTGGTCGCGGTGTCGGTCTCGTGGTTCGGCGTGCGTGACGTGCTGCGCGAGGAGTTCGTGGACGACGTGGACGTCGAACCGTTCCTCGCGCAGACGATCGCGGCGGGCGAGCGGCCCGGAACGCGCGCGCCCGCCGCGCCGACGTCTCCCGCGCCGACGTCCCCCGCGCCGACGTCCCCCGCTTCGACGTTCCCCACTCCGACATCCGTCGAGCAGGCGCCTGCCACGCCGGCGCCGCGCAGCACACCGAAGGAGCAGCGCACCACGGCTCCGGTGACGAAGAGGCCGGGGACTGCGGCGCCCACGCCGTCGCTCAAGGTGGTGAAGGTGAAGGGCGGGGAGGTGGCGTTCACGATCGGCAGGGAAGGGTGCCGCCTGATCTCGGCCACCCCGGTCAGCGGCTACACCGCCAAGATCGCCCGCGCCGACGGCTGGATCCGGGTGGACCTGGTCAAGGGCGAGCACGGCACGGGCGTGTTCTGCATCGGTCACGAGCGGCGCACCGACACCTGGGAGTACTGATGAGGAGCCGACGCTGGAGCCGGTCGAGCGGCACCCGCGACACGCTGCTGCGCGCGGCCCGCGACGTCTTCCTGGCCAAGGGGTACGCCGACGCCACGGTCGCCGACATCGTGGAGGCGTCAGGGATCAGCGTCGGCAGCCTGTACCACCACTACGGCGGCAAGCCCGGCCTGTTCCTGGCACTGTGGGAGCAGTTCATGCGCGGGCAGGAGGAGCGCACCTCCCGGGCGGCGAAGTCCGTCAGGGAGGCGGGCGAGGCCGAGAAGTTCCTGGCGGGGGCCCGCGCGTACCTGGAGGGCTCGTGGGAGCAGCGCGAGGTGGCCGGGCTGTTCCTGGAGAGCGACGGGCCGGTCGAGTTCGCCACGCTGCGCAGGCAGCGCGGCTGGAACTGGATCGGCGGCAACAAGCGCCTGCTCGGCCTGGACGACTCGCGGGAGAGCCAGGTGCTGGTGGTGCTGCTGACGACCATGATGGGCGAGGCCGGTCGCGCGGTGGCCGCGTGCGAGTCGGAGCCCGACGCGACGGTGACGATCGACGAGGTCATCCGCCTGGTGAGGCGGCTGCTGCCTACGACTGAAGGTGTAGCGGCGCCGACTCCCTAGAGACGATTCCGTTCGCCCCGGGCCGTGGCAGCGTGGCGGCATGGACGCACTCCGGAGATCGCTGGGCGGGCTGTCGCTGCTCTACGCGCTGGTATTCGTGACGTTCGCGGTGCTGCACGCCGGAGTCGGGCTCGGGCCCGTGCGGGAGCCGGTGATCGTGCCGGCCGCGATCGTGGAGACGCTGTGCTGCGTGGTGCTGATCGGCGGCGGGTACGGCGCGCTGGCCCGGCGGGCGTGGGCCTGGGACGGCCTGATCTACACGCACGCGGCGGCGCTCGGCGGAGTGCTGCTCGGGATCCTGGCGCTCGCCTTCGGCCCGGAGGCGGGCAGCGCGCTGCTCACCTGGTACCACAGCGTCATGGCGGTCGCGCTCGCCGCCGGGCTGAGCGGCGCCTTCTACGTCTCCAGGGTGCGCAGGTAACCGGCGGCCTCGGGCAGGCGCTCCTCGCTGAAGACCCGGATGCCGTTCCGCTCCAGCAGCGCTGTGGTGACGCCCCGCCCCGGGGTCCTGCGCCCCTGGAACGTGCCGTCGTAGATCGCCAGGGCCCCGCACGAGGGGCTGCCCTCCTTCAGCACCGCCATCCGGATGCCGTGCGCGCGCGCCACGGCCAGCGCCCCGCGCGCGCCCGCCAGGAACTCGGCCGTCACGTCGGACCCGTCCGTCGCCAGCACGCGGGCCGCGCCGGCCAGCACGGCCTCTCCGCCCGCACCGCCCTCGATCTCCGCGGCGAGCCTCGGGACCGGCAGCCCGCCCTCCACCTCGGGGCAGAACGGCACCAGCCGCCCCTCCTCGCGCCACCCGGCGAGCCAGGCGTCGGAGCTGGTCTTCGCGCCGCCGTCGTAGCGCACCTTGCGGCCCATCAGGCAGGCGCTGACGAGGATCTTCTCCACGTACCCGATCCTATGAGCGCGATCGGCAGCAGCGAGACCCCGGCCAGCCCGGCGGCCACCCAGAACGTGTACGGGAACGGCTGCGCCACGCCCGCCCTGGTGAACACCTGCAGCAGCACGGCCAGCAGCGCGACCCCGAACGGGGCGGCGAGCCGTAGCGTGATCGTGCTCAGCGTGGTCGCCGCCGGGATGGCCGCAGGCTCCAGCGTCCGGTACGCGGCCGCCATCACCGACGTGGCCACCAGCCCGTGGCCGAGCCCGAGCGCGAACATCGGCACCGGCCCGCCGCCGGTCAGCACGAACCCCGCGATGCTCGCCACCACCAGCACCACCCCCGCCGCTCCGACGCCGCGCGGCCCCCTGCTGTCGGTGAGCTTGCCGGCCAGCGGCATGGTGATGGCCGCGCCGATCCCCATCGGCGCCAGCAGCAGCCCCGCCTCCAGCGCGGTGCCGCCCTCGGCGAGCTGGCTGTAGAGCGGCACGAGCACGGTGAAACCGAGCATCGCGGCCGAGTAGCACGCGAGGGCGAGCACCGCCGCGGCGAAGGTGCGATCGCCGAACAGCCGCAGGTCCAGCAGGGACGTGTCGCGCAGCGACCGCCAGGCGAAGGCGGTCACCAGGGCCATGCCGATCCACAGCGCCGGGTGCAGCAGCGAGGCCCCGTTGCCCACCTCCGACAGCCCGTAGATCAGGGCGGCCAGGCCGGGCGACAGCAGGGCCAGGCCGAGCACGTCGAGGCGCTGCCGCTGTCCCGCGCCGCTCTCACGGGGCAGCAGCAGGAACGCGGCCAGCAGCGCCACCGCGCAGACCGGCACGTTCACCAGGAACAGCCACCGCCAGCCGGGGCCCTGCACGAGCAGCCCGCCGAGCGGCGGCCCGAGCACGGGCACCAGCATGGCGGGCACCGAGATCAGGCCCATCGCCCGGCCCATCCGCTCCTTGCCCGCCGCCTGGGCCAGCATCATCTGCCCGACCGGCTGGAGCAGGCCCCCGCCCACCCCCTGAACGACGCGGAAGACGACCAGGCTCCCCAGCGACCAGGCGGCGGCGCAGAGGGCGGAGCCGGCGACGAAGAGCGCGAGCGAGCCGAGCCAGACGTGGCGCACGCCGAACCTGCCGACCGCCCAGCCGGTGACCGGGACGGTCATCGACAGGGCCAGCAGGTAGCCGGTGGCCGCCCACTGGACGCTGGCGAGCGTGGTGTGGAAGTCGCGGGCCAGGGTGCCGAGCGCGACGTTGACGATCGTGGTGTCGAGCATCGTCATGACGACGCCGAGCAGGACGACCAGGCCGGTGGCCGGGAAGGGGGTTCGTACGGCGTATCGCATGTCGTACACCGTATCAGTTTCGTACGCTGTCTAAAATCGGTCCCGTGACATCGATCTGGTCGAGACCGACCCCGCCCCGCCGCCCGGTGCTGACCCGGGAGGCGATCGTCGCCACGGCCATCGCCGTGGCCGACGCCGAGGGGCTCGACGCCGTCTCGATCAGGCGCGTGGCCACCGAGCTGGACGCCCGCGCGATGACGCTGTACTCCTACATCGAGCGCAAGGAGGACCTGCTCGCGCTGATGGCCGACGAGATCGCCGCGGAGGCGGTGGTCGAGGAGCCGCTGCCCGGCGACTGGCGCGAGGCGCTGCTGCTGCTCGCCCGGCGCGAGCTGGAGCTGGTGCGGCGGCATCCGTGGCGGGTCGACCTGATCTCCCACCGGGTGGCCGTGGGGCCCAACGGGCTGCGGCACGTGGAGCAGAAGCTGTCGGCCTTCGACGGGCTCGGGGTCGACCGGCTGACGGCCTGGCGGTTCCTGGCGACCTTCAACGACTACATGACCGGGTTCGTGGTCAGGCAGGCCGTGGAGCGCCGCTCGCCCAGGGAGCGGGGGATCGACGACGCCGAGCGGGCCGCGCTGGCGGAGCCGTACGTCAGGGAGCTGATCGAGAGCGGCGAGTTCCCCCGGCTGGCGCCGATGATCGAGCAGGGCGTGCAGGGGGCCGACGACAACTTCGAGCGCGGGCTCAACTGGGTGCTCGACGGGATGGAGGGCTCCATCGGGGGCGGCGATACCGGGCGATAGCCTTACCCCCGATGAACACCACCGTCTCCACGATCGTCATCTCCGGCTCGCTGCTGCTGATGCTGATGAGCCTGATCGTCGCGATCCGCGACCGGCCGATGGGCATGGTGCTGCTGGTGGGGTTCGCCCTGCTGGAGGTGGCCGTGCTGGTGCAGGCGGGGTTCGTGGTCGCGGGGGTGGCCGGGGGGCAGGGGCCCGACGACAAGGTCACGCTGTTCGGCTACGTCGGCGGCGAGGTGCTGATCCCGCCCGCGGGCGTGTTCCTGGCGCTGGCCGAGCGCAGCAGGTGGGGGCCGGCGATCCTGGCCGTGGCCGGGTTCGCGGTCGCGGTGATGACGGGCCGGCTCCTGCAGATCTGGCAGGGCACGGCGTGACGACCGCCATCGGCTCCGGGCCCGGCCGGGCACTGATCGCGGTCTACGGGCTGTTCTCGCTGGCCGCGGGGGCGCGGGCGGCCGTGCAGATCGCCACCAGGTTCGGCGAGGCGCCGCTGGCGTACTCGCTGTCGGCGTTCGCGGCGCTGGTCTACATCCTGCTCACGGTCGCGCTCTGGCGCGGCGCGCGCCGCCTGGCGCTGGTGGCGCTCGGCATCGAGCTGGCCGGCGTGCTGATCATCGGCACGCTCAGCCTGCTGGACCAGGCCGCCTTCCCCGACGAGACCGTGTGGTCGGCGTACGGCAGGGGTTACCTGTTCATCCCCCTCGTGCTGCCCCTCGTGGGCCTGTTCTGGCTGCGTCGAAGGCGTTAACGCCCGGCGTGCCGGGGCAGTGGCAGACCCCATGAGCACGATCGAACATTCCGAAGATGTCAGGGTCCCCGTCCGGGTGGCCTACAACCAATGGACGCAGTTCGAGAGCTTCCCCGAGTTCATGGAGGGCGTGGAGTCGGTCAAGCAGCTCAGTGACACGCGTACGGCCTGGGTGGCGGAGATCGCCGGTATCAGGCGCGAGTTCGAGGCGGAGATCACCGAGCAGCACCCCGACGAGCGCATCGCCTGGCGCAGTGTCGACAAGCCGCACCAGGCCGGTGTGGTGACCTTCCACCGGCTCGACGACGACACCACCAGGGTCACGCTCCAGATGGAGTACGACCCCGAGGGCTTCCTGGAGACCGCGGGCGACAAGCTGCAGCTCGTGCGCATGCGGGTGATCGGCGACGTGAAGCGCTTCAAGACCTTCATCGAGTCGCGCGGCGACGAGACCGGCGGCTGGCGCGGCGACGTGCCGGGGCCGCACCAGCGCGAGCACGAGCAGGGCTCCACGTACGGCGGCAGCGCTCGCAACGTGCCCCCGGGCACGGTGGGCGGCGACTACCCGCCTGCTGGTGGTGGCGGGGCTTCGCCGGGCGGCACGCTGCCGCCTCCGGGGCCGGTGCCTCCGGGCTCCACGGGCACTCCCGGGGCTCCGGGCGGCCCGGGGACTCCTCAGGGGCCGGGGCAACCGCCTCCCCCTGTGCTGTGAGCTGCCACAGAACCCCCGGAGTCCGGCTCCGGGGGTTTTGTCATGCCTGAGGGATGTTCGCCAGGAATAAATGCATATTTCGGTCCTGTTAAGGTGTCATTCGTCCCATGATTTGATGAGTGGAGGACCGTTCCCGACATGAGCGTGCTCGCCCAAGAGTCCCGAGGCAGAACCACCCCGCTGGCCTGGCTCCTCGTGCTGGGAATCGTCCTCGCCGCACTGAACCTGCGCACCGGCGTCACGAGCGTCGGCCCCCTGCTCGACCAGCTCTCCGCCGGCCTCGGCATGTCGAGCGTCGGCACCGGGCTGCTGACCACCCTGCCCGTGCTGGCCTTCGCCAGCGTGGGCGCCATCACCCCGACGCTGGCCAGGCGCGTCGGCGAGCACCGGCTGCTGCTGCTCGCCCTCGTCACGCTGGGCACCGGGCTGCTGGTCAGGTCGCTGGTCGGCTCCGCCCCGGTGTTCCTGCTGAGCAGCGCCGTCGCGCTGTCCGGCGGCGCCGTCGGCAACGTGCTGATCCCGACGCTGATCAAGCGTCACTTCCCGGCCCGCACCGGGATCATGACCACCGTCTACACCACGGCCCTGGCCGCCGGCACCATGCTGGCCGCCGCCGCGACCGTGCCGATCGAGCGCGCTTCGGGGGACTGGCACATCGCGCTCGGCGTGTGGGCGGCCCTGGCCGCTGTCGCCGCCATTCCGTGGCTTGCGCTGCTGCGCAGTGAGCCGGAGCGGGACACCGGCGGCCGGGACGCGGGCATCCGCAGCCTGGTCAAGAGCAGGCTGGCCTGGATGATCGCGGTCTACTTCGGCACCCAGTCGATGATCGCCTACATCATGTTCGGCTGGCTCGCCACCATCCTCACCGACGGCGGCTACACCACCTCCGAGGCCGGGGTGATCCTCGGCGTGTTCACCGCGCTGAACATCCCCGTCTCGATCGCCGTGCCGATGATCGCCTCCCGCTTCCGCGACCAGCGTCCCACCGTCGTCGGGCTCGTCGTGTTCTACGTGATCGGCTTCCTCGGGCTGTGGTTCGCGCCCGCCTCCACGGCCATGGTCTGGGTCGTGTTCATCGCCGTGGGGATGGGGTCGTTCCCGCTGGCGCTGATGATGCTGGCGCTGCGCACCCGTACGCCGGAGACCACGGCCGCGCTGTCGGCCTTCGGGCAGAGCGCCGGCTACCTCATCTCGGGCGCCGGCCCGCTGCTGGTGGGCGTGCTGCGCGAGGCCACCGGAGGGTGGGCGGTGCCGTACACGCTGATCTTCGTGGTCCTCGCCGCCCAGCTCCTGACCGGCCTGTACGCCGGCCGCAACCGCTACCTGGAGGACGAGAGAATGGCCGGGTGAACTCCACCCTCGTCACCTTCCCCAGCGGCCTGACCAGCGGCCGCTCCACGATCGTCGAGGCCGTGCCGGTGGGGGAGCGGCACGGCCTCGTCGTCTCCGAGACGCCGTTCCACCCCCTCGACCACACCTGGCCCGACCAGCCCGCCGACCGCGGCACGATCGGCGGCCTGCCGGTCGTCGACTGCCTGACAGGAGCCCGGTCGGACACCGGCGAGATCTTCCTCGGCGCGGACATCCCGGCCCGGCGCGGCGCCGAGGGCTGGGACTGGCTGGTCGTCCACGTGACCGAGACGGCGCTGCCCGCGGGGGCGGAGGTCGACCTGGAAGTGGACGCGGGCTTCCGCGCCGCGCTCTGCGCCGGCCACACCGCCTGCCACCTGGCCGCGCTCGCGCTCAACGCCGCCCTGGCCGACCGGTGGCGCAAGCAGACGCGGCCCGACTCGCTCGGCCGCCCCGACTTCGACCAGGCGGCCATCACCTCCTCCCGCATCACCCCGCACGGCAGCGTGGACGTCTACCGCCTGGGCAAGTCGCTGCGCAAGAAGGGCTTCTCCGCCGAGGACCTGGACCCTGAGAAGCTCGCCCGGCAGGTGAACGACCGGCTCGCGGCGTGGGTGGCCGCCGACGCGCCGGTCCACCTGGAAGTGCCGGACCGGGGGCTGACGGCCCGCCGCACGTGGCACTGCTCGCTGCCGGAGGGCGAGGCGTCCATCCCGTGCGGCGGCACCCACGTCAGCCGCACGGGAGAGCTGGCCGGGATCGTCGCCGAGCTGTCGCTCGACGACGTCACGCTGACCATGCGCACCGGCCGCGCCGGCTGAGCTCAGGACGGCTTGAGGTGGCCGATCTTCTCCGGGTTGGCCACCACGTAGATCGTCTCGATCTTGCCGTCCCTGATGAGCAGCGAGATGACGTTGATCACCTGGCCGCCCGCCGAGATGACGATGGCCGGCGCGTTGTTCAGCGTCTCCAGCGCGAACGACAGGTCGGTGAGGTCCGCCCTGCCGATCGAGGCCATGAACTTGGCGATGTTCGCCGGGGTGTTGATCGACTGCAGGTAGCGGCCCACGTTCTCGGCACCGGTGATGACCCGCAGCGCCGCCCTGGCCTTGCCGCCGCCGTCGCTGACCATCGACACCTGGTCGGAGAACAGCTCGATCAGCGCGTCCAGGTCGCCGCCCGCGGAGGCGCCCATGAACCGCTCGGTGATCCGCCGGCGCTCGTCCCTGTCCACGTCGAAGCGCGGCCGCTTGTCCCGCACGTGATCCCTGGCCCGCCGGGCGAGCTGCCTGGTGGCCGGCTCCGCCCGCCCGATGATCTGCGCGATCTCCGCGAACGGCAGGTCGAACGCCTCCCGCAGGACGAACACCGCCCGCTCCAGCGGCGACAGCGTCTCCAGCACCACCAGCATCGCCATCTCCACGGAGTCGGCCAGCTCGGCGTGCTCGGCCACGTCGGGCGCGGTGCTGATCGGCTCGGGCAGCCACGGCCCCACGTACGACTCGCGCCGCGACTTCGCCCACCGCAGCCGGTCGATGGCCAGCCGCGAGGTCACCGTGATCAGGAACGCCTTGGGATCCTCGACGGCCGACTCGTCCACTCCGGACCAGCGCAGCCACGCCTCCTGCACGACGTCCTCGGCATCGGACACGCTGCCCAGGATCCGGTAGGCGACGGCGACCAGCACGCCTCGGTGATCCTCAAATGTCGACATGAAACCTAAGACGTACCACGACAGCCCCGGCGTGACACAAGGGGTTCAGAACTCCGTTACACTTGTTGATCGCAAGGGGCTATAGCGCAGTTGGTAGCGCGCCTCCATGGCATGGAGGAGGTCTGGGGTTCGAATCCCCATAGCTCCACCCCTCGCGGCGGCACGTCGTACAGTGCCGCCTTTGCGGCTTCCCAGCAGGACGAGACGTCCTGGAGTCATACACATGGTGATCATCGCAGCAGAGACCTCGTTCGACGAGGCCGAGATCTTCGAACTGTACGACTCCGTCGGCTGGAGCGTGTGGACCCGCGACATCGCCAAGGTGTGCAGGGCACTGGCCGGCTCCCACCTCGTCGTCACCGCCAGGGACGGCGACGGGCGGCTGCTCGGCCTGGCCAGGACGGTGTCCGACGACGAGGTGATCTGCTACGTGCAGGAGCTGCTGGTCGACAAGGAGTTCCACGGGCAGGGCGTCGGGCGGCGGCTGCTGGAGCACCTGAAGGAGCGGTACGCGCACTGCCGCTACTTCGTGCTGACCACCGATCACGAGTCCACCCCCGACGGGCCCGCCAACCACGCCTTCTACCGGCGGCTCGGCCTGATCGAGCATCACGAGCAGGGGTTGTCGGCGTTCGGGCTGCCGGTGAAGAGCCTCTAGTCCGTGAACAGGCGGGCGAGGCTCTCGGGGAGCTCGTCGCGGTTCCGCGGCGTCACGGTGATCAGGTCGGCGTCGATCTGCGTCTTCAGCGAGGCGTGCGTGCGCTGGTGGACGGTGGCCACGATCGGGACGCCGGCCTCGAACAGCGCCACGCAGCGCGGCAGGAACGCGGGCGACAGCAGCTCCATGGGGCCGATCTCGTCGATGAGTGCCACGGCGCCCCGCGCGGTGAGCGCCTGCTGCATGGCAGGCAGCGCGATGCGCTCGAACGCGGGCACGTTGACGCCGTACCGGCCGACCCGCGGGCCGGTGACCCACGACAGGTGGGCCATCACGGCCTTGTGCCCCGCGAAGTCCTCCACGGTGAAGCCGGCCCGCTGCCCGCGCTCGCGCACCTCGTCGCTGAGGAAGCCGCAGATCGGCACGTGCGCCGCCCGCAGCAGGCCGGCGAGGCGGCGCACGACGGTGGTCTTGCCCGTGCGGGGCGGGGCGGTGAGCAGGATGCGCGGCCTGGACACGGCACCAGGATGGCAGAGCGGGCCCGCGCCGGGAACCGCGGGGCCTCCGGCATAAGTGCTCATCCCGTGAGCACTTCAGGGCGGAGAATGGGGTCATGCGAGCTGATCGACTGGTGGCCGCGCTGCTGCTCATGCAGGCGCGTGGCCGGGTGACCGCCGCCGAGCTGGCAGAGAAGCTGGAGGTGTCCGTGGCCACCGCGCGGCGCGACCTCGAAGCGCTGTCCTCCGCCGGCATCCCCGTCTACCCCCAGCCGGGGCGCGGCGGCGGCTGGGCGTTGCTGGGCGGCGCCCGTACCGACCTGACCGGGCTCACCTCGCACGAGGCCCAGGCGCTCTTCCTGCTCGCCGGACCGGCCGCGCCCGACGCGCCCGAGCTCAGGTCCGCGCTGCGCAAGCTGCTGCGGGCGCTGCCCCAGACGTTCAGGGAGGAGGCCGAGGCCGCGGCCGGCGCGGTGGTCGTCGATCCCGCCCGCTGGGGCGAGCCGGAGAAGGAGCGGCCCGAGCTGGTACGCGTCCTGCAACGCGCCACCGTGCGGCGGCGCCGGGTCAGGCTGGGGCACGCGGGACGCCGCGCCGGTGAGCGCACCGAGCGGCTGGTCGAGCCCTGGGGGCTGGTGGACAAGGACGACGTCTGGTACCTGCTGGCCGGGACCGAGCACGGGCAGCGCACGTTCCGCGTCGACCGGATCGTCGCGGCCGAGGTGACGGAGGAGGAGTTCGAGCGGCCGGACGACTTCGAGCTGTCGCGGGCCTGGTCGGGGGTCGTCGAGGAGATGGAGCGGCGGCGCTCCACCGTCTCCGCGACCGTGCTGATCTCCGCCCGGCTCCTGCCCATCCTGCGCGACCACTTCGGGCGGCACTGCGAGACTTTGGGGGAGACGGGGGACGGGCGGGTCCGGGCCCGGGTGGCCGCGCCGATGGCGCTGACGATCGCCGAGCAGCTCGCCGGGTGGGGCGCGCGGGTGGAGGTCGAGGAGCCCGACGAGGTCCGGGCCGAGCTGGCCAGGATCGGAGCCGAGCTCGTCGAGCGCTACTCCTAGTCAGGCATGGTCGAGGACAGGGCCGCGTGTTCCCAGCGGATCTGCTCCCACGCCTGCTCCACGTGCCGCCGCTCCGTCGCCGCGGCCCCGACGGCCAGCCGCAGCACCACCCGGCCGGCGATCCTCGTGTGCGTCAGGTACATCGACCCGCTCGCGTTGAGCAGCTCCATCAGCCCCAGCGTGGCCCGGTCCGCCTCCGCCGCGTCGTCCAGGGCCGGCCACAGGGGGCGGAAGCACACCAGCCCCAGCGGGTGCGGCTCGTGCAGTTCGAACCCCGGGTCCGCGGCGATCCAGCCCGCCAGCTCCGCCGCCAGCTCGACGCCCTTGCGGATGTGCGCCCGCAGCCCCTCGGCCCCGTACCAGCGGATCACCGACCACAGCTTCAGCGCCCTGAACCGGCGGCCCAGCGGCACCTGCCAGTCCCGGTAGTCCACGACGGAGCCGGTCGAGGTGGCGGTGTTCCTGAGGTACTCGGGCAGGATCGACAGCGCGCCCAGGAGCGGGCCGCGGTCGGCCGTCCAGAGCACGCCGCAGTCGAAGTTGGTCAGCAGCCATTTGTGCGGGTTCGTCGCGTACGAGTCCGCGTACTCGGCCACGCCGTCGTTCAGCCACCGGAACTCGGGACAGATCGCCGCGACCCCGGCGTAGGCGGCGTCCACGTGCAGCCAGACCCCGCGCTCCCGGCACACCTCACCGATGGCGGGCACCGGATCGACGGCCGTGGTGGAGGTGGTGCCGACGGTGGCGCAGACCATCGCGGGCACGGCTCCCGCCGCCGCGTCCTCGGCCAGCAGCCGGCGCAGGTGGGACGGGTCCATGGCCAGCGTGCGCGGGTCCACGTCCACCAGCCGCACGCCGGCCGCGCCCAGGCCGGCGATCCGCGCCGCCTTCTCCAGCGAGGAGTGCGTCTGCGACGTCACGTACAGCGTGTAACGCCGGTCGATGCCCTCGGCCGCGACCCGCCCCCCGCTCGCCCGGTGCAGCGCCGCCAGCAGCGCGACCAGGCAGGCACTCGACGCCGAGTCCTGGATGACGCCGCCGCCCGCCGCGTCGGTGCGGAAGCGCTCCGGCAGCCCGATCAGCTCGGCCAGCCAGTCGACCACCACCGTCTCCAGCTCCGTGCACGCCGGGCTGGTCACCCACAACATGCCCTGCACGCCCAGCCCGCCGGCCAGCAGGTCGCCCAGGACGGCCGGGCCGCTGGCGTTGGAGGGGAAGTAGGCGAAGAAGCCCGGGTGCTGCCAGTGCGTGATGCCGGGCAGCAGGATCCGCCCCAGATCCGACAGCACGCTCTCGAACGGCTCCCCGCGCTCGGGCGCGGACGCCGGCAGGGCACGCCGGATCTCGCCCGGCTTGACCTGGGACATCACGGGGTGGGACTCGATGCCGGCGAGGTAGTCCGCGATCCAGTCGATGACCTGCTTGCCGTGGCGGCGGAACTCCTCAGGGGTCATGTGAGGGCTCATCCGACCACTCTGCCGCCGCGGCAGCGGTTGGGGAAGTGGACGGGCCGGAGGCTTTCGCCCCCGGCCCGTTCTCTCTCAAGCGGTCTGGCGACCGCCGAGTGTCAGTAGTGGTAGCGCCGGTGACGCTTGCCGCCGATGGCCTTGCTGAGGTGGATGCCGCCGGGCAGGTGCACGGACACGTAGCGGCGGCCGTCGGGGGTGGTCGAGACGTGGAAGCGCCGATTGCCGAAGCTGTGACCGACGCCGTGCCGTGACAGGTTGATCCGGAACGGCCCCACTTTGATTGACTTGCGGTAGTGCCAGCCCATGCCCCTCCTCCGCCATCGTGCGCTCAAGAGGAAGAACGCGCGGGGCGGCTGCGCGGTTCCCGGCCCGCCAAGGTGCCCGCCAGGGCTTCGAGCGCGCGGGGGAAGGCACGGTCCGAGGGGGCGGCGTACCCGATGAGCAGGCCGTCACGTCCCTCGCCGTGCCAGAGGGGGGAGGCGGGGCGCAGGGCGATGCCGGCCCGCTCGCACGCGGCCAGGACCTCCGCCTCCGGCGGGCCGCCCGGGGGGAGCAGGAGGAGGGCGCGCAGGCCGGCGGCGACGCCGGGCAGGGCCGCGCCCGGCAGCACGGCGGACAGGCGGGCGCGCAGCCGCTCGCGGCGGTGGCGGTAACGCAGCCGGGCGGCGCGGATGTGGCGGTCGTAGTCGTGGGTCTCGATCAGCCTGGCCAGCACGAGCTGGCCGAGCACCTCGGTGTGGGCGTCGGCGTGCCGCTTGGCCTCGGTGACGGGGCCGATCAGCGCGGGCGGCACCGCCATCCAGCCCAGGCGCATGGCCGGGCCGAGGGACTCCGACGTGGTGCCGCAGTACACGACCTGCTCCGGCGCCGTGCCCTGGAACGCCCCGACGGGCCGGCGGTCGTAGCGGAACTCCCCGTCGTAGTCGTCCTCGACGACCAGCCCGCCCCACTCGCGCAGCGCCAGGCGGCGGGACGGGTGCAGCGGCACGCCCATGGGGTACTGGTGGGCGGGCGTGACGACCGCGGCGGCCACCCCGGGCGTGAGGGTGCCGGTCCGCGCGCCCAGCCCGTCCACCGGCAGCGGCACGACCTCGCGCCCGGCCCGTCGCACCACCTCGCGGTAGAAGTCGTGACCGGGGTCCTCCATGGCGAACGGGCCGCCGGTGACGGTGGCGAGCAGGTTGATCGCCTGGACGAAGCCCGTGGTGACGACGATCAGGTCGGGCGTGGTGAGCACGCCGCGGGTCCTGGCGAGGTAGGCGGCGAGCGCGGTACGCAGCTCGATCCGGCCGCGCGGGTCGCAGGGGCCGAAGACGGCGGCGGGCGCGGTGGCCAGCACGTGCCGGGTGGCCCGCAACCAGGCGCGGGCGGGGAAGGCGGACACGTCCGGCTGCCCCGGCCGCAGGTCGTGCACCGGCACGGACTCCTCCCGCCGCAGGCCGGGCGCCGGCGCGGCATCGGCGGGGAACGCGCCTGGCGGCATCCCCGGAGCGGACGGAGCGGCGGCGACCTCCGTGCCCGAGCCGGGGCGCGTGGCCAGGTATCCCTCCGCGACGAGCTGGTCGTACGCCGCGCTCACCGTGCCCCGCGACAACCGCAGCTCGGCGGCCAGCGCGCGGCTGGAGGGCAGCCGGGTGCCGCGCGGCAGCCGCCCTTCCCTGACCGCCTGCCGCAGCGCCTCCTCCAGCGCCCGCCGCCGCCCGCCCCGGGCGGAGAGCTCCAGATGCAGGTCCACCCCGGAACCGGCCCAATCTTCGCGCACGGAACCGGACCTTACCTCCGGTCCGGTGCCCGGGTTTACGGTGGATGAGCAGCCCGAACCAGGAAGGGAACGAGAGCCACATGATCGTGATCGCTCACCTGAGCGACATCCACATCGGCGCCACCCCCGAGAGCGCCGCCCGCGCCGCCGCCGTCATGCGTTACCTCGACACGATCCCCGGCGACCTGGACGCGGTGCTCGTCACGGGCGACATCGCCGACCACGGGGCGCAGGAGGAGTACGAGACGGCCGCCAAGCTGCTCGCCTCGCGGCACCCCGTCCTGGTGGGCCCGGGCAACCACGACGTCAGGCGGGAGTTCCGCCGCTCCCTGCTGGGCCAGGAGCCGGCGGACGGCCCGATCAACCAGGTCCTGCGCACCAGCCGCGCGGTCTACGCGATGTGCGACTCCTCCATCCCTGGCAGGGACGAGGGGCATCTGGACGACGAGACGATCGCCTGGCTGGAAGGCGTGCTGGACGGCAACACGGACCTGCCGGTGTTCGTGGCCTTCCACCATCCGCCGGTGAAGCTGCACGGCCCGCCGTGCGACGGGATCAGGATGCACGAGACGGCGCGGCTGGAGGGGCTGCTCGCGGGCCGCGGCAACGTGCCCGCCGTGCTCGCCGGGCACGCCCACACGGCCGCCGCCACCACGTTCGCCGGCAGGCCGCTGCTGGTCGGCGGCGGTGTGGTGTCCACGCTGACGATGCCGTGGGAGGGCGGGACGAGTTTCGCCACCTGCGTCGACTTCTCCCTGCCGCCGCTGATCGCCTTCCACGTGCTCGACGACGAGGGCCGGATGACCACGCACTTCCGCGCGGTCCCGTAAGGGGCGGGCCCAGGCGCCCGCCCCCACGGTGTCATCGTTCGGTGAGCTCGATGAACGTCACCGAGTAGGCGGGGAAGTCGTAGGTGAAGGCCGAGGAGAAGCCGCTCATCTGCCGCCGCACCGGCGCCACGCGATCCGGGTCGGCGATCGAGTTCGTGTCCGAGGGCGCGCCGGTCAGCGAGGTCACCGTGGCCGCCGGCCGGAACCGGGCGGAGCCGAGGTCCACGCTGCCGCGTACGGCCGTGTCCTGCGCGTTGACGACCTTCAGCGTCACCGACTTCCCGTCCCTGGACACCACCTGGTACAGCGGCTCGACCCGGGAGCTGTCCACGAAGTCGTTGACCTGCTGCCCGTCCAGCCACGTCGTGATCCGGCGCCCGCTGACCCGCACCTTCAGGTGGTGATCGCGGCCGGTCTCGATCGTGGTGGACGAGGTGGCGATCGAGGACTTGCCGCCGTTGACGGCCTTCTCGACGGCGGACTGGGTGTTGTTCCAGCCGCCGACGTTCCACCAGTAGAAGTTGCCGGTGTCGCGCACGCCGAACATCACGAGGAAGCCCTCGGCGCCGGCGGTCTTGCGCGCGGTCACCTCGACCGTGTAGTCCGACCAGCCGGCCGAGCCGGCCGTGGACCTGGCGTCCTCGACCTGCGCCGTCTGCGCGTACGCGCCGTCCTGCACCGCCCAGGTGCCGAGGCCCGGGGTCCAGTTGCCGGCACCGGCGGAGAAGTCGTCCGACAGCAGCACGGTCCCGTCGGCCGCGGTGACCTTGACGTCGTCGTAGCGGACCGCGGTGTTCCAGGCACCGAGGCCGACGGCTCCCTTGATGGCCTCGACGGGCCTGCTCGGGCCCTCGAACCTGCTGGGCAGCACGCGCTCGCCCACGTTCGTGGAGAACAGGCGCTGGACGTGGTAGCTCGGCGACCCGTACGCCTGGTCGTTGTCGAACCAGATCAGGTCCGGAGTCCAGTCCACGTAGTCCACGTTGGCCAGCAGCGGCGCGTACGAGGCCAGCTCCACCACGTCGGAGTTGCGTTCCAGCCCGGTCATGTACGACGCCTCGGCCAGCGCGTTGTAGAACGTGTTGCCCCTGGAGGCGTACTCGCCCACGAACACCTTCGGCCCCTGGCGGTCGTAGGCGTCGTAGCGGTGGTTGTTGGCCAGGAACCAGTCGGGGTTGTTGTAGTAGTGCTCGTCGACCAGGTCGGCCCGCTGGTCGCGGGCGAACTGCCACATGCGGTCGAACCAGGCGCCCTGCGACGTCTGCCCCGAGTTACTGATGATCTTGATGTCGGGGTGCTTCGCCCTGATCGCGTCGGCGAACTTCGGGTAGTTGGTGAAGAACTCCGGATAGATCTCCTCGTTCCCGAGCCCGATGTACTCCAGCCCGAACGGCTTCGGATGCCCGAGCTCGGCCCGCTTCTTCCCCCAGGGCGAGGTGACCGGCCCGTTGGCGAACTCGATCAGGTCGAGGGTGTCCTGCACCCACCGGGCCAGCTTGGCCTCGTCGGTCAGCGGCCGGTTCTCGCCGCAGCCGTTCACGCCGACCGACAGCACGGGCAGCGCCTCGGCCCCGAGGTCCTCGGCGAACTGGAAGTACTCGTAGTAGCCGATGCCGTAGCTCTGGTTGTAACCCCAGAAGTTGAAGTTCGCCGGCCGCTCCTCGATCGGGCCGATGGTCTCCTTCCACTGGTAGATGCGGCGCCGGTCGCCGGTCTCGGCGTACGGGTCGTAGGTGCCGACGTTGGTCACGCAGCCGCCGGGGAAGCGCAGGAACCGCGGCTTCAGGCCGGCGATCAGCTCGGCCAGGTCGGCCCGCATGCCGTGCCCCTTGAACGTGTCGCGGGGGAACAGCGAGACCATGTCCAGGTCGGTCCGCCCGGCGGGGGCCTGCACGACGAGCCGGCCCGCGTCGGTGGTGCCCGAGGCGGTGAACGACGCCCGGTACTTGGCCCAGCCGCCGGCCTTGACCCGCACGGTCACCTTGCCGAGCACGGTCGTGCCGTCCTCGGCGGTGACCGTGAGCGGGCCCGCCTCGGCGCGCCTGGCCCACACGGAGAGGTCGTAACGCTTGCCCTCGACGAGCGGCAGGCCGCGGTTGAACCCGGCGTTGCGCACGCCCGCCGTGCCCTCGCCCGTCACGTCGAGCCGCAGGTAGTTGCGGTTGTTGACGTTCAGCGGGTCCTCGCCGGTGACGACGGGCGTGACGGCGGCGCCGCGCTCGTCCTCGCTCCACGCGGTCAGGCCCGTGTAGGAGGGCTCGTCGACGGGGTCGAACTCGAACGAGCGGTTCTGCACCAGCTCGGCGTAGAGCCCGCCGTCGGCGGCGTGGTTGATGTCCTCGTAGAAGACGCCGTACAGGTTCGGGCTGACCTCGACGCCCTTGGCCCCGGTGTCCACGGTCAGCTCGCCCGAGGTGTAACCCTCGACCCGGAACCTGGTCGCGTCCGTGCCCATGACGAGCTTGCCGCCGCTGACGGCCAGGCTCCGCCCGCCGGAGGAGAGCGTGACCTTGCCGCCGCCCGCGTCCTTGAGCTGGAAGGGCGAGGGTTGCGTGCCCAGCCGGACGGGTGTGGTGGCCCGCAGGTACTTGCCGCTCTCGATGTCCTTGAGCGCGCCGCCGGGTTCGGCGGTGAGGACCAGACCCGTCATGGGCGCCCTGGCCGAGGCCCGCACGACGCCCGAGCGGTCGGCCGACAGGTACGGCGCCGCCGCCGCGCGCAGCGTGAACGGCCCTTCCGGCACCACGGCCGCCCCCTCGGCCGCCTTGATCGCGAAGTAGTCGAAGTCCGCCCGCATGGACGTGCCGTTCTGCGCCGACAGCCCGAACAGCCCGACCTGCCCGACCTTCAGGTCGGCGGTCATCCTGGCCGCCTGGACCCAGGCCGCGCCGTCCCAGTAGGAGGAGGTGAACTCGGCACCGGTCCTGGTCAGCTTGACGATCTCGGCGGTGGAGCCGGGCCTGGGCGCGAAGGCCGAGGTGAAGGCCGCGCCGACCTCGGTGGCCGTCTCGATCACCGGGCCGCCGGCGGACCCGACGTGGGCCAGGCCGGCGCGCACGTAGTTGTCCCAGTCCTGCCAGGCCAGCAGGCCCGCGCTCTGGTAGTCGAGCGTGACGGGGGCGCTGAGCTTGGTGACCACCTCGAAGTCGCCGTCGGGGACGTCCACGAGGAAGAGGTTCCTGGCGTTGTTGGTGGCCTGGTGGGTGTCGCCGGTCAGGGTGTCCAGGCGCAGGGCGCTGCCCGACAGGCTCCAGCGGGAGTCGTCCGGCGAGAGCACTGTCCAGTTCTCCCCGAGGGTGGTGCCGTCGAACTGGTCCACGACGGCGCCTTCGGGGATGGGGTCCGCCGCCTCGGCGGCGGCGGGTGCCGTCAGCAAACCGGCTAAGAGCAGGGCGGACAAGGCGATTCGCAACATGAGCTGGGGGGCTCCTCAGGTGTTGTTAGCGTTAACAATGGAGTGAGCGTTAACAACTGCGAACGGCGACAACGTAAGGAGTGCTCAGGGCGCACGTCAAGGCCCAGCCGTGTAACCCGACCGTAATGCGGCGGCCTATTGACGACACGTCTTGTTAGCGTTCACAGTCGGGGCCAAGCCAGGAAAGGAGCACGGCTGTGGGATCCACCCTGGGGCGCCGCCTGCCGGTCATGGCCGACGTGGCCAGGGAGGCCGGCGTGTCGCATCAGACGGTCTCCCGCGTGCTCAACGACCATCCGAACGTGCGCAGCGAGACCCGTACGCGGGTGCTCGAGGCGATCGACAAGCTCGGCTACCGCCGCAACCTCGTCGCCCGCGCCCTGGTCACCAAGCACTCCAGAACACTCGGAGTGGTCAGCTTCGACACCACGCTGTACGGCCCGGCCAGCACCGTCTACGGCATCGAGCAGGCGGCCAGGGCGGCCGGCTACTTCGTCAGTATCGTCAGCCTCAAGTCGATCGACAAGGCCGGCGTGCGCGATGCCCTCGACTACCTGGCCGACCAGGGCGTGGACGGCATCGTGGTGGTCGCGCCGCAGCGCTCGGCCGCCCAGGCGCTGGCCGACCTGCCGCTCGGCGTGCCCACCGTCGCCGTCGAGGGCGGGCAGGCGGGCGACGTGTCCGTGGTCTGCGTCGACCAGGTCGCGGGAGGCAGGCTCGCCACCGAGCACCTGCTGTCGCTGGGGCACGAGACGGTCTGGCACGTCCGCGGGCCGTCCGACTGGCTGGAGGCCGAAGGGCGCGTGGCCGGGTGGCGGGCCGCGCTGGAGGAGGCGGGCCGCGAGGCCCCGCGACCGCTGGCCGGTGACTGGAGCCCGCGCTCGGGATACGAGGCGGGGCGCAGCCTGGCGAGCATGAGGAACGTGACCGCGGTCTTCGTCGCCAACGACCAGATGGCGCTCGGCGTGCTGCGGGCGTTCACCGAGCAGGGGGTGAGAGTGCCCGAGCGGGTGAGCGTGGTCGGCTTCGACGACATCCCGGAGTCGGAGTTCTTCTCGCCGCCGCTCACGACCATCAGGCAGGACTTCGACGCGGTGGGCAGGCACAGCATCGAGGTGCTCGTACGGCAGCTCGAAGGTGGTCCGCAGGAGCGGGAGCGGCTCGTGGTGCCGCCCACGTTCGTGCCCAGGGTCAGCACGGCCCGGGTCTAGAGCCGTACGGGAAGGCAGGACGCGCTGGCGCCCGGCTGGGGTTGTTAGCGTTCACATGAGAAGGGAACCCCCCACGTGTTCAAGAGGATCTCGGCGTTATTGCTCGCCGGTCTCACCGCGATGGCGGTGGCTTCGTGCGGCAGCAGCGGCGGCGGCACCACCAGCGCGGGTACGGACGGCGGCGCGGACTCGATCACCATGGGCTTCTCCCAGGTCGGTGCGGAGAGCGGCTGGCGGACCGCGAACACCAAGTCCGTCCAGGACTCGGCGAAGAACGCGGGCATCACGCTCAAGTTCTCCGACGCCCAGCAGAAGCAGGAGAACCAGATCAAGGCCATCCGCTCCTACATCCAGCAGAAGGTGGACGTGATCGCCTTCTCGCCGGTGGTGGAGTCGGGCTGGGACACGGTGCTGAAGGAGGCGCAGAACGCGAAGATCCCGGTCATCCTGACCGACCGTGCCGTGGACTCCAAGGACACCTCCCTCTACAAGACCTTCCTCGGCTCGGACTTCATCGAGGAGGGCAAGAAGGCCGGCCAGTGGCTGGTGGAGGAGTACAAGGACACCAAGGACCCGGTGAACATCGTCGAGCTGCAGGGCACGACGGGCTCGGCGCCGGCCAACGACCGCAAGGCGGGCTTCGCCGAGGTCATCCAGGCCGACCCGAAGTTCAAGATCGTCGCCTCGCAGACCGGTGACTTCACGCGGGCCAAGGGCAAGGAGGTCATGGAGGCCTTCCTGAAGTCGACCCCGGACATCGACGTGCTGTACGCGCACAACGACGACATGGGGCTGGGCGCGATCGAGGCGATCGAGGGCGCGGGCAAGGTGCCCGGCAAGGACATCAAGATCATCACCGTGGACGCGGTGAAGGACGGCATGCAGGCGCTGGCCGACGGGAAGATCAACTTCATCGTCGAGTGCTCGCCGCTGCTCGGCCCGCAGCTCATGGACCTGGCCAAGAAGGTCGTCAAGGGCGAGCAGGTGCCCGCCCGCGTGGTGACCGAGGAGACCACGTTCACGCAGGAGCAGGCCAAGCAGGTCCTGTCCACCCGCCAGTACTGAGCTGCCGCTGGACGCGCAGCCGGCACAGGCGTAGGGACGAAGTGAGGCGGCCCGGGACACGCCGGGCCGCCCTCCCAGGAAGGAAGGCGGATGGCCGTACCCACGCCGGTCCTGACGATGACCGGGATCGGCAAACAGTTTCCGGGGGTGAAAGCCCTGGACGGAGTGGACCTGCGGCTGCTGCCCGGCGAGGTGCACGCGCTGATGGGAGAGAACGGCGCGGGCAAGTCCACACTGATCAAGGTGCTCACCGGCGTGCACACCGCCGACGCGGGCACCATCGAGCTGAACGGCGAACAGGTCGCGTTCGGCAGCCCCCTGGGGGCGCAGCACGCCGGGATCAGCACGGTCTACCAGGAGGTCAACCTCTGCACGAACCTGTCGGTGGCCGAGAACATCCTGCTCGGCCGCGAGCCACGCCGGCTCGGCCGCATCCACTGGAAGCGCATGCGGGCCAGGGCCGGCGAGCTGCTGTCGCGGCTGGAGCTGAGCCTGGACGTGTCGGCGCCGCTGTCGTCGTACTCGCTGGCCATCCAGCAGATGGTGGCCATCGCGCGGGCGATCGACATCGACGCCAGGGTGCTGATCCTCGACGAGCCCACCTCCAGCCTGGACGCCGACGAGGTCGATCAGCTCTTCAGGGTGATGAGGCGGCTGAAGGAGGAGGGCATCGCGATCCTGTTCGTCTCCCACTTCCTCGACCAGGTCTACGAGATCTCCGACCGGATGACGATCCTGCGCAACGGGCGGCTGGTCGGGGAGTACCTGACGCGGGAGCTGCCGCAGGTCGAGCTGGTCGCCAAGATGATCGGCCAGGAGCTGGCCGTGCTGGAACGGCTGCACGGCGAGGCCAAGGTGTTCGACCGCCCGCTGGTCGAGGCGCGCGGGCTGGGCCGGGCCGGGGCGATCGAGCCGTTCAGCATGACCATCCACGAGGGCGAGGTCGTGGGCCTGGCGGGGCTGCTCGGCTCGGGGCGTACGGAGGTCGCCCGGCTGCTGTTCGGCGCCGACCACGCGAGCACGGGCGAGATCGTGATCGGCGGGTCGCCGCAGTCGTTACGCACGCCGCGCGCGGCCATGGCGCAGAAGATCGCGTTCTGCTCGGAGAACCGCAAGGCCGACGGGCTCATCCCCGACCTCACCGTGCGCGAGAACATCATCCTGGCCCTCCAGGCCACCAGGGGCTGGACCAGGCCCGTGCCGCGCGAGCAGCAGGACGACCTGGTCGCCAGGTACGTCAAGGCCCTGAAGATCAGCCCGCCCAACCCCGAGCACCTGGTACGCAACCTCAGCGGCGGCAACCAGCAGAAGGTGGTGCTGGCCAGGTGGCTGATCCTGGAGCCCCGGCTGCTCATCCTGGACGAGCCCACCCGGGGCATCGACGTCGGGGCCAAGACGGAGATCCAGCGCCTGGTGGCCGAGCTGTCGGACGGCGGGATGGCGGTGCTGTTCATCTCCGCCGAACTGGAGGAGGTGCTGCGGCTCAGCCACAAGGTGCAGGTGCTGCGGGACCGGCGGCTGGTGGCCGAGCTGCCGAATGACGAGGCCCTCACGACCGACGTGCTGATGGAGACCATCGCGAGCGGAGGGCGGGCCTGATGCGACGTCTGTTGTGGCCGCTGGTCATCCTGGCCCTGCTGCTGGCGCTGAACGTGTTCTTCACGCCCAGCTTCTTCTCGATCGAGGTCAAGGACGGCCACCTGTACGGCAGCCTGATCGACATCCTGCGCTTCGGCGCCCCGCTGATCCTGGTCTCGCTCGGCATGACGCTGGTCATCGCGACCGGCGGCATCGACCTGTCGGTCGGCTCGGTGGTGGCGATCTCGGGGGCGCTGGCCTGCCTGCAGATCAGCCAGGACGCGAGCGTGTTCACCGCCGTGGCCCTGGCGCTGGGGCTCTGCCTGGTACTGGGGGCCTGGAACGGGTTCCTGGTCGCGGGCATCGGCATCCAGCCGATCATCGCCACGCTCATCCTCATGGTGGCCGGGCGCGGCCTGGCCCAGCTCATCACCGACGGGCAGATCATCACGGTCAACAGCCCGGCGTACAAGGTGATCGGCGGCGGCTACTGGCTGACCGTGCCGTTCGGCATCCTCATCGTGCTCGGGGTGCTGGCGATCAGCCTGTTCCTGACCAGGAGGCTGGCGCTGGGCATGCTGATCGAGTCGGTCGGCAGCAACGCCGAGGCGAGCAGGCTGGCGGGGATCAGGGCGCGCGGGATCATCGTCATGGTCTACGCGTTCGCCGCCCTGTGCGCGGGCGTCGCCGGCCTGATGATCAGCTCCAACGTCTCCAGCGCCGACGGCAACAACGCGGGCCTGTGGATCGAGCTGGACGCCATCCTGGCCGTGGTGATCGGCGGAACGTCGCTGGCGGGCGGCCGCTTCTCGCTCGGCGGCACCGTGCTGGGCGCGCTCATCATCCAGACGCTGACCACGACGATCTACTCGATCGGGGTGCCGCCGGAGACGACGCTGCTGTTCAAGGCGCTGGTCGTGACCGCGGTCTGCCTCATCCAGTCCCCGTCGTTCCGCGCGAAGGTGTTCGGCGGGCGGGGGCGGGCGGCGCCTCCCAGCCCTGCCCCCGAGGAGAAGGTGAGGGTGACCGCGTGACCACGCTGACGGTGGGCCGGGCCTCGGTCCCGGCCAAGTACCTGCCCGTCCTGGTGACCGGGTGCCTGCTGGCGGCCATGTTCGTGGCCGGTGGGGTCCGCTACGAGGGGTTCGCCAGCGGGCAGGTGATCCTGAACGTCTTCATCGACAACGCCTTCCTGCTGGTGGTGGCGGTCGGGATGACGTTCGTGATCCTCACCGGGGGCATCGACCTGTCGGTGGGGTCGGTGGTGGCGCTGTCGACGATGATCTCGGCCAGCCTCATGGCGGGGCCGGGGTGGCCGCCGTACCTGGTGGTGCCGCTGGTGCTGGCCATCGGGTCGGGGCTGGGCCTGGTGATGGGGTACATCGTGCACGCCTTCGACATCCAGCCGTTCATCGTGACGCTGGCGGGCATGTTCCTGGCGCGGGGGCTGTGTTACACGATCGGGACCGACTCGATCCCGATCGAGGACGCCACGTTCACGGCCTTCGCGCAGACCAGGATCGACCTGTTCGCCGACCTGTGGATCTCACCGAGCGTGATCATCGCGGTGGTGGTCGTGGTGGTGGCGGCGTACGTGCTGCACTACACCCGCTTCGGCCGCTCGGTCTACGCGACGGGCGGCAGCGAGCAGTCGGCGCTGCTCATGGGCCTGCCCGTGGGGCGGACGAAGATCACCGTCTACACGATCAGCGGGTTCTGCTCGGCACTGGGCGGCGTGCTGCTGTCGTTCTACATGCTCTCCGGCTACGGCCTGCACGCGGTGGGCATGGAGCTGGACGCGATCGCCGCGGTGGTCATCGGCGGGACGCTGCTGACCGGCGGTAGCGGCTTCCTGCTGGGGACCGTTCTCGGGGTGCTCGTGCTGGGACTGATCCAGACGATCATCAGTTTCGAAGGGACCCTGTCGTCCTGGTGGACCAAGATCTTCATCGGAATGTTGCTCTTCGTCTTCATCCTGCTGCAGCGCCTGTTCTCGGCCCGCTCAGGCCGCTGACCTGCGCGAAAGTTACCTGAAAGTTTCTGTGAGGTTATGTCCGAGCGTTGACATAGACTTTGTTAGCGATAACAATCAGCGGAAACGAGTGCGAACTTTGCTCTGATTCGTCACGTTCTGTGATCGAATCCCCTCACTTATCACCGGCAGCCGCCGCGTCCTGCGTCTGCCGCGACCCCCATGGAAAGGGATGCTCATGAGGTTGGGACGGATCGGGGGCGTGGTGTCCGCCATCGCGCTCGCCGCGACCATGACGGCCTGTGGCTCGAGCACGAAAACGGTCGACCAGGAGGCCTCCGCCTCCGCGGGCGCCGGTAACGCGGGCGCGCTGATCGGCGTCACCATGCCCACCAAGTCCTCCGAGCGCTGGATCCACGACGGTGACAACGTCAAGCAGCAGCTCGAGAAGCTCGGCTACAAGGTCGACCTCCAGTACGCCGAGAACGACATCCCGACGCAGGCCAACCAGATCGAGAACCAGATCACCAAGGGAGCCAAGCTCCTGATCGTCGCCTCGATCGACGGCACGGCGATCACCTCGCAGCTCCAGCAGGCCGCCGACGCCAAGATCCCGGTCATCGCCTACGACCGGCTGATCCGTAACAGCCCCAACGTCGACTACTACGCCACCTTCGACAACTTCAAGGTCGGCGTGCAGCAGGCGACCTCGCTGCTGAAGGGCCTGGGCGTCGAGGACGGCAAGAAGGGCCCGTTCAACGTCGAGCTGTTCGGCGGCTCGCCCGACGACAACAACGCCACCTTCTTCTGGAACGGCGCCATGTCGGTGCTCCAGCCGAAGATCGACGACGGCACCCTGGTGATCAAGAGCGGCCAGACCGACTTCAAGCAGGCCGCCATCCTGCGGTGGGACCCCGCCACGGCGCAGAAGCGCATGGAGGACATCATCACCAAGACCTACACGGGTAGCACCAAGGTCGACGGCGTGCTGTCCCCGTACGACGGTCTGTCGATCGGCATCCTCTCGGCGCTGAAGAGCTCCGGCTACAGCAAGCCGTACCCGATCGTGACCGGCCAGGACGCCGAGCTCCAGTCGGTGAAGTCCATCGTCGCCGACGAGCAGTACTCCACCATCTTCAAGGACACCCGCAAGCTCGCCGAGCAGACGGTGAAGATGGCCGACGCCGTGCTCAAGGGCCAGCAGCCCGAGGTGAACAACACCAAGGACTACGACAACGGCAACAAGGTCGTGCCCTCGTACCTGCTCGACCCGGTGATCGTCGACAAGTCCAACTACAAGGAAGTCATCGTCGGCGGCAACTACTACACCGAGGACCAGCTCAAGTAGGGGTTCAGCCCCGGGGACGCCGCTCCCCGGGGCTTTTCCTGAGCGAGGGGATATGACCGAGCACATCTTGCGGATGAGCGGGATCACCAAGACGTTCCCCGGCGTCAAGGCGCTGCAGGACGTCAACCTGTCGGTCCGGCAGGGCGAGATCCACGCCATCTGCGGCGAGAACGGCGCCGGCAAGTCGACGCTGATGAAGGTGCTGTCCGGGGTCTACCCGCACGGCGACTACGAGGGCGAGATCTTCTTCGAGGGCGAGCGCTGCCAGTTCGGCGGCATCCGCGACAGCGAGCACGCCGGCATCGTCATCATCCACCAGGAGCTGGCGCTCAGCCCTCAGCTGTCGATCGCGGAGAACATCTTCCTCGGCAACGAGCGCGCCAAGCGCGGGTTCATCGACTGGAACCGCACCAACTACGAGGCCGCCGAGCTGATGAAGCGGGTCGGCCTGCGCGAGAACCCGACGACGCCCATCTCCGACATCGGCGTGGGCAAGCAGCAGCTCGTCGAGATCGCCAAGGCCCTGTCGAAGAGGGTGAAGCTGCTCATCCTCGACGAGCCGACCGCGGCGCTCAACGACGACGACTCCGCCCACCTGCTGGACCTGCTGCGCGGGCTGCGCGACGAGGGCATCACGTGCGTGATCATCTCGCACAAGCTCAACGAGGTGACCGCGATCGCCGACTCCGTCACGATCATCCGTGACGGCCGCACGATCGAGACGCTCGACATGGTCACCGACCACGTCACCGAGGACCGCATCATCGCCGGCATGGTCGGCCGCGCCCTCGACAACCGCTACCCGCCGCACGAGCCGACGATCGGCGAGGAGGCGCTGCGCATCGAGGACTGGACGGTCTACAGCCCCACCCAGCCGGACCGGAAGGTCGTGGACGGGGCCGCGCTCATGCTGCGGCGCGGGGAGATCGTCGGGCTGGCGGGGCTGATGGGCGCCGGGCGCACGGAGCTGGCGATGAGCCTGTTCGGGCGCACGTACGGCGTGCACATCTCCGGCAAGATCTTCAAGGACGGCAAGCCGATCGAGATCCGCAACGTGCAGGACGCGATCAACCACGGCATCGCCTACGCCTCCGAGGACCGCAAGCGGTACGGGCTCAACCTCATCCAGGACATCAAGACCAACATCAGCGCCGCCGGGCTCAAGGGCCTGGCCAAGCGCGGCTGGGTGAACGACAACGAGGAGTACCGGGTCGCCGAGGAGTTCCACAAGAGCATGAACATCAAGGCCCCGAGCGTCAACAGCGTCGTGGGCCAGCTCAGTGGCGGCAACCAGCAGAAGGTCGTGCTGTCCAAGTGGATCATGACCGAGCCGGACGTGCTCATCCTCGACGAGCCGACCCGCGGCATCGACGTCGGCGCCAAGTACGAGATCTACACGATCATCAACCGCCTCGCCGACGAGGGCAAGGCCGTGCTGGTGATCTCCAGTGAGTTGCCTGAGCTGCTCGGCCTGTGCGACCGCATCTACACACTCTCCGAAGGTCGCATCACCGGCGAGGTTCCCCGCCAGGAGGCCACCCAGGAAAGCCTCATGCACCTCATGACCAAGGGACAGGAGTAGCTCTGATGAGCGAGCGAAGCGAGCGAACAATCGAACACAGCCAGCTGCTGCCCATGCGCCCGGTGAAGGTGGGCGCATGAGCAGCATCACGCCCGCCGACGTGAAGGTCGGCGCCAAGGGCGACGGCGGAGCGCCACGGCAGCCGGGCCGGGTGTCGTTCGGCGGAGTCTCGCTCAACCTGCGATCCAGCGGCATCTACATCGCCTTCGCGGCGATCATCCTGCTGTTCTCGGTTCTGACCGACGGCGCGCTGCTCACACCGCAGAACATCTCGAACATCATCGTCCAGAACTCCTACGTCCTGATCCTCGCGATCGGGATGATCCTGATCATCATCGCCGGGCACATCGACCTGTCGGTCGGCTCGGTGGTGGCGGTCACGGGAGCGCTGGCGGCGGTGCTCATGGTGAACATGGGCTGGCCATGGCCGCTGGCCCTGCTGGCCACGCTGGTGGCCGGCGCGCTCATCGGAGCCTGGCAGGGGTACTGGATCGCCTACTTCGGCATCCCCGCCTTCATCGTGACCCTGGCCGGCATGCTGCTGTTCCGGGCGCTGACGCTGACCGTCCTGGGCAACCAGGGCATCGGCCCGTTCCCGGACCAGGTCCGGACGATGGCCAACGGCTTCACCGACGGCTACCTCGGCAACATCGGCCTCGGCCCGCTCGGCGGCGCCGACCTGTTCAGCCTGCTGATCGGCGTCGTCGCGATCGCCGGCATGTTCACCGCCCAGCTGCGTACCAGGAACGCCCGCAAGGGTTACGGCCAGTCGGTCGAGCCGATGGCGCTGTTCTGGCTGAAGATGGTCGCCGGCGCGGCGATCATCATGTTCCTGGTCGTCCAGCTCGCCCGGTTCAAGAACCTCCCGTGGGTGCTGGTCCTGCTGGCGATCCTCGTGCTGGCCTACTCGATGATGGCCAACCGCACGGTCTTCGGCCGGCAGATCTACGCGATCGGCGGCAACCTGCAGGCGGCGATCATGTCCGGCGTGAAGGTCAAGTCGGTCGTCTTCTGGATCTTCGTGAACATGGGCGTGCTGTCGGCCATCGCTGGCATCATCTTCGCCGGCCGCCTCAACCAGGCCGGGCCCACCGCCGGTAACAGCTTCGAGCTGGACGCCATCGCGGCGGCCTTCATCGGCGGCGCGGCCGTGCAGGGCGGCGTCGGCAAGGTCGTCGGCGCCATCACCGGTGGTCTGATCATGGCGGTGATCAACAACGGCATGTCCCTGATCGGCTCGCCCAGCGAGCGGGTCCTCCTCGTCAAGGGCATCGTGCTCCTGGCGGCCGTCGCGTTCGACGTCTGGACCAAGCGCCGGGCAGGGGCCTCCGCTAAGTAAGATCCTCAGAGCCCAGCGAAAAGGAGAGACCGTTGACGACAGCCAGGCGTCGCCTGCCGGTCATGGCCGACGTGGCCAAGGAGGCGGGCGTGTCGCACCAGACGGTCTCCCGGGTGCTCAACGACCATCCGAACGTCCGGGCCGACACCCGCGCCCGGGTGGAGGCGGCGATCACCCGGCTGGGCTACCGGCGCAACCTCGTGGCCCGCGCCCTGGTCACCAAGCGCTCGAGGACCCTCGGCGTGGTGAGCTTCGACACCACGCTGTACGGTCCCGCCAGCACCATCTACGGCATCGAGCAGGCGGCCAGGACCGCGGGTTACTTCGTCAGCATCGTCAGCCTGAAGTCGATCGACGCCGACAACGTGCGCGACGCCATCGACTACCTGGCCGAGCAGGGCGTGGACGGCGTCGTGGTGGTCGCCCCGCAGCGCTCGGCCGGGCTCGCGCTGGAGAGCCTGCCCTCGGGCCTGCCCGCGGTGGCGGTCGAGGGCACGCACCGGGCCGACGTGTCGGTCGTGTGCATCGACCAGATCGAGGGCGCCAAGCTGGCCACCCGGCACCTGCTCGACCAGGGGCACGAGACGGTCTGGCACGTCAGCGGCCCGTACGACTGGCTGGAGACCGAGGGCCGGCTCGAAGGCTGGCGGGCCGCGCTGGAGGAGGCGGGCCGGCCGGTGCCCGAACCGCTGGCCGGCGACTGGAGCCCGCGCGCCGGCTACGAGGCGGGCAAGAGCCTGGCCGCGATGGACGGCGTCACGGCCGTGTTCGCCGCCAACGACCAGATGGCGCTGGGCGTGCTGCGCGCCCTGTCGGAGAAGGGCGTGCGGGTGCCCCAGCAGATCAGCGTGGTCGGCTTCGACGACATCCCCGAGTCGGAGTTCTTCTCGCCCCCGCTCACCACGGTCAGGCAGGACTTCGACGTGGTGGGCAGGCACTGCATCGAGGTGCTGCTGCGGCAGATCGACCTCGGCCACGCCGCCTACGAGCGCCTGGTCGTCCGCCCCAGCTTCGTCGTCCGGTCGAGTACGGCGCCTGCCGGATGAGCCCGTCCGGTAGATGATGTGCATGCCCCCGAAAATCCCTGGAGATCAATGTGAGCGCTAACAAATACGTGGTAGGAGTTGACTTCGGCACGCTTTCCGGGCGTGCCGTCGTCGTACGGGTGAGCGACGGCGCCGAGCTGGGCAGCGCCGTCCACGAGTACGAGCACCGCGTCATCGAGCACACCCTCCCGGGCACCGAGGTGCGCCTGGGCCCGGACTGGGCGCTGCAGTCGCCGCAGGACTGGATCGACGTGATGCGGATCGCCGTCCCGCAGGCCATCGCCGCCGCGGGCGTGCCGGCCGCGGAGATCGTCGGCATCGGCACCGACTTCACCGCCTGCACCGTGCTGCCCACCACGGCCGACGGCACCCCGCTCTGCTTCGAGACGCCACAGGAGCCGCACGCCTGGCCCAAGCTGTGGAAGCACCACGCCGCCCAGCCGCACGCCGACCGGATCAACGAGCTGGCCGCGCGCAGGGGCGAGAGCTGGCTGCCGCGCTACGGCGGCAAGATCTCCTCCGAGTGGGAGTTCGCCAAGGGCCTGCAGGTCCTGGAGGAGGCCCCCGAGGTCTACGCCAGGGCCGAGCGCTGGATCGAGGCCGCCGACTGGATCATCTGGCAGCTCACCGGCGTCGAGAGCCGCAACATCTGCACGGTCGGCTACAAGGGCGTCTTCCAGGACGGCGCCTACCCGTCCGAGGAGTACCTGGCCGAGCTGAACCCGGGCTTCGCCGGGTTCGTCGGCAAGCTCGCCACCGGCGAGGTCGGTGACAAGGTGGGCGACGTCACGCTGGCGCCGCTGGGCGGCCTGGCCGGCCGCCTGACCGCGCGGGCGGCCGAGTGGACCGGCATCCCCGAGGGCGCCGCCGTGGCCGTCGGCAACGTGGACGCGCACGTGACGGCCGCCGCCGCGGACGCCGTCAGGCCCGGCCAGATGGTGGCCATCATGGGCACCTCCACCTGCCACATCATGCCCAGCGACCAGCTCGCCGAGGTGCCCGGCATGTGCGGCGTCGTCCGCGACGGCATCGTGCCGGGCCTGTGGGGTTACGAGGCGGGCCAGTCGGCGGTCGGCGACATCTTCGCCTGGTTCGTCGAGAACTTCGGCACCGACGGGCACGAGCGCCTGACCGAGCTGGCCGAGAAGCAGGCCGTGGGCCAGCACGGGCTGGTCGCGCTGGACTGGTTCGGCGGCAACCGCTCGGTGCTGGTGGACCACAACCTCTCCGGCGTGATCATCGGCCAGACCCTGGCCACCAAGCCCGAGGACGTCTACCGCGCGCTCATCGAGTCCACCGCGTTCGGCGCCCGCATGATCGTCGAGACGTTCGAGAAGTCGGGCGTGCCGGTCGAGGAGTTCATCGTCGCCGGCGGCCTGCTGAAGAACCGCTTCCTCATGCAGGTCTACGCCGACGTGCTGCGCCGCCCGCTGTCGATCATCGCATCCGACCAGGGCCCCGCGCTCGGCTCGGCCATCCACGCGGCCGTCGCCGCCGGCGAGTACGCCTCCATCGAGGAGGCCGCCGCGGCCATGGGCAAGCGCACCGAGAACGCGTACGTGCCGGACGAGGCCCGCGCCGACGCCTACGACCGGCTCTACGCCGAGTACCGCAGGCTCCACGACTTCTTCGGAGACGGACAGATGCTGCACGCGCTGCGCGCGATCAGGAACGAGGCACAGGCTTGATGGACATGAGGAAGATCGTCGCCGATCTGCACGCCGAGCTGGTCCGCTACAACCTGGTGGTCTGGACGGCCGGCAACGTCTCCGGCCGCGTCCCCGGTGAGGACCTGTTCGTCATCAAGCCCTCCGGGGTCTCCTACGACGAGCTGACACCGGAGAACATGGTCGTGTGCGACCTCGACGGCAACCTGGTGGAGGGCGAGCACGCGCCGTCCAGCGACACCGCCGCGCACGCCTACGTCTACCGCAACATGCCCGAGGTGGGCGGCGTCGTGCACACCCACTCCACCTACGCCTCCGCCTGGGCCGCCCGCGGCGAGGCCATCCCGTGCGTGCTGACCGCGATGGCCGACGAGTTCGGCGGCGAGATCCCGATCGGCCCGTTCGCGCTGATCGGCGACGACTCGATCGGCCAGGGCATCGTCGAGACGCTGAAGGGCCACCGCTCCAAGGCCGTCCTCATGCAGAACCACGGCGTGTTCAGCATCGGCAAGGACGCCAAGGCCGCGGTGAAGGCCGCCGTGATGTGCGAGGACGTGGCCCGTACGGTGCACGTGGCCCGCCAGCTCGGCGACCCGCTGCCCATCGCGCAGGCCGACATCGACCGCCTGTACGACCGCTATCAGAACGTCTACGGACAGAGGAGCCCGCGTTGAACATCTGGTTTCTGACCGGCAGTCAGGGACTCTACGGCGAGGACACGCTGCGTCAGGTGGCCGAGCAGTCCCAGCGGATCGCCGAGCAGCTCCCCATGCCGGTGGAGTGGAAGCCCGTCCTGACCGACGCGGCGGCCATCCGGCGGATCATGCTGGAGGCCAACGCCGACGACTCGTGCGCCGGCGTGATCGCGTGGATGCACACGTTCTCCCCGGCCAAGATGTGGATCGCCGGGCTCGACGCGCTGCGCAAGCCGCTGCTGCACCTGCACACGCAGGCCAACGTCGAGCTGCCGTGGGCCACCATCGACATGGACTTCATGAACCTGAACCAGGCCGCCCACGGCGACCGCGAGTTCGGGCACATCCAGACCCGGCTCGGCGTGCCGCGCAAGACCGTGGCCGGGCACGTCAGCGACCCTGCCGTGGGCGAGCGCATCCTGTCCTGGCTGCGCGCGGCCAAGGGCCTGGCCGAGGTGCGCACGCTCAAGCTGGCCCGCTTCGGCGACAACATGCGCGACGTGGCGGTCACCGAGGGCGACAAGGTGGAGGCGCAGCTCCGCTTCGGCGTCTCGGTCAACACCTACGGCGTCAACGACCTGGTCGAGGCCGTGGACGCGGCCTCCGACGCCGACGTGACGGCGCTGGTCAAGGAGTACGCCGAGCAGTACACCGTGGCTCCCGAGCTGCTCGGCGAGCGCAACGAGTCGCTGCGCTACGCGGCCAGGATCGAGCTGGGCCTGCGCGGCTTCCTGGAGGCCGGCGGCTTCAAGGCGTTCACCACGAACTTCGAGGACCTCGGCGGCCTGCGTCAGCTCCCCGGCCTGGCCGTGCAGCGGCTCATGGCCGACGGGTACGGCTTCGGCGGCGAGGGCGACTGGAAGACCTCGGTGCTGCTGCGCACGCTCAAGGCCATGACTCCCGGCGGCACCTCCTTCATGGAGGACTACACCTACGACCTGACGCCCGGCAACGAGCTCATCCTCGGCGCCCACATGCTGGAGGTCTGCCCGTCGATCGCCTCCGGCACGCCGTCGTGCGAGATCCACCCGCTGGGCATCGGCAACCGGGAGGACCCGGTCCGGCTCGTGTTCGACGCCGAGCCCGGGCCCGGCATCGTGATCGGCCTGGCCGACATGGGCGACCGGTTCCGCCTGGTGGCCAACGAGATCGACGTGGTGGCCCCGCCGCAGCCGCTGCCCAAGCTGCCGGTGGCCCGCGCGGTGTGGCGCCCGCGCCCGAACCTGCGCACCTCCACCGAGTCGTGGCTGACCGCCGGCGCGCCGCACCACACGGTGCTGTCCAAGGCCGTGGGCCGCGAGGAGCTGGTCGACCTGGCCGAGATGCTGGGCGTGGAGCTGGTGGTCATCGACGCCGGCACCACGACCGAGCAGTTCGCCAAGGAGCTGCGCTGGAACCAGGCGTACTACCGCCTGGCCCAGGGCTTCTAGTCCTCCCCTTCGGGAGACTTCTTGGGGGCGTTCCTGCGCTGCTCCTCGGCGCGCTCGCGGCAGCGGCGCAGGAACTCCTCGTCGTCGTCGGGGTTGCCGGCGGCGAAGCGGCCGGGGCGGTCGTACTCGGGGTAGGGGCTCGGCCGCGACCGAGCGGCCTGGCCCCGCTCCGGGCGGCCCGCCACCAGCCAGGCCACGGAACCGATGAGCGGGAACAGCAGCACGATCACCACCCAGGCGATCTTCGGCAGGTTGCGGCAGGTCGCGTCAGGTGTGGTGATCGCGTCGAACAGGCAGTAGAGCCAGAGCGCGAGCGTGACCAGGCCGACGGCCTGGGACAGAAGAAGCACGGCACACCTCCGGTCGGCGGCACCTGAAACTAGCGGTACCCGGGCGGGCTGACAAGGTGGAGCTGTGGGAAGGTAAGGCCGTGACGCTGACCAATTGGGCTGGAAACACCACATTCCACGCGAAAGACGTCCACCATCCGACCTCCCTCGACGAGCTGCAGCGGCTCGTCGCGGCCGGCGCCGGCGTGCGGGCCCTCGGGAGCGGGCACTCCTTCAACCACGTCGCCGACACCGACGGCGAGCTCGTGGTGCTCGACCGGATGCCGGACCAGGTGGAGATCGACAGCGCCACGGCCACGGTGCGGGTCGGGGCGCGCACGACGTACGCGACGCTCGCGCCGCGGCTGCACCAGGCCGGCTTCGCGCTGGCGAACCTGGCCTCGCTGCCGCACATCTCCGTCGCCGGCTCGGTCGCGACCGGCACGCACGGCTCGGGCGACGCCGTGCGCAGCCTGGCCGCCGCCGTGTCGGGGATCGAGCTCGTCACCGCCGACGGCTCGCTGCTGTCGCTCTCGCGCGGCGACGCCGACTTCCCCGGCGCCGTGGTGTCGCTCGGCGCCCTCGGCATCGTCACCTCGCTCACGCTCGACCTCGTACCCGCCTTCGAGCTGCGCCAATACGTTCGCGAGGGGCTGCGTGCGGACGCGCTCGCGCACTTCGACGAGATCATGTCCAGCGGCTACAGCGTCAGCCTCTTCACCGACTACCGCGACACCCGCGTCTGGCTGAAGCGCGAGGAGGAGCTGACCAGCCCCGACTGGTACGGCACCACCCCCGCCGACGGCCCCCGCCACCCCCTGCCCGCCATGCCGGCCGACAGCTGCACGGGCCAGCTGGGCGTGCCCGGCCCCTGGTACGAGCGGCTGCCGCACTTCCGCGCCGACTACCCGCCCAGCGGCGCCGGTGACGAGCTGCAGTCGGAGCTGCTGCTGCCCAGGCGGCACGCGGTCGAGGCGCTGCGCGAGCTGTTCGCGATCGGCGACCGCATCCGGCCGGTGCTGCAGATCTCCGAGGTGCGCTCCATCGCCGCCGACGACCTGTGGCTGAGCCCCTTCAACGGCCGCGACAGCATCGGCATCCACTTCACCTGGGTCAAGGACGTGGCCGCGGTGATGCCCGTGCTGGAGCTGGTGGAGCGGACGCTGGCGCCGTTCGAGCCGATCCCGCACTGGGGCAAGCTGTTCACCCGGTGGCCGGAGTGCCCCGGCTCCTTCCGCTCGCTGGCTCGCCGGCTCGACCCCACCGGCAAGTTCGCCAACGACTTCACCCGGGTACTGCTGGGGGAGTAGCGCCCGCCGGAGCCATGCGCCCCCGGATGTAGCGGGCCACAGGTCCGGGGGACGATGTCACGCACCCCGCCTGTGGGCGATCGTATGGGGCATGACCGATCACCCGTTCAGATTCGGCGCGGTAGCCGGGCAGGCGCCCGACGCCGGCGCGTGGACCGGACTGGCCCGGCGGGCGGAAGACCTGGGCTACTCGACCCTGCTCGTGCCCGACACGCTCGGCACGCTGTCGCCGTTCACCGCCGCGGCGGTGGCGGCCACGGCCACCACCACCCTGCGCGTCGGCACGTACGTGCTCAGCGCCCCCAACCGCACGCCCCAGGCCGTCGCGTGGGAGAGCGCCACCCTGCACAAGCTCACCGGCGGCCGGTTCGAGCTGGGCCTGGGCGCCGGGCGGCCCGACGCCGAGGGCGACGCGGCGGCGCTGGGCGTGCGCTTCGGCACGCCCAGCCAGCGCATCGAGCGGCTGTCCAGGACCATCGACGCCGTCCAGGACGTGCGGGTCCTGGTCGCCGCCTCCGGGACGAAGCTGCTGCGGCTGGCCGCGGCCAAGGCCGACACGGTCGCGCTCGGCGTGCCGCCGCACTACACCGAGGAGCAGGTCGCCGCCAAGCTCGACGAGCTGTACGAGCTGGCCGGCGACCGCTTCCACGAGCTGGAGCTGGCCATGAACCTGGCCTGCGCCGGAGCGGAGCCGCCCGGGTGGGCGCTGAGCCGCTTCGGCCGCACCGGCACCGGCATCCTCACCGGCACGGTGGCCGAGATGGCCGACACGCTGCTGCGCCGCCGTGACCACCTCGGGATCTCGTACGTGTCGGTGAACGCCCAGTTCATGGACGCCTTCGCGCCGGTCGTGGAACGGCTCTCCGGTACCTGACGGGATCTGACAGGTATGCCCGGCAGGATGTGGGGTCATGACCGCAAAGGGAACCTTCGAGACCGCCGGCTGGACGCCGCAGCCCCCGTACGACGAGCGTGACGGCGTCACGCTGGGCGCGGTGACGCTGACCAAGACCTTCTCCGGCGACCTGACCGGCACCAGCCTCGTCACCATGCTCATGGCCACCACCCCGGTGGAGGAGTCGCGCTCGTACGTGGCGCTGGAGCGCATCGAGGGCACCCTGCACGGGCGCGCGGGCAGCTTCGCCGTCCAGCACGACGCCATCAGCGACCGTGGGGAGCAGTCGCTGCGCATCAGGGTCGTCGCCGACTCGGGCACGGGCGAGCTGCGCGGTCTCAGGGGAGAGATGGGCGTCGTCATCGGCCCCGACGGAGGTCACTCCTACACGTTCGACTACACGCTCTGATCGGCTGACGTACCGGCCACCCGGTACGTCAGCGTCGCCGGTGGGAGGAGCGCACCGGGTGGGACCCCGAGCTCGCCGAGCCGAAGCGCCGCAGGGAGCCGGCCGCTCGTCCGTCATGCCGGTACCTTTCGCGAGAGGCCGCCATGGATCGCGGCGAACAGCGTGGCCAGCACGCCCGCCACCGCCGCCACGCCGAAGCTCCACCCGGCGCCGCCGCCCGACAGCACCGCCGCGCCCACCGCGCCCGCCACGCTGCTGCCGACGACCCTGACCAGCGCGTTGATCCCGCCGGCCGCCGCCGTCTTGGCCGGCTCCACGTGCTCGACCGCCATCGTGCCGAGCGCCGCGTAGCCGAGGCCGATGCCCAGCCCCAGCACGGTCGCGGCGGCGTACAGGTCGGCTCCGGACGACCTGGACACGGCCAGCCACAGCGCGGCGACCGCCACGAGTGCCGAGCCGGCCGCCACCAGCGAGGAGGCGGTGAAGCGGCGCATCAGCGGGCCGGCCAGCACGGAGACCACGAGCATCAGCACCGTCGTGGGCAGCAGGTAGAGCCCGACCTGCAGCACCGAGGCCCCGAGCGGGCCCTGCGCCACCGCCGACACCGTGGTGATGGCCGTGAACAGGGCGAATCCGAGCAGGAACGAGGCCACCGTCGCCCCCACCGTTCCCCGGTGCAGGAGCATGGGGATCTCGATCAGCGGCGCGGCGGTGCGCCGGGCGGTCGCCACCCACACCCCGGCCACCACCACGGCGGCGGCCAGGAGCCCCAGCGTCGGCGGTGAGGTCCAGCCCCACGCCGCGCCCTTGCCGATGGCCAGCAGCAGGCAGACCAGCCACGCCGTGACCAGCGCCGCCCCGGCCAGGTCGGGCCGCCCCGCACCGCGTACGGGGGTCTCCCGCACCACCACCGCCACCAGGGCGAAGCTCAGCGCGCCGAGCCCGGTCAAGGCCCAGAACACCGCCCGGTGATCCCCGTCGAGCAGCCCCGCGAGGATCATCCCGCCGCCGCTGCCGACGCCGATCGTGGCGCTGAGCACGCCGATCGCGCTCGGCAGCCGGTGGGCCGGCACCAGCTCCCTGACCAGGCCCATGGCCAGCGGCAGCAGCGGCGCGGCGGCGCCCTGCAGCACCCGGCCGGCGATCAGCGGGGCCAGCGTCTCCGAGGCGGCGGCCAGCGCCGATCCGGCGACGAGCAGGCCGAGCGCGACCAGCGACACCCGGCGCCGGCCGTACATGTCGCCGAGCCGCGACAGCAGCGGGATCGACACCGCGCCCGACAGCAGCCCGGCGGTGAGCGCCCAGGAAACGGTGGTCAGCGGGGCGTCCAGGCGCTGCTCCAGGCCCGGCAGCAGGGGCACCAGCACCGTCATCTGCAGGGTCCCGACGGCCACCCCGAAGGCGAGCACCGCCACGACCCAGAAGTTTTTATACATGTATAAAAAGTAACATGGCAAGATGCCGACGCGTACAGGACGACCGCCGAAGATCTCCCGGGCCGAGATCGTGACCGCCGCCAACCGGGTGCTCGAACAGGACGGCGTGGCCGGGCTGACCATGCGCCGGCTGGCCAAGGAGGTCGGCAGCACGGCCATGGCGCTCTACCACCACGTGCGCGACAAGGACGAGCTGCTCCTGCTGCTGCTCGACGCCTACGCCGCCACCGCGCCCCGGCCCGAGCTGCCCGAGGAGCCGCGCGAGCGGCTGGTGGCCGCCGCGGTCGCCATGCACGAGGCTCTGTCCGGCCGCCCGTGGGCCGTGGACGTGCTCAGGGCCGACGACCTGCTCTCGGTGGGCGCGCTGTGGTATCCGGAGCAGATCGTCGACGCCGCCGTACGCGCGGGGCTGACGATGGAGGAGGCCGTGGACGCGTACCGGATCGTCTGGCACTACACGGCCGGTGAGATCTCCGCCAAGGCGGCGGCCCGCGCGCGGCGCGAGGAGGGCGGGACCACCTACCGGGAGCGGGTGTTCGCCGAGCTGGACGCCGCCGAGTTCCCCAGGCTGAGCGAGGTGGGGGAGCGGTGGCAGGAGCTGACCGCCCGCGACACCTACGCCAAGGGGGTGCGAGCGCTGGTACGGGGGCTGCTGCCCTGAACGGCCCGCCCGGAAAACCGGTGGCCGTGGGGCGGCGTCCGTGAAACGGTCGGGGGGCGATGATCCCATGGACCGAGGCCGGACAGGAGCGCTCGGCGGTCTGGCGCTCCGCGCTGGGCGCGCCGCCACCCAAGCGTGTCGTCGCCGCCGACGACCGCATGACCGCCGCCACCGCCTACCGCCTGGCCTGCGAGGGCACCGCGCTGCTGTGGCGGGGCGACTTCCACAACGCCCGCCAGCTCCTGAGCGCCATGGGGCGGCGCTGCAAGCCGGCCGCGCCCGGCAGCGGCTTCCACCTCCACCGCCAGGCGCAGTCCCAGCGCGCCCGCACGCTCGGCATGCTGCTCGTCCCGTACGCGGAAGGCCACGTGGTGCCGCTGCGCAGGGCGCCCGACGTGCGGGAGGCGTGCGCCGAGGTCTTCGGGCCCGAGGCCCCGCCCGCGGTCGGCCAGCTCCGCGAGCTGCTCGGCCTGATCGGCGCGCACGAGTGGCGCAAGAAGGGGGTGCACGTGCCGGCGCTCGGCGCCCGCGTCCACCCGCACCACGGCGTGTTCTCCCCGATCAGGGGCGAGTACGTCGATCTCGTCGCCGAGGCGCCGCTGCCGGGCGACCGGCTGGCCTTCGACGTCGGCACCGGCACCGGCGTGCTGGCGGCCGTGCTGGCCAGGCGCGGCGTCCGCCACGTCGTGGCCACCGATCTCGACGCGCGGGCCGTGGAGTGCGCCGGCGACAACGTCGCCCGGCTGGGCCTGGACGACCGGGTGGAGGTGGTGCGGGCCGACCTGTTCCCGCCGGGGCGCGCGCCGCTGGTCGTGTGCAACCCGCCGTGGCTGCCCGCCACGCCGGTCTCGCCGCTCGACCACGCCGTCTACGACCCGGGCGGGCGGATGTTGCGCGGGTTCCTGGGCGGGCTGGCCGAGCATCTGGAGCCGGGGGGTGAGGGGTGGCTCATCCTGTCGGACCTGGCCGAGCACCTGGGGCTGCGCGGCAGGGGCGAGCTGCTGGCGGAGTTCGAGCAGGCGGGGCTGCGGGTGGCCGGTCGCCTGGACGTCCCGCCCCGCCACCGCCGGGCCGCCGACGCGGACGACCCGCTGCACGCGGCCCGGGCCGCCGAGGTGACCTCGCTCTGGCGGCTCACGCGCTGAGCCCCCCGGGGGATCAGGCGCTGAACGCCTTGCGGTAGGCCGACGGCGAGGTGCGCATGGCGCGGGTGAAGTGGTGCCGGAACGTCACCGGGCTCTCGAACCCGACCGCCGCCCCGATCTCCTCCACCGGCGCACCCGTCGACTCCAGCAGCGACAGGCTGGCCGCCACCCGCTGCGAGATGACCCAGCGCAGCGGGCTGGTGCCGGTCTGCCGCTTGAAACGCCTGATGAACGTGCGCTCCGCCATGTGCGCCACGCCGGCCAGGCCGGCCACGGTGATGGGCTCCGCCAGATGGTCCATGGCCCACGCCATCGCCCTGGCCACGGCGTCGTCGTCCTCCACGGGGGCCACCGCGGCCTGGATGAACTGGGCCTGACCGCCCTCCCTGTGCGGTGGCACGACGAGGCGGCGGGCCACGGTGTTGGCCACGCCGGGGCCGTGGTCGCGGCGTACGAGGTGGATCAGCAGGTCGAGCCCGGCGGCGCTGCCCGCGCTGGTCAGCACGTCACCGTCGTCCACGTACAGGACGGAGGGGTTGACCAGGACGGCGGGGAAACGTTCCTGGAGCAGGTCGGCGTGGCGCCAGTGCGTGGTGGCCGGGCGGCCGTCGAGCAGGCCGGCCGCCGCCAGCGCGAACGCGCCCGAGCAGATCGACACCATGCGCGCGCCCCGCTCGTGCGCCTCCCGCAGGGCGGCGACCAGCGGCGCGGAGACGGGCCCCCGGACGTCGGCCACGCCGGGCACGATCACGGTGTCGGCCCCGGCCAGCGTGTCCAGCCCGTGCGCCGCCGTCATCGTGAACCCGCCGACCACGCGCAGCGGATCGAGCGTCTCCGCGCACACCGTGAGGTCGTACCAGGCGCTCTCCAGCTCGGGCCTGGGCAGGCCGAACAGCTCGACGACGCAGCTCAGCTCGAACGGCGCCATCCCGTCGAACGCCAGCACGGCGACCCGGTGCGGTCTGACCGGTGGGGGCAGCAGCATGCCCGCATGTTAGCTGCAGCCTCTCCGCGGCAGGAGAGATATATGCATATTTCGGGAGTACAGACCGTTTTGCCCGATCACCGCTACGAGCAGGCGGAGATCACCGAGGCGTTCTCCCGGCTGACCGAATGTGACGAGAAGCTGCTGAGGCGATTCCACGAGGCCACCGGGATACGAGGCCGCAACCTGGCGCTGCCGCTGGCCGACTACGCCAAGCTCGACTCCTTCGCCCGCGCCAACGACGCCTACGTCGAGCTCGCCCTCGAACTCGGCGAGCGGGCCCTGGCGGGCGCCCTGCACAAGGCCGGCGTGCGCCCCGAGAAGGTCGATCACCTGCTGTTCTGCTCGACCACGGGCCTGGCCACGCCCTCGCTCGACGCCAAGCTGGCCCAGCGGATGGGGCTGCGGCCCGACGTGAAGCGGGTGCCGGTGTTCGGCCTGGGCTGCGCGGCGGGCGCCGCCGGGCTCTCCCGGCTGCACGACTACCTGCGGGGCTGGCCCGACCACGTGGCGGTGCTGGTGTGCGTGGAGCTGTGCTCGCTGACGATCCAGCGCGACGACACCTCGATCGCCAACCTCGTGGCCAGCGGCCTGTTCGGCGACGGCGCGGCGGCCGTCGTCGCGACGGGGCGTGGGGCCGGTCCCGAGGTCGTCGCCACCCGCAGCCGGCTCTATCCCGGGACCGAGCACCTGATGGGCTGGGAGGTCGGCGACCACGGCTTCCGCATCGTGCTGGACGCGGACCTGACGGAGTTCGTGGAGCAGGTGCTGGCCGCCGACATCAGGGAGTTCCTCGCCGACTACGGCCTGACGCCCGAGCAGGTCGCCACCTGGGTCTGCCATCCCGGCGGCCCCAAGGTCATCGAGAAGATCGTGCAGACGCTCGGCCTACCCGCCAAGGCGCTCGACGTGACGTGGAGCTCGCTGCGCGAACACGGCAACCTGTCGTCGGTCTCGGTGCTGCACGTGCTCCAGGAGACCCGGGGCAGGCCCGGGGCCCCCGCCGTGCTCATGGCGCTGGGCCCGGGGTTCTCCGCCGAGCTGCTGCTGCTGCACTGGTGAGCGCGTACGCGCTGCTCATCGGCCTGGTCGTGGCGGAGCGGCTGGCCGAGCTCGTCGTGGCCAGGCGCAACCTGGCCTGGGCCAGGGCCAGGGGCGGTATCGAGCACGGCAGGCGGCACTACCCCTGGATCGTGCTGGCCCACGTGGGGCTCCTGGCGGCGGCGCCGGCCGAGGTGTGGCTGCTCGGCCGGCCGTTCGTGCCCGCGCTCGGCTGGCCCATGCTGGCGGTCGTCGTCCTGGCCCAGGGGCTGCGCTGGTGGTGCATCCGCACGCTGGGGCACCAGTGGAACACGCGGGTCGTGGTGGTGCCGGGCCTGCCGCTGGTGCACCGGGGGCCGTACCGGTGGCTGCGGCACCCGAACTACGTCGCCGTGGTGGCCGAGGGCATCGCGCTGCCGCTCGTGCACACGGCCTGGGTGACCGCCCTGGTGTTCACGATCACGAATGCGGCACTTCTCGCCGTCCGGGTACGGGTGGAGAACGCCGCGCTGGCAGACTAGAACGTATGAACGAGATCCTGCCACTGATGAAGCGCGCCGCGGGGCGCACCACCGAGCTCGTCCGCGCCATCGGGGACGACCGGCTCGGGCTGCCCACGCCGTGCTCGGAATACGACGTCAGGGCGCTGCTCAACCACATGGAGTGGGGCGCCTCCCTGTTCGAGTCCGTCGCCGTCGGAGGCCCCTTCGTGCCGCCGAAACAGGAGTACACCGGCGACTTCCCCGAGCGGGTCGAGCGCATGCTCGCCGTCTACGAGCGCCCCGAGGCGTGGGAGGGCGTCAGCGAGCCCATGGGCGGCCTGCCCAGGGCCGTGCTGGCCAACATGGCGCTGACCGACCTCGTGGCCCACGGGTGGGACCTGTCCAGGGCGACGGGCCTCGACTGGGAGGTGGACGAGGAGACGGCCACCCTGCTGGCCGCGTTCGCCGCGCAGATGGCGCCCAAGGGCCGCGAGCAGGGGGCGTTCGGCGCCGAGGTGGCGGTGCCGGACGACGCCCCGGCGCTCGACCGCTTCCTCGGGCTCATCGGCCGGGATCCGGCCTGGAAACCGTGATCCGCGGCAGGTCCTCGGGCGCCTTGCCGGGATACAGGCCGGTCAGCAGGGTGCTGACCGTGTAGAGATGCCAGGCCAGCGCCGGTTTGCGCACGACCGGGTCGGCGAACAGGGCGCGGACCTCGTCCGGATCGACGATCGGAGCGAGGGCGTCGAGGCTGCCGAGCACCTGCTCGCGCAGCACGTCCGTGAGTGCGGGGCCGGGGCTGGTCCGCCAGCTCCACCCGCCTCCGGTCTTGGCGGTGGGCAGGTGCGGGGGAGGGGCGGGCAGGCGGGACGGCCAGGGGAACCTGCGCGGCGGGGCCGCGCCTTCGGCGAAACGCCACGGCTTTCCCTCGATCGGAACATCCCGCAATTTCGGGGCAAACCGCAAGATCAGCGTATAGATGACCTCTTCGGAGAGCCGCCAGCTCTGGTCCAGGCTCAGCGCCGCCCGCACCACGCGATTGTCCAGGAACGGCCGCACGGGGTCGCCGCGCCGCAACGAGCCCGCGCGGGCGCTGGCCTGCCAGCGGCCCACCTTGTACCAGATGTAGAGGTGGTCCAGCGCCTCCAGCCGGTTCGGCCGCGCCAGCCACGGCTCGGCCAGCGCGCGGGCGTGCTCGTTGGCCTCGGCGGTGAACAGCTTCGCGTCCTTGCGGAACGTCGTGTCGATGCGCTTCAGCAGGGCCTTGTCGCCGAGGTCGCTCTGCAGCAGGTTCAGGCTGCCCGCGCGCAGCGTCTCGCCGCTCTGGCCTGACATGGTGGGCTTGCCGGAGTAGGGCAGGTAGCTCACGATCGTCTCGTACGCCGAGGTCATGCCCTCGCACGTGCGCAGCGTCTCCCAGGCGCGGCTGAGCGGATGCTCGACCAGCACCGCGTCCTTGGCGGCGGTCTGCGGCGGGGCGATGACCGTGTGCTCCACGCCGAGCCGCTCCGCGATCATGCGGGCGAGGATCACGTCCGGATGCGTGTCGAGCCCGTTCGTCGTCGTCCTGAACGGCACCCCCGCCGCGTGCAGCAGCGCCGCCAGGATGCGGGTGTCGCGGCCGCCGGTCAGCGCCAGGTTCACCGGCTCGCCCAGGTCACGCAGCGGGGCGACGGTCGCCAGCAGCGCGTCCGCCAGCTCGCCGACCGCCGCCCGCTTGTGCCGCGCCGACGTGGGCGCGGGCGCCGCCTCCGGCAGCGGGGTCTCGGTGATGGCGCGCACGCCGTCCCGCACCACCAGGCGCGAGCTGGGCCGCAGCGCCGACACCCCCTTGTACGGCGTCTCGTCCGACAGGAAGAACCCCTGCCTGACCATCGACTGCAGGGCGAGCACGTCGAAGTCGATCCGGTCGTCGGGCCGGGCCACGAGGTGCGCGAGCAGGGCGCGGCTGGCGACGACGTGCAGCTCGGGCGTCTCGGCGTAGAAGACGGGGCAGACCCGGTTGATCGCGGTGCTCGCGCCCACCTCGCCGTCGCGGGCGAACCAGGCGGAGAAGCAGCCGCCCACGGAGTCGTCCGGTAGCGCCGCCACCTCGGCGGGGTCGGCCAGATGGCCGTTGAGCCCGACGGCCCGTCCGCCGTGATGCGAGATCAGCGGCGGCTGCCGGGAGTCGTCGGGCTCGTTGGTCCAGGCGAACAGCGAGACACCCCGGCCGTGCCATTCCCGGCCGCGAATCACCTCGGCGGGCACCGGAAAGGCCCATTCGATTACGGAACGAGCTCTATTCAGAACCGCCGGGGAAATGTCCTGCCGCTTTGTGGCCATGGCCAAATAGACACGCACGGCACCAGGCTTACCTCATCTTCCTCATTCGTCACAACTGATCACGTATTGATCGCGGTTTGCGCTCGCTTGCGTCACCGGCCCGGCCGTGGCCGGGCGCATTCCGTCGTACGGCTCGGAGGTGGTTGAGATGAAATTTCGCCCTTTGGTGGTTGGCGTGGGGCTTGTCGCCCTCCTGGGCTTGACGGCCTGTGGCGGCGGTGGCAACCAGGCGACCAGCGACGAGAACGCTTCGGCGGGGACCGCCGCGCCCCGGCAACCGGCCCTACCGGAACAGGCCGAAACCGGCGGCACCGAGGCGTCCGCGTCACCCCAGGAGGACAGCGAGCGGGACACCGCGAGCGCGCAGATCTCCACGTTCGCCCTGGACGTGGACACCGCCTCGTACGGCTACGCCCGCCGTACCCTTCAGGAGGGCCGCTGGCCCGCGCCCGGCGAGATCCGGCCCGAGGAATGGGTGAACGCCTTCCGCCAGGACTACGCGCAGCCGCCGGACGACGGGTTCACCGTGCACGTGGACGGCGCGAAGCTGCCCCGGCGGGACGAGGCCGTCCTGCGGGTCGGCCTGCAGACGCGCGCCTCCGACTCCTCCCAGCGGCGGCCCGCCAACCTGACGTTCGTGGTGGACGTGTCCGGCTCGATGGCCGACGACGGCCGGCTGGACCTGGTCAAGTCCGCCCTGCTGAAGCTGCTCGACCAGCTCGCCCCCGGTGACCAGGTCTCGATCGTCGCCTTCAGCGAGGAGGCCGAGGTGCTGGCCTCCATGACCCCGCTGACCGCCAGGGAGGAACTGCGCGCGGCGGTGACGCGGCTGACCGTCTCCGGCGGCACGAACGTGGAGGCGGGGGTGCTCGCCGGCTACCAGGAGGCGTCCAAGGCGTTCCGTCCCGCCGCCACCAACCGCGTCATCCTGCTCTCCGACGGCCTGGCCAACCAGGGCGACACCGTGTGGCAGAGCCTCTCGGGCAAGGTCAGGGAGCAGGCCGCCAAGCAGCTCACGCTGCTCACGGTGGGCGTCGGCCGCGACTACGGCGACGAGCTGATGGAGCGGCTCGCCGACACCGGCGACGGCATGGCCGTGTACGTCAGCACCGAGGAGGAGGCCACCAGGCTCTTCACCACGCAGCTGCCCGCCACCCTCGACCTGCGCGCCCGCGACGCCAAGGCCCAGGTCGTCTTCAACCCGTCGGTGGTGGAGAGCTACCGGCTCATCGGCTACGAGAACCGCGCGCTCGCCACGGAGGAGTTCCGCGACGACAGCCGCGACGGCGGCGAGATCGGCCCCGGCCACTCCGTCACCGCCCTGTACGCGCTCAAGCTGAAGCCGGGCGCCGACGGCCAGCTCGCCCAGGCCACCGTGCGCTGGCAGGACCCCGACACCAGGACCGCCTCGGAGTCCGGTGAGTCGCTGAACTCCGGCGACCTGGCCGGCGGCATCTGGACCGAGGCGCCCTTGCGGCTGCAGGTGGACGTCGTGGTGGCGGCGTTCGCGACGTACCTGAGGGACCGGGAGGCCTTCGGCCTGGACCTGCCGGAGCTGCGCGAGCACGCCGCCCGGCTGGCGTCCACCTCCGAGGATCCGATGGTCTCCGAGCTGGCCACCCTCATCGGAAGGGCCGAATCGGTCGGCTGATCGTCACTGGCCCCTCGGTCGAGGCGTGCTCAGGTGGTCCCGGAGTCGGATACACTTTTACACGCAACGAGGGGCTATGGCGCAGTTGGTAGCGCGCCTCCATGGCATGGAGGAGGTCTGGGGTTCGAATCCCCATAGCTCCACAGCAGCCCGTCCGATCGGCTTGATCGGGCGGGCTTTTCGTGTTTCCGGGCCCATTCCATAGCGGTGTCGAACTGGCGTTCGTATGATGGTACGCATGAGCCCTGTGGAACTACCTGAGATCTGGCGGCCGCCCATCGTGGCGGCGGTCCCCGACGGTACGGCGCGTTACCTGCTGGCCTGGGGTGACGACGCGCAGGGGGCGCGGTGGGGATACCTGCTGTGGCCGCCCCGCACGCTGGAGGCGCACGGCGGCGTGCGTCACGAGGGGAACGCCCGCTGGGTGCACTGGGAGGAGATCCACCCGGTCGCCGGCGAGGACTACAGCACGGTCCCCATCGCCGACCCCTGGCGGGTCTGAGATTCTCTGACTAAGGTCAGGGAATGGATGCTACGGCGATCGCGCGGGTGCGCCGCTTCCAGCGGACCGTGACGCAGCGCGTCGGGGCGCTCGATGACGCCTTCATGGGTCGCGGCCGGCCGCTCGGGCAGGCGCGGCTGCTCTGGGAGATCGGCGCGGAAGGCAGCGAGCTGCGCGCGCTGCGGGCCAGGCTGGAGCTCGACTCCGGATACCTGAGCAGGCTGCTGCGCGCCCTGGAGGCCGACGGCCTGATCGTGGTCGAGGCCGGCGGGCCCGACGGGCGGGTCCGCACGGCCAGGCTCACCCCGGCGGGGGCCGCCGAGCGGGAGGAGCTCGACCGCCGCTCCGACGAGGCGGCCGCGTCCATGCTCGGGCGGCTGCCGGCCGGGCAGCGCGAGCGGCTGGTGACCGCGATGTCCGAGGTCGAGCGCCTGCTTTTCGCCTCCATGGTGGAGATCGGCGTGCTCGACCCCGGGCATCCCGGCGCCCGCCACTGCCTGACGGCCTACGTCGCCGAGCTGGCTCGCCGCTTCGAGTCCGGGTTCGACCCGGCGCGCAGCCTCCCCGCCACCGACGACGAGCTGCGGCCGCCCGCCGGGATGTTGCTGGTCGCCACCATGCGCGCCGAGCCGGTGGGCTGCGTGGCGCTGAAGCTGCACCCCGGGTCGGCGACGGCCGAGCTCAAGCGGATGTGGGTCGCCCCGTCGGCCCGGGGCCTGGGGCTCGGGCGCAGGCTGCTCGCCGAGGCGGAGTCGCGCGCCGCCGCGCACGGCGTGCGCACGCTCCGCCTGGAGACCAACCGGGCCCTCACCGAGGCCATCGCCCTCTACCGGTCGGCAGGCTACGCCGAGGTGCCGGCCTTCAGCGACGAGCGCTACGCGCACCACTGGTTCGACAAGCACCTGCCCGCCTGAGCGGCTCACCGCACGCGGGCCAGCCGGTAGCTCCCGCCTTCCTGCCACAGCAGCCACGGGCCGGCCACCAGCACGAGGCCGCGCTGCTTCAGCGTGACGCCCGTCTGCGGATCGTGCACGAGCGAGACGCTGCCCGTCGTGTACGCCACCAGCCGGTCCCCGGCCGTCATCCGGGCCTGCTCGCCCTTGCCGGGCTGCGGCACCGCGCCGAACGACCCCTCCAGCCGCCAGTTGTCATGCTTCACCGACCGCAGCACGCCCCCGGCCACCCAGACGAACGCCGTGTCGGTGGCGGCCGCGTACCACTTCTGCAGCGGCTTGCCCATCCTGTGCGCCCGTACCCCTGTCGGCAGCGGATGCTCGGCCGCGACCGCCAGCGTGCGCACGTCCACCAGCCGCAGCTTCCTGTCGTTGGCCGGCTCCACGGTGAACAGGTAGGGGTAGGAGAACGCCACCGCCGTCCCGGCGGCGGGCCGGCCGTCCGTGACCGTCCTGCCGGGCTCGCCGCAGCCGGCGGCCACCCAGGGCTGCCGCATGACGTCGCTGCCCGCGATCGCGCCGCCGTCCACCCAGACGGGCGCCTTGGGGTCGGCGCCCTGCGGGCTGACCGTGTGCGTGGTCCCGTCGGCCGTGCGGCAGCGCTGCTCGCCGCCCTCCGTCCAGGTACGCAGCCCCTCGGCGGCCCCCAGGCCGGACTGCGCGGAGAAGCCGGCGTCCCCGGCCGCGCCGCCGGTCGCGGGCACCTCCGCCGCCGCGCCGCCGGGCGTCAGCCCGAGCACGGTGCCGTCGGAGCCGAGCGCCGACGGCGTGAACGGCTCGCCGGCCGCCGTGCGCGCCTCCACCTCGACCATGCCGGTCACGGCCACCAGGCGGCGCAACCGCTCCTCGAACGCCTGCCCGGCGGCCCCTTCGGGGGAGGCCGTGACGGTTCTCGTGGGCGCCGGCCGGTTGGGAGAGGGCTCCGGAGCGGTGGCGGTCACGGTCACGGTGGGCAGCGGGCTGGGATCGACCGTCGCGGCGGTGTCGCCGCCCCCGTTCCGCAGGGCCAGCGGCGTCGCGACCAGCACGGCGGTCGCGCAGGCCGCCGCTGCCAGCCAGGCCGCGCGGCGGTTCCTGCGCCTGGTGGCCACGGCCCGGTGGATCCGGCCCGCCAGGTCCGGCGGCGGATCTCCCGCGCCGGGCTCACCCAGCAGCGTGGCCAGCCGGTTCTCCAGGTCATCCATGGTCCACCTCCGCGCGGTCGGCGGCCTCGCGGAGCCGGGCCAGCCCCCGCGACGCCTGGCTCTTGACACTGCCGCGGCTGCAGCCCAGCAGCCGGGCGATCTCCTCGTCGCTGCGCTCCTCGACGTAACGCAGCACCAGCACGGCCCGCGTACGGGGTGGCAGCTCGGCTATCCGGGAACGCACCCCCGCGTCGTCCAGCAGGCGTTCCAGGCCGAGGTCCTCGGCCGCGGGCTCGGGCGGCGCCGCCACGCTGACCTCCCGCCTGGGCCGCCGCCACCGGTTGGCCATGATGCGGATCATGGCCGTGCGCACGTACCCCTCGGGGGAGTCCTTGCGCCTGACGGCGGCCCAGCGCAGGCCGGTGCGGGTGAGCGCCTCCTGCACCAGGTCCTCGGCGTCGTGCCGGTTCTGGGTCAGGACCATGGCGTAGCGATAGAGCGCAGGCAGTCGCTGCGCCACGAAAGTCTCGAACGTCGGATCTTCCACTCGCACCTCCGCCCTCCAAGGACACCCGAGGGGGCCGTGCGGTTGAGTGCCGCTGCTGGACGGGCGGGCGCCAATAAATTGCGTGACCAGAAAATTTGCTGATCACGCAAGTTTAGCCTAGAGTCGGTGGCGTGACCGGGCTGAGGGAGCGGAAGAAGCAGGCCACGCGGGAGGCGCTGATGACGGCCGCGCTCCGGCTGGCTCTGACGCGCGGGCTGGAGAACGTCCGGGTCGAGGACATCGCCGCCGAGGCGGGGGTCTCGCCCAGGACGTACAACAACTACTTCTCCAGCAAGTACGAGGCGATCACCGCCCGGCACACCGACCGCGTGCGCGCGTCCGTGGCGGCGCTGCGTGCCCGGCCGCCCGGCGAGCCCCTCTGGGAGGCGCTGGCCGAGGCCATGGTGCGGCCCTGGGCGGAGCACGCCGGCACCGCTGACACGGCCCCGCCGCCCGAGCTGCTGGCGGGCATCCGCATGCTCAGCGAGGAACCCGCGCTGCGGGCCGAGTCGCTGCGGGTGGCGTTCGCCGCCGACGGCGAGCTGGCCGCGGCCATCGCCGAGCGTGTCGGCGCCGACCCCGCTCGCGACCTGTACCCCTCCCTGGTCGCGGTCACCGTCACCGCGGCCGTGCAGGCCGGCGTCGCGCACTGGCTGCGGGCCGACCCGCCCGTGCCGCTCGTGCCGCTGCTGCGCGACTGCCTGCGCGCGCTGGCCGCGGGGCTGCCCGCCCCGTCCGAGTAAGGAGACGTTCATGGACATCGTCATCGCCGGCGGCGGGCCCAACGGGCTGATGCTGGCCTGCGAGCTGAGCCTGGCCGGAGTCACGCCGCTCGTGGTCGAGCGCCTGCCGCGGCGCAGCGACCAGCCCAAGGCCAACGGGATCATCGGCCAGGTCGTACGGCTGCTGCGCCGGCGCGGCCTGGCCGGGCAGGAGGCGGCCATGCCCGCGTTCGTGTTCGGCGCGATGCCGCTGCACCTGGCCGGGCTCGACGACAACCCGCTGCACGGCATGGGCATCAGGCAGCCCGAGCTGGAGGAGCTGCTGGAGAGGCGGGCGATCGAGCTCGGCGTGCAGATCAGGCGCGGGCACGAGCTGGCCGGCTTCGCCCAGGACGACGGCGGGGTGACGCTGGAGCTGGTGGCGCCCGGCGGGCCGTACCGGCTCCGTACGCGCTACCTGGTCGGCTGCGACGGCGCGCACAGCACGGTCAGGAAGCTGAGCGGGATCGGGTTTCCCGGCGTGCACGCGGCCGACGTCGTCAGCCGCACCGCCCACGTCACCATCCCCGGGGCGGTGACCAGGCAGGTCGAGCTGGAGGTGCCGGAGGTGGGCACGCTCGTGCTCTACACCTGGCACAGGACCGAGCGCGGGGCCTACGCGATCCTGCCGGCCGGGCCGGGCGTGTTCACGGTCGCCGCGCTGGAGTGGGACTCCGCGCCGCCCGGCGACGACGTGCCGATGACCATCGCCGAGCTGCGCGCGAGCCTGGCCCGGGTCCTCGGCGCCGACCTGCCGCTGGCCGAGCCCACCGGCCCGGGGCCGCACCTGCTGCGGAGGCTGAACGGCCGCAACACCAGGGTGGCCGACCGCTACCGGGAGGGCAGGGTGTTCCTGGCGGGCGACGCCGCGCACGTGCACTCCGCGATGGGCGCGCCCGGGCTCAACCTGGGCCTGCAGGACGCCGCCAACCTGGCCTGGAAGCTCGCCGCCGAGGTACGGGGCTGGGCGCCGCCCGGGCTGCTCGACACCTACGACGCCGAGCGCAGGCCGGCCGCCGAGCGGGTCGCCATGCACACCCAGGCCCAGCTCGCGCTGACGGCGCCGGGGCCCGAGGTGACGGCGTTGCGGCAGGTGTTCGGGGAGCTGCTGGGCGACAGCGACGCCCTGCGGCGCATCGCCGCCCTGCTGGCCGGGGCCGACGTGGTCTACCCGATGCCCGCGCCGCCCGGGCTCCGGCACCCGCTGGTCGGCCGGTTCCTGGCCGACCTGCCCGCCGGCGCCGGAGCCCGGGCGCGGCCCGTGCTGCTCGACGCGACGGGCGGGCTGCGCGTCCGCCACGGGCGTGTGGACGTCGTGCCGGGCGACGGGCCCGAGGCCGTGCTGGTGCGGCCCGACGGGTACGTGGCGTGGGCGGGCACGCCGGACGAGACGCTGGAGCAGGCGCTGCAGATCTGGTTCGGCGAGTCCCTGGCACCCGCCTGACCCACGCACGCGACTCCTGGAAGGCGCCCCGGCACGCGGCCGGACCAGGTCAGGTGCCGAGGTGGACGGCGGCGGCGCGCATGATCGCGTGAGTCTAGGGCGTGCGGCGGAAGGTGTGGCGGTAGGCCAGCGGTGACACGCCGACGGCCGCGTGCAGGTGCTGGCGCAGCGAGACCGCCGTGCCGAAGCCCGCCCGCCTGGCCACCTCCTCCACACCGAGATCCGTCGTCTCCAGCAGGCGCCTGGCGTGCTGCACGCGCTGCCCGTTCAGCCATCTGGCCGGGCTCTGGCCGGTCTCCTCGCGGAAGCGCCTGGTGAACGTGCGCACGCTCATCCTGGCGTGCTCGGCCAGCGCGTTCAGGTCGAGCGGGGCGTCGAGGTGGGCGAGCATCCAGTCGCGGGTGGCCGCCGTGCCGCCGCCTTCGCCCAGCGGGAGGGGGCGGTCGATGTACTGGGCCTGGCCGCCGTCCCGCCACGGCGGCATGACGCAGCGCCTGGCCGCCCGGTTGGCCACCTCGCTGCCGTGGTCGCGCCTGATCACGTGCAGGCACAGGTCCAGGCCGGCGGCCACGCCCGCCGAGGTCAGCACGTCGCCGTCGTCCACGTACAGCACGTCCGGGTCCAGCTTGACCTGCGGGAACAGCTCGGCGAAGCGGCCCGCCTCGCGCCAGTGCGTGGTGGCCGGGCGGCCGTCGAGCAGCCCGGCCGCCGCCAGCACGAACGAGCCCGTGCAGATCGACATCGTCCGCGGACGCCCCTGCAGGGCCGCGCGCAGCGTGTCCTTGATCGTGCCGTCCTTCAGCGGCCGGCCCGCGTGGATGCCGGGCACCACGACGGTGTCGGCGCTGTCGAGCACGTCGAGGTCGTGGTCGGGCAGCACGCTGTAGCCCGCGCTGCACCGCACCGGCATGCGGCCCTCCGAGCAGGTCACCACCTCGTACAGCTTCTCGCCCGACGCGGTCTCCGCCGCCCAGAACACCTGGCCCGGCACGCCGAGGTCGATCGGGGCGAAGTGGTTGAGCACCACCACGGCGACGCGATGACGTTCCATGGCCGGATTCTTGCACATATTGGCTTTCCGGCCACTCGTGACCACGTAAGGGGATAAATCAGGATTGGCGCATGATAGTGAGCACCAACTCGCCCACCCGCCGCGGGCTGCACCGGGCCTGGTACGTCGCGGCCGTCGCGTTCGTGGCGATCCTGGGGTCAGCCGGCTTCCGCGCCACCCCCGGCGTGCTGATCACGCCGCTGCAGGAGGAGTTCGGCTGGTCGGCCGGCACCATCTCGCTGGCCGTCTCCGTCAACCTGGTGCTCTACGGCCTGACCGCCCCCTTCGCCGCCGCCCTCATGGACCGCTTCGGCATGCGCCGCGTGGTGGCCGTCGCGCTGCTGCTGATCGCGGCGGGCAGCGGGCTCACCGTGTTCATGTCGGCGAGCTGGCAGCTCCTGCTCTGCTGGGGCGTGCTGGTCGGGCTCGGCACGGGGTCGATGGCGCTGGTGTTCGCGGCGACGGTGGTGGACCGCTGGTTCGTGCGCCACCGCGGCCTGGTGACCGGCGTGCTCACCGCCGCAGGCGCGACCGGGCAGCTCGTGTTCCTGCCGGTGCTCGCCCAGCTCGCGCAGGGGCCCGGGTGGCGCTTCGCCTCGGTGACCGTGGCCGTGGCGGCGCTGGCCGTGGTGCCGTTCGTGTGGTGGCTGCTGCGCGACCGCCCGGAGGACGTGGGCACGACGGCGCTCGGCGCGCCGCCCGGCGCGGTGCGCACGGAGCCCTCCAGGACCAACGCCGCGCTGCGGGCCGTCACCGTGCTCGCCTCGGCGGCGCGGACCCGGCCGTTCTGGCTGCTCGCGGGCGGCTTCGCGATCTGCGGGGCCAGCACGAACGGCCTGGTCGGCACCCACTTCATCCCCGCCGCCCACGACCACGGCATGGCCGAGCCCGTCGCCGCGGGCCTGCTGGCGATCATCGGCATCTTCGACATCGCGGGCACGATCGCCTCGGGCTGGCTCAGCGACAAGATCGACCCCAAGGTGCTGCTCGGCGTCTACTACGGCCTGCGCGGGCTGTCGCTGATGGTGCTGCCCAGCCTGTTCGCGGCCACGACCGAGCCCAGCATGCTGATCTTCATCATCTTCTACGGCCTGGACTGGGTCGCGACGGTGCCGCCCACGGTGGCGCTGTGCCGGCGGATCTACGGGGCCGACGGGGCCGTGGTGTTCGGCTGGGTGTTCGGCTCGCACCAGGTCGGCGCCGCGTTCGCCGCCGTCGGGGCCGGGCTCACCCGCGACCACCTGGGCGCCTACGACCTGGCCTGGTACGCCGCCGGAGCCCTGTGCCTCCTCGCCGCCGGCATGTCGCTGGCCATCGGGCATGCTAGAGGGCGATGAACGCCGAGCTTTATGTCCTGCCCCTGGTCGTGCGGATCGAGAGGGCGGCGCCTCCCGAGCGCACCGACGCCCTGGAGGCGGCCGCCATGGCCGTGCTGAGCCTGCTGGACGACCCTGGCGAGTTCGCCGATGAGGTGCACGCCTGGGAGTCCACCGGCAAGATCCGCAAGGTCGTGCGCCGGGCCAGGGGCGCCGAGTGGCGCCGGGCCGTGGCGCTGCCCGGCCGTACGATCGGGCACCGCACCGCCGAGGTACGCGTGCACCCGCCCGTGCCCCTCGACGACTGGCCCCGGGACCTGGCCCGGCTGCAGGTGTCGGGCACCGAGCTGACCGACCCCGCCGCGCCTGGGCCCGCCGAGCCGCCGGTGCTGTGGGCCAACCCGGCGCTGGAGATGTCCGCGGGCAAGGCCATGGCGCAGGCCGGGCACGCCGCCCAGCTCGCCTGGTGGGCCAGCGACGCGGGGGAGCGGGCGGCCTGGCGGGAGCGGGGGCTGGCGGTGTCGGTGCGGACGGCCGCCACCCAGGGCGACTTCGAGGCCATGGTGGCGGCCGGGCTGCCCGTGGTGCGCGACGCGGGGTTCACCGAGATCGAGCCGGGCTCGTGCACGTTCGTGGCCGACGCGCCCTGGCTGGCCGGCCGCGTCGCCAGATCGTGAACACGTCCGCGTGATCAGAGGGTGAAGACGTCCGCGAGCACGCCGCCCGCCGGGGTGATCCTGGCGGGCGACGGGCTGTCGTAGACCACGATGAGCCGGCCGTCCGACATCCGCGCCAGCCCTTCCGGGTGGTCGCAGCCGACGCCGTACGGCAGCTCCAGCACGGTCTCCAGCTCGTCGGCGGGGACGACGCCGTGGCGCTTGTCACCGGGCCGCCAGCGCACCACCCGTACGGGGCCGTCGAGGTCCATGGTGGGCCCCGCCAGGAGCAGCAGCGCGTTCCCGTCCGGGCACATGTCGCGCACGCCGAGCCCGCCCAGGTTCAGGAAGTGCTTGCGGTACGGCTCGCTCAGCCGCAGCCGCCCCTTGCCCGCGTCCTCGACGCGCAGCTCGAGCACCACCGCCCAGCCGCGCAGGACGGGGCCGCGCAGGCCCACGTAGACGCGGTCCGGCGTGACGACGATGCCCTCGACGTCGAACCCGTTGTCCTTGCCCGGCAGGGCCAGGAACGGCGCGAGGTGCGGATCGTCCCTGAGGTGCGCGGTGAGGCTGTGGGCGCCCGACAGGACCGAGCCCCGCAGGGGCAGCTCGGTGCGGGGGTCCAGGGGGAGCCGGGCCAGGATGAAGCGGTTCTCCTCCCTGATCACCGTGGCCAGCCGTTCGGCGCCCTTCTCCGGGTCCTTGGACTTGACCTTCCTGCGCTTCAGGCTGTGCGAGCCGACCAGCCAGAGGTACCCGTTCGCCCGGGCCAGGCCCTCGATGTCCGCCTCGTCCTGCGGTCCGGCGGGCAGGGCGATGTAGTCGGCCAGCATGAACGTGCGCTGGTCGCCGTAGTGGTCACCGGTCCACGTCAGGTGCTCGAAGGAGGCGGTCTCGTCGCCGGCCACCCAGAGGCCGGTGGTGCTCTGCCGGATGGCGGAGAGATTCGTGTGCGTCTGGGCCGCTCGCGAGGCGTGGTCGAATCGCAGCTCAACCTGTTCCACCACGCCATGATTGCACTTCGGTAGCTTCCGGAGCGCGATGGCGGGATATGTCGTACGCTCCCGTCGTGCTCCATGGGGAAGATGAGATCAAGGGTTCCCGAGTGAGAACGGTCGAAAAGCGTGGGATCCCGACTTCTCCGCCCAGACGCTCCCGCATCGGCGATCTGCGCATGCGGGTGGTGTACCGGGGGCTGGCCGTGGCCGCCGCCGCCGCGGTCGTCGCCGTGGCGGTGGTCGTGGTGCTCCCGTCAGAGCCGGACGAGGTCGTGGCGGGGCCGGTAACCGCGCCGCCGACCGCGCCGCCCTCGTCCGGCTCCGCACCGTCCCCCGGCGCGTCCCCCAGTGCGTCTCCCAGTGTGTCTCCCGCCGCCTCGACGACCCCGGCGGCGGCGTCGTCCTCCGCTCCCCGGGGGACGCCGAGCCCCGGCGTCTCGCTGTCGCCCGGTTACACGGCCATGGAGGCCCTGTACGCCGACCCGCGCGTCCCCCGGCTCACCCGCGGGGTGAAGCGCATGGCCGCGCGCTCCCCGGGCAGGCGCTTCGTCCAGGACACGCGGACGGGGCTGGCCGTGGTGAAGCTGCCGAGGCCGTGGAAGTCGTACGGGGCGGCGCCGTTCACCACCAAGCAGGTGCTGCCCAAGCAGCGCGGCACGAGCCTGCGCGGCATGTTCGTCACCTGCCCGCTGCCGATCATGGAGCAGGAGTCGCCGCGCGACACGGCCCTGCTGGCCGCCCGCTGGACGCTCAACCACCATCCCAGGGGCTCCAGGATCACGTGGCTGGCCTCGCAGCCCGTCGGGCGCGGCTGGATGCTCGTCTACCGCGTCACCTACGGCAAGCGCACGTCACGCGCCGCGGTCGTGGTGGTGGACGGGGGAATGAGCAAACCAGGTCTTGCGTTCGTAACAGTGCCTGACTCGCAGCGCAAGCAGTGGCGTGATATCGGCCGCGTGGCCTCAGGGGTGCGTGTTCTAGGCTAGAAAGATCATAAATGCGGCGATATTGGGGAGTGACGCCGTGGAACGCTCTGGATCGCCGCAGGCCTCGAACAAGGGCAAGGGCAAGCCGCCCTGGCGCTCGGAGGGCCTGCCGGGCACGCCCGGAGGCAAGCCCAAGATCAACTGGTGGCGTTTCATCGTCACCCTGCTCGTCGTCTACGCGGGCTTCTTCGTCGTGTCGTCGTTCGTCGACAGCGGCTCGGTGGAGACGATCTCGTACACCGAGTTCACCAAGCAGGTGAACTCCAAGAACGTCAAGGACATCTACGCCCAGGGCCTGTCGGTCGAGGGCGACCTGAGGTCGGCGGCGAAGAACCCGGAGAGCGGCGAGCAGTACACGAAGTTCGCCACCGAGATCCCGGCGTTCGCCAACACCGACCAGCTCGACCAGCAGCTCGCCACCGGCCAGGTCGAGATCACCTCGCAGCCGATCACCCGGGGCTTCTTCTCCAACCTGTTGCTGTCGCTGCTCCCCGTACTGCTGCTGGCCGGCCTGTGGATCTGGATCATGCGGCGCGGCGCCAGCATGATGGGCGGCGGCCTGGGCGGGCTCGGCAAGTCCAAGGCGGCCAAGCCGGTCGAGGCCGCGAAGGTGCGCGTCACGTTCGAGGACGTCGCGGGCATCGACGAGGTCGAGAACGAGCTCGTCGAGATCGTCGACTACCTCAAGGACCCCGGCAAGTACCGCAAGCTGGGTGCGAAGCTGCCCAAGGGCGTGCTGCTGGCGGGGCCTCCCGGCACCGGCAAGACGCTGCTGGCCAGGGCGGTGGCCGGTGAGGCCAAGGTGCCGTACTTCTCGGCCAGCGCCTCCGAGTTCATCGAGATGATCGTCGGTGTGGGCGCCTCGCGGGTGCGCGACCTGTTCGAGGAGGCGCGCAAGGTGGCGCCGTCGATCGTGTTCATCGACGAGATCGACGCCATCGGCCGCGCCAGGGGCGGCGCTGGCGGCATCGGCGGCCACGACGAGCGCGAGCAGACGCTGAACCAGATCCTCACCGAGATGGACGGCTTCTCCGGGGCCGAGGGCGTGATCGTCATCGGGGCCACGAACCGGCCCGAGATCCTCGACCCGGCGCTGCTGCGTCCCGGGCGCTTCGACCGTACGGTGCAGGTGGGCCTGCCCGACGCGGCCGGGCGCGCGGCGATCCTGGCCGTGCACACGCGCGGCGTGCCGCTCGACGGCGAGGTCAGCGCCGAGCAGATCGCCAAGACCACCCCCGGCATGACGGGCGCCGACCTGGCGAACCTGGTCAACGAGGCCGCCCTGCTCGCCGCCAAGCGCGGCAAGGAGAAGGTCACTTCGGCCGACTTCGCCGACGCGCTGGAGAAGCTGCAGCTCGGCGCGGCGCGCAGCATCGTCATGCCGGAGGAGGAGCGCACCAGGACCGCCTTCCACGAGGCCGGTCACGCGCTGCTCGGCATGCTCCAGCCGGGCGCCGACCCGGTCAGGAAGATCTCGATCATCCCGCGCGGCCGGGCGCTCGGCGTCACGCTGTCCACGCCCGACACCGACCGGTACGCCTACGACGAGCAGTACCTGCGCGGGCGCATCACCGGCGCGCTGGGCGGCATGGCGGCCGAGCAGGTCGTGTACGGCGTCATCACCACCGGCGCGGAGAACGACCTGGAGCAGGTCACCATGATCGCTCGCGGCATGGTGGGCCGGTGGGGCATGTCGGAGAAGGTCGGGCCGCTGACCATCCTGCCCAACGACGGCCAGCAGCCGCAGGCCTCGCCCGTCACGCTCGCCATGGTGGACGAGGAGGCGCGGCGGATCGTGGACGAGTGCTACGAGCGCGCCGTCCGCATCCTCACCGAGAACCGCGACAAGCTGGACGCGATCGTGACGGCTCTGCTGGAGCACGAGACGCTCGACGAGGCCGGTGCGTACGCGGCCGCGGGTCTCCCCACGGCGGCCGAGAACCGCCCTGCGGCGGCCTCCCCGGTCCCGGCGCACTTTTCCGATAATTAGGACAATTCGGACGTTCCTCCGGGCCCGGCGAGGGCAGGTCACCCGAGACAGACTGATCGGGGGACCGTCGTGACACTTAATGACGAGCTTCTCGCCGGACTCGGAGACCAAGGAGTGGAACAGATCGCCGGCATGCTCGGCACGGACACACTGACCGCCCGCAAGGTCATCGAGGCCGTGTCCGGCACCATCGTCGGCGGTATGGCCCGCAACGCCACCCATCCGGACGGCGCCGACGCCCTGCGCGGGGCCCTGGACGACCACATGGACGCGGACCCGTTCAACGGCGACGTGGCCTCGCTGACCCGCGACGGGCACAGCATCCTCGGCCACGTGCTCGGCGGGCAGGGCACGGAGCAGGCGGCGGCGCGGCTCTCGCAGCTCGCCGGGGTCAACTCCGCGACCATCATGAAGCTGCTGCCGCTCATCGCACCCATGATCATGTCGCTGCTGGCCAACCGGGCAGCCAGCCGCGACATGGACGCCGGCGCCGTGGCCGACGACCTGAGCCGCGAGGAGTCGGCCATCCCCGGCGGGCTCGGGGAGCTGCTCGGCAGCCTGCTGGCCAGCATCTTCGGCGGCACGACGGTGCCACGGCAGGCGGGGCCCTACGACCCGTACCACGATCCCATGCGCAGCGAGCGGGAGGTGGCCCCGGGCAGGTCGAACCCCGACTGGTGACCGGTAGGCTGAGCCAGTGATCGTCTTGGCCTCTGCTTCCCCCGCCCGCCTCGCCCTGCTGCGCAGCGCAGGTCTCGACCCGAAGGTGATCGTCAGCGGGGTCGACGAGGACGCCTACTCCGCCCACTCGCCGGCCGCGCTCAGCAAGGTGCTGGCCACGGCCAAGGCCGAGGCGGTCGCGAGCGGGCTCGAAGAAGGGCTGGTCATCGGCTGCGACTCGATCCTGGAGCTCGACGGGCGCCCGTACGGCAAGCCCGCCACCCGCGAGGAGACGATCGAGCGCTGGCGCCTCATGCGGGGCCGCACCGGCCGCCTCGTCACCGGCCACTGCGTGATCGACGTGGCGGCCGGCCGCCAGGTGTCCGAGGTCGCCACCACGGTCGTGCGCTTCGGCCAGCCCTCCGAGGAGGAGATCGCCGCCTACGCCGGCACCGACGAGCCGCTCGGCCTGGCGGGGGCGTTCAGCATCGAGGGGCGCGGCGGCTGGTTCGTCGAGGGCATCGAGGGCGACCACGGCAACGTGCTGGGCATCTCGCTCCCGCTGGTGCGCGAGCTGTTCGCCGACCTGGGCTACGCGGTCACGTCGTTCTGGCGCTAGCCTGCCGGGCATGCGATCAGTGCGCGACTTCACGGCCGGTGTCGGCTTCTTCTTCCAAGGGTTCGGATGGGTCGCCAGGAACACCCGGTGGTGGCTGTTCGGGCTGATCCCCGCGTTGGTCGCGTTCGCGCTCTACGCCGGGGTGCTGGTCTTTCTCGGGACGAACGCATCCGCCGTGGCCGAGTTCCTGACGCCGTTCGCCGACTCGTGGAGCTGGCGGGAGCTGTTCAGGACGCTGGTGGGCATCGCGCTGTTCATCGGCGGGCTGGTGCTGGCGGTGCTGACGTTCGCGGCGCTGACGCTGGCCATCGGGGAGCCGTTCTACGAGAAGTTGTCGGCGGCGGTGGACGTGCTGGAGACCGAGCACGAGCAGCCCTGGTGGCGCACGCTGCCCCGGTCGATCCGTGACAGCCTGGTGACGCTCTTCTTCGTGCTGCTGTTCACGATTCCGCTGTTCTTCCTGGGGTTCGTGCCGGTGGTCGGGCAGACGGTGGTGCCGGTGCTGGGCGCCCTCGTGTCCGGATTTTTCCTGACAGTCGAGCTCACCACGCTCGCCCTCGAACGCCGCGGCCTGGCCCGCAAGCAGCGCTTCGCCCTTCTGCGCGCCAACAAGGCCAGCGCGCTGGGATTCGGGGTGGTGGTGTTCCTGCTGTTCCTGGTGCCCTTCGTGGCCGTCATCGCGATGCCGGCCGCGGTGGCGGGAGCCGCCCTGCTCGTACGGACCCGGCTGGCCCCGGTCTCCTAGACCTCTCCGGAACGGTTCCCGGCTCCTGGCCTCTCTGGAGTGGGACGCCCGCCAGCGGGTGGTTCATGGCTGTTCTCGCCGGTCGCGGGCCGGCGGCGGGCCTGGTTCGCCTCGCGGACGACCGCCCAGGCGTCCGCGACGGGCCCCAGATGCCCGAGCTTGTCGGGGTTGATCACCGCACGGATCGTCTGGACCTGCCCGTCGAGGATGTCCACCGCCAGGGTGTTGACGACCCTGCCGTCCCGGTCGCGGAAGATCGCGCCCGGCTGGCCGTTCATCTCGCGTGACTCCACGACGCCGCCGATCCGTACGAACGGCGCGACGATCGAGGCCAGCACCCGGGCCACGTTCTCGGCGCCGAACACGCCATTGCCCCACAGCGGCGCCTTGCCCCCGCTGTCGCCGACCATCCGAACGTCGGCGGCCAGCAGCTCCCGCAGCCCGTCCACGTCCCCCTCCCGGAAGGCGTCGAAGAACCGTTCGGCGAGTGCCTGCCGCTCCCGGCGATCAGCCTCGAACCGGGCGCGGCCCGCGTCCATGTGGCGGCGCGCCCGCACCGCGAGCTGGCGGCACGCCGCCTCCGAACGCCCCACCGCCGACGCCACCTCACCGAAGCCGAACCCGAACACCTCCCGCAGCACGAAGACCGCGCGTTCGAGCGGGCTCAGCCGCTCCAGCAGCAGCAGGGCCGCCATCGACACCGAATCGGCCAGCTCCGCCGACCGCTCCGGATCCTCGTACGGGTCGGCCAGCAGCGGCTCGGGGAACCACTGCCCCGCATACTCCTCCCGCCGGACGCGCGCCGAGCGCAGCACGTCGATCGCGATCCTGGACACCGTGGCCGCCAGGAACCCCTTGGCCGACGCGGGCTGCGCCGGGAAGGCCTCGTAACGCAGCCAGGTCTCCTGCACCGCGTCCTCGGCCTCGCTCACGCTGCCGAGAATCCGGTAGGCGATCGAGAACAGCAACGGCCGCAGCTCCTCGAACTCCTCGGCCCGGGTCACGCCCGCTCCTCCTCGACGTTCTGCGCGACGACGTGGGGAACCCCGCACACCCGCATGACCATCACCTTCCCGACGTACGTGTCTGTCTCCGCTATCCGAGACGAGACAGCCGCGCCTTCTGTGACACGGGGCATCCCGTCCTCTGCCCGGACACCTCCTCACGCGGAGCGCGGGAGGGCGGCCCGTTGCGCCCATGTCACAGAACGGCCGGGCTATCTCGTCCCGGGGGAGACCGACTCTCACTGACAGGAGCTTGATCGTGAACGAGCACTCCACACACCAGAAGGTGGCGTTGATCACCGGGGCGAACAAGGGGATCGGCCGCGCGGCCGCCGAGCAGCTGGCCGCGCTGGGCATGACGGTTCTGATCGGCGCCAGAGACCCGCGGCGCGGGGAGGAGGCCGCGGCGGCGGTGCGGGCGACGGGCGGCGACGCCCACGCGCTCACCCTGGACGTCACCGACCCGGCCACCATCGCGCAGGCCGCGAGCTGGATCGGGGAACGCTTCGGCCACCTGGACGTGCTGATCAACAACGCCGGCATCACCGGCTCCGGGCAGGTCTCGCCCCAGGACGCCGTCGACCAGATCCCCAGCACCGTCGATCTCGACATGGTCCGGGCGGTGTTCGAGACCAACGTCTTCGGGGTGATCGCGCTGACCAACGCCATGCTCCCGCTGCTGCGGCGCTCACCGGCGCCACGCATCGTCAACGTCAGCAGCGGCGGCGGCTCCCTGGCCATCGCCGCCGACCCGGACGGCCCGCTGACGGCCCTGCCGACGTCGGCCGCGTACACGCCCTCCAAGACGGCGCTGAACTCGCTGACCGTGCAGTACGCCAATGAGCTGCGCAAGGACGGCATCCTGGTCAACGCCGCCGCCCCGGGCTACGTCGCCACCGACATCAACAACCACAGCGGGTTCCTCACCCCCGCCCAGGGCGCCACGGTGCTGGTGCGCCTGGCCACGCTGGACGCGGACGGACCGACCGCCGGCTTCTTCAGCGCCGAGGGGCCGGTGCCGTGGTGAACGGGGAGGCGGGCGGGGCGACCGCCTGACCGGCTCGATCAGGATCCCATGGCCTGCTGCCGGCTCGCCCGCGTCCGCGAGCCGGGGCTCCCCGAAAGCTCCATTGCCCTGCTTTCCCCGCCCGGCACCGGCCCGTAGGAGGTGGGGCAATGACGGCATGGTCAATTCAGCGGAGCCGCACGCGAGAACCGAGCTGCACCACTTCGCGAGAACCGAGCTGCACCACTTCGCGAGAACCGAGCTGCACCACTTCGCGAGAACCGAGCTACACCACTTCGCGGGACATGATCCTCGCCCGCGCCTGCGGCCACGCTTGCCCGGCCGGTGCGGCCGCTTGCCCGGGCCTGCGGCCACACCGGCCGGGCCCGCGGGCGGGAACGGTCGCAGGCCGGCCCTCTCCCCGCCGCGGCCTGGTGTCCTCCAAGCTCCGCGGCACCGCTTCGCTGTGCGGAAACCCCGCCGTATCCGGGCACCGCCAGCTGCGCCATCATGCGCTGGTGATCGATCGGCGGCGTGACGCGTCCTTGCCGCACGCGCATCCTCATCGGCGGATCACCGTCGCAGCGGCGGCAGGGCGCAGTCAACCGTTCATCCACAACCCGCTCGATCCCTCGTCACCGTTATCCACAGAACACAGCCCAGCGCCGTTCCGGCCTCTCGAAACCCGGCACGCTCTGGGCCATGACGAGCAACCGCCCCACCCCCGCTCCCGACCACCCGCACGCCGCCCCTTCCGCCCGCAGGGCCGCTGCCAACCCGCACGCCGCCCCTGCCGTCGGCGCGCTTCCCGGCAACCCCCACATCACCACCAGCCCGCCCGCACCCCCGTCCCTGGGCACGCCGGAAACAGCCAGCCCGATGTCCACGCGGCTACCAACGCAGCTGTCCGGGCAGCCCGCCACGCCGGCGCCCCTCTCCCAGCCCACGCCTTCGCCCTCACCCGCTCCCTTCACCGAAGAGCCTTGCCTCACCCTGACCAGCCCCACCGATGTCCTGGCCGCCGTGCCCTACCTCGTCGGATTCCATCCCACCGCCAGCCTCATCGTCGTGGGCCTGGCCCAGGGGCAGGCGAAGATGGTGGCCAGATGGAGCCTGCCGTTCCCGCCGGGCACGCTCGACGCGATGTCACCCCTGTTCGGCCGCGAGAACATCACGGAGATCGTCATCGTCGGCTACGGCCCGGGAGATCTGGTCACTCCGGCAGTCGACGAGGCCAGGCGGCTGGCGGCCAAGGACGGGGTCCATGTGGGCGAGGCGCTGCGGGCTCACGAGGGCCGCTACTGGTCGTACGTCTGCAGCATGGCGACGTGCTGCCCGGCGGAGGGCACCCCGTACGACCTGTCCACGAGCCAGATCGCCGCCGAGGCCACGGTACGCGGCCTGGTGGCCCTTCCCAACAGAGAGGCCCTGGAGCGCACGCTGGCTCCGGTCACCGGTCCCGTACGGATGGCGATGCGCCGAGCCACGTCAGCGGCGATCGCGGACTTCCAGGCCCGGATCACGACCGCCACAGACCTGAACGCCTTCGCCGAGCAGTACGTGTCCGAAGCCCTGGCCAGGGTCCGTTCGGCGCTGGAGACCCATTCCGACGGCGGCCGCCTCAACGACGCGGAAGCGGCGAGGCTGGGCCTGGACTTGACGATCATGAGGGTCCGCGACGAGGCGTGGACCCTGATGGACGACTCCCACGCCCTGCTCTGGAAGGACCTGACCCGCAGGCTGGAGCCGCGCTTCACGCCACCGGTCGCGTCACTGCTGGCGATGGCGGCCTGGCGTTCGGGAAACAGCGTCCAGGCCACCATCGCCCTCGAACGCGCCCTGACCGTCGACCCCTGCTACTCGATGGCCAACCTCCTCATGCACGCTCTCCACAACCTGCTCTCCCCGGCCATCCTCCGCGGCCGCCTCCCGACCCCGGCCGAGCTGGACGAAACCATGGGCCCGGCCTGCGCCTCCTGGCTGCTCCCCCTGATCAACCTCCTCGCCGAGGAGGAGGACCCGCCCGTGGCGCTCGACTGACGAAGGAGAGACGCGCGGACTCCCTGACGGCGAAAGGCTCCGTGCTCGCCTGAAGCAGAGTGCCCGTGCCCGTGCCTGAGGCGTCGTGCCGTGCTCAGCCTGGAAGGGACTGCACGCCAGGCCGGGGAAGGAGCAGAAGCTCCTGGGTCAGCGGGAGCGATACGGTGACGGCGGGGAAGGAGGGGAGGTCAAAGGCTGCCTTCTTCCTTCCTGCGACGCTCGTTGTACGCACGCATCCGCTGCGGGTACCCGGTGAGCTGAACGTCGTAGACAGGTAAGGCAAGATCACGGGCGACCTTGTGGATCACAGCCGGCGAGCCGACCCTGCGCCTGGTCCACTCGCCGTCGTCGGCCACCGCCACAGCTGTCGTATCGGTGGCAAAAGTCTCTGGCTCGACGTAGAACTCGACACCGCGCCGCGAACGGGCAAAGGCGATAAGCGCCTCGATGTCGGCGTCTGTCGCCTCTCGGTCGAACTTCGCGATCTTGCGGCCGCGCAGTCGACGAATGCCGTAGCGGTCTCGCCATCTCATGAATCCTTTTTATACCGTCTGGAGCCCTTGCGTCGGGGATGATCTCGGGGACGAATCCGGGATTCTCCCGATGGCACCGGAGGTACCCAGGACGCAGTATGTGAGGTGACCGTTCGATTTCCTAAGGAGAGGCATGGCGATTATGGCTGGGGTACCGAAAACCCCCGGGCCGGGACAGGTGCCGCCAGCTCATCTGCGCGTCACCAACCAGGACCGAGAGAACGTGGTCGAGCACGTCAAAGCCGCATACGCGGAAGGCCGCTTCGACAAGCTCGAATTCGACGACCGGCTGGAGCGCGCCATGACGGCGCGCACGCACGGCGACCTGGTGCCCATCATGACCGAGCTGTACGGCTCGCAAGCCGTGCCCAGGGCCGCCGCCGCGCTGCCACATGCGGCGTCCCCGACGGGTATGGCGGAGAGCAACGAGCGTCTCGGCGGAGCCCTCGCCCATGCGCTGCCGATCGTCGGCTTCCCGATCCTCGGCCCGCTGCTCCTGCTGCTCACCGGCGGCAAGACCTCGCCCTACATTCGCAAGCACGCGCTCGAGGCACTCAACTTCCAGATCACGGTCGTAGGTGCCTCGGTATTGCTGCCGCTGACCGTCGTCGGTGTCGTGCTGGTGCCGTTCATCTGGGTCGCGGCGCTGATCCTCGCCATCGTCGGCGGCGTCTCGGCGCTGTCGGAGGGCAATTTCCGCTACCCCATGACCATCCGCCTGGTGAAGTGACGGCCGGAGCCAGACCGCAATGCCTCATTCCGCCCTGCGGAGGCCCGCTCTTGAAGATGTCCATGGCCTCCGGCGGGGCGGAGCGCATTGCGCCCGCCTACCGATGACGGCCGGCTTGCCGCGTTGCACGCCTCCGGTGGTGAAGGCGGGAGAGCAGTTGCTGAGTCGGGGTTCGATTCCGGCAGGCGACGTTCACCCGTCGGCCCTCGACTGTCGGCTCTCGGCACCCGGCCGACGATGAGCAACGAGACCTTGAGGGCCGGGGGCGGAGAGCCGCGAGCCTGAGGCGAGGGAGCGGGGGAGAGCAAGAGGCGCGAGCCGGTGAAGATGGGCCAAGGGTGGCGGCGAGAGCGAGGCCGAGAGACGAAGTCCGGGGGCGAGCGGGGCCGGGAGGCCGAGGGCAGAGAAACGAAGTCCGGGGGGCGAGCGGGGCCGGGAGGCGGGGGCAGAGAGACGAGGGGCCGGGGCGAGCGGGGGCCGGGAGGCCGAGGGCCGAGAGCCGGCGGCCATGGGCCTTGGGCTCGGGTGAGGGCCGGGCCACGGCTGTGACCTCCGGCCGGGGCTTGGGCACAGCACAGGGAGTTCCGGCACTTCGGCGAACCCGCAGGTGAGCGCCGTCCGGACTAGCGGCCCAGCACCTCGTACTTGACCCGCATCACGCCCGCGCCGATGTTGCCGATGGCGGCGAAGGCGGCCTTGGACAGGTCCAGGCAGCGCCCCCCGATGTACGGGCCGCGGTCGTTGATGCGGACCGTTACGGACTCGCCGTTGTTCGGGTTGGTGACGCGTACCTTGCTGCCCAGCGGGAGGGTCTTGTGGGCGGCGGTCATGGCGGCGGGGTTGAAGCGTTCGCCGCTGGCCGTCATCTGAGGGTCGCCGTAGTAGGAGGCGCCGCAGTTGCCGGAGGACAGGACGCGGTACTTCGGCTTCGTGGTCTCCGCCTTCGCCGTCTCGGTCTTGACCTTCGACTCCGGCGGATTGGCAGGCGCCTCGGCGGGCCGCGAGGTCCTGGCGGATCGCGGGGTCTCGGCGGGCCGTGAGGTTTCGGCGGATCGCGACGTTTCGGTGGATCGTGAGGGCTCGGTGGGGCGGGAGGAAGCCTCGGAGGGCTGCGGGGACTGCGCGGCGGCAGGCGCGCCGGGCTGCGGGGACTGGACGGCGTTCGGCTGGGCCGCCGCCGCGGCAGGAGGCTTGGAAGCCGAGGACGAGGCGGACTTCGGGGAGGGCGGGGTGAGGGCCGTCGTCCGGGTGGGGGAGCCGTCGTTGCCGATGGCGGCCCAGGCTGTGGTGGAGGCGGCCGCGAGGACGGCCGCGCCGATCGCGACGGTGGTCCAACGGCGCTTGCTCGCAGTGGCCTTGTGGCCCTGAGCAGCAGACTGCCTACGGTCCTGGGCGGACGGGTTACGGTCCCGGCCCTGGGCGGGTCGCTTGCGGTCCTGTGCGGATGGGTTGCGATCCGGGTCCTGAGGGGACGGGTTGCGGTCCGGGTCCTGAGCGGACGGGCTGCGGTGCTGTGCGGACGGGTTGCGGTCCGGGCCCTGTGCGGATGGGTTGCGGTCCTGTGCAGGCGGCTCATGGCTCTGGGGGAACGGCTGGCGGTCCTGGCGCGACGGCTTGCGGCTGTGCTGGCCCAAGGTAAACCACGGTCCTAGGTAGGGGATAGGGCAGGGAAAGGCCTGGGCCGTGAGGGGTGGGGGCGTGCGGCGGCCGATCCCGCTGCGGGTGGGGATCCCGCGCGATGGGCACGAACATATGCGACAAAGAGCAGGTAAAGGCAACTTAATGGGACATCCAGTGAAATTTCTCACTTATGTCGCACGGGGTGCCTCGAAGGCCGACCATACGCCGTGCATTTGATCGTTTCGGGAGAACGCGGAAACGATCAGAGCATCAGGGAGCGCACCGTCTCGACGGTGTCGGCGTCCTCGACGCGCTTGTCCGGCCGGTACCGCAGGACCCGGGCGAAGCGCAGCGCCATGCCTCCCGGATAGCGGGGTGAGCGCTGCACCCCGTCGAAGGCGATCTCCACGACCAGCTCCGGCCGCAGCCGCACCGTCCACGCGTCCGTCGGCCCCTCGGCCAGCTCCAGGAAGCGCTCGGTCTGCCAGGCCAGCAGCTCGTCCGTCAGCCCCTTGAACGTCTTACCGAGCATCACGAACCCGCCCTCGGGGTCGCGGGCCCCCAGGTGCAGGTTGGAGAGCTTGCCCTCGCGCCGGCCGTGCCCCCACTCGGCCGCCAGGACCACCAGGTCGAGCGTGTGACGCGGCTTGACCTTGATCCAGCCCGCCCCGCGCCGGCCCGCCGCGTACGGGGAGGCGAGCGACTTGACCACGAGGCCCTCGTGACCGGCCTTGACGACGTCGATGAAGAACTTCTCGGCCTCGGCGACCTCCCCCGTCACCAACCGGGGTGTCAGCAGGCCCTGCGGGACCGTGCGGGCCAGGGCCTCCTGGCGTTCGGCGTAGGGCAGGTCGAGCAGGTCGGCGCCGTCCACGCGCAGCGCGTCGAAGAAGAACACGCTCAGCGGCGTCTGCGAGCGCAGCGCGGCCACGTTCGTCTTGCTGGAGACGCGGCTCGCCGTCACCTGGAACGGATGCGGCCGCCCGTCGGGCCGCAGCGCGATCACCTCGCCGTCGAGCACGAGGTCGCCGCACGGCATCTCCAGCACCGCCTCGACCAGCTCGGGGACCTGTGGCGTGATGTCGTCGAGCGTGCGGGTGAACACCCGCACCTCCGAGCCGGAGCGGTGGGCCTGGACGCGTACGCCGTCGAGCTTCCACTCCAGCGCCGCCGGCGCGCCGGCCTTCTCCAGCGCCGCGGCCACGTTCGGCGCGCTGCCCGCCAGCATGGGCGCGACCGCCCGCCCCACCTCCAGCCGGAACGCGTGCAGCGCCGCCACCCCGCCGCTCAGCGCGGCGGCCCCGACGGCCGGGAGCCAGCCGCGCAGCGTCAGCGCGCGGCGGACGTCCGCCGACGGCGCGCCGGACGCCTTGGCGACCGCCTCGATCATGACGCCGTCGAGCGCGCCCTGGCGCAGCTCGCCGTGCAGCAGCCGCCGCATGAACTGCTGCTCCTGGCTGGTCAGCCCGGCGAACAGCTCGGCCACCAGCGCCTTGCGCGCGGCCTGCGAGCCGGGCCCCGACACGGCCTTGATCCGGCTCAGCAACCGGTCGACGTCGGTGAGCGTGGCGGTGGCGGCCAGCTTGGGCTGCGGGATGTCCTCCAGCGTGCGCCAGCCCACGCCCACCTGCCGCTGGGGCAGCTCGCCCGACAGGTAGGAGATCGCGATCTCCGCCTCGTCCGGCCCGACCCGGCCCAGCAGCTCCGCCAGGTGACCCACCTTGCCGAGCCTCGCGGACGTGCGCGTCACCGCCTCGGACACCCGGACCACGTCGATCAGAAGCACACGCCTATGGTGCCTTACGTCGGCGACATTTCCCCACTTGATAACGGCATATCCACGCAATGTGTCGATAACGGGGGAAGGCGCCGGGCCACCAGGGCACCGACGCCTCACTGCGCCAGGTCGTGCCGTCGGCACGCCCAAACCATGCTGCCGGCAGGCCCGCGCCTTACCGCGCCGAGTCGTGCCGACGGACGCCTGCGCCTCACTCCGCCAGGTTGTGCCGTCGGCACGCCGGCGCCTCGCCGCGCCAGTCATGCCGACGGCACGCCGACGCTTCACCGCGCCAGGTCGTGACCAAGGCGCGACGGCGCCTCACCGTGCGGGTGTCAGCTCACGCCGAGCAGGTCCACCACGAAGATGAGCGTCTCGTTCGGCTTGATGCGCGGAGGCGCGCCGCGGGTGCCGTAGCCGAGGTGCGGCGGGATGACCAGCTTGCGCCGGCCGCCGACCTTCATGCCCGCGACGCCCTGGTCCCAGCCCCCGATGACGCGCCCGGCGCCCAGCGGGAACTCGAACGCGTCACCGCGGTTCCACGACGCGTCGAACTCCTCGCCGGTCGAGAACGACACGCCCACGTAGTGGACGCGCACGTTCTGGCCGGGCTTGGCCTCGGGGCCGTCGCCGACGGTCAGGTCCTCGATCTCGAGGTCCTTGGGCGGTTCGCCGCCCGGAAAATCGATCTCGGGCTTCTGGAGTGCCACGAAAGTGCTCCTGTTGACGGTTGTTCTCTGAAGAGAATGGACCCGACGACTCTATGCGCTCGGGATATCGTCAACGTTCATGGCCGCCCTTTCTCCCGACGCGTTCCTGCTCACCGGCCGCGTGGCCGTCGTCACCGGGGCGGCCAGGGGCATCGGCCTGGCGATCGCCGAGGCGTTCGCGGCGTTCGGCGCCCACGTCGCGGTCTGCGACCGCGACAAGCCGGAGGGCGAGCTGGCGATGACGCTCGACGTGCGCGACCACGTGGCGGTCGAGGTGTTCGCCCAGGCCGTACGCGAGCGATGGGGCCGCGTGGACGTGCTGGTCAACAACGCGGGCGGCACCTTCCACGCCGGGTTCGCCGACACCTCCCCGCGCGGCGAGCAGGTCCTCGTCGAGGAGAACTTCACGCAGGTCACCGGCATGATCCGGAGCCTGCTGCCGATGATGTCACCGGGCGCGTCGATCATCAACGTGACGTCGAGCGAGGCGCACCAGGCCGCGCCCGGTTTCGCCGTGTACGCGGCCATGAAGGCAGCCGTGGCGAGCCTGACGAAGTCGCTGGCGCTGGAGCTCGCCCCCAGCGGCATCAGGGTGAACGCCATCGCCCCCGACGCGATCCGGACCGAGGGCGAGGCGGGCGTGCGCGAGCGCATGCTGGCCCGCCCGCTGCCCTACGAGCCGGTACGCGTGCCGCCGCTCGGCCACCTGGGCGACCCCTGCGACGCCGCCGCGGCGGCCCTGTTCCTGGCCGGCGACCTGGCCAGGTTCGTGACGGGCACGACGCTGCACGTGGACGGCGGGATCAACGCCGCGGGCGGCTGGCGCAGGACGTGAGGCCGCGACTCCGACACCCCAGGGCCTGAACGCGGGACCTCGGCGGTCAGCGCCCTGGCCGGGCTCGGGGCCTTCGCGCGCGGCCATGGCGTCCGGCATGGCCTGCGCGCGGGACCTGCGCGCGGGACCTGCGCGCGGGACCTGCGCGCGGGCCATCGGTGCCGGACGCGGCGGGCTCACCAGCTCTGGTGCAGCGGCATGCCCTCCGCGTACCCGGACGAGCTCTGGATCCCCACGACCGCCTTGGCGTGGAACTCCTCCAGGTTCGACGCCCCGGCGTACGTGCACGACGACCGCAGCCCGGCCACGATGGCGTCGATCTGGTCCTCCACGCTGGGCCGCTTCGGATCGAGATACATCCTGGACGTCGAGATGCCCTCCTCGAACAGCGCCTTCCTGGCCCGCTCGAACGCGGAGTCCTCGGCGGTCCGCAGCCGCACGGCCCGCGCGGAGGCCATGCCGTAGTTCTCCTTGTACGCGCGCCCGTTCGCATCGATGTGGGTGTCCCCGGGCGACTCGTACGTGCCCGCGAACCACGACCCGATCATCACGTTCGACGCCCCGGCGGCCAGGGCCAGCGCCACGTCGCGCGGATGGCGCACGCCCCCGTCGGCCCACACGTGCCGCCCCAGGCGGCGGGCCTCGGCGGAGCACTCCAGCACGGCGGAGAACTGCGGCCGTCCGACGCCGGTCATCATCCGGGTGGTGCACATGGCGCCGGGGCCGACGCCGACCTTGAGGATGTCGGCACCGGCGTCCACCAGGTCGCGCACGCCGTCGGCGGTCACCACGTTGCCCGCCGCGACCGGCACGCCGGGGTCGAGGGCCGTGACGGCGCGCAGGGCGGAGACCATCTTCTCCTGGTGGCCGTGCGCGGTGTCCACGACCAGGCAGTCGATGCCGACCTCCAGCAGCTCCTTGGCCTTGGCGGCCACGTCGCCGTTCACGCCCACGGCGGCGGCGATGCGCAGCCTGCCCTCGGCGTCCACGGCCGGCTGGTAGAGGGTGGCGCGCAGGGCGCCCGTGCGGGTGAGGATGCCGACCAGCCGCCCGTCCCCGTCCACGATGGGCGCCAGGCGGTGGCGGCCCTCGTGCAGCCGGTCGAAGGCGGTGCGCGGGTCGAGCCCGGCGGGCAGCGTGAGCAGCTCGCTCGACATGACGTGGGAGAGCTGCGTGAACAGGTCGACGTCGCGGCAGTCGGCCTCGGTCACGACGCCGACGGGGCGGTTGTTCCAGTCGACCACGATGATCGCGCCGTGTGCCCGCTTGGGCAGCAGTTGCAGGGCCTCGCCGACGGTGTCGTGCGGGGTCAGGGTAAGGGGCGTGTCGTGGACGAGGTCGCGGTTCTTGACCCAGTCGACGACGTTCGCCACGACGTCGAGGGGGATGTCCTGAGGAATCACCGTGATGCCGCCGCGCCGCGCGACGGTCTCGGCCATGCGCTTTCCGGCGACGGCCGTCATGTTCGCCACGACGATCGGGATGGTGGTGCCCGTGCCGTCGTTCGTCGACAGATCGACTGCGAGCCGGGAACCGACCGCGGAACGCGACGGGACCATGAACACGTCGCTATAGGTCAGGTCGTAATGGGGCTCGAGGTCGTTGAGAAATCTCACGTTCATCCATCTTATGTGCTGACAGGTCACCAAGGCTTTTCCCCGTTTCGCGGGGCCTTATGATCGGCCGGGACACTTTTGGGGGAGGGAGGGTCTGTGAACGTCACCGAACGGGCCGAACTGGTAGTGGTCGGTTTCGCCGTACGCACCACCAACGCCGACGAAATGGATCCGGCGCGGGCCAAACTGCCCGCGTTGTGGCGGCGGGCCGGTGCGCCCGGGGCCTTCGCGCACGTGCCCGGCCGCGTCGACGAGAACCTGTACGCGGTGCTCACCGACTACGAGAGCGATCACCACGGGGCCTTCACGCAGATTGTCGGCACGGGTGTGCGCACGGTGCCGCGGCTGCCGGAGGGCATGGTGGCCGTGCGCGTGCCGGCCGGTCACGCGCTGAGGCTGGAGGCCCGCGGCCCGATGCCGCAGGCGCTGGTCGAGTCGTGGCAGGCGGTGTGGAAGCACACCGAGTCGGGCGGCACGCCACCGCGTGCCTTCACGACGGATCTGGAGGTGCACCACCCCGACGGGGTGGATCTCTACGTCGCCGTCTGACGGAATCCGAGCGCGACGGCCGCCGCCTCGACGGCCGTCGGCTTGACCTCCTCCAGCGGCAGGTGCGCGAACTCGACCGCGCAGTCCGACATGCCGCCCAGCGCCACCGTCGCGCGGATCTGCTGCTCCAGTGCGAGCTCCCGCCCCAGCAACCTGGCGACCAGCTCCCGCCGCCATGCGAACATGCGCGTGCCCAGGTCGAGGAAGCCGAGCGTGGACAGGTCGCGCACCATCATCACGATCACCTCGCGGTGCCGCCAGATCAGCTCGAAGTAGTCGCCGAGCAGCTCGCGGGGATCGCTTTCCTGGGCCCGCTCGCGCAGGAACCCCTCGATGTCCTCGACCAGCGGCTGCACGATGCTGCGCACCAGGTCCTCGCGTGAGGAGAAGTGGTAGTAGAGCGCGGGCTTGGTGATGCCCAGCCGGTCGGAGATCTGGCGCAGGCTGGTGTTCTGCACGCCCTGCTGCACGAACAGCTCGCGGGCCACCGCCTGGATGCGGGCCTTGGTGTCACTGGGCATGGATCCAAGGATAGTCCTTACCTTCCGTTAAGTAAGTCCGCGTGCTAGCGTGCTTACTTAACGGTAGGTAAGGAGGGTCATGAGGGTTCTCATCTCGGGGGCGAGCGTGGCGGGGCCGGCGCTCGCGTACTGGCTGGCCAGGTACGGCTTCACTGTCACCGTCGTCGAGCGGGCTCCGGCGCTGCGCAAGACGGGCGGCCACGCGATCGACCTGTTCAGGCCCGCGATGGACATCGTCGAGCGGATGGGGGTGCTGGAGCAGGTCCTGGCCAGGAAGACCGGCACGGAGCTCCTCACCGTGTACGGCGAGCACGGCGGACGCCCCGCCGAGGTGGAGATCAAGCGCGTCATGGGCGCCGTCTCCGACCGGCACGTCGAGATCATGCGCGACGACCTGAGCGAGATCTTCTACGAGGCGACCCGTCACGACGCCGAGTACGTCTTCGGCGACTCCATCACCTCGATCTCCGAGGACGGCGAGGTCACGTTCGAGCGCGGCGAGCCCGCCAGGTTCGACCTGGTGATCGGCGCCGACGGCCTGCACTCCAACGTGCGCCGCCTGGTCTTCGGCCCCGAGTCGCGCTTCACGACCTGGATCGGCGCCTACCTGGCGGTCGCCTCGGTGCCCAACCACCTGGGGCTCGACGGCCGCATGGAGGGCGTCACGGGGGTCGGCAGGCTGGCCGCGATGTACGGGGCGGCCCGGCTGCCCGACGCGCGGGCGCTGTTCCTGTTCAGGACGCCCGAACCGCTCGACTACCACCACAGGGACGTCGCCAGGCAGAAGGAACTGCTGCGCGAGCGATTCGCCGGCGTGGGCTGGCAGGTGCCCAGGCTGCTGGCGGAGCTGGAGCACACGCCGGCGTTCTACTTCGACTCGATCACCCAGCTCCGCCTCGACACCTGGTCACGCGGCCGGGTGACGCTCGTCGGCGACGCGGGCTACTGCCCCGGCCCGGCGGTCGGGGGCAGCACGAGCCTGGCGGTCGTGGGGGCGTACGTGCTGGCGGGAGAGCTGGCCGCGCACGGCGGCGACCACACGCGGGCCTACCCGGCCTACGAGGCCGAGATCGGCGAGTACGTGCGCCGCAGCCGCACGTTCGCCATCAACGCGGCCAAGCGGATCGTGCCGGGCAGCCGGTTCGACCTGTGGGCGCTCCTGCAGGGAGTGCGGCTGGTCAACCGCCTGCCCGTCGCCCTGACCAGGGCCGCGGTCAAGCTCGGCAGCAAGGGCGTGCGCCTGCATGACTCGGTCGCGCTCAAGGGCTACGCAGCACCACGGGAAACGACGTCACACCCCTGACGAAGGCGTTGGGCAGGATGCGCGGTCCGTCGGCGTCGGCCCACTCGGCCGACTCCACCCGGTCCAGCCACTCCTCGAAGAAGATCCGCAGCTCCAGCCTGGCCAGCGCCGCGCCCAGGCAGAAGTGCGTGCCCAGGCCGAACGCGATGTGCCCGCCCGGCTTCCTGGTCACGTCGAAGGCGTCCGGAGCGTCGAACACCGCGGGGTCCCTGTTGGCCGACCCGTACATGAGCAGCACCTGCTGCCCCTGGCCGATCTCCTGCCCGTGCAGGGTGGTGTCGCGGGTGGCGGCCCGGCACATGTTCAGGACCGGCGTGGTCCACCGGATGAACTCCTCCACCGCCCCCTCCATCAGGCCCCGGTCGGCGCGCAGCAGGCGCCACTGGTCCGGATGGCGGATCAGCGCGTCGATGGTGGTGGCGATGACCGTCCTGGTGGTCTCGGCGCCGCCGTCGAGCAGCAGCAGCGCGTCGTTGGCCAGGCACTCGTCGTCGTAGCCCGGCGTGGCGCACCACAGGGACAGCAGGTCGTCGCGCGGCTGGGCGCGCCGCTGCGCGGCCAGCTCCAGCACGGCCTGGCCGTACTCGCCGGCGGCCACGGCGGCCTCGTGCGTGACGTAGCGCAGGCCGCCGCCGGCCACGATCGTGGTCTCCGACCAGTGCTTGAGCCGGGGCCAGTCCTCGTCGGGGAAGCCGATCAGCCATCCGATCATGCGGGCGGGCAGCGGCGCGGCCAGCTCGCTCACCGCGTCGACCGTGCCCCGCTCCAGCGCCCGGGTGATGAGCTCGACGACGACCTCGCGGACCCGGGCGGCGTAGCGGGCGTGCACGTGGCGGGGGGTGAAGCGGCGGTAGACGAGGCGGCGGCGCTCGGCGTGCTCGGGGTCGTCCAGACCGATCATGGACGGCTCCGAGGGGAGCTGGGGGCGGTAGCCGACGGTGCTGGTCCACAGGCGGGGATCGCGCTCGATGGCCGAGATGTCGGCGTGGCGGGAGACGCCCCACAAGCCGTTGGGCTCGTCGCGGTAGACGGGCGCGTGCTCGCGGAGCCAGGCGTAGACGGGGGAGGGATCGCCGGCGTACAGGTCGCCGTCGAGTAAGTCGATCATGCGAGTACCCCTTGGCTGCGTAGCTTGTCCGCCTCCTCCTGGGACAGGCCCCATCCGGACAGGTCGGCCAGGCGGGTGGCGGGGGAGAGGTCCTGCGCCGGCACGCCGAGCAGGCGTGGCGCGGGCGCGGGGTGGGTGACGCCGCCCACCTGGACGAAGGAGCCGCGGGCGGCGTTGTGCGGGTGGGCGGGCGCCTCGGCCATCGACAACACGGGCGAGACGCAGGCGTCGGAGCCGTCGAAGAGCGCCTCCCACTCGGCGCGCGTCCTCTTCCTGAACTCCTCGGCCAGGCGGGCCTTGAGCGCGGGCCACTGGGCCCGGTCGTTCCTGTCGGGCAGGTCGGTCAGGCCCATGAGGGTGACCATGGCCTCCCAGAACTGCGGCTCCAGCGAGCCCACGGCCACGTGCTTCCCGTCGGCCGTCTCGTACGTGTCGTACTGCGGGGCGCCGGTGTCGAGCAGGTTCGTGCCGTGCGGCCCCCAGTGCCCGCTCTGGACCGCCTGGTAGAACATCGAGAACAGGATGGCCGCGCCGTCCACCATGGCGGCGTCGATCACCCGTCCCAGGCCGGTGCGCTCCCGCTCGAACAGGGCCAGCAGCACCCCGTACGCGAGCATGAGCCCGCCGCCGGCGAAGTCGCCCAGGATGTTGATCGGCGGCGTCGGCTTGTCCCCCTCGCGGCCCAGCATCGACAGCACGCCCGACACGGCGATGTAGTCGATGTCGTGCCCGGCGGTCGGGGCCAGCGGCCCGTCCTGCCCCCATCCGGTCATCCGGCCGTAGACGAGCCGCTCGTTGATCGCGTGCAGCTCGTCGGGCCCGATGCCGAGCCGCTCGGCCACCCCCGGGCGGAACACCTCGATCACCACGTCGGCGTGCCGGACGAGCTCCTTGAACGCCGCCACCCCCTCGGGCGCCTTCAGATCCAGCCCGATCGTGTGCTTGCCGCGGTCCATGACGTCGGCGCGCGGGCGGTCGGAAACCGCCTTGACCCGGTCGATACGCAGGACTTCCGCCCCGTGATCGGCTAGCATCATCCCCGCGAACGGCCCAGGGGCGAGCCCGGCGAGCTCCAGCACTCGCACCCCGGACAGCGGACCTCGGCGAAGCTCAGGCATCGACCCCTCCTTGCTGTGGACCCTGCCCCAGTAGAACAACATTCGGTGAACTGGTGCAAGCGGCCTTTCCGACCTTCCGGCGAAGATCTGGGAGGTATGGGAAACTTGCCCACTGTCGGGTGGTCAACAGGGGTAGGAAATGGTTTCGCATAGCAACCGGCTCATCGCAGGGCGCTACCAGTTACTGCGCGAACTGGGCCGCGGGGGGATGGGCGTGGTCTGGGAAGGCCACGACACTTTGCTGAACCGGCAGGTGGCCATCAAGGAGGTGCTGCTGCCGGACACGATGTCGCCTGGCGACCAGGAGCGCCAGCTGTTGAGGACTGCCCGCGAGGCGCGTACCGCGGCCAAGCTCAACCATCCCTCGGTCGTCGCCGTGTACGACGTGATCGAGGAGGACGGCCGGCCGTGGATCGTGATGGAGCTGGTCAGCCATCCGACGGTCGAGCAGGTGGTGCTCACCACGGGCGCGCTCCCGGTGCGGGAAGCGGCCGACCTGGGCAGGCAGGTGCTGTCCGCGCTGCGGACCGCCCACGCGGCGGGCATCCTGCACCGCGACGTCAAGCCGAGCAACATCCTGCTGTCCGAGGACGGCCGGGCCGTGCTGATGGACTTCGGCATCGCCACCGTCGAGGGTGACGCCTCGCTGACCAGGACCGGCATGGTGACCGGGTCGCCGAGCTTCCTGGCGCCGGAGCGGGTCCGCGCCGAGAACGCGGGGCCCGAATCCGACCTGTGGTCGCTGGGCGCCACCCTGTACGCGTGCATGGTCGGCCGCTCGCCGTTCGAGCGCGGCGATCCCATGGCCACGCTCAACGCGCTGCTCACCGAGGAGCCCGACTACCGCAGGATCCCGCCGATCATGCATCCGGTCCTGAAGGGGCTGCTCCGGAAGGAGCCCCAGGACCGCGTGGACGCCGAGGAGGCCGACCGGCTGCTCGCGGACATCATCGCCGCCAGGCCCCCGGCCCAGGACCTCGACGTCCCGGAGAAGAAGAAGGGGCAGGGCCCGGGCAGGGCGCTGCTCGCGGCCGCCGCGACGGTGGTGCTGGTGCTCACGGGCGGCGCGATCGCCTACTTCAGGACCGCCTCACCGGCCGAGGGGGCGCCGCGCGCCACCACCCAGCCGGCCGCCGCGACCCAGCCGATCTCGCCCAGCGCGGCGCCGACGCCGAGCACGACGTCCTCGGCCACGCCGTCGCCCAGCGCGACCAGGGCCGTGCCCGCGGTGCGGGCGTGGAAGTCGCGGGACGGCTGGTCGATCATGCGGCCCATCGGCTGGCGCGGCGCGCTCGGCGAGGCGTACACCGAGTGGACCCGCCGGGACGGCAACGCCCACCTCGGCGTCGAGGCCGTCTACGCCAACCTCGACCCGAACCAGATCATCCGCGACGGGCAGGAGACGCTGCGGCAGAACGCGCAGAGCGTGGTCAACCGCGGCCGCAGGACGGTCACGCACCAGGGCGCCAAGGCCGTGCAGTGGGAGTTCTCCTGGACGGCGGGCGAGGTGAACGACGCCCGCTGGGTCCGGCCGGGCACCCGCTACCACGAGGTCCGCCGGGCCGTGGCGATCGGTGACACCGCTTACGTGCTGTCGTGGACCGTCACCGAGGAGCAGTGGCAGCGCAACAGGGCACTGATGCGGCAGGTGATCAACAGCTTTACTGTGGGGGGATGAGCCCCTGGAACCTGCTCGCCCTCCCGCCGCTCCCCGAGCCGGCCATGCGCCGCCTGCTCGCCCCGCTCGGCGACCGGGTGACGCTGCGCGTGCCGGCGTCCCGCGACAGGGACGCGCTGCTGGCGGCGCTGCCCGGCGCGGAGATCGTGCTCGGCGACTGGACGGGCACGCTCGTCATGGACGCCCAGGCGGTGGCGGCGGCGCCCGGGCTGGCGTTCGTCCAGCAGCCGTCGGTGGGCGTGGACGGTCACGACCTGGCCGCCCTGGCCGCGGCCGGGGTGCCGCTGGCCAACACGCCCGGCGTCAGCGCCGGCGCCGTCTCGGAGTGGTGCCTGGCCGCCACGCTGGCCCTGTCGCGCAAGCTGGCCGCGGCCGACGCGGCCGTCCGCGCCGGCGAGTGGCCCCAGCAGGGCCTGCTCCCGCACGAGCTGGGCGGCCGCCGCGCCGGCGTGATCGGCTACGGCCCGATCGGCGCCATGTGCGCGCGGCTGTTCCGCGCGCTCGGCTGCGAGGTGACCTACTGGACCCGCACGCCCCGCGAGGACCCCGGCTACCAGGACCTCGACGCGCTCGTGTCCGGCAGCGACGTGGTGATCGTCGTGATCGCGCTGTCGGACGAGACCCGCGGCCTGGTCGACCCGCGCCGCATGAAGCAGGGTGCCCTGCTCGTCAACGCGGCCAGAGGAGGCGTGGTCGACCAGGGGGCGCTCGTCGAGGCGCTGCGCGCCGGCCACCTCGGCGGCGCCGCGCTGGACGTCTTCGACGTCGAGCCGCTCCCGGCCGGCGACCTGCTGCGCGACCTGCCGAACGTGCTGCTCTCCCCGCACGTCGCGGGCGTCACGCCGGAGTCGACCGGACGCCTGGTCACCGCGGTCCTCGACAACCTCGCCGCCGCCGTCGAGGGCCGCGCGGTGGAGGGGGTGGTGAACGGCATATCGCCCGTGATCTCCAGGAAGTTTACCGAATCGCCTATCGCATAGGGGATTCACCTGGCACGATGAACAGTTTTCGTGTCTTTAACGACCCCGGTCTGTTCGAGGTCGCCCGTGGGAGATACGGTTTCACGGACGATCTCTACCAGCTCAAGGGGGTGCTTTCGTGACGACGACGATGTCGACACACCGGCGGGCAGTAGAGCAGATCAGGCAGTCGTACGCCGAGATTCCCGGCGACGCCGCGCCCCGGCTGGCCAAGGCCACGTCCAACCTGTTCAGGTTCCGCGACGGCGGCAGGACGGCCAAGCTCTCGGCCAGGGATCTCGACGAGGTCATCAGCGTCGATCCCGAGACCATGACCGCCGAGGTCCAGGGCATGACGACGTACGAGCACCTGGTCGACGCCACGCTGCCGTACGGGCTCATGCCGTACGTGGTGCCGCAGCTCAAGACGATCACGCTGGGCGGCGCCGTGACCGGGCTCGGCATCGAGTCCACCAGCTTCAGGGACGGGCTGCCGCACGAGTCGGTCGAGGAGCTGGAGATCCTCACCGGCGACGGGCGCGTCGTGGTGGCCCGCGACGACAACGAGCACCGGGACCTGTTCCGCGCCTTCCCCAACTCCTACGGCACGCTCGGCTACGCGTTGCGCATCAAGATCAAGCTGCGCAAGGTGCAGCCGTACGTGCACCTGACCCACGTCAAGTTCACCGACGCGGGCAAGTGCATGCTGGCCATGCAGGAGATCTGCGACAGCATGGTCTACGACGGCGAGCGCGTCGACTTCGTGGACGGCGTGTTCTTCGAACCCGGGGAGATGTACCTCACGCTGGGCCGCTTCGCCGAGCGCGCGCCCTACATCTCCGACTACACGGGGATGCGGATCTACTACCAGTCGATCAGGCAGCGCAGCCGCGACTGGCTGACGGTCCGCGACTACCTGTGGCGCTGGGACACCGACTGGTTCTGGTGCTCGCGCGCCTTCGGGGTGCAGCAGCCGGTCGTCCGCTCGCTCATGCCGCGCCGCTGGATGCGCTCCGACGTCTACCGGCGCCTGGTGGCGCTCGACCGCAAGCACGGCCTGACGGCCCGCCTCGACAGGTGGCGCGGCCAGCCCGTGAGCGAGTCGGTCATCCAGGACGTCGAGACGCCGGTCGAGCGCGGCGCGGAGTTCCTGGAGTTCTTCCACGACAAGGTGGGCATGACACCGGTGTGGATGTGTCCGCTGCGGGCGAGCTCTCGCTGGCCGATCTACCCGCTCGAGCCGGGCAAGCTCTACGTCAACTTCGGTTTCTGGGGAATGGTGCCACTGCCACGGGGGCAGTTCGACGGTTACTACAACCGGCTCATCGAGGGAGCGGTGCACGACCTCGATGGGCACAAGTCGCTCTACTCGACCTCGTTCTACGCCCGTGATCAGTTCTGGCAGCTGTACAACGGCGATGCCTATTGGCCGGTCAAGCGGGAATACGACCCGAATGGGCGCCTGCTGGACCTGTACGAAAAGTGTGTACGGGGAAGGTGAGCAAGTAGATGGCTCTCGCATCCATCTTTGAGAAGATCGTCGGATCGAACGCGAACATCTCGTTCATGGCGTACGACGGCAGCAAGGCGGGGCCGGACGGCGCCGACCTGGCCATCGAGGTGAAATCCCCGATCGCCGTGGCCTACCTGGCCCAGGCGCCGGGGGAGCTGGGGCTGGCCAGGGCCTACATCTCCGGCCACATCGACGTCCACGGCGACATGTACACGCTGCTGGACCGGATGTGGAACATCACCACCAACGACCTGACCACGTCCGAGAAGATCGACGCCGTGCGCGCCCTGGGCGTCAAGCCGCTCCTCATGCGCGTGCCGCCGCCGCCGCAGGAGATACGCCAGAGCGCGCTGGCCAGGCTCGGCTCCCGCCACGCCAAGCAGCGCGACGCCGAGGCCATCCACCACCACTACGACGTCTCCAACCGGTTCTACGAGTGGGTGCTCGGCCCGTCCATGGCCTACACGTGCGCCTGCTTCCCGACGGAGGACTCGACGCTGGAGGAGGCGCAGTACGCCAAGTTCGACCTGGTGGCGCGCAAGCTGGGCCTCAAGCCCGGCATGCGCCTGCTCGACGTCGGCTGTGGCTGGGGCAGTATGGTCATGCACGCCGCCAGGGAGTACGGCGTCAAGGCGCTCGGCGTCACGCTCAGCCGCCAGCAGGCCGAGTACGCCCAGAAGGCGATCGCCGACGCCGGCCTGCAGGACCTGGCCGAGGTCCGCTTCATGGACTACCGCGACGTCCAGGAGTCCGGCTTCGACGCCGTCAGCTCCATCGGCCTGACCGAGCACATCGGCAAGGCGAACGTGCCGTCCTACTTCGAGTTCCTGTACGGCAAGCTCAAGCCGGGCGGCCGCATCCTCAACCACTGCATCACCCGGCCGACCGGCAAGGAGAAGACGTTCAACAAGGGCGGCTTCATCAACCGCTACGTCTTCCCCGACGGCGAGCTGGAGTCGGTGGGCTGGCTGATCAGGCAGATGGAGGACCTCGGCTTCGAGATCCGCCACGAGGAGAACCTGCGCGAGCACTACGCCAAGACGCTGCGCCACTGGTGCGACAACCTGGACGCCAACTGGGAGGACGCGGTCCAGGAGGTCGGCATGGGCACGGCCCGGGTGTGGGCCCTGTACATGGCCGGCTGCATCGTGGGCTTCGAACGCAACAAGGTCCAGCTCCACCAGGTGCTCGGCGTGAAGCTGGACCAGAACGGCCGCTCCGGCGTGCCCCTACGCCCGGCCCGCGACTGGCCCTGACGCCGCCCGCGTGCGGGGTGGGCCGCCGGCACCCACCCCTCGCGCGCCGTCGCGTGAAACGAGACGGAGCTTGCGGCTGACGCAAGCTCCGTCTCTACCCCGCCGACCCGGACAAGGACTGCGCCTGCTCGGCCGGCGTGCGGCACTGCCGGTCCTTCGCGTGCCGGCCCCTGCTCGGGCGATGCTCGTCCCCGCCGGAATCCTCCTGGGACTCCTGCGCCTGCTCCTTGGGGTTGTGGGGCTTCGCGTGCCTGCCCACGTGTGCTCTCCTTCCCCTCTCCGACTGCTTAAAGTGACCGTATGGCTACAGTCGGCGTCGGGGCAAGCGCGTAAGCGGTAAAGGTGAAGCACTTTCCAGGGCGGGCGGGCCCCGGCCGACCGGCTCGCGGCCCCGCAATAACCGCTGGTCCGATCGGCCGGGGAGAATCTCAGACGGTGCAGGCCGTGCCGTTCAGGGTGAAGGCGGGCGGCTTGCCGGTGTTGCCGCCGTGCGTGGCCTGGAAGCCGAACGAGGCCGACGCGCCCGGGGCGATGGTGGCGTTGTAGCCGACGTTCCTGGCCGTCACCTGGCCGCTGCTGGGGGAGAGCGAGGCGTTCCAGGCAGAGGTGACGCTCTGGCCGGCCGGCAGGGTGAAGGCCAGGCTCCAGGAGGAGAGCTGGGTCGTGCTCGTGTTCGCGATCGTGATCGCGGCCGTGAAGCCGGTGTTCCAGGTGTTCATCGTGTACGTGACCTTGCAGTCCCCGGCCGGCGGCGTGACCGTGGGAGTGATGGTGGGGGTCGGCTCGGTGCCGCCGTCGGAGAGGCCGAAGAAGTCGATCACCATGGCCGCCATCCCGCCCTGCGGCAGGCTGTGGCCCACGCCCTGCAGGCTGATCGCCTCGACCGGCGCCTTCGTGCCGGTGCCGCCGTAGCGGGTCCTGGTCCAGCCGGAGCGGGGCTGGTCGGTGAGGCTGGGCGTCTGGCTCAGGCCGTGGACGTTGGTCCACTGCTTGATCTGCTCCTGGAAGTTGGGGTAGCGCAGCGTGGAGTCCTCGGTGCCGTGCCAGATCTGCATGCGCGGGCGCGGCCCGCTGTAGCCGGGGTAGGCCGCCCGTACCTGGTCGCCCCACTGCTGCGCGGTCTTGACGAGCTGGCCGTTGGCGCAGGTGCTGTTCCAGCTCGAGCCGTCGGTGGTGGCGAAGCAGCCGAACGGCACGCCCATGAACGACGCCCCCGCCTTGAACACGTCCGGGTACGCGCCGATCAGCACGTTGGTCATCATGCCGCCGGAGGAGGCGCCGGTCACGTACGTGCGCTCGGGGTCGGCGTTGTGGCGCTGCTGCACGTACCTGACCATGGAGACGATGCCCACGGGGTCGCTGCCGCCGTTGTGCGTGAGCGCCTGCGGCGAGGAGACGTCGAAGCAGGACCCGCTCCTGGTCGCCGACGGGTAGACGACGATGAACTTGTGCCGGTCGGCCAGCGAGGCGAACTCGGTGCCCGAGTGGAAGGCCGGGCCGGAGCCGGTGCAGTAGTGCACGGCCACGAGCAGGGCGGGCCTGGCGCCGACGCCGTCGGGGACGTACAGGTGCATGCGCAGGTTCGTGGGGTTCGTGCCGAAGCCGGTCACCTCGGTGAGCTGGGCGGACGCGGCCGGGGGTGCGGTGATCAGGGCGGCCGCCACGAGGGCCGCGGCGGCGATGATGACGCTTGCTCTGCGAGCTCTCAGCTTCATCGAGTTCCTCTCGCTGGGCAGCCGAAATATTGCGAGTGTCCACAGAAATTTCGGTGTGACAATATGCCTGGTGCGAGCGGACGCGACGGCAGGGCGATGAGCTGCGAAGAGATCCAGTGGAAGCGTCGAGATGGATGAAACTTTCGGCGGTTATCGCGCCAGTTGCGCCAGCGTGCCGGTGAGCGCGTCCCACGACTGCTCGGCGTCCGCCGTGCGCCCGTGCGGCGAGCGGAACCACTCCACGAACTCCGCCACGTCGTTCAGCGCCCACCGCAGCCGGTACAGCCCCAGCAGCTCGTGGTCCACCGCCCGCCCCGTCGCCTTCGTGTACCGGGCCAGGTCCTCCTCGTCCCTGGCCACCAGCCACAGATCCCGCTCCGGCACGGCCATCCCCACCGTGTCCCAGTCGATCAGCAACCTGCGCTCGCCCGCGCGCAGGAGGTTGCCCGGGTGCGGCTCCCCGTGCGTGAGCACCGGCTCGCCCGGCCTGCCCGCCAGGCGGTCGAACTCCGCCAGCCGGCGCCGCAACATCCCCGCGTGGCGGCCGATCAGGTCCTGGGCGGGCTCGGAGTAGGGACCGCCGAGCCAGGGCAGGGTCGTGTCGCCGAGCGCCTGCTCCAGCCCCGCCCTGCCGGTCAGCGCCACCGGGCGGTCCGGGGTGGACAGCGGCGGCGGGGTGGTGTGCAGCTCGGCCAGCAGGTCGATGACGCGGCCACGCTCGGCGGGCGACAGCTCGTCGCCGAAGTCGCCACCCGTGCCCTGCTCGTACGGGAACACGCTCATGGCGTACCGGTGGCCGTCGAGACGGCGCAGCGTGCTGCCGTCGGCGGCGCGCAACGGGGCGACGACGAAGCCCAGGCCCGCCTCATCGCGCAGCGCCGCCGCCGTCTCCATGGCCAGCCGCAGCTCGTCGTACGTCTGCCGCCGCACGTCCGCCACCGTCACGAACCAGCGCCGCCCTCCGCCGCCGGTCGCGATCCAGTGGAAGTCGCCGAAACCGACCGGCGCGTAGTCCAGCGTGGCCGCCTCGATCCCCCACCCGTTCAGCGCGGGGCGCAGCAGCTCCTCGTCGAAGTCGTCCGGTCGATCACGCATACGCGGCAAACTACCCGCCCGCGCCGGGGCGCCGCACCTCGACAAGCAGCGCGATGGCGGCGACGACGTCGCTCACGACGTGGTCGGACGCGCCCGGTAGGCGTGCCACAGCTCCTCGGCGGGCTCGGGCAGCGCGAACCGGTCGCGTACGCGGGCGAAGAAGGCGTCCATCGGGAAAAGCGAGAGGCGCGGACGAGTGCGCCCGCGCCTCGACGAAGATCAGGTTACCGGAGCTCGCGCTTGAGGATCTTGCCTGTGGCCGTCATCGGCAGGGAGTCGCGGAACTCGACGATCCTCGGGTACTTGTAGGCCGCCAGGTTCTCCTTGGCCCACGCGACCAGCTCGTCCTCGGTGATCGTGGCGCCGGGCGTGCGGATGACGTACGCCTTGACCTCCTCGCCGTGCGAGTCGTGCGGGACGCCGACGACGGCGGCCAGCGACACGGCCTCGTGCGTCATGAGGACCTCTTCGACCTCGCGCGGGTAGACGTTGAACCCGCCCCGGATGACCATGTCCTTGGCCCGGTCGATGATGGCGTAGTAACCGTCGGCGTCCCGCGTGGCGATGTCGCCCGTGCGGAACCAGCCGTCCTTCATCACCTCGGCCGTGGCCTCAGGCCGGCCGTAGTAGCCCTTCATGACGTTGTGGCCGCGGATGGCGATCTCGCCGGGCCCCTCGCCCTCGATCGTCTTCCAGTCGCCGTCGACCAGCTTCATCTCCACGCCCCAGATGGGGGTGCCGATCGTGCCGGGCTTGGCGGGCTTGCCGAGCTGGTTGAAGCAGGCCACCGGCGAGGTCTCCGAGAGCCCGTAGCCCTCCAGGATGCCGATGCCGAACGTCTCCTCGAAGTCCCTGAGCACCTCGACCGGCGAGGACGCGCCGCCGGCGACGGCCACCTTCAGCGAGCGCGGCACCTCGGCGCCCTCGCTGTGGATCTTCGTGAGCAGGGCCCAGTACATGGTGGGCACGCCCGCGAAGTACGTGACCCCCTCCTTCGCCATGAGCGCGAGCGCCTCGCCCGGCTCGAAGCGCGGCATCAGCACGACAGTGGAGCCGCGCAGGAAGCCGGTGTTCATGACGGTCGTCTGGCCGAAGGAGTGGAACAGCGGCAGCACCGCCAGGTACGTGTCGCCGCCCTCGGTGCGGGGGAACATGCGGTCGCTGATGATGGCGTTCATCAGCATGTTCTGGTGGGTGAGCTCGGCGCCCTTGGGCTGGCCGGTGGTGCCCGAGGTGTAGAGGATCACCGCGGTGTCGTCGGGCGCGGTCTGCACGGTCTCGAACTCGCCCGCCATCCCGCCGAGCGCCGCCCAGAACGACTCGCCGTACTCCGACTCGGTCGCCAGCGGCGTGGCGGGCAGCACGAAGAAGTGCTCGCAGCCCTCGGCGGCCTCGAAGCCGGCCTTGCCGCGCTCGCCCAGCGGCAGCTCCGGCGTGCCCTCGAAGCAGAACAGCGCCTTGGCGTCGCTGTCGTCGAGGTGGTAGGCGATCTCACGCGGCTGGAGGAGGACGTTGAGCGGCACCACCGTCGCGCCGGCCTTCAGGATGCCGTAGTAGACGAACGGGAAATACGGCAGGTTCGGGCAGGCCAGTGCGACCTTGTCGCCCTTGCCGATGCCGCGTGTCACCAACAGGTTCGCGACCTGGTTCGCTACGGTGTCGATCATGGAGAACGGCAGCCGCATGTCGCCGAAGACGATCGCGGTGCCATCCGGGGTGTTCCTGGCGCTGTCCTCCAGGACGATCGACAGGTTGAGCATGACGCCTTCCTCCCTCTAGAACGGCTTCGGCGCCATCTTCGCAGGACCTGCATACCGACTGGTAGGTAACTCAGGTCACAAGTGCATATGGACGCGCCGGGCCCGCGTGAAGTAAGCAAGTAGGAAGTTATTTACCCCTTGGAGGGGTGTCATGGAGTTCGACTATGTGATCGTCGGGGCGGGCTCGGCCGGCTGCGTGCTGGCCAGCAGGTTGTCGGAGGACCCCGGCATATCGGTGGCGCTGGTCGAGGCGGGCGGGAAGGACGACAAGCTCGAGATCCGCATGCCGGCCGGCTTCGCCAAGCTGTTCAAGACCGAGTACGACTGGGCCTACCAGACGGCCAAACAGAGCGAGATGTCCGGCCGCGAGCTCTACTGGCCCCGTGGCCGGGTGCTGGGCGGCTCGTCCTCGCTCAACGCCCAGATGTGGGTACGCGGCTGCCAGCAGGACTACGACCAGTGGGGCGTGCCCGGCTGGGCCTACGACGACGTGCTGCCCTACTTCACCAAGGCCGAGCGCCGCATCGGCAGCAACCAGGGCGGCGTCTACGGCACCGGCGGCCCCCTCTACATCTCCGAGCTGCGCAGCCCCAACGTCACCACCGGCGTCTTCCTGAAGGCGTGCGAGGAGCTGGGCTACACCCGCCTGACCGAGCTGAACGGCCGCAGCAACGAGGGATACTGCCCCACTCCCGTCACCCAGAACCGGGGCAGGAGGTGGAGCTCCGCCGACGCGTACCTGCGCCCGGCCCTGTCCCGGCCCAACCTGCACGTGATCACGAACACCACCGTGGACAGGGTGACGTTCGACGGCCGGCGCGCGACGGGCATCGAGCACAGCGGCGGCGCCCCGATCAAGGCCAGGCTGGAGGTCATCCTGGCGGCGGGCACGATCGGCTCGCCGTACCTGCTGCTGCGCTCCGGCGTGGGCGCGCCCGACGAGCTGCGCGACGCCGGGGTGCCGATCGTGCACGAGCTGCCCGAGGTCGGCAAGAACCTGCAGGACCACCTGTCGAGCGGCGTGTTCGTCGAGTGCAAGCAGCCGGTGACGCTGACCAAGGCCGAGTCGCTGGTGAACCTGCTGCGCTACATCGTGCTGCGCTCCGGCATGCTCACCACGAACGTGGGGGAGGCCGTGGCGTTCATCAAGACCTCGCCGGAGGAGCCCGCGCCCGACATCGAGCTGATCTTCGCGCCGGTGCCGTTCGTGGACCACGGGCTGACGCCGCCGACCGGCCACGGGCTCACCGTCGGGGTCGTGCTGCTGCAGCCGGAGAGCCGCGGCAGGATCGGGCTGAGCGGCAGGGACGTGGTGATCGACCCCGGCTACCTGACGGCGGAGGCGGACGTCAAGCGCATGGTCGAGGGGCTGAAGGCGGCCAAGCACGTGTTCGCCACGACCGCGATGAAGCCGTACGCGGGCGGGCCGATGGCGCCGTACTGGGGGCCGGAGAGCGACGAGGAGCTGGCCCAGTGGGTACGCGAGCGCGGCGAGACGCTCTACCACCCCGTCGGAAGCTGCCGCATGGGCACCGACGAGGGCTCGGTCGTGGACCCGGAGCTGCGCGTGCGCGGCGTCGAAGGGCTCAGGGTGGCCGACGCGTCGATCATGCCGACGCTGAACCGCGGCCACACCCACGCCCCCGCCATCATGATCGGCGAGAAGGGGGCCGACCTGGTCAGGGCGAGCAAGGCTTGACGTAAGTGGTCACTTGCGTAGTCTCGACGGTATGACTCTGCCGGCGGACCTCGACCTGTCGCAGATCCCGTTCTGGGGGCGGCCGCAGGCCGAGCGCATGGAGGCCTTCCGCAAGCTGCGCGAGCTGGAGCACCCGGTGTTCGTGCCGGAGCAGGCGGTGCCGTTCATCGGTGGCGGCCCCGGCTACCACGCCCTGGTGCGCCACGCCGACGTGACCGAGGCCAGCAGGAACGCGGCCGTGTTCAGCAGCGAGCCGTGCTCCAACAGCATCCCCGACATGCCGCGGTGGCTGAGCGTGTACTTCGGCTCCATGATCAACATGGATGATCCGCGGCACGCGCGGTTGCGGCGCATCGTGTCGCGGGCGTTCACGCCGCGCATCCTGTCGAAGATGGAGGAGGACCTGGCGCGGGCCGCCGCCGAGATCGTGGACCGGGCGATCGAGGAGGGGCCCGGCGACTTCGTCCCCCAGGTGGCCGCCAAGCTCCCCGTACGGGTCATCTGCGACATGATGGGCATCCCCGCGAAATTTCATGGCATGGTGCTGCGGCGGACGAACGTCATCCTCGGCAACGCCGACCCCGAGTACACCGGCCTCTCGCCCGATTTCAGCCGCGCCAACGTCGCCCGCGGCCTGGTCAGGCTGCTGCACGCCGGCTACTCGCTCAACCGGCTGGCCGCCCGCCTCGGCGACGAGCGGCGCAGGCGGCCCACGGGCGACCTGGTCAGCCTGCTGGTCAACGGGGAGGAGCGGCTCACCTCCCAGCAGCTCGGCTCGTTCTTCATCCTGCTGGTGGTGGCGGGCAGCGAGACCACGCGCAACGCGATCGCGTACGGGCTCAAGCTCCTCACCGACCACCCCGAGCAGCGCGAGCTGCTGCTGGCGGACTACGACGGGCGCATCGCCGGGGCCTGCGACGAGATCGTCCGCTACGCCACGCCGGTGATCCAGTTCCGCCGCACGCTGACGCGGGACCACGAGCTGAACGGCACGACGTACCGGAAGGGCGACAAGGTGCTGCTCTTCTACAACTCGGCCAACCGCGACGAGTCGGTCTTCCGCGACCCCGACACCTTCGACATCACCCGCGATCCCAACCCGCACGTCGGCTTCGGCGGCCCCGGGCCGCACCACTGCCTGGGCGCGCACCTGGCCCGCAGGGAGATGACCGTGATGTTCCGCGAGCTGTTCACCCGGCTGCCGGAGGTCAGGGCGGTGGGGGAGCCCGACTTCCTGCTGTCCAACTTCATCAACGGCGTCAAGCATCTGAGGTGGGCGTTCTGAGATGTCCGGTGACGGAAGATCCGGCGTGCTAGGTTTCGCAGTCATGGAGATCAGGACTATCCACGCCAATGGGGTGGAGTTCGCGTATCTATCGTTGGGGGAGGGGCCGCTGGCGCTGTGCCTGCACGGCTTCCCCGACACCGCGCACACCTGGCGGCACCTGATGCCCGCGCTGGCCGAGCGCGGCTACCGCGCGGTCGCGCCCTTCCTGCGCGGCTACGCGCCCACCGAGGTCCCCGCCGACGGCGCCTACGAGGAAGCCGCGCTGGTCGCCGACGTGCGCGCGCTGCACGAGGAGCTCGGCGGCGGGGACGACGCCGTCGTCATCGGGCACGACTGGGGCGCCTTCCCCGCCTACGTCACCGCCGGGCGCTTCCGGCGGGCCGTCACGCTCGCCGTGCCGCCGCCCGGCTCGCTGGCGGGCTCCTTCCTCGACTACGAGCAGCTCAAGCGCTCGTTCTACATCTTCCTGTTCCAGACCCCGCTGGCCGAGACGGCCGCCGCCATGCCCGGCTTCCTCGACAACCTCTGGCGCGACTGGTCGCCCGGCTACGACGCGAGCGAGGACCTGGAGTTCGTCCGGCGCAGCCTCGGCGACCCCGCGAACCTGAGCGCGGCCATCGGCTACTACCGCGCCATGCTCGGCACCACGCCGCCCTCCGGCCGCTACCCGGCCGTCGAGGGCGGGGTCACGGGCCCCGTGCTCTACCTGCACGGGGCGCAGGACGGGTGCCTCGGCGCCGACCTGGCCAAGGGCGCGCTGGAGCACCTGCCCGAGGGATCGCGGGCCGAGCAGGTGGCGGGCGCCGGGCACTTCCTCCACCTGGAACGGCCCGCCGAGGTCAACCGGCTCATCCTGGACTGGCTCGGCCCGGCCTCCTGATCAGCCCAGGCTCCTGATCAGCCCAGGCTCCTGATCAGCGGGGTCTCTTGATCAGCGGGGCCTCAGCACGGCGATCAGCGGGTGCTGCCCCGACAGGCTCACCTCGACCGCCTCCTCCACCGTGAACCCGGGCGGGATCCCGTCGTGCACGAGCGCCACGGCCAGCCCGTCCGGAGCCAGGACCCGCCGCACCTCCCGCCACAGCGGGGCCAGGCCGCGGGAGAGCAGGCCCGCGGGAGGCACCTGGCGTCCCCACGGCGGGTTCACCAGCACCCGGTCCGCGCAACCGTCACCCACCGGGATCCGCCCGCCGTCGGCCACCGCCCACGCGACCGGCATCCCAGCGGCCCCTGCGCCCGCGCCACCCGCGGCCTCCGCCCCGGACGCGCCGGGCGCGCCGAGTGCGGTGAGGGCGGCGGCGCGGGCGTTGACGGTGGCGGCCGTCACGGCGGCGGGGTCGTGGTCGAAGCCCAGGAACCGCACCCCCGCAGGGCCCGCGCCCTCGCCCGCCAGCGCGCGGGCCTCGATCAGGGTGGTGCCCGCGCCGCAGCAGGGGTCGAGCACCGTGCCGCCCCCGTCGAGCCGGGCGAGCTGCGCCATGGCGGCGGCCACGGGCGGATGCAGCGTGCCCCGGATCGAGGCCGTCTTGTACGCCCGCCGGTGCAACGGCCGCGCCGCCACCCGTACCGCGATGACCGCCTGATCGTCCTCGATCGTGACCCGCCACGACCTCGCGCCCGCCGGTGGCCGCCGGCCGTCACGCCTGGAGTGGTACGGCACCCGCAACGGCCGCGCCAGCTCGGCCCCCACCGCGTCCTCGATCTCGAACCTGGTGTAGTTGCGCCGCCCCACGAACGACGCCGACACCTCCACCCCGCTCCCGGGGGCGCCCATCAGCCGGGGGTCCACCTCGCGCGCCGCCCGCGCCAGCCGGAGCAGCGCGGAGCGGCCTGAGCCGATCCCGTCCACGACGGCCGCGGCCAGCAGCACGTCGTCGGCCGTACGCAGCCCGAGCAGGTCGGCCTCAGGCCGGGCCTCGAACCACACCTCGCGGTGGCGCACCCCGCGCACCACGCCCGTGCGTGAACGCCGGATCTCCATGGCCACCAGGGGCTCGATGCCACGCACGGCCCTGGCCACGGCAAAGGTATGCAACTGTCTTTCTCCCACGTCGCGACCCGGGACGGCGGTCGCTCAGCCGTCCCGCATCGCCGGCGGTGGGTCGTCCGCGACCCGCCGGCGGATCGCTAACGTCGGAAGAAGAACATGGGGCCGAGCCTAGGACCTCCGGCGCACCCCGGGCCACAGATTTTTTCGCGCCACGTACGTACGGTGTACGTCCAACCCATTGACGTAAGTGGCCGCTTTTCGAATGATGGCCTCATGAGCGTCCTGGACTTCGATCTGTCGGACCGCGACTTCTGGGCCAAGCCCATGAGCGAGCGCGAGGAGGCGTTCGAGCGGCTGCGCTCGCTCGACGCCCCGGCCTTCTTCGAGGAATCGGAGATGACCTACATGCCCAAGGGGCCGGGCTACTACGCGCTGGTCAAGCACGCCGACATCCTCGAGGCCAGCCGCAACCCCGAGGTGTTCTCCTCGGGCGACGGCGGTGCGACGAACATCCCCGACATGCCCGCGGAGTTCGCCGAGTACTTCGGCTCCATGATCAACATGGACGACCCGCGCCACGCCCGGCTGCGCAGGATCGTCTCCCGCGCCTTCACCCCCAAGATGATCAAACAGTTCGAGTCGGACGTGGAGGCGGCGGCCGTCGGCATCGTCGACGACCTCCTCGCCAAGGGCCCCGGCTGCGACTTCGTGACCGAGGTGGCCGCGCGGCTGCCCCTGAAGATCATCTGCGACATGATGGGCATCCCGGAGCGCGACTACCAGTTCGTCTTCGACCGCTCCAACATCATCCTGGGCGGCTTCGACCCCGAGTACACCGGCGACGACCTCACCCAGCTCGCCGAGCGCCTGCTCAACGCGGGCATGGAGCTGCAGCAGCTCGTCCAGGACCTGGCCGCCCACCGCGCCGACAACCCGACGGGCGACCTCACCTCCTCGCTGGTCAACGCCAACCTCGACGGCGAGCGGCTGACCATGCAGGAGCTCGGCTCGTTCTTCATCCTGCTGGTCGTGGCGGGCAACGAGACCACGCGCAACGCCATCTCGTACGGCATGCGCCTGCTCACCAAGAACCCCGACCAGCGCGCGCTGTGGCTGGAGGACGTCGACGGCCGCGCGCCCGGGGCCGTCGAGGAGATCGTCCGGCTTGCCTCCCCGGTGAACTTCATGCGCCGCAAGGCCACCAGGGACTTCGAGATGAACGGGCACCTCTACCGCAAGGGCCAGAAGGTCGTGCTGTTCTACTGGGCCGCCAACAGGGACGCGGCCGTGTTCGACGACCCGCTGCGCTTCGACATCACCCGCCACCCCAACCCGCACGTCGGCTACGGCGGCCCCGGCCCGCACTTCTGCCTGGGAGCCCATCTGGCCCGGCGGGAGATCACGGTGATGTTCCGCGAGCTGCTGCGGCGGGTCCCGCGGATCGAGGTCGGCAAGCCCGATCGGCTGCACTCCAGCTTCATCAACGGGATCAAGCACATGGAGTGCGCCTTCTAGCTCCCCCTGCTACTGGGTGGTCAGGCGGATCTGGTTCATCACCGTGCGGACGTCGGGCAGGAGCTGCTTGCTCTCCGACGGGATCGAGATGTAGACGATGGCCGGGACCTCGGCGCCGGTGTTGACGGCCATGGTCACGATCGTGGCCTTCTCGGTGTCCGACGTCAGCGAGTACGCGATCAGCCGTCCCGTCTGGTCGCCCACCTTGATCGGCTGCTGGGCGATCTTGCGGACCTTGTTGCCGTCGGGGAAGAAGCTGCGCCGGGCGCTCAGCACGACCTGCTTGATCACCGGCTCCAGGTTGTCCGCCTCGTAGTAGGAGGACAGCCGGGGCGACAGCGGCCCCGACATGACGGTCGCGTACCGCTCGGGCGCCACCTGCACGTACTGGCGGGTGTTGAAGCCGTACGTGCCCTTCACCGTGGCACGCTGGTCGAGCTGCCAGGTGCCGCCGAGGCGCGGGACCGAGATCCGGGCTTCGGCGTCGGGCACCCGGCCGATGACGGGCGAGGCCTTGCCGGTGTACTTCGGCAGCGGCCCGATCGAGGTCGAGGCCTTGGTGGCGGTCGCCTTGGGCGGGGACGAGGCGGACTGCTCGGCGGCGAGGCTCGCGCTGGACGGCGCGTCGTCGCCCGCCAGCGGGCCCCACAGGAACGCCCACAGCAGCGCGGCCACCAGCGCGACCGCCACGGAGCCGCCGAGCGCGTAGATCCAGATGGGCTTGCCCGGCTCCTCGTCCTCCAGTCCGTCCTGGTCGCCCATGGACTGGTAGTTGTCGCCGAAGACGGTGTTCCAGAGCTCCTGCTGGCGCTCGGGCGGCGGGGTGCGGGAGCCGCTGATCTGGCCGGCCGTGACGAACCTGTTCTCCGGGTCGGACGGGTCGCGGCTCAGGTTGGAGCCCGGGCGGCCGGGGTGGTCCTCGGCGGAGGGCGGGCCCTGAGGCGTGCCGGGGGGCGTGCCGGCAGGTCCGCCGGGGGGCGTGCCGAGGGGGGTGTCGGTGTGAGGCTGAGCAGAGTCCATGGGGGTGGAGGGCACCGCGCGATCGTTCAGGAGGTTCTGGGTGTGCTGGGCGTAGGTGACCGTACGCTCGTCCGCCGGGTGGGCGGCGGGCGGCGGGGGGCCGGCGTTGTTGTAGACCGCGGTGCGCTCGGCTCCCGGCTCGGCGGGTGCCGCACGGTCGGCCGGAGGCCACGGGGCGGGACTGGACAGGTTGGACCAGGCGTCGGCGGACGGCGTGGGCGGCTGCGCCCACGCGGGAACCGGGTCGGCGGGCCGGCCGGGCGGTGGCGAGCCGGGCCCCGGCGCGCCCGGTGCCTGCGCGGAGGGGGGCGGGGCGCCCTTCGACGACACCTCGGGCCAGGCGGCGGGGCCCGCTGTGCTCTGCGGCGGCGGCCCGTCCTGCCAGGCGGCGCGCACGTCGGGCGAGGAGGCGTTCTCCGGCCAGGAGGTCCGCACGTTCGGCGACGACGCGTTGTCCGGCCACGGGTTCCGTACGTCGGGCGAGGAGGTGTTCTCGGGCCACGACATGCGCACGTCGGGGGAGGAGGCGTTGTCGGGCCAGGACGTGGGCGCGGCGGCGTCGGGCCGGCCAGGCCCCTGCCGGGGCGGCTCGGGCCAGGAGGCGCCCTGCGACGGCCCGGGGGGAGCCTGGTGGGAAGGGCCGGGACCGGGGCGGGAGGCGCCCGGCGGTTCTGGCCAGGACGGGTCCTTGCGCGGCGGCTCCGGCCAGGACGGCTCGGGGTGGGCCGGCCGCGGGGTCTCCGGCCAGGAGGTGGGGACCTCGGCGGCGGGCGCGCTGGGCCAGGAGGTGGGAACCTCGGAGGGGGACTCGCTCCAGCCGGCCTCACGGCGTGGTGGCTCCGGCCAGGAGGATGGCAGATGAGGTCCGGAATTCTCCGTTGCCATGGCTGCCGACCCTCCCGAGGTTGTGTCCGGATGTCCCGTTATATCCGGATTTGACGTCTCACGCATGATCTCATGGGATTTTCCAGGAGATGCAGGTGGTTCCGCAGCGAAACGAGGGAAGCCATGCGGATCGGTGGGCGGATCCTGCAACGGCAGGTCACCCTCCGGTCGAACAGGCTCAGCTGGGTATACCACGGCGACAAGGCTATTCTTCTGGGACGAATGAGGTCACAACGGATACATCACCATCAGGTCTCGCCGGACCTGAAGGGTCCATTCTGCCTTCGGAGCTCGATCCATAGCCTGCATTCAGCCGAAGAGGTGCGCTAGGCTTGACACATGCGTTCCGCGACCCTGCTTCTTAGCGGGCCGCGACGGCCCTAGAAGATCTCTGCCGTCGCGGCTCCACCCCTCGTTGTGTGCACGAGGGGTTTTCTTATGGGTCCGCATCAAGCCAGAAGGACAGTAGCCGTGAGTGAGTACGATCCGCAGGCGCTGCAGGCCAAGTGGCAGCAGCGATGGGAGGAGCAAGAGACCTTCCGGGCCGGCGAGGACCCGGCAGACCAGCGCGAGCGCCGCTACATGCTCGACATGTTCCCCTACCCTTCCGGCGACCTGCACATGGGCCACGGTGAGGTGTTCGCCCTGGGCGACGTCATCGCGCGCTACTGGATGCAGAAGGGTTACAACGTCCTGCACCCGATCGGCTGGGACTCCTTCGGCCTGCCCGCGGAGAACGCCGCGATCAAGCGCAACGCCCACCCCGCCGAGTGGACCTACGCCAACATCGAGACGCAGGCCACCTCGTTCCGGCGCTACGGGATCTCCTTCGACTGGTCGCGCCGCCTGCACACCAGCGACCCCGACTACTTCCGCTGGAACCAGTGGCTGTTCAACCGCTTCTTCGAGCGCGGCCTGGCCTACCGCAAGGGCGGCCTGGTCAACTGGTGCCCCAACGACCAGACCGTGCTGGCCAACGAGCAGGTCGTGGCCGGCAAGTGCGAGCGCTGCGGCGCCGACGTCATCCGCCGCGAGCTGACGCAGTGGTACTTCAAGATCACTGACTACGCGCAGCGCCTGCTGGACGACATGGAGCAGCTGACCGGCTGGCCCGAGCGGCTGCTGACCATGCAGCGCAACTGGATCGGCCGCTCCGAGGGCGCCGACGTGCTGTTCGAGATCGAGGGCCGCGAGGAGCCGGTCCACGTCTACACCACGCGCCCCGACACGCTGTACGGCGCCACGTTCTTCGTCGTCGCCGCCGACGCCGCGCTGGCCGAGGAGATCGTCACCGACGAGCAGCGCCCGGCGTTCGAGGCCTACCGCGCCGAGGTCGCCAAGCTGAGCGACATCGAGCGGCTGGCCACCGACAAGGAGAAGACCGGCGTCTTCCTGGGCCGCCACGCGATCAACCCGGTCAACGGCGAGCGCATCCCGGTCTGGGCGGCCGACTACGTGCTGTCCGACTACGGCCACGGCGCCATCATGGCCGTGCCCGCGCACGACCAGCGCGACCTGGACTTCGCGCGCAGGTTCGACCTGCCGGTGAAGGTCGTCGTGCACACCGGCCTGGCCGACCCGGGCGAGACCGGCGAGGCCACGCCGGGCGAGGGCACGCTGGTCAACTCCGGCCCGCTGGACGGCCTGACCAAGGCCGAGGCCATCGCCAAGATCATCGAGATCCTGGAGCAGCAGGGCAGGGGCACCGGCGCGGTCAACTTCCGGCTGCGCGACTGGCTGCTGTCCCGCCAGCGTTACTGGGGCACGCCGATCCCGATCATCCACTGCCCCGACTGCGGCGAGGTGCCCGTCCCCGACGACCAGCTGCCGGTCACGCTGCCCGACCTGCGCGGCGAGGCGCTGGCGCCCAAGGGCGTGTCGCCGCTGGCCAGCGCCACCGACTGGGTCAACGTCGAGTGCCCGAAGTGCGCCGGCCCCGCCAAGCGCGACACCGACACGATGGACACCTTCGTCGACTCCTCGTGGTACTTCCTGCGCTACTGCTCGCCGGGCTACACCGACGGCCCGTTCGACCCCGAGCAGGTGCGCAGGTGGGGCCCGATCGACCAGTACGTCGGCGGCATCGAGCACGCGGTGCTGCACCTGCTGTACTCGCGCTTCTTCACCAAGGTCCTGCACGACATGGGCATGGTGGACTTCACTGAGCCGTTCCTGCGCATGCTGAACCAGGGCCAGGTGATCAACGGCGGCAAGGCCATGTCGAAGTCCCTGGGCAACGGCGTGGACCTGGGCCGGCAGATCGACGACTTCGGCGTCGACGCCGTCCGCCTGACCATGGTGTTCGCCGGGCCGCCCGAGGACGACATCGACTGGGCCGACGTCTCGCCGGCCGCCTCGCAGAAGTTCCTGGCCCGCGCGCTGCGCGTGATGTCGGAGGTGACCAGCGAGCCGGGGGCCGCGTTCGACGGCGGTGACGTCGAGCTGCGCAAGGTGACGCACCACACGATCGACGAGGTCACCAAGCTGGTCGAGTCGCAGCGCTTCAACGTGGCGGTGGCGCGCATGATGGAGCTGACCTCCGCCGCGCGCAAGGCCATCGACTCGGGCCCGGGCGCCGGCGACCCGGCGGTGCGCGAGGCCGCCGAGACGCTGGCGATCCTGCTGTCGCTGGTGGCGCCGTACACCGCCGAGGAGGGCTGGGAGCGGCTGGGCCGCACCGGGTCCGTCGCGTTCGCCGGATGGCCGGCGGCCGACCCCGCGCTGCTGGTGCAGGAGTCGGTCACATGCGTGGTGCAGGTGGCGGGCAAGGTGCGCGACCGCCTGGAGGTCTCGCCCGGCATCAGCGAGGACGAGCTGCGCGCGCTGGCGCTGGCCTCGGAGAAGATCGCCCCCTACGTGCAGGGCATGCCCCGCAAGGTGATCGTCAGGGCGCCGAAGCTGGTCAACATCGTCCCCTGATCACAGGGAGCGCAGGGCCGGCAGCAGCTCCTTCTCCGCCCAGTCGAAGAACGGCTGCTGCTGGTCGTGCCCGATCTGGACGAGCGCCACGTGCGTGTACCCGGCGTCGGCGAACTTCTTGACGCCCTGCACGACGGCGTCCACGTCGCTGCCGCACGGCACGCTCTGCGCCACGTCCTCGGGGCGGACCGTGCCGGCCGCGGCGGCGAAGTTCACCGGCCCCGGCAGCTCGGCCATGACCTTCCAGCCGCCGACGCTCGACCAGCGCCACAGCTTGTGCGCGCGCTGCTTGGCGGCCTCGGCGTCGGTGTCGTAGGCGAGGGCGAGCTGGCCGTACACCGGCCTGCCGGCGCCGCCCGCGGCGTTGAACTGCTGCACCACCTCGGGCATCGGGTCGTTGATGACCAGCACGTCGCCGTACTCCGCGGCCAGCTCGGCCGACTGGCCGCCGGAGGCGGCGATGCCGATGGGGACGGGCCGCTCGGGCAGGTCGTACAGCTTGGCCGAGTCCACGTCGAAGAACTCGCCCTGGTGGGTGACGTACTCGCCGCTGAAGAGCTTCCTGATGATCTGGACGGCCTCGGCGAACATCCGGTGCCTGGTGTCCACGGGCGGCCAGCCCTCGCCGATGACGTGCTCGTTGAGGTTCTCGCCCGCGCCCAGGCCCAGGGTGAACCTGCCCTGGCTCAGCACGCCCATCGTGGCCGCCTTCTGCGCCACCACCGCCGGGTGGTAGCGCATGATGGGGCAGGTCACGTACGTCATCAGCGGCAGCCGCTCGGTGACCTGCGCCGCGGCGCCGAGCACCGACCAGCAGTAGGGCGAGTGCCCCATCTCCTCCACCCAGGGGAAGTAGTGGTCGGAGATGACGGCGTAGTCGAAGCCGATCCGTTCGGCGGCGGCGGCGTAGTCGACCAGCTCGCGGGCCGGAGTCTGTTCGGACATCAAGGTGTAGCCGATTTGTACCATGCGCCCCGGCTACCCGACTATGCTCACATTAGCGGCCAAAGTCCGGAGATCAATGTTGGCGGCGATCGCGCAGCTCCTCGACCACCAGGCCGAGCCCGATGCCCAGCAGCCAGACGTCCTTCACCACGCCGATGCCCTGCTGGGACGGCCGCACGCTGCCCTCGTGGCGCATGCCCGGCGTCCGCAGGTACAGGCCGATCAGCCCCGCCGCGAAGCCGGTCAGCGCCGCCCCGGCCAGCAACGACGGCACGAACGGCACCAGCAGGGCCGCGCCGAGGGCGACCTCGCTCCTGGCCAGCAGCCGCGTGAAGAGTGCCGGGTCCATGCGGCGCAGGAAGGGGTAGGCGCCGGCCGCCATGCCGTGCGTGGAGGCGGCCCGCTGCTCGTCGGCCTCGATCAGGTCCAGGCCCGAGTTCAGGATGACGGCGGCGGCGGCCAGGCGGGGCGGGAGCTGGTGCGCGCGGGTGAAGATCTTCATGCTTCCTCACAGGGATCCGAAATCGGGCTTCAACCCTCCTTCCCCCACAAAACGGGCCGTCCACTGGGAGAGGAATTATTGAGCCGCTCTTGGTGCCGCGGTTTAGTGTTCAGGGGTGGCATATGGCGCATACCTGAGATACCCGCACCTGCACGGTGACCTGGTCACCTTCGTCGCCGACGACGACGTCTGGCTCGCTCCGCTGACCGGCGGCAGAGCCTGGCGGTTCACCGCCGACCGCGTGGCCGTGTCGCACCCGCGGTTCTCGCCCGACGGGGGCCGGATCGCATGGACCAGTACGAAGGAGGGCGCTCCCGAGGCGTTCACCGCCGAGCTCGACGGGCCGGAAGGCGAACGGCTGACCCACTGGGGCGACAACACCACCTCCGTCCGCGGGTGGACGCCCGGCGGCGACGTGCTCGCGATCACCGCCGCCGGGCAGAGCGCGGGCAACCGGCGCTGGGCGCACGCGGTGCCGCTCGACGGCGGGCCGGCCACGCGCCTGCCGTACGGCTGGGTCAGCGAGGCGGCCGTCAGCGAGGAGAAGGTCGCCACGGTGTCGGTGGTGTGGCGCGAGCCGTCGCAGTGGAAGCGGTACCGCGGCGGCACGGCGGCCAAGCTCTGGGTGGACGCCGAGGGGAACGGCGACTTCGCCAGGCTGTTCGCCGACAGCACGGCGCAGTACTGGTCGGTGAGCTGGGTCGGCGACCGGATCGTGTTCCTGTCCGACGCCGACGGCACGGGCAACGTCTACTCCGCCCTGCCCGACGGCTCCGACCTGCGCAAGCACAGCCCCCACGAGGAGTTCTACGCCCGCCACGCCACCGGCGACGGGCAGCGGGTGATCTACAGCCACGCCGGGGACCTGTGGCTGCTGGAGAGCCTGGACGCCGAGCCGTACCGGCTGGACGTGCGGCTCGGCGGGCCGCGGCCGGGGCGGGCCAGGCGGCCGGCACCCCTGCGGGCGGGCGCGTTCTCGCCGGACGCCACCGGGCGGGCCAGCGCGGTGGAGATCAGAGGCACCGCGCACTGGGTGACCCACCGCGACGGGCCCGCCGGCGTGCTGCGGGCCGAGCCCGGCGTGCGCGTCCGCCTGCCGCAGGCGCTCGACGCCGACGGCAGGGCCGTGTGGGTCTCCGACGCCGGCGGCGAGGACGGGCTGGAGATCGGCGCCCCCGGCGGCGAGGTCAGGACCCTGGCCTCCGGGCAGCTCGGCCGGGTGCTGGAGCTGGCCGCCGCGCCCGACGGCAAGCACGTGGCCGTGGCCACGCACGACGGGCGGCTGCTCGTCATCGACCTCGAGACCGACAACGTGCGGGAGCTGGACCGCACCGACCAGGGCGACGTGAGCGGGCTGGCGTTCTCGCCCGACTCCACGTGGCTGGCCTGGGCCCACCCGCACCACAGGCGCCTGACGCAGATCAAGATGGGGCGGGTGGACGGCACGTCGGTGATCGAGGTGACGCCGCCGCGGTTCGTGGACCACGACCCGGCCTTCACCAAGGACGGCAAACACCTGGCGTTCCTGTCGGTGCGCACGTTCGACCCCGTGTACGACGCGCACGTCTTCGACCTGTCGTTCCCCCACGGGTGCAAGCCGTACATCGTGCCGCTGAAGGCCGCCACGCCGTCGCCGTTCGACCCCTCGCTGCAGGGGCGCGGGTTCAACGGCGAGGACGACAAGCCGTCCAAGGACGACAAGAAGGACGACGCGCCGCCGCGCACCGAGGTCGACCCCGACGGGCTGGGCTCCCGCGTGGTGCCCGTGCCGGTGCCCGCCGGGAGCTACGGCAACCTGCGTACCGCCAAGGACGCGCTGCTCTGGCTGCGCTACCCCCTCAGCGGCGTGCTCGGCGACGGCAGCGAGCAGAGCTCCGAGACCGTGCTGGAGCGCTACGACCTCAAGAAGCGCGCCAAGTCCGAGCTGGGCAAGGAGATCCGCGCGTTCGAGGTCAGCGGCGACGGCTCCAGGCTCGTCACCAACGGCAAGAACGGCCTGCAGACCCGCGCCGCGAGCGAGGGCGACGAGGTCGTCACCATCGAGCTCGACCGGATCACCGTCCAGCTCGACCCGGTCGCCGAGTGGTTGCAGGGCTTCCGCGAGGCCGGCCGCCTCATGCGCGACCATTTCTGGCGCGAGGACATGAACGGCGTCGACTGGCAGGGCGTGCTCGACCGCTACGAGCCGCTGGTCTCGCGGATCGGCGCCCACTCCGAGCTGATCGACCTGCTCTGGGAGACGCAGGGCGAGCTGGGCACCTCCCACGCCTACGCCGTGCCCAACGGCTCCGGCGTCGACCCCAGGCGCCGCCAGGGGCTGCTCGGCGCCGACCTGGCCAGGGACGGCGACGGGGTCTGGCGGGTCGAGCGCATCCTGCCCGGCGAGTCGTCCGACCACGCCGCCCGCTCGCCGCTGCTCGCTCCCGGCGTCGCCATCCGCCCCGGCGACGCCATCCTCGCCGTCGGCGGCCGCCCGGTCGATCCGGTACGCGGGCCGCTCCCGCTGCTGGCCGGCACCGCGAACCAGCCCATCGAGCTGACCGTTCGGCACTCCTCCGGCGGCGACGTGCGCCGGGTCGTGGTCAGCCCGATCGCCGACGAGACCCAGCTGCGCTACCACGACTGGGTGGAGGACCGCCGCGCCTACGTCAGGCAGGCGTCAGGGGGCAGGCTGGGATACCTGCACGTGCCCGACATGGTGGCCTCCGGGTGGGCGCAGTTCCACCGCGACCTGCGTACCGAGATGGACTACGACGGGCTGGTCGTGGACGTGCGGGAGAACAGCGGCGGTCACCTGTCGGAGCTGGTGCTGGAGAAGCTGTCCCGCAAGGTCACCGGATGGGCCCGGGCGCGCTGGTACCAGCCGATGCGCTACCCCGACGACTCGCCGCGCGGGCCGGTGGTGACGGTCACGGACGAGTTCGCGGGCTCCGACGGCGACATCGTGAGCGCGGGCATCAAGAATCGCGGGATCGGGCCGCTGGTGGGGACGCGGACGTGGGGCGGGGTGATCGGCATCGACTCGCGGTACTCGCTCGTGGACGGCACCCGGGTCACCCAGCCCCGGTACTCGTTCTGGCTCGACGGGCCCGGGTGGGGCGTGGAGAACTACGGAGTCGATCCCGACATCGAGGTGGTGATCACTCCGCAGGACCGGGTGGCGGGCCGGGACCCGCAGCTCGACAAGGCCATCGAGCTCGCGCTGGCCGCGCTCGACGAGCGGCCGGCCGCCACGCCCCCCGACCTGCCGCCGCTCAGCCCGCCAGCCGGCTGAGTATCTCCGCGAGAATGGCCTCGGTGGTGGCGAAGTTGAGCCGGACGAAGCTCTCACCGCCGGGGCCGAAGGCCGCGCCGTCGTTCAGCCGCACCTTCGCCTCGCGCTCGAACACCTCCGCCATGCCCGGCCTGCCCACGTCCAGCCAGGCCAGGTACGTCGCCTCCGGGACCCGGTAGCCGAACGTGGCGGGCAGGCGGGAGGCGATCGTGCGACGGTTGCGGTCGAGCAGCGCCACCGTCTCCGCGAGCCAGTCGTCCCCGTGCCGCCAGGCCGCCACGGTCGCCTCCACGCCGAACACGCTGGGGGAGCCGTAGACGAAGGGCGGCTGCGCCTCCAGGGCCTTGCGCGCGCCCTCGTGGCCGAAGTGGGCCACCGAGCAGCGGATGCCGCCCAGGTTGAACGCCTTCGTCGCCGAGGTCAGCGTGACCGTGCGCGCGGGCAGGATCGTGGCGAAGGGGATGTGCCGGTGCGGCTCGTACACCAGGTCGGCGTGGATCTCGTCCGCGATGACCAGCAGGTCGTGCCGCTCGGCGTGCTCGGCCAGCTCGGTCAGCTCGCGTTCGGTGAACGCGCGGCCTGTGGGGTTGTGCGGGTTCACCAGCAGGAGCACCCGGCAACCCGACAGGTCGGGCACCTCGAAGCGCCACGTGTCGCCGTCCGGCTCCATCCGGATGGGGCGCAGCGGGCGCTCCATGACGCTCAGCGTGTCCAGGAACGGGTGGTACGCCGGGACGTGCACCGCCACCCCGTCGCCCGGCTTCGTCCAGAGCTGGAGGAGCACCTGGAGCGCCTGGTTGAGGTCGTTGAACGGACGCACCAGCCCCGGGTCGGCCTGCCAGCCGAACCTGCCCGCCATGCGCTCGGCGAACGCCTCGGCCAGCGGGCCGGCGCTCTGGTCCAGCAGCCAGACCGGGTAACCCAGGTCGCCGTCGGCCCGGCGGCGCAGCACCTCGGCGACCGCGGGGGCGGTGGGCAGGTCCATGTCGGCCACCCAGGCCGGGATCACCCCCGGCTCGACCGCCGCCCACTTGAGACCATCATGTGTGGATTTAAGGGTTAAGGGGGTATATGCGTCATTCACTCGGCCATTCTAGGATTCTGGATTGTGATGAGGCGGTGGCGCGGAGTATGGCAGGCTGGGCGGCCATGACGCCCCACCCGAAGATCGACGCGATCGTCGAGACGTACCTCACCTTGGCCGACGCGGAGGCTCCCGGGCTGGTGGAGGGGCTCTACCTGGAGGGCTCCGCGGCGCTCGGCGACTACCGGCCGGGCACCAGCGACGTCGACTTCGTCGCGGTGACGAGGCAGCCGCCGGCGGCCGGGGTGCTGGAGCGCATCCACACCAGGCTCGGCGCCCACCCCTTCGACGGCGTCTACCTCACCTGGGACGACCTCGGCCACGACCCGGCCGAGCTGGGGGAGCGCCCGCAGGCGCACGCCGGGCGGCTCGACCGGCGGGGCTCGGTCAACCCCGTCACCTGGCACACGCTGGCCCGCCACGGGCTGACCTGCCGCGGGCCCAAGCCGGAGGAGCTGAAGATCTGGAACGATCCCGGCGCCCTGGCCGCCTGGACCGATCGCAACCTCGACCTCTACTGGCGCCGCCTGGTGACCCGCGCCTCGCGCCCGTTCACCCCGTGGGGGCTGATCTGCCTCGGCGGGTACGGCACCGTGTGGATCGTCACCGGAGTCGCCCGGCTGCACTACACGCTCGCCACCGGCGAGATCACCTCCAAGTCGGGGGCGGCGCGGTACGCCCGCGAGGCCTTCCCCGAGCGCTGGCACCGCGTGGTGGACGAGGCGCTGCGGCTGCGCGAGGAGGACAGCGCGCTGCCGTCGGCGGGGAGCGTGATCGCGGGGCTCGGCGACCACTTCGGCACGCCGCGGCGCTCGCTGTACGGCTCGCCGTTCGAGCGCAGGCGCGACGTGCTCGGCTTCGCGGACCAGGCGATCTCCGCGGCGCACGCGCTGTACCGGGCGCGCTGATATTGACGGGGCCCCGCTGCCGGGGTACGAATGCGCTCACTGCCGCCCGTTCCGGCGCGGCGAGATGTTAACGCTAACATCGCGGAGGGCCGCTGGATGCGTACACGTTTCGTCGGGTTATGCCTGGTGCTGCTGGCCACCGTCCTGGTCCCGGCCCACGTCGCGCACGCCGCCGGGCCCGCGCCGCACTACCTGATGACGGCCTTCACCAACGCCAGCGAGTCCAACATGTACGTCTACGACTCCTTCAACGCCGGCACCTACAACCTCATCAGGGCCAACGCCTACCGGCCGCCGTCCGGGCTGATCCGCGACCCCAGCGTGATGCGGCACACCGACGGCTACTACTACCTCGTCCACACCACCAATTGGACCGGCGACACCATCGGCTTCGCCCGCAGCGCCGACACCGTGAGCTGGACGTTCCTGCGCAACGTGACCGTCGGCCTGAACGGCGCCACCGGCAGCACTTGGGCGCCCGAGTGGTTCAAGGACTCCGACGGCAGCGTGCACGTGATCTACTCCGCGTCCACGACGGGCACCGCCGGGCAGTTCAGGCCGTACCGGATCACCGCCACCAACAGCGCGCTGTCCGCGTGGAGCGCACCGGCCGCGCTGGGCATCCCGGCCAACTACATCGACAGCTTCGTGGTCAAGTCCGGCTCGACGTACCACAACTTCCTGAAGAACGAGACGACCAAGTACATCGAACACGCCACCGCCCCCTCGCTCACCGGGCCGTGGACGTTCACCGGCACGGGCAACTGGGCCGGCTGGGGCTCCGGCCTGGAGGGCCCGGCGCTGACGCGGCTGCCGGACGGCCGCTGGCGGCTCTACTTCGACAACTACACCGGCGGGCGCTACTACTACGCCGACAGCGCCAACCTGTCGTCGTTCGGGGCCAAGACCGAACTGCCCGGCCTGTCCGGGACGGCCAGGCACTTCACCGTGCTGCGCGAGGACGCCGGCGACACGACCGCCGTGCCCACCGGCAACCGGTCGCTGCGCTCGGCCAACTTCCCCGACCGGTACGTGCGCCACCGCGGCGGCCTGGCCTACCTCGACCCGCTCACGCCGTCCAGCGCGCTCGCCGACCGGCAGTCCGGCACGTTCACCGTCACGGCCGGGCTGGCCCACTCCGGCTGCTACTCGTTCCAGTCGGCCACGCAGCCCGGCTACTACCTGCGGCACTACAACATGCGGCTCGCCCTGCAACGTGACGACGGCTCGGCCATCTTCAAGGGCGACGCCACGTTCTGCGGGCGGGCCGGCCTGGCGGGCGGGGGCGCGTTGTCGTTCGAGTCCTACAACCTGCCCGGGCGTTACCTGCGGCACTACAACTACGAGCTGCGGCTGGACCTGTGGGCGTCCGGTTCGGTGTTCGCCTCCGACGCCTCCTTCACGGTCACGTCTCCGCTCGCGTAGGGAGGGACATGTCCAGAAATATCCCCCGCCGGGTCGTGCTCCTCGCCGTCCTGGCTAGCCTGCTCACCGTGACCGCCAACCTCCTGCCGACGGCCGCGCACGCGTCACCGGCGGTGCAGTACACCAACCCGCTGGCCGCCCAGCGCGCCGACCCGCACATCTTCCGCCACACCGACGGCTATTACTACTTCACCGCCACCGTCCCCGAGTACGACCGGATCGTGCTGCGCCGCGCCACCACCATCCAGGGCCTGGCCACCGCGCCGGAGAGCGTCATCTGGCGCAGGCACACCAGCGGCGAGATGGGCGCGCACATCTGGGCGCCGGAGATCCACTTCATCAACGGCAAGTGGTACGTGTACTTCGCCGCCGGCCGCGCCGACGACGTCTGGCGCATCCGCATGTACGTCCTGGAGAACGCCGCCGCCAACCCCCTGACCGGCGCCTGGACCGAACGCGGCCGGATCGCCACCCCCTGGGACACCTTCTCCCTCGACGCCACCACGTTCGTCGCGGGCGGCGTGCGTTACCTGCTGTGGGCCCAGCAGGAGCCAGGCATCGCGACCAACTCCAACCTGTACATCGCCCGGATGGGCGCCAACCCGTGGACGATCACCGGCGCCACGACCCGCCTGACCGTCCCGACGCTGGCCTGGGAGACGCGCGGGTACAAGGTCGCGGAAGGCCCCTCGGTGCTGCAGCGCAACGGCCGGCTCTTCCTGACGTACTCGGCCAGCGCCACGGACGCCAACTACTGCCTCGGCCTGCTGACCGCCTCCGCCACCGCCGACCCGCTCCAGGCGTCGTCCTGGACGAAGAGCCAGAGCCCGGTCTTCGCGAGCAACGCCGCGACCAGCCAGTACGGCCCCGGCCACAACTCCTTCACCACCTCCGAGGACGGGCAGAGCGACATCCTCGTCTACCACGACCGGTCCTACCGGGACATCTCCGGCGACCCGCTGAACGACCCGAACCGCCGTACGCGCGTCCAGAAGGTGTACTGGCGCGCGGACGGCACGCCCGACTTCGGCATCCCGGTCCCCGACGGGGTCACGCCGGTGCGCCTCATGTCGTACGACACGCCGGGTTCGGCGGTGCGGCACTGGAACTACCGGGCGCGCCTCGAAGCCGACGTGACCCCGCTGGCGGACTCCCAGTTCCGGCTCGTGACCGGGCTGTCGGGGAGCGGGACGGTGTCGCTGGAGTCGGCGAACTTCCCCGGCTACTACCTGCGGCATCGCAACCACGAGGCCTGGGTGGAGCAGCGGGACGGGTCCGCGCTGTTCTCCGCGGACGCCAGCTTCGTGCGGCGGAGCGGGCTCGCGGGGAGCGGGACCGTGTCGCTGGAGTCGGTGAACTTTCCCGGGTACTACCTGAGGCATCGAGCGGGGCAGGTGTGGGTGGAGCGGGATGACGGGTCGAGCGCGTTCCGGGGAAGCGCGAGCTTCGTCCTGGAGTGACCGGTCAGGCGGGAAGGTCTGTCGCGCGGGCGGCGACCAAGCCGAACAGGTCGCCGATCGTGGTCAGGGCGGCGGCGTGCAGGGAATCCGCCGGGACCGGCGTGCCGTCCGGGCCCGCCAGCGGCCGGGTCGCGCACGCCTCCGCCACCACCGTCGGGCGGTAGCCGAGGTTGAACGCGCCCTGGGCGGTGAACTGGACGCACATGTGGGTCATGAAGCCCGCCAGCACCAGGTCCGGCCCGGCGTCCAGGCGGCGCAGCGTCTTCAGCAGGTCCGTCTCGTGGAAGGAGTTCGGGAAGCCCTTGACGACGACCGGCTCACCGTCCCGGGGCGCGACACGCGGGTCGATCTGCCCGATCTCGGAGCGGATGTCGTACGGGGTGCCTTCGCCGCCGTCGTTCACCACGTGCACCACCGGTGTTCCGGCGGCGCGGGCGCGCTCCAGGAGGCGGGCGGCGGCGTCGAGGGCGCGGTCGGCGTCGGGGAGGGCCATGACGCCGGTGCGGTAGGTGTTCTGGAAGTCGATCAGGACCAGGGTGCTGGCGGACAGCGACGGCAGGGCGCCGTCCAGGCCGATCACTTCACGCAGAGTGGTCGAAACGGTCATCTCATCCTCCTTGGAGTAGTACGGGAACAGGACATGGTGGATCATCGGCCGTGGTCAGGCGTGAAGCCATCAACGGCCGTGGCGAACATGGCCACTACCGCCTGGCCCGGACGCAGGCGTTGCGGCAGCACGTCCGTCTGGCCCGGTTGGGCCGAGGCGTTGCAACGTTTCCTCGCCTTGGCCGCCGGGCGAAAGCGTTGCGGTCGCACCGCCGTCCGGCCCGGTCGGGCTGAGGCGCTGCGACGTGTCCTCGCCTTGGCCGGTCGGGCGGATGCATCGCGGAGGCAGATCCACCTGGGCCGGTGGGGCGGAGGTGTTCGGCCGCACCCCGCCGGCGCCCGGCCGAGGACAGGAAGAGGAAACCTCGGGGCGAGGGTGGTGGGTTGGGTCAGGCGGCGGTGCGGAAGCGTCGCCGGTAGGAGGAGGGGGTGGTGCCGAGGCGCCGTCGGAACGCCCGGTGCAGCGTCTCCGCCGAACCTAGGCCGCACGTGGCGGCGACCCGGTCGAGCGGCTCGTCGGTGCCCTCCAGCAGCCGGCGCGCCTCCTCCACCCGGGCCGACTCGACGTAGGCGGCCGGAGTGGACCCGGTCTCCTTGCGGAAGACCCGGGCGAAGTGCCGCTCGCTCAGGCACACGCGCTCGGCGAGCGCCGCCGCCGACAGGTCGGCGGTGAGGTTCGCGGTGATCCACACCCGCAGTTCGTCGAGGTCGCGGCGCTCGGTCGGCGCCTGCCAGAGCGGGACGCTGAACTGGCTCTGCCCGCCCTGCCGCTTGAGGTACATCACGAGCTGCCGGGCGACCGCCAGGGCGAGCTGTTCGCCGTGGTCCTCAGCCACCAGGGCGAGCGCCAGATCCATGCAGGAGCTGATGCCCGCGCCCGTCCACACCTTCCCGGACCGGATGTAGATCGGATCGGGGTCGACGGTGACGTCGGGGTGGTCGGCGGCCAGCCGGTCGGCGGTGGCCCAGTGCGTGGTGGCCGTCCGGCCCGCCAGCAGGCCCGCGGCGGCCAGCAGATGCGCCCCGACGCACACGGAGGCGACCCGGTGGGCGTGCGGGGCGGTGTCGGCGATCCAGCCGACCAGGTCCGGATCGATCACCGGTGCGCCGTCGCGGTCGACCGCGCCGGGCACCACCAGCGTGTCGACCCGGTCGGCGACCTGGTCGAAGGTCAGGTCGGTGGCGAGCCGTACCCCGGCGCTGGTGCGTACCTGGCCGCCGTCCGCCCCGGCCAGCAGCACCTGGTACGGCGTCCGGCCGGACATCTCCCGGTTCGCGACCGCGAAGACTTCCGCAGGACCGGTGACATCGAGCAGATCGACGTCGGGGAACACGGCGACGACGACACGGTGTGGAGCGGGCATGCCCATATTGTCGCAAAAATGCCTCTATGGCCGCTATGACGTGGTTCTGTCATATCCGGACACCGTTCGCGGGGCATCCGCGACCGGGACCAGGTGTCGCGACATGACGAAGGCCGCCCCGGCCACGGCAGGTGTGGGGCGGCGAGAGAACGATCCAGGAGTGGCAGTGCCAGGAACGTTCCAAAAATGCGCGGGTCTCGTGCCCGGACAACATCACCTGGCTGCCCGGCACGACTCAAGCCCCGGCGCGCAGCGCGGCACTGAGCGTGCCCAGCGCTCGGCGCCCTTGGCGTCGTGGCGGTGACGGCGTACCCGTGAGTGATGTTTCGGCGCGCGCCGGTTCGCGGCGCGGAAGGTCGGACGCGCGCCCGGGCCCTGACCCGCCTCGGCTGGGACGGAGACTCGTCTCCGCCGCAGGGCCGCGACCCACCTCGGCTGGAGACAGTGACCCGTCTCCCTCGCAGGGCCGTAACCCGCCTTGGCCGGACACAGCGGCCCGCCTTCGCTTCAGGCGGCTACCAACCCCTGGTCGGAGACTCGTCCCCCGGCACGGCCGTGACCCGCCTCGGCTGGAGACGGAGACCCGCCTTCGCTGCAAGACGTACCCCTCCCCGGTCGGAGACGGAGATCCGCCTTCGCTTCAGGCGGCTGCCAACCCTTGGCCGGAGACCTGTCCCCTCGCGGGGCCCGCCTCGGCCGGAGACGGTGACCCGCCCTGGCTAGAGGCGGCGCAGGACCGCTACGACCTTGCCAAGGACGCTGGCCTCGTCGCCGGGGATGGGCTCGTAGTTGGAGTTGTGGGGGACGAGCCACACGTGGCCGTCCTTGCGCTTGAAGGTCTTGACCGTGGCTTCGCCCTCGATCATCGCGGCCACGATGTCGCCGCTCTCCGCGACGGGCTGCTGGCGTACGACCACCCAGTCACCATCGGCGATGGCGGCTTCGATCATCGAGTCACCGGCGACCTGCAGGAGGAACAGCGTGCCCTCACCGACGAGCTGCTTGGGCAGGGCGAAGACGTCTTCGACGCTCTCCTCGGCGAGGATCGGCCCACCGGCGGCAATGCGGCCCACGAGAGGGACGTAGGCGGCCGTCGGGCGGTTGACCGTGGGCTCCTCGTCGGTGGCGTCGGGATCGACCCAGAGCACGGGCTCGCCCGGGAGGCGGACCTCCAGCGCGCGCGGCCGGTGCGGGTCGCGGCGCAGGTAACCCTTGCGCTGTAGCGCGGTGAGCTGGTGGGACACGCTGGACGTGCTGGTCAGCTGCACCGCCTCGCCGATCTCGCGCATGGACGGTGGATATCCGCGCTGCTGTACCGAGTCGCGGATCACTTCGAGGATCTTGCGCTGCCTGGGCGTCAAGCCCAGGGAGTCTCGCCGGCGCACCGCGAGGTCGCTGACCCCGTTTGCGTCATCCCGCTCGGTCATGCTCTTCCTCCTCGCCTGGCGGCCCGCCTAACCGGCGAACCTCCCGGTCCGTGGTCCTGATGTCGCACACAGCGACCGTATCGCTGTTGAAGATCATCTTCAAACAATTGTTCGAGTCTTCCTCGAAATTGTCGCCAGTGTGGTGTACAACATCGTACGGGAGTTCGATCGACATCGTGTTCGATTTGCTGATCTTTATTTGGCCTTTTCCTCGGGCCACACGGCGGGAGGTCATCCATGCGAACGCCCACAAATACGGACACGACCAGCGAAGACGTCAACCGGCTCACCCTGATCGCCGATGCCACGCGGAGTAGGGATCGACGGGCCGACAATACGCGGGTGGGGGCCGCTGTTCGAGGGAATTCCGGCAAGAGGCTGGGGTCCCGTTCGAGTGGTGGGGGAAGGTCCCATTTGCGGCTCGTCCCGTCGCCGCGTGCGGGCGACGACCCGGACACGACCGTCCCGCCGCCCCCGGGGAGGGGCAAGAAGCGGCAAGCGCGGGGTGGCGGCGATGACACCGTGGAAGGCCGGAGGCCCGGCGCGAAGGGCGGGGTGCGAGGGGCCGGAAGCGGAGGGAGCGGGAGCGGAGGGGGCAAAGATGAGAGCGGATCGGGAGAGGGGCCGGGGCGAGCCGTCGCCCTCGCGCGCGACGGTGATTCCGGCGAGCGGCGGGGCGGCCTCCTGGCTCGGCGCGGCGATGCCTCCATGCGGGAGCGCGCTGCCTCCGCTCGTCAGGGCGGCGTCTCCGCTCGCCTGAGTGGCGGCTCCTCGGCTCGTCAAGGCGGTTCCTCGGGTCCTCAAAGCGGTGCCTCTGCTCGTCAGGGCGGCGCCTCCGCCTCGAAGGGTGGTGCCTCTGCTCGCCGGGGCGGTGCCTCCGCTTGGGAGGGTGGTGCCTCGGGGCGGCGAAGTGTCGCGTTCCGGCGGCGTCGGGCGGCTTTGCGGCGGCGAGGCGTCTTCGGGCGGCGGCGCATCACCGGACAGTCAGGGGTTCCGGGGCGGAGGGACGCCTCCGGGCGGGCAGGTGTTGCGGAAGGCCGGGGTGTTGCGGGGAGGGGTGCCGCGCCTGTGCGGCTGACCCGGCGGGGTCGGGTCGTGCTGGTGCTGGCTGTGGCGTTGCTGTCCTTGGGCGGGTTCTGGCTCGGAACGCGGGCGGCCGGGCACGCGGAAGTGCGGGTCGTGGTGGCCGGCCATGCCGGCCTGCCGTGGGTTGAGGTGCACAAGGGGGACACATTGTGGGAGATCGCCGACGCGCTCTCCGCGGGGGATGATCCGGGGGCGCTGGTGGAGGAGATCAAGCGGCTGAACGGCCTGTCCGACTCGCTCATCCGGCCGGGTACCCGCATCTACGTCCCGAAGGACACCGCCGCCTTACGCTGACCGCCGCATGAGTCGGCGTGGCACCCTGAGCGCCGGGCGCGCACCCCTCCCTGAGTCGGGCGAGCAGCTCTCCTTGGGTCGGGTGAGCAGCCCCTCTTGGGGGTTGCACGCAGCACGTCGGCATGGGGCCAACGGTCAGCGGGAACGGCGTCGCGATCGGTCGTCGAGCCTTCCCTGACACGTGGCTCCGCCCGTGCTGCCCCACATGCCACGGCGCCTGCCCTGCCCGGCCGGTTCCGGTGCGGCGACACACCTACACGGCGGGCTCCCTGCACGGCGGGCTCCCTGCACGGCGGGCTCCCTGCACGGCGGGCTCCCTGCACGGCGGGCTTCTCGCGCGGTGGGCTCCTCACACGGCGGGGCTCCTCACACGGCGGGGCTCCTCACACGGCGGGGCTCCTCACACGGCGGGCTTCTCATGCGGCGGGCTTCCTGCGTGGCGGGCTCCTTGTGGGCGCCGCCCGGCCTGAGCTGGTCCCGCCCGTGCTGTGCCGGCCCCCCGCACTCAGGGCGTCGCTTGCTAAGGGCGCGGGCCCGTCCCGCCCTGACGCGGGTCGCGTTCGGGCGAACGGCGGGTGCGGATCATCGCGCGGAGTCCTCGTCGTCTCTCGCCTCACGGCCTCACCCGCGCCCCGCCACGAAGCCGCTCGGCGGGGGGCGAGGGAAGGGGTGGGAAGGGTGGGGTGTGTCCTCGGGTACCTTTGTGAGGTTTGTTCACGGCCGAGGCTGAAAGCAACCGATGTGACGCTCCGACCTGCGGGAAGATCGCGATCACGGGACGACACGCCCGGGACGGATGATGCTGGCGGGCTGATCAGCGACTTCAGCAGGATGGCAGCGCTCAACTTGCGTTCATGGTCGCGCGCTTCTACGGTTGGACCACAACATCTAGTAGTTACACCGATGTAGTTCACCACACCTTGTGTTTCTGCGACCGCTCCATGGACAGCTGTGGAGTGTGCGCGAGCGTCCCGTCATGGCGGGTGAGGGCGCGTGTGGTGGCCGCAGGTTTCTTGGAGGCGAAAGCGTGCACTGTCCGTTCTGTCGCCACCCTGACACCAGGGTCATCGACAGTCGCTCCACGGATGACGGCGCGGCCATCAGGCGCCGCCGTACCTGTCCCGAGTGCGGGCGCAGGTTCACCACGCAGGAGACCGTACTGCTGATGGTGAGCAAGCGCAGCGGAGTGACGGAGCCGTTCTCGCGGGACAAGGTCGTCGCGGGCGTGCGGCGGGCGTGCCAGGGCAGGCCGGTCAGCGAGGACTCGCTGGCGCAGCTCGGGCAGCGGGTGGAGGAGGCCATCAGGGCGAAGGGCGCGGCCGAGATCCCCTCCAACGAGGTGGGCCTGGCCATCCTGGGCCCGCTGCGGGAGCTGGACGAGGTGGCCTACCTGCGGTTCGCATCGGTATATCGCGGTTTCGAGAGCCTGGCGGACTTCGAGGCCGAGATCAAACAGTTGAAGGCGGAGAAGGGGGAGTCATGACGGAGACGGCCAGCGGTTCAGTGGCGCGCGGGGGCAAGCGTCCGCGTAAGGGACTGAAGATGAAGCGGATCTTCACCAAGCCCGGCGTGCACCCGTATGACGAGATCCAGTGGGAGCGCCGCGACGTCGTCATGACGAACTGGCGCGACGGGTCCATCAACTTTGAGCAGCGGGGCGTCGAGTTCCCCGAGTTCTGGTCGGTCAACGCGGCCAACATCGTGACGACCAAGTACTTCCGCGGCGCCGTGGGCACCCCGCAGCGCGAGTGGAGCCTGAAGCAGTTGATCGACCGGGTCGTCGGCGTCTACACCAGGACGGGGCTCGAGAACGGCTACTTCGCCAGCGAAGAGGACGCCGAGATCTTCGACCACGAGCTGAAGCACGCGCTGGCGCACCAGGTGTTCGCGTTCAACTCGCCGGTGTGGTTCAACGTGGGCACGCAGTCGCCGCAGCAGGTGAGCGCGTGTTTCATCCTCTCCGTGGACGACACGATGGAGTCGATCCTGGACTGGTACAAGGAAGAGGGTGTGATCTTCAAGGGCGGTTCAGGGTCGGGGGTGAACCTGTCGAGGATCCGCTCGTCCAAGGAGTTGCTGTCGAGCGGCGGCACCGCCAGCGGCCCGGTGAGCTTCATGCGGGGCGCCGACGCGAGCGCGGGGACGATCAAGTCGGGCGGCGCGACGCGGCGGGCGGCCAAGATGGTCGTGCTCGACGTCGACCACCCCGACATCGAGGAGTTCATCGAGACCAAGGCGCGCGAGGAGGACAAGGTCCGCGCGCTGCGTGACGCCGGTTTCGACATGGACCTGGGCGGCAAGGACATCGTCTCCGTCCAGTACCAGAACGCCAACAACTCCGTGCGCGTCTCCGACGAGTTCATGCGCGCGGTGGAGAAGGGCGGCGACTTCGGCCTGCGGGCCCGCCTGACCGGCGAGGTCATCGAGAAGGTCGACGCCAAGGACCTGTTCCGCAAGATGGCCAAGGCGGCGTGGGAGTGCGCCGACCCCGGCGTGCAGTACGACGACACGATCAACGACTGGCACACCACGCCCGAGACGGGCCGGATCACGGCCAGCAACCCCTGCAGCGAGTACGTCCACCTCGACAACTCCTCCTGCAACCTGGCCAGCATCAACCTGCTGAAGTTCCTGAAGGACGACAACTCCTTCAACGTGGCCGACTTCGTCAAGCTGACCGAGCTGATCATCACCGCGATGGACATCTCGATCACGTTCGCCGACTTCCCGACGGAGAAGATCGGCGAGACGACGCGCGCGTACCGTCAGCTCGGCATCGGCTACGCCAACCTGGGCGCGCTGCTCATGGCGACCGGCCACGCCTACGACTCCGACGGCGGCCGCGCCGTCGCCGCGGCGATCACCTCGCTGATGACCGGCGTGTCCTACCGGCGCAGCGCCGAGCTGGCCGGGGTCGTCGGCGCCTACGACGGCTACGCCAGGAACGCCGAGCCGCACAAGCGCGTCATGCGCAAGCACGCCGCGGCCAACGACGACCTGCGCACGATCGGCTCGATGGACGCGAAGATCCACGCCGAGGCGTCCCGCCAGTGGTCGGAGTGCCTGAAGCTGGGCGAGAAGAACGGCTACCGCAACGCCCAGGCCAGCCTCCTCGCCCCCACCGGCACGATCGGGCTGATGATGGACTGCGACACGACTGGCATCGAGCCGGACCTGGCGCTGGTCAAGTTCAAGAAGCTCGTCGGCGGCGGCTCCATGCAGATCGTCAACCAGACGATCCCGCGGGCGCTCAAGCAGCTCGGCTACCAGCAGGAGCAGATCGAGGCCATCGTCGAGTACATCGGCGAGCACAGCCACGTCGTCGACGCGCCCGGCCTGCGCCAGGAGCACTACGAGGTGTTCGACTGCGCGATGGGCGAGCGGGCGATCGCGCCCATGGGCCACGTCCGCATGATGGCGGCCACGCAGCCGTTCCTGTCCGGTGCCATCTCCAAGACGGTCAACCTGCCCGAGTCGGCCACGATCGACGACATCGAGCAGGTCTACCTGGAGGGCTGGAAGCTCGGCCTCAAGGCGCTGGCCGTCTACCGCGACAACTGCAAGGTCGGCCAGCCGCTGTCGGCCGGCGACGGCTCCAAGAAGCAGCAGGAGCAGCCGAAGGAGCCCGAGGTCAAGGTCATCGAGGTCAACCGGCCGACCCGGCGGCGCATGCCGAACCAGCGGCCGAGCATGACCACCCGCTTCACCGTGGGCGGCGCCAAGGGCTACATGACCGCCTCGTCCTACCCTGACGACGGGCTCGGCGAGGTCTTCCTCAAGATGTCCAAGCAGGGCTCGACGCTGGCGGGCGTCATGGACGCGTTCTCGGTGGCGATCTCCATCGGGCTCCAGTACGGCGTGCCGCTGGAGACGTACATGAGCAAGTTCGTCAACATGCGCTTCGAGCCGGCCGGCATGACGGACGACCCCGACATCCGCATGGCCACCTCGGTGATGGACTACATCTTCCGCCGCCTGGCCCTGGACCACCTGCCGTACGAGGAGCGGGCGGCGCTGGGCATCTTCTCGGCGGCCGAGCGGGCGGCGCAGCAGCGCGGCGAGGACCCGGCGGCGCTGCAGGAGACGGTGGACCGGGAGGCGCTGGCCCAGTCGGCGCCGATCGAGGCCGCCCAGCCCAAGGAGGACACGCGGCCGGCCGTCCAGGAGCTGACGCTGGAGAGCCACCAGCGCTTCACCGCCGACGCGCCGCTCTGCATGACGTGCGGCACGAAGATGCGTCCGGCCGGGAGCTGCTACGTGTGCGAGGGCTGCGGCTCGACCAGCGGCTGCAGCTGACGGCAGGCCGGGCGCCGGGTGGCCCGTGACGCTCGGCCAAGGGCCTGATGCGCCTGCTTGAGAAGGGGGTCCGGATCTCGGTCCGGGCCCCCTTCGGCGCGTCTTATCCGCGGGGACGCGGCTCAGAACATGCCGTTCGGGATCTGGCCGGGCTCCGGCACCGGCTGCACGACGTCCCAGTGTTCGGCGATCTGCCCGTCCACCAGCCGCCAGATGTCCACGACGGCGACGCCGCGCTCGTCGCCGTCCGGGATCAGGTGGTAGTGCAGCATGACGAGGTCGCCTTCGGCGATGACCCGCTTGAGGTCGAGGCGGGCGGCGGCCAAGGGCGAGTTTCTGATGAACGCGATCCACGCGTCCCGTCCCGACGGGTTGCCGGGGCTGTGCTCGACGAAGTCCTCTCGCAGGAGGGGGTGGAGGATGTCGTGGTCGCCCGCGGCGAACTCGGCGAAGGCGTTCAGGATGATGTCCTTGTTCATGGTGGTCACCATCGCGGATGCCGTCCGGGCCGTCGATTACATGGCATGTAATGGCGCAGGCCGGACGGGATGGGTTAGAACGGCACGCATGCGTAATGATCGGCCGGTCGGTGAGCTGCTGCGCGAGTGGCGGCACCGGCGCAAGCTCAGCCAGCTGGACCTGGCCATACAGGCGGACGTGTCCGCCCGGCACGTCAGCTTCGTGGAGACGGGCCGGACGATCCCCAGCCGTTCGATGGTCATCCACCTGGCCGAGCACCTCGGCGTGCCGCTGCGCGAGCGCAACCGGCTGCTCGTCGCGGCCGGGCACGCGCCCGCCTACCGGGAGCGGCCGCTCGACGACCCCGACCTCGCCGGGGCACGCGAAGCGCTGGAGCAGGTGTTGCGGGGGCACGAGCCGTTCCCGGCGCTGGCCGTGGACAACCGGTGGAACCTGCTGCTGGCGAACGCGGCGGTCGGGGTCTTCCTGGACGGGGTCGACCCGGCGCTGCTGGAGCCGCCGGTCAACATGATGCGGCTGGGCCTGCATCCGGGCGGGTTCGCGCCACGGCTGCGGAACCTGGCGCAGGTGCGCGGGTTCCTGCTGCCGAGGCTGGCCCGGCAGGTCGCGCGTACGGGGGATCCCGAGCTGAGCGCGCTGCTGGAGGAGGTGCGGGAGTACGGGGGCGGGGGCGGCCCCGGGGTCGCCGAGCCTGCCGACATCGCCCTGCCCATCAGGATCGAGCACCGGGGGCGGGAGCTCTGCTTCTTCAACACGATCACGACGTTCGGGGCGGCGTTCGACGTGACGCTGGAGGAGATCGCGGTGGAGGCGTACTTTCCCGCCGACGCCGGGACCGCCCGGCACCTGCGCGGGGATGTCCAGTAGCGGACAGCGGGATGGATCGGGTGCGCACCGGTCGGTCATGCTGCCGGGTATGAGGCGGATCGCGGTGCTCGCCGTGGCGTTCGGAGCGGTGTTGTACGGGGTGCACAGGCTGGCCATGGTGGCGGTCGCGTGGCTGATCGGCAACGAGGACATGATCGTCGGGCTGGACTGCTGCATCGACTACCACAGGAACGCTCCGGACCCGTGGGGGAACGTGCTGGTCGCCGTGTCCGGCGTGCTCGCCACGCAGGCGGTGGCGTGGTCGGCCATCGGGCTGCTGGCGGCGCGGCGCGGCTCCGCCCGGGTGCTGGCGACGCTGGCCGGGACCGCGTTCGTGGTGAGCCCGTTGCTGCAGCTCATCGTGTACGTGGTGTGGCACTGGGCGGAGCGGGACTACGTCGCGGTGATCGACTACCTGATGGACGCGACCGGGCTGCCGGAGATGGCGCTGATGGTGGCGATGCTGGGGTTGTTCGCCGGCTATGCGCTGATCTTCTGGCTGGCGGTGCGGGGAGCGTGGGACCGGGCCACCATCGCCCCGGTTCCTGCGGCTCCCGCGCCCTGACCGGCCTGTCCAAGAGGTCCCGGCAGTGCTCACCCCGCCGGGGGCGCAGGCACTCGTGCGGCGTGGACGTCGGCTGGGACGGAGCGGATCAGGATCAGTTGTCCCGGGCCGGATACGCCCCGTTCGCGCTGTGCCGCCCCGGCGCGATCTTCGTCATCGGCGGCCTGGCACAGCGCGGTGGTGGGAGATCAGGAGCTGAGCACGTCGCGCAGCACGTCGGGCCGGTTGGTGATGATGCCGTCCACCTTGTAACCGATCATGCGGCGCATGGCGGCCGGGCTGTCGACGGTCCAGGTGAGGACGTCCAGGCCGAGGGCGTGCACGCGGCGGACGTACGAGGCCGTGAGCGTGGTGTACGGCGGGTTGATCTGGTCGGCGAACTTCGCCAGGCCGGGCAGCTCCCCGGTCGAGGGCGTGCCGAGCAGCCCGATCGGCACCTCGGGCAGCAGCCGGTCGAACGTGCGCATCGAGTCCCAGTTGAACGACTGCACCACCAGCTTGCCCGGAGCCAGCCAGGAGGGGTGGCGGCGCAGCTCGGCGGTGATGCGGGCCTCGATCCCCGCGTAGCGCTCCGGGGCCTTGACCTCCAGCAGCAGGCCCATGCCCGAGCCGCTCATCTCGCGCAGCGCCTCGCCCAGGGTGGGCACGCGCTCGCCGTCGTACTTGTCGGACAGCCACGAGCCGGCGTCCAGCTCGCGGATCTGGTCGAGCGTGAGGTCGCCGACGTTCCACGGGGACAGGCCGGGGAAGACCTGCTCGGCGTTGGTGGTGCGGGACAGCGTCGTGTCGTGCATCAGGACCAGCTCGTGGTCCTTGGTCTCCTGGACGTCCAGCTCGAACAGGTCGGCGCCCTGCGCGGCGGCCAGCTCGAAGGCGGCGATCGTGTTCTCCGGGGCGTAGGCGGAGGCGCCCCGGTGGGCGACGTTGACGACGGTCGCGGCGCCGGCGGGGGTGGCGAGGGGGAGGAGGGTGAGGGAGAAGGAGGTCGCGATGAGGACGGCGAGTCGCCTGAACATGGGTCTCCTCGGCTGGGGAGAGACAACGACTCGACGGTGACAAGATCGCGTGACTTGGAGTTGAGGGCAGAGTAACGCGGTGGCGCCGCGCGGATGAGCATTCGACGCGCGTACGCGCCGGGGCGGGGCCCGAGGGTGTCCCGCCCCGGCGCGGAGGGTTCTAGCGCAGGCCCGCGTCGAGTGCGGTGGTCAGGGTGCCCGAGTCGCCGGACATCTCCCAGATCATCGCTCCGAGCAGCCCCTTGCTCCGCAGCCAGGCCGTCTTCTTGCCGATCGACCAGGCGTCGTCGAACGTCCACCACTGCCCGCCGTCGCCGGTGAAGCAGTACGTGGCCACCGCCTGCTCGTCGTGCCTGACCGTGCAGCCGGGCACCATGGCCAGCAGGTTGGTGTAGCCGCGGGTGCCGGCCTCCTCCTGGAACTGGCCGGGCGCGGCTCCGCCCGCCTGCTGCCACTCGCCGTGCCTGCCGCCGTCGGCCACTCGTTGCCAGCCGCGGCCGTAGTACGCCAGGCCGATGGTGATCTTGCGGGGGTGGACGCCGGCCTGGAGGTAGACGTCCACGGCCTTCTCGACGCTGAAGTCCGGGTCGTACGGGCTGTCGGGGTCGAGGTGGAGGTTGCCCTGGTGGCCGGTGCGGTTCGGTTCCCAGGAGTTGTCGCTGCCGGCGCCGTGGAAGTCGTACCCCTGGACATTGAAGATGTCCAGAGATTTCGTGACTTCGGGGAGATCCCAGCCCGCGGCGATCTTGGCGGGGTCGGCCGGGGTGAAGGCCGTGAGCTGGTACCGCTTGCCCGTCGTGGCCGTCAGCGCGTCGAGCTGGCGGCGGAACTCGGCGATCAGCAGCGTGTTGTTCGCCTTGTCGGCCGGGCTGACGTGGTTGCCCGGATGCCCCTCGGCGCCCGGCCACTCCCAGTCGAGGTCGATGCCGTCGAAGACGCCCGCCGCCGTGCCGGGGCCGCCCGCGCCGTTGTAGGCGGGCAGGTTCCCCTTGATGTAGATGTCGATGCACGACGCCACGAACTTCTTGCGCGCCGCGTCCGTGGCCGCCACGTCGGAGAAGTACTTCGAGTACGTCCAGCCGCCCAGCGAGATCAGCACCTTCAGGTGCGGGTGCTTGGCCTTGAGCTTCCTGAGCTGGTTGAAGTTGCCGCGCAGCTTCTCCCAGCCGGTGTCCGCCACGCCGTCCACCGACTGCGCGGCGCTGAAGGGCCGGCCGTAGTCGGCCTCGGCGTCACCGGCGCCGTCGCCCTGGTTCGGGTCCTGCGGGTCGGTGCTGGTGCCCTTGGTGACGCCCTGCAGGCAGGTGAGGTTCTGCGGGTCGATGTTGGCGAAGGCGTAGTTGATGTGGGTCAGCTTCGCCGCCGCGCCCGTGGTGTCGAGGTTGCGGACGAAGTACTGGCGGCCGTAGATGCCCCATTGTACGAAATATCCGACGCGGGCGTAGCCTGTCTCGACGATGTCAGCCGTGGTCACCTTCACCGCCGCGCCGGCGGGGGAGAGGTTGTCGTACAGGTCGCGGGCCCGCACGGTGAACGAGTACTCGGTCGAGGGCGACAGGCCGGAGACGACCGCCGTGGTGCCGGAGACGGTCGCCGCCACCGAGGAACCGATGGAGACGTCGTAGCCGGCGATGCCGGAGTTGTCGGAGGAGGCCGCCCAGGTCAGCGTGACGCTGGACGACGTCCTCGCGGTGCTGCGCAGGTCACCCGGCGCCGTCGGCGGCTGCGTGTCGTCGGCCGGGTCGCGGGTGGTGACCGCCAGCGGCGCGGACGCCGGTGACAGCGTGCCCTTGCGGTCCTTGGCCTTGACGGTGAACGTGTACGCGGTCGAGGGCGACAGACCGGAGACGATCGCCGTGCTGCCGGTGACCGAGGCGGCGACCGAGGAGCCGTTGTAGACCTCGTACCCGGTGATCGGCAGGCTGCCGGGAGCGGCGGCGTCCCAGGCCAGCGCGACGGTCTTCGTGGTCCTGGCGGGCGAGCGCAGGTTGCCGGGCGCGGCAGGCGGCGCGTCGGGGCTGCCGTCGCAGTTGACGTCGTTGATCCGGCAGCTCGCCGGCTCGGCGCCCGCGGTGCTGACGGTGAAGGACGGGCTGTACGGCTCGGTGGTCGCGCCCGCGTTCACGGTCGTGTTGTAGTGCGCGGGCGTGAGCGTCACCGTACGGCCGCTCTGGCTGAGCGAGGCGTGCTGGGCGTTGCCCGCGGTGACTCCGGCCGGGAGGTCGAACACGATCGTCCACCCGTTGAGCGGGGTCGTGCCGTTGTTGGCCACCACGAACCCGGCCGCGTTCCCGTTCACCTGATAGGTGGCGCTGACCGGCGGCTTGGCGGGCGGGTCGCCGCCGCTGCCGTCGCAGGCGGCACCGTCGATCAGGCAGCTCACCGGCTGGGCGGGGGAGCTGAGCGTGATCCTGGGGCTGTACGGCTCGGTGTTCCTGCCCGCTTGCACGGTGTTGATGTAGAAGGCGGGGGTGAGGGTCACCTTGGTGCCGTTCTGCCTGATGGTGGCGTTCTGCGGGCTTGACGCGGTGACTCCGGAGGGCAGCTCGAAGACGATCGACCAGCCGGTCACGGCGGTCGTGCCCGGGTTGCTCACCACGAACGTGCCGGTGGTGCCGGACAGCGTGAACGTGGCGACGAGGCGGCTCGCGGCCTGCGCGGGGAGAGCGCACAGTGCGGCGATCACGAGGACGGCGATCAGGGGGGTGGCTAATCGGCGCACGTCAGAGACCTTTCATTAAAGAAAGTTTCCTAACAATTAGCCGGATCGTAAGCCCGGCCCGCGCGCCTGGCAAGGCCCCGCCGCGGTGCTCGGCGAGCACGGCTCGGCACCGGGTGCGTCAGGGCGACCGGGTGACGCTGCGCGCGTCAGATCGGCAGGGGGGCGCTGCCCGCGTCAGGGCGGCATGGTGGCGCCGCGTCCACCAGGGCGGCATGGTGGCGGTGTGCGTGTGGGCAGGAGGGTGGCGCTGCGCGTGTCAGGCAGGGGAGCGCCGTACAGGCTCGCCGGGCAGCGGCGTTCAGTTGATGGTCAGCGCGGTGCCGTACAGGCGTGACACCCGCAGCCGGATCACCATCCGCCGGTCGGTCACCATCTGCCGCAGGAAGGCCGGCTCGCCCGCCGGATCGGCGAGCGGCGGCTGCATGGCCAGCAGCTCCAGCCCCACCTCGTCGCCCGGCTCGCGGCTCACCGGCGACAGCTCCGCCTCACCCTCGGCCACGGCGAACGACCGGAAGTCGTCGCTGGCCACGTAGAGCGAGCAGCGCGCATCCTTCTGGAGCCGGCGCACCTTGAGCCGGTCGGCGATGGTGGAGATCCGCACCACGCGCTGCCGCGGGTCCCAGGTGTAGGCGACGGTGGACAGCTCGGGCCGCCCCTCGGCCTTGATCGTGGCCAGCGCGCCGAAGCGCTGCTCGGCGACCAGGTCCGACAGTTCCTCGTCGCTCAGCGACTGGGGGTCCGGCCCTACGCCCGGACCGTGGTTCTCCGCCATTCACCAGCCCTCGTAAATCGGGAAATATCACCCTATACCGAGCTGACGGTTGAGCGTCTGGACGTCAGAGATCACCCAGTACTCGGCGAACCTCCCGTCCCTCACCCGCAGGATGTCGTGGCCGCTGAACGCGATCCTGGTGCCCTCCGCCGCCGTCACGCCGGGAAGCCCGCCCCGGTACGCGCCCGCGAACGTCCACCGCGCCGACACCAGATCCCCGTCCACGATCGGCCCCACGTCCAGCGTGACCTTGACGTCGTCGAACGGCGCGTGCCCCTGCCGCAGCGCCTCGACCAGCCCGTCGGGCCCCGACACCGTCATGCCCGGCCAGTAGCCGGTGAAGTCGGGGGTGACGAGTTCGTGCGCCAGCTCGAAGTCGCCGTTCCAGAGCTCGAGCAGCCATCGTCTGTAGAGATTCGAGGTCATCCGGAGCACCTACCCACCCACCGGTAGGTTACAAGTCATGAATCTTGCTATTACCAGCGGATATGTCGTGCCCGTCGACGGTGACCCCATCGACGGTGGAACCGTGCTCATCCAGAACGGGAAGATCGCCGCGGTGGGCCGGGACGTGGCCGTACCGGAGGGGACCCCGGTCGTGGACGCCGCCGGCGCCTGGGTGCTGCCCGGTTTCGTGGAGGCCCACGGACATCTCGGCGTGCACGAGGAGGCCGAGGGCTGGGCCGGTCAGGACACCAACGAGATGACCGACCCCAACGGCGCCCGGCTGCGTGCGCTGGACGCCATCAACCCGGCCGACCTGGCCTTCGGCGACGCGCTGGCCGGCGGGGTCACCACCGCGGTGATCAAGCCGGGCTCCGGCAACCCGATCGGCGGCCAGACCGTGGCGATCAAGTGCTGGGGCAGGTCGGTGGACGAGATGCTGCTCAAGGAGCCGGTGAGCGTCAAGAGCGCGCTCGGCGAGAACCCCAAGCGGGTGTACGGCGACCAGAAGAAGCTCCCCTCCACCAGGCAGGGCGTGGCCGCGGTGATCCGTGACGCGTTCATGAGGGCGCAGGACTACCGGGCCAGCAGGGCCGCCGCCGAGCAGGAGGGCAAGCCGTTCGACCGCGACGGCACGCTGGAGGTCCTGGTCCGCGTGCTGGACGGCGAGCTGCCCTGGTGCCAGCACACCCACCGGGCCGACGACATCGCCACCGCGCTGCGGCTGGCCGACGAGTTCGGCTACCGGCTGGTGATCAACCACGGCACCGAGGGACACCTGCTGGCCGACACCCTGGCCGAGCGGAACGTGCCGGTCATCATCGGCCCGCTGCTCGGCAGCCGGTCGAAGGTCGAGCTGCGGCAGCGCTCGCTGCGCAACCCCGGCATCCTCGACCGGGCGGGCGTCGAGGTGGCGATCACCACCGACCACCCCGTGGTACCCATCCACTTCCTGGTCCACTCGGCCACGTTCGCGGTCAGGGAGGGGCTCGACCCGGCGGCGGCGCTGCGCTCGATCACCGTCAACCCCGCCCGGATCATGGGGCTGGACGACCGGGTGGGCGCGCTGCGGCCCGGGCTCGACGGTGACGTGGTCATCTGGTCCGGCGACCCGCTGGACGTCATGAGCCGGGCGCTGAAGGTGTTCATCAACGGCCGGGAGGTGTACGCGTACACCGACGGTGAGCCCGTGGTGACGGATCCTTACTACCGCGATTCAAGTAGCCGTTAAGCGCTTGTAGATGCGTGGCGCGCATAGTGGGCGAAGCCAACGGGAAGAGAGGCATCACCATGACTGCTCCCCCGCTCGTCCAGCGCCCCAGCAAGGCCCTGCTGATCGGGCTGGTCGTCTCCGGAGCGATCGCGCTGATCGTGCTGGTCATCATGCTGCTCTCCGGTGGCCCCGTCGGGTTCGGCCTGTCGGCGCTGCTGGCCGTGGCGCCCCTGCCGGTGCTGCTCGCGGCCGTGCTCTCGCTCGACAGGCTCGAACCCGAGCCGAAGCTGCACCTCGCCTTCGCCTTCGCGTGGGGCGCGGGGGTGGCCATCGTGGCGGGCATCGCGCTGACGCTGGTGGGCCAGCAGCTCTTCGCCAGGGCCGGCTACACCTCCGCCGCCGTCGAGAACATCGGCGCCGTCGTGCTCGCCCCGATCGTGGAGGAGGCGCTCAAGGGCTCGGCCCTGCTGCTGCTCCTGCGCCGGCGGGCCGAGATCGACGGGCTCACCGACGGCATCGTGTACGCCTCCATGGCCGGCCTCGGCTTCGCCGCCGTGGAGAACGTCGGCTACTACCTGCTGGCGTTCGGCGAGAACGGCGCGGGCGCGGCCGTCCAGCTCTTCGTGCTGCGCGGGCTGATCGACCCGCTCGGCCATCCGATCTACACCTCCATGATCGGCCTCGGCGTCGCGTACGCGCTGACCAGCCGCAGCACCGCCAGGTACGCCGCGATCCCGTTCGGCTACGTGGCCGCGGTCTTCCTGCACGGCCTCTGGAACGGCGCGGCCACCACCGGTTCGCTCGAGTGGCTGGGCGTGGCCTACCTGGTCATCATGGCGGCGCTGGTCCTGCTCATCGTCGTGACCGTCGTCGAGCGCCGGCACCTCATCGCCAGGATGGCCTTCTACCTGCCCGCCTACCACCAGACGGGGCTGATCAGCGACGCCGACGTACGGATGCTCACCACGCTGTCCGCCCGCAAGGCGGCCCGCAAGTGGGCCAGGGGAGCGGGGCTCGGCCGGGCCATGAGCGACTACCAGCAGGCGGCGACCGAGCTGACCATGCTGCACCTGCGAGCCGAACGGCAGGGCATCGAGCCGCACAGGTTCGCCATGGAACGCGACGCCCTCCTCGGCGCGATGGCCCGCACCCGCCGCTGGTAGCACGGCGCCGCACCCGCACCCGCACCCGCCGCTGGTAGCACAGCGACAGCGACCGGGCCGGGATGCGGCGCGGCTCAGGCGCGGACGAGCAGCGCGGCGAGTGCCGTGACGCCCGTCAGCACCACGCACCCGGCCACCGCGACCGCCGCCCCCTGCGCCGGCCCGAGGCTCCCGACGACCGCCGCGATCCCGGCCGCCCCCAGCGACGAGCCGATGTACCTGGCGGTGTTGTTCGCCCCCGAGCCCATGCTCACCCGATGCGCGGGCACGCTCTCGATCGCCAGGTGTGTGATCGAGGAGTTGATCAACCCGGATCCGATCCCGCTCACCGCCAGCCCGCCGACGACCAGCGGCAGCCAGAGCGAGAAGCCCACCCCCAGCAGCGCGGCGAAGCCGAGCGCGCTCAGCCCGAGCCCGAGGGCCAGCCGCGCGGCGGCACGCAGCGGCACGAGCCCGCCCAGCAGCGAGGCCACGAACGACAGCCCGGACCACACGCCGAACAGCAGCGCCGTGTCCAGCGGCGTCAGCCCGTGAGCCACCTGCAGCACGGTCGGCAGGTAGCTGAGCAGCCCCACCACCGCCGCCCCCACGACCAGCGCCCCGCCGGTCGCCACCAGGAACAACGGCCGCCGGAACAGCTCCAGGTCCAGCAGCGGCTCCGGCCGCCGCCGCTCGACCGCCACGAACGCCCCCACCAGCACCACGGCCAGCACGAACGCCACCACCACGACCGGCCGCGTCCACCCGGCCCGCCCCTCGGTCACCCCGGCGACCAGCGCCGCCACGCCCAGGCTGAGCAGCACCACCCCGGGCACGTCGAACCTGCGCGGCACCGCGGAGCGTGACTCCTCCAGCGTCCGCGCCGACGCGGCAGCCAGCACCAGCGCGCCGGCCGCCATCACCCAGTACGCCGACCGCCAGCTCGCCACCGCCGCCAGCACCCCGGACAGCAGCGGCCCCACGGCCGTACCGAGGCCGATCATGGCCCCGTACCGCGCGGTGGCCCGCACCCGCTGCGTGCCCGACGGGTAGGCGTGTCCCACGATGCCCAGGCTCGCGGCCAGCATGGCGGCCCCCGCCCCGCCCTGCACCAGCCTGGCCAGCACGAACACCGGCACGTCCGGGCTCAGCGCGGCCACGATCTCGGCGGCGCCCATCACGGATGTCCCCGCCACGAGCACCCGCCTGCGCCCGTGGTCGTCGGCCAGCCCGCCGGCCACCAGCAGCAGGGAGGCCAGCCCGAGCGCGATCGAGCCCAGGATCCACACCGGCCCGGTCGGCCCGGCCCCCAGCGACGCGGAGGTCTGCGGCAGCGTCGCCATCGGCAGGGTGAAGTTGGTCAGGACGAGCAGCGGCACCGCCGAGGCCACGGCGAGCGTTCCCTGGCGCACCGTCGGTTCAGTGATTGAACTCATGCCGCGCACCCTAACACGGTTCGGTGAATGAACTAACATGGGATCCATGGCACTCGGCAAGAACTACGACGGCCAGAGCTGCGCGCTGGCCAGCGCCCTGGAGGTGATCGGCGAGCGATGGACGCTGCTCGTCGTCCGTGACGCCCTGTACGGCGTGCGCCGCTTCGGCGACTTCCAGGCCCACCTCGACATCCCGAAGGCGGTGCTGTCGCAGCGGCTGGCCACGCTCGTCGAGGCCGGTGTCCTGGAGCGCCGCCGTTACCAGGAGACGCCGCCCCGCGACGAGTACGTCCTGACCCCTGTCGGCCACGAGCTCTGGCTGCCCGTGCTGGCGCTGGCGCAGTGGGGTGAGCGGCACCTGGCCACGAAGGGCCCCCACCGGCTGTTCCACCACGTGACCTGCGGGGGCCGGCTGGAGCCCACGTCGTACTGCCCGACCTGCGGCGGCATCGTCAAGCTGGAGGAGGTCGAGATGCGCCCCGGTCCGGGCCTGGCCGCCGACACGCGACAGGATCAGGTCAGTCTCGCCCTTCGGACGCCACACCGGATGCTCGACCCGATTCCCTGACAAAATGGGGTGTTACCCCCGAAGGGAGATCACATGAGCTGGGCCGAGATCGGGTCGGAGGCTGAGCTGCGCGAGCTGCTCGGCGAGGTCATGCCGAGGGCCGCGGCCAAGGAACGGCAGCGCCTGCACGAGCGCGACCGCGAGTGGCTGGCGGCCTCGCCGTTCTGCCTCATCGCCACCTCGGACGAGGCGGGCAACTGCGACGTCTCGCCCAAGGGCGACCCGGCCGGTTTCGTGCACGTCATCGACGACACCACGATCGCGATCCCGGACCGCCCGGGGAACCGCAGGGCGGACGGATTCCTCAATATCCTGAAGAATCCGCATGTGGGGTTGATCTTTTTGATCCCCCGCAGGAACGAGACCCTGCGCATCAACGGCCGGGCCCGGCTCGTCCGCGAGGCCCCGTTCTTCGACGAGATGATCGTGAAGGGGCACCGCCCCCACCTCGCGCTCGTCGTCGAGATCGAGCAGATCTTCTTCCACTGCGCCAAGTCGTTCCTGCGCTCGGCCCTGTGGAAGCCCGACTCCTGGGCCCCCGACACGCTGCCGTCGCACGCCAGGCTGGTCAAGGACGTGCAGCCGGTGGAGGAGAGCCTCGAACAGCTCGAAAGTTACTACGGCGAGAGCTACGCCAAGCGCCTGTACGGCTGACGCCGCAGCCCGCCCTGGCCCTCAGGCGGCCGGGGTGGGCCCGCCGGGGAAGCGGATGACGTTCTTGCCGGTGTAGGCGTGCAGATCGATCACCTTGGGATCGGTGGGGGGCTTGCGGCGGCCGGCCGAACGGATGTCGCGGATCTTGTGCCGCGCGACGGGTGGCGGCACCACCACAAGCCTCTTCATCGTGAGCCCCCCGTGATGTTCCTGTTACCTATGTTATCTACCGATGCCCCCGTAAGTTCGGCGTAAGGAACACGTCAATAGGGAAGCCTGCGCCCCGCCGGTGAGCGCAGATCCAGCTCCGGCGGCCAGGTGCGCCGCTTGGTCGCGGGCCTGGCGATCCTGACGCGTTTCATGGTCTCCCCCTTCCGCGGCGCGGCCGTTCTCCCGGCTGTGCGCCGCGCCGCGCCGCTCGGCGACGGCATGGCGGGCACGTGAGGCCCGCCATGCGCGCCAACCTAATCCGGGCAGGCGTGACCGCTCAATGCATTTCTACGGAACAGCCGGAGCTCCCGGTCAGTGGCCGGGAGTCAGGCGCGCGGTGACGCCGATCCGGTTCCAGGCGTTGATCATCGCGATGGCCACGATGAGCAGCGCGAGCTGCTTGTCGCTGTAGTGCTCGGCCGCCTGCCGCCACACCTCGTCCGGCACGGCCTCCCGGTCGGGCAGCCTGGTCGCCTCCTCCGTCAGCGCCAGCGCCGCCCGCTCCGCCGGGGTGAACACCGTGGCCTCGCGCCACGTCACCACCGACCACAGCCGCTCGTCGCTCTCACCGGCCTTCTTCATGTCGCGGCTGTGCATGTCCACGCAGTAGCCGCAGCCGTTGATCTGGCTGGCGCGCAGCTTGACCAGCTCGATCGTGGCGGCAGGCAACTCGCTGTCGTGCAGCAGCTTCTCCACTGCCAGGAAGTGGTGGTAGGCGTCGGGGACATGCTGGGCGACATTGATCCGCTGGGTCATGTGAACCTCCTGGGTTTCGTCGTACGCACCAGCAGGACGAGGCAGCCCGTCCCGTTGTGACAGTTACGGCGAAAAAGGTTCTTCTGGACCGTCAGAGGACCCCTACCCCCGATCAGCCGTCGCAGTTACCCCAGCTCTTGCGGCCGCCCCACGCCGTGACACGGTTGTCGGGGTCGCGGGTCCAGCCCTCGTACTTGACGCACTTCCAGGCCCCCTCGATGTGGCCGGTCTCGGCGTAGTACTTGTAGCGCTGCACGTCCTCGCTGCGGCCGCCGCCCCGGACCTCCAGGTAGGCGCCGGTGACCGTGCGCGTGCCGGTGTAGGCGGTCTTGATCGCGGCGACGCAGTTCTTGCCGCTGCGCTTGCTATACATCAGGTACACGTGACCGAACACGGCTCCGCCGCGCGTCCGCATCGCGCGGTGACCGTCCTTGACCCGGTGGAAGCCCTTGCCGCAGACGCGTTCGGGGGTGTACGCGGCCGAGGCGGCGTACGCGGAGGACGGGACGGCGGCGATTCCGGCGGCGACAAGGGTGGCCGCGATGACCGAGCGGAGGAGCACGAGCTTCCCTTCGAAGGGGTATTTGGGCAAGGCTGATCTTTACTGTGTCTTGACCGGAATTTCAAGGAGTGCTGGTAGATGCCGTTGATCGCGGTCTGTGCCGCGTGGGCCGTGTTCTGGGGATCGTGGTCGGCCCTGCTGCCCGCCATCAAGCTGGAGCTCGGCCTCACGGCGGGCGAGCTCGGCCTGGCGCTCAGCGCCGTACCGGTGGGCGCCCTGCCGGCGATGACGCTGGCCGGGCGGCTGGCCAGGGGGCGCGAGCGTGGCGCGCTGGCGGTGACCATGATCCTGTTCGCGCTCGCCGTGGCCGCCATCGGGCCGGCCCGCGACGCCTGGCAGCTCGCGCTGGCCCTGCTGCTGGTCGGCGCCACCAGCGGCGCCCTCGACATCGCGCTGAACCTGGCCACGGGACGCGCCGAGCGCGAGACCGGCCGCCGCCTCTTCCAGCCGGTGCACGCCGCCTTCCCGGTGGCGGTCATCGTCGCGGCCCCGCTGACCGGCCTGGCCCGCTCGTACGGGCTCGGCGTCGCCACCGTGCTCCTGATCATCGCCCTGATCGTGGCGGCCACCTCGCTCACCCTCCTGGCCCTGCCCCTGGGGCGCGGGCTGCCGGAGCGGGGCGGGGGCGACAGGCGGCGGCTGTGGGGCGCGGCGGTCGTGCTGGGCGCGCTGGCCGCCTGCGTCCTGATCATCGAGAACTCGGTGGAGCAGTGGTCGGTCCTGCTGCTGGAGGAGCACCGGGACGCCACGCCGCTGGTCGCCAGCGCCGCGCCCGCGGTCTACATGGCGGCGCTGACGGCGGGGCGGCTGGTCGCGCAGGCGCTGCCGCGGACGCCGCTCAAGGTGTTGTGCCTGGTGGCGGGCGTCGGCGGCGGCGCCGGCATCGCGCTGGCCGGGCTCGGCGGGGGAGCGCTGATCTCGCTGGCCGGATTCGGGCTCACCGGGCTGGCGCTCGGGCCGGTGGTGCCGGCCCTGCTGTCCCGGGCCGCGGCCGACGACCCCAGCGGGACGATGGTGTGGGGGGTGTCCACGATCTCGTACACGGGGTTCGTGGTGAGCCCGCTGCTGGTGGCGGGCCTGAGCGGGTGGTTCGGCCTGCCGGCCGCCCTGGCCGCGCTCGGCCTGCTGGGCCTGCCTCTGGTGGCCTGGTCCGCCTTCGATCGCCCGCGAGCCTGAATATGGAGCTTCCTTGGGGAAAAGAGACCACGGAACCGGGTATCCCCCCGGCGGATCGACTGCAAAGGGGATCACCATGGCTGTCTGCGAGACCTGTGGTAACGACTACGACATGGCGTTCGAGGTGCACGCGCAGGGAGCGGTGCACACCTTCGACTGCTTCCAGTGCGCGATCGAGGCGATGGCGCCCATCTGCGAGCACTGCGGCACCAAGGTCATCGGGCACGGCGTGCAGTCCGGCGAGCACTGGTACTGCTGCGCCCACTGCGCGCGTGAGGAGGGCAACAAGGGCATCGTCGACCGCGTCATGGCCGGCACCTCGGCCTGAGGCGACGGCGGTCCGCGCGGAAGCTAGGCGCTGAACGCGCCGAGCAGCTCGCGCATGCGTGAAACCGCCGCGTCCAGCGGCGCAGGAGGCACGGGGGCGGCGAGATCGAGCGTGATGTCCCCGCCCTTGGCCTCCCACACCCCGGCCACCCGCCCCTCGTGGACGACCACGGGCGAGATCCAGCCGGCCTGCCGGCTCACCCTGGCCTTGAGCTCCGGAGGCAGCAGCGGCGCGAGGTCGCGCGGCGCGCCCAGGATGTACTGGTCGAAGCCGGGCAGCAGGTGCACCGCGGCCGAGGGCGCGGTGCCGGCGAGGGAGTCGAGGTGCGCGGTCAGCGCCGTCAGCGTGGCGCCGTCGTCGGTCTCCACCTCCGTCAGCTCGGGCGCCAGCTCCCGGAACCATCCCTTCAGCACGGCCTTGGGAGCCGTCCCGCCGAACAGCCACGCGTCGAACATCTGCGGCGTGGCGGGCCCGTGCGCGCCCAGGAACGCCCGCACCAGGCGCACCCCCGCCTCCTCCTGCGGCGGCAGCGAGCCGGGCCAGCCAGGAATCCAGGAGCGCGGCGTGGTGAACGTCACCTTGCCCTCTCGCGGGGGCCCGTAGCACAGCTCGCCCAGCCGGCTCAGCGGCTTGAGCAGCGCGCCCCAGCCGGAGGTCAGCGCCTCCCGCAGATGCGTGTCACCCGTCTGGGCCACCACGGCGTCGACGAGCTCCTCCCTGGTCAGGGCCCGCTCGCCGAGCGCGGCGGGGACGGCCTCGATGATCGCCGCGATCTCGCCGGCGGTGACGCCGTGGCCGCGCTGCCACGACCCCTTCTCCCAGAAGCGCAGCGTGCTCAGCGCCGCGCAGTAGTCGGCGAGCTGGTCCGACGGCACCAGGTGCAGGGTGCCGCCCCGCATGAGCCACGTCTTGACGAGGGTGCGATCGCTCCACAGCGCCCGGTCGATCTCCCCGGGATCGGGCCGGGCGCTCCTGACCGCCACGGCGAGCCGGGCCGAGGAGGCGACCTGCGCCTGCACCCCGCACAGCCGCCGCGCGACCGCCACCGCGCCGGCGCCGTCGGCCGCGCTCACGAACTGCCGGCTCAACCGCCAGGCAAGGATCTGGGACCACGTCACTTTCACCAGACCAGTACTACACCCGATCGCGGACAGGTTCAGTCCGTGAAACCGATGTCCTGGTAGCGCAGGTCGTGGAAGCCGCGCGCCCCGATGTTCGCCAGCTCCTGCCGCACGGCCACCATCTGCGGCCGCTGGTAGAGCGGCAGCACGTTCACCTCCTGCCAGATGAGCCGGTCGGCCGCCTGCGTGGCCGCGCGGGCGCGTACGGGGTCGAGGCTCTGCGCGGCCCTGCTCATGGCCTCGTCGATGGCCGGCGACCCGGTGCGGCCGAAGTTGGCGTTCCAGTTCTGCCCGTTGGCGGCGTTGGCGTAGATGCCGTAGCTGCTGGAGACGGGGAAGGGCGTGCCGATGTAGGCGAACGGGGTGATGTCGAAGTTGCCCGGGATCACGTACTTGGTGAAGAAGTCGTCGCTGGGCACGGCCCTGATCGTGATCTTGACGCCGATCTGGGCCAGCATGCTCTGCACCAGCTCGCCCTCAGCCTTGCTGATCTGCACCCCTGACGGCACCACGAACCGCAGGTCGAGCGGCTTGCCGTCCTTCTGCCTGACCGCGCCGTTCAGCTTCCAGCCCGCCGCGTCCAGCATCTGCTTGGCCTTCTCCGGGTTGTAGGCGCCCAGCGCTCCCGCGTTGTCCTGGTAGCCCTCCTGGGTGTTCATGAAGAAGTGGTTGTTGAGCAGCGCGATCGGCCAGTCCAGCCCCTGCAGGTCCGACTGGGCGATGGCCTGGCGGTTGATGCCGAGCTGGATGGCCTGCCGGACGTTGCGGTCCTTGAGCAGCTCGCTGGAGCCGTTGAAGGTGAGGTGCCGGAAGTCGGGGCCGGCCGCCTGGCGTACCTGGGCGCCGGTCGTGGTCCTGGCCCGCGCGTAGTCCGGTGCGGACGTGCCGACGTCGATGATGTCGAGCTCGCCGTTGTTGAACGCCCCGATCAGCGAGTCCTGCTCCGAGGCCCGATAAATGATCTTGTCCAGCTTGGCCCGCTCGCCCCACCACGCGTCGTCCCGCACGATCGTGATGGTCTTGGCCGTCTGGTCGAACCCGCCGAACTTGAACGGCCCCGCCGTCACCGGGATCCTGTTCACCCACGCGTTGTTGAACGCCTCCGCGCTGCGGTTCGTGGCGGCCGGCAGCAGCGGCCCGAACAGCGCCTGCCAGTCACCGAACGGCTTGCGGAACGTCACCACCACCTCGTGGTCGTCCTTGCCCCGCGCCACCTTCTCGATGTCCTGGTAGCCGGTCGAGGAGACGATGTGGAAGGCCGGGTCACGCCCGTTGAGCGCCTGCCACTGCGCCTGGTAGTCGGCCCACGTGATCGGCTTCCCGTCGGACCACCTGGCCTTCGGGTTCAGCGTGTACGTCACGACCTGCTTCGGCCGCTGCTCGGTGACCTTGGCGTCGAGCACGTAGTCGGTGTCGACCGAGATCTCCGCCTTCTCGTTGGACGTGAACGGCGACGGCAGCAGCGCGTTGCTGATCACGGCCGCCATCGCCAGGTTGCCGTCGACGTGGGTGCGGTTCCACTGGGTGGGGAACTCGTTGATGCCCCAGCGCAGCGTCCCGCCGTCCTTGACCTTCTCGCGCGGCTGCGGGTTGAGGTCGGAAGCCTTGATCGTCCGCTCGTCCCCGGCGCTCTCCTGGCCTCCCGGACCGCTTCCCTGACCTCCACCGCAGCCCGCGGGCAGCAGCGAAGCCGCCAAGGCGACGGCCACGACCAGACGTGATGCTTTCATCGCGCGACATTCCTCCTGGATCGAGCGAGGTCTATACGACTTCGCGTCTCTCTGCGTAATGGCAGGCCGCATCCTGGTCCTCGCCCACGGGCCGCACCTCGGGCTCGACGCCGACGCAGAGCGCGCGCTCCGCGTCGGTGAGCTCCGTGCGGAACTTGGGGCACCTGGTGCGGAATCGACAGCCCGTCGGAGGGTTGGCCGGGCTGGGCAGGTCACCTTCGAGCAGGATCCGCTCGCGGGCGCGCTCGCGTACCGGATCGGGCAGCGGGATCGCCGAGAGCAGCGCCTGGGTGTACGGATGGGCCGGGCTGTCGTAGACCGCGTCCACCTGGCCGATCTCGGCGATCCTGCCGAGGTACATCACCGCCACCCGGTCGGCGATGTACCGCACCACCGCCAGGTCGTGCGCCACGAACAGGTAGGACAGCCCGAGCCTGGCCCGGAGCGAGTCGAGCAGGTTGATCACGCCGGCCTGGATCGAGACGTCGAGCGCGGAGACCGGCTCGTCGAGCACGAGCAGCCGGGGCTCCAGCGCCAGCGCCCTGGCGATGCCGATGCGCTGCCGCTGGCCGCCGGAGAAGTCCTGCGGGTAGCGGGCGGCGTGGGAGGGGTCGAGGCCGACCAGGGCGAGCAGCTCGCCGACCCGCCGCCCCACCTCGCGCCGCCCGTGCGTACGCAGCGGCTCGGCCAGGATGTCGTGCACGGTCATGCGCGGGTCGAGCGAGGCCAGCGGATCCTGGAAGACGACCTGCATGTCGCGCCGGATCTCCCTGCGCTCGGCCCGGCCCAGCCTGGCGATGTCGTGCCCGAGCACCGCGATGCTGCCCTCCTGGGGCGCGGCCAGCTCCAGGATCTGCGTCAGCGTGGTCGTCTTGCCGCTGCCCGACTCGCCGACCAGCCCCAGCGTCTCGCCCCGCCGGATGTCGAAGCTGACCCCGGCCACCGCGTGCACGGTGCCCACCCGGCGCTTGAACACCGTCCCCCTGAGCAGGGGGTAGTCCTTGACCAGGTGGTGCACCTCCAGCACGGGGTGCTCGCCGCGCACGCGCAGCCGGGGGACGCCGGACGGCGCCTCGTGCCGGCCCGGCCCGTGCGGATGCACCTCCTCCCACCTGATGCACGCCGCCCGGTGCGCCGGGCCCACCTCGAACAGCGGAGGCTCCTGCTCGTCGCACGCGCCGATCCGCATCGGGCAGCGCGGCGCGAACGGGCAGCCGGGCGGCAGCGCGGCGGGCGAGGGTGGGCTGCCCTCGATGGGCGTCAGCGGCTGCCGCCCGCCCCGGTCGACGCGCGGGACGGAACCGAGCAGGCCCACGGTGTACGGCATCCGCGTGCGGTAGTAGATGTCGTCCACGCCGCCCACCTCGACGGGCCGCCCGGCGTACATGACGAGCACCCGGTCGGCGAACCCGGCCACCACCCCGAGATCGTGCGTGATCATGATGATGGCCGCGCCGGTCTTGGCCTGCGCCCGCTTGAGCACCTCCAGCACCTGCGCCTGGATGGTGACGTCGAGAGCCGTGGTCGGCTCGTCGCAGATGATCACGTCGGGGTCGTTGGCGATGGCCATCGCGATCACCACGCGCTGCCGCATGCCGCCGGAGAACTCGTGCGGGAAGGCCAGCGCCCGCTCGGCCGGCCGCGGGATGCCCACCAGTTCCAGCAGCTCGATCGCCTTGACCAGGGCCGTCTCCCTGCCGACCCGCTGGTGCACGCGCACGGCCTCGGCGATCTGGTCGCCCACCCGGTAGACCGGGGTGAGGGCGGACAGCGGGTCCTGGAAGACCATCGACATGGACTTGCCGCGGAAGGAGTTCAGCGCCCGCTCGGGCGCGCCGATCAGCTCCCTGCCGTGCAGGCGTACCGAGCCGGTGACGCGTGCCCCTGGCGGCAGCAGGCCCATCACGGCGGCCGAGGTGACCGACTTGCCCGAGCCCGACTCGCCGACGATGCCGAGCACCTCGCCCGGGCGTACGGCGTAGCTCACCCCGCGCACGGCGCGCACGCCGCCGAACGACACGTTGAGGTCGGTGACCTCCAGCACCGGCTCGTCCATCACGCCTTCCCGGAGGAGGGGTCGAACGCGTCGCGCAGCGCGTCGCCGACGAGGTTGACCGCCAGCACGGTGATCACCAGCAGCCCGGCCACGAACCAGAACGTCCACGGCGCGTACACCGCGGTCTTGGAGCCGTCGGCGATGAGCGTCCCGAACGACACGTCGGGCGGCTGGATGCCGAACCCGAAGTACGACAGCGACGTCTCGGTCAGGATCGCGCTGCTGACGTTGAGCGTGGCGTCCACGATGAGCAGCGACGACAGGTTGGGGATCACGTGGCGGAAGATGATCCGCACCGGCGGCACGCCCATGTAGCGGGCCGCCTGGACGAACTCGCGCTCCTTCACCGAGATCGCCATCCCGCGCACGACCTTCGAGGTCACCATCCACAGGAACAGCGCCAGCATGATCACGAACAGCGGCCACTGCCCCGACCCGAACAGCGGCGACAGGATCGCCAGGATCAGGAACGCGGGCAGCACGAGCAGCAGGTCGGTCACCCAGCTCAGCACCCGGTCCGTCCAGCCCAGGAAGTAGCCCGCGAACGCGCCCACGACCGCCGCCAGCGCCGTGGAGACCAGGGCCGCCAGCAGCCCGACGACCAGCGACTTCTGCATGCCGCGCAGCGTGACGGCGAACACGTCGGAGCCCGTTTGGAGCGTTCCGAACCAGTGGCGCGCCGACGGCGGCTGCATGAAGGCGGTGAAATCCTTGTCGGTGTAGGTCCACGGGCTGAACAGCGGCCCCACGAAGGCCAGCAGGAACATCAGCGCCAGCACCGCGAACCCGATCAGCCCCTGCGTGGAGCGGAAGAACCGCCCGGCGACCATCCGCACCCTGGACGGCGCCCTGGTCAGCACGCCGTCGGCGAGCTCTTCCGCCTGCTCCTCCTCCGACAGCGTCATCAGGCCCGCACCCTCGGGTCGAGCGCGGCGTGCAGGAGGTCGGCGGCCAGCGAGGCGCACAGGACGGCGACGGCGGCCAGCAGGGAGATGGCCGCGACGGTGTTGACGTCGTTGCTGAAGATCGAGTTGATGAGCTGCTCGCCCAGCCCGTGCCAGCCGAAGATCTTCTCCGTGAACGTGGCCCCCGTCAGCAGCGCCCCGAACGTGAACGCGAAGTAGGTCACCACCGGGATCATCGCGGTGCGCAGCGCGTGGCGGGTCAGCGCCTTGCGCCTGCTCAGCCCCTTGGCCCTGGCCGTGCGGACGAAGTCGGCGCCGAGCACGTCGAGCATCATGTTGCGCTGGTAGCGGCTGAAGACCGCGATCAGCCCCACCGACAGCGAGATCGTCGGCAGGACCAGGTGCTGCAGCCGGTCCACCGCCTGGTTCCACAGGCCCTCGACGTCGGCGCTGTACTCGCCGCTGACCAGCAGCACCTGGCGGCCGAACACGTGCTGGTTGGCCCACGCCGCGACCAGGATCAGCATGTTGGCCAGCACCACCACCGGCACCGCGAGCACCAGGAACGACAGCCCGGTGGACAGCCGGTCGAACCAGCCGTACTGCCGGACCGCCGCCAGCGCGCCCACGAGCACGCCGAGCAGGCTGCCGCACACCAGCCCCAGGATGACCAGCCGGAACGTCACGCCCATGCGGCGCTTGAGGTCCTCGTTGACCGGCGCGCCCGCCACCGTGCGGCCGAAGTCGCCGCGCAGCACGCCGCCGGCCCAGACGGCGTAGCGCTGCAGCAGCGGCGTCTTGTCGTTGAGGTTGAGCGCCGCGAGCTGGGCGTCGACCACGGCGGGCGGCGGTTTGGGCGTGCGGTCGGCGTAGTTGGAGCGGGGGTCGAGAGCCGTCGCCGCCAGCAGGTAGGCCAGGCTGGCGGCCACGACCACGAGCACGGCGTAGTTGAGCAGCCTGCGGGCCAGGAACCCCGCCATCGCTCCCCCTCCTAGGCGCGCGCACGCACGACCGAGCCACCGGACTCATCGTAGTCACATTGCTACACCATGTGAGCCTCGCGCCGCACGGAAGATGTGAAGAAGGTCAGCGTCCGGAGAGTTCGTCCACCGCGGTGCGGACGTCCTCGCTGGTGATGGTGGTCAGGTCGGCCGCGCTGGCGGAGCCGCCGCGCGAGGCGTGCGCGGCCAGCCGCACGTCGCGCCGCATGGCCGCCCGCTCGAACAGGGACCTGGCGAAGCGGCCGTTGCCCAGCCCGTCGATCAGCCGGTCCTCGCACACCCAGGTGAACACCTCGTCCAGCCGCTGCAGCGCCTCGTCGTCGAAGGTGTCGCCCGACTTCTCCGCCAGCAGCACCGCGATCTGCGACAGCTCGCGCGGGGAGTAGCTGGGGAAGGCCACGCGCTGGTTGAAGCGGCTGGCCAGGCCGGGGTTGGTGGACAGGAACGCGTCCATCTCGCGCTCGTAGCCGGCCAGCACGACGACCAGCCGGTCGCGGTCGTCCTCGGCCCGCTTGAGCAGCGTCTGGACGGCCTCGGCGCCGAACGCGTCGCCGCCCTGGTAGCCGGGGTTGACCAGGCTGTAGGCCTCGTCGATGAACAGCACGCCGCCCAGCGCCCTGTCGACCAGCTCGTTGGTCTTGATCGCGGTCGCCCCGAGATGCTGGCCGACCAGGTCGGCCCGGTGCGCCTCGACCACGTCGGGCCTGGCCAGCAGGCCGAGCGCGGCGAAGACGCGGCCCAGCACGCGGGCGACCGTGGTCTTGCCGGTGCCCGGCGGGCCGACGAACACGAAGTGCCGCATCTGCTGCGGCGTGGGCAGCCCGCGCTCCTGGCGCATCCTGGCCACCTGGAGCTGGGCCGCGATCGCGTGCACCTGGCGCTTGACCGGAGCCAGCCCGGCCATCCTGTCGAGGTCGGCCAGCGCCTCCTCCAGCGTGGGCGTGGCCACGTAGCCGCGGAAGCGGGCGGTCAGCTCCTCGAACGCCTTGGTCACGTCGGGCGTGGTCGTGGTGACGAGGTCCTGCGTGGTCGGCGTGCCGCCGGCGCCCACCACGCGGACGTCGCGGGCCTGCGCGGCGGCCTCCACCAGGCTGCGCGCGAACCGGGCGTTGCCCAGCTCGTCGACCAGACCGCGGCGGTGCACGTCGTCGTAGAGGCCGAGCAGCACCCGCTTGGTCGCGTCGTCCATCTGGTCGCCCCTGCGCCGCTGCAGCAGCCCGGTGACCTCGACCAGCTCGGCGGGGGAGTAGCCGGGAAAGCGCACCCGCGTGGCGAACCTGCTGGCCAGCCCGGGGTTGCTGGACAGGAACGAGCCCATCTCCTGCTCGTAGCCGGCCAGGATGATGATCAGCCGGTCGCGGTCGTCCTCGGCCCGCTTGAGCAGCGTCTGCACGGCCTCGACGCCGAACCGGTCGGGCTGCCCGTCGGAGGAGTTGACCAGGCTGTAGGCCTCGTCGATGAAGAGCACGCCGCCCAGCGCCCTGTCGACCAGCTCGTTGGTCTTGATCGCGGTCGCGCCCAGGAACTCGCCCACCAGGTCGGCCCGCTGCGCCTCGACCACGTACGGCGTCTCCAGCAGGCCGAACGCGTAGAAGATCTTGGCCAGCGCGCGGGCCACGCTGGTCTTGCCGGTGCCGGGCGGCCCCACGAACACGAAGTGCCTGGTGGGCCGCTCGGCGGTGTAACCGGCCTCGGCGCGCAGGCGCGACGCCTCGATGGAGGCGGCGATCGAGCGCACCTGCTCCTTGACCGGGGCCAGCCCGATCATGCTCTCCAGCTCGGCGAGCGCGTCCTCGACGGAGATCTGCGGCGGCGCGCCCGACCTGTCGTGGGGCGCCTCGGGCCTGCCTTCGCGGACCCTGACGCGTACCTGCTGCTCGGCGGCGGCGACGCTCTCCGCGCGGGCCTTCCTGGCCAGCACGAACCGGTAGCCGAGGACGGCCACGGCGGCGGCGCAGGCCACCCAGACGGCCGTGCTGTCGGAGACGGGGGAGAGCGCGGCGGCGAGCAGGCCGGCGGGGGCCAGCGCCATCAGCGTGGTCACCCACGGCGTCACCCAGCGGATGAGGTGCGCCGCTCCGGCGACGGGCAGGGCGAGGAAGACCATGACGTGCACGGTGACGGCGCCATCGGGGAACAGCCGCCCGAACACCTGCAGCGCCAGCGCCATCCAGCCCGCCACGACCAGCGCGGTGGCGGCGGCCCTGGGATAGCGCATGGTCAGCGCGACGAACGCGAGCAGCAGGAGCACGAGGGGGAAGGTCTTGAGCAGGTCCCATCCGAGGGCGGCGCCCACGCCCATGGTGACCACGAGCACGGCCACGTAGAGCACCCGGCGCACGGCCGGGGGAATCTGGAAATACCGCAGCCGAACCTTCTCGAACAGATCCCGCGCCGCGGCCCGCCCCGCGGTCTGGGCCCTGCCGGACTCACGCATCACGCCTCCCCGGTCCGCCCCCGGTTATACCGCACCGGACCGACTATTGGGCGGTCCTGACACGCTAGGTGGAGGTCACGAAAAGGGCTATCTGACGGCCGAGTTCCGGCCCCGCGTCCTCCTGCAGGAAGTGCCCGGCGCCCTTGATCACAGGATGTCGCAGGCCAGCCGTGCCGCGCAGTGATTCGCGCAATATGGGCGCCATGCCCCCCGTGATCGGATCCCCGTCGGAGAAGGCCACCAGGAACGGCCTGTCGAGCGTGGTGAGAACCTGCCAGGCAGCGCGGTTGGCGGGCGTGGCGGGATCGTCGGGCGCGATCGGCACCAGCCCGGGCATCGCTCGCGGCCCCGCCTTGTACGACTCGTCGGGGAACGGCGCGTCGTAGGCCGCCCGTACCTCCTCCGGCAGCTCGCTCCTGCACCCGGCCTGGACGAGCCTGGCGATGTCCAGCACCGGCGCCTTGAGCACCGCGTTCCTGAACCGGTGCCACACCTCGGGCATGGGAATGTCACCTGTCGGCAAGCCCGTGTTGGCGGCCACGATCCTGGCCACGCGCCCGGGGTGCTCGGCGGCCACCCGCAGCCCGATCAGCCCGCCCCAGTCCTGGCCCACCACGGTCATGCCGTTCAGGCCGAGCGCGTCGAGCAGCAGCGCGCGGGTCCACTCGACGTGCCGGGCGTAGGTGTGGTCGGCCGGATCGGCGGGCTTGTCGGAGCGGCCGAACCCGATCAGGTCCGGCGCGATCGCGCGCAGCCCGGCCGCGGCCAGCTCGGCCATGACGTGCCGGTAGAGGAAGGACCAGCTCGGCTCGCCGTGCAGCAGCACGACGGGCTCGCCGCCGGCGGGACCGGCCTCGACGTACGCCATCCGCAGGCCGTCGCCGACCTCGGCGTAACGGGGCTCGTAGGGGAAGCCGGGCAGGTGGGCGAAGCGATCGTCCGGCGTGCGCAGGATCCGCATGGAACAAGGTTCTACCCCGGCGGCCGGGCACCGCGCCAGGGACACCACCCCGCCGCCACGCGTGGAGCGGGTCCTTCGGGAGGGGCCACGGCCACCACAGGTTTCAGGGAAGGAGGCGCCTCGCCCGGGTGTCCGGAGGGAGTCAGCGGCGCTGGTGGCGGCCGGGGAACTCGCCGAACAGCACCTGCTTGGGCGTCACGCGCAGCACGTCGGAGTCGGCCCTGGCGATGCCGCGCACCTCGACCCAGAACCGCCGCTGCAGCGGATCGGTGGCGAACACCGCCACCCTCGGGTCCTGCTCGATCGCGGCCCACGCCGCCGTCTCGGCGATCAGGCGCAGCTCGCCGGAGGAGGTGACGGACGCCACCGCGCCGGCGACCCGGGGCCCGAGCGAGTCCCCGTACGACAGCACGATGCTGCGGGCGTAGGAGAAGGTCTGGCGCACCTCGGGGTTCAGCGCGACCGACGGCCCGGCGCCCACGGGCAGGTCGCACATGAGCAGGGAGGAACGCCACGGCCCCGGCCCGCCCCGCCACCACGCCTGCAGGCCCCGCAGCGCGAGCACCAGCGCCGCCGCGGCCAGCGCGCCGAGCCCGATCCGCCATGCCCACTCCGCCGCCCACTCCGCCGCCCGTCCCGCCGCCCATCCTGGTGCCCATTCCGCCGCCCACGTCGCCCCGAGCAGCCCGCCCGCCGCGCAGGCCAATGCCGCCGGCATGACGAGCCAGGTCGCCGCGGCCAGCCACGGGTCCCCCCAGTGGCGGGCACGGCGCCGGGCGCGCAGGTAACCGCGCACCACCGGGTACGGCACCGCCACCGCGGCCACCGCCGCCCCCGGCTCCACCACCAGCGCCCCCGCCACCAGCGTCACCAGCACCGACCAGGTCCTGCCGAGCACGATCCAGAGAGCCACCCCGGCGTTGCGCCGGGCGGTCCGCTCGCTCTCCCGGGCCGGCTCCGTCACGGCCAGCGCCCGCAGCGGGCGCCCCCGCCACGACTCGGCCAGGACGCGCACCGCGGCCAGCGCGGGCCAGCCCAGCACGACGATGCCCGCCAGCCCGGCCCAGACGGGATCAAGCGAGGACGGCAGCACCCGTACCGCGCCGAGCAGCAGCCACGCGGCGAACGCCGCCACCGACAGGGCCGCCGACACCACCGACACCCCGAGCCAGGGGTCCCGGCCGAACATCGCCCCCACGTACGGCCAGACGCCGACCCGCCGCGCCTGCCGCACCGTGAGCGGGACCAGCAGCAGGAGCACCGCGCAGCCGCCGAGCCGGGCCTCGGTGCCCCGGTCGAGCAGCAGCGCGCACGCGGCGATCCCCAGCGTGGCCACGGCGAGCAGCAGGCGCACCTGGCGGGCCCAGACCTCCAGCGCGCGCCTGGCCCGGCCCGTCTCGCGCGGGTCGACCGGCCAGGCCGGGTCGTGGTGCGGCCGGGGCCGGTCCCAGCGCAGCAGCGCCAGCCCCAGGTTCACGCGGGCCTGCGGATCGCCGGGGTCGATGGCGAGCGCGGCCCGGTAGGAGCGCTCGGCCCGCGCGTGCTCGCCGCGCAGCAGGGCGAGGTCGCCGAGCATGACCTCGGGGCCCGCCTCCTCGGGCGCGAACTTCCTGGCCAGCTCGGCCTGCTCGACCGCCTCCGCCCAGCGTCCCGGCGTGCGGCGCAGCACCGCGGCCAGGCGGAGCCGGGCCTGCCATGAGCCGCGGGCCAGCTCCACGGCCCGCTCGGCGGCGGGCACGGCCTCGGCCTCGCGGCCCAGCCGTTCGTGGGCCAGGCTGATCAGCCGGTGCGCCCACTCGGAGCCTGGATCGAGGTCGGCGGCGCGGCGGGCGGCGTCCAGCGCGGACTCGGGGCGGCCGGCGTTCAGCCTGGTCAGGGCCTCCTCGCACCATTCACGTGAGGACCGGTCGGGATGGTTGCCTGTTTTGTCGCTTTCGTCGGTCCCCACGAGACCCATGATCGGCTGGCGGGCGATTGTTGGATAGGTACCGACATATGGCTGTATCTCTCTAGAGAGGTGTGCGGTGGCCGTGGATCGGCCGATACCGCTATCACAACCCCCCGGCATGGCCTAAGCTGCCACGCAAGCCGGGAGCGCCGGAATCAGGCCGCAGAGCTCGAGAGGAGCAGGTGACGAGCCACGGTTCCGCCGCTGCCGACCACCAGCACGTGCGGGCCCTGTGAAGCGGATCGGCCTGCGAGGAGGCCCATGACCGTCACACAGGCCGCATCCTTCGTACGCACTGCCGACCGGGACCCCCAGGACCGCCGCTGGTCCATTCTGGTGCTGCTCTGCCTGAGCCTGCTGCTGATCACGGTCGACGCCACCGTCCTGCACATCGCGGTGCCCGCGCTCACGGCCGCGCTCGAACCCTCCGCGGTGCAACTGCTGTGGATCATCGACATCTACTCGCTGGTGGTCGCGCCGCTGCTGATCATGTTCGGCACGCTCGGCGACAAGTACGGCCGCAAGCGGCTGGTCCTGTGGGGCATGGTGCTGTTCGGCCTCGCCTCGGCCGCGGCCGCGTGCGCCCCGACCCCGCTGACCCTCATCCTGGCCAGGGCGCTGCTCGGCGTGGGCGGCGCGATGATCATGCCGGCCACGCTCTCGCTGATCCGCCAGGTCTTCACCGACCGGCGCGAGCGCGCCATCGCCCTGGGCGTCTGGAGCGCCGTCGCGGCGGCGGGCGCCGCCGTCGGGCCGCTCGTCGGCGGCGTGCTCGTCGGCATCTGGTGGGGCGCGGTCTTCCTCATCAACGTGCCGATCCTGCTGGTGCTGCTGCCCGCCGCGATGCGCCTGCTGCCCGACTCGCGCGGGCGCCGCCACCGGCCGTGGGACGCGCCCAGCGCCGTCCTGTCGGTGGCCGGCATCCTGGCGCTGGCGTTCGGGCTCAAGGAGGCGGGCTCGGGCAGCCTGATGCCGTTCTGGGCGTCGGTCATGGTGTTCCTGGCCGGGCTGGGGCTGCTGGTGGCGTTCGTGCGGCGGCAGACCCGGCTGCCCGCGCCGTTCCTGGAGATCGGCCTGTTCAGGCGGCGGGAGTTCACGACCGGTGTCGCGGGCGTGCTGCTCGGCGTGTTCGCGCTGGTGGGCCTGCAGCTCATGCTCGCCCAGTACCTGCAGCTCGTCCTCGGTGACAGCCCCGTGCGCGCGGCGCTGCGGATGTTGCCCCTGGTCCTGTCGGCCGTCATCGGCGGGCTCGCCGCCGCCCACATCCTGCCCAGGCTCGGCATGCGGGCCACCATGAGCGGCGGCCTGGCCCTCGTCGCGCTGGCCCTGACCCCCACCCTGACCTGGGGCGTCGAGGGTCACCCCGTGATGCTGGCGGTGTGCTTCGTGGGCATCGGGTTCGGCGTGCAGGTGGCGCTGCTCGCCGCCTCCGACACGATCATGGCCGCCGCCACCGAGTCCCAGGCGGGCGGGGCCGCGGCCATCGAGGAGACCGCGTACGAGCTGGGGGCCGGCCTGGGCGTGGCCGTGCTCGGCACGATCACCACGATCGTGTACGCCCCCGGCCTGCCGTCCGTTCCCGGCGTGCCGGAGGGCGGCATGGACAAGGCCAGGCAGTCGCTGGCCGCCGCCGCGCACGTCGCGGACGAGGTCGGCGGCTCCGCCGGCGGCGCGCTGCTCGACGCCGCCCGATGGGCCTTCGTCAACGCCCTGCACACGACCGTGGTCGTGAGCGTCGTCCTGCTCGGCCTGACCGCCGCCGTGGTGGCCATGCTGCTCAGCCGTGATTGAGGTGTGCCATGTCCCGATTAGGGCAGACAACTACCGTGAAACAGGTCCTCCGTGATCTTGCCGCATTAGTCGCCCGCATCGGTGTGGGCGGTATCTTCTTCGCCAACGGGTGGACCAAGCTGGAAGACGGGCTGAAGATCACCGGGGCGAAGTTCCTGGAACAGGGCGCCCCCGCGCCCGGCGCCTGGGCCACGGTCACCATGCTCGCCGAGCTCATCGGCGGCGCGCTGCTCATCGCCGGCCTGGCGGTCTCGGCGACGGGGCTGATCCTGTTCGCCGAGGCCCTGGCGGTCTTCCTGGTCGCCCCGCCGCTCAACCCCATCACCATGAACGAGCTCATCCTGCTCGGCGCCGCCTCGCTCCTGCTGGCCGTGGTCGGCGCGGGCCGCATCTCGGTGGACCACATGGTGGTGATCCGGCGCAGGGAGTCGGAGGCGGCGAGCGAGTTCGCCGCCGACACCGAGGCCGACCGGGTCATCGCCTCGCTCAGGGAGCCCGAGGAGTCCCCGCCGCCGGAGCCCGAGCCGGAGATCTCTCCCACCGAGGACACGGCGCCGCACCCGCGGCCCCGCGCCCAGGCGGAGCAGAAACGCAATGAGGAGCCCGCACCGGCCCCCGCACCGGCCGCCGCACCGGCTCCCGCGCCGGGCGACACGCTGGTGGCGGGCCGCAAGAAGCCTCAGGCCCGCACGCGCCGCACCTCGACCGACTAGCACGTACCGGGCGAATCCCGCATCTCGACCTGGACGAGCCGGTGACCCGTGAGACGGCGGCGCCCAGCGGGCCCTGACCTTCGCCGCCGGCGTGCCGTCCGCCTTCGACGGGGCCACCGGGCAACCGGAAGCGGTGGCCACTCAGGGTGGAGATCGGCTTCGCCCGGTGAATATCCTGGCGGCGGCAGAGCCGAGCGGGGAGCAGCGATGACGGGCAGGGCGCGGGCGACGGTGCGGGACGTCGCGGCCGAGACGGGCCTGTCCATCGCCACCGTCTCCCGCGTGCTCAACGGCCAGGCCAACGTCGCCCCGCACACCCGCGAGCTGGTGCTGCAGGCGGTCGGCCGGCTCGGCGACCAGGCGCCCCGGCCCCGCGCCACGCCCGACGCCCAGGGCGGTGCGGTGTACGTGCGCTGCCCGTACGTGCTGACCGACTACTTCGGGCTGATCGTCTCCTCGGTGGGCGAGACGATCGAGCTGCACGGCAGGCAGATGATCCTCGGGGCGGGGGAGGCGGCGCAGCGCTCCGCGGTGCTGCCGGGCCTGCCCGGCCTGCCGGGTGTCGCGGGCGCGATCCTCATCCTGCCGCCCGAGCCGGGCGAGGAGCTCGTACGCCTGCGCGACCGCGGCTTCCCCTTCGTGGTGATCGACCCGCGCACGCCGCCGCCGAAGGACATCGTGGCGGTGTCGGCCGCGCACTTCGCGGGCGGCCGCAAGCTGATGGCGCACGTGGTGGAGCTGGGCCACCGGCGGGTCGGGATCATCGGCGGCCCGGTGAAGTGGCTGCCCAGCGAGGCCAGGCTGGCCGGCTACACCGCCTCGCTGGCCGACGCCGGGGTGCTGCCGGCCCCCGAGCTGCTGCGTCACGTGCCGGAGCCGAACATCGAGCACGGCTACCTGGCGGCCCGCGAGCTGCTCGGCCTGCCGGACCGGCCGACGGCGCTGGTGGCGTTCAACGACAAGATGGCGGTCGGCGCGCTGCGCGCGGCGGCCGAACGCGGGCTGAGCGTGCCCGGCGACCTGTCGGTGGCGGGCTTCGACGACATCGACATCAGCAGGGCGGCCTCGCCCGCCCTGACCACCGTGCGCCAGCCGCTGGAGGAGATGGGCCGGATGGCGGTCACCCTGCTGATGCGGCTGCTCAGCAGGCACACCCTGGAGGCGCTGCACGTCTCCCTCGGCACCGAGCTGATCGTCCGAGGCTCCACGGGGCCGGCCCCGCGCTGACTGTTTCATTTGTTACATCGGTTGACTCGCCCTCTTGACTCGTGCTCTGCTGCTCGCAGCAAGGCAGTGTTTCAGCATTGTTTCATTTGTTACAAGGGCATCACCCCCCGGCCCTGAGAGGACCTCTGCCGTGTCCAGAATCCTTCTGGCGCTCGCCTGCGCACTCGCCCTGGTGGCCGCCGCGCCCCTGCCGGCCGCCGCCGCGAACGAGCCGGTGAACGTCTGGCTCACCACCACCTCCGACTCCGGCGGACGCACCGTCACCCGCGGCCTCGCCCAGCAGACCCCGATCGCCTTCGGCCCCGCCGGCGGCACCGCGAACCACACGATCACCGTCAACGAGGGCACCACGTACCAGCAGTTCGAGGGCGGCGGCGCGTCGATCACCGACACCACCGCGTACCTGCTGCGCGGCGGCCCCGTCAGCGCCGCCACGCGCGACGCGGTCATGCGCAAGCTGTTCCACCCCACCGACGGGATCGGCCTGTCGTTCGTACGCAACCCGATCGGCGCCTCCGACCTGTCGCGCCCCGGCATGGTCTCGCTCGACGACACCTGCTGCGACCTGAACGACTTCGGCGCCAACGGCTACGACACGAACGTGCGCCTGCTCACCGTCCAGGCCAAGCAGCTCAACCCGGCCCTGCGGGTCAAGGGCGTGCCGTGGAGCGCGCCCGGCTGGATGAAGGACAACGGCCGGATGGACCAGATGGGCTGGCTCAAGTGGGAGTACTACGGCATGTACGCCCAGTACCTGGTCAAGTACATCCAGAGCTACCAGGCCGCCGGTGTCCCCGTGGACTACCTCTCCGTCCAGAACGAGCCCAACTGCTGCCAGGCGGGCAACCCGACCGCCATGAACTACCCCGGCATGTCCTGGAACGCCTCCGGCCTCATCGAGCTCACCAAGAACTTCGTCTACCCGGCCTTCCGGGCCGCCGGCATCAGCACCAAGGTCCTCGTCCACGACTGGAACTACGGCGACTACGCCCAGATCGGCCAGCCCATCCTCGCCGACGCCACGCTGCGCGACGACCCGCTGTTCGGCGGCATCGCCTGGCACGGCTACTGGGGTGACCCGTCCGTCGGCACCCAGGTGCACAACCAGTACCCGTCGGTACGGCAGTTCAGCACCGAGCACTCGGGCGGCACCTGGATCGCCAACCAGCACAACGAGGACATGGCCGACATCGTCACCTACGCCCGCAACTGGAGCGGCAGCCTGGTCAAGTGGAGCCTGGCGCTCAACCAGAACATGGGCCCGCACAACGGCGGCTGCGGCACCTGCACCGGCCTGATCACCGTCCAGGAGGGCGGCTCCCGCGCCGGCCAGGTGGACTACACGATCGAGTACTACACGACGGGCCACCTGACCAAGTTCGTCAAGCCCGGCGCGTACCGCATCGACTCCACCGCCAACGCGACCATCCAGAACGTGGCCTACCGCAACCCCGACGGCTCCAAGGCCCTGATCGCCCACAATGGCGGCACCTCCGCCCAGTCCGTCCGGGTGAACTGGGGCGGCCAGTCCTTCGTCTACCCGCTGCCCGCCCGCACCACGGCCACCTTCACCTGGTCGGGCACGGCTTCCTCAGGAGGCGGCCAGATCACCGGGCCGGCCGGCAAGTGCATGGACGTGGCGGGTGGCAGCAGCGCCGACGGCACCGCCGTACAGCTTTACACCTGCAACGGCACCGCCGCCCAGCAGTGGACCCGGCCCGGCGACGGCACGCTGCGCGCCCTCGGCAAGTGCCTCGACGTCCGCGACCACGGCACCGCCGACGGCAGCCGGCTCCAGCTCTGGTCCTGCACCGGCGCCGCCAACCAGCAGTGGACCCACACCCCGGGCCGCGACCTGGTGAACCCGGCGGCGGACAAGTGCGCCGACGTCACCGGCAACTCCAGCGCCGACGGCACCCCTCTGCAGCTCTGGACCTGCACGGGCGCCGCCAACCAGAAGTGGACCATCTCGTAGGGGGACAGGCCCGGCTCACATCTCCGCGGTGAGCCGGGCCACCGTCCGCATCTTGTTCATCGCGTCCAGCGCCGCCACCTTGTACGACTCCGCCAGCGTCGGATAGTTGAACACCGCGTTGACCAGGTAGTCGACGGTCCCGCCGCAGCCCATGACCGTCTGCCCGATGTGCACCAGCTCCGTCGCCTGCGTGCCGAACACGTGCACGCCCAGCAGCCGCCGGTCCTCCGAGGACACCAGCAGCTTGAGCATCCCGTACGAGTCGCCGATGATCTGCCCCCGGGCGAGCTCCCGGTAACGCGAGATGCCCACCTCGAACGGCACCTTGTCCCGGGTCAGCTCGTCCTCCGACTTCCCGACGAAGCTGATCTCGGGAATGGTGTAGATCCCGATCGGCGGCAGGTCGTGCAGGTCGCCGGCCGGCTCGCCGCACGCGTGCTGCGCGGCCAGCCGCCCCTGCTCCATCGACGTGGCCGCCAGCGCGGGGAAGCCGATCACGTCGCCCACGGCGTAGATGTGCGGCACCTCGGTGGCGTAGTTCTCGTCCACCTTGATCCGCCCCCGGTCGTCGGCGGTCAGGCCGGCGGCCTCCAGGTTCAGCTCGGCCGTCTTGCCCTGGCGGCCCGCCGAGTACATGACGCAGTCGGCGGGGATCTTCTTGCCGCTCTCCAGCAGGGTCAGCGCGCCGCGCGGGCGGCGCTCGACGGCCGCCACGCTCTCGCCGAACCTGAAGGTCACCGCCAGGTCGCGCAGGTGGTACTTGAGCGCCTCGACGATCTCCAGGTCGCAGAACTCCAGCATGCGCTCGCGCCGCTCCACCACCGTCACCTTCGTGCCGAGCGCGGCGAACATGGAGGCGTACTCGATGCCGATCACCCCGGCGCCCACCACGACCAGCGTCTCGGGCACCTTGTCGAGGTGCAGGATGGCGTCGGAGTCGATCACCGTCCTGTCGTCGAACTCGACGCTGGACGGGCGGGCGGGGGAGGTGCCCGTGGCGATCACGATCTTGTCGGCGGAGACCTTCTTCTCCTCCTCGCCGGTGACCCCGATCGTGTGCTCGTCGAGGAAGCGGCCGGTGCCCTGCAGCACCGTCACGCGGTTGCGGGCGAGCTGGCTGCGGATCACCTGGACCTCGCGGCCGATCACGTGCTGGGTGCGCATCCCGAGGTCGGCGACCGTGATGTCGTCCTTGACGCGGTAGCTGGCGCCGTACAGCTCCCGCTGGTTGAGCCCGGTGAGGTACAGGACGGCCTCGCGCAGGGTCTTCGACGGGATCGTCCCCGTGTTGATGCACACGCCGCCGATCATGTTCCGTTTCTCGACGATCGCGACGCGCCTGCCGAGTTTCGCCGCCGCTATCGCGGCCTTCTGCCCACCTGGGCCGGAGCCCAGGACCACAACATCAAAGTCCGCCACACCGTCCAGTTTGCGGGCGGCGTGTCACCGGGGAAAGACCTGTCTGGGAGACTCCGGAGTATGTTGCGCAGATTCACGCAGGTTGACGTGTTCGCCTCCGGCCGCCCGTACACGGGAAACGCGCTAGCGGTCGTGATCGACGGCGAGGGGCTGAGCACGGAGGAGATGCAGAGCTTCGCCCGGTGGACGAACCTGTCGGAGACCACCTTCCTGCTGCCGCCGACCACGGGGGAGGCCGACTACCGGGTCCGCATCTTCACCCCCGACACCGAGCTGCCCTTCGCCGGGCACCCCACGCTGGGCTCCTGCCACGCCTGGCTGGAGGCCGGCGGCGAGCCGCGCAAGGAGGGCCAGATCGTGCAGGAGTGCGGCGCCGGGCTCGTGCTCGTGGACGCCACGGACGCGGGGCTGGCCTTCCGGACGCCGCCACTGGTCCGCTCCGGGCCCGTGGAGGAGGAGCTCCTGGAGCAGATCGTCGAGTCGCTCTGCATCACGCGGGAGGACGTCGTGGACGCCGAGTGGGTCGACAACGGCCCCGGCTGGGTGGGCGTGCTGCTCAAGGACGCCGAGGCCGTGCTCGCGCTGCGCCCGCGGACGGTGCCGCACGACATCGGCGTGGTGGGGCCGTATCCCGAGGGTTCGCCGTGCGCGTTCGAGGTGCGGGCGTTCTTCCCCTCTCAGGGCAGCACGGTGGAGGACCCCGTGACGGGCAGCCTGAACGGCTCGCTGGCTGAGTGGCTGCTGCGCACGGGCCGCGCCAAGGCCCCGTACGTGGCCGCGCAGGGCACCGCGATCGGCCGCGCGGGCCGCGTCGACATCTCCGTCGGCTCCGACGACGCCGTCCGGGTGGGCGGTGACGTGATCACCTGCGTCACGGGCCACGTCGAGTTGTGAACCGTACCTCCTCGCCCGGCCTGAGCTGGGCGAGGACCGGCAGATCGGCGCCGCGCACGACGCCGATCACCGGATATCCGCCCGTCGGCGGATGATCGGTCAGGAACACGATCGGCTGCCCGCTCGGCGGCACCTGCACGGCCCCGGCCACCATGCCCTCGCTGGGCAGCTCGCCCTCCTTGGCCCGCTCCAGCCGGGGGCCGCGCAGGCGCACGCCGACGCGGTTGCTGTCCTGCGTCACCGTGTACGCCTGCCCGCACAGCTCCGCCATCGCCTCCGGCACGAACCAGTCGTCCCGCGGCCCCGGCAGGACGCGCAGCACCGCCGCCCGCGGGCCGGGCAGCGGCGCGAGGTCCACCGAGATCGCGCCCTCCGGCGGCCCCACGGGCAGCAGCGTGCCCGCCCGCAGCGGCTCCGGCCCCAGCCCCGACAGCGAGTCGGTGGAGCGGCTGCCCAGCACGGCCTCGACCGCGATCCCGCCCCGCACCGCCAGATACGTGCGCAGACCCCACGCCGGCGCCCCCAGCCGCAGCTCGCCGCCCGGGGGCACCCAGAACGGCGCTCCCATGTCCGCCCCGGCGAGCGGCGCCCCGGCCAGCGCCGCCCACGCCCCGTCGAGGAAGCGCAGCCGTGCCCCGCCGAACGTCAGCTCGATCCCGGCCAGGCTCTCGGCGTTGCCGACCAGCCGGTTGGCCAGCCGCAGGCTCGGCGCGTCGGCCGCCCCCGACCGCGGCACCCCCAGATGGGCGTGACCGGGCCGGCCCAGATCCTGGACGGTCGCGTACGGCCCCGGGGTGACGACCTCGATCATGCCGCCTCGAACCGCACCCGCATGCCCGGCCGGAACAACGACGGCGGATCGCCCGCCACGTCCCACACCCGCACCGGCGTGCGCCCGATCAGCCGCCACCCGCCGGGGGAGGCCGCCGGATACACCGCGGAGTACGGCCCCGCCACCGCCACCGACCCGGCCGGCACCGACGTGCGCGGCGTGTCCAGCCGCGGCGTCTCCAGCACCGGATCCAGCCCGGTCAGATAGGCGAACCCGGGGGCGAACCCCAGCCACCCCACCACCAGCTCCCGCCCGGTGTGCCGCGCGACCACCTCCTCGACGGAGATCCCGGCCAGCTCCGCCACGGAATCGAGATCCGCCCCGTCATAGACGACGGGAATCGTCACGAGCGGCTGCCCCTCACCGGCGCCCGCCACGGCCCGGTCCCGCTCCGCGCACGCGACCTGCTCCAGCCGCGCCCGCAAGCCGGCCTGATCCACCCCGGGAGCCACCACGAGCACCGTCTCCGGCCCCGGCACGATCTCCACGATCCCCTCCGGCCCGCGCGCCCGCAGCGCCGCGTCGAGCCGGTGCGACAGCTCCAGCGACCCGGTCTCCACGAGCAGCGCGTGCTCCCCGGCCGTCCGGATCACGCGAACGCCTGCAGGACCACCCCGGCCGCCAGCAGCTCGTCACGCACTCCCTGCGCCAGCCTGACGGCGTCAGGCGTGTCTCCGTGGACGCAGATGGAACGCGCTGCAATCGGCACGGAACTCCCGTCAGCGGCCGTCACAGAGCCTTCCACGGCCATCTGACGGGCCCGGGCGGACACCGCGGCGGCGTCGTGGATCACCGCGCCCTGCTCCCGGCGCGGCACCAGCGTCCCCGCGGGGGTGTACGCGCGGTCGGCGAACGCCTCGCTCACCGTCGGCACGCCCTCGGCCGCCGCCACCTTGTGCACGACGGAGCCGGGCAGCGTGAGCACCGGCAGCGACGGGTCGTAGTCGGCCACGGCCTCGATCACCGCCGTCGCCTGGCCCTCGTCGCGGCAGATCCGGTTGTACAGGGCGCCGTGCGGCTTGACGTAGGAGACCCGGCCGCCCATCGCCCTGGCGATGCCGTCGACGGCGGCGAGCTGGTAGAGCACCTCGGCGCACAGCTCCTCCGGCTCCACGTCCATCTCCCTGCGCCCGAAGTGGGCCAGGTCGCGGTAGGACACCTGCGCCCCGATCGCCACGCCCCGGTCGACGGCCGCCGCGCACGTGCGCCTGATCGTCACCGGGTCGCCCGCGTGGAATCCGCACGCCACGTTGGCGCTCGTGACGATGTCGAGCAGGGCGAGGTCGTCGCCCAGCTTCCAGATGCCGAAACCCTCGCCCAGGTCCGCGTTGAGGTCGATCACCATGCGTCCATCATGGCGGTTACCCCTGCCTCGGCGCGACGAACAGCGTCTGCGTGGCCGTACCGATCTCGCCCGCCACGTCGAACAGCGTCGAACGGGTCAGGCCGCGGCCCGACGGGCCGATGACGGTCTCGGCGTCCATGCAGACCCACTCGCCGACCGGCGCGCGGAAGAGCGAGATCGTCAGATCCACGTTGACGAACACGTGGGTGTCGAAGCCGAGGGCGAAGCTGATGCCGTTGCCGCTGTCGGCGAACACCGCGACCCGCTCCACCGGGGCCGGCTCCTCGCCCGCCACCAGCGGCATCGTGAGCCTGCCCCACGCGGTGGCCGGGCCGGGCTCGGCCGCGCCGCCGGCGACGAAGCGCCAGTCGAGCGCCTTGCCGTACCCGAAGCCGGACTGCAGCCACGACCGCTCGGGCCGCTCCTCGCGCGGCGGGATGGGCGGGGCCTCCCTGACCGGCGTGGGCGGCGTGTCGGCCTCGCGGATGCGCCACGCGGTGGCCCTGACGAACTCGCGGCCGCCGGACGACACGCTCGCCGACAGGCACTGCACCCGCTTGCCGTCGCGGACGACCTCGGTCGCCACCTCCAGCTCGGCCACGGGCACGGGGGCGAACACGTCCACCACCAGCCTGGACAGCTCCAGCCCCGGGCGCGGCGCGGTCCGCGCCAGCTCGTGCGTGACGAGCGCGGTGACCGGTCCCAGGTGCTGGGCGCGCGGGTCCCACGGGCCCTGCGTGTGCTCGGAGGCCAGGTAACGGCCCTCGCTCAGCCGCTCGTACATGGCCATGGTCAGAACTCGTCCGGGATGTCGGCGATGTCGTCGAGGGCCGCCGCCAGCTCCTCCGGGTCGCCGCCGATCCGCTCGGCGATCTCGATCAGCACGTGGAGCACGTCGTGGCGGTCGTGCCCCAGGTCGAGCAGGCGCTGCGCCGCCTCCCAGAGCTGCGGCGGATCGCCGTCCCACAGCCTGGTCGCGATCTCCTCGTGCCAGGCCAGGTGCTCCTGGTCGATCGCGCCGCCATGGTCGATCTCGAGTAACGTGCGCCGGTCGGCCTGGTCGGCCGGGTCGAGCTGGTCGAGGTCGATCCCGTTGTGCGTGCCCTGCAAATAGGGGAACGCGAAGGCCCGCCTGGCCAGCGCCGACAGGTCGCCGTCGGGCAGCAGCCGCTCCAGCAGCGGCCGGTCCAACCCGAACGACGTCGGATCCCGGTAGGCCTCGGGGAACTTCCCGATCGCCTCCCACACCGCGTCGAGCGTGGCCTTCAGCCCCTGCTCGGGCAGCCCCGTGCGGTGGGCGGCGAAGCGCACCCACGCCGACAGCACGTGCGGCATCGCCTCCTGCTCGGCCACGCTCAGCATCACCTTGCGCGGCAGCCAGTCGAGCAGGAACGTCTCGCACTTGGTCGGGCTCACCCGCAGCGGCCGGTTGAAGTCCTGCTCGCACCCGTAGTCGATGATGTGGTCGGCGCAGCGCGAGGCCGCCGACGGGTCGGACAGGTGCTCGGCCGCGTCGGAGGCCAGGAACTCCGCCGCCAGCATGGCCCGCCGCTCCCTGCTGTACGGGGCCTCGATGTGCAGCGGCGCGGGCCGCTTGCGCCCCGGCGGCAGCGCCTTGAGCCGGGCGCGGGCGAAGGCGTGGTAGGCGCTGTAGCTGTCGCTCACCGGCGGCGGCGTCTTCGGCTCCCTGGTGGCCTTCATCGCCGACTCCAGCAGCGCCCTGGCCTGCTCGGGCTGGATCTCCTCGAACAAAAGCAGCGGGTTGCCGGCCGCCTCGGCCCTGGCCTGCTCCAGCAGCTTGTCGACCTGGGAGGACACCCAGGCGTCGCGCGCCATGCCGCTCATGTTGTGGTCGACCACCATGACCAGCGCGTGGCGGTCGATCGGCTGGTCGCTGTCGTTCCAGCGGTAGGCGAAGGTGCAGATCACGGTGTCCTGGTCGCCGTACGCGTCGCGCGAGACGTAGCAGCCGGCCGGCTTGACCGCGCCCACCCGGTCGGCCCAGCCCGGCCTGGCCACGCCGGACTCCATCATCGCCAGCGCCGCGCCCTCGGCCTTGGCGCCCTGCCGGGCCGTGCCGAGGTAGGCCAGGCAGATCAGCAACGTCAGCGAGGCCGGCGTGCCGGCCTTGGCCGCGTAGTCGACCAGCCCCTCACCGAGCACCTGCTCGACGTCGCCGCCCCTGACCCGCCTGCCCCACCAGGCTCCGATCATGTCGGAGACCATCAGCTCCGCGTCGAGAGGGGTGCGTACGGCCAGCAGCTCGCGGGCCGCCTGCACCATCTCCTTGAACACGTCGTCTGGCGGGGTGCTCTCCCGGGGATCTCGTCGGTGTCGGCGCACACCCTCACTCTCTCGTATTCCAGGCGCGAACGGTGCGGAGAACACGGCCCGGTGACCCCGATGTTATCGGCGGGCACGCCGACGCGGGCACCGTCGCCTTCCGCGGACGCCCTAGCGGAGGCTCCGGGGAGGAGGCGCCGAGTTCACGATCGCGAGCAGGTGCTCGCGCGCGATGCGTTCCACGATCTCGGGCGTGGCGGAGATGCCCAGGTGCTGGGCGCACGCGCACACGTCGGCCACGCAGCGGTCGATCGTGTCCACGGGTACGGTAAGGAACTCTTCGGCCAGCCTGAGACTGACCGGCTCCCGCAGGAACCGTGTGGCCAGAGCGAGCATAGGAGTGAGATTCCTCTGGAGGCCGGGGGGCAAACCCCCAGGAATGTCTGCAGGGCGACTTGCGCTCTCATTTCACCTTTTCTCGGGCTGGTGTCAAGGCTCCACGACGCCTGTGTTCACTTCACCCGGCGGGCTTTCGTGCGAAGCTGTCTCCATGCGCATCCAGCTCGCCCAGCGGAGCGAGGCAGACGAGCTCCTCGGCCGCAGCCCGCTCGCCCTGCTCGTCGGCATGCTGCTCGACCAGCAGATCCCCATGGAGTGGGCGTTCACGGGGCCCTACACGATCTCCCAGCGGCTCGGGCACGACCTCACGGCGGAGGAGATCGCCTCCTACGATCCCGAGGCGTTCGTGGCGCTGCTGGCGGAGAAGCCGGCCGTGCACCGCTATCCCAAGTCCATGGCGGGCCGGGTCCAGCAACTCGCGGCCTATCTCGTCGAGCACTACGACGGGCAGCCGGAGAAGATCTGGGCCGACGCCGGCGACGGCAAAGAGTTGCTGAAACGACTCATGGCCCTGCCGGGATACGGCAAGCAGAAGGCCCAGATCTTTTTGGCATTGCTGGGCAAGCAGCTGGGGGTCCAGCCGTCAGGCTGGCGTGAGGCGGCCGGGCTCTACGGCGAGAAGGGGTCACACCGGTCGGTCGCCGACGTGGTCGACGCCGACAGCCTCGGCCGCGTGCGGGCCGCCAAGCAGGAGGCCAAGCGGGCGGCGAAGAGCGAGTAGGGCCAGTAGCCTGACGGGCGTCCGCCCCGGCGATCCGGCCCCGGCGATCTGACGCTGTAACCTGATCTTGCTGCGCAATGTGGAGCGACTTTGACAGGATGCGTAGACCCTAGAGGCGACCGGGCCGCGGCGGGGGCTTCCGTCCGTACATGCCCATCGTCGATGATGTACTGCAGGATCCGGTCGCCCGGAGCTGCGCTACGCCGATACACAGTTATGGAGATGTGCCGCGTGGGAGACCCTGGCACGCGACGGAGGTGCGGACCATGAGCGCCGAGACCTCCGTTCCCCGTCCCCGGGAGTCGGATGTGGACATCTCAGACTCCGCCCTCTTCAAGGGCATGTTGTCGGAGGCAGAGTTCGCCTTCGCGTTCTTCGACGCCGACAGCCGCATCCAGCGGGTCAACGACGTGTTCAGCGATGTCGTCAACGTGCCCGCGGAGCGCATGGTGGGCCGTCAGCCCGTCGAGGTGCTGGCCGCCGACCTCAGCCAGATCATCACCCACGCCGTCCAGGCCGTCATCGAGACCGACGCGCCCGTGACCGAGGGCCGCGTGCGGGTGCGCTCCGCCGAGGGCGACACCCGGCACTGGTCGCTGTCGTTCTCGCCGGTCCACGACGACGCCGGCGAGCTGCGCGCCATCGCGCTGGTCGGCCTCGACGTGACCGAGAGCCGCCAGACCGAGGAGGCGCTGCGCCGCAGCGAGGAGCGCTACCGCTCGCTGGTCGAGGCGCAGTCCCAGCTCGTCTGGATCACCTCGCCCACCGGCGCGGTCGTCGAGGACGCCCCGCAGTGGCGCGCCATCACCGGCCAGGGCCTGGAGGAGTACCTCGCCAGCGGCTGGCTGGAGGTCGTGCACCCCGAGGAGCGCCAGCAGACCGAGGAGGCGTGGCGCGAGGCCCTGCGCGGGCGCACCATGTTCGAGTGGAACTACCGCGTGCGCACCCGCGCCAGCGGTTACCGCCACTTCGAGGTGCGCGCCGTGCCGATCATCCGCCACGGCAGGGTGGTCGAGTGGGTCGGTGCCAACACCGACGTCACGCCGCAACGCGAGGCCGAGGAGATGCGCGGCAGGCTGACCGACCAGCTCGGCGCCGCCGCCCTGCGCACCGCCCGGCTGCAGGGCGCCACCGCCATGCTGGCGGAGGCGCTGACGGTCGAGCAGGTGGTGCAGGTCATCATCGACGTCGGCCGCACCGCGCTGGCCGCGGACCGCTCGGCGGTCGCGCTGCTCGACACCGACCGCGCCGCGCTCAAGCTGATCAACGGCGAGGGCATCCTGGAGGCTTCCGGGGCGACGGGCGACGAGATCCCGCTGTCCCACTCCAACGTGATGACCATGGCCGTCAACAGCCGCCGGCCCGTGTTCGCCGAGTCGCCCGAGTCGCTGAAGGCGCAGCTCCTGGAGGCGGGCGGCGACGAGGAGGTGCTGGCGGGGTTCCTCGCCCACGGCGACGAGCGGGCCTGGGTGGGCCTGCCGCTGCTGGCCGCGGGACGCGCCCTGGGAGCGCTCCGGTTCTCCTTCACCAGGCCGCAGAAGATCTCCCAGGAGGACGGCGTCTTCCTGGAGGCGCTGGCCGGCCAGTGCGCGCTCGCGGTGGAGCGGGCCACGCTCTTCGAGCGCGAGCACCGCACCGCCGAGACGCTGCAGCGCAGCCTGCTGCCCGACCGCCTGCCGGTGGTCAAGGGCCTGGTGCTGGCCCAGCGCTTCCGCTCCGGCAGCCGCCACGTGCAGGTCGGCGGCGACTGGTATGACGCGTTCGTGCTGCAGGACGGGCGTGTCGCGGCGGTCGTCGGCGACGTCATGGGCAAGGGCGTCAAGGCGGCCGCGGGGATGGGCCGCATCCGCAACGCCATGCGCGCCCTGGCGCTGACCAACCCGCCGCCCGCGGCCGTGCTCACCGGTCTCGACCGGGTCTTCGAGGCCACGGAGGAGGAAGAGCAGGTCACGACGCTGGCGTACATGGTGGTCGAGCCCGTCACCGGCGAGGGCACGCTGGCCCTGGCCGGTCACCCGCCACCCGTCCTGGTCTCGCCACAGGGCACGGCGATCCTCTGCGACGCCGAGCCGGGCACTCCGCTAGGCTGGCCGACCAGCCGAAGGCAGTTCCGGTTCGTGGTGCCGCCCGGCCATACCGCCGTGCTCTACTCCGACGGACTCGTCGAGAACCGGAAGCGTGGGCTGGATGCCGGGCTCGCAGAGATTTGCAGTGTTGTGACCGAAGCGCCGCCTGAGGTGGTGAGTAGTCCTCACATGCTGCTGGACTTCCTGGTTGACCGGATGTTGTCTGGATATGAACAGGATGATGACGTTACCGCGCTCGCAATCCACGTCCCACCAGCCACGAAGAGTGACTGAATGAAACAGTCATAACGGTTGCTTTCGGGTATCAGTGCCCCGCTTACGTACGCACTACTGTCTCGGTCGGCCTAGGGTGGAGGTCAACCGCCGGGAGGTGGCCGTATGGAGTGCGGGGTCGTGCCACAATGCTGTGCAGGTCCGTCGCGGTCCGCACGGCCTCACCGATCTCCGAGAGAGGCAACAGCCCCCCAGCGGGCATCTGGGTCCATTGTCGCCACGCGTTCGTTCGAGAGGTGTTCGTGTCGCCTGCAAGTTCGACTCGCTCGAAGCCACAAGAGCTGAACGAGCCCGTCATTCAGCGACTGCTCGAGCGTGGGCGCTCGCAGGGTTTCCTCGAGTCTGAGGATGTCCGTCAGGCCTTCGAGGAGGCGGACATCCCCATGTCGCACGCCGCCGCGTTCTTGCGGAACCTCAGCAAAGAGGGCGTGACCGTGGTGGTGACCGCCGCGGATTCGGCTGCGCCGAAGAAGTCTCGTGGTCCAGCAAAGCGCCGCACTGCCGCCCCCGTCAAGACCAAGACAGCGGCGGCCGCCAAAGAGCAGCAGCCCGAGACCGTGACCGCGGTCGTGGGCACCGCCGAAGCCGAGCCGGCCGCCAAGAAGGCGGCCCCTGCCAAGAAGGCCGCCCCGGCGGCGAAGAAGGCCGCGGCACCCGCCGCCGCCAAGAAGGCCGAGCAGAAGAACGCTGGGCCTGCCGACACCAAGCCGAAGGCGCCCGAGGCCCCGCGGGGCGAGACGGACGACGACGAGGACATCGAGCTCGACGGCGACGTGGAGCTGGAGGACCTCGAGGACATCGAAGTCGACGACGAGATCGTCGCCGAGGACGAGTCCGAGTCCGAGGGTGACTCCGACGACGACGAATCCGACGACGAGCCCAAGGCCGCCGACGTCGCCGCCGCGCAGAAGACCGAGGAAGAGGTCCTCATCCTCTCCGACGACGACGATGACGCTCCGGTGGCCCAGGTGGCCGCCGCCGGCGCCACCGCCGACCCGGTGAAGGACTACCTCAAGCAGATCGGCAAGGTCCCCCTGCTCAACGCCGAGCAGGAGGTCGAGCTGGCCAAGCGCATCGAGGCGGGCCTGTTCGCCGAGGAGCAGCTCGGCGGCGGCGAGACCGACGGGCTGCCCGTCGACGTCAAGGCCGAGCTGGAGTGGATCGCCGAAGACGGCCGCCGTGCCAAGAACCACCTGCTGGAGGCCAACCTCCGGCTCGTGGTCTCGCTGGCCAAGCGCTACACCGGGCGCGGCATGCTGTTCCTCGACCTGATCCAGGAAGGCAACCTGGGCCTGATCAGGGCCGTCGAGAAGTTCGACTACACCAAGGGCTACAAGTTCTCCACCTACGCCACGTGGTGGATCCGGCAGGCGATCACGCGTGCCATGGCCGACCAGGCGCGGACCATCCGCATCCCGGTCCACATGGTCGAAGTGATCAACAAGCTGGCCCGCGTCCAGCGGCAGATGCTGCAGGACCTCGGCCGCGAGCCCACGCCGGAAGAGCTGGCCCGCGAGCTGGACATGACGCCCGAGAAGGTCGTCGAGGTCCAGAAGTACGGCCGCGAGCCCATCTCCCTGCACACCCCGCTGGGTGAGGAGGGCGACAGCGAGTTCGGCGACCTCATCGAGGACTCCGAGGCCATCGTGCCGGCCGACGCCGTCAGCTTCACGCTGCTGCAGGAGCAGCTGCACTCCGTTCTCGACACGCTGTCGGAACGCGAAGCGGGCGTCGTGTCGATGCGGTTCGGCCTCACCGACGGTCAGCCGAAGACGCTGGACGAGATCGGCAAGGTTTACGGGGTCACCCGTGAGCGCATCCGCCAGATCGAGTCCAAGACCATGTCCAAGCTGCGTCACCCGTCGCGGTCCCAGGTCCTGCGGGACTACCTGGACTGAGACCCGTTCGGGCTGATCTGCTCGTACCGCGCGCCCCGCCGGGAGTTCCCGGCGGGGCGCGCGGCGTTTCGCGACCCGGGCCCGGGCTCCTGTTTCGGCTCAGGCTCGGGGTTGCTTCCTGGTGCCTGGCCGGTCGCTCGGGCTCGGCGTCGCGTCGGTGAGACGGTGCGCGGCGGAGTCCCGGCGCGACGTGGACGGCGGACCGGCGCGGCACCCCGCCCGCATGGGCGAGCGCGCGGCGTCTCGGTGCGACCCGACACGCCCGGGCGTTCGCCGTAATCGCCGGTCAGTCCGTCAGGTCATGTCGGGTCGGTGACGTGAACGTCCAGGACCCAGGGGCGGGTGGGGCGGGAGGGCTCGGCGAGGGCGACGGTGTAGCCCAGGTCGTCGAGGGTCTTGGCCAGCTCGTCCGGGCTCGCCGGGGCCGCTTCCTGGCACAGCAGGGCGCGGGCGATCTCGCCCCGGGTGGCCTTGGCCATGTGGCTGACGACCTTCCCGTCACGGAAGACCCGTACCGTCACCGAGCGCGAGCCCGGCTGCCAGGCCCCCGCGTACGTGGCCGAGCGGAGATCCACCACCAGCCCCGGAATCCGATCCAGCTCCTTCGTGATTCTGGGACGCCAGAACGCGGCCAGCCCGCCGATCGGCGGCAGGGTGACGCCCATCGAGAGGCGGTACGGCGGGATCCAATCTGTGATCTTCACCACACCCCACAGCCCCGAGAAGATCAGCAACGCCTCCTCGGCCCGCCTCCTCGGCTCCTCGTCCAGCGTGTCCAGGCCGAGATTGTCGTACAGCACGCCGGTGTAGAGCGCGGCGGCGGGCAGGGTGGAGGCGGTCTTCAGCGCCGCGTTCCTGGCCAGCTCGCCCGCCAGCCCCGGCGTCAGCCCGAGCACGTCGAGGGCGTCGCGGCGCTTGGAGGCGCGGATCAGCGCGTTCAGCACCCGCGTGCGGGACTTGTCGAGGGCAGGGAAGGACAGCTCGCCCAGGGGAGGCCCGCTGCCCTCCGAGGCCTTGCCTTCGGACGGCGGCAACAGAATCAACACAGCCCCCTACCTTATTGGCCCAGGCCAGCGCCCTACCCGGCGGACCGGGCAGCTCCTCAGGGCGGTTAGTCTGCGCGGATGGATGTCGACCGTCTTGTTCATGAGGCCTGGCCCGCGTACGAGCAGCGTGCCCACGACGGGTGGGTGTTCCGCCGCGCCGACGGGGTGACGAAGCGCGCCAACTCCGTGCTCGCCACGAGCATGCCCGCCGACCTGGACGGCGCGATCCGCGCGGCGGAGGCGTTCTACGGAGAGCGCGGGCAGCGCTGCGTCTTCTCGCTGGGGCTCGCGGCTCCGCCCGGGCTGGACGAGGAACTGGAGCGCCGGGGGTACGAGCTGGTCGATCCCACCTTGGTGATGGCCGGTACGCCCAAGGGCGAGCCCGCGCGCGAGGTCCGGACCGAGGAACGGCCGTGGCCGCAGTGGCTGGAGACCTGGTGGGCGGTGGACGGCCGGTACGGGAGCGGCCAGAAGGAGGCCGAGCGCATCTGCACAGGGGTGCCTGCCTGGTACGCGGCGTACGAGGAGGACGGCGTGCCGCTCGCCGTCGGGCGGGCCGTCCCGCAGGGCGACACGCTCGGGATCTACTGCATGGCCACCCTTCCCGAGGCCCGGCGCAGAGGGCTGGCGCGGAGGGTGCTGCGGGCTCTGGTGGCACGGGCCGGGGACGGGTTCGGGTCCGCCTACCTGGTCGTGACGGCGGCGAACACCGGAGCTCAGGCGCTCTACCGGAGCGAAGGCTTCGAGATCGCGGGGCGGTACCACTACCGGGTCCGGTGACGTCGAGCGGCAAGGCGCCTCGGCCGCGCCACGCGGATCATCACGAGCGCCACATGCCACGCGGGTCGTCCACGCCATGCGGGCACCACCATGCCGCGCGGGCATCGCACGCCGCGGTCACCGGCCGGCTCAGCGGCCGCCGGAGGTGGCGGCGGAGGGGGTGTGAGCATGCGGTGTGCGCGTGTGTGGAAGCAGAACGGCGACCCCGGGCTGCCCCAGGGTCGCCGTACTGCTCATGCAATATGTGGTTATCTCATCACGACCAGCGCAGGTCAGCGCTCGTCGTTGGGGGCAATGGAAGAGGTTTCGCTGAGTCGAGCCGACTCGTCCAGGATGTCGGCGCCCTTTTCACGCAACGCTGCGATGTGCTGACGCCCATGGTGGGCGCAGAAAAGCAGCTCCCCACCCACAGGCAGGGTCGCGCGAATGTAGGCCTGGGCACCGCAGCGGTCGCAGCGGTCGAGGGCCGTCAGCGGCTTAACGGGGGCGAGAGCTCCAGTCACGTATCGCCTTTCGGGTCACCCCCGCCGAAGCGAGGATCTGGCGTCAGTCACTTGGAACAACATCTAACCGGACCTGGACGTTCCCAACCGCCCCCTCTCTACGCCCAGAGCAGAATGTGTCCCAAAGTAATGACGATCAGCCGGTTGGTAACGGCAAACGTGACGCCATGGCAAGCTTGTACGCGCGCGTAGGGGAAGAACGGTAGGCTACGCACACGTGTTCGATGCCTAGACCAGGGGAGCTGGAGTGACGCTTGTGGAGGCGGGTTACACGGCTCGTCACCTCTCGGTGCTTGAGGGCCTGGAGGCCGTGCGGAAACGCCCGGGCATGTACATCGGGTCCACCGACAGTCGCGGGCTCATGCACTGCCTCTGGGAGATCGTGGACAACGGCGTCGACGAGGCGCTGGCCGGCCACTGTGACCGGATCGAGGTAGAGCTCTACGCGGACGGTTCCATCGAGGTCCGCGACAACGGCCGGGGCATCCCGGTGGACGTCGAGCCGAAGACCGGCCTGGCCGGCGTGGAGCTCGTCTACACCAAGCTGCACGCGGGCGGGAAGTTCGGCGGCGGCTCGTACGGCGCCTCCGGCGGCCTGCACGGCGTGGGCGCCTCCGTGGTCAACGCGCTGTCCTCCCGGGTGGACGTCGAGGTCGACCGCGACGGGCTCGTCCACGAGATCAGCTTCCGCCGCGGCGTCACCGGCGTCTTCGACGGCGAGGGGCCGACGGCCAAGTTCAAGAAGAAGTCCGGCCTGCGCCTGGGCGCCAAGCTCCCCAAGAACGTCACCGGCACCCGGGTGCGCTTCTGGGCCGACAAGCAGATCTTCCTGCCCGACGCCGAGGTCTCGGTCGACGAGATCCACGTACGCCTGCGGCAGACCGCCTTCCTGGTGCCGGGCCTGACCCTGGCCCTCTACGACAGCAGGCACGAGGAGCGCATCGAGGAGGAGTTCCGCTTCGAGGGCGGCATCTCCGAGTTCGCCGAGTTCCTGGCCCGCGACGAGCCCGTCTGCGACGTGCTGCGCCTGCAGGGCGTCGGCCACTTCCACGAGACCGTGCCGGTCCTCGACGACCAGGGCCACATGACGCCCACCGAGGTGCAGCGCGAGCTCAGCGTGGACGTGGCGATCCGCTGGGGCAAGAGCTACGAGTCCACCGTGCGCTCGTTCGTGAACGTGATCGCCACGCCCAAGGGCGGCACGCACCTGACCGGGTTCGAGCGCGGCCTCGTCCGCACGATCAACGAGCTGCTGCGCGAGACCCGCCTGCTGAAGAACGGCGACGACCCCGTCACCAAGGACGACATCTCCGAGGGCCTGACCGGCGTGGTCACGGTCAGGGTGCCGGAGCCGCAGTTCGAGGGGCAGACCAAGGAGGTGCTCGGCACCTCCGCGGCCACCCGCATCGTCTCCCACGTGGTCTCGCGCGAGCTCAAGGAGCTGTTCACGAACCCGCCGCGCGGCTACAAGCAGCCGCTGCGGGCCGTGCTGGAGAAGATCGTGGCCGCGGCGAAGGCCCGCATCGCGGCCCGCGAGCACCGCGACAACCAGCGCCGCAAGAGCGCCCTGGAGAACTCCGCGCTCCCCGCGAAGCTGGTCGACTGCCGCAGCGACGACCTCGACCGCAGCGAGCTGTTCATCGTCGAGGGTGACTCCGCCCTCGGCACGGCGAAGCTGGCCCGCGACTCGGAGTTCCAGGCGCTGCTGCCGATCCGGGGCAAGATCCTCAACGTTCAGAAGGCGTCCGTGAGCGACATGCTCAAGAACGCCGAGTGCGCCGCGATCATCCAGGTCGTCGGTGCCGGCTCCGGGCGCTCGTTCGACATCGACGCCGCCCGCTACGGCAAGGTCATCCTCATGGCCGACGCCGACGTCGACGGCGCCCACATCCGCTGCCTGCTGCTGACCCTGTTCCACCGCTACATGCGGCCGATGGTGGAGGCCGGGCGGGTGTTCGCCGCCGTGCCGCCGCTGCACCGCATCGAGCTGACCAACCCGGGGCGGGGCAAGGAGAAGTACATCTACTGCTACTCCGACGCCGAGCTGCAGAAGGTGCTGCGCGACCTGGAGCGGCGCGGCAAGCGGTGGAAGGACCCGGTGCAGCGCTACAAGGGTCTGGGCGAGATGGACGCCGACCAGCTGGCGGAGACCACGATGGACCCGCGCCACCGGATCCTGCGGCGGGTGCGGATCGAGGACGCCGAAGGGGCCGAGGGGATCTTCAACCTGCTGATGGGCAGTGAGGTCGCGCCGCGGCGGGAGTTCATCGTCAGCAGCGCGGCCGAGGTGGATCGCGACCACATCGACGCCTGACCTGGCCGGCCTGGCCGGCCCGGCCGGCCGCCTGCGGGCGGCGGGGCGGGGCTGTCCTCCGCCGTCGCGATCCCGCCCGGCCCGCGTTCGGGGTCGGGCGGTTCGTGTGGCGTGATGCAGGTCTGCGGGCGTGGATGTAGAGATTCAGGCTGCCGGGATTCCGGGGTTGCCGGAATTCAGGGCCGCCGGGCTTGAGGGCGTGATGGCCACGTTCGCGTGCATGCCGACGCGCTGACGTGCGCCCGCCCGTAGGACTACGGGCGGGCGCATTCGCTTGCGGGCTTATGGGCGCGCGTTTGGCATGCAGGCCGACGCGCTGGCGCGTTCGTCGGCAGCCTGCGGGCGGGCGGGGGCGTGTTGTGCAGGGCGACGCCGGCCGTCACAGTGGCGGTCTGGGGTCTCTGCGGGGCTGTGGTGCCCCGTGGAGGCTCGTGTGTGCCTCCTGCCCCTCCGTGCACGTCCGGGCCCTTCTCGCACGGGCTGGGGCCTCTGAGGGGCGTTCCCGGCGCCACAGGGCGGGCCGGGTGCCCCTGCGGCAGGGTCAGTGGTCGGACGGGGTGAGCCTGCCGGTGTGGACGTCGTAGATCGCCCCGCCCACCGGCATCTCCGACGGCAGGAACGGGAACGTCCTGATCCTGGTCAGGTCGTGCTTGAGCGCCTCGTTCTGGTCCGGCACCGTGTGGAACTCCAGGCTGCGCGTGTCGATCCCGCGCTCGTTCGCCATCGCGTGCACGTCCGCGTCCGTCACCTTCGCCATCCCGCAGTCCGTGTGCGGCATGACCAGCACCCGCTCCACCCCGAGCAGGACGACGGCCAGCACCAGCGTGCGCAGCACGTCGTCCGTCACGCGGGCGCCGGCGTTGCGCAGGATCTTGGCGTCGCCGGGCTTCAGTCCGAGGAGCCCGAGCGGGTCGATGCGGGAGTCCATGCAGGTCACAACGGCGAGGCCGCGCGCTGCCCGGCCGGTGAGGCCGGAGTTGCCGAACGTCTCGGCGAACTTCACGTTGGCGGCATACAGGTCGTCGAACGCACTCATGGCACAAATAATCCCTCATGCCTCAGATCTCGCGATGGCGGGGTGGCGACAGGCTGGAGTTGGCAAACCTCCCACGAAAACCGTTCACCTTGAGTGATGATGTCGTAGCCGTACGTACGTAATCCAAGAAGGTTTGTCGTGAGTAGGTCAGAATCGCTCGCCGTGTACCTCCGCGCCCAGGCCCGGCGCCGCCTTGATCGTGTGGAGACCAGGGATGACGGCCGCAACGCCAGGTGTGCCCTTGCCCTCCTCGATGCCGCCGCCTACGCGGGCAGCCTCCCGGACGACGATCCGCTCATCCTCATGCTGGACCAGGCGGGCTGCTTCGGGCCGCTGGGATGTGAGGAGTTCGATCCGGGGGAGGCGGGCAACCAGCTGATCCGGCACTGGGAGGGTGGTGAGCCGCACGAACTGCTGCTCGCCCTGCCCGCCGCCATCGCCGCCGCCAGTACCTAGCCTCCGGCCCGTCGCCTCCGGTCCGCAGTCTCCGGTCCGCAGTCTCCGGTCCGGGGTCTCCGGCCCGCGGTTCGTGGCCTCCGGCACGTAAGCGGCGTCAGGGGTCGCAGCCGACGCCGGCGTGCCACCGCGTCGGCGTCAGGGTTTGCGGCCGACGCCGACGTACCACCACTCGCCGCCCGCAAGCTCCGTCTCCCACGCCTCGTCGGGCCGCCAGTCGCCCACATGCGTCACGCCGGGCTCCAGCAGGTCGAAGCCCTCGAACATGCGGGTGACCGCTGCGTGGCCGCGGTGGATCAGCGGCGCGTCCGCCTCGTCGTACACCTCCCGCGCCGCCTTGCCCACCTCGGGATGGGCGTCGTCGGTGAGGTGGGAGAGGATGAGCGCGCTCCCGGACGCCAGCCGCTCGCGGAAGGCGGCCACGACCCCCCACGGGTCCTCCGCGTCGGTCAGGCAGTGCAGCACGCCGAGGAACACCACGCCCACCGGCCGGCTGAAGTCGATGAGCTGGGCGGTCTCCGGCGCGTCGAGGACGGTGGCGGGCGCGCGGATGTCGGCGTGCACGATGGTGATCTTGGAGTCGGTGCCTGCCAGCAGGGCGCGGGCGTGGACGATCACCACGGGGTCGTAGTCGACGTAGACGACGTGCGCGTCCGGATGGACTTCCCGGGCGACCTCGTGCACGTTGTTCTGGTTGGGCAGGCCGGTGCCGAGGTCGATGAACTGGTCGATGCCGAGGCCGGCGACATGGCGCACGGCCCTGCCCAGGAACCGCCGGTTGGCCAGGCAGATCTCCCGGCTGGGCCCCAGCGCCATGATCTTCTCGGCGGCCGCGCGGTCGGCCGCGAAGTTGTCCTTGCCGCCGAGATAATAGTCGTACATGCGCGCGGCGTTGGGGATGTGGGGATTGATGCCCTTCGGTACGCGCGGGGGGTTGGTCATCTGGGCCCTTCGAGATCCGCCAAACGAATGGAACAGATCGTAACGTCCCCGTGACAAGTTTGTGGATCTTTCCTGTCAAACACCTCGGTGCCTGAGCCGCTGATCGAGACTCACCGCCCCCAGGATCAGCAGTCCTTCGACGATCGGGCGGTAGGTGGTGTCCCAGCCGAGCAGGTTGAAGCCGTTCCCGATGAGCGTCAGGATCAGCACGCCCGCCATGCCGCGCCAGACCGTGCCCTGCCCGCCGAGGATGCTCGTCCCGCCGATCACGGCCGCCGCGATGGCCGTCAGCTCCAGCAGCGTGCCCATGTCCGACTGCGCCGAGCCGCCCCGGGCGGCCAGCACCAGCCCGGCCAGGGCCGCGCAGACCCCGCTGATCGCGAAGACGCCCACGCGGACCGACCGCACGCCGATCCCGGACAGCCAGGCCGCCGTGGGGTTCCCGCCGACCGCGTACACCCGGCGGCCGAACGTGGTGCCCGACAGCAGCACCGACGTGACGACGGCCACCACGACCAGCAGCAGCGAGGCCGCGGTGACGCCGCCCAGCACGGTCGGCCAGCTCAGCGACTGGAACGCCGCCAGCCGGGGCGGGCCGGGGTAGACGATCGCGCCGCCGGTGACGACCAGCGCCAGGCCCCGGTGCACCAGGCCGAGCGCCAGCGTGACGATGAACGAGTGCACCCGCGACAGCACCACGACCACGCCGTTGACCGTGCCGAGCAGGGCGCCGGTCGCGACCGCCGCCGCGTACCCGGCGGGGACGCCGACGCGCTCGGTGACGACCACCGCGACGATGGCGCTCACGGCGAGCACCGCGCCGGCCGACAGGTCGAACACGCCGCAGATCACGCACAGCGTCATGCCGCACGCCAGCAGCCCCACCACGACGGTCTGGTCGAGCAGGTTGACGAGGTTCCCCGGCGTCAGGAACGTGTCCGTGGCCAGCGAGAGCAGCACCACCAGGGCCGCGGCCCCGGCGAGGATGCCGTGGTCGCGGGTCATTCGTCGTATTCGCCGCGCACCTGGGCCAGCGCGTCCTTGGTGCCCATGGCCGTGCCGGGCGCGACGTCGGTCATCACGTTCGTGGCGGGCACGCTGCCGCCCCGCGCCTTGGCCAGGCCCAGCTCCGCGGCCTTGGCGCCGAGGGTCTTGACGGGCAGGTAGTACGCGGCGAACCAGCGGCCCTCCCGGACCGCCTCGACGGTCTGGCGGGAGGCGCCGTTGGCCACGTACAGGATGTCCTTGCCCCTTGCGACGGCCTCGGCGCCGAGCACGGCCTGCGAGGAGCCGATGACCACGTCGATGCCGGGGTCCTTCTGCAGGATGTCCTGCATGGCCCTGCGCCCGCTCTCCTGCGTGTAGCCGCCCTCGGCCCGGGCCTTGACCCGCACGCCGGGCGCGGCCTCCAGCACGCCGAGTGCCGCCCGGGTGCGGGCGTTGTCCAGGGGCAGCGCCTTCAGGCCCTCCAGGTAGGCGACCTCGCAGGGGCTCGCCTTCCTGCTGCGGCAGGCCTGGATCGCCAGCCTGCCGAGGCCCTCGCCGTTCAGCGTGGGCACGTCCACGAGCGTGATCGTGCCGTCCACCTGCGGCTCGGCGGTGTCGTACCGGGTGCCGACGGGGGTGAACTGCACGACGACCGTGATCCCCGCCCGTACGGCGGACCGGATCGCCGGCACCACGGCCGCCCCGTCGTTGGCCTGCACGACGAACACGTCGAACCGCTTGGCCGTCACCGCGTCCTGGAGCTGCTGCACCTGGGCCTGGGCGTCGAAGTTGGGGTCGAGGAACTCGGCCGTGGCGCCGCCGGCCCTGGCGTGCTCCTCGACCCCGGCGAACGTGGCCGCGGAGAAGGAGTTGGCCTTGGCGAAGCCGAAGAAGCCGATCCGGTTCGCCGTGCCGGACGTGGCCGGGCCGGTGGCGCCGCCCGGCCGTTCAGCGGGGTTGACGCAGCCGGCGGCGAGCAGGGCCACCAGGGCCAGAGCGGGTAAGGCAGTCCGTGGTGCGACCATCACGGTCTCCATTCGCGTCGTCGGTGACTCGCCCGGGACTGCTGGTGATCATAGAGCGACGGAGCGAGAGGAGACCAGAAAGATCACATGGGTTCGTTGCCGGGCTTCCACTTGATGCCGCATCCGAGCGAGGGGTTCTGCTGCTCGGGCACCTGCCCGCCGTCGAGCAGGGCGTCGATGGCGGGCCGCAGGGACGAGCCGGTCACCGGCACGTCGTTGCCCGGCCGCGCGCCGTCGAACTCGCCCCGGTAGACGAGCTGGAACTGGGAGTCGTACAGGAAGAAGTCGGGGGTGCAGGCCGCGCGGTAGGCCTTGGCGACGTCCTGGGTGTCGTCCAGCAGGTACGGGAAGGTGAACCCGGCCCGGGCGGCCTGCTCCGCGAGGTGTGTGGGGTCGTCGTCGGGGTAGTTCACGCTGTCGTTGCTGCAGATGGCGACGATCGACAACCTCGCCCCGTAGTCCCTCGCCAGGGCGCCGAGGCCGGATTCGATGTGCCGCACGTACGGGCAGTGGTTCGAGAGGAAGACCACGAGAGTGGCGGGAGAGCCCTTGAGATCTTCCAGCGATACGCTGCCGCCGTCGATGGCGGTCAGGTCGAACGCGGGCGCGGGAGTGCCGAGCGGAACCATGAACGAGTTGGCAGCCATGGCACCCATTGTCTCGTGAAAGGAGCCGATAGGCATGGGCGGTATCGCCGAGTTCAGAACCGTCGTGCTGGACTGTCCGGATCCCCAGGGGCTGGCCGGCTTCTACTCCCAGTTGCTGGGCTGGCCGGTCGTCTCGGTCGAGGACGACTGGGTGGTGGTCAGCGACGGCGGCTCGCCCAAGCGGCTGGCCTTCCAGCTCGCTCCCGACCACCAGCCGCCCGTGTGGCCCAGCACCGACCGGCCGCAGCAGTTCCACCTCGACCTCACGGTGACGGACATGGACGAGGCCGAGCGGCAGGTGCTCAAGATCGGCGCTACCAAGCACGAGCACCAGCCCAGCGAGGAGGACAGCTTCCGGGTGTTCCTCGACCCGGCGGGGCACCCGTTCTGCCTCTGCCGGGACGTGTAGGGCTCCCGCTGCGGCGGCCCGGGCCGGGCGATAGGGGACTGCTCCCGGGCGGGCCGCCGCAGCGGGTCATGCCACCGCGACGGCTACTCGTCGGCGGAGTCGTCGCCGGAGCCGCCGGCCGCCGGAGCCTGGCCGCCCGGCTGCGGCTCGGGGCCGGAGCCGAGGGCGCCGCCGACGGCGCCGATCGTGTGCGTGAGCCGCACGCCGGACCCGTCCCTGCGGCCGACCTCCTCCGGCAGCGGCACCGGCTTGCCCACCGCCGAGACGGCCTTGGCGGGCGCCGGACCGGCCCAGGCCAGCAGCAACTCGTCCTCGCCCTTCAGGAACCGCTGGGCCCGCACACCGCCCGTCGCGCGCCCCTTGGCGGGGAACTCGGCGTAGTCGGACACCTTGCCGCCGCCCACCTGCGTGCCGGGCAGCGCCGTGGAGGAGCCGGCGACGGTGACCACATGCGCGGGACGCTCGGGATCGACCACCCCGAACCAGATCACCCTGGCCCCGTCGTCGAGCCGGATGCCCGCCATGCCGCCCGCCGGACGGCCCTGCGGCCGCACGAGCGAGGCGGGGTAGCGCAGGAGCTGCGCGTCGGAGGAGATGAACACCAGGTCGTGGGACTCGGACTCCAGCTCGACCGCGCCCACCACGCTGTCGCCGTCCTTCAAGGTGATCACTTCGAAGTCGTCGCGGTTGGCCGGGTAGTCGGGCACCACCCGCTTGACCACGCCCTGCGCGGTGCCCAGCGCCAGGCCGGGCCCGTCGGGGTCGAGGGAGCCCAGGCCGACCACCTTCTCGTCGGGCTGCAGGGAGACGTACTCGGACACCGGATGCCCGCCTGACAACGACGGCGGGTTGGCCGACGGCGGCAGCGTGGGCAGGTCGACCACCTGCACCCGGATCAGCCGGCCGTGGGAGGTGACCACGCCGACCTCGCCGCGCACGGATGTCCGCACCACGCTGAGCAGCACGTCGTGCGCCGCGCGCTCGCCCTCGCCGGGCAGCGGCGTGGCGTCGGGGGTGCGGGCCAGCAGGCCGGTCGAGGAGAGCATGGCCAGGCACGGGTCGTCGGCCACCTGCAGATCCACCACGGGCGTGCGGGTCACGCCGGGCGCCTCCAGCAGGACCGTGCGGCGCGGCGTGCCGTACTTCTTGGCCACGTCGGCCAGCTCGCCCGAGACGACCTGGCGGAGCTTGGCCTCGGAGGAGAGGATCTCGGTGAGCTTGGCGATCTCGTCGCTCAACGTCTCCTTCTCGCGGTCGAGCTCCAGCTTGTCGTAGCGGGTCAGGCGGCGCAGCGGCGTGTCGAGGATGTAGGCGGCCTGGATGTCGGTCAGGTCGAAGACCTCCATCAGGCGGGTGCGCGCCTGGGCGGAGTCGTCGGAGGAACGGATGACCTGGATGACCTCGTCGATGTTGAGCAGCGCGATGATCAGGCCGTCGACCAGGTGCAGGCGCTCCTCGCGCTTGCGCCGGCGGAACTCCGACCTGCGGCGCACGACCTCCAGCCGGTGGTCGACGTAGACCTGCAGCATCTCGCGCAGCCCGAGGGTGCGCGGCTCGCCGTCGACCAGGGCGACGTTGTTGATGCCGAAGGTCTCCTCCATCGGCGTCAGCCGGTAGAGCTCCTCCAGCACAGCCTCGGGGATGAAGCCGTTCTTGATCTCGATGACCAGCCGCAGGCCCTTGTGCCGGTCGGTGAGGTCCTTCAGGTCGGCGATGCCCTGGAGCTTCTTGCTGGTCACCAGCTCCTTGATCTTGGTGACCACGCGCTCGGGGCCCACGTTGTAGGGCAGCTCGGTGACGATGATGCCCTTGCGCCGCGGCGTGATCTGCTCGACCACGCACTTGGCCCGCATGCGGAACGTGCCGCGCCCCGTCTCGTACGCGTCGCGCACGCCCTGCAGCCCGATGATCGAGCCGCCGGTCGGCAGGTCGGGCCCCGGCACGTACTTCATCAGCTCGTCGAGCGTCGCGTCCGGCTTCTTGATCAGGTGGCGGGCGGCGGCCACGACCTCGACGAGGTTGTGCGGCGCCATGTTGGTGGCCATGCCCACCGCGATGCCGCTGGTGCCGTTGACCAGGAGGTTGGGGAACGCCGACGGCATGACCGTGGGCTCGGTCTCCTGGCCGTCGTAGTTGGGCTTGAAGTCGACGGTGTCCTCGTCGAGCGACTCGACCATGAGCATGGCCGCCGGGGCCAGCCTGGCCTCGGTGTAACGCATGGCGGCGGGCAGGTCGTCGGGCGAGCCGAAGTTGCCGTGGCCGTCGACCAGCGGCAGCCGCATGGAGAACGGCTGCGCCAGGCGGACCAGCGCGTCGTAGATGGCGCTGTCGCCGTGGGGGTGCAGCTTGCCCATGACGTCGCCGACAACGCGGGACGACTTGACGTGCCCGCGGTCGGGGCGCAGGCCCATCTCGCTCATCGAGTACAGGATGCGCCGCTGCACGGGCTTGAGGCCGTCGCGCGCGTCGGGCAGGGCACGCTGATAGATCACTGAGTACGCGTACTCGAGGTAGCTCGCGCGCATCTCGGCGGAGACGTCGATGTCGACGATCCGCTCCTCGAAGTCCTCAGGCGGGGGTGCAGTCGTGCGTCGGGCCATCTTGTGCTGCGCGGCTGCCTCGGCCGTCGCGCCGAGGGGAAGCGCATCCTCCTTCTGTTCTCGTGCTGTAACCGTAGCCGTCAGCCCGCTTGCGAAGCGTCAGATCGGCGTGCGAGGCGTCGACGTAACCTGCCCCCGTCGCGGGGATCCGACGTGTGTGCCCCTGGAGATGATGGCACGAGCCGGGTCTTGCGTGGCATATCCAGGGCGACGCTCACGCCACGGTAACGATCTTTCCGCATGCGGTCGACAGGTGCGATGAGAACGTCTGCTCCGGCATCCTACTCGATTTATCGCAGATGTGTTCGAGCAATGGATCGGTCGCCTTCCAGCGCCTTGACCAAGCAATTGCTTGGGTCTTACGTTCTGTCCGAGGGGTTCCCGCCTGTTCACCGGAGGTGTCATGATCGAGTTCCATCCCGTGACCAAGCACATCGGCGCCGAGGTCACCGGGGTCGATCTGCGCAAGCCGCTGTCGCAGGAAGAGGTCGCGACCCTGCGGGCGGGGTGGCTCAAGCACCTCGTGCTGTTCTTCCGCGACCAGCCCATCGACGACGAGCAGCACCTGCAGTTCGCCCTGAACTTCGGCACGCTCAACCATCCCGCCTTCAAGAAGGACTCCACCAGCCCCATCCACGTCCTCGACCAGACCTCCCCCAAAGGTGAGGGCGGGGACGAATGGCACAGCGACAACACCTTCGAGCCGACACCGCCCATGGGGTCGCTGCTGCGCTGCATGCAACTGCCCAGCGTGGGCGGGGACACGTGCTGGGCGAACACGTACCTGGCGTACGAGACGCTGTCGAAGCCGATCCAGCGGCTGTGCGACGAGCTGACGGCCGTGCACGACATCACGATGTCGATGAAGAAGGCCATCGCCAAGGGCCACCCGTTCGACCTGGCGGAGATCCAGGCGAAGTGGCCGCCGGTGGAGCGGCCCGTGGTGCGCGTGCACGCCGAGACCGGCCGCAAGGCGCTCTTCGTCAACCGCGCCTCCACGACGCGGCTGGTGGGGCTGAGCGACCGGGAGAACGAGGCGCTGCTGCCGTACCTGATCGACCACATCCGGTCGCCGGAGTTCCAGCTCCGCCTGCGCTGGCGCCCCGGCACGCTGGCCTTCTGGGACAACCGCCCGACCCAGCACTACGCCGTCGCCGACTACACCGAACGCCGCCGCATGCACCGCGTCACGATCAACGCCTTCCCCGAGCACGCGGACAAGTGACCCTCCCCACGGCCAGGAGGACCCTCTGTCACGGCACGGCCAAGGGCACCGCCACCCGCCGCACGGGGCTGAGGGCCTCCAGGAGAACGCCCGCTGAACCCGCACGTGGCCGGCCGCCGTCACGTGCGCCCGCTTGACCGTCGAGGTGGTTCAAGGGCGCCGCGCCCCGCCACGCCGCCCTTGAACCACCTCGACGGCCCACGTGGCGCGCGTCGCGGCGGCCCGCCCGTGAACCGGAGGAGCGTCTCCCTGGACAGGGGCCGGCCACGGGCGGCGGGTGGGGTGAGGGCGGCCTGCCGTAAGGGCTGGAAGTGGTTTTGAGGAGTGAAGAGAACAGCGCGTCTGGTAACAAGGGGGGCATGATTGATGCCCCCGATGCCGCGATGCTGCGGGAAGAGGCGGAAGAGCGCCTTCAGGCGCTCGCCGGCGACCACGCTCGCCTCCGTGACGACCAGTGGGCCGCCATAGAGGCGCTGGTGCTCGACCGGCGCAGGGTGCTGGTCGTGCAGCGGACCGGATGGGGCAAGTCGGCCGTCTACTTCGTGGCCACCGCCCTGCTGCGCGAGCTCGGCGAGGGCCCCACCGTCATCGTCTCCCCGCTGCTCGCGCTCATGCGCAACCAGATCGCCGCCGCCGAGCGCGCGGGCATCAGAGCCGTCACGATCAACTCCGCCAACCCCGAGGCATGGGAGGAGATCTACGGCCAGGTCGCCGAGGGCATGGTGGACGTGCTGCTGGTCAGCCCGGAGCGGCTCAACAACCCCGACTTCCGCGACAACGTCCTGCCCGAGCTGGCCGAGAGCGCCGGGCTCGTGGTGGTCGACGAGGCCCACTGCATCTCCGACTGGGGCCACGACTTCAGGCCCGACTACCGCCGGCTGTCCACGCTGTTCGCGGAGCTGCCGCCGGGCATCCCCGTGCTGGCCACCACCGCCACCGCCAACGCGCGCGTCACCCGCGACGTGGCCGAGCAGATGCGCCTGCCGGCCGAGCTGCGGCCCGAGGGCGACGACACGCTGGTCCTGCGCGGGCCGCTGGAGCGCGAGAGCCTGCACCTGAGCGTCGTCCGCCTGCCCGGCGCCGAGCAGCGCCTGGCCTGGCTGGCCCAGACCCTGCGCGAGCTGCCCGGCTCCGGCATCGTCTACACCCTCACCGTGGCCGCCGCCCACGAGATCGCCGGTTACCTGCGCGAGCAGGGGCTGGAGGTGGCCGCCTACTCCGGGCAGACCGAGCAGTCGGAGCGGCTGGCCGCCGAGGAGGCGCTGCTCGGCAACAAGATCAAGGCGCTGGTGGCGACGAGCGCGCTCGGCATGGGCTTCGACAAGCCAGACCTGGGGTTCGTGGTGCACGTGGGCGCGCCGCAGTCGCCGGTCGCCTACTACCAGCAGGTCGGACGGGCCGGCCGCGGGGTCGAGCGGGCCGAGGTCATCCTGCTGCCCGGCACCGAGGACCGCGACATCTGGGCGTACTTCGCCTCGCTGGCCTTCCCGCCCGAGCCCGTCGTCCGCGCCACGCTGCAGACGCTGGAGGAGCGGGGCGTCATGTCCACCCCGGCCCTGGAGACGGCCGTCGACCTGAGCCGCAGCCGGCTGGAGATGATGCTCAAGGTCCTCGACGTGGACGGCGCCGTCCGCCGCGTCAAGGGCGGCTGGGAGGCCACCGGCGAGCCGTGGGCGTACGACGCCGAGCGCTACCAGCGCATCGCCGCCGAGCGCCGGGCCGAGCAGGAGGCCATGCTCGCCTACCTCACCACGACCGAGTGCCGCGAGCAGTTCCTGCGCAGGCACCTCGACGACGACACCGCCACGCCGTGCGGCCGCTGCGACAACTGCACGGGGCGGCACCGCTCGCCGGAGATCGGCGCGCAGGCCGTCGAGGACGCGCGCGAGCGGCTGAGCAGGCCGGGCGTCGAGATCGAGGCCCGCAAGCAGTGGCCGACGGGCATGCCCGACCTGTCCGGGCGGATCAAGCCCGAGCTGGGCGCCGAACCCGGCAGGGCGCTCGGGCGGCTGACCGACATCGGATGGGGCAACCGGCTGCGCGAGCTGTTCGCCGGGGAGGACGGGCCGGTGCCCGACGACCTGTTCGCCGCCGTGATCAAGGTGCTGGCCGCCTGGGACTGGCGCGAGCGGCCCGTCGCCGTGGTGAACGTGCCGTCCGCGTCGCGGCCCCTGCTGGTGCGCGGGTTCGCCGAGCGGCTGTCCCAGGTCGGGCGGCTGACGTACCTGGGCGAGCTGGGCTACCGGTCCGGCACGCCGGGCAAGCAGTTCAACAGCGCCAAGCGGGTGCAGGCCATCAGGGGCACCCTGGCCATGCCCAAGGAGCTGGGCGCCGCGATCGCCCAGTGCGGCGGACCGGTGTTGCTGGTGGACGACCGCGTGGACACCGGGTGGACGATGACGCTCGCCGCCGCCCAGGTGCGCCACGCCGGCGCGCCGGCCGTCCTGCCGCTGGCCCTGGCGGTCACGAGCTGACGGCGTCCACCCCCATGGTCACCAGGTCGTAGTCGCCGAACACCGGGCTGACGTGCAGGTTCGTCGCCGTGGCGCCGCGCAGCAGCAACGCGCGGCGCCACGTCGTCGGAACCAGCACCGCCTCCTCGGCCACCCGCCGCTCCGCCTGCGCCCACAGCCCGGCCCTGGCCTTCGGGTCGGGCTCCGCGACCGCCCTGTCCAGGAGCTCGTCCACGGCGGGCAGCCGCACGGTGAGGTTGACCGACGGCTGGTCCTCCACGAGCTCCCTGCTGTCCACCAGGGCGGGCAGGTACGTGTAGGTGTCGGGCCAGTCGGGGGCCCATGCCTTGGCGATCAGCCCCACGCCCTTCTTCTTCAGGTTCGCGGGGACGCCCCCGAACTCCTTGTGGAACTTCTCCACCGGCGCGTGATCCAGCGTGACCTTGATGCCGACCTTGGCCAGGCTGTCCCGCACGGCCTCCGCGGCCTCCTTCTCGCCGGGGAGCTCGCGGTAGATGTAGGTGGTGCTGAAGCCGTCCGGCCGCCCGCACCGCGTCAGGGCCTCGCGGGCGCGGGCCTGGTCACCGCGCGGAGACAGGTCGGGGTCGCGGTAGTGCTCGCCGGGCAGGTCCGGTGGCACCAGTGACGTGGGCGCCTGGTCCGGCACCGCGCGGGAGGCGGTGGACACGGCCTCCAGTTCGAGCGCGCGGACCACGGCGCGGCGGCACTCCGGCTTGTCGAGCGGCGGCACCTGCGGGTTGATCCCCAGGGTGCGGACGGCCACCACGGGGGCGTCCGCGCGTGCCTTGAGCGCGGGGTCGGCGAGGATGCGCGCGTACGCGTCTTCCGGCAGGAAGCCGCCCATCTCGGTGTTGCCCGCCTCCAGCAGGCCGGTCACCTGGCCGGCGTCCATGCCGTAGGTGAACACGAAGCGGTCGGGGAGGGCCGTGCGGTTGGGGTCGGTGGCCGCGTCCCAGTGGGGGTTGCGGGCCAGCGCGACGTAGTCCTCCCTGGTGCTCTCGATCCGGTACGGCCCGGAGGACACCACGGCCGACTTGTAGTCCTGGCGCGTGTCGCGCGCCTTCGGCACCGGGATCGTCTCGGGCAGCTGGACGACGTGGTCGAACGTGGCCAGCGGCTTGCGCAGGTGGAAGACGATCGTCCTGTCGTCCGGGGTCTCGATCGCCCGGTCGGTGTCGGCGTCCGGTGACTTGTAGGGGCCCTCGTAGCCGCCGGGGAGGTCGAGCAGGACGTCGAAGAACAACCCGCCCTGGGCGAAGCCGGGGTCCATGCTGCGCAGCACCGCGTACTTCACGTCCTGCGCGGTGATCGGCGTGCCGTCCTGATATTTCACGCCTTGTCGGAGTTTGTAGGTCCAGGTCTTGCCGCCGTCGCTCACCTGGCCGAGGCTCTCGGCCAGGTCAGGGACGATCTCCGTGCCCGCCGGGCCCGGCGCGGGCTTGAACAACGTCAGCGAGCGGCCGTAGAGGCGCACCATGTTCCGCGAGTACGTCGAGAACATGTCCGCCGGATCGGTGGATTCCAGCAGGGACTGCGAGGACACGCGCACCGTGCCGCCCTTCTCGCGGGACGGGCGCACGACGGAGGCGAGCGCGCTGCCGTACCCGCCGGCGGCCGGGCTCGTCGCGGGGTTCCTGGCGAGGTCCGCGGTCGGGGCCGGCGTCGGGCTCCCGGCGTCGTTGAGCCGCACGACCGCCCAGGTCGCGAGCCCCACGACGAGCGCCGTGGCCGCCGCGCTCAGCGACACCAGCAACCTTCGCCCGCCCCTCGCCCGCGGCGCCGTCACCGCTCCCGGACCGGGCGAGTACGGCGCCGGCTCCCATCGGGCCCCCGCCGGCCCTCCCGGAGCAGGTGAGGACCCCGGCGATGCCCATCGGCCCCCCGGCCCGCCCGCGCCGCCGCCGGCACGCGGCGCGGGAGCGGCCGGACCCGCCTGCGGCACGCCTGCCGGCCCCGAGGTGCGGATGAGCTCCCGCAGCAGCCGGTCGGCCGTGGGCCGCTGATGCGGGTCCTTGGACAGGGCGGCCCGCAGCAACGGCGCGAGCGAGCCGGGCACCCCCGATAAGTCGGGCTCCCCGTTCATGATCCGATGCATCACCACCGGCAACGCCCCGAACCCGAACGGCCCCCGCCCCGTGGCCGCGAACACCATGGTCCCGGCCCACGCGAACACGTCACTGGCAGGCAGCGGCTCGCCCAGGAACTGCTCGGGCGCCATGAACGCGGGAGTGCCCACCACGCTCGTGCTCACGCTCTGGCTCACGTCCAGGGCCCGCGCGATCCCGAAGTCGATCACCCGCGGCCCGCCCGGACCGAGCAGCACGTTGCCCGGCTTGAAGTCCCGGTGGATCACTCCGGCCCGGTGGATGGCGGCCAGCGCGGTGGCGGTGGACACGGCCAGCCGCACCAGCGCCGTCGCCTGCATGGGCCCCTCGGCGGTCACCTGCCGGTGCAGGGAGGGCCCGTCGACGTACTCGCCCACGATGTACGGCCGCCCATCGGCCTCACCCACGTCCAGCACCCGCGCCGTGCAGAACTCGGCCACCCGCCGCGCGGAGTCGGCCTCGCGCAGGAAGCGCCGCACGGCCCGCTCGTCCTCGGTGAACCTCGCGTGCAGCAGCTTGACGGCGACCTGCTCCCCGGACGGCGACAGCCCCAGGTAGACGCTGCCCTGCCCGCCCTCGCCGAGGAATCCGGTGAGCTCGTAGGAGGCGATGGAGGACGGATCACTCGAACGCAACGGGCGCACGCCGGCCATCGGGCTCCTCATCCACGCGCAGTCAGGGATCTTCCACCCTAATGCCGGCGAACGAGCCTAGAACGGCGGTCGCGCGCCCAGATGCATGATCGCCTTGGCCGCCAGCCGGCAGCCGGAGGACAGCGCCTCGGCCGGCGGCTTGCCCTCCAGCCAGGCGGGCAGGAACCCGGCGCAGAACGCGTCACCCGCGCCCGTGCCGTCAACGATCTTGTCGACCGGGTCGGCGGCCACGTGCACCGGGTCGGGGCGGCCGTTGCTGAACCACAGCGCGCCCTCGGCGTTCATCTTGATCACGACCTGCGGGAACCACGCGGTCAGCACCTTGGCGGCGGCCTCGGCGTCGTCGCGGCCGGTCAGCACCTTCGCCTGGTCGACGTTGGCGAACAGCAGCTTGGCGCCGTTGGTCCACTCGAGGAACGGCTCGGCGCCCGTGCGCTCCAGCGGCGCCGAGGAGGCGCAGTCGACCGAGATCGACATCCCGGAGCGCCTGGCCATGTCGAGCGCCGCGAGCCCGGCGTCGCGCGAGCCCTCGTTGATCAGCGTGTAGCCCGACAGGTGCAGGTGCGCGCCCTGGCCGAACAGGTCGCGCGGCAGGTCCTCGGGAGACAGGGCGGCGTTCGCGCCGGGGTCGGAGAGCATCGTGCGCTCACCCTTGTGGGTGACCAGCACCACGCAGGTGCCGGTCGGCCGCTCGGGATCCATGACGAGCCGGGCGTCGACGCCGTAACCCATCAGCTCCATGTCGCGGTTGCGCCCCGTGATGTCGGCGCCCCTGCGGCCGATGAAGGCCACCTCGGCGCCTTCGACGGCCAGCCAGGAGGAGATGTTCGCCCCTGAGCCACCGCCGTGCATGGTCACGATCGCCGGGGTGTCGCTCGCCCGGGCGAGCGCATAACGGGCGCGAGCGACCGCGTCGGTCATGAGATCGCCCACCACGACGACCCGCGTCATGATGCCACCACCTTGCTGCCTTCAGATCGAGCCTGACCACGGCTGAAACGCCACCGCAAAAGTAACAGCTTCCGGGCTGCCCGTGGGGCGTACCCCGGAGACCGGGCAGGAGTCGATGCACAAGCGTTGCCCAACAGGACCCCTGGTCTTGGCATATGGGATGCGGGTTTACAGTCGAGACTGTGGAGGCACAATATCCGGCTCACTGGGAGGCCGATGTCGTCCTGGCCGACGGCGGCACCGCGCACGTCCGCCCGATCAGGCCCGCCGACGCCGACCGCCTCCGTTCCTTCTACTCGAGGCTGTCCGACGAATCGATCTATTTCCGGTTCTTCGGGCCGCGCCCCCGGCTCTCCGACCGCGAGGTCGAGCGGTTCACGAACGTCGACTACGTCAACCGCGTCGCGCTGATCGCCACCATCGGCGCCGAGATGGTGGCCGTGATCCGCTACGACCGCACGGGGCCCGGCGAGGCCGAGGTCGCCTTCCTCGTCGAGGACGCGCACCAGGGCAGGGGAGTGGCCTCCGTGCTGCTGGAGCACCTGGCGGCCACGGCGCGCGAGCGCGGCATCGAGCGGTTCGTCGCCGACGTGCTGCCCGCCAACATGCGCATGACGGGGCTGCTGCGGCAGGCCGGTTACACGGCCCAGAGCCAGTTCGAGGACGGCGTCGTCCGCATGACGCTCGACCTCACCCCCACCGACACCTCCACCGAGGTGACGATCGCCCGCGAGCACCGCGCCGAGTCCCGCTCGATCGCCAGGCTCCTCACCCCCGGCTCCGTCGCGGTGATCGGCGCCTCCCGCGAGCCGGGCGGCGTGGGCCAGACCGTGCTGCGCAACCTCCTGGCCGCCGACTTCACCGGCCCCGTCTACCCCGTGCACCGCGAGGTGCGGGCGGTGGCGGGCGTGCGGGCCTACCCGAGCGTGAGCGAGATCGACGGCGACGTCGACCTCGCCGTGGTCGCCGTGCCGGCCGAGGGCGTGCTCGACGTCGTCAAGGAGTGCGCGGAGAAGGGCGTGCACGGCCTGGTCGTGGTCTCCTCCGGCTTCGGCGAGACGGGCGACCAGGGCCGGGCCCGGCAGGACGAGCTGGCCCGCATCGCCCGCTCCTACGGCCTGCGCGTCGTGGGCCCCAACTGCCTAGGCATCGCCAACACCGACCCGGCCGTCAAGCTGAACGCCACCCTGGCCGCCACCGTGCCCGGCAGGGGGAGGGTGGGCTTCTTCAGCCAGTCGGGCGCGCTCGGCACCGCGCTCCTGCAGCGGGTGGCGCAGCGCGGCATGGGCATCTCGTCGTTCGTCTCCGCGGGCAACAGGGCCGACGTCTCGGGCAACGACCTGCTGCAGTACTGGGAGGAGGACGACTCCACCGAGGTCATCCTGCTCTACCTGGAGTCGCTCGGAAACCCGCGCAAGTTCACCCGGCTGGCCAGGCGCATCGCGCGCAGCAAGCCCGTCGTGGTGGTCAAGAGCGGCGGCACCCCCTCCGGGCACTCGGCCGAGGAGCTGGGGCTGCCCGACTCGGCGATCAGCTCGCTGTTCGAGCAGGCGGGCCTGATCAGGGTCGACGACCTCATCCAGCTCTTCGACGTGGGCCAGCTGCTCGCCTACCAGCCGCTGCCCGCGGGCCCGAGGGTCGCGCTCGTGACCAACTCCGACGCCCTCGGCCTGCTGGCCGCCCACGCCTGCCGCGCCGTCGGCCTGGAGCCGCGCGCCCCCGTCAACCTCGGCCCCGCCGCCGGCGCCGCCGAGTTCGGCCCCGCCCTCGCCGGCGAGCTGGCCTCGCCCGACGTCGACGCCGCCGTCGTCATCTACATGCCGCCCATCCCCGGACGCACCGAGGAGGTCGCCGGCGAGCTGCTGAAGGTGTCGAAGGACTCGGGCAAGCCGGTGCTGGCGACGTTCCGCGGCCATCTGGGCATGCATCCCGACCTGCGCGTGCCCGGCCCGTCGGCGCCCTCGCGCGGCTCCATCCCGTCGTACGCGGCGCCGGAGGAGGCCGTGCGGGCCCTGGCCCAGGTGGTCCGCTACGCCACGTGGCGGGCCCAGCCCTCGACACCGCCGCAGGAGCTCGACGGCATCGACACCGCGCGCGCCAGGACGCTCGTCCACGAGACGCTGTCCGGCAGCGCGCCCGACGCCGAGGCCGCACCGGCCGGGTTCGCCCAGGCCGGGCCGCCGGTCGAGATCGACGCCACCGAGCTGCTGTCCTGCTACGGCCTGACCGTCTGGCCCGCCGAGGTGGTGCGCTCGCCGGACGGGGCCGTGGCCGCCGCCGAGCGCCTCGGCTGGCCGGTGGTGGTCAAGGTGGCCGACCCGGGCGCCTCGCGCCGCGCCGGCACCGTGCGCCTGGGGCTGACGGGCCCGGAGATGGTGCGGCACGCCTACACCGAGTTCGCCGAGCTGTTCGGCGAGGGGGTGGAGCTGGCCGTCCAGCGGATGGCGCCGCAGCCCGCCGTGCCCACGGTCGTCGGCGTCATCGAGGATCCCGCGTTCGGGCCGGTCGTGTCGTTCGGGCTGGGCGAGGTGACCGCGCGCCTGCTGCAGGACCAGGGCTTCCGCCTGGCGCCGCTGACCCGCGAGGACGCCTCCGCCCTTGTCCGGACCGTACGCGCTGCGCCGCTGTTGTTCGGCGAGTACGGTTACCCGCCCGTGGCGGTGGACGCCCTGGAGGAGCTCCTCGTACGCGTCGGCCGCCTGGCCCACGACCTGCCTGAGGTGGCCCGGCTCGACCTGGACCAGGTGCTCGTGGGGGAGTCCGACGCCATGATCCTCGGCGCCCGCGCCATCCTGCGCACCCCGGCGGGCCCGCGCCTGGACGTCGGCCCCCGCAGGCTGTCCTGAGGTGTCGGGGCGGTCCGTGCCCGGCTGTCGTGACGCGGGTCGTCCGCGGGGTGGGCGGCCCGGATCTCCTCGGCACCGGCGGTCCAGGCCGGACGGACGCCTGGCCGGGCTCTGCCCTCAGCGGATCCGCCCTCAGCGAATGAAGTGACCCAAGTGCCCACTATTGACCAGACAGAAGACGTTATAGAGCGTTATGTCCGGCGGGTGAGTGCACTGCCCGGTCCTGGCAGGATGGAGCCATGAGGGAAACCCGAGTCTCAGCCGCGGGCCTGCGTGAAGCGATCGAGCGCAGCGGCTACTACCCCGACCTCGTCACCGATGCGGTCGAATCCGCGCTGGGCAAGGAGGCCGTGACCGCGTTCGTGGTCCACCACGAGGCGACCTTCGATCCCGCGATGGAGGTTCGCCGTCACGTCACCGTCCTGGTGCTGTCGGCGACGCGGCTGCTGGTCTGCCACACCGACGAGCACCCGGCGGTCGAGGGCGTCTCGGCGTCCCACGCCTCCACCACCACCGAGGCGGTCAGGCTGAGCCGCGTCCAGTCGGTCGCCGTCACCCGCGTCGTGCCCGACCCCGCCTCGTACGTGCCGGGCGTCCCTCCCACGGAGGTGACGCTCACGATCGGCTGGGGCGCCATCTCGCACGTGGACCTGGAGCCGGCGACGTGCGGCGACGAGAACTGCGAGGCCGACCACGGCTACACGGGCGCCATCACGGCCGACGACCTGTCGCTGCGGGTCAGCGAGGCCGCCGACGGCCCGGAAGCGGTCACCCACGTCCTCGCCTTCGCCAAGGCCCTCTCCGAGGCCACCGCCCGCGCCACGGCCTGAGCCGTGTGACGGCCTGATCCGCGCCACCTCCCGCGCACGAAGCGGCATGGTGCGGAAGCGTCGTGCATACGGCAAGCGGCGCCGTGGCGGCACGAGCGGTGCGGCGGGCGGCGGTACCGACCGGGCACGGCCGGGTGGTGGTGCCGACTGGGCGGCCGTGCCGGCTGGGCGACGGGCGCATGCCGATCGGGCGAAGAACAGCACGAGGCCGGAGATCCCCCTGGGACTACACTGAGGGGCATGCTGGTGCCGGGATACGGCGGTGGGTCGCTGGCGGATGTGCCGCGGTCGCTGCTGGCCGCCCTCGGCCTGCGCGAGCCCAACGCGCTGGCCCTCGACCCCGCCGACCGCGTCTGCCTGTTCGTGGTCGACGGCCTGGGCGCCGACCTGCTGCGCGCGCACCCCGAGGCCGCACCGTTCCTGTCCGGACTGACCGGCCGGACGCTCACCGCGGGTTTCCCCGCCACCACCGTCACGAGCCTGTGCACGCTGGGCACGGGCCTGACGCCGGGCGAGCACGGCATGGTCGGGCTGATGCTGGCCGTACCGGGCACCGGGCACCTGTTCAACTGCCTGCGCTGGACGCTCCCCGACGGCCTGACGATGGACCCCGACGTGTGGCAGCCCGCCGCGACCGTCTACCAGCGCGCCGCCGAGGCCGGGGTCGAGCCCGTCTACGTGGGGCCCGCCGAGTTCGAAGGCAGCGGCCTGACCAGGGCCGTCTACCGCGGCGTGCGGTACGTGCCCGCCGACTCCGTGGACGACCGCGTGGCCCGCGTCCACGAGACGCTGCGCGAGCGGCGCCCCGCGTACGTGACCGTCTACTACGGCGACCTCGACGCGGCCGGCCACATGGTGGGCTGGGGCAGCGACGAGTGGCTGCGCCAGCTCGGCATCGTCGACGACATGGCGCAGCGGCTGGCCGAGGGGCTGCCGCCCGGCTCGGCCCTGTACGTCACCGCCGACCACGGCATGGTCAACGCCACCGAGAAGCTCGACGCCGAGACCGTCCCCGAGCTGACCGAAGGGGTGGCGCTGCTCGGCGGAGAGGCCAGGGCCAGGCACGTGTACGCCCGCCCGGGAGCCGCGAAGCAGGTGCTGGAGGCGTGGCGCGAGACCCTGCGAGGCAAGGCGTGGGTGGTGTCGAGGCAGGAGGCGGTCGAGTCGGGCTGGTTCGGCCCCCGCGTCGCCGACGCGTGGCTCGCGCGCATCGGCGACGTCGTGGCCGTCCCGCACACCGACCTGGCCATCACCGCCCCGTCGTCGCACCGCATCGAGGCGCTGTTCACCGGTTACCACGGCTCGCTCACGGCGGCCGAGCAGCACGTCCCGCTTCTGGAGGTTCAGTCGTGACCAGCCCGTTGATCACCCCTGCCGAGCTGGCCGCCCTCGACGGCCCGACCGTGCTCGACGTGCGCTGGCGGCTCGGCGGCCCGCCCGGGCTGGACCTCTACCGCGAAGGCCACATCGAGGGCGCCGTCTACTGCGACCTCGACGCCGACCTCGCTGCCCCGCCCGCTGGCGGCGGGCGGCACCCGCTGCCGGAGGCGGGGGCGTTCCAGAGCGCCATGCGACGGCTGGGCGTCTCCGGCGGGCGGCCGGTGGTCGTCTACGACGACGCCGGCGCCACCAGCGCCGCCAGGGCCTGGTGGACGCTGCGCTACTTCGGCCACCAGGACGTGCGCGTCCTCGACGGCGGCCTGCCCGCCTGGATCGAGGCAGGCCTGCCGACCACGAAGGAGGTCCCGCAGCCCGCGGAGGGCGACTTCACCGCGCGGCCGGGCGGGATGCCCGCGCTGACGGCCGACGAGGCGGCGGCGCTGGCCGGGCAGGGCGTGCTGCTGGACGCCCGGGCGGGGGAGCGCTACCGGGGCGAGGTGGAGCCGATCGATCCGGTGGCCGGGCACGTCCCCGGCGCGGTCAGCGCACCCACGACCGAGAACCTCGCCCCCGACGGCCGGTTCCTCGCCGCGGACGCGCTGCGTGCCCGCTTCGCCGGCCTGGGCGTGCGGGAAGGGGTGGCGACCGGCGCGTACTGCGGCTCCGGGGTGACGGCCGCACACGAGGTGCTGGCCCTGGAGGTGGCGGGCCTGCCCGCCTCCCTGTACGTGGGCTCCTGGTCCGACTGGGTCTCCGACACCTCGCGCCCGATCGCTACAGGTTCCTAGAAGCCTTCCATCCGTTGGGGGATGCGAAAGCCTTCCCTCCCTTACGGCAAGCCAAGGTCACCCCACCCGCCGCACGTGGCGGGCCCCCGTCCAGGGAGACGCTCCTCCGGTTCACGGGCGGGCCGCCGCGACGCGCGCCACGTGGGCCGTAGGCGTGGCGAGGCGCGGGCCGTAGGCGTGGTGGATTCAGCAGAACGGCTGGTCGCCGGCGCCGAAGCAGACGAAGCCCGTTTCGTCCGTCTTCGCCGCCGCGCAAGCCAACGCCGCGTCCGGCGGCTGCCCCGCCGCCAGCAGCTCGTGGAACGTGCTCATCACCGCCCGCGCCATCTCGTCCTCCACCGGCACCATCCCCGCGACCACGCACGCCGCCCCCTTGGCCAGGAACGTCCCCGGCAGCCCCAGCGGCGCCCCCTCCACCGGCGCGCGTGACATCCCGGAGTTGCACGCCGACAGCACCACCAGCCCGGCCGAGCGCGAGACGTCCAGCAGGTCGTAGGCCATGAGCTGCCCGTCCTCCAGCGTGATCCCGGACACCAGCGGGCTGCGCGCGTGGAACGTCCCGTGCGCGGCCAGGTGCACGATGTCGGCCGTGGCGAGCGCCTCCAGCACCGGCTCGACGCGCCCAGGCACCTGCCGCCCGCCGGGATGGCAGGCCAGCACGTGCGCCACCTCGGAGTGGGCGTGCGTCAGCGAGGGCCCGGCCGCGGCCACCACCCGCGGCGGGCCGCCGGAGCGCGAGCCGCGGGCGGTGCGGGCCCGCAGCCAGGCGGCCGCGCCGGCCGCCACGCTGACCGGCCGCCCCCGCAGGGACGGCAGCGCGCCCCACGGCACCGTGTGCAGCGCCCCCACCGGCACCACGACCAGCGGCCGGTCGGACAGCTCGGCGGCCAGCGGCCGCAGCACCAGCCGTTCGAGCTCGGCGGCGGCGGCCTCGACGTCGTGCCGGCGGCGCAGCGCGTACCGCAGGCGCACGATGGCGTCCATGACCTGCCGGAGGCTGCCCAGCCGCCGCAGCAGCACGCGGTCCTCGCTCAGCAGCACGGCCAGCAGCGTGTCCCGGTCGGCCACGTACTCGATCAGCGCGCCCCGCCCCAGCTCGGCGCGGATGCGGTCGGGATCCACCAGCGCGCACGCGTGCGCGGGAGCCGCCACGGCCCGCCACCGCTCCGCCCACTCGAACACCTCCTTGGGGCACCCGTCGCGCACCGCCAGCTCCAGCCCGTAGGCCGCCAGCCGTTCCCCTGCCCTGGCGGCGTGGGCGCGCAGCGACGGGTCCTCGAACGCCTCCACCCGCCCGCTCACCTCCGCCAGCCCGTCGCGGACGGCGCGGAAGGCCCCGGGGACGTCCTCCTGCAGCGCCGCCTGCAGGGCGAGCGCGTGCTGGCGCACCGGCACCGGGATCTGCGATGCCTGCGCGAGCTGCCTGGCCTGCGGCTCGGAGGCCAGCGAGGTCAGCCTGGTGCCGGCGGGCATCCACCGCTCGCGCCGCTCGGCGTGCCGGGTGAGCCTGGCGAGCTGGGCGGAGGCGGTCGGGTGGTCGTCCACGGCGAGCGCCGCCTCGGCCGCCGCCAGCCGCAGCGCCGCCGCCCCCGCCCGGTGGGTGAACCCGTCCTCCAGCTCGTCGGCGCACGCGATCAGCTCCGCGACCAGCTCGGGCGTGACGGGTTCCAGCGCCAGCCGCGAGCGCAGGACGACCTCCCTGGCCAGCGGCAGCCACGACGTCCTGTCCTGCGCGGCCAGCTCGGCCGCCGCCTGCTCGGCGACCTGCCTGGCCCGGTGCGGGTCCCCGGTCAGCAACTCCACCTGGGCCAGCTTCAGCCGCGCCTCGGCCAGCGCGGTGTGTGAGGCCGACGCCTCCAGGTCCGGTACGGCCATGCGCAGCATCGTCCCCGCCTCGCCGGGCATCTGCGCCGCCAGCAGGGCGCCGGCGAAGTCGGCCCGCATCGCGGCCAGCCGCTCGGGGAAGCCGAACAGGGTCTCCTCGGCGTCGCGGTAGTGGCGGAACGCTCCGGCGATGTCCCCGCGGCGGACCGCGAGGAAGGGCAGGTTGGCGGCGGCCAGGCGCGCCAGGTGCCACAGCCCGGCGTACTGGGAGATCTGCAGGCACGCGGTGAGGTCGCGCATGGCGGCGTCCCAGTCGCAGCGGTAGGCGTGGATGAGCCCGCGGTTGAGCAGGCCGCCGGCCAGGAACCTGCGGTCGTCGATGCTGCCCGGCGCGGTCACCAGGGCCAGCAGCGCCCGGTCGCAGGAGGCGATGGCCTCCTGGTGGCGGCCGAGGTGGGCCAGGGCGACCGCGCGCTGGGTGTCGAGCTTGGCGCGGTCGAGCGGGCACAGGTAGGCCCAGGCCAGGGCGGCCACGCGCAGGGCCTGGAGCGGGTGGCCGCGTTCGGTGCGCACGGTGACGAGGGAGAGCCGGACCTGGGCGGTACGCGCGGCTGGGGCGCCGCGGACGGCGAGGGCCTCGCGCAGGTGCAGCTCGGCCTTCTCGAGGTCGCCCAGCTCGCGCCAGGCCAGCGCCATCGTCCGCAGCCCCATGACCTCGGCCTCCGGGCAGTGGTCGCGGCGCGCGGACTCGACGATCACGCGGCCGGCGCGCAGGGCCTGGTCGGGGTCGACCAGGGCACGCATCAAGGCGGCCTCGGCCGCCCTGACGAGCGGGTGGAGGTCGTCTGACGGGCCCTGCCCGTCGGCTGTCGCACTCATGGACGGCCTCGATCGAAGACGGCCGGGAGCGGGCGCGACCCTCCCGGCCGGGACAGTGGCGGATCAGTGGCGGATCAGTGGCGGGTCAGTGGCGGGTCAGGGGCGGATGCGCACCCAGGTGGTCTGGATGGGCGCGTGGCCGGGCCGGTGGCACACCACGCTGAGCCAGCCGGGTGGCAGGCCGGTGGCGACGAAGTGACCGGTGTGCGCGATACGTCTGGTCAGGGTCAGGTGCGGGGATCTCACATCGACGAGGGCGCCCTCCCCTGGATAGGGGGAGATGTGCCCCGCGACATCGATGAGCCCGTCGCCCTCCGTCACCTCCAGGTCGAAGGTGAGGCCCGCCGCGACGAAGCGCACCAGGTGCGAGCTGTCGTCGGCGCGCACGCTCCGGATCGTGGCGGCCTCGTGGGCGGCGGTCACCGCCTGGGGGATCCGCAGCCGCCAGGCGTCACGCGCGGCGGCGGACACCTGGCTGGGGATCGGGTCGTTCCCGGAGGCCAGCCGGAGCGCCGCCAGGAAGTATTCGTCGTTGATCATTGCGCTGTCTCCTGTAGCGAGATCAGAGTGCGCAGTTTTTCCAGGCAGCGCGCCTTGGTCGGCCCGACGCTGCCCGTGGGCATCCCCATCCGCGAGGCCACCTGCTGGTTCCCCAGATCGATCGCGACCAGCTGGAGCAGCGTGCGGCAGGGCTCGTTCAGGGTGGAGACCGTCTTCCAGAGCAGGTGCCGGTCGTCGGCCTCCAGGACGACGGCCGCGGGGTCGAGCTCGCTGATCGCCTCCGTGGAGGAGATCACCGGCAGCTCCTTGCGCCGGAGCAGGAGGGCCTCGCGGCGCACGGTCGTCATGAGCCAGCCGCCCACTGCCGCCGGGTCCCTGATGCTCCGGAGATTCTGCAGCAGGCGCAGCCAGGCGCCCTGGACCGCGTCGGCCGCATCGGCTGGGCTCAGGCCGCACGCGCGGGCCACGGCCCACATGCGCGGCCCGAACCTCGATTCGAGCTCGTCCCAGGCCGACCGATCGCCGTCGTCGGCGGCGGCGAGCAGCTCCGCCGGATCGCGCATACGGCCTCCTTTCGCCGGCACGAAGAGGAGATCATTCCTCCTCGTGATTGTCCGGGGACTGAGCGTAAACTCTACAGACTCGCCGGGAAGAGAACCCCCAGATCGGGAATTTGCGGGGTCTCCTCGGAGTCAAGGAGGCTCCTGATCCACTTCTTGACCGGCTCGTGCCTGGCCGCGTCGGCGATGGCACCGGACACCAGCGCGGTGGCGAACGACGTGCCGCTCCACGCCGCGTACCCGCCGTACTCGCCGGTGTCGAGGTAGCTGCTCGTCAGCCAGTCGCCGCGGGCGCACGCGTCGACCCACGTGCCGTAGCCGGAGTAGGGGGCCCTGCGCTGCTGGGTGGAGTCCACCGCCGCCACGCCGACCACGAACGGCAGCGCGGCGGGCCAGAACGGCCGGTCGGAGCCGGTGTTGCCGGCGCAGGCCACCGTCACGGTGTCGGCCAGCGCGCCGAGGGCGTCCGACAGCAGGGGTGGCGGCCGGTCGTCGAAGGTGTGGCAGCCGAAGGACAGGTTGAGCACCTGCGGGGGCCGCTCCCGCATGCGGTGGAGCACGCGTACGACGGAGGCCTCGTCGGCCAGGCCGTCACCGTCGAGCACCCGGTGCACGCGCAGCCGCACGCCGGGCGCCCGGCGCGTCAGCAGGCCAGCGATGAACGTGCCGTGACCCGCCTGCGAGCCCTCGGTGGCGTCGGCGTCCTCCGGGCCGACCCGGGCGTACCAGTCGCTGCCCGACCACCAGGGGTGCTTGGCGACGCCGGTGTCGAGCAGGCCCACCACCACGTCGGACCGGGCCCGGCCCGCCTTGTGGGAGACCGGCGGGGCCGGGAAGGGCCTGGACGCGGGGCCGCCGAAGAACAGGGGCTGCCCGCGCAGCACGTGGTTGGGCGAGGCCCGCAGGCCCTGAGCGCGCAGCTCGACGGTGAGCTCGCAGGGGTCGACGCCGGGCGCCAGGTGCACGACGCAGACGCCGTCGGCCTCCGAGACCGCCTGGGTCCAGCGCGACACGGCGGCGAGCGCGGTCCGGTCGGCCAGCAGCTGACCTGGCCGGATGAACGCCTCGCCGACAGATTGCAGTTCCATGGGCGGGTATGTTTCCCCTGTGGGACCGCCGTCACCCGCCACTCACGCACCAACTTGGTATGGCCCCCCTCTGGTGTCAGGTAGCGACCGACGGTAGTCTCTCCCTAGTCACTTGTGATCATCCCGGGGCGAGGCCGTTGGGGAAGGCGCACCTCGTACCGAAACGGGAGGTCCGGTGTCTGCTCGTGGCGTCCTTTACGTCCACTCGGCTCAGCCCGCGCTGTGCCCTCACATCGAATGGGCAGTCGCGGGTGTCCTTGGCGTGCCCGTAGATCTGACGTGGACTCCGCAACCCGCCGCGCCCAACGTCGTGCGCGCGCAGGCGGAGTGGGAGGGCCGGCCGGGCATCGCGGCGGCCATCGCCTCCTCGCTCATGGGCTGGCAGCGCCTCAGGTTCGAGATCACCGAGGACGCCTCGCCAGGCGTGGACGGCTCCCGGCATGCCTACACGCCGACGCTCGGCGCCTTCACGGCGGTCATCGGCGTTGCCGGTGACATCATGATCCCCGAGGACCGGCTGCGCGCCGCGATGATGATGGCTGCCCAGGGGCGGTGCGTGCTGGAGGAAGAGCTGGACAAGATGCTCGGCAAGCCGTGGGACGAGGAGCTGGAGCCGTTCAGGTACGCCGGCGACGGCGCGCCGGTGCGGTGGCTGCACGCGGCCGTCTAGGGACGGCCGGAAGGATGAGACGCTCCGCTCGCCGACCTCCGCGAGCCGCTGAACAAGATCGCTACAACGGGATGTTGCCGTGGGCGCCCCGGGCCGGGGTGGCGTGGGCCAGGACCCTGGCGATGGCGCCGCGGGTCTCCTCCGGCTCGATGACCTCGTCGATGACGCCCAGTTCCTGAGCTCCGGCCACCCCGCCGGCGAGCTTCTCGTGCTCCTGCCCGACGCCCGGCAGGTAACCGGGAACGTCCACGAGGACAACCAACGGCACCCCGAAAGCGTCACACATACGTACGAAGCGGGCGGCTTTCTCGGCGGACGTGGCGTCGAGGCAGCCGGCGAGCCGCAGCGGGTTGTTGGCGATCACGCCGATCGTGCGGCCGCCCAGGCGGCCGAGCGACGTGACGATGTTCGGCGCCCACTTGGGGTGCAGCTCGACACCGGCTCGTCGAGCAGGCCGCTGACCAGCGGCTTGACGTCGTATGCCCGGCGGGCGGACTCGGGCAGCAGGGTGGAGAAGTCGACGCCGGCGACCTCGCCCGGCGGATCCGGCCCTGGTGGCCGAGGAGCGTGGCGAGCCGGCGCGCCGTGCCGAACGCCTCGGTCTCGGTCGCGGTCACCACGTGCGCGACGCCGCTGCGCCTGCCGCGCGGCTCGGGGCCGCCCAGGCCGCGCTGTCGACGCTCTCGCCGGTGACGCTGCGGACCACGTCGGGGCCGGTGACGAACACGTCGTAGGCGTGCACGATGTGCTCGCACCCCTCGCCGCCCATGGCGCCGCCCTGGACGCGGGCGTCGCTGCAGAAGGCGACGACGGGCACGCCCTCGACGCGGCCCATGGCGGCCAGGACGCCGCTGGTGCCCTCCGGGGTGATCAGCTCGGCGAGCCCTCGTCGAGCAGCGCCTCCAGCCGGACGATGGGATCGCGCGGATCGGCGGGCTCCTGCTCGGAGCCCTCGCTCACCACCCCGTCGAGCAGGGTCATTCAGGCTCCCTTGAACACGACCGTCACGTTGTGGCCGCCGAAGCCGAACGAGTTGTTGACCGCGGCGATGTCGCCCTGGGGCAGCGTGCGGTTCTCGCCGTAGACGAGGTCCACCTCGATGCCGTCGTCGACGTTGTCGAGATTGATCGTGCGGGGGACGATGCGCTCCTGCAGCGCCTTGATGGTGAAGACGGACTCGATGCCGCCGGCGCCGCCGAGCAGGTGGCCGGTCATGGACTTGGTCGAGGTCACCAGCGGGTGGGTGCCAATGGCCTTGGCCACCGCGGCCACCTCGCCGACGTCACCCGACGGGGTCGAGGTGGCGTGCGCGTTGACGTGCTTGACGTCGAGCCCGGTGATGCCGGCGTCGGTGAGCGCCTGCGTCATCGCCATGATCTGGCCCCGGCCCTCGGGCTCGGGCTGGGTGATGTGGTGGGCGTCGGCGGAGTAGCCGATGCCCGCGCAGTACGCGTAGATCCGCGCGCCGCGCGCCCTGGCGTGCTCCTCCGACTCCAGCACGACGACGCCGGCGCCCTCGCCGAGCACGAACCCGTCGCGGTCGCGGTCCCAGGGGCGGGAGGCGCCCTGGGGGTCGTCGTTGCGCTGGGACATGGCCCGCGCCGCGGCGAAGGCGGCCATGTTGAGGCCGTGGATGGCGGCCTCGGTGCCGCCCGCCACCACCACGTCGGCGCGGCCGGCCCTGATCATGTCCATCGCGTAGCCGATGGCCTCGGCGCCGGACGCGCACGCCGACACCGTGGCGTGCACGCCCGCCTGCGCGCCCAGATCGAGGCCGATCCAGGCGGCGGGGCCGTTGGGCATGAGCATCGGCACGGTGAAGGGCGACAGCCGGTTCCAGCCGCGCTCCTTCCACGTGTCGTACGCGCTGAGCGTGGTCGAGATGCCGCCGATGCCGCTGGAGACCACCACGCCGAGCCGCTCGGGCGCGACCTCGGGCGTGCCGGCGTCCTGCCAGGCCTCCCTGGCGGCGACCAGGGCGAACTGCTCGCTGCGGTCGAGGCGGCGGGACTCGGGCCTGGGCAGGACCTCAGTGGGATCGACCGCCGCCGTCCCCGCGAACTTCACGGGGACGGCGTCGATCCAGTCCGTGGTGAGGGTCTCGATACCCGACTGACCGGCGAGGAGAGCCGTCCAGGTCGAGGTGACGTCTCCACCGACGGGCGTCGTCGCGCCAAGGCCGGTGACGACGACACGTACCCGGTTCGCACTCACGTTTTCGCGCTCCTTACTGATCAGTGCGGGTGTGGATCTCTTCTACGTCTCAGTTCTGGATGAAGTTGAGGACGTCCTTGACCGTCTTCAGGTTCTTGAGCTGGTCGTCGGGGATCTCGACGCCGAACTCGTCCTGGGCGGCCACGGCGATCTCGACCATGGACAGGGAGTCGATGTCGAGGTCGTCCACGAAGCTCTTCTCCGGGGTGACCTCGGACGCCGGGATGCCCGTGATCTCGTTGATGATCTTGCCGAGGCCCTGGAGGATGTCCTGCTCGGTGGCAGCCATGTCGCTGGTTCTCCTTCTGGTGTTTCAGGGTTTCTGTGCGAGCGGTGCCGCACAAGCTTGTAGGACGGATCGGATCCTACGGGGAGCCCCGTCCGGGACTGCCATCAGGACCGATCGAAGCACTTAGGGAATCTCGATCACTTGGCCCGCGTACGTCAGGCCCGCGCCGAAGCCGAGCATCAGCGCCAGGTCTCCGGACCGGACCTCGCCGCGCTCCAGCATGCGCGAGAGCGCCAGCGGGATCGAGGCGGCCGAGGTGTTGCCGGCGTTGACGATGTCGCGGGCGATGACGGCCTTCTCGGCGCCCAGCTTGCGGGCGATGGCCTCGATGATGCGCAGGTTGGCCTGGTGCGGCACGAACGCGGCCAGCTCCGACGGGTCCACGCCCGCGCGGGAGCAGGCCTCGAGCGCCACCGGCGCCAGGGCGGTGGTGGCCCAGCGGAAGACCGTCTGGCCCTCCTGGTGGAGGAAGTGGTCGCGATCCTTGATGGCGATCGCGTCGGCCTTGTCACCGGCACTGCCCCACACCACGGGGCCGATGCCGGGCGTCTCGGACGGGCCGACCACGGCCGCGCCGGCCCCGTCGGCGAAGATCACGGCGGTGGACCTGTCGGTCCAGTCGACCCACTGCGACAGCTTCTCCGAGCCGATGACCAGCACGTTGCGTGCCGACCCCGCGCGTACGGCGGCGCTGGCGGTGCCGAGCGCGTAGCAGAACCCGGCACAGGCGGCGTTGACGTCGAACGCGCCGGGCGCCTTGATGCCGAGGCGGTGAGCCACGACGGCGGAGGCGTTGGGGATCTGGGTCTCGAGCGTGCAGGTGGCCACGATGACCAGGTCGACGTCGTCGGGGGACAGGCCGCTGGCGGCCAGCGCCTTGCCGCCGGCGATGGTGGCCATGTCCTCGACCGACTCGCCGTCCGGGGCGACCCTGCGCTCCTTGATGCCGACCCGGGACTGGATCCACTCGTCGTTGGTGTCCATGGTCTTGGCCAGGTCGTCATTGGTGACGACGTTGGACGGCTGGTAGTGGCCGAGGGCCAGCACCCTGCCGCCTGGGGCGATGTCGGGGATCCTCACTTGATCAGCTCCCTGGCCGCGTCGAGGTCGTCTGGGGTCTTCAGCGCCACGGTCTGCACGCCGCGCAGGCCGCGCTTGGCGAGGCCCGTCAGCGTGCCGCCGGGCAGCAGCTCGATCATCTTGGTGACGCCGAGCCCGGCCATGGTCTCCATGCAGGCGTCCCACCTGACGGGGTTGCTGACCTGGTTGACCAGTCTCTGGAGGAACTCGGCGCCGGTCGCGACCGCCTGCCCGTCGGAGTTGGACAGCAGGGTGATCCTGGGGTCGGCGGGTACGACGTTCCAGGCGGCTTCGCGCAGGCTCTCGACGGCCGGGGCCATGTGGTGGGTGTGGAAGGCCCCCGCGACCGAGAGCGGGATGAGGCGGGCGCGGGCCGGCGCGTCCTCCTTGAACGCGGCCAGCTGCTCCAGGGTGCCGCCGGCCACGATCTGGCCGGCGCCGTTGATGTTGGCGGGGGTGAGCCCGTGCTTGTCGATGCCGGCCAGCACCTCCTCCGCGACGCCGCCGAGCACGGCGGTCATGCCGGTCTCGGTGACGGCCGCGGCCTTGGCCATGGCCTGGGCCCGCTCGCGTACCAGGCGGAGCGCCTGCTCGGGGGTGAGCACCCCGGCCAGCGCGGCGGCGGCGAACTCGCCGACGCTGTGACCGGCCAGCAGGTCGGGGGTCGCGCCGAGCGCCTCGGCGGCGGCCAGCGCGGCGGCCACGAGCAGGGGCTGCGCGACGGCGGTGTCGCGGATCTCGTCGGCCCCCGCGGTGGTGCCGTAGGCGACCAGGTCGATCCCCGCCACCTCCGACCAGGAGCCCAGCCTGTCGGCCAGACCGGGCAGCTCAAGCCATGGGGTCAGGAAGCCCGGCGTTTGGGCACCTTGGCCCGGGGCGACGAGTACAAGCACAAAAACCACCTTGCCCTGTAGAACTTCGACACGCGGATGGAGATCCGTACGAACTTTGTCCGGGGTGATTTGTAGGAACCCTACAGTGGGGATTTCCGCGGCATTACGTTAGAGCCCGCCACGTTTCGGCGCTTTCCGACAGCCTGCCCAGGATCAGGCCCACCTGCAGCGTGAAGGCGGACCTGCCCTCGGTGGGCTGGTAGCCGGTCAGCTCGGTGATCTTCTTCAGCCGGTAGCGCACGGTGTTGGGGTGCACGAACAGCAGCCGCGCCGTCGCCTCCAGCGACGTGCCCTGCTCCAGGTACGTCGCGAGCGTGTCGAGCAACGGGGTGCCGGCGAGCGGCAGGTAGACGTTCTCGATGAGCTGCTCCCTGGCGTCGGTGTCGCCGTCGAGCGCCCGCTCGGCCAGCAGGTCCTCGGCGTGCACCGGCCTGGGCGCGTCGGGCCAGCCGCAGGACGCCTTCAGCCCGGCCAGGGCCGCCCTGGCGGATCGGGCGGCGGCGTGCAGGTCGGGCACCTCGGGGCCGATGACGATGGGGCCCACGCCGAAGCGGGCCACGACCTGCTTGGCCGCGTCGTCGACGCTGCCGGCCCCGCCGACGATCACGATCAGCCGGTCGGCCTGCACCCCGGCCAGCAGGTCCATGCCGATGCGGCGGCCCTTCTCGCGCAGCCCGTCGATGACGGCGCGCGGGTCGTCGTCGGGGGCGTGACCGGCGATGACGACCACCGGGGCGGAGGTCCAGCCGAGCGCTGCGGCCCAGGAGTGCAGGCCGTCGTCCACCTCGCCGCGGACGAGGGCGTCGACGATCAGGGCCTCCAGCCGGGCGTCCCACGAGCCCCTGGCCTCGGCCTCGCGGGCGTAGACGTGGGCGGCGGCGAAGGCCACGTCGCGCGTGTAACGCAGCATGGCCTGCTGGAGCTGGTCCTCGCCGCCGGGCGCGGCCAGCTCGTGGGTCTGGGCCTCGACCACCTCGACCACGACCCGGACGATGTCCACGGTCTGCTGCAGCGAGATGGAGCGCTTGAGCTCGCGCGGCGCGGTGCCGAAGAACTCGATGCTGGGTGTGGGCCGGTCCTTGCCCGCGTGCTGGAACCACTCCACGAACGCGGCGATGCCGGCCTGGGCGACGAGCCCCACCCACGACCGGTCCTCGGCGCTGAGCGCGCGGAACCAGGGGAGCTGATCGTCCATGCGGGCCATGGCCGCGGTGCCGAGCGAGCCCATGGCCCGCTCGAGCCTGCGGGTGGTGTCCTCCCGGGTCCGGTCTGTCACGCCTCCTAGAGTGCCAGGTCTCTCCGGATGACCGGAACGGTGGTTCGCGCCTGTGCTAGATCACCGCGATGGCGGTGATCAGGCCGATCGCCAGGTGGGTCACCGCGAGCAGCCGCGAGCCGGGCTGCAGCTCGGGCTCCTTGATCAGGTCCCGTACGGAGATCCCGACGATCCGGTCGAACACCAGCATCGCCACCGTCTGCACCACGATGCCGACCAGCCCGAACACCGCCGTGCCCGCCAGCCCTTCCGCGAGCCGGCCGCCGGAGGCCCAGATGGAGGCGGCCACGATCAGGCCGACGGCGGCCAGCGCGGAGGTGGCCAGCAGGGTGGCGTTCGGGTTCCGCTCGCTGCGGATGATCTCGCTCAGCTTGCCGGGGGTGGCCCAGTCGATCACGTAGAAGCCGACGATCATCAGGATCAGGCCGACGGCGGCGTAGGCGGCGATGGCTCCCGAGCCGCGGGCGAGGGTTTCGAGAAGGGTCACGTCAGTTCCATTCGTGCAAAGGCATGGGTGTGGGGGGATCTGGGGGGAACGTCAAGGGGCGATGCGGTGGGGGACGAACGAGGAGGTGTCATCGGTGATGAGGCCGGTCGTCTCCCTGATGCCCAGGCCGGCGGACTCGTCGGCGATCATCCAGGCGCCGAGCACCGGCCGCTGCCCCTCGAAGACGGGCAGCGCCTCGAAGCCCTGGAAGACGTAGCCTTCCCGGCCGTAGCTCCCCGGCGTCTCCTGGGTGCCCTCCGGCGTGACGATGCGCATCGAGGCGCCCTCCCTGCCGAGCAGCGGCTTGGCGATGTAGGAGGTCAGGTCGCGAGGGCCGTCGAGGTAGGCGGGCAGCAGGTTGGGGTGGCCCGGGTTGAGCTCCCACAACACCGCCAGCAGCGCCTTGTTCGACAGCAGAGTCTTCCACAGCGGCTCGAACCAGGTGGCATGCCGCACGGCGTGCCGGCCGAAGTCGTCCGCCAGCATCCACTCCCACGGGTAGAGCTTGAACGCCGAGCGGATCACGCGTTCCTCGACGTCCACGAAGCGGCGGTTGAGCGCGTCCCAGCCGATGTCCTCCATGGCCACGGCCACGGTCTGCAGGCCCGCCTGCTCGGCGGTCTCCTGCAGGTAGGCCACGGTCATGGCCTCCTCGCCCGTCTCGTCGGCGTTGGTGAACGCGAAGTGCGTGGGGCCGGGTGGCAGCCGCAGCTCCCGCCAGCGGTCGATGAGCCGCTCGTGGATGGAGTTCCACTGGTCGTCATCGGGGAAGACATCCTGCAGCCAGAACCACTGCACCACCGACGACTCCAGCAGCGAGGTGGGCGTGTCGGCGTTGTACTCCAGCAGCTTGGCCGGGCCCGCGCCGTCGTAGCGCAGGTCGAAGCGGGCGTAGAGGTAGGCGTCGCGGCGCTCCCACGAGCGCGCGACCTCCTCCCAGGCCCACTCGGGGATGGCGAAGTCGGCGAAGCGGCCGGCCTCGACCACGTGGTCCACGGCCCGCAGGCACATCTCGTGCAGCTCCTCCACCTGCCGCTCCAGCTCCTCCACCTCCTCCATCGAGAAGACGTAGTGGACGGACTCGTCCCAGTACGGCCTGCTCAGCCCGGACGGGTGGGCGGCGCGGTGGTAGGCCAGCCCCTGGCTCTCGATCGTCTTCTCCCAGCCGTTCCTGGGAGTGGCGTGTTCGCGGCGCACGGTCAGCTCCCGCCGGTCCAGCTCCGGCCGAAGCCACCGCGCTGGATCTCCTTGCCGGCGCGGCTGGTGATGGTCACGTCGGACGGCTTGAGCGTGGTGCCGCCCTGGACCCGGTTGCCGACCCGGTGACCGCCGTAGTACCAGACGTACGCCCCGCGCGAACCCCCGTAATAGTGGCTCGAACCACCGTCGTCGTCGCAGTAGGAGTCGTCGACCACCACGTAGGACCCCGCAGGGGGTGACGAGGTGGCGGTGCTCGGCGACGGTGACGGCGACGGGACCGGGGTGGGGGTCGTGTCGTCGTCCTCCACGAGCATCACGCAGTCGGCGGTGACCTCGTCGTCGTCGTCCGACACGGCGGCACAGTAGCCGACGACCATCACGGACAGCACCCCGAGAACGACCAGCGGGACGACCTTGGACGATTTGCGCGGCGGTTCTGTGGTCGCCTGCGGCGGTTTTGCCATCAAACTCCTGCTTTCCTGGGCCGATCAGCCTAGCGGCGGCCCTTGTCCCCGTTCAATTGGTAGCGCCCTGCGCTTGTCGTTGACTTGGGTATGAATGAACGCATGGATCCGGTCGAGGCCCTGCGCGAGATCGCCTTTCTCCTGGAGCGCGCGGGCGAGCCCACGTACCGCGTGCGTGCCTTCCGGCGCGCCGCCGCGGTCGTGGACGAGCTGTCCCCCGACGAGCTCGCCCATCTGGCCCACAGCGGTGCGCTCGGCGACTTGCCCGGGATCGGGAAAGTCACCGCTCTCGTGGTCAACGAAAGCCTCGACGGGCAGGTTCCGACCTACCTGCGGAGGATGCGGGCGACGGCCGGAGTGGAGCTCGACGCCGAGACGGCGGAGCTGCGCTCGGCGCTCAAGGGCGACCTGCACAGCCACTCCGACTGGTCCGACGGGGGCTCGCCGATCGAGGAGATGGCCGAGGCGGCCGTCGCGCTCGGGCACGAGTACTGGGCGCTGACCGATCACTCGCCGCGCCTGACCGTGGCCAAGGGGCTGTCGGCGGAGCGGCTGGAGCGGCAGCTCGACGTGGTGGCCAAGCTGAACGAGCGGATGGCGCCGTTTCGGATCCTGACCGGGATCGAGGTGGACATCAACCTCGACGGCTCGCTCGACCAGGAGCCGGAGCTGCTTGAGCGGCTCGACGTGGTGGTCGCCAGCGTGCACTCCAAGCTGCGGATGGGCGGCGAGGAGATGACCCGCCGCATGGTCACCGCCATCGCCAACCCCCTCGTGGACGTGCTCGGTCACTGCACGGGACGGGTGGTGCAGGCCGGCGGGAAGCGCGGGGTGAAGCGGCCGGAGTCGGAGTTCGAGGCGGAGCTGGTCTTCGAGGCGTGCCGGCGGTTCGGGGTGGCGGTCGAGATCAACTCCAGGCCCGACCGGCTCGACCCGCCGAAGCGGCTGATGCGGCTGGCGTACGAGACGGGGTGCGTGTTCTCGATCGACTCCGACGCGCACGCGCCCGGGCAGCTCGACTGGCAGCGGTACGGGTGCGAGCGCGCCGCCAGGTGCGGGATCGAGGCGGAGCGGATCGTCAACTCCTGGCCCCTCGACCGGCTGCTCTCGTGGACCCGGGGAGAGAGCGAGGCGTGATCGGCCGGATCCTCGCGAGCCGGCGAAAAAATGGCGCGTCGTTGCGTGGCGGGAAAGCTGGATCAGGCGTACTCTCCCCGGAGAGGAGCCTGGGGCGGTGGCCCAGGCGTGAGACCCCTGTGGCCCGGCGGTTACGGGAGTGTGCCCGTGGCTGCCGAGCGCTCCGCGATTGTCGGTGGCGGGGCGTAGCGTTCCGGCTGTGAACCGTACCGACCGGCTCTACGCGCTCGTCGAAGACCTGCGCGCCATCGCGCCCCGCTGCCGTTCCGCCCGCGAGATCGCCCAGCGGTTCGAGGTGAGCGTGCGCACCATCGAGCGCGACATCGCGGCGCTGCAGGAGTCCGGCGTGCCGATCTACGCCGAGCCCGGCCGCAAGGGCGGTTACGCCATCGACAAGAAGATGTCGCTGCCCCCGCTCAACTTCACCCCTGCCGAGGCCGTGGCCATCGCCGTGGCGCTCAGCCAGGCCGGCGACCAGCCGTTCGGGCGGCAGGCGCGCAGCGCGTTACGCAAGGTGGTGGCCGCGATGCCGGGGCCCGAGGGCGACCTGGCCAGGGAGCTGGCGCGGCGCGTGCAGCTCGTCCACCTGCCGCCCGAGCAGGGCAGCGAGATCCAGCCGCTCGGCGCCGAGGGCATCTCGCGGGCCATCGAGGAGGCGCTGCTGCGGCGGCGGGTGCTCAGGCTCGAATACGCCGACGCCAAGGGCGCGATCACCTCGCGTGACGTGGAGCCGGGGGTGTTCCTGGGCGGCCGGGGCGGGTTCTGGTACCTCGTGGCGTGGTGCCGGCTGCGCGACGACGTACGCGTCTTCCGCCTCGACCGCATCGCCGCCGCCACCGTCACCGCCGAGCGCTGCCCCGACCGGCCGCTCGAAGGCTTCGCCACCGAGGTGCCGGAGATGGCCGTGCACGGCACGCTGCTCGACTGATCGCTCGAAAACACCGACATAGGGTTGTCGCCCACACAGTAGATCGTTGTCTTGTTCGAAAAGTGAGGGGCAACTGATGATCGCTCGTACGCCGGGACAGCGCCTTCCCCGCGACAACCCGGCAGGCGAGCGGGCCGTGTCCCACTCCGGGAGCGGTTCCCCCTCGCCCTGGACACGCCGCCGATCGCCGAACGGCGGCGCGTCCAGGGCCCCGGTGGGCGGCGACCGGGAAGCGCCCGGGAGGCGGCTAGAAGGCGGCGGCTGACAGCCAGCGGTCCAGGAGGGGCCGGTCGCCGTACACGGTGAGGGCGTCGGGGGAGCGGCGGCCGTACAGCAGGAGCAGCAGCTCGCTCACCGGGCCCTGCACGGCGACGTCGCCCTTGGCGTGCCCGCGCGCCCACTCGATCTTCCCGGCGGGGCCCTGCGTGATGGTCCATTCGCCGTCGGCGTCGCTCGCGTGGAGGTGGATCGTGGCCCCCTCCGCGCCGAGCTGCGCCAGGGACTTGGTGACCCACGCGGCCGACGGCAGGTTGTGGAGGAACTCCTCGATCCCGTCGATCGCGGTCCCCGCCGGGATCTCAGGGTCGGCGCCGAGCGCGAGCTCGGCGTCGACCCGGTGCACCACCAGCTCGAAGAGCATCCGGCGCGGCCACCACGAGGCCCGCTGGTCCGGGCCCCAGGTCCACACCCGCATGGACGGATCGGTCTCGCGCAGGACCTCCAGCAGTTCGGCGGCCCCCGCCGCCAGCCAGGCCGCGTCGCCGCTCTGCCCCTCGGCCAGCCCGCTGGGCACCTGCCGCGACCAGACGCGCTCCTGGACGCGGTTGCGCAGCATGTGCACGGCCCAGCGGTGCGTCTGGCCGACGTGCGTGACCAGCTCGGCGATGGTCCATCCCGGGCACGTCGGCACCGGGACGGACAGGTCGTCTGCCAGGGCCGCCAGGCGGGCGGCCTCCGTCTCGATCTGGGAGTGGTAGTCCGTCACGCCGCCCAGACTAGGCCGCCGGGCAGCTCGTGCCCTTGCCGGGCACCTTGCCGTCGATCAGGTAGGCGTCCACGAGCCCCTGGACGCACTTGCTGCCCGACAGGTACGCCCCGTGCCCCTCGCCCTCGTACGTGACCAGCGTCGCGGTCTTGAGCTGGGCCGTCAGCTTGGGCGCCCACTCGTACGGCGTGGCCGGGTCGCCCTTGCCGCCCACCACCACGATCGGCGCGGACCCCGTGGCGTCGACGTGCCGGGCCTCGTCGCTGCCCTTGGCCGGCCACACCCGGCACAGCCCGCCCGAGCCCTCGCTGCCGAACAGCGGCGAGATCTTCAGCGCGGCCTGCTCGGTGCGCCGCAGCGTCGCCTCGTCGGGCCGTTCGGCGGTGTCCACGCAGGTGATGGCAGGGAAGCTGGTCATCTGCGTGGAGTAGCTGCCGTCGGGGCTGCGCCCGGTGTAGGAGTCGGCCAGGTACAGCAGCGCCTCCCCGTTGCCCTTGAGCGCCGCGCCCAGCGCCTCCTCCAGGAACGGCCAGGTCAGCTCCGAGTACAGCGCGGCGGCCACGCCCGTGGAGGCCAGGCCCTGGCTCAGCTCGCGGTTGCCGACCTTCAGCGGCTGGGCGGTGAGCTGGTTCAGCAGGTTCTCGACGTTCGTGTGGGCGGTGGCCTGGTCCTTGCCGAGCGCGCAGGTCTCCTTCACGCAGGCGCGCAGGAAGCTCTCGTAGGCCTTCTGGAAGCCGCGCGTCTGCGCCAGCGTGCGCTGCTCGAACGTGACCGTCGGGTCCAGCGGCGCGTCCAGCACCATGCGGCCCACGTTCTTGGGGAACAGGGTGGCGTAGACGCCGCCGAGCTGCGTGCCGTACGACATGCCGACGTAGTTGAGCTTGGCGTCGCCCACCGCGTCGCGGATGCGGTCCATGTCGCGGGCGGCGTTCACGGTGCCGACGTAGGGCAGGATCTTGCCGGAGTTCTGCTGGCAGAGCGCGGCGAAGCGCTTGTTGGCGGACGCGACCTGTCTGTCCGTCTCGTCGTCCGGCGGCAGCGTGTCCAGCGCCACGAACTTGTCCATCTCGGCGCCGTCCCCGCAGCGCACGCCCGAGCTGCGCTCGACGCCGCGCGGGTCGAAGCTGATCAGGTCGTAGCGGGCGCGCAGCGCCGTGAGCGCCTTGGCGGCCTGGTCGAGCGTGTCCACGCCGGAGGCGCCCGGGCCGCCGAAGTTGAACACCACCGAGCCCAGCCGCTTGCCCGCGCCGCCCGTGGACGGCAGCTTGATCAGCGCCAGGTCGAGCTTCTCGCCGTCGGGCTTGGCGTAGTCGAGCGGCACGGCGAGCTTGCCGCACCGTACCGAGGCGTCCTGGCGGGCCGGCGGCTCGCCGTCTGGGCGCTTGATGTCGGTGCAGGGCCCCCAGGAGATCTTGTCGGAAGCGGCTGTGGAGTCCGCTGAGGGCCCGGAGGCGGGCTCTGCAGGTGCCGTGGAGCAACCAGCGGCGGCCGCCAGGAGCAGGGCGGCGGCTGTGACGCGACGCATGACGAACTTCCCCTCACATCTCTCAGGGGGAAGTAGTGCCCACAATACGTGACCGTGCACCAAACCAGGGTGAGGCGGCACGTACCCCTCCTGAACGTGCCGCCTCACCAGGCCAACGGCGCGGACGGCCGGATATGACGGCGCTCCCGCGAAAAAGGTTCGCGGGAGCGCCCTGTGCTGGATGACTCAGACTCCCATGGACTGGGTGTCGTTGCTCTCCGCGCCGCCGGCCTCGGTGACGCCGTTCTTGAGGTGGTACTTGGCGATGGCCTCGCGCAGCACCTCGCCGTCGAGCTCGCCCCGCTTGACCAGGCTGGTCAGCACGGCCAGCGTGATCGAGGCGGCGTCCACGTGGAAGTGGCGGCGCAGCGCCGAGCGGGTGTCGGACAGGCCGAACCCGTCGGTGCCCAGCGAGGACCAGTCACCCGGCACCCACTGCGCGATCTGGTCCTGGACGGCCTTCATGTAGTCGCTGACGCCCACGAACGGGCCCTGCGCCTGCGAGAGCGCCTGGGTGACGTAGGGGACGCGGCGCTCGGCGTCGGGGTTGAGCAGGTTGTGCTCGTCGCACGCCAGCGCCTCGCGGCGCAGCTCCGACCACGACGTCGCCGACCACACGTCGGCCGACACGCCCCAGTCCTCGGCCAGCAGCCGCTGCGCCTCCATCGCCCACGGGCCCGCCACGCCGGAGGCCAGGATGTTGGCCTTCGGGCCCTGCGTCTGCGGCCCGTCGGCGAACTTGTACAGGCCCTTGAGCAGGCCCTGCACGTCGATGTCCGCCGGCTGGGCCGGCTGCAGGTAGGGCTCGTTGTAGACGGTCAGGTAGTAGAAGACGTCCTCCGGCTGGTCGCCGTACATCCTGCGCAGGCCGTCCTTGACGATGTGCGCCACCTCGAACGCCCAGGACGGGTCGTAGGAGACGGCGGCCGGGTTCGTCGAGGCGATGAGCGGGGTATGGCCGTCCTCGTGCTGCAGGCCCTCGCCGTTGAGCGTGGTGCGGCCCGCGGTGGCGCCCAGCAGGAAGCCGCGGCCCATCTGGTCGCCCATCTGCCACATCGCGTCGCCGGTGCGCTGCCAGCCGAACATCGAGTAGAAGATGTAGATCGGGATCATGTGCTCGCCGTGCGTGGCGTACGCGGTGCCGGCCGCGATCGTCGAGGCCATCGAGCCCGACTCGCTGATGCCCTCGTGCAGGATCTGCCCCTGCACCGACTCCTTGTACGACAGCAGCAGCTCGCGGTCGACGGCCTCGTACGTCTGGCCGTGCGGCGAGTAGATCTTGGCCGTCGGGAACATCGCGTCGAGACCGAACGTGCGGGCCTCGTCGGGGATGATCGGCACGAACCGGTGGCCGATCTCCTTGTCACGCATGAGGTCCTTCAGCAGCCGCACGAACGCCATGGTCGTGGCCACCTGCTGCTTGCCCGAGCCCTTGCTGAAGGTGCCGTAGACCTCGTCGCCGGGCAGCTTGACCGGCTTGGCGCGGACGACCCGCTTGGGCAGCACGCCGCCGAGCGCCGCGCGGCGCTCCTTCATGTACTGGATCTCCGGGTCGTTCTCGCCCGGGTGGAAGTACGGGGGCAGCTCGCCTTCCAGGGCCGAGTCGGGGATCGGCAGGTAGAGCCGGTCCCTGAACTCCTTCAGCTCGGCCTTGGTGAGCTTCTTCATCTGGTGGGTGGCGTTGCGCGCCTCGAAGTCCTTGCCCAGCGTCCATCCCTTGATGGTCTGGGCGAGGATCACCGTCGGCTGGCCGACGTGCTCGCGGGCCGCCTTGAACGCCGCGTACACCTTGCGGTAGTCGTGGCCGCCGCGCGACAGCTTGCGGATGTCGTCGTCGGTCAGGTGCTCGACCATCTTGCGCAGGCGCGGGTCGGAGCCGAAGAAGTTGTCGCGGATGTAGCCGCCGGTCTCGACCGAGTAGGTCTGGAACTGGCCGTCGGGGGTGGTGTTCATCTGGTTGACCAGCACGCCGTCGACGTCGGCCGCCAGCAGCGGGTCCCAGTCGCGGCCCCAGACGACCTTGATGACGTTCCAGCCGGCGCCGCGGAAGTACGACTCCAGCTCCTGGATGATCTTGCCGTTGCCGCGCACCGGGCCGTCGAGCCGCTGCAGGTTGCAGTTGATCACGAACGTGAGGTTGTCGAGCTCCTCGCGCGCGGCCAGGCCGATCGCGCCGAGCGACTCGGGCTCGTCCATCTCGCCGTCGCCGAGGAACGCCCACACGTGGCTGCGGCTGGTGTCCTTGATCTGCCGGTTGAGCAGGTAGCGGTTGAACCGCGCCTGGTAGATCGCGCCGATCGGGCCCAGGCCCATGGAGACCGTCGGGAACTCCCAGAAGTCCGGCATCAGCCGCGGGTGCGGGTAGGAGGGCAGGCCGTGGAAGCCGTGCGACAGCTCCTGACGGAAGGCGTCGAGCTGCGCCTCGTTGAGCCGCCCCTCGAGGAAGGCGCGGGCGTAGATGCCCGGGGCCGCGTGCCCCTGGAAGAAGACCTGGTCGCCCGACTCGCCGTGGTCCTTGCCGCGGAAGAAGTGGTTGAAGCCCACCTCGTACAGGGAGGCGGCCGAGGCGTAGGTGGCGATGTGGCCGCCCACGTTGGTGCGGGCGTTGGCCCGCGACACCATGATGGCCGCGTTCCAGCGGATGTAGGCGCGGATGCGGCGCTCGACGTGCTCGTCGCCCGGGAACCAGGGCTCGCGCTCCGGCGGGATCGTGTTGATGTAGTCGGTGCTGCGCAGGCCCGGCACGCCGACCTGGTGCTCGCGGGCGCGCTCCAGCATGCGGAGCATGAGGTAGCGGGCTCTGGTGCGGCCCTCGGTCTTGACGACGTTGTCGAGAGACTCGAGCCACTCGTTGGTCTCGCTGGGGTCGACATCAGGCAGCTGGCTGGGTAGGCCGTCGCTGATGATCGAGAATCGCTGGCGTCCGGAAGCCACTGGGTCTCGCCTTCCGAGATGGACTGATGTCTGGTCTGGGTCGCCTTCCATCCTGGTCGCTAGCCGTAGAAAACGCATCTCTACTGGCCGGTAACCAGAGTGTCCCTGCTGGCAGGGCCATCTGCGATGGCCTAGACCACCGATGGTAGGACGAATCGCCACCAAAGGTTACATCCCGGGAGCAATTTAACAAGACAGGAAAACGGACGAAATTTCGCTCGAATCCTCGTTGCGCCCGGGATGCCTCCTCTGTAGCTCGTAGCCTCCCCGTGAGGGGCGCTTCTCACTCGCGGCGGGCGAGTCTAGCCGCCCCACCTAGAGACCAGGCTGCGTGCCCCTGAAGTGACAGGAAGTGGCAGTGCGTGGTACGGCGGGCGAGGTGCGGCTGTGGAGGTGGAGGGGGTGTCGCGTACGGCGCGCCCACCGGTCGCGGTGCGGTCTGGGCATGTAACACGGTGGGGGCCATGCTCGGTGTCGGTGTCGGTGTCGGTGTCGGTGTCGGTGTCGGTGTCGGTGTCGGTGTCGGTGTCGGTGTCGGTGTCGGTGTCGGTGTCGGTGTCGGTGTCGGTGTCGGTGTCGGTGTCGGTGACGGTGACGGTGACGGTGACGGTGACGGTGACGTGTGCTGTTTGACGTACTTCCGTGCGTACCTGATGCCGGGCGCCGTTGACCGTAGCCTCGTGGCCCTGGGCCGCCCTCCGTTCGCGTACCGGGCCGCCGGCCTCGTGGTCCACGGCGTACCGCGCGCCGCACCGGCCCGCACGCCGCACCTCACGCCGAGCGGCGCCGCACTCCGCACCTCGAACGTGGTGGCGAGTTCACGCACCGTGTCTCTCCTGCTTGTCCCACCCGTCAGGCGCCCGACCCTCCCGTCAGGGGCTCCCGTGGCTCCGTGGCTGGTAACAATTCGGTCATCATTTGATCTCTCCCTCCGCCCTCCGCAAAACTTCGGAATCGCTCTTTTCGTCCGGCTATCCGCGTACCAATGTGGGAGGTATGAATGCGACGGTTGGCGACCGGCTCCTGGTGCACGGGAATACCGTTGGCGAAAGGGACCGGAGCGGCGTAATCACGGAGGTGCAGGGCACGAACGGCGGGCCTCCGTACGTGGTGCGGTTCGACGACGGGCACACTGGGCTGGTGTTTCCCGGCCCCGATGCCGTCGTCGTGCCTAAGTAGGATTTCCGTGTGAGATCTGAAATCATCTCTGTGGCCACGGGTTCACGAGAGACGGTGCACGACATCACGGCCGAATGCGCCGATTTCGTACGTGCCCAGGGTGACGACGGGCTGCTGCATGTCTTCGTGCCGCATGCGACGGCGGGCATCGCGCTGCTCGAGCTGGGGTCGGGCAGCGACGACGACCTGCTGGCGGCTCTGCGTGACCTGCTGCCGGCCGACGACCGCTGGCGTCATGCCCACGGGTCCAAGGGGCACGGCAGGTCGCACGTGATGCCCGCGCTGATCCCGCCGTACGCCACGATCCCCGTGCTGGGCGGGCGAATGGCGCTGGGCACGTGGCAGTCGGTCGCACTGATCGATCTGAACGTCGACAACCCGCAACGCCAGGTTCGCCTGTCGTTTTTGTCTGATTGATTCTGACCGACTACGGCCGTACCCGTGGCGACCGTTGACGACTGAGGGTCACAGCGTGTGGACTGTGCCGAAGCGATAAACCGCATAAGCGGGGCCACTCAAGCAGGAGGGATAAACGTGAGCGCGACCGCGGGTCAGGCGCAGGGCGAGCGCGGCCTGGCCGAACGACTCGGCCTCAAGTCGGGTCAGGTGGTGCAGGAGATCGGTTGGGACGAGGACGTCGACGACGAACTTCGCGGGTCCATCGAAGACCTGACCGGCAACGAGCTGCTGGACGAGGACAGTTACGACGTCGTGGACGTCGTGCTGCTGTGGTGGCGCGACGGCGACGGGGACCTCTTCGACGCTCTCACCAACGCCATGCGATCACTCGCCGATGGCGGCCAGATCTGGCTGCTGACTCCCAAAGCGGGCCGCGAGGGCCACGTGGAGCCGAGCGACATCGGGGAGGATGCCGCCACCGCGGGTCTCTCGCAGACGAGCAGCATCTCCGCCGCACCCGACTGGTCCGGGACCAGGCTCGTCCCGCCGAAGGGCAAGAGGTAGGGAGCCTGAGCGCCTGCCGTACGGCAGGATGATGGCTGTGAACGCGCATCCTGCCGAGGTCGGCGCCCTGGCTCCGGATTTCGAGCTGCAGGACCAGCACGGCACCCCGGTGAGCCTGGCTCGGCTCCGGGGCGAAAAGGTCGTGCTGGTCTTCTACCCGCTGGCGTTCAGCGGGATCTGTTCCAGCGAGCTGTCCGCCCTGCGCGATCGACCGATCGAGGGCGCGCGGCTGCTGACCGTCTCCGTCGACTCCGTCTTCACGCATCGTGCGTGGGCGGATCGCGAGGGTTACACGTTCTCCCTGCTCTCCGATTTCTGGCCACACGGACAGGTCGCGCAGGCGTACGGTGTGTTCGATGATGCGAGGGGGCTCGCTCGGCGGGGGACCTTCATCATCGACGGCGAGGGCGTGATCCGGTGGTCGGTGGTCAATCCGATCTCCTCCGCACGCGACGTCGCCGACTATGTCAAGGCGCTCGCCGATATTTCATGACTTCGCGGACTTCGTGACTTTCGGAGGGAAGGATGCCCTGCTACCGCTGCGGGGCCCGGCAGACGGACCCGGTGCGCGGTGCCAGCCCGTGGCAGCGCGGAGTGCGCAACGAGTCCCAGGTGCTGATCTGCCCGGACTGTCAACGGCTGCACGACCTCGAGCTCGACTCCTGCTCCACCTGCGCGTCCACGGCGCTGATCTGCCGGCTGGGCGAGGTGGAGTGCCGGTCCTGCGGGGCCGTGTGGCTGGCCCGCTCGTCCGAGGCGCTCGATCCCCCGGCTCCCGTGGCGCCACCGCCCGGGCTGTCGGCCGAGGTCGAGGCGGCGCTCAACCGGGTGCTGGGACGGGCCTGAAGAGCCCTGTGAGGCCGTTCTGGGGCCCCACGGGCGTCCGTCGTGCCCTGACACGCCTCACGAAGGACCACGGGGCCTGTGAGCGTTCTGCCCTCACACCCTTTCCAGACATTTACTGAGCTGCGCTATCGTCTCCTTCCGTGTCCGCAATGAGTTCGTTCGTCGTCGCGCTCGACGTCGGTGGCACGTCCATGAAGGGCGGCCTGGTCAGCGAGTCCGGCGCGGTGCTGCTGAGCGAGCGGCGCCCGACCCCCCGAGCCGAGGGCCCGGAGGCGGTCGTGACGGCCATCTCCGACTTCATCAGCCACCTGGCCGCCTCCGGTGACGGCAACCCGGCGGGCGTCGGCCTCGCCGTGCCGGGCCTGGTGACGGACAGTGCGGCCGTGTATGCGGCGAACCTCGGCTGGCGCGACGTCCCCGCCTCCAGCTTCACCGCCCTGGACATCCCGGTGATGCTCGGGCACGACGTCCGCACGGGCGGCCTGGCCGAGAGCATCCTCGGCGCGGGCCGCGGCCTGACGGACTTCCTCTTCCTGCCCATCGGCACGGGCATCGCCGGCGCCTCGATCATCCGCGGCGAGCCGTACGGCGGCTCCTCCGGCTGGGCCGGCGAGATCGGCCACACCCCGGTCTTCCCCGACGGCGAGCAGTGCGCGTGCGGCCAGTTCGGATGCCTGGAGACGTACGCGTCGGCGGCCTCGGTCGGCCGCCGCTACAGCCAGCGGGCCGGCGTGGAGGGGGTCAAGGCGGAGCAGGTGGTCTCCTCGGACGACCCGATCGCCATCGAGGTCTGGGACGAGGCCGTGGAGGCGCTGTCGCTGGCGCTGGCCACGTACACGCTGCTGCTGGACCCCTCGGTCATCGTCCTGGGCGGCGGCCTGGCGGAAGCCGGCCCGGCCCTGTTCGACCCGGTCCGTACCCGCCTGATCAAGCGCCTGGCCTTCCGCGAGGCGCCCCCGCTGGTCCCGGCGGCCCTCGGGGTGGACGCCGGCATGCTCGGCGCGTCCCTGCTGGGCTGGCGCGCGGCGGGGCGGCCGGAGCTGGGGCCCGGGTGGGTGGTGGATGTGCGATCGGGGCCCTTGGTGTCGTAAGGTGTAGTGCCGATCAGGGGCGGTTAGCTCAGCGGTAGAGCACTCGCCTTACAAGCGAGGGGTCACTGGTTCGAACCCAGTACCGCCCACCTGCATAAACGGACTTCACCGGGAGATCGAGATCACGGTCTTGGGGACGAGCGGGGGACGATCTTGAGAAAGGATCTTCCGCGCGGGCTCCAGAAGCTCATCCAAGAGCGGGACCGGAGACCGACCATCGCCGATCTTCGCCCGCTCCAGAAGAGACTCCTCCCACAACCGCTGCAGTCCCTCCGTGATCTGTTTGATCATCGCGGGCGACGTGTGCGAGTACGTCCCCACGATCCCCGGCAACTCGTGACCGAGCCGCTCCTCTGAAGCCACCAGCGGGACGCCGAGCTCGTCCAGCCACACCTTGTGCGCGTGACGAAGCCCGTGCGGCGTCAAACCGTCCATGATGGGGAGCCAGGAATACAGGTGATGCTGCTCCGGGTCGTATCGCCAGAATCCCTGCCGTCGCGGCGGAGCGAACTCCTCGCCGGCGACCGCTGCGGGCCATGACCGCCGCACCACGCCGGGCCAGGGCGCCTGCGCGACGTCGGCCAGCACCGGGTACCCGGGCCGGTTCCGCGCTTCCGGGTGACGCCCGTCCGCTGCCGGCCGGAAACGGCGGCGGGCATAGTTCGAGCGCCGCTCGTGCCCGCCGTCCTCCGCGAGGAAGACATATCGGCCCCCACCGCAACCGCGGGGGCCAGTACACGTGCAGGCGCCCGTCTCGCGGCTCTGCACCTGCCGAGACAGCAGGTCGCTCAGGAAGGCGGGCAGGTGGATGGTCCGGTAGGAGTCGTCCTTCGGCGCCTTCTTGATCCATCTGCCTTGGTGCTCGTACACCTGGAACTCGACACGGATCGTCGACAAGCGGAAGTAGGGGCGCTCGAGTCCCCACGCCTCAGCCCAGCGCATCCCCGTGTACCCGACGGCCAGCGCCCAGATGAGGTCGTCCGGCCGGCCCGACAGCAGAGACAGCCGTTCTCCGAGGTGTAGCACCTCGCGAGGGCTGGCCCACTTCCGCTCCGGGCCGCGGGTCTTGACCCTTCCTGCCTTCCGCCCGCGGTTGCGTTGCCGCACTGCGGGGTTGGCCGGGATGAGGCCGGCACTTACGGCATCGGCGAGGATCGTATGCAACAGCGTCCTCGCCGATGCAGAAGACGATGGCGCCCACGTGCCGTGGAGGCTCAGTTCCCAGGCGTTGATCTGCATGGCGTCAAGATTGCGCAGGGGCACATCGGCCAGGTCCGGACCAATGTGAACCTGGATGTGCCAGCGGTAGCTGGCGATCGTGGTCTCCTCGAGATGCTGCGCGGGGAGCCATTTCCGCATCCACTCGCCGAGAGTGATGTCACCGCTTCGCGGATCTTGCCAGCGGTCGCGTCGGATGTCCGCCTCTACCTCTTCGGCGTACTCGACGGCGGCCTTCTTGGTGGTGAAAGGCTTGCCGTCAGGGCCGTACATGAAGCTGCCCTTGGTGCCATCGGCGAGGATGGGCCGGGCGCGCCAGTACTTGCCCCTCTTCTCGGCTGACGCCATGGGGACCTCGTGAGGGTGTTGGGGGTCGCTGGTTTTCGAAGGTTAGCCGAGGATGCACAAATCCAGGACCGGATCGACGCCGATCCGGATGCGACACGTTCGCTGAGGTGTCGGCTCCTGCGATGGTTCTGCCGCCGGCGGTTCTTCCTCGTTGGTGGCGGCGCGGGTGGGTGTTGCTGTAGGGGATGGCTGGCGGGTGGTTGGGGCTGGCGGGCTGGAAGCCGCCCACGGCGTTGCCTCATCGGCGGTCTCGCGCGCCGGTACACCCGCCTGACCGGTGCCGGCGGGACGGGATGTCGGCGCTCGCGTGGGTTGAGGTGAGGGCTGAGACGAGGGCGGACGCGGGGAAGGCCGAGTCGAGGACGGCTCGGCCCTGGACGCGGTGGTCCGAGGGCCCGGCGGATCCTCTGCCTGGTCGGCCATCGCGGACGGCTGTTCTCGCTGCGCCGGCCTGGTTGTCGATGGGGCCGGCTGAGGCCGTGCGGCCGTCACCGTGATCGGCGGGGCAGGCCTGGTGACGACAACCACCGACGGTTGCGCGAACGGCTGCCTGCTCCCGTCAAACAACACGTTCGCGCCGACGGCGAGCCCGGACGTGGCTGCAGCGGTGATGAGGGTTGCTGCGGTTGCCGGGTGATTTCTGGAGAAGCGGCCCAGCTCCTTTGCGACCCATGCGGCGGCGATGGACACATAGATGCCGGGCCGGAGTAACGCGATGATGCTGCGCAGGGATGTCTCTCCCTTGTTGACGACGACTTCCGGGACGTCATCCTCGCTGCGGCGGACGGCATACGCGGCGATCTCAGGAGGGAGATCTTTGAAGTGCGGGATGGGGTGGACGTTGTCGTTCACTCGGCGCCGTCCCGAACGGCGCCGCGGATGTAGTTCCACAGCCACGTTTCCCGCGCAGGGTCGACCTTCCCCTGAGGGTTGAGGATGACAGCCATCTCGCACCCGTCAACGACGACGTTGATGGCTCGACGCTCTGCGGTGATGGGCCGGCGCAACTCTTCGCGGAAGACGAGGGGTGGTTCGGCTGGATCGTCGGGCGGCAGGTAGGGGTTGGCGATGCGGTCCAAACCCTTGATCGCTTCACGCATCATGGCTCGTTGCGCAGGTGTGGCGCGCGCGTACCGGATGGCCTTCCGGACGAGCTTGGCGGGGGTGTCTTCGGTGCCTCCGTTGGGTGGGACGTTCGGGGGGTTGCTGGGGGACATCACTTCCGGCCGCCTCCTGGGTGGAGAGTGGTGCGGTTGTCGTATCCCTCGCTATGGGGCTGTCGGAGCCTCTATACGACGCCTTTTGTGGGTTTCGGTCCAGACCGAAGAACGCTCTGTGATAATTCTGTTACTCTAAGCGCCCTTCTGTTGCTGGCGGCGCAATTCCTCGATCTGCCGATTCTGCTCAGCCAGTTGATCTCGTTGAGAGACCAGCATCTGATTTTGATCCGCAAGCTGCTGTGTCACCTCGGCAAGCTGCTCGTGGACCTTCGTCAGCAACCCTTGGAGGTACTCCGTCGCCTCGTCCTTCGGGGCCGAGGGGTTTGACGGGACGGCCTCGGCCGGCGCGGGCTCGACGGTCACCGGCTCCGCCGAGATCTCTGGCTGCGCCGCAAGGGTGCCGCCTTCTAGAGCCTCTCGGATCGCTCCCTCCTTGAGCCGGTAGCCGGCCTCGAGCAGGGCGAAGTACTCATCCGAGAAGTTCGTCCGAGTGTCGGGTGCGCCTTCGATGTCCGCTACCAGCTTGTAGTTGAGTTCAGTTGCCGCACAGAAGGCTGTGCGGCGGCTGTACCCGATGTTGGCGCGCCGTGACCTAAGGAGGCGGGCCACGCGGCTCCACGCCTCGGGAGGGTACTCACTCACGGGTCATCTCCGTTTGTCGGCGACTCACTCCAAATTTTGCTGGAGATCCTAGGAGATCGTCAAGCGGCGTCCGGAAAACGCTTGCCACCTGGATGGATACGGATGGAGTTGAAGTGACATCTGTGTTCGAACGACTCCAACTGCCACCATGACGACTCCGAAAGACTCCGAATAGCTCTTGACTGGCGCTTCGGACATCTCCAATACTCTCCGTATGGCTCCAATTGACACGGTCCAACAGCACGGACCCGCGATCCGCGCCCTGCGCATCAAAGATGGTCTCTCCGCTGCCGGGCTGGCTGAACTGGTCGGATGCGCCCAGTCGGTCATCTCCCACCTTGAAGCGGAACAGAAGCGACCCTCTGAGCAGATGCTCAACAAGATCGCTCGTGCCCTGCATGTTCCTGTGGCCGCGATCAGCCGCGAGCCCTTCGCCATCGGTGTCGAGGCCGGAGAGCCGGAAGAGAGGTCCGCCTGATGACCAGGACCTACACCTTTGAGCAAGCCGCCGAGATCATCCAGGTAGTCACGGCGAGCTGGCTCCTCAAGCAGCGCCGCAAGGGCAACATCGAAGCCACCCCGTTCGGGCGCGGCTGGATCCTCACCGAACAGCAGATGCAGAAGCTGCTGACGGAGGGCGTTCCCACCGAAGAACAGCGCAAGCGCCCTCAGCGGACTCCCAAGCAGGCGGCCCCACGCAAGCCCCGCCAGCCGAAGCCGGCACGCCCTGCAACGCCGAACTCAGGCGCCAGTGAGCCGTTGGTCTTCGACCGGACCCGTAGCCACCGCTATCGCTCGGGAGACTCCGCATGAACCGTCTGTTCGAGCCTGACCTGGGCGACGACCTGGCCCGCATGGCGGAGGAGATCGCCGCAGAGGTTCAGCAGGAACTGGACGACCGGCGATGACCATCACCGAGCACTTCAACCTGCGCGTCGAGGCCCGCTTCCTGCTGAACCGCATCCTCAGGGCCATTGATGACGCCCTGGAGTTCGCCGCTGAGCCTGTCGCCCCCTGACAAGGCTGCGGGCCCGGACAGAGCCACCTGCCACGGACCCGCTGATCCCCGCTCAACCCGAAGTCGGACCACGACCTAGAGAGCGAGAACTGATGACCAAGGTACTTGAAACCCTCGCCGCCTACACGCAGGAGTACCTGTGCGACTCCGGCGGCGGCCACCTGAAGACGGCGCTGCTGGCCGCGGTGTTGACGGAGCAGCAGCAGATCCCCGCCGCGGAGGCGATCGACCTGGCCGCGCACGAGCCGTGGGACCCGCGGGTGCGTGAAGCCAGTCAGGAGAAGGACCGGCTGCTGCACCAGGCGTGGCTCGCCGCCATGGCGGCTGAGCAGGACGGCCAGGTGCCGGCATGACGTACCTGGAAGCTTTCCCGTCCGCGTTCGAGGTGGCGATCCTCCACCTGCCGAACGGTGTGGCAGCCCGCGTGCATCACCCGTTCGGGGTGAAGGAGTACCGGCCGCTGATCGTCGAGGAGTCCACGTTCGTGGTCGTCCCCGGCTGGGCCGACGTGATCGGCTGGGGTGCCGTCTGCTGGCACTACACGCTGCGGGGTGTCAGGAACGGCCGGCATCGGCTGGACCGCGCAGCGTGGCACGACGCGGCCACGCTGCTGCAGATGTCGCCGGTCGTGTACGTCACCTACGAGAAGCGCGACTCCTACGGCAAGCCTCGCTGGACTGCCGTGGACGCTGGCGTCGAACCGCTCGCTGCCCGTCTCGCTGAGAAGGCGGGAGCGACGTCATGAGCGATCCCTTCGAGATCCGCTTCGAGAACCCTCCGCCGGTCGTCACCAGGTGGGCGAAGTCGGTGGCGCTCGACTACGAGCAGATCGCCGAAGTGCTGGTCGCACATCCGGGGGAGTGGGCGTTCGTCGGGGTGACCGCCACACCTACGAGGGCGGGCGGCGCAGCGCAGCGCATCCGTGACGGGGTGGTGGAGGCGCTGGCGATCCACGGCCAGTTCGACGCCGCCTCCCGCACGGTTGACGGCGAGTACCGCGTGTACGCCAAGTTCCTCGGTGAGGCCGGCGAGGTGGCGTCATGACGGGCTCCTGGCTGATGCTCTCCGAGGTCGCCCGCCGCATCACCGCGGCGACCGGCCGGCGCGTCACCTTGGACGACGTGATCGCGCTCGGCGACGACGACGGCCCGCTGCAGGCGCAGTTCATGCACGGCTACTGGTCCGTGTCGGAGGACTCCGTCACCGCCTACCTGTCTGCCTCGGAGTGCCCCAGCCCTGCGGCTGACGCGGTAGCCGAGCACGCAGACGAGCCGACTGTGGGCCGCTGGACCCGAGCTGAAGACCCCGAAGCGTTCGCGGACCGAGCGCACTACGACACCCCCAACGACGAGGGAGGCCAGTACTGATGGGCTTCACCCGGGCGCAGGTGGATCAGCTCCTGCAGCCGATCAACACCAACCGCGTCCTCCGGGACGGCAAGGGCCACTCGCACGTGTCCCAGCAGGACGTGCTTGCCCACCTGGTGCGCATCTTCGGGTTCGGCAACTTCGACACCGAGATCATCAACGTGGAGTGTGTCTTCGAGACGCCGCGCGTCAACGACCAAGGCAAACCCTCTGGCCGCTGGGATGTCTGCTACCGGGCCGCCTACCGGCTGATCGTCAAGGACGAGCATGGGGTAGAGGTCTGCCACTTCGAGGACGGCTCCACCGCCACGGCGGAGAACCAGAAGCGTGGTGACGCCCACGACCTGGCGTACAAGTCCGCGCTGTCGCTCGCGAAGAAGCGGGCCGCGATCCCGCTCGGCGACCAGTTCGGCTTGTCCCTCTACAACAAGGGCCAGACCAGCGCGCTTGTCCGCGGCACCCTCGTGATGCCCGAAGGTCAGCCGGCGGAGCAGGACGTACAGGACGGCGTTGAGAAGCAGGTCTCTCTCGGCAACGACGAGATCGAGCGTGACCTGGACGCCTCCCCGGCTGAGCCTGCTGGACACCCGGTTCCCGCAGTGTCGGTCAACGCCGAATGGGTGAACGCCTTCGAGACGCGGTTGGCGTCGGCAGGGTCCGACCAGCTAGGCGCCTTGAAGCGGGAGGTGGCCGCCGAGTTCAAGCATCACCGGCTCGACTCCGACGCCGCCAACCAACTTATGGACGCCATCAGGCAGCGGCAGGCCGAGCTCAACGGTCAGGAGGCCGCGTGAACGCCAAGACGCACGCCCTGAAGGTGGGCGCCGCGAAGGTGCTTGTGGACATCGTCACCGAAGGCTACGAGCAGCTCCGCAAGGACGCGGAGAAGGAGTTCGCCGAACTCCGCAAGGACGAGATAAAGGCTCTGTCGGTGAAGCTGCCGGATGGCTCCGAGGTGGGCGGTATCGCCATCTACGACGGGCCGCCGAACACGCAGGTCAACATGAAGACCGTGGCGGCGATCGTCGCCAACGACGCCCCTGAAGAGTTCGTTGAGATGTTCACTGACGAGGCGTTGAAGGACGAGAACCTGCTCGCCTTCGTTCGCGACCAGCTCCCGCACCTCCTGGTGACGCGGATCAACCCGGACTACCTGAAGAAGCTGCTCAAGCGGATCGACTCCAACGGCTACCTGAAGGACGCCGCTGGCACCCGCATCAAGGTGGCGGAGGTGACCCGCGGGGAGCCGACCGGCAAGTTCGCCTTCACCGCGGGGCCGGGAGCGAAGGAGCTGGTGTGGCAGGCGTGGCAGGACGGCAGCCTTGAGCCGGTCCTGGGCGACCTGATCAGGCCCGCCCTTGAGGCGGGTGAGCCCGAGTGACCTACTCCTCTCTGCCCCCCAGGAAGAAGCCGCTGCGAAACACGACGCCGATGCCTCCGAGCGGACGCATCGAGCGGACGACGTCCATGCCCCGCGGCTCGGGGTTCAAGAAGACCGGCAACCCGCCCAAACGGAAGTCCTCCGACCAGGCCAAGACCAACACGGGCCTGCGCGCGTTTAAGGCTGAGGCCCGCCGGCGGGATGGCGACTGCTGCGTGAAGTGCGGCGTCATCTTGAACGGGAGCGGCAACGTCCACCACCGCCGCAACCGTGGACAGGGCGGCTCGCGGAAGGCGAACGTCATCTCGAACATGATCACGTTGTGCGGGACGCCCCTCAGCTTGTGTCACGGAGAGGTGACGCTGGAGCCGGACAAGTGCGACGCCTTCGGCAACGGGTGGCGACTGTCCACCAATGGCACCACCGACCCGGCAACCGAGCCCGTCAACGTGGCGTGGCTCGGCTGGGCGCTTCCCCTCGCTGATGGAACCTGGCAGGCCATCGACGCTCGCGAGGTGGCGTGATGGCCGGGCAGGCGATCGTCGAGTTCATCTACGACTGCACCGCGTGCGGCGTTGAGGGCCCCCACCGGTACGACGGCGACGAGTTGGCCTGCCTGGCGTGTGGAACGCCGCGCGAGGTGGAACCCGAGCTGATCGCTTCGGTGCTCAACATGCAGTTCTGCGACTGGTGCCGGGAGACGCTGCCGGCCTCGCACACGTGCCGCCCTGAGGATCCGTCGTGCGAGTCCCCTGCCCATCTGTACCCGGACCGGTGCGGCATCTGCCCGACCGATCTGGCCCTGCAGAGGCGCGACCTCGCCCGCCGTGCCGAGTTCCAGCACGGCTCCCCTTCTGACCTTCGTCTTCCTGAGGAGACCCCGTGATCTGGCCTGTCCCAAGCCGGGAGGACGACGACTCCCGCGGCTGCCTGTCCAGCACCCCGCTGATGCTTCTCGGGGTCGGCGTTCTCGTCGTGGCCGTGGTGACGGCCTGCTCCCACTTCATCGCCTAGGAGATCGCCATGACCCACGTAGACGACCTGTACGAGGCCAACGACCGAGAGCCTGACGAGGACGAGCGTTGGGCGCCGGGCGTGGTCCCGGTCAACCTTGGCGAGGTCGAGCAGCGCCTGACCAGGCTCGCATTCCTCACAGAGCCCGCCACCGGCGGCGGCAACACGATCCCGGGCGCGAAGGACTTCGACGACCTGCGCGAGCTGATCGGCTACGACGTGCCTGGTCTGATCGCCGACCTGGCCGCCGCCCGCGAGCGGATCGCCGGGTTCGAGGCGCTGGAGAAGCGCGAGGAGTGGACGGTCACCGGAGGGCCGAACTTCCCGGCCAAGCCCAGCGGGCCGCCGATCTCGCCGGACAAGGGCGTGATCGCGTACGTCGGCAGCCATGCGGCAGCGCAGTTGTGGCGCCGGATGCTCTCGCTGCATCCGTGGGAGCCGATCGACTCCGAGCCCCCCTTCTAGCCGCTCTTCCTGATCTTCCGCTTCGTGCTCGACCACCGGGGGCGAGCACGAAGCGGCACACCACCCGAACCACCCGAGCACAGGAGATCGCATGGGACGCCACAGCAGCACCACCGCACACAAGCCGGCCCGCGCCAAGCGACCTGCGGGCCAGACCTTGTACACCGCGGTGCTGCGGCTGTGGCGGCTCCTCCCGGACGAGTTCCGGCGCCGCATGTGGCACCGCCGTCGCCGGTGGAGGTCCTGGTGGGACCACCGCTACGCCCGCCGCGTCGCTCGCAAACTCCGTGATTGGACGGCTGCCCGCGACTGGGACGCCAGCCTCCCCAAAGACGCCGGCCAGTGGGCGGACGCCTGGGACCACATCGGCTCCTACGCCGTCGCCGCCGAACTCCGCCGCCTCCGTACCGAACGAGGCGATCTCCTTCCTGCCCGCCCCCGCATCGAGCCTCTCCAGGAGGACCTGTGACCACCACCGACCAGGCCGTACGGCCGCTGCTCGTCTCATACGGGCACCTGTGCTGCGCCTTCTGTGACACCCGCTACGACCACGCCATCGTCGTGGACTCCCCGCTCTCCCCGCGCCAGCAGCTCCGCCAGGCCGCCGCCCGCGCCGGCTGGAAGCAGACGGTCGCCGACCTGGACGCCTGCCCGCAGGACGCGGAGGGCGTGGCGGCGATCCTCATCGAGAGCTGGCTGATGATCTGGGGCCCGGACAACCCGCTGGTTCCGGCGCAGTGGGGTTCGCCGGTGATGAACGGCGACACCCAGCAGACCCTCACCATCCCCGCCGTCGTCGAGCCCGCAGCGGCTCCGGTCGGCTCCCACCCTTACGAGAGGACTTCGGCATGAGCACCGAAACCCCCGAGAAGCCCACGCCCACGAACCCGTACCAGGCCCGCCGCGAGGCGATCGCCCGCGCCATCAAGGCGTGGCAGAACATCGAGGGCAGCGAGTCCGGCCACGACCTGGACGACGCGACCGACCTGGAGGACTGCTTCCTCGACGAGGGCCTGACCTTGATGCCGCGCTCCACGGGCCACGGCAAGTGGGTGGTGGAGGTGGACGGGAAGCGCGCCCCGATCGCTCCCGGCTCGGACCGCCCGGTCGGCCTGCTCGACGCCGAGGAGGCGGCTGACCTGTTCCTGACGCTCAGCGCCGCCGACGAGTACGCCGAGCACCCGCCCACGATCCGGCCGGCCACCGAGATGGAGTTCAAGCTCGCCGTGGCCAACCACGTGTTCGGAGGTGGGGCATGAGCGACATCACCCCCGCCGGGAAGCTCGCCTCCGTGCTCCTGGAATACGACGACGGCGCCTGGTACGCCGACCCGCTCGGTGGTTGGGTCACGACTGAGGTCGAGGGCGACACCATCAGCCTCAAGGTCGCCCGCTACGACGAGACGGGCGAGGAAGTCTCCGACCAGACGCAGCACTTCCGGGCGGTCGTCGTCGAGGGCGAGACGGTCCCGATCGTGCTGGAGCGCCCGGACATCAGCAACCCGTCAGCGGTGACCGGCCCCCGCTTCGGCGAGGAGGCGGGCGAGTCGGTGGAGCACGGCTGGAGCGTCTTCGCCACAGACCACGTGCTGTTCGGCGGGACGGGCCACGTCTCTCCGGCTGAGGCTCGTCGGTTCGCTGCCGCTCTGGTCGCCACGGCGGACGCTCTTGAGGCCGCTCAGGCTCAGACAGGCGGTGCCCAGTGAGCGTCATCGAACTCAGCACCCGTGAGCTCCACGACCTGCTGGCCCCGGTCTTGCCGCACGCCAGCACCGACAGGACGCTCCCCGAGTTGGGCGTGATCCGCGTTGAGGTCCGCGACGGCATCCTCTACGCGATCGCCACCGACCGGTACACGATGGCCGCCACCCGGCACCGCCTCCAAGAGTCCACCGCCGACACGGAGATCGCGATCGGCGTGGCGGATGCCGCCGCCTTGATGAAGGTGTTCAAGTACACCCAGAAGGACGACCCGTGGCTGACGCTAGCGGTCGGCAAGGTTGAGGCTGAAACCGTCCTCGACCCCGCCGACCGGCCCGCCCTCACCGTGACGGCCAAGGACGGCAACACCCTGGTCCTCAACGGTAGAGAGGCCCTCCCACTCGCCTCCTGGCGCACGTACATCGGCAAGGCCATCCACCGCGAGCAGCAGCCCGTCAACCCCAACCTGGCGCTCACACTCACCCTGATGTCGCGCTGGCTCAAAGCCACCCGCAACGGCGCCTGGCTGACGTTCTCCATCGGCGCCGGCAAGCGCGACACGGTCCTGGTCCGGGCGGGTGACCACTTCATCGGCATCTGGGCGCCCATCACATGGCGGCGGGAGTTCGATCTCACCGACAGCCCGTGGTGCAAGGAATTGCCGCCTGAGGTGGAATCCGGCGCCGCCGCTCAGTCCGAGCAGAAGCAGGAGGCCACCCGATGAGCGACATCACTCCCGAGAAGGTCGCCCACCTGAAGCACCTCCTGGGCTCCGTTGGAGACCTCCCGTGGTTCCTGTCGGACTGCGAGGGCGACATGCAGATCTGGCGTGAGTCCGCTCTCCAGCGCGTCAGCCGGTACCGCTCCGGCGAGATCGCCGCCTACAGCACCCCCTCCTCCTACAAGCGCAACGACCTGGTCGCCGAGTGGGATCTGGACACGTGGGACGAGGGAGAGGACGAGGACGACGACGAGCGGCGCCGTATGGCCGAACTCATCGTCGAAGCGGTCAACGCCCTTCCTGGTCTTCTCGCCCTCGCTGAGGCCGCTCAGGCAGAGCAGGAGCGTGCCCAGTGAGCACCTTCGACCAGATCGCCCCGTACCCGCGTTCCGAGCAGGAGGCCACCGCGAAGACGATGGGCCGCTCGTTCGCCGTGCACGCCCAGGTCCACTGGCGGATGGCGATCGAGCACCCGGACCAGGAGAAGGCCCGCGAGTCCGCCCGATGGGTGGGCCAGTACTTCGCTCTCGCCTACCTGTTGCGGGAACTGCAGCAACGGTCCGGCAAGGAAGCCGCCGACCAGGTCGCCCGTGACTTGTGGGCGGAATTGGACGCCGTCTCAGGCATGGGCGGCTGGGTGTGGCACTGGCTGACCGACTACGGCGTCAACAAGACGCTGCTGAACAAGGTGATCGACGACCTGATGGCCGAGTCCGCTCCGTCTCCTTCGGGGGTGGCCTCGTGATCGCCGCAGGGCAGGCTGTCGTGGCCGCGTACGTGGCGGGCGTCGTCGGGATCCTGGTGGGTGTCGTCATCGCCGCCACCTACCGCAGCGACCGGCGCCGGCGCCGTACCGAGGACGGGCGGGAGATTCACCCGCCTCTGCGGGTGGACCAGCTCCTGCGTGACGAGCTCGGCGAAGAAGCGGACCGGCTCACCCGCGAGTGGGACAGCCAGCAGAGGGGCGACCGGTGAACGTCCTGACGCTGTTCGGCTGGTCCCTGGTCGCAGTCGGCGGCTACGTCACGGTTGCCTCCGTGGCGCTGCTGTGGTGCCACTCCTGGGCGCAGAAGCAGCCCGATCCTTACGACGTGTGGGGGGAGGACGGCGATGACTGACTCCTGCGATCGCCACTGTCCGTGCGGCTCTCTGATTGGCCGCTACGGCGCCTGTGGCTGGTGTTCGGCCTGCTACCAGCGGTGGAACCGGGCCGGGCGCCCTGCCGAAGGCCCGCCACCACCGATGACGCGTGAGGAGTCCCGACAGTTGGCTGTCGCTGCCGTACGAGCGAACGCTGAAGGCAGGCGCGAGGACTACGCCGAACTGCGCTCCTGGGGCGCATCGCGCACCCAGGCCGCAGCCCGTCTCGGCATCCACATGGAGACCGTGCGGCGGTACGAGCGGCTGCTGGGCCAGGAGGTGGCTGCCTGATGCTCCCCATCCGCCTGATCGGCTCTCAGAAGGCCGTCGAGGGCACGGTCCGCGTCCTCCGGGAGACGGGTGCCGAGATCGCCACCGACAGCGGCACACAGCCCGCCCGCAAGGGCGGAGACGGCAAGGTCCGCCGCTACGTCGTGGCCCGCCTCGCCGAGTCCCCGGACGTTTCCGGACCGGTTCGGAACAGCTCGGAACGATCCGGAACGGAGGCGTCCTGACATGGCTCAGCTCACCTACTACGTCGCCCCGTGGGACCGCGAGAAGCCAGAGGCCGAGACGCCTGTCGTCGATGTCCGTGATGGCCTGAGGTGGGGGTACCTGGGTTCTGATCTGGACCGCTTCGCCCGCATGGCCTGCTCCCGCAACATCGGGAACTTCGCGTTCCACCCGGCTGAGCGCTACGAGATCGCCTGGTCAGCCATCGCCATGGAGCTGTACACGGCCTCGGAGCAGCCCTCGCCGGCGGACCTGATCGACGTGGGATGGCAGGCCGTCTCGACCGCCATCGCAGACGAGAACCGCCACCATGGCCGCGACCGGATCCGCTACAAGGGAACGATCCGATCGTCGTTCGTGCGGTTCTGGTTCGACGCCTCCCTGCATGTAGGGAGCCCTGAGGGGCCCGTCGTGGACCGGCTGGCGGTGCACCAGATCTGGCCCCTCCTCACCGAGGGGCAGCAGGAGGCGCTGCTGGCGTTCGCGGTCCACGGCAGCGTCGCCGACGCAGCTACCGCGCTTGGCAAGACGAAGGCCGCCGTTCACAAGCTCGCCGACGAGGGCCGTAAGCGGTTCAAGCAGTGGTGGCACGAGGGCGAGGCCCCGTCGAAGCCTTGGATGCGTGACCGGCGCAGCTCCATCCCCGCCACGCACTGCCCGTCCGGCCACGAGCGAACCGACGAGACCTCGTACGTGAAGTACACGATGCGCAACGGCAAGCCTAAGCAGCAGATCATCTGCCGGATCTGCCGGGAGGAGCGCCGTCACCGCGGTTCTTCAACCTCAACGCATGCCGCCCGTGAAGGCATCACTCCCATGGATGCCGCTTCGAATAGCGAATGGGCCGAGTCCACCTCTCTGAACAGTTCCTGCGCGGAGGCATCCCATGCCTGACCACTCCATGGGCGTGCTGAGAGACGCCCTCACCTGCATCGTCCCGTTCCACATGGCCGAACTGCACGCCCGCCGACTCACTCCGCAGAACCTGGAGGCGATCGCCTCACGGGCCGGCAAAACGTTCAGCCACCTGGGCGACGCCCTCATGTTCGCCAGCAAGGACTCCGGCCGGACGCTCAGCAGCGAAGCCCAAGCGATCAACGCGCTCGCTGAAGGGATCGCCGCTGCGGAGCTTCTCCAGCCGGGCGAAGGCTCGCGGATCCTCGACCGAATCGCTTCCGTTTCGGAGGTCTCCGATGCCTGACACCTCCTCTTCTTCACTCCCCTCACAGATAGGAGCAGAGCGCCATGGCTGACTGGACGGACCGTGCGGCCTGCCGCGACGAGGATCCCCGGCTGTTCTTCCCCGCGGACGGTGAGCGGGAGGGGCAGCGGAAGTGGCGGGAGGTCAAGGCGAAGCGCGTCTGCGCCCCCTGCCCGGTGCAGGGGGACTGCCTGGAGTACGCGCTGGCCCGAAACGAGCGCGAAGGCGTCTGGGGCGGACTCAACCCTGACCAGAGGGCGCGGGAGGCAGACAGGCGCGCCGCTCTACCTCCTCCTCCGAAGCCTGCGCTGGTGGTGGAGAAGACGTGCACCCGCTGCGGGGTTGTGCAGCCGGTGGCGGCGTTCACGAAGGACGCCAAGCAGAGAGATGGGCTCAACCCGTGGTGCCGAGGGTGCACCGCTGAAGCGAGCCGGCGGCGCCGCGCGGCAGAGCAGGCGGTGGCCTGATGAGCGACTACGTCACCCCGGTCCGTGGCCACGACGCCGAATTCCTGCTCGGCATCCAGAGGGCGTCCAACGACCGGCAGGTCCAGGCAGCCAAGGCGGGACGCCGGCCGGTCCTGGCGAAGTCGCCGGTGCGGGATGTCGGCCCGATCCCGGAGATCACGCCCGGGGAGGCCCAGGCTGCGGCCAGGTTCGTCCGCCGGCGCGTCGAGAAGCCCGCAGTGCGTGAGGTGCTGCAAATGCTCGGCCTGGAGGCGTCGTGACCGACTGGCGCTCCCGCTCCACGTGCAAGGACGTCGACCCCGATCTGTTCTTTCCGGACGCCGGACCTCTACCCCGGTCGGTCGCCCGCATCTGCCAGCGCTGCCCGGTGCTGATCACGTGCACATTCGACGCGCTCCGCCGCAACGATCTCGGCTACCAGGCCGGGCTTTCGAAGGCGGAACGCGACCGGATCCGCAGGTGGGACCGCGCCCAGCGGGCCCGCATGGAGCGGAGCGCGTCATGACCCCTCAGGAGCTGTACGCCGCCGTGGACGCTCTCCGGCAGGCGAAGGGGTGGCCGTGGTGGAAGGTGTCCATCGCCTTGGACATCTCTGCCGAGCGGATCAGGTTCATGCGGCGAGGCCAGGTATCCCCGCGGCTGCGTTCCCGTGCTGAGGAGTGGTTGGGGGAGGCGCCATGACCTCGACGACGGCTGGCGGATCAGGAATGGCGTTTGGCGTCCTCGTTGACGCGCTTGACGATCGCGCGGATGGTCTCACGGGACCAGCCGGTCACCTCGGCCACGTCGATGATCTGCCAATCGCCGGAGTTCACCGCGCGGGCTATCTCCACGTCGAGTTCGTATCGGGCCTGCTCAAGGCGCTCTTGAGCCGTCTTGTGGGCCCGAATCTTCGCCACCAGGGTTCCCGTCGCCATACGCACATCGTCGCATGTCAGTGTCATGCAAGTCAGTTTGTCATATCGTGCGCCAAGTAGCTTTGCGTATAGTAGAGACAAGTCACATACCCGATCGGGGGAAGCGTGAGTAAGTTCCGAGACGTCGGTCGAAGCCCTCTGCGGACGCCGGCCAAGCACGCCCTGATGTGCGAGATCTTCGGCAGGGAGGTCGGTGTGGCCGCCCTGAAGTCCGACGTGGACAACCTCTTCTGGATCGACCTGACGGCTGGTGACGGCGTTGTGGACGACCAAACACAGGACGGGCGTCCACTTCCGTGGGAGAAGAACTGTTCGCCCGGCATCCTCGCCTACTACGCCCGCGGAAGCCTCAAGCCGATCACGGTCGTCCTGTACGAGATCAAGACGGCGACCTTCGATCGGCTCGAACGGAACCTAATGAGGGAACTGCCCCGTCTCGGTTACGAGTACGACGGCGACGAGTGGGTTTGCGGCAACGCCCGCGTGCGCCTTGTGAACAAGAGCGGTGCCGAGGCCACCCTCGACGGCATCACCGACCGTACCGCCGTGGTCGTCAGCAACGACCCAAACGCGATCACGGACTGGGCCATGCGTCGCGGCTTCACGGCCGAGATCCGCCAGCGCACCCCGTGGTTCCGCTCCATCTCCACGATGGGCTGCAACGTCGGCGGCATCAAGCGGATGGAGTACGACGAGCGGTTGAAGTGGTTCGCCCTGGTCGAAGAACAGAGGGAGCGCCTTCCGGCTCACCACGACCTGATCATCGCGGCCATTGAGAACGACGCATCTCAGTGGGCCTACCTGTTGTGTGAGCCGGTGAAGTGGCGCTCCAAGGCGGTCTCCGCGATCGAGCGGGCCTTCGGGCGGCACCGCCTGTCCGTCGAGCACGCGTGGTTGCGCGTCGAGCCGAGCAAGTTCCGCTCCATCCAGGAGAGGCTCTTCCTGACGAAGAGGGAGCGGGGTTCGGCGTGAGAACGCCGGCCTACCGCTCCTACCGCGAATACCTGCGTCACCCCAGGTTTCTCGCGATCCGAGCAGAGGTGTTCCGGCGCGTCAACAGCATCTGCGAGATCTGCTGGCGCGCCCGCGCAACAGAGCCGCACCACCTCCGCTACCCGCCCTGGGGCTCCTTCGACGTACCAGAGAACATGATCGCGGTCTGCCATGGATGCCATTCCGCGATCCACGGAAAGGACAACTGACTTGGCCAGACTCGGCCCCTTCGAGGTCCACCCATTCGCCGACGCCTTCCCTCTCATCGACGGGGACGAGTTCGCCGAGCTGGTGGACGACATCAAGCGGCAGGGCTTGCGTCAGCCGATCGTGCTCAACCACGACCGGACGATGTTGATCGATGGCCGGAACCGCTTCCGTGCCTGCATGGAATCGGGAGTGGATCCCGTCTTCGAGGTGCTTCCCGAGCGCTACACCGAGGCGATGATCCTCGACTACATCGTCTCGACCAACATCGAACGGCGACACCTCAATGCCGGCCAGAAGGCGCTCGTCGCGCTGGAGTACGAGAAGGCGGTAGCCGATGCGGTCAAGGCTGGAGAGGCTGAGCGGAAATCCACCGCTGTCGGTGACAACAGCAGCCGCAATGGTAACGCTCCGTACAATTTGACTCCGGCAGATCTGCCGGAGTCGCCGCCCAAGCCTCTCACCGCCGGCCAGCGAGCGATTGCCGCCTTGGCGATGGAACCGCAGATCAGGCGAGAGCGGGAATCGCGCGAGCGTGCAGCGAAGGTTGTGGGAGCGTCCGGCCGCGCCGTCCAACAGGCCAAGGCCCTTCAGCGTGACGCGCCGGACCTTGCCGAGAAGGTTCGTGCCGGGGAAGTCGCTCTCGACGCCGCCGACAAGCAGCGGAAGCAGCGCATGGCCGCGATGCCGAAACCTGAACCCGCACCGAAACCGACCGCGGTCATGCTCACCCTCCGCACGAACACCGGCGAAGAGGTGCTGTACCCGAAGCCGCTGAGCAAGGCGACGTTCAACGCGACGACCGGCGACGGGATCTCATGGGCGAACTGGTCGTGGAACCCGGTAACGGGCTGCCTGCACGGCTGTGACTACTGCTACGCCCGCGAGATCGCCACGAGCGACCGGTTCAAGTCGGCGTACCCGGTCGGCTTCACTCCGCTGTTCCACCACGAGCGGCTCGACGCGCCGACAAACACCGTTGTCCCGGCCCAGCACCGTGACGATCCCGCGTGGCGTCGCGTGTTCGTCTGCTCGATGGCGGACCTGTACGGCCGGTGGGTGCCGGACGAGTGGATCGCCGCAGTGCACGAGTCGATGAATGCGGCGCCGTGGTGGCAGTACATCACCCTGACCAAGTTTCCGGGCCGCTACGTCGGCCTGGACATGCCGCCGGGCGCGTGGGTCGGCACGTCGGTGGATGAGCAGAAGCGTGTCCGGATCGCCGAGGACGCCTTCCGGAAGATCGACGGTGTGAAGGTGAAGTGGCTTTCCCTGGAGCCGCTCAAGGAGTCGTTGGAGTTCACTGACCTGTCGATGTTCGACTGGGTGGTCATCGGCGCCCAGACCGAGACGCGGCAACCGTCCGGCGTGGTGCCGGCGTTCGCGCCGCCGTTCGAGTGGGTGGCCCGGATCGTCGCGCAGGCACGCGAGGCGGGCTGCAAGGTGCACCTTAAGCCGAACCTTCTCGGCAGGACGAACCCGAGCTCGCCTGGCATGCAACTCCCTGACGAGTACCCGGAGGGCACGTTCGTGGCCCCCACTCATGAACACCAGACCGGCTCCGACCCAGACGAGGAGCCGCCGTTTTGATCCCGCGAAGACAGGCCCTGTACCCGCCAGCCTGATCCTTCGACCCCGAAAGCGAGCAGTAACCCGATGCTCTACTTCGATGACCAGTTCCCGATTCACCGCAAGGTGACACGACTGTCGGATGCTGCATTTCGCCTGCACGTCTCGGCGATTTTCTGGTGCGGACGCAACCTCACTGACGGTGCGATCCCCGAGGAAGATCTCGAAGACGTGTCAGCGCAGGTGCGAACGCCGGCACGGTTCGTCCCCGAGCTGCTGAAGCGTGGACTCTGGCACGAAGCCGGGCAGTCGTGCGCGTCCGAGGCGTGCCCTGCCCCCGCGCCTGAGGGTGCATGGGTGATTCACGACTACTTCGACTATCAGCCGACCAAGGTGAAGGCGGTCAAGAAGCGCAAGGACAACGCCGAGAGGCAACGCCGCTGGCGAGAGCGGCAACGAGAACCAGAATCGCGTTCCAGAAATAACGGTGTTAGTAACGCATCGCGTAACGCGTTACTAACGCAACCCAGTCCAGTCCCGTCCAGTCCCGAAGGGACTAGGACGGATACAGGTAGTCAGTCTTCTTCCCGCCGTAACGCGCCTGCGTGGGCGGAAGACGACGACTCCATTGATCTCGGCATCGTCGAACTCCTGGCGGAGTTGACGAGCCATCAGATCTCAATCCTCGATGCCGCCGCTATTCGGCAGCGGATTCTTGGCACCCGCCAGATCCGCACCAGCCGAGCCGCCTACGTGGCTGCGGCCATCGTGGACAACCCCAGCAAGTTCCTTCCCGTCGTCGAAACCGAGTTCAGCGACCGCGCGAAGTCACTTCGAGCGGTGCCGGAGTGGTGCGGACTCTGCGAAAGCGACACCTACCGCTGGCTGGTGCTTGCCGATGGCCGCTGGGCCAAGTGCCCTGCCTGCAACCCCGACGCCAAAGACCCGTTCGCCTCGAAGGAGGTGTCATGACCAGCAGCAACTTAGACCAGGAGACTCGCGACGCCATTGCTGCTCTCGTTCACCGACTACGCCAACGTGATGCCGCAAGCCACGCCGAGCGGGCAGACGTTGAGCCGTTCGCGCTGGAGTACGTGATGGCGCTCAGACTGCGCGGGTGGAGGCCGACGCCAGCGCAGGCCCGGGCGGTGTGGGGACCGCCTGTGGGCCGCGGCGCCGATCCCGGAAAGCACGCCGATGAGCTGGAGGCCGCCCGGGAGGCGTGCGCGGCGGGCTCGGCGAAGCTCCGTACTGAAGCTACTGAGCGTCTCTCGTGAGCCGGGAGCCGATAGACGAACTTCGGGATCGGGTGCGCCGCCTCGAAGCAGAGCGGCTGCGACCTGAGAAGCCGCTCCTGCCCACCAGGGTCCGTGGGCCGATGGGGGAGCTGATCCAACTGCTGGACAGGTTGCTCACAAACCCCGGCCCACCTGACCCGCTTCCCTCTGACCTCACCCCCAAGGAGGACCCGCGATGACGTGCATCGCGTTCGGCCACGACCAAGCGCACGAGGCGCTGAAGCAGTTCCTGTCCGATGACGAGGACGGCAGGTGGAGTAGCGGCCGGCGGATCGCCCGCTACATCACCCGCCCGGACGACCGCGGCCTGGCTGCGGTGATCGTGGACCCGGGCGAGTACGAGGACCTGCAGGAGGCGGAGGCTGCGCTGAACGCGCTGAGGCAGGTGTTCGCCCGCTACCCCGAAGCCGGCGTCGGCGTGACTGCCCCTCCCGTCCCCGTCCCGACACTCACCGAGACCACAACCGAGGAGACCGCTACCCATGACTGACACCAAGATCGAACCGAACCCGTACAGCCCGTACGCCAACGCAGACCCGGAGTACCGGCACCTGATCCTTTCGCTGTTCGGTCTGAAGCCGAGCGCGGGCGTGCTGTGCCTGACCGCGTGCGACCGGATGGCGGTCGCGCCGGAGGAGCCGCTCCAGGAGGCCACCGACAAGCTCGGCGACGGCGGCCTGCCGGACGGTCTGTGCCCGAGCTGCGTGGCGATGGCCCGCTCCGGTGAGGCTCCCGTCCCGCCGCGTCCGCAGGAGTGCCGCGAGTGCGGCGATCTCGGCTCGCAGGGCGAGTGGTGCGCGCTGTGCCGTCAGGAGCTTCACGAGGCGTGGTGGCCGACCCGCAACGAGGCCGAGGGCGAGGTGGTCTCCCGGTGAGCACCGAAGAGTGCGGTGCGGTGGGCGAGCACGGGGACGTGTGCGGCCTCCCGCCTCACGACAGGGGCCTGTGCCAGTCCAGCGAACCGCGCAAGCACGTGTCGTCGCCGGAGCAGGCGGGCAAGCCGTGGCGCTGGTACCGCGACGCCGCCGTTGCCTGGAACACCGCCCACCCGGTCGGCACGCCGGTCCTGGCGTGGCCTGGAACCCGGGACGACGAGCCGCTGATGACCCGTACCCGCACCCCGGCGTGGACACTCGGCCACGGTGCTGCGGTGGTGTCGGTCGAAGGCCGGTCAGGCGGTATTGCCTTGACCCACATCCAGCCGATCGAGCCTTCCGGGCAGGAGGTGGTCTCTCGTGGCTGAGACGGCCTGGCGCAAGTCCAGCTTCTGCAACGGCGCTACCGCCTGCGTAGAGGTGGCGGCGGTCGAGGGCTTGGTGGCGTTACGGGACTCGAAGGACCCGGATGGTCCTGTGCTGCTTTTCAGCCGAGCCGAGTTCGAGACGTTTATCGCCGGAGTCAAGGACGGCGAGTTCGACCTGGAGAGTATGCATGGCTGAGACACGGACCGCTACGAAGGTCGGCAAGGACTCGGCCCCGGCACGCTTCTGGGCCAAGGTGGATGCCTCGGGCGATTGCTGGGAGTGGACCGGTGCCCGGGGCTACGGGTACGGCCGGTTTTCGGTTGCAGCTGGCGATCACCGAGGAGCGCACCGCTGGGCCTACGAATATCTCGTCGGCCCGATCCCGGAGGGCTTACAACTCGATCACCTGTGTCGCAACAGAGCGTGCGTGAACCCGGACCACCTGGAGCCGGTCACTCAGGCGGTAAACCTGGCGCGCGGTTATGGGCGCAGTGCACAGAATGCCGCGAAGACTCACTGTCCCAAGGGGCATCCCTACGACGAAGGCAACACGTGGAAGCACGCGAACGGGTCCCGGGTGTGCAGGACGTGCGCAAATGAGAGGAGGCGGCAGAAGCCGCGACCGAAGTACGGGAATGGCCCGAACGTAACGCACGGTTTGAGGTCCACCTACACGCGCGGGTGTCGCTGCGAACTGTGCAAGAAGGCATCCAGTGAGTTCGAGAAAGCTCGTCGGCCAGCCGGAGCGAAACCGCTAGAGACTCTGAGCTGCGAATACTGCGGCCAGGCGTTCACTGCCCCGCGCCTTGGAAGGGCGAAGTACTGCTCGGCTCGGTGTCGTGACAGAGCAGCGAAGCAGCGCAAGCGCGATGGGAACGCCGCCACAAAGCGGCCCGCACAGCCCCCAGATCCCCCTCTCGCCGCTTCTAAGGGCCAGAACGACTAAGGGTCTACGGGCAGGCTTCAGCGGGCTTCTGCGGCCCGCTGAGCCGTTCTCCAGTACGAGAAAGATCACAAAGAATCCCGATCAAGATCCATGTTCGATAGGAGATCCGAACGATGCGAGGCATCAACGAGCCGCCCGTCAAGGTCTGGCTGGTGTGGTCGAACGAACACGACGCCTGGTGGAAGCCGCAAAGGTGCGGCTACCACCACGACGTCTGGCAGGCCGGCCGCTACTCCGAGACCGAGGCCGCCGAGATCTGCCGGAGGGCGGCGTACGGCTGGCGTAATGGCTCGCTCCCGCCTGAAGTGATGGTCTCCGCCCCGGAGAACGACCAGGACAAGTTCTCTACGGATGATCTCCGCTACATGCCTGAGCGGATGGCCACCAGGGCGGCGGAGGCCACTCGGGAGGCGATCGCCAAGCGGCGCGCCGAGCAGGTCAGCGAGGTGTCCCAGTGAAAACGCTGAGTGTCCGTCAGCCGTGGGCTTGGGCCATCGCTCACGGCGGGAAGACCATAGAAAACCGTACGTGGAGCACCGGCTACCGGGGCCCGCTCATGATCCACGCGGGCGCACGCTGGGACGACGACGGAGCGTGGGACCGGCGGGTCCTCAGGGCGCTGCACGCGTTCGGCAACCGCTTCGACCCGCCGCTCCGTGTCGAGCGGATCGGGACGAAGACGCACCGCCTGATCCGGGATTCGCAGCTCACCCCGTCCGCCATCGTCGCAGTCGTTGACGTGGTCGGCATCTGTACCGCCCGCTCGACCGCTGAGCAGTGCGGGTGCGGCGTGTGGGCCGCTGAGGGGCAGTGCCATTGGCGTCTCGCCCGTCCCCGCCCACTCGATGAGCCCGTGCCCTGCAAGGGACGACTGGGCCTATGGGACCTGCCGACTGATGTCGAAGCGGCGGTCATGTCGCAACTCGCGGTGGCCTCCCAGCAGACGGGGGAGACGTCCCGGTGACCGAAGCCAAGATCGTCAACCTGACATCGCACGCCATCCGCATCTACCACCCGGACACTCCGGACCGGATCGACGACCTGGACCAGGGACTCAAGCACCTGATCCCAGCTTCCGGTACCGTCGCCAGGCTCGCCACGATCGACCTGGGCACCTGGTACACGATCGACGGCATCCCGATCGAAGGCGTCGAGTACGGGCACGCCCACGACCTGCCGGCCAAGCGGGACGGCGTCCACTACGTGGTGTCGCTCGCCTTAGCGCTCGGGCAGCAGGGCCGTGACGACCTGCTCGTCCCGTACTCCGAGGTTCGCAACGGAGACGGCACCGTGGTCGGCTGCCGGGTGCTGGCGCAGGTGGCGGGATGATCCGCCGCTTGTGGCGCTGGCTCATCGACGACGACCGTGACGCCTTCCTCCGCGAGTCGGCCAGTCTCATGGCCGATCAAATGCGCAAGCTCACCGATCAGCAGCAGGCGGACCTGTTCGCGACTGCTCCGGAGGTCTGGTGGCACGCCAACCGGGTGGCCGCATGCGTGGATCTGCGGGCGAAGGCGGGCCGGTGAACGGCTACTCCTCCGACTCGCCGGCGGGGGGCTCGTGATGCTGGACCTCGCGGCCGACTGTCGGCGGGCGAAGCCGTTCCACGCCCTCGGCGCGGGCGATGCGGCGGAACAGTTCATCGGTCAGGCCGGTCAGCTTGGCGAGTTGGCCTGTAGTGGCGCCGCGCTTGAGGGCATCAGTGGCCATCTCTTTGACCTCGGGCAGGAGCGCTCTCTGCGCCTCGTAGTGCCGCTTGAAGCGGGCGAAGGTCTGCGCTTCGCGGTCGTCGGGGGTGTAGTCGCTCTTGCTCATGGCCCCATCGTCCCACACGCATTGGCCACCGGGAAGGCCACCGTGTTGGGCTGTCTGGAAGAATCATGAAACCCAACACGTTGGCCTATTGACTCCCAACATGTAGGCCAATAGGTTGGAGTCATCAGCAAGGGATAAGACGCCAGGGAGAACGAGATGACCGCCACGATCACCGCAAGGGCCACCAGTACCGGCGACACCGCCCTGAACATGGCCATGGCGGCAGGCTTCGAGGTGGAGCAGCACTTCGCCGACCAGCGGCGCGGCGTCTACGTCCACATCGTGGTCCACGCGGACGGCCGATCGCTCCACCTGCACCGGACGCTCAACACTGGCCGGTTCTCCGCCGCCCAGGGCTACAACCGGCCGAAGTGGAACACGCCCCGCCTCTCCGCCCGCAGCATCCCCGCCCTCCAGCGCCTCCTCGCCCCCTAGCAGCCCTCCGGCCCGGGGAGACCCGGGCCACTCCCTCTCCCTGAACCCGTTCTGGAAAGCCCCCGCCCCGACGTAGGAGACGAGATGACGCTCATGGCCACCGAGACGAAGACCGCGACCTCGAAGACGTTGGGCCAGCAACTCGCTGACGAACTGCGCAGGCAGTTCCGCATCGGCACTCGCACTCGGTGGAGCACGATGCGCGGCTTCGGTCGCCTCTCCCCCGAGGATGGTCGCGAGATCGTTCTCGCGGGGATCGACACCTGTATCGAAGACCCCGACTGCCTGCCCGCTGACGTGCGGGAGCTTTACCGTCTTGCGTGGCGCGGCCCGGTCTGCTCTTGGCGTCACCACGTCGAGACGGGGCGCGCTGACCTCTCGCAGACGCTGTACCTGCGGGATCTGAGCCCATGGCAGTTCATCAAGGTCCTTGGCGACATGCTCGACGCGAACGTCACCAACACGGGCGAGGGAGAACGCTGGCTTGAGGCTCGCCGCGATCAGGACCGCGCGGCTTGGCGCAAGGCCGAAGACGCCCGACAGGCGCGCTGGAACCGAGTCCTTGGCCGCTGACGCTGTTTCTGGCCCTGGAGAACCAGGGCCACCTGCTTGAACGGAGTAACGATGACGAAGCCCCCGAGCAGCAGATGGCGCGTCTACCTGAACCAGGTGGTCGAAGGCGAGCACAGAAGCTTCCGCAGCGAGAACAAGACGTACGAGTACGTCCGCGAGCGACTTGAGGCGGGCGTGCAGAAGGTCATCGTGCATCAGTGGGATTGCGGTCGGTGGCACCTGTACGAGGAACTGCCCGGGGAACGCGGCCCGAACGCCTGACGCCTCCGTCTCCCCGGGAGGAACTCCTCCCGGGGACTCCCAAGACCCCTCCCCGCCCCTGACGTAGGAGACCCGCATGAGCACCGAAGAGACGATCACGGTTCGAGCCCACGTGAGTTTCAACGCGGTAGGTGCCGACGCGTACGTCGAGATCGAAGTTCCTCGCGCCGAGTGGGAGGCCATGACGGAGGAGGAGCAGGACGAATACATGGCTCCGTACCTCGAAGTCCTCATGCAGAACCACGTCAGCAGCAGCTACCACGTCCTCGACGACTGACCTTCCCTTCCCTGCCCCGGGTCCTCTACTGAGGGCTCTCAACCCCCTCAACGACCAAGGAACCGAGATGAGCGACACCACCGAGATGGTCGCCGAGTACGTCGGCGAAGACGGCCGCACCTACCAGATCGACCACCTGGGCATCGGCTACCCGAGCCAGCGCGGCGAGTACGCCGTCTACTGCGAAGACCGGATGGTCGCCGACTTCCTGGCCTTCAACACGCTACTCAAGCCCGAGTTCCAGCCGCCGCTGCCCAGCACGGCCGAGCTGATCGAAATGGCGAAGGCCGCTGTTCGCGACTCCCGCTGACCTTGTGGTCCGGTCTTCCCTGCCGGACCACACCTACCCCCTGGAGATCGACATGAGAGCCGAGAACACCGGTCTGACGGTCGTCCTCACCATGAGCCACCGCGAGGCCCGCGAGCTCGAAGCGGAACTGCTGTGGTGCCGCGACGACGACAAGTGGTCGAAGAAGGCGTGGGAGGCGTTGAACGCCCTCCACGAGAACCCCTGACCTTCCACCCTCTCAATCCCCTGGAGAACCGACCATGAGCAACGAAACCAACCCGATCAAGCCTGGCGACGCAGTGAAGGTCCTGGTCGCCGGCTACGCCTACAAGAGCGCCACGCCGGGCGTGTGGGAGGTAAACATCGACGACGACGGTGTCATCTACGCCGACACCGAGGAGATGCTGCCGAACCGCGCAAACGTGAAGCCGCTCGCCCAAGCGCCAGCGCTGTACGACTTCGCCCGCTGGATCGTCTCTCTCGACGACCCTGACGGTCCCGGCTTCGATGCCCGCAAGTCCGTGTCCATGGCGCAGATCATCGGCAAGGCGCGTGAGGCTCTCGCCCTGCCCCAGGAGTGACCCGTTCGGCCCTCTTCTCCCGGTACGGCAGGGCAGCGTTCAGAGCGCGGAGAGCGGCGCTGAGACCGAAGACTCATCGACGACAAGAGGAGACCAACGTGAGTGGCAGTCTGACCCCTCAGGAACGCGAGGACCTTGCGAGCGCCGCAGCGGCGATCCGGGCGGCAGGATCAGCGCTGGAGAAGGACAGGGCGACGGCGCGGCAGTTTGCCGACGTAGCCCGCTCTGCCCTTGAGGGCATCGACGAGGTGACGATCGGCCGTGTGCTGCTTCTGGTCGCCGCCGCCATCCCGCAACTGCAGCGCACAGGCCACGACCCGCGCACGATCGGCAACGTGTTCACCCTCGCCGCGATCGACCTCACAGCGAGCGATGCCGCCTCCCCGGACTCCCCGAAGGAGACCTGACCGATGGCCACCTACGACGCTCCCGACTGCACCTGCGGAGCTCCCGAAGACGCTGAACCCGAAGACCACGACCTCGACTGCCCCGAACACCCAACAGGCGAAGAGGAGGACTGACCCATGCCGAAGATCGAAGCGCCTGCCGTCAAAGTTGGCCAGGTGTGGGCCTGCAACTCCATCCGCGAGCAGGGCCGCTCCGTCGAAGTGATCGCCACCCGCGACGACTACGCGGTGGTGAAAACCCTCACCGACTCCGACTCGGTCCGGCGTGATCTGGACGCCAACGAGCAGTGCCGGCGGGCCGGCTCGGAGGCGCTGCCCGTCCCGAACGCCTACAGCAGGGTCGGCCAGGTGGGTCGCATCCGCCTGAACCGGCTGCGGCCCACCATGAACGGCTACCGGCTCGCAGCAGACGCGGCGGTAGTAACTGACGACGCCCTCGCCGACCTGATCGCCTCTCAGGGAGAGGAGACCTGACCCCGATGGCCTCGATCACTGACACCCCGTACGGTCGTAGAGCGGTAGACGCCCTGAAGGCCGCTGTGGCGCTCGAACCGGACTTCCCCGGCTGGCTGGCTGCGACCCTCGCCACCGTCGCCGCCACCCAGCCTGAAGGCTCCCACACCCTCATCGAGGGCCGCCCCGGCTCGTGGGAAGCAGGGCTCGTCCAGCGTCTCCTCGCCGGCACCGTGGGCGAGGACGACGAATACCTCGACAGTTACAGGGAGGTGGAACAGTGACCTCGCCCGAGCCCCGAGAGCCCTGCGTCTTCTGTGGGATTGCCGCAGGGGAGGCGCCGGCCGAACTGGTCGCTACGTGGGATGAAGTCATCGCGTTCGTGCCTCTGAACCCGGTCGCCCCAGGACATCTGCTTGTGATCCCCAAGCGGCACGTGGCCGACGTCACGGAGAACCCCGAGGTGTCAGGGGCGGTGATGTCTGCCGCCGCTGAACTGGCGACTCCGCCGTGCAACATCATCACTTCGGCAGGACGGGAGGCTACGCAGACGGTGTTCCACCTGCATCTGCATGTGGTTCCCCGCAGTGCGGGTGATGGACTCTCGCTGCCTTGGACGGGTGGTGACCGTGGCTGACCGAGAGCCGCAGCGCATTCAGAGACGACGCACCAAGGGCTACAGGCTCCCCGAGGGTGCAGTCTGCGTGGACCGCAGCACCCGGTGGGGCAACCCGTTCAAGGTCGGTGCCCTGGTGATGGAGCCCGGCTCGTACGCCAGCCCTGCCTGCCCGTACGACGGGTTCATGGAGCCCGGCACCTACCAGTGGACCGGTCTGGGCGGACCGTACACCTACGAGATCCGCCGCGTCCGAGACGCTGCCGATGCGGCGGCGCTGTTCCGCCCGTACGTCGCATTCCACGACGACGTGTACCCGCCGGAGGAGATCCGCCGAGACCTGGGCGGGCGCGATCTGGCCTGCTGGTGCAAGGTCGGGACGCCGTGCCACGGAGACGAGCGGATCCGCCTCGCTAACGGAGGAACCGATGCCTGAGATCGACTGGCCGTACGACGCTGACCAGTATGACCCGCTCACCAAACTGCGCATCCCGGTGACGTCGTTCGTTCCGCGCTGGAAGTACGCGGCGTCTTTCGATCGGGAGTCCGAGGTGCGGCCCACCGATCTGGAGGCTGCGCAGCTCGCCTCGTTCATCGACGAGTACCGAGACCACTGGTTCAACGAGACGTGGAAGGCGAAGCTCGCCGAGCGGCCGTTCGATATTGACAGCGGCAACCCCACCAAGATCTTCCACAAGTGGGCGGAGGGCGACTGGTCCTACCGGGTGGTGACGTGGCAGTACGGGCCGATGTGGGTGCCCGTCTTCCCTCGCCTGCGCGGAACGCGCCTTGACGACCGCCCGAACTGGGCGGGCCCGATGACGCTGGTGCAGGTGATGGACCGCATCTGCACCATCGGCGACGAGACCCGCCGTCACTGGCTGGAGTGGAAGGCCGCCCACCCCGAGGTCTTCGGTGAGGCCGCCGATGCATGACTCCTTTGAGGATCCTTTGGGGGAGCCCTCCACAGTGTCAGGAGACTCAAAGGCGGTGCCGCTCACGTGCCAGTGGTGCCGCAACCAGCCCGCCGCGCAGTTGATCGTCGTCGATTGGCCTTCGATCGGGCGGCGCACGTCGCTCGTCTGTGACTCGTGCGGGGACCGGACCAGGTCTGATGTCCAGCACGCGGACGTGATCCTGTTCCGCTACCGCCTCACCCCGATCAAGGAGAAGGCCGATGCCTGACGACCTGCACACGCCGGCCGACTGCATCCGCCGCGCCGCGCACGAAGACGTGCACAGCCTGGTCCTTGACTTCACGGGCGTTGAGGCGATCACCAACGGGTGCGCTGATGAGATGATCGCCGACCTCATCGCGCAGCAGGACGATCGCCGCATCTTCGTCACGGGAGCCAACCGCGATGTGTGGGACGCCATCACCACCGCTTGTGAACGGCGACGACTCGCCGCCCTACCTGAGGAGACCACCATCGATGGACCCGACCATGGATAGCACCGAAGAGGCCGCCGCGATCCTTCAGGCACGCATGTCATGGCCGGAGGCTGAACGGTGCGCCGCAGCCCTCGAACGGGCGGGCTGGCAGGCTCTCCACCGCACTCGCGCGGTCGACATACTGCGAACCCGGATGCCCTCCCAGAGCGCAGCCGCCTGCGTTGAAGACCTCGTGATTGCGGGCCTCATCAGCGCCCGCGCTACCTGAAAGAAGCAGCGACGATGACTGAGACCCGCGACTTCCACATCGGCGACATCTTGTCCATCACCACGGGACTGCTCGTCTCGCCCACCCACATCGACGGCGTGTACCGAATCTTGAACTGGATGACCGGCGACAACCTGTTCACCCACCAGTTGCCCCGTGCCAGCGAGGAGTGCGCGGGCCCGCTACTGGCGCAGCACCCCGACCTGGCCGACATCGAGACGCCGGAAGAGTTCAACAGCAAGGAAGATGTGCTCGCCTGGCTCGCCGAGCAGGTGGCGCGCTTCGGCGAGACCCGTCCCGTGACTCCGCTCCACCCAGACGATCACACCCGGATCGACCCGCTCGACGAGTTTCGGATCATCGCCCCCGACGTGCCGATTATCCCGATCGACCTGAGAGACGACCGTGGCTGAAGACCTCCGCCACCGCTACGCCGAAGAGCTCGACTTCGCCTGTGCGTCCTTCGTCGTCGATGACCTGAACATCCGGTCCCGGGACGCGATCGACCGCCTGAAGGCTCGAATCCTCAAGGTGCGGGACGAGGAACTGGAACGCCTGCGTCGAGACCTGGAGAGCGCCACGGCGACATTGACCGAGCTAGCGCCGACCAGCGCAGACGGGTGGCGGGAACGCGCCGAGCAGGCCGAGCGCCGCAACGCCCACGCCAGAGCGCTTCACTCGCCCAACGCCTCAAACCCTCTCGGCCCTTGGTGCGACACCTGCATGACCGTCTGGCCATGCGCTACCTACGCCGCTCTCGACGACCAGGAGGCGGCCAGTCTGCCCCCTGAGGCGACAGTCGCGGAGGAGGAGACGTGAGCGCGATCAACTTGGCTGCCCTCGGAGTCCTGGCCCTCTCAGTGGTGGCGCTCGCAGTGTCCGTCTGGGCGTACCGCGACATCAAACGCAACGCTCAGCAGGCCATCAAGGACTGGGGGCGGGCCGAAGCATCGTGGAACGAAGCAGGACGCCTCTGGACGCAGGCCGCCGCCAACTACCGGGAGGCGGAGAAGATCAGGCGGAACCAGCCGTGAACCTCCTCGACCTCGCCGTCCCGCCGCTGCCGTTGATCCAGTGCGGCGCCTGCCGACAGCCCTTATGGAAGAAGGAGTCCCGCGAGTTGGGATTCGGCTTGGACTGCGCCGAGAAGCTGGGGATCATCGTCCCCCGCCAGCCGCGCTTCAGCCGGCGTGACGGAGGACACTGCGATGGACAGGCCAACCTCTGGGAGGAAGCCATGCCGTACATCGCCTCAGGTGAGGGCGACTTCTATCACCGGGACGAGGAGTGCTCGGCGTTCCAGCGGGGACGAAACGCCAGCGCACCGAACAACTACCAGAGCCATCCCATCCGCGAGGTCTCCGAAGAGGAGGCGGCGAGGATGCAGCCGTGCACGACCTGCCTGGGGGAGCCATGACCGCCGACCGCGCCCAGGAGCTACGGGAGGCGATCAGCGAAGCCGACGAGGAGACGTTCGCCACCCTTGAAGAGGTGGCAGCCCACGAGCTGATGCGGCTGTGGGCAGATCTGAGGTCGGCGATCAGGAACGCCGCCAGCGGGTACTGGTCCATCAACTGCGAGCAGATCGCTTACCGGATCGCAGTCCTGACCAGGGCTCTCGGCAAGGCCACCCCGTGGGAGAGCATCCCGGTGGACCTACTGGCCGACGGCGTCTATCAGCGGATGCACGACCTGATGGGCATCCCGTACGAGCAGCCCGACATGCAGCGGGTGGCCGAGATCATCGCCCGGCGAGAAACTGCAGGTCGCTAGAATGCCACCTGCGACGGAACCGATAGATCGATCTTGAACGCGAAAGCGGCCCTCCACCCGACATGGAGGACCGCCTCAACCCCTCGCGCCTCGACAGCACCCAGAGCCGCCTCCCCGCAAGCGTACGACCTCGGGGAGGCAGCACGTGTCCTACGTCCAGCTCATCGTCGAAGACCTCCAGTGGGTGGCCGCCTACTGGGAGGACCTCACCGAAGCCCGCCTCCCCGGCACCGCCCGGCCCTGGCGGCACCACGACCTCACCACCGACCAGCAGCAGGAACGAGACCGGCAGGCGTGGGAGGAGCGGCTAGAACGCTCCACCGAAGCCCCCGGCGAACACCCCGCCCCGCTGGACCTCGGAATCCTGGACACGATGCTGGACGTCCTCGTACGCGCTGACGACCTCGCCGCCGACATCGCCCGACACGCCGGCATCCCGACACTCCCGCCGCCGCGACTCGGACAGACGGACGCACGGCCCTACCTCGACTTCGCCGCCAAACACCTCACCGACGACCTCGCCCAGCACGCCGCCCCGATCGCCCGCACCATGGTCGCCCAAACCGCTCACGCGCTCGCGTTGGTCTTCGACGGGCAGAAACTCGACGTCGAATGCCCCTGGTGCCGAGGCGTCACCCCAGACATGCCGGCCGGCGGCGCCCGAACGTGGCGGGTCCGCGAGCTTCCCGGCAACCTGATCGCGATCGTGTGCGAGAACGTGTGCGAACCCCCGTCCAAGGATGTCGGCACCTGGTGGCGGGGCGCACCCGTGTGGCCGCTGTCGGAGTGGGACTGGCTGGCGAAGAGGGTCGAACGAGCAGAAACCAAGGTCAAAGCCGTCGCGTAACCCGCCTGGACTGGGATAATAGGGGGATCATGGCCATCCCCCCAGTTCTCCCTTGTGACGTGCTGCCCTGTCCCGGTGGAGTCATCCCTTCGCGGGCCTGTGACCATCCGTCTCCCAGACGGACGCGAAGCGAAGGCCGTCATCACGGACGTCCGATTGGAAGACCACGCGGTAGCCACCGTCATGGGCGTCGGTGAGGCTCCATTCGGAGGACGGATGGTGGTCCGCAACCTAACTGACTGGCACTGGCAAGCCGTGGAAGGCGACCTGGGACGATAAGGAGCCAAACCAAGATCACCCATGCCTGTGGATAACTCCGTTGTCGCAGGTCAGGCGATGCGATTTGACACCGAAACCCTACCTCGGCGATCATAGCCGCAGTTCCAGCATGCCCAGAAAGCCCGCCATCGAGCGGGCTTTTCGCATGTAAGGGAACTTCCCGGCGGGATCGATGGCGACATCTCCCGCCCCCTCTTAGGCCCGCCATCGCGCGGGCCTTTCTCATGTGAAGACCCCGCAACGGCTGGCACCGTCCGGGGTCGCGGCCGACCGTCTAGGAGTCGACGTGACCAAAGTAGTCCTCCGCGTGAACGCCCACAAAGGGCGTCATGCGGACTATGACCTGCTCAACGGCATGTGCACCGCTGAATGCTGTAGCGCCCAGGCAAGCGAGGACGCTCCCGTACCGCTCTGCCCAGACCACATGCGGATCGCCTTCGCCCACTACCTCATCAGCATCGAGGGCCGGGCAGCCGAAGTGGCCGAACCCGACACGTACGAGGACGAGCAGACGCAGGCATACCGCTCTTCGGTGCTCACCACCGTGGGCTTCGTCTACTTCGTGCGCTTCTCCGACCGCATCAAAATCGGATGGTCGGGCAACCCGAGCGCGCGACTCAAGAACGTCCCACACGATGAGGTGCTGGCCATCATCCCCGGCACCATGCTGGACGAGCGCAAACTGCACGCCGTGTTCGCGCGCCATCGTGTCGTAGGCGAATGGTTCAAGCTCAATCAGGACCTGCTGGACTTCATCGCCGCCTTACCCGCGACGCTCTAGACACCCCTAGATATCCCAAGAACGCGCACTCCCTCTGGTGCTGGGGGAGATGTGCCGCTCCGCCGCATCCCTCCCCTGTGGATCCCGCGGAGCCCCCTGTGACGGCCTGGCTTTCCTCTTTCAGGGATCTGTGAGGGGTTCCGCCGGGGTTGGGGAAAGCCGGGCCGTCACCCCAATGACTCCGGGCGGCTGGATTTGAGCCGCACGCCGCATGCTTGCCAACCGCCCGGCACCCAAACCCTCCGCGCGCCCACCTAAAAGAGGGAGGACCGTTCGATGACCCTCCGCATCTCCAACACTGTCCGCAGCAACCTTGCCAGCCAGATCACGACGGCCATCGACGCGGGCGCTGCTGCGGGGAAGCTCAGGGTCTACAGCGGTAGCCAGCCTGCCGGACCCGACACTGCCGTGGCGGGACAGACGCTGCTGGCAGAGTTCACGCTCGCCGACCCGTCGTTCGGGGCCGCCTCCACCGGCGTCATCACCTTGGCGGGTACACCCCGCACCACAACTGGCGTGGCGGCTGGTACCGCGTCGTGGTTCCGGATTCTCGACAGCAACAACGTGGCGGTTGCCGACGGCGCTGTGGGCACGTCCGGGGCGGAACTGAACCTCAACACCACCACCATCTCGGTCGGGGTCAACGTGGAAGTGACCAGCGGCACCATCACGATGCCGGCCAGCTAGGCCGAACCAACCATTCAGACTGGAGCCGACAACCTGATGCGCTACGTCCTCATTCCCGCGACCGGCGAGCTCAACGTGACCGGCGGCGGCGAGAACGCCCACCTGGCCGACGTCGAGGACCAGAACCCGACGCGGGTGCCGCTCGCCCCCCTCGACGGGCTGCCGCCGATCACCGGCTGGGTCAACTCCGCGGGCAGCCCCACCTACCCGCTCAACGAGGTGGGCGGGCAGACGCTGGTCAACCTCGGCGCAGCGGCGGGCGACTACTACGGCCCGGTCGTCATCACCGGCTGGGACGAAGCCGCCGGGACCGGGATCGGCATCAACTCGGACATGTCCGCCGAGATCACCGCCGCGTACGAGGCCGCCACCTCCTGACCCTTGCCGCCCTGGGAGGAAGGCCGTGGCCGCACCGACGTTCGTCGCCGCAGGCGCCTACCTCGACGGATCAGCCGCCACCGCCGCCGTTGCGGTCCCCGCGGGAACCTCGGCCGGCCGGTTCGTTGTCGTCTCGCTGTTCATGGACGGCGCCGCGCTCGCGGTCAACCCCACCCCGCCGAGCGGCTTCCAGTCCGCGCCGAACACGCCCGTGCAGATCCCGTCCGGGTCCGGCAACCATTCGCTCTACGTGTGGGGCAAGCGGCTCACCGGCGCCGACAGCGGAACCTACGACTTCACCTGGACGGGCAGCCGCTATCGCGAGGCGCAGGCATTCCTGTACCAGAACGTGATCGCTTCCGGCGACCCGTGGGACCTGCCCGTTGACACGGCAATCGACCTGGTCAGCTCGACCGTCACCCCGCCCGTCGATGTGACGACGCTCGGCCCGGACCGGCTGCTCGTCTGGACCGCGACCTGCTGGGCAGGCGGCACCTGGACCGCCCCCACCGGCCACACCAAGAGGATGCAAGGCGGCGCCGGCGTCATCACGTTGACCGACCGGGCGTGGCCGGCCGCCAGCAACACCGGCGCGATCACCGGCACCGTCACCGGCTCTGACAAGCGGGTCGTCTGGCTCGGCGCCCTGATCGGCACCACCTCGGATGGTGCTGCTGGAACACTGTCGGGGGCTCTGCCGGCCCTGACCGCCGCCACGTCCGGCACCGCCGCCGTGACGGGCACCGCCGCGGCGGGCCTGCCGGCTCTGGCCGTTGACGCTGCAGCCGCGGTCACAGTCGATGCGGCTCTGACGGCCACGCTTCCCGCCACCACGGGCGCCTCGGCAGGAGACGTCACCGCGGCCGGCGGCGTGGACGGCACTCTTCCCCCGCTCACCTCCGCAGCCGAAGGGGCGGCTTCCAGCGGCGGCGCTCTCGCCGGTGGGCTGCAGCCGCTCACCGCGTCCATGGCAGGCGCAACCGCACTGCCTTCAGGGGCGCTTGGCACGGCCCTCCCGCCGCTGGCGGGAACACTGGACGGCTCTGTCGCCGCGGATGGCGCGCTCACGGCGTCGCTCCCGCCCGCCACCGCCGGCCTGGACAGCACAGCAAGCGCCGCCGGAGCCGTCGCTGGCGCACTGCCTGCCCTCACCGCGGCGTTTCCCGGTCAGATCGTCTTCCCGCAAGGGAGCCTGACGGCTGGACTCCCGGCCATGCGGGCGGCGTTCGCCGGCACGTCGGACGGAACCGAACTCGACATCGACGGCCTGGTGTCGGCACCGCAAACCAGATGGCCTGTGGGCGCTCCAGAGACACGGTTCGCCGTCGGAGCCCCGAACGCGTGACGAGGAGGAGTGTGTGGCGACAGTCCCTGCCTCCAGCGTCGAATACCTGCACATCCCCGTCGCAGACGGCTCAGCAGGCATCCCGGGCGAGATCGCGGTCATCTCCTCCTGCGACGAGCCGGTAGAGGCCGACTGGAAGGACGCCGTCTGGGATGACGGCAACTACAAACTGCTGATCGGGCCAGGAACGGCACTGCCGCTCGTTGCGGGCACGTACACGGCGTGGGTCAGGCTGGACGCACCGCCGGAGAAAGTTGTGAGACGTTCCGGCCCGGTCCGGGTGGGGGTGTGATGGGTACCGTCCGCCAGTATTTGGCCCCTGAGGAAGCCCAGTTCCTCGCCACGGCGTTCCCCCAGTTCAAAATCACCGCAGGCACCAGCTTCCCCGTCTCCGGCCTCGCCTACGACGCCACCACCGCGGAGAACGCCTACTGGAAGTTCGAGCCGATCGCCTACGGCAGCGGCAGCATCACCTGCGATGTGATCTGGTACGCCGACACCTCCACCACCTCCACCCACGGCGTCACCTGGCAGGTCGCAGTCGCCGCCATCACGCCCAGCGCCGACACCACGAACGTCGAGACGAAGAGCTTCGCGACCGCGCAGTCAGCGTCCACCGACCTCGGCAGCGCCGACGCCCAGAAACTGATGAGAACCACGATCACCATCAGCAACCTGGACAGCATCGCCGCTGGCGACGAGGCGTGGCTGCGCGTCACCCGGCTCGTGTCCGACGCGGGTGACGACCTGACCGGCGACGCCATCCTCACCTCAGTACGGATCTCCTACAGCGACACCTGAGGGGGCCCGCGTGGCGGTCCGCTTCAACGCTTCCTCCTACTCCAGGGCGTTCAGTCTCGGCTCCCAGACCGCGTTCACCGTCACCTGCTGGGCGAAAATCTCGGTCGACACGAACACGTTCGCCACCGCGTGGGTGATCGACAACGGCATCAGCGACTACCTGTCGCTGAAAGCCGACGCGACCGGCACGCTGATGCGGGCGCTCACCGACGCCGGCACCCACGCCTCGCGCGAGCTCACCGTCGGCACCTGGTACTTCGCCGCCATGTCCGTCAGCTCCACCGCCGGACGGCTCGTCACCCGCTCCGCCACCGACAGCATGTTCACCACCGCCACCTGGTCGGCGAGCCACACCGTCAACGCCGCCACGCTCCGCTTCGGCGTGTGGCCCAGCGGCGGCGACGGCCTCAACGGATGTCTGGCCGCCGTCAAAGTCTGGCAGGCCACGCTCACCCAGGACGAGATCGAGAACGAGGCTTTCCGGTACACGCCCAGTAGAACCGCCAACCTGCTGGCCTGGTATCCGTTCCTGGAGCCGTCCACCGTCGACTACAGCGGCGCCGGCGCCACCCTGTCCGGCGGCGTAGGGGTCACGCAGGAGGACGGCCCGTCGATCATCTGGCGGATGGGACGGCGCAAATGCGCCGTCCCATCGGGCGCAACAGGTATCGTCAGCGCGTCGCTCCCGCCGCTGACCGCTTCAGTGCCGGGAGCAGTTGAGGTCTCCGGGACGGCCACGGGATCGTTGCCGTCCCTGACGTCGAGCGCGTCCGCCACGGTCGAGGTGTCCGGCACCTCCGCGGCCACCCTCCCGGCGTTCACCGCGTCGCTGTCCGGGGACGTGGACCTCCCCACTGGCCCGCTTGCCGCGACCCTCCCTGCCTTGACGGCATCCGTCGCCGCCGCCATCGCCGTAGAAGGTGACTTTGCGGGAGCGCTGCCACCGCTCACCGCGACCGTTGCCGGCGCGGCGGAGGCAGCAGGATCGCTGTCCTGGGCGCTCCCGCCGCTCATCGCGTCAATCACGGGCGAACGCGAAATACCCGACGGCCCTCTCGCAGGGCTGCTGCCCGCGCTGACCGCGGACCTGGCCGGCGACCTGACAGTGCCGGGAGCAGTTCAAGCGACGCTGCCCGCGCTCGCCGGCGCGTTCACCGACTTCAAGTCGGGCGACTTCGACTTCATCCCGGCCGGGCTGAGCCGAGGCTGGACGACACGGGACCTGCAACCAGCCTGGGCCGGGCTGGACGTTGCCGCGGCCTGGTCCGCACGTGACATCGGCCGCAGTTGGGCCGACGACGACGCCGACCGGCCGTGGACCGCCAGTTCGCCCGCTGTGTGAGGAGGCGGTCGTGGCGGTCCGGTTCGACGCCGACGCCGAGGAATATACCAGAACCGTCAGCCTGGGCAGCATCACCGCCCACAGCGTCGCATGCTGGCTGAAAATCAGCGTCGACCGGAACACCATCTCGACGGCGTGGACGCTCGACAACACCTTCGCCAGCTTCTACTCGATGGTGTCGACCAACAGCGACGGCACAACAATCCAGCATGACAACGGCAGCAACGTCCACGCCATCGGATCGCTGACCGTCGGCACCTGGTGCTACGTCGGGCTCGCGGTTAACGGAGCCAACGCGACCGCTGTCATGCAACGGGTAGGAGACGCCGCCCCCACGGTTGTCACGTGGTCGAACAACCAGACGAGCGTCAACGCCACCAGGCTGATGATCGGCGAATCCCTGTTTGGGACTCAGTGGCTCAACGGGTGCGTGGCCGCGTTCAAGTTCTGGACTGCGACGCTGACGCAAGCCGAGCTTGAAAACGAGATCTGGACGTACGTGCCGCGGCGCACCACAAGCCTGCTCGCGTGGTACCCGTTCCTCACCCCCGGCACCGTCGACTACAGCGGCAACGCGCAAACGCTGACCGGCGGCACAGGCACCACCACCGAGGACGGGCCGCCGATCCTGTGGTCGTCCAGCCGGGCGCGACTATATGTCCCTCCTCTTGACGTCGTACAGGCCAACCTGGACGGCATCCTCCCCGGCCTGGCCGGGACGTCGGACGGCACTGTCGAGGTAGCCGGGACACTGCCGGCAACTCTGCCGGGACTGACCGCGACCACCGCCGGCTCCGTCGAAGCGTCGGGCAACCTGGACGCCGCGCTTCCGGCTCTCACCGCCGCCTTGGACGGCGAGACAGACCTCCCCGCAGGGGAACTCGTCGTCACCCTCCCCGCCCTCACAGCGACCAGCACAGGCGACCTGACCGTCTCCGGGCAACTCGCCGGAACACTACCCGCCCTCACCGGGGCGTTCACCGACAGCATCAGCGGAGACTTCGACTTCGCCGCCATCCTGCGCCGCGGCTGGAACTCCCGCATCCAGCCCGCCTGGGCAGGCCTCGACGTCGCCGCCGCGTGGGCGGCCCGTGACATCACCCACGACTGGTCGGCGAACGCCACCCGCGGATGGTCCGCCGACACCCTGACCTTGTGAGGAGGCGAGGATGCCCAACCTGCTGCAAATCCCGAGCCTCTCCACCGAGTACGTGCACGCCACCATCGACGGCCCCCCGAACAAGACCTCCTATGACGCGGAGATGGCGATCCTGCCGGAAGGCCAAGACCCGACGTCGGGGGATTGGGAGACCGCGGCGTGGTCTGGCGACGACGTCATCTGCCTGGTCGGCCCGGCCACTGCGATCCCGCTCACCCGGGGTGTCCGCTACGAGGTGTGGGTGCGCATCACCGCCTCACCCGAGATCCCCGTTTTGCGTCCGGGGTTCATTCATGCGACCTGACATCTCGGTTCTGCTGCCGTCCCGAGGCCGCCCGCAGGCATTGCACGAGTCGGTCGCCTCCCTACGAACCCTCACGGACAAGCCCAGGCGGGTTGAGGTGCTGGTCGCCGCCGACCCGGACGACCACGACACGATCGCAGCAGCGGAGGCCATCGACGCCACCGTGTGGGTCGCACCCCGCAGGTACGGCTACGCTCACCTCCACCGGTACGTGAACGCCCTCGCCGAGCTCGCCTCCGGCGACTGGCTGCTGCTGTGGAACGACGACGCGCGCATGCTCACCACCGGCTGGGACTCCCGCACCGTCGAAGCGCCCCATGGCGTGCTGTGGCCTGCGCACAACGGCTCCCCGTACCTGAACGTGTTCCCGATCGTTCACGCCCGCCTGGTGGCGATGTGGGGCCACTTCTCCCTCTCGCCGCACTGTGACTCGTGGGTGCAAGACATCGCCGACGCCGCCGGTATTCACCATCACATTGACGTCGCCGTCCTGCACGACCGCTACGACCTGACCGGCGGCCACAACGACCAGACGTACCGGGAAGCCAAAGCCGGCTACCGGACGAGCGACTACCACTCACCGCTCATGGTGGCGCGCCGGCAGCGGGACATCGACATCCTCCGAACCGCGCAGGAGGCACGACTATGAACGTTGGCTGGATCGGTTTGGGCAAGTTGGGCGCCCCGTGCGCTCTCGCCCTGCAGCACCTCGCCGGGCATGACGTGCTCGGCTACGACGTCCGCCGCCAGGACGTGGAGCGACTGTTCGCCGACCCGTCCGACCACGGCGAGGAAGGGTTCGGCGCCCTCATCGAACTTGGGCCGCTGAAACTGGCCCACACGATCGGCGAGGTCGTCGCTCACGCTGACGTGGTGTTCGTGGCGGTGCAGACCCCGCACGCTCCCGCCTACGGCGGCGAGACGCCGATGCCGGAAGAGCGGCGCGACTTCGAGTACGGCTACCTGATCCAGGCCGTCCGGGACGTGTGCCGAGCTGCTGCCGATCAGGCGAAGCCCATCACGCTCGTCGTCGTGTCGACGGTGCTGCCGGGCACGTGCAACAAGCACCTGCGTGGCCTGCTGAACCCGTTCGTGACGCTCGTCTACAGCCCGCTCTTCATCGCGATGGGCTCCACGCTGAAGGACTTCAGGGAGCCGGAGTTCGTCCTCATGGGCGCGGACTCGCCCGAGAGCCTGGCACCGGTGGCTGCGGTGTACGCCGCGCTTCACGACCGGCCGGTCTTCCGCGCGTCGATCGAGACCGCCGAGCTCATCAAGGTCGCCTACAACACGTTCATCAGCATGAAGATCGTGTGGGCGAACACGATGATGGAGATCTGCCACAAGACCGGCGCCGACTGCGACCAGCTCGTGAACGCCCTCACCCTCGCGACCGACCGGGTCATCTCGCCCGCCTACATGCGGGGCGGCATGGGAGACGGCGGGGCGTGCCATCCCAGAGACATGATCGCCATGTCGTGGCTGGCCGAACGCCTCAACCTCTCCTACGACCTCCTCGGCCAGATGGCGTACGCCCGCGAGGCCCAGTCCGGCTGGCTCGCTGACCTCACCGAGCGGTGGGCAGAACAGACCGGGTTCGACATTGCCATCCTCGGCAAGGCGTACAAGCCCGGTACCGCCCTCACGGCGGGCTCGCCGGCTCTCCTGCTCGCCCACCAGCTCGCCGAACGCGGACACGATGTGGTCCTTTGGGACGCCCCCGTGGACAGCAGGATGGATCTGACGGAGCCGGCCGTGTTTGTGGTCGGCACCAAGCACCCGGCGAACACGTCACTCAAGTTCCCGCCCGGGACGGTGGTGCTGGACCCGTTCGGCTATATGCCGGACCAGCCCGGCGTGACCGTTATCCGAGTTGGCCGGAAGTCCTGAAAGACGGCGGCGTGGAATCTCTGCCTGGAAGAACGTCGACGCCTGCTTCTATTCGGGTCGCCTGTGTCATCCCCTGGCGCGGAGGCCACGAGGATCGTGAGCGCCATCACGAGACGGTACGCGCCCACCTCCGCGACCTTCTGCCGGACGCCTGGCACATCGACTCCGACTCCGGCCACGAGCCCTTCTCTCGGGCGGGCAGCCGCAACAGGGGAGTACGCCTCGCTGAGGACGTCGGCGCCGATGTGGTCGTGCTGTGCGATGCCGACACCCTCCCCGAGAGGGGTCCGCTCCTCTTGGCGATCGAGAAGGCCCAAGATGGTCGCCTGCACCTCCCGTACACGCGGTTCCGAGGATTCACCCAACCCGGGACGGTCGCCTACTTGAAGGGCGTCGACCCGGAGTGGTGCGAGGTGGACGTGGAGACGGATTGGTCCGTCGGCGGCGTGCTGGTCATCCAGCCTGGGGCATGGTGGCGCGCCGGCGGCATGGACGAGCGCTGCGTCGGCTACGGCTACGAGGACGAGGCGTTCAAGTACGCCGCTGACACGCTCCTCGGCCCTACGGCCCGGCACACGGGGACGATCTGGCATCTGTGGCATGAGCAGCAGATGGGCGTCGGCTCACCTGAGCACACCGCGAACGGGCAGTTTGCCGCACGGTACAAAGCCGCCTACGGCCACCCGGAAGCGATGAGAGCACTCCTGGCGGAACACGCCCAACTGGCAGGGAGGCCGTGATGGCTACACAGCAGTGGAGACACGGCTGGATCCCGCTCACCCCGGCAGCCGTCCGGGAGAAGAACCACGGCAAGACGCCCGGCCCGGACAGCAAGGTGGGCAAGTCGGCAGCCGCCCGCAGCAAGGGCACGTCGCAGCGGATGGACGCGGAGATCCGGCGTGCTGCCCGTGGCGGCGACCGGAACGTCCGGCCCGACCGCCCTTCCTCCTCGGACGATGTGTCGGAGGCGACGAAGGCGATCAGGGCCGGTGACCACGCCCGAGCGGTGAACCTGCTTACCAGGGCAATGAACAACGCCAAGGGAGCGGAGAAGGCGGCCATCAAGAAGCAACGGGACGAACTCGCCCGCCGCCTCATGCGTGGTCGCTGATGGGTGCCGCAGCCGTGTCCGTCGTGGCGCTGCTTGTTTCGGTCGCCGCGTTGGCTATGTCGATCTACGGCTACGCGCGAAGCAGGTCCTTCGCTCTACAGGCGGAGGAGCACGCACGGACCGCCGAAGAGAACGCCCGCCTGGCAGAGATGCGTCTCCGCCAAGCGCAACCAGGATCCTCCAGGTAGCTCCTGGAGGTAGAGAGCCCCGATGTCCTCGTGCATCGGGGCTCTCGCCATTCACGAGGAGAATCCCATGCCCGAGTACCGGGACCGCAACAGCAACTACGTGCCGGAGAAGCTGCTCACTTCCGGCAAGCCACAGTACGCCGAGATCGGCTACCAGCGCGCCGTGGACTCGACTGAGGAAGAGCCCGTCATGGGCCGAGTCGCTCACGGTCTCGCCGACGAGCTGAACCGGGATCACCACTGGCAGTGGGCTGACGTCTCCGGCAACGGCACGCACTGGGCCCGGTTTGAAGGCCACCGTGTCCAGATCGACGTGCAGTTCCACACCCACAATCGGCGCGAGGTCAACGACTGGAAGGGCCGCGATGAGATCCGTGCTGAAGGCGTGTGGACCCTTGGGCTGAACCGGCAGCAGTGCTGGGAAGGCTTCATCCACGCCGATCCTCTCGCCACGCTCCGCGAGATCCCTCGCATCATTGGGAAGCTCATCGAACACCCGGCGATCGACTGGTTCGACTCCGCACCCGCTGCCGAGCAGCTCGTCGGCAGACGCATTTACTACGACCGGACGCCCGCTGTGGTGTCGTCCGCGTCTGTGCTGCACCAGGGCGCGGTCATGGTGCAGCCGGTCGGCGTCGAGTTCTTCCCGGCCGCCGTCTACGAACTCGACCAGGACAACGACGGGGACAGGTTCGAGCGCCAGCAGTACAAGGTGGACCTACTCTCGCCGCTCGTCTGGTGGTGGCGTGAGAAGCGGTTTGGCGATGAGCCGGAACCGCCCATGAGGGATGCGCCTGAGCCCGTCGAAGTGCCTCAGACGGGTGTCTGATGCGCATCAACATGCAGGACGCTCTCGCCTCGCTTCAGGGACGGCATCTCGCCACGCCCACGAAGGCCGCAACCCGCCCCACTCCGCCTCTGCCCGACTCCGTGAGTCCGTCACCTGAGCCACCGAAGCCGCCCGAGCACGAGAGCATCACGTGGCTCCGCATCGTCATAGAGGGCGACAAGGCGACAGCCGAGGCAGTGAGTGGCCCCGACTGGATCGCCATCGAAGCGGCTTACGCAGAGGACTTCTACAACGAAGAGGCGGCCGAGCACATCCGCCGCCACGGCGTCCATGACGTGATCGCCCGCTGCGAAGCAGAACTGAAGCTCCTCGACCTGCACGGCCCCAACCGGTACGGCTACTGCCTTACCTGCGACCCGGACTCGTGCGGTTGTGTCGGGAGCGGCGACTACCCGTGCGCCATGGTCCATGCCCTCTTGTCCGGCTTCCGCCACAGGGAAGGCTTCAAGCCCGAGTGGGTGAACGCCTGATGCGCATCCATCCCCTTCCTCTCCCGCCCACGTGGAAGCGCCGCCTGGAGACGGCTTTCCTCGTGATGTACAGCATCAACCTGGTGTGTGCTGCCTTCGTGCTCGCCACAGAGCACCTCTACTGGATGGCGCTCGGCCAGCTCCTCGTCCTGTGGGCGCTTCTCGAGTACGCCCACAAGGCGCGGAAGAGTCGCACGCTACCCGGGGGCGACAGATGACCGTGAGACGGGCTCTCGGCGCACTCCTGATCGCCCTCCCCATCGTCGTCTTCCTGACGGGCATGGTCATCAGCACGGGCTGGGGCTACGACCTCGTGATGCTCACCACGGCAGCCCTGGGGGTCGGCTGCATGCTCGGTGGAATGCACCTGCTCTCGCCCAAGAGCAAGGATCACTAGCCCCGTCTCGAATGGCAGTTCGACTTGCTGGGTATGCTCGCCTCCATGCAAGACCCTCCCTCGGTACGCCTCCCGCAACACCCTGCGAAGGCGGGCTTCCTCCTCCAGTGGAGGAAGACGGCGGCCGGCCAGTGGGAAGCGCTCGTGGAGTACACCCTGGACGTGCCCGGCTTCACAGGAGGACTCGAATCTGAACAGTCCTGGCTACAGGCGCACGAGGTAGAGTCGATCAAGGGCGAGAACTACTCTCGGGTGCCACGCACCCGAGCCTGACTCAGCCGGCCTCTTCGGACACGCACTGGCAAGGCACGGACACCAGATGGCCGTTCTCGACGTGCGCCACCTGCCGTGACCCGAGGCAGTACCGGCATCCAAGCTGGGATGCGATCCACGGGTCCGTCCACACCTTGTGCCGCCACGCCGGCGGTGGAGAAGGCGGCGGCTGGTCACCTCGCTCGGCCGGCTCATTGTCGCCGCCGACCTGCCCGGTGCCGCCGCAGAACTGGCAGGCGAGGAACAGCCGGCCGAGCCGCGTACCCTTGCTGCCTTCGCATTCGGGGCAGGTGATCGGGTCGGTCACGCCCGTCCTGTCCCGTTGCACGCCCTACACGGCACCCATACGGACTGCTGGTCGGAGTTGCCGTTCCGGTCTACCCATTCACCTTGCGCGCCGAGACAGGTGCCGCAGACGGGCGGCGGGTCGTCGTCCTTCTTCGCCATGACCGCACCGTAACGGCGCAAGCACTGCCTGTCTGTGACTTCCGAGGTTCGACACCTGTACCTCCGCCAAGGGGCGATCGCCGACCGGGGGTGGTCCATGCCGTACGGGCCCCAATCTGCCCGCACATCCCCGCTTCCACCGGGATGGGGTGCGATCCGGAAGAGGATCCTCAAGCGAGATGGATACGTCTGCACGTTGACCCTGGCGGGTGTCCGATGCACCGCTCCCGCCACCGACGTGGACCACATTGACGACCCCACCGACCACCGTGACGAGAACCTACGGTCCTTGTGCGGGCCACACCACAGGCAGCGTTCCGCCGCGCAAGGTGGCAGAGCAGCCCAGGCGAAGCGCATTCCGAGGAAGCGCAAGGCGGAGCCTCACCCCGGCCTGATCCAGTAGCGCAGCGTCACCTGAGTCCGGCGTCCGTGCAGCTCAATCCTGCGCGAACAGTAATCACCGCAGGACAGGAGAACCCATGTCCGTCATCACTCTCCTCGCAGCCCTCGCCTTCCTCGCCTCCACCATCTGGTCCGCCATCCAGCGCGCATGGCCACTCGCACTCCTCGCACTCGGCGCGTTCCTACTCACGCTCGAAGTAAGCGGACTCGTCACCTAGTAGACGGAAGCCGCACACGCATCCACACATGTGAGCTCGTCCGCCACGACGCAGGCTTCGGTCAGACACTTGGCTCGCGAACGTGAGGACTCCCTGTCTACTCGCGCACGTCAGTCCGGGACGGCGAGCTAGAAGGACAGGAGCGAGCCTCGATGGTGAGTGCGGTCTCGCCACGCAGGGCACGCGGGCACGCCACCACACGCCACATGGTGATCATGGGAGCAAGATCCACAAGCACATGTATCACAATGTCCGATTTGTGGTGATATATGACGAATAGGTGGGGTATGCCCCCTTTGTCTTTTTCTTCCGCGCCCGGTCCGGCATAGCGCCTCAGACCTCGTACGGGCTGTAACTCGTTTCGCCAAGATCCACTAGTGGCGACCTTAGACCACCTTCGTCGTGACGAGACTGCGCTGACATGGCGCTTCGTCCGCTCGGAGGTTCGCGTTCAACCCTGACCGCATGCTTTCACGCCACCAGCGGCTTTGTCCCCCGACATGGGGGTGGCCGCCTTCCCGACATGGGAGTTCCAGATGGCTCGTACTGCTGGGCCTGTGCCCAAGAGAACTGATCAGCGGCGGCGCCGCAACAAGGTGGATGTCGACTCGGCTCCGGTCGCGGTTGCGTCTGGCGTGGTTCGCGGGCCTGAATGCCCTGACGAACTGACCGGCCTGGCGAAGCGCTGGTATGAGTCGTTGCGCACCTCTGGCCAGTCGGAGTTCTACGCGGACTCGGACTGGACATCCGCGCTCATCATCGCGCGCGCGATCGAGAAGTTCGAGGAACGCCCGTCCGCGCACATGCTGACCGCGATCCTGTCCGGTTTCGGGTCTCTCGCCGCGACCGAGGGCGACAGGCGCCGGCTGCGCATCGAGCTGGAGCGGGCGCCCGAGGTAGACCCGGACGAAGAGGCCGCGGTCGCTGAGATCGATGAGTGGCGCGCTCGCCTCGCCCGCTGACCGTCTCGTCACCGTCCCGCACGGCGTCCCGGAGTTCACGCTCGGCTTCGAGGTGATCGGCTGGGCCCGCAAGTACCTGCGCCACCCGAACGGCCCTCGTGCCGGCCAGCGCTGGCAATTCGTGGAGTCCCAGGTCCGTTTCCTTCTGTGGTGGTATGCCGTCGATGAGGACGCCAACTGGCTGTTCCACCATGGGGTGCGGCGCCTCGCCAAAGGATCCGGGAAGTCGCCCTTCGCCGCGGTGCTTGCTCTGGCCGAGTTCACTGCCCCGGTTCGAGTCGACGACTTCGATCCCAAGGCGCCGGGAGGGGTGCGGGGCAAGCCGGTCGACATGCCGCTGGTGCAGATCGCGGCCACGGCGGAGTCGCAGACGGCGAACACGATGCGGATGGTGCGGGCGCTCGCGGCGAGGGCTTCCCCGCTGGCTCGCGCGTACGGGATCGACGTCGGCAAGACGCAGTACTACAAGCAGCCCGAAGGGACGCTGCAGGTCATCACATCGTCGGCGAACGCGGCCGAGGGCGCCGAGTCGAGTTGCGTCATCGCGGACGAGACGGAGCACTGGAAACCGTCCAACGGCGGCCCCGATTTGGCGGCGACGCTCGCGGACAACCTGACCAAGTCAGGCAACCGGATGCTGGAGACCTGCAATGCGTGGGTGCCCGGTGTCGGGTCGGTCGCGGAAGCGTCGTGGGATGCGTGGGTGGCGCAGGAGGAAGGCAAGACCCGCGGCGAGTCGAAGATTCTCTATGACGCTCGGGTGGCGCCGCCGGACACGGACATGTCCGATCCGGCTTCTCTTCAGCCGGCGCTGGAGTTCGTGTACGAGGACTGCTTCTGGCAGAAGATCCGCCCCATCATGGAGCGTATCTGGGACCCGCGTTCGAGTCCGGACGACTCCCGCCGCAAGTACCTCAACCAGCCCACTGCGGCGGTTGACGCGTGGACGACCCCGCAGGCGTGGTCGGCCATCGCGGACCCGAACGAGTTGGTGGCTGACGGGGACGAGATCGTCGCCTTCTTCGATGGGTCCAAGAGCCGCGACGCCACCGCCCTGGTCGGGTGCAGGGTGTCGGACGGGTACGTGTTTACGATCGGCGTGTGGGAGCCGGACACCTCGCACGACACCGAGTCGGTCGTCCCCGTGGCCGAGGTCGACGCGGCGGTTGAGCGGATGTTCGACCGGTGGACGGTGCTGGCGTTCTTCGCAGACGTGAAGGAGTGGGAAGGCTTCACGAAGGTCACTTGGCCTCAGCAGTACGCCGACCGGCTCCTCGTGCACGCCGTCCCCGACGGTAAGGATCCACAACCGATCGCGTGGGACATGAGGTCACGCACCTACGACTTCACGCTGGCGTGCGAACTCACCGAGGCGGAGATCGTCGAGGGGACCTTCCGGCACGACGGCGACTCCCGAGTGTCTCGGCACGTGGGCAATGCCCGCCGCCGGCCGAACCGGTACGGCGTGTCGATCGGCAAGGAGTCTCCCGACTCATCCAAGAAGATCGACGCCGCAGTGTGCGTGATCGGCGCCCGCATGGTCCGCCGACTGGTGCTGGCGTCCCCCAAGTACAAGAACCGCAAGAAGGCCCGCACAGGCCGCGTCTACGGATTCGCTTAGGAGGTCTGGTGGCGCTCAACCAGGAACAGGCTGAGGCCACCGCCAGGACTCTCCTGGAACTGCGCAAGCCGGAGCAGGAGCGGCTGCAGCGGATCGCCGCGTACGTGCGCGGCGATCACTCCAGCGTGTACGTGCCGCGTAGCGCGCGGGATGAGTACCGGTGGCTGCTCGATCGGGCCAAGGTCAACATGCTGCGGCTGGTGGTAACGACCGCGGCGCAGAACCTGTACGTGGACGGCTACCGTGCCACGGGGACGGCGCAGAACGCGGCCCCTTGGATGACCTGGCAGGCGAACCGGATGGATGCCCGCCAGCACGGCGTGCACCGGGCGGCGCTCAAGTACGGGATCGGCTACAACACGGTGCTGCCGGGCGAGCCGGTCCCGGTGATCACGCCGATGTCGCCGCGCAGATTGACGGCCTTCTATCAGGATCCGGTCAACGACGAGTGGCCGATCTACGCGGTCGAGGTGACCACCGAGAAGGCCAAGGGCGACGAGGGCCGTCTGGTGGTGAGGCGGCTGGTCCGCCTGTACGACGAGACCAGCACCTACCGGTTCACCGGCGACGCTGAAGGCCGGCGGCTGGAACTCGTCAAGGTGGACGATCATGACCTTGGCGTGTGCCCAGTGGTGCGGTACCTCAACGAGGTCGACCTTGATGAGGACGAGTCAGTGGCTGGCGAAGTCGAGCCGCTGATCCCCCTGCAAGATCAGGTCAACTCCACGACGTTCAACCTGCTGATGGCCCAGCAGTATGCCGCTTTCAGGCAACGCTGGGTCACCGGCATGGCTCCCGTGCAGGACGAGCACGGCAACGTGGTCGAGCCGTTCCGTGCCGGCGTCGACCGGCTCTTTCAGGCGGTGGACGCCGACACCAAGTTCGGTGAGTTCGGGGAGACCTCGCTTGAGGGCTACCTGAAGTCCCGGGAGGAATCCATCCGGGAGATGGCGACGATCAGCCAGACCCCGCCGTACTACCTGCTCGGCCAGATGGCCAATCTGTCCGCCGAGTCGCTGGTCGCCGCACGTGACGGCCTCGACCGGAAGGTAGAGGAGCGTAAAAGCTCGTTCGGCGAGTCGCATGAGCAGACCCTGCGGTTGGCCGGCCTCGCTTCCGGCGATACCAAAGCATGGGAGGACGAGTCCGCGCAGGTGGTGTGGCGGGACACCTCATCGAGGGCGCTTGCTGCCACCGTGGACGCGCTCGGCAAGCTCAGCCAGATGCTCGGCGTGCCGCCTGAGGAGCTGTGGGAGAAGATCCCCGGCGTCACGCAGACGGATGTCACGCGCTGGAAGAAGACCAAGTCCGCGGCTGACGCGTTCGCCCAGATGAACCAGATGCTCGAACGCCAGATGGGTCTGGCGGACGAGGACGCGCCGGAGCCGGAGCTGGTGGATGGCCAGCCCACAGGCTGAACGCCTCGCCGAGCGGCACCGCGTCCAGCAGGTCGCCCTCCGCGCCGGCGTAAGCCGCGACGTGATGGCGCTACTGCGGGACCTGTTCGACACCGGCAACGCGGACCGCACGTGGCCGGCCATCCAATCGATGCTCGCGACGATGGCCAGGCAGCAGCACGCCACATCGGCGACGCTGGCGAACGCCTACTACGAGCAGGCCCGTGTAGAGGCCGATGCGCCGGGCTTCTACTTGCCGATCACGCCTGCGGACCTTGCGAAGGAACTCCTCAAGGTGGCGCTGGACGCCACCGGCATCGCGGCCTTCAAGCGGGCCATCTCGCTGGGCAGGAGCCCCGAGGAGGCGCTTCAGATCGCGAGCGTCATGCTGTCAGGTTCGGTATCCCGGCTGGCGCTGTCCGGTGGACGGGACGCGATCCTCGGCAACGTACGCGAGGACCGGCAGGCCATCGGCTGGGCGCGCATCACCGACAAGGACCCGTGCGCCTTCTGCGCGATGCTCGCATCCCGAGGTCCCGTCTTCCGGTCAAGACAGACGGCCAGTTTTCAGGCGCACGATCATTGCGCCTGCATGCCCGTACCCGCGTGGAACCGCGACGAGGCGTGGCTGCAGCACAGCCGCGACCTGTACGAGCAGTGGCAGAAAGCCACTGAAGGCCACAGCGGCGCCGACGCGCGCAGGGCCTGGCGGCACCACTGGGACAGCCGCAACGCGACCACCTGACCTATCTCTTTCCGGGCCGGAGCCGACATGGCGCCGGCCCTTTTCCACGCCCAAACGCTCGCCGACATGGCGGGCTCTTCCCGACACGGGAGTTGTCCATGTCCGAAACCGCGCCAGAAACAGGCGATGCCCAGGCTGAGCAGCAGATGCTGGCCGAGGCAGTCGCTTCTGTCGACTCCGCCTCCTCGCCGGAACGGCCGGCCTCCGCTGCCGGGTCGGATGGCTTTCCGCTGAACACTCCGGTCGCTGACATGGCGCCCGAGCAGCAGGCGGCCTACTGGCGGCACCACGCACAGAAGCACGAGAAGCGCACCAAGCAGTACGGGCAGTACACGCCCGAGCAGGTCAAGGCGATGGCGACACGCCTCACCGAGATCGAAGACTCGCAAAAGACCGAACAGCAACGCCTGCAAGAGCAGGCGACGGCGGCTGAACGGCGGGCAGAGCAGCTCCAGGCGGCGAACGCTCGCCTCCTGGCTGCGGCGACGTACGGCATCCCCGCCGATCTGATCGACCTGCTCGGCGAAGGCGACGAGGAGCAGATCGGCGAGCGGGCACGCCTGCTCGCGGAGAAACTCGCCGCCGTCACGCCTGCGTCAACCCCGGCGCCTCCGGCGCCTCCGGCTTCTAACCGGCCGGTCGAGTCGCTGAAGCCCGGTGCGGCTCCTTCCGCTTCCGAGCCTGACCCGGACGCGTGGCTCCGCCGACTGGCGGGCCGCACCCCTTAAATCCATCCACGCAGCACCGGAACTCCTGCACGGGGCCCGGGGCCGCTGCATGCCTGAAAGTGAGGTTGCCCCGTGCCCTACAACTCCATCATCTCCAGGGACGCCAGCAACGACCCGCTGGTGCCCACCCCGGTGTCCGCGCAGATCATCCAGGAGATGCCGACCCAGTCGGTGATGCTGCAGCGCGCCCGCCAGGTCCGCATGTCCACCAAGACGCAGCGGCAGCCCGTCCTCGACGCGCTGCCGACCGCGTACTTCGTCAACGGCGACACCGGGCACAAGCAGACCAGCGCCCAGGACTGGAAGAACGTCGAACTCGTCGTCGAAGAGTTGGCCGTCATCATCCCGATCCCGGAGGCGTACCTGGACGACGCCCAGGTGCCGATCTGGGACGAGGTCCGGCCGCGCATCGTGGAAGCGTTCGGTGTCGCGATCGACGCCGCCACCCTGTTCGGCGTGTCGAAGCCGTCCACGTGGGGTCACCCGATCTACCAGTCGGCTGTGGCCGCGGGCAACGTCGTCACCGCCACGTCCGACCTGGCGCTGAACGTCTCCCAGCTCGGCGAGCTGCTGGCCAAGGACGGCTTCCCCATCACCGCGTTCGCATCCCGCCCTGGCATGAACTGGAAGCTGGTCGGGCTGCGCTCCGCGGACGGGGTTCCGATCTACACGCCGGACCTGCAGGGCCGTCCTGGCGGCAACCTGTACGGCTACCCGCTGAACGAAGTCGCCAACGGCGCGTGGAACGCGACCGAGGCGGAGCTGATCGCAGGCGACTGGAGCAAGGCGATCATCGGCCTTCGCCAGGACATCACGTTCAAGATGTTCACCGAGGGTGTCATCACCGACAACACCGGGGCTGTGCAGCTCAACCTGATGCAGCAGGATGCTGTGGCGCTCCGCGCGGTGATGCGGCTGGCGTACGCCACCGCGAACCCGATCACCGCGCTCAACGCGAGCGCGGCCACCCGGTATCCGTTCGGCGTGCTCCGGGCCGCTTCGTACACCTACTCCTGATCCCGCGCTCGCCCCGCCAGAGTCCTCCCCTTCTGGCGGGGCATCTTGGAGGCTCCTCGTGCGTGTCCTGGCCATGCTTCACCTGTATCCGCCGACCGGGAACGCCGGCGCTGAGTGGGCGATGCACACCCTGCTCGTCTCCCTCGTTCAGGCGGGGCACGAGGTGGACGTCCTCATCATCGAACCGTCGGCGATCGAGGAGCCGTACACGCTGGACGGAGTGCGGGTGCATCCGCGCCGCGGCAAGGCGGACCCGTTCGAGTGGCTGCTGTCCGACCGTCCGCCGCACGTGATCGTCACCCATCTGATGAACACGCCACGGGCGACGATCCTCGGCCGGATGTACCAGACACCGGTAGTGCATGTGCTCCACAACGACCACGACCACGAAAAGTCCTGGCTGCAGTCCGGTCCAGCGCTAGTCGTCTACAACTCGGACTGGGTGCGGGATTCATGCCTGTCCTGGTGGGCGGACACCCAGATCGGGCCGCCGCCTGCCGGCGTGGTGGTGCGCCCCCCGGTGATCGCCGCCCACTACGAGACGACCCCAGGCGACCGCGTCACCCTGATCAACCTGTGCGAGAAGAAGGGCGCCCGCACCTTCTGGGAGATCGCCCGCCGCATGCCCGACGTGCAGTTCCTCGCCGTCAAAGGCGCCTACGGGCACCAGATCATCGAGGAGCTGCCGAACGTCGAGGTGCAGGAGTGCATCCCCGGCGATCAGATGCGCGACACGGTGTACGCCAGGACGAAAATCCTGCTCGTGCCCAGCGAGTACGAGAGCTGGGGACGCGTCGCCGTCGAAGCGATGATCAGCGGCATTCCCGTCGTGGCCAACCCCACACCGGGACTACAAGAGTCTCTCGGCACCGCCGGCCTGTTCGTCGACCGGAACGACATCGACGCGTGGGTGGCCGAGATCCGGCGCCTGCGCAAACTGCCCGTGTGGAAAGCGGCGTCGAAACGGGCCAAGGTGCGCGCCGCCGAACTCGACCCGACACCGGACCTGCAGACGTGGGTGGACGCCGTGGAAACCGCCGCCCGAATCAAGGTGTGAGGAGGTCACGGTGGCTGCTCTGGCGTGCGTCTCCGACGTCGAGATCCGCCTCGGCCGGGCCTTCACCAGCGACGAAGCCGCCCGCGTCCAAGTGCTCCTCGACGACGCCTCCGCGCTCGTGCGCTCCTACACGCGGCGGGACTTCGCGCCGTCGACGACGGAGACAGTGGTGCTGAGGGAAAGCGCCGGCGTCCTCCGCCTCCCGCAAAAGCCCGTCACCGCGGTCACGTCCGTCGTACTGATCGGGCTGGAAGGCGTCCCAGACATCACCGTCGTCGGCTGGGGCTGGGACGGCTTGGACGTCATCGACGTGTCCGGCTGGGACTCCGCGATCGTCAACCTGCCCGAGTGGGTCAACGACCGGGCGTGGCTTCCGTCGACCTACCGGGTCACCTACACGCACGGGTACGCCGAAGTGCCCGCGGACGTGGTGGCGGTGGTGTGCGGCATGGTCGGCCGTACCATGTCCGCCCCCACGACACAGAGCGGGATCACGTCGGAAACCATCGGCTCCTACTCCTACAGAACCTCCGAGCCCGGCATGGGCGTCGGCGTCTCCCTCGGCGCCGCAGACAAGGCGCTCCTGGACGACGCCGGATACAAGGTGAAGGCAGGCACGACGCAGGTCAGGCTGCGATGATCCCGGAACGGCTGCTGCCGCTGACCGTCACCAAGGTCCGGCCGGCACACAACATAGACCGGTACAACGATCCCGTCTACGACTACGCGGCCGGCGCCACCCGCACGCCGATCAAGGCGTGGATCGACCAGGCGTCCGCCTCCGAGCAGACCCCGAACGGCAGGGATGTCATCGAGGGCGGCTGGAAGCTCATCACCAACCACACCGACCTTGACCCGCTAGACCGCATCGAATGGGCCGGCGGCGTGTACGAGCTCGACGGTCCTGCCTGGCCCGTCCACACCCCCGCTGGCCTTCACCACCTTGAGGCGAACCTGCGACGAGTGGAGGGCTGATGGCGGTCCGCGTAGTTCTTCACCGGGCAGGGATGCGGGAGATGCTCACCTCCGCGGAGGTGGAGCGGGACCTGCTGCGCCGCGCCAAGAGTGTCGCCAACACCGCAGAGGCGATCGGGCACGCCCCGCACGAAGGCGACGTCGAGTACTACGCCGAATCCTCTCGCGGCAAGACACGTGCTCGCGCGGTCGTCGTAGCGGACCATCCCGGCGCTCAGGGCCAGGAGGAGAAGTACCGCACGCTGGGTACGGCGATCGACGCGGCGAAGGACTAGCAGTGATCGACTACCCGGATGCTGAGGACCTGCTCATCGCCTACCTGGAGCCGATCGTGGACGTACCTGTCCACACCCGCGTGCCCAGGAACCGCCCGCCGAAGTGGCTGCAGGTGCGGCGCAGCGGAGGTGTCCAGGACGTCGTCCGCGACCGGCCGCGGATCGACGTGTTCGCGTGGGCGGCCGACGACGGTCAAACCCATGACCTGCTGAAGGTCGCCCGCTCCGCCATCTACGACCTGCGTGGCACGACCCTGCTGGGTCTCGCCTGCTACGAGGTGGAGGAGTTTCTCGGCCCCACCCGCGGCGACGACCGGGAGACCGGCACTCCGCGTATGTGGATGACCATGCAGCTTTCGCTGCGTACCAGCTAGACCCGCGCACCCATGGCCGCGCCTTGCGGCATCACCACCAATCCTCAAGGAGACACTGATGGCGCTTGATGCCGCCAAGGTCAGGGTGGCCGTGACGGGTGCGGTTTATTCCGGACCCAGCTCCGCCGCCGCACCCACGTCCGCCACGTCCACCGTCCCGGCCACCTACAACGACCTTGGTTACATCTCTGAGGACGGCGTGGTCGAGGCCTACGACGAGGACGTGCAGGACATTCAGGCGTGGCAGGGCGGCGCGATCGTCCGCACCCTGATCTCCTCGTCGAAGGCCACACTCGCGTTCACGATGATCGAGACCAAGGCCAGCGTCCTGGAGATGTACCACAAGGGCTCCACGGTGGAGTCGCTCGGCCCGAACGGCTACAAGATCGACGTGAAGCTGCCGAACGTCGTCCGCAAGAAGATCATCCTGGACGTTCTCGACGGCGACACGCACACCCGCATCTACGTGCCCGACGGTGAGGTCACCGAGCGCGGGGAGATCACCTACATCAACGACGAGACGATCTCCTACCCGGTCACGCTCACCTGCTACCCCGTCAACGATGTTGTACTGACCAAGTTCAGCGACGACGTCAACTGGTCTTACTCCTGAGGCGAGGCGAAGTCGTCTTATGGTGGCGTCGGGCTATCCGCTTACCGAAGCGCCATTCAACGATCAGGCGATCGCTCTTCCGGACGTTGCATGTGTCGCAGGCGGGGAGAATGTTCTCTTCGGAATGTGCCCCGCCTCGCGACAGCGGCACGACATGGTCTTGCTCAAGCACCTCTCCGGGCCGAGGTGGGAGGCCGCAGTAAGCGCAGCGGCCTTGGAATCGTTCAACAGACGGTTCCATGCACGAAACGAGATGCCTGCGCCAGATGCCGCCTTTTGCGCGCGTCGCTTGTGTGTAGCGTTCTTCGCGTGGTGAAGCACTCGATCCTTGTTTGCTGTGCGCCACTCAAGCAGGTACGCCTTTGATTGCTCTGGGTACCTTTCGCGCCGCAAAGCCATCTTGCGGCGCGCCAGGTCCGGATCGGCGAGGTAACGGGCTTTGGAGCGGCAGGAGTCGCTGCACCACTTGGTGCGTATCGTCTTGCGGACGATCTCCGCCCCGCAGACCTGGCAGGGCATGTAGACCGTGGGCTGCTGCGCCTTCTTATCTGCATATTGAGCGTGGCGCTTGACTCGCTGCTTCTCGCCCGTCTTCAACCACGAGGCACGTCCAGCGGCTAAAGCCCGCTCCTTTACACAGGCTGCGTCGTCGCAGTAGCGAGCTTGGGGTGCGCGGTGGGATATGTCGCTCTCGCATCGTAAGCATCGTCGCATAATGTCCCAGTTTACCTGGGAGTTTGCCGAATTTCTGGCATTTCACAGTCCCCGGGGTGGGAGCGAATCGCGCGGGTCCGCTCCCACCCCGGTATCACCCTGCACCCGCGCAACCATCAAAGGACCCGCGCCATGGAAACACCTCGCGGTGCCGTCATCGAGATCATCGAAAAGCGGCACAGCAACGCATCACTGCCGGGCGGGGACGTCATCATCCCCAACGAGATCCGCATCAATGGCCAGCCTCTGCTGGTCCCTGCTGACTTGCCCGTGAAAGTCCATGAGATCGAAGTTCAGGGCCATGACGCCGTGCTCGTCACGCTGACCGTGTTCGCGCGAAGGGTCGTCATCGCTGCTGAGGAGCCCAAGGAGACCCGCGCATGACCACGAGAAGCCCCCGCACCACCAGGACCGCCAAGACCGCGGCCGGCAAGACGCCGTTCGACCTCGACGCGGTCGAAGCCGAGACCGCGGGCGAACCGTTCGAGTTCGACTACCGCGGCCACACCTACTCCCTCCCGCACGTGCAAGACGTGGACCGGAAGGTGCTGCTGGGTGCGGATCAGGGCGACATCTCGGCGATGAACGCCCTCTTCAGGGAAGGCCTCGGAGACGACTTCGAGCAGTTCGACGCCCAGCCGATGAAGCTGCGCTCTCTCAACAAGCTGTTCGAGGCGTGGCTGAAGCACTGCGGGCTGGAGCCGGGGGAATTGCAGGCCTCCACGCGCTCATAGCCGAGCATGGGGAGGCTATCGAGTGGGATCTGTCCCACTACCACCACCGCAAGCTCGGTGACCTGTTCAACGGCTCCCTGACGTGGCGGGAGCTGCGCAGCTACCTGTCGCACATGCCGCGTGAGTCGGCGCTCGCTCGGGCCCTGCTCGGCGACGACAGCCCGTGGGGGCTCAACGAGCAACTGCTCGCCCTCGCCATCGACGTCCTGCGGCAGGGCAACTACCAGCGCGGCGGCGGCAAGGGCCAGAAGCCCAAACCTCTGCAACGTCCTGGAGTTCGCAAGAAGGACCAGCCGCTACGCCACGGCCGCACGACCCGCACACCTGACGAGGTCGTCACCTACCTGGACCGGTTCCGGCCCCAACAGTCCGCCTGACCCAACCAGCTTTTTGGGGGTGCCATGGCGGCCGAGGTCGGGTCTGCGTACGTCACCATCCTGCCCTCAGCGCGGGGTTTCCGCAGGGCGCTGGAGAAGGAACTCGACGCGCCGCTCCGGGACGCCGGCCAGAACGCCGGTAAGTCTCTCGGCGACTCCATCGCCAAGGAGGGCTCCCCGGCTGGGGGAAGGTTCGGCAAGAGCTTCACCGCTTCGCTGATCCCCAGCCTGAACGGGGCCACGTCGGCGGTGGGCAGGTTCGGCGCAGGCATGACTTCTGCGCTGCTGCCGAGCCTCGGCCAGATCACCACGGGCATCGCGAAAATCGGCGCGGGAGCCGGCGCGTTCGCCACCCTGGCCGCAGGAGCCGGCGCGGCAGCCACCCAGATTGTCGGGTTGGCTGCGGCGCTCGCCCCGGCGGCGGGGGCTCTGGCTGGCCTGCCTGCTGCTGCGGCGCTGGGCGGGGCCGCGTTTGCGACGCTGAAGCTGGCCACGATGGGGGTCGCGGACGCGTTCTCTGCGGCGCTCACGGGCGACGTCGAAAAATTCTTGGACGAGATCTCGGAGCTGCCGCCGGTCGTCCGCGAGTTCGCGCACGCACTCAGGTCGATCAAACCCGACCTCGACGGCCTGCGCATCTCGGTCCAGAGCGCCCTGTTCGGCCCGATGATCGCCGACCTGGAGAAGACCGGCGACCTGCTGATCAGCGTCGTCAAGCCCGGCATGACCGCGGTCGCGGGCGAGTTCGGCAGGTTCGGCGCCGCGATCCTCCAGGCCGGCCAATCCGCGTCCGTCATCAGGTTGCTGCGCGACAGCTTCGAGACGCTGCGCCAGATCCTCAGCGACATCGAGTCCGGCACGCTCCGCGGACTGATTTCGTCGATGGCGTACTTCACCGCCTCGACGTTGCCCGCCTTCCAGGGCATCGGCGCCGCGGTCAACAGCCTCGCCGAACGCTTCTCGGCGTGGCTGACCACGGCCGCCGCGTCCGGGACGGCGTTGCAGTGGGTGGAGACCGCCAAGGACGTCTTCAAGCAGCTCGGCGCGATCATCGGCGACGTCGTCGGCATCATCGGCGGCGTCTTCAACGCGCTGGAAACGGCCGGCAGCAGCACGCTCGGCGTGCTCGGGCAGCTCGTGGACGCCGCGCACGCGTGGGTGGACTCGGCCCAGGGCCAGGACGTCCTCGTCTCGATCTTCCGGTCTCTGTCGCAGGTCGGGCAGGCGCTCGTTCCCGTCATCACCGCCATCGCCAGCGGCATCGGGACCCTCGCCCCGCACGTGGCGGGCCTGGCAACAGCGTTCGGCCCGGTCCTGACCGCCGCCATCCGGGCGGTGGTGCCCGCGCTGGAGGCGCTCGCGCCCGGGATCATCGCCGTCATCAACGGGCTCGGCGGCGCCGTGCAGGCGCTCGCTCCCGCTCTGCTGCCGCTCGGGCAGACCATCTCCGGCCTGTTCCAGACGGTCGCTCCCGTGTTCGCGCAGATCGGGCAGGCCGCCGCGGCGCTGCTGCCCGGCGTTCAGGCGGTCGTCGGCGCGGTCGGGCAGACCATCTCCGGCCTGGCTCCCGCGTTGCAACCGCTCGCGGCGGCGTTCTCGTCCCTGGTGACCGCGGTGGCTCCGCTGCTGCCCGTGCTGGGGCAGGTGCTCGCCCTGCTCGGCGGCGCGGTCGCACAGCACGTACAGTCCCTGACACCGCTTCTTCAGCCCCTGGTCGCGGCGGTCGGCGAGCTGGCGATGGTGTTCGGCAACGGCCTGGTGACCGCGATCCAGGCCATCTCGCCGCTCGTCGCCCCCCTGCTGACCGCGTTCACGCAACTGGTGGTGTCTCTCGGCCCGCTGGTCGCCCAAGTCCTTCAACTGGCGACGTCGCTGATGTCGAGCCTGTTGCCCGCACTCACCCCGCTGATCGGGACGGCCGGGCAGGTCGTCACCGTGCTCGGCGGCGCGCTCGTGCAAGGGCTCAACATCCTGCTGGTCGCGATCACACCGCTGCTGCCGGTCATCACGCAGCTCGTGCAGACGCTCGTCGGCGCGCTGCTGCCCGCGATCGCCCCGCTCATCCCGATCGTGGCGCAGATCGCCGGCACGCTCGGCACGGCCCTCGTCACCGCGATCGCCACCGTGGTCACCGCCGCGACCCCGCTGATCGCGGTGCTCGGGCAGGCCATGCAGACGATCGGCGGCGCCCTGCTGACCGCTGTGCAGGCGATCACCCCGTACATTCAGCAGTTCGCGCAGGCGATGGCCGGCCTGGCGCCGATCATCGCCCAGCTCATCGCTGCGGCGCTGCCCATCATGGTGCAGCTCATGCAGCAGGCCGCGCCGATCGTCGGCCAGCTTGTGACGGCGTTCGGGACGCTGTTGACCGCGCTCGTGCCGCTGCTGCCCATCGTGGTGCAGATCGCCGGCGTGATCGGCTCCACGCTCCTCAGCGTCATCTCCAGCCTGCTGACGGCGGTCACTCCGCTGCTGGGCCCGCTCGGCGAGCTGGCGGTCACGATCGGGCGGGTTCTCCTGCAGGCGGTGCAGGCGGTCGCGCCGTTCGTCGTCCAGCTCGCTCAGGCCGTGGCGAAGCTCGTCCCGGTGTTCGCGCCGCTGATCGCGCTGGCCGCGCAGGTGGCCGCGCAGCTCGGCGGGATCCTCGTGCAGGGCCTCACGACGCTGGTGACGGCGCTGACACCGGTCCTGCCGATGATCGTGGACCTGGCGTCACAGATCGGGACGGCACTGCTCACGGCGCTCACCGCGGCGGCGCCGGCGATCCTGTCGATCGTTCAAGCGGTCGTCGGCCTGTTGCCGGTGCTGACGCCGCTGATCCCGATGTTCGTGCAGTTGGCGGCGCAGATCGCGCCGCTGGTCATCCAGTTCCTGCCCATCTTCGTGCAGTTGATCAACACGCTGGCGCCGGTCATTGTGCAACTCGTCGGCGTCGTCGGCCAGCTTCTCGCCGCGCTGATGCCCCTCGTGCCGATCTTCCTGCAGTTGGCGATGCAGATCATCATGCCGCTGGTGCCGATCGTGCTCCAGCTCGTGCAAGCTCTGATGCCGCTGATCTCGGCGATTCTGCCGCCGCTCGTGCAACTGATTCAGGCGGTCGCGCCGATCCTCGGCCTGGTGGCCAACGCGTTCGGGCAGATCCTGCAGGCGGTCATGCCGCTGCTGCCGCCGCTGGTCCAACTGCTGTCGTCGATCCTGACACCACTCCTGCCGATCATCACGTCCCTGGCGCAACTGCTCACCCCGATCATCGGGATTTTCGCGCAGCTTGTGACCGCGGTGACGCCGCTCATCGCGGTGCTGCTCGACCTGCTGGTGAACATCCTCACCCCGCTGATCAACATCGTGGCCACGGTCATCACCTGGCTGGTCGACAAGTTGGCGCCGGCGTTCGAATGGGTCGGCGGGATCATCGAGAAGGTCGTCAACGGGATCGGCGAGATCTTCCAGTGGGTCTACGACCTGCTCGTAGGCAACTCGATCATCCCCGACCTCATCCAGGGCATCCGCGACTGGTTCCAGAAGGGCGTCGACTGGATCAAGTCGATCATCTCGTGGTTCGCTGAGCTGCCGGTGAAGTTCGGCCAGTGGCTCGGCGGTGTCCGCGACCGGGTCGCCGAGATCTGGACCAGGATCAAGGAGATCATCAACGAGCACATCACCCGGGCCAAGGAGATCATCTCCAGCGTGCTCGGGCAGATCTCCGACCGCTGGAACCAGGTGTGGGACACCGTTAAGAATTTCCTCACCGAGAAGTGGAACCAGATCAAGGACTCCGTCTCGCGCGGCATCGACGGCGTGCTGCAGTTCTTCCGCGACCTGCCCGGCAACATCACCAACGCGCTCGGGAACCTGGGCAACACCCTGTGGAACGCGGGCCGCGACCTGGTGGTGGGCCTGTGGAACGGGCTCGTCTCGATGTGGCAGTGGCTCAAAGATTCGATCTACAACTTCTTCGCGGGCATCATGCCCGACTGGGTGAAGAACGCTCTCGGCATCGCCTCGCCCTCGAAGGTGTTCGCTGAGATCGGCCGTGAACTTCCCGCCGGCATGGCGGTCGGCATCGAGAAGGCGCAGGGCCTGGTGGAGAAGGCAGTCGCCGGGCTCGCCGGTACTGCTTCCATCGCCGCCAGCGCTGACGTGGCGGTCACGTCGGGGTCCGGCGCCGCGGCGGGCATCACCGTCGCCGGGGATCTGGTGCTGCCGATCGACGGGCTCATGCTCGACCTTCGCAAGCCCGACCAGGCCGTCCGTGAATTCCTGCAAGGCGTGCGTGAGGGCCTGCGCAACCTGGAGAAGGAGGCGGCGTGGGCGACCTCGTGATCGGCCGGTACACGGTCCGGGAGACGTGGTCCGTCTCGGAGACGGGCGCCGGCGTGCTGCAGGTGGCCGGCCGGGAGGTGATGCCGCCGCTCACCCGGGCGGAGGTGGTGCACCGGTACGAGTCGGCGCTCAGTTCGCAGAACCTGCTGGTGCCGGTCGTGTGGGAGGACAAGCCCGAGCGCAGCGGCTACTACACGGTGTCCTCCTCCTCGGGCGACATCATGGACCGGGCCGCGGAGGGCGTCGTGGTCGCCGAGTGGAAGATGAGCCTGGCCCGGCACGGCAGCGACACCGACGTCGACCTGGAGTCCAGGCTCACCGGCGCGGTCCGGCAGAACGATTACGGCTTCACGGGCGAACGCTGGCATTGCCCGCCGATCGGCCACTACGCCTACTACACCGGCTCCACGATCCCGTCCACGCTGACGCGGACCGGCTCGGAGGGGGCGATGACCGTCTACCGGGCCATCCCCGCAGGCGTCAGTCCCCGGTGGGGGTGTGCGGTGGAGGACTTTCTGCGCGGCCGGGTGCGGATCCTGTCGGTCGGGTACGAGCGGGTCGGGGTGGGGCAGGCAGTGGACGCCGACGACTGGGAGCTGTCGAACACGCTGCTCCGGGTGCGTCCTCTGCTGTCCGGCGGCACGCTGGAGATCGCCGCGTTCACGGGCGGCGCGTGGCGGACGAAGGCGTGGTGGGTGGACGCGGGCGGCGGGCAGATCGCCCGCTTCGAAGCCGCGACCATCATCCGCAACGATCCCGAGATGTGCGTGCTCCGGCTCACCGAGCACCGGTCCACGGTCGGCCGCGCTGTCCTGGATCTGACGCTCAGACGCGGCTCCAGGACCGTCGAGGGCTACCTGCAGACCGGTTCCAGCGGGACGCTCAGCGTGTATCTGGCCGTCGCGGAGACGCTGGCGGACAACACCTCGTACGTGGTGCGGGCAACCGACGACACGAACGGCAACCGGGCGGTCGCCGGGTCGGCGAAAAACTTCGACCCGCACGCCAGCGGCGGCGTGACCCGCACTTCCACCACCTGGCTGGACTGGTGGGCCGGCGTCGTGATCCCGGGCGGCGCCGTGACATCGGGAGAGATGCCCCACCACCTGCGGGATCAATACATTGGCGCGCTCCCCGAAGTGACGATGGCGGTGAAGCGATGACCGTCAACGAGCAGCTCATGGGCCTCGGAAGCTGGGGCATCACCCTGCGGGAGGAGACGCCGCGCGAGGTCCTGGACCGGCTGCTGTACTTCGGCCATGTCGCCATCATTCCGGGCAAGGTGAACCCGGCAGGGTACGGCGACAACCTGCTCACGATGGCCAAGTACGTTGGCGTGCTGACCAAGCGGGAGTTCGACGACGCCAAACGCGTCGGCGGCCAGGGCATGGCGTTGTGGCTCGGCGACTCCGACGACAAGGGCGAGGTGTTCGAGTCCCCCGTCAACATCAACGGGCTGACCTTCGCGAACACCATCACCACACTCATGTCGGGCAGCACCGCCGTCATCGTGGGCATCCTGTACTCGGTGGCCGGCACCTACTCCGGCACCCACGTCTGGCAGTCCCGGGGCAAAGCCGTCGACTACGTGTGCTCCACGATGGGCGCCGAGTGGCGGGTCAACGGCAACGCGACTTTGGACGCCGGGCCGATCGCGAACCTGTTCAAGACCACCCCGGACTGTGTGATCGTCCGCAAGGACGCAGGCAAGGACCTGACGCTGACGGGCCTGTCCGGCGACATGCAACTGTCGAGGGACGTGGAGGATTTCAGCACCCGGGTCGTGCTGCTCGCCGAGGGTGAGGGCGAGGCGACCGCGACCGCGTCAGCCAACATCCTGTCCAACCCGTACCTGGACATCCGCGGCAACCCGATCAAGAGGACGCGGCTGGTGTCGGAGTCGGGCACGTCGACGGGGAACGCTCAGGCCCGCGCCCAGTTGCAGCTCAACCGCTTCACCGGCACCCGCAACGCGCTCAGCCTGCGCGCCCAGGACATCGAGATCGACGGGTCGTTCGAGGTCGGCGACTACGTGTGGGTGTGGGATCCCGACGCCGGGCTGTACGACACCAGCAACGAGGTGACGTTCCGGGGCCAGCGCATCAACCCGATCAAACTCCGCGCGGTTGAGGCGTCCTGGCCGGTCACGCAGGAGATGACGGTCGCCTACCGGCATCAGGACGGCACATGGATCGACCTCACCTCGTTCTTCGTGCCGGAGTCGGGCGGGACGTCGATCCGTGTGGGCGAGCTCGGCCGGTCGCTGACGAACGCAGGTACGGAACCGGTGGGGCCCCGCCCGATCCCGGACACCACCATTCCGGGTGTCGTGAGCTGGGACCTTCCGTTCACCACGGGCGTCTACCTGGACGGGCTCGGCAACACCAGGGCGCGCATCCTGGTGAACTGGTTGCTGCCCACCAACGCCGATGGGTCGACGATCCTCGACGGGTCGCACTACGAAATCAGGTACGGGGTGTCCCCGGCGTCGGACTGGCAAGTCGAGTTCGCTCCGTGGGGTGAACTTCAGCAGCAGATTCTGGACCTGTCGCCCGGCGTGGACTACGACTTCCAGATCCGCGCGGTGGACCTTGCCGGGAACCAGGGCGCCTGGTCGGCGACGGAGACGGCCACGGCGAACCCGGACACGATCGCCCCGTCTACGCCTGCGCCGCCGGTTGTGGCGGGGTCGAGGCTGGCCATTCAGATCGTCCACACGCTGGGGAAAGCCTCGGGCGGCACCTACAACCTCGAACTGGACCTCGATCATCTTGAGGTGCACGTGGGCGCGGCCAGCGGCTTCACGCCGGACTCGACGACGCTCAAGGGCAAGGTCAGCGCCCACGCAGGGATGATCGCCGCTCAGATCCCTGCGATCGGCACGGTCGAGGTCGAGGAGACGACGACCCGCTACGTGAAGGTGATCGCCGTGGACCAGGCAGGCAACCGCAGTTCCCCTTCGACGGCGGCGACGGCGACGGCGCTGCTCATCGACTCGGCGCACATCTCCGACCTGACCGCCTCGAAGATCACAGCGGGCACGCTGAGCGCGGACATCATTGTCGGCGCGCGGATCAAGACGGCCGACACCGGGCAGAGAGTCGAACTCAACACCAGCGGGCTGCAGGCCTACAACAACGCAGGAACGCTGCTGGCGAGCTTGCAGACGAACGGCGTGTTCTTCCTGCGGAGCGCCACGTCGGGGGCCCGGCTCGACTTCAGCAACGTCAGCGGGATCCAGCTCTACGACGCGGGCGGCACCCGAACGGTATGGCTGGACCTGGACGGCTCGTTCGAGCTGCGCAGCGCTGCGAGCGGTGCCCGGACTGTCCTCGACGGCACAGGGTTCCGGGCGTTCAACTCAGGCGGTGTAGAGACGGTCAGCATCCTCTCGACCGGCGCGTTCACGATCCGCTCCGCCAGCTCCGGCGCGCGCATCGAGTTGGACGGCTCCGGCCTGCGCGCGTATGACAGCGGGTCGAACCAGACCGTCTCCATCGACTCGTCGGGCACTGTCGCCATCGTGGGGGACTTCAAGAGCGGGACGACGACCGGGCCGCGCGTTGAGATCGACCGCAGACTGACTGGTACGCAGGCGCCCCGGATTCGGCTGATCACCCCGTCTGGCCAGACCACGCAGATCCAGTCGTCTGACGCATCTGGTGGTCCGCTGGTTGACATCAGCAACTTCGATGGTTGCGGTCTCGGTCTGTGGCGCGGCGGCACGGTGCTGCAGAACCTGAACGGCACGCTGAACCTGATCGGGTCTCCGGTGCAGATCAACGGCACCACGAAGACGTTCGTCATCGACCACCCGCTCCACCGCGACCGGTGGCTTGTGCACGCCACCACTGAGTCGCCGCACAACGGCGTCGAGTACTGGGGCACCGTCACCCTCGACGAGTTCGGCGTGGCCTGGGTTGAGCTGCCGGACTACTTCGAGGCCCTGACGAGCGCCGAAGGCCGGGCCGTTCTGCTCACCGCCATCGACAACGCCCTCACGCCGCCTGCAGCCAGCTACCCGAGCGGCGGCCGGTTCGAGGTGCGCGGCGATCCTGGTCGGCGCGTGTCCTGGCTCGTCAAGGCGATCAGGAAGGACGTGCCGCCGCTGCTCGTCGAACCCCGCCGCGAGGACGCGGTCCTGCGCGGCGATGGACCATACCGCTACCTCACTCCGAAGGAACCCGCGCATGACTGACCAGCAGCACCGTGTACCCGCCGAAGCGCTCCTCGTGGCCGTCGAAGGCCAGCGCAACGCCGCCCTCACCGACGCAGCCCAGATGAGGGCGCTCGCGCAGACGCTGGAGGTTGAGGTGGCGCGTCTCGCGGCCGAGAACGCGCAGTTGCGCGAGGAGAACGCGAAGCTCCGCGAGGAAGCAGACGACGGCTCGTTCGGCAGCCGCTAACCCGTCACCGGTATTTGGTGACGGTCGTCCTCTTCCGCCGCCGCAGCCAGATCCACGGCAACGCCATCCCTGCCGTACACACCAGCCACAGCACGTCGCCCGGCGTCCACGCCGGCTTCGTCCTGCTGCTGCCGACGTGCCGCACCTCAAGCGGCTTGTCCTTGCGGCCCATGCGTGCCCTCCTGGTGCGCCCCTGCTGTGGATCGTGAGACGCCTCAAGCATCTCTCCGGATGACACCAGCGTCGTGTCCACATCCGGACACCACACGTGCCGCCCGCCTGACGAGGGTGCGGGGCGGGCGGCACCCCACACACTTCGGCCTGCGGGCCACTCCTGTGGAGGGGGACGTGTGCCCGACTCGCCCACCCCATGGGAACTCCACCGCACGATGGAGGCCCTCCGGCACACGCTGGAGTCCGGGTTCAACAGCCTCAACAGCCGCCTGGACCGGGTCGTGTCGAGCGAGCTTTTCGCCGCCTACCAGCAGCATGTGCAGAAGGAGTTCGACGACCACGAGCGCGAGCTGGCGGCGCTCCGGGCGGACCGTGAGGCGGACAAGAAGGAGCGCGACGCCGAGCGGGTGCAGCGGGCGAACGACCGCCGCCTGATCGGCCTCGCCGTCTTCACATCCATCATCGCGCCGCTCGTCATCCTGCTCATCCAGCTATGGCTGAACAGCGGGAGGACCTGATGGGCCGCCACCAGGACGACGGGTTCTTTGACGACGTCGCCGACGAGCCCGACAAGGTGAAGCGGGGCCGCCCCAGGCTGTGGCTGCTGCCCCTCGTCGTCGCCGTCGTCTTCACTGCGGTGCTTGGCGCGCTGATGGTACAGATCAACGAGCTCGGCGAAAGGGTCCGGCAGGCGGAGAACGATCGCACCATCCTCACCGAGCAGGTGGAACGGATGGGCGGCGTTCCGCTCGTATCCCCTTCAGCCGGCCCTCCTGGGGAGCGCGGCCCGACTGGTCCACCAGGGCAGACGATTGTCGGCCCCCGCGGTTCCCCGGGTCCGAGCGGCCCGCCGGGCAGACCAGGCATGGACGGGAAAGACGGCGCCATCGGCCCTCAAGGGCCCGCCGGAGTAGCGGGAAGCCCAGGACCCAAGGGTGATCGCGGCGAGCCCGGAGAGACCGTCACCGGCCCTCCAGGAGCCAAGGGGGAGCCCGGAGAAGACGGCAAAGACGGCGTGGACGGCAGCCCCGGACCGCAGGGAAGCGCCGGACCGCCGGGCGAGCCAGGCCCGCGAGGAGAACCTGGACCGCCGCCGTCCAGTTGGACGTTCGATGTAGGTCCTGTCACCTACACCTGCACACCGGTCGAGACCGGATCCACCACCTACACCTGCAAGCCGGGAGGCTGACCATGCCGTACCTGACGCAGCTCGCCACGGTGGCCAGGCGTACCGGCTGCCCAGTGACCGAGGTGGCCGGCTGGAAGACGCGCGGCCACGGCCCGCTCCAGGACGTCGACGGGGTGGTCTGTCACCACACCGCGGGCTGGAACGACATGCACGTGGTCAGAGACGGACGCCCCGGCCTGGACGGCCCACTGTCGCAGATCTGGTTAAGGCGTGACGGCCGCATCTTCATCGTCGCCGCAGGCCGGTGCTGGCACAACGCTCCCAGCCTGTCGCTGGGTCACACCAACAGTCGGTCCATCGGCATCGAAGCGGAGAACGACGGCAGAACGCCGTGGCCGAAGGCGCAGCTCGACGCCTACAAGCGGCTGTGCGCCGAACTGTGCCGCGAGTTCGGGCTGCCGGTGTCCACGGTGAAGGGCCACAAAGAGGTCAACTCCTCCAAGCCCGACCCCCACAGCATCAACATGAACGCTTTCCGGAGAGACGTGGCGGCCCTCCTGAAAGGCGAGCCCGCGGCCCCGGCCGTCGACACCACCTCATGGACGGAGGAACTCGTGAAGGACCTGCCGACCCTGAAGGTCGAGGCCAGCAACTACGACGTGAAGACCGTCCGCGGCTGCCTGTTCGCCCGCGGGCACGTGCCCCCGGAGTCATACGCGGGCATGCAGGGCGGGCTGGAGGAGTGGCTGAAGCGGATCGACTTCGACGACGCCCTCGACGAGGACGTGCGCGCCTTCCAGAAGGCGAAGAAGCTGACTGCGGACGGCATCGTCGGGCCACTCACCTGGGCTGCGCTGCTGAAGGTCTCGTGATCCCATTGTGGCGGGACCACTTCCCGCATCAGACGTCTCTTCCCCGGCATCCCGAGCCCGAGGAAGAGCAGCCCGGAGACGGGCGCACACCTGGCCTCGTAGACGAGGCGAATTGAACGCCGTTCGGAACCTTAAATCCGGGCGTGATTTTATCGCGCCGATTCTTTAGGTCCTGACCTGCGCGTTCCCCGAGCGCTGCCCTGGATGGGTGGCGCTCTCTTCATGTCACCTCCAAATGGGAGAGCATCCTCATGCGTCTCAACAAGAGCGCGCTTCTGTTCGCTGCCGTCGTCGCCACCGCTGGCCTCGTGGGCAGCCCGGCCTCGGCCACCAGCCTCGACCTGCCCGTTGGCGCCCTGACGATCGTCGAGGTCGGCACCGACGCCATGGGCAGCGACACATTCGCCAACCGGAACCGCGAGTTCGTCACCTTCAAGGTCACGGGCGGCGCGCCGGTCGACATCGACGGTCTCGCGGTCCAGGACAACTGGTCGAAGAACAACGGCAGCCCGCACACCTGCAACAAGTACACGGTCACCGGCCTGCCCGGTCAGGGCTCCGCCGCGATGCTCCAGCCTGGCGAGACGGTCACCGTGTTCAACGGTTCCCGGTGGGGCGGCAACTACAAGAACGGCGACGAGTACCGGCTGTACGCCAAGAGCGACGTCGACTGCGGCGCCGCCGGCCACTTCCTGAACAACGACGCCGACTCGGTCTGGCTGACCTCCGGCGCCACGCACGTGGCCAGCAAATCCTGGGACTGGAACGGCGGCTACACCGTCAAATAGGAGGCTGTCATGCAGGTAGGCAAGTACGCCAAGACGGTCGTGGCCGCGTTGTTCGCCGCCGTCGTCGTCGCCAAGTCGGCGGTCACCGATGGTGTGATCTCGCCGCAGGAATGGATCGACATCACGCTGGCCGTGCTGACGTCGCTGGGCGTGTGGGCGATCCCCAACGCTCGACAGTCGGAGGACCTGCCGCGCTAATCTGAGGCTGTACGTCCGAGCACCCGTCGGGGTAGCGTCCGGAGCGCCACCGGTTCGGCGGCCCGCCAGCGGCTTCCGTCCTCGGTCCAGGTCCGGCGCGAACCGCTGGCATTGGTTCGCCTATCCCGATGGGTGCTCGGGCTTTCCCGCCTCTGCCACAGGACGCTGTGGCACCCGCTCCGGCGGTACAGCGGCGGGGCGTTCTCGTCGTCCAGCGGCCAAGGACGCGGCCAGGAGTAGGGATCGAGTCCCGCCCGTGAGGGCAAGTGGCAGCCCTGGCCGAGACGCCGGTTCAAATCCGGTCGAGAACGCGCAAGGGAAGACCGCCATCAGTGGTTAGCAGTGGGCGCGGGAAGTAGTGGTCGTAAGGCTGCGAGCGCGTTCGGGGCGGTCCGCGCTGGCTACGGTCAGGATGAGGCCAGCAATGAGGGCCGGGTCACCTACGGGTGGACCGGCCCTCGAACTATTTCCGAACTGGAAAGAGTTGCTTTCGACTTGGAGGTGAGATGCCGTTCCGCCCCTGCTTTCACGGCTGTGACGGTGCCTGCGTCATCCGTTACGGTCGCGGCTGTGCCCCGTCCTGTCATCCTGCGAGTGCGTACCTACCTCCTGACCCGGACAGTCCGGTAGGGCGGTATCTGGCGCTACTGGAGCGCGCGGAGAGACGAACGAGGGAGGCGCTGCGTGCGAGTGCGGATTGACCCGAACATCCGGGTAGGCGACGGCTTCACGCTGGCGGACTTCGACGACGTTGAAGACGACGCCGCCGACCTCCACATCCGTGAAGCCGTCACCGTGTATGAGCCCGAGTCCGGGCTGCGAGGGTTCGGCTCCGTCGTCGAGGTTGACCAGGACAAGCGCCTCGTGACTGTGGCGGTGGACTGGCCGACGCTGCTGCCCGAAGAGGCGTGGGCGGAGTGGGACGCGAGACTCGCCGAGATCCGAGTCGGCGCAGCGGAGAGGCTCAAGCAGCCGCTCAAGGTGGACGACCTCGACGAGTTCCGCGCCAGGATCGCGACGCTTCGAGCAGCACGGGAGACGTGATGGCTGGCAGGTACCTGATGTCCCGCAACATCGCCGAACTGCTCGGCATACCGCTCGACGACCCAGACGTAGAGATCGTGGAGATCGAGGACGAGTTGAGCACTCCTGCGGGTACCGAAACAAGCTGATCAAACGTATCGTCAGCGGCGAAGGTCTCCACTGGACCGTCGCCCTGCAACGAGAAGCCCTCACTCTCCTCCGGGAGGGTGAGGGCTTCTTCGTGTTGTACGGCCTGCGTCAGCAGTTCTTGTAGTCGGCTCTGGACGAGTTGTACGAGCAGGAGTCCACCAGCCGGCCTGACGCGTTCCGCAGGTACGCCGTGTCCCGGCTCTGGTTCCAGATGTAGGAGAAAGTCCCCTGCCCGCCCCGGCCCCAATAGCGGGTGGTGGGGGTGTTCTTCCCCTTGCCGGTCCGCACGGTGACGGTCTTGCCGGCGCCGAGTGTGAAGACGCCGAACGTGTAGACGTGATCCGAACGCTTGGTGGTGTCGCGGACCGTCCAGCCTCTGAGGCTGACCGCGCTCCGGCCGGTGTTCTTGATGTGCACATACTCGCCGTTTAGGCTGCTGTTCGCGCCACTGTCCGGCGAGCCAGGGGAGTCGTAGTACACCTTCGTGAACATCACCGCGGGGTTGGCGGCCTGCGCCGGCGCGGTGGTGAGGGCGAGGGTGAGCGTCCCGGCAGCGGCGGCGGGAACGAGGCGACGGAGCATCCGGACTCCTGAGGCTCGGGGGATGGAACGTGACAGGAGATGAGACGGCCGGAGGCGTGATCAGGTTGTCATGCGGCGCTGTCCGGATCAGGACACGGACGATCCGAGTACATCTCTCGTACGGCCTCCCCAACCTCGGGCGGCGGCTCCTCCGTGGCCTGAATGTGGTCCACCAGAGCGGCTTGTAGTCGTACTGCTGCCAGGCGAGCCTCTACCTCTTGCGGGTCCATCCGCTCATCGTGGACCCGCTACGTGATCGCCCGCAGGCGATCCTCAGGATGCTGCCTGGCGGTCGGCCGGGAAGTCGTACACCTCGACCAGGTCTGCGAAGTCGCCCACGTGTCGTAGGACGCCGGCCAGGTCCGGGTAGTAGCCGAGGAGGTAGCGGCGCTTGCCCACCTGCTGGGTGACCTTGAATCGTTGGCGGTCACCGAGCACGATGACCTCTACCTGTATTCCCTGAGGTCCGCGCCACACCGCCACACATAAAACCTATACAAAACGGACATTGGAGCGTTAATCTGGCGTCGCTCCAAGGGTGACTCTGGAGTGCCAACGTGCGACCGCCCCGGCTGCGGGGAAGCAGCCGGGGCGGTCTCGTTTGCGACATTGGCGCCCGCGTGGGTGGCCGCGAGCCTGCCGGATGAAGGGGCCAGCCTAGATGAAGTCCTTGGCCCCGTAGATCGGATGGGCGCCAGGCTGCTGCCCCGCGCGCAGGGTGTATGCGAAGTAGGTGTACGTGTGGGCGCCGTTGTGGAACGCCACGTCGATGCCGAAGCGATGCGAGTGGCCCGTGAAGGTCCGAACGCCCTCAATTTCCGCGTTACCGCTATTAGCGATCTTTGCGGCAAGCCACTCCTCGAACGACTTCACGTCTATTCGATCATCGGCCACTGCGAACGCGGGCTCTTCTATCGACGGTAGCGGCGCGCCCTCCACGATCCGCTCTTCGCGTTCGCTGCTGTCGCCACCAGGCGGCGCAGCTCCAACAGTCTGGAGAATGATGCGTGCACCGGTGACAAACCAGACATCTATGCCGCGCGGCAGGGCGCGGTCCTCGGGCTGGCTGAGAACCTGTACGTCCTTGATCGCAGCGTTCCCGCTGCTGGTCAGAAGATTCAGGAGAAAACTCTCAAAGCGTGTGACGCGCATAGTTCCTCAGGGTGACAGGGCGGTCGACGATACCCCTGGAGTCTAGGGGGAACTCTGGGCTGGGCCGGTGTAAGCCTCAGATTCGCGGGTGGCCAGCGTTGCTGCCGGCCACCCTGGCGGGTCTACCTACGTGCTACTCCTCGGTCGGCTGCCCCGAGCCGGAGCACTGGGAGCGGTCACCCGGCGGCTGGTGTGACGGGGCGTTCTGTCCCGCAGCTACGGACACCCTCTGCCCGCACACGGAACACTTGGAGCTGGCCATGTGTGTCTCCTTCGCGATGGGTGGTTTGCCCCGGCCGCGAGGTTCGGGCGGCCGGGGCCGATATGTGGACACCCCTCAGTGAGGGGTGCTGGGACCTACTTGGCGCGGCACGTGGCAGCGTGCTTGTTCGCGGTGCCGACCTGGACGCGGTTCTTTACCTTGCATCCGTTGCACGTCATGCGACCCCAGTCGTAGGGCCCTCCCTCGTACACGAAGTCCACGGTGTTGCCGCCCACAGTGCTGAACTCGACCGTCTGTCCTTTTGCGGCCATCTGGACCCTTCTCCTTCGTTGTCAGTAACTGACATGGACTGCACTGGCCTCTAATGGGCTCTCATGGCGGGTAGCCGTGCCGCTTGAGCGCGGCCTCCACGTAGTCGACCTCCGCTTCCGTGCACTTCTTCCGCGCCTGGTAGTACCGGTCTCGGTTGGCCGTGAAGTCGTCACCATCGGGGTCGCCCCCGTACCACTCCATGCCGAGCTTGAGCGCGTTGCGCACCTGGTCGCGCCGTATCGGCGGCGGGTCGCGTTCGTCGGTTGCTTGCTGCTGAACCAGCCCATGACGGGTTTCCCTTCTGGGTGGGAGCGGGTTGCTCCGGGCGCCCGCCACGCACCCCCCGTGAGCGTGGCGAGCACCCGCAACAACCGCTCACGTCTGGTGGTCTTCTGCGCGGCCAGAACAGCCGTGCGCGCTGTGCCCGTAGAAGCCCTTGTGGCAGGGACACCAGGCCGCCATGCACGCGCACCCGGGAGCGGCGGCGGAGCCGTGGTGGCAGCCGTTGCAGGTGCCGACCGTGGACTGCCCTCTGATGTAGTCGGTGGCGACTCGTTTGATGCTCATGGTCACCAGAGCCCGTCAGGTGAGGACGCTGGAGAAGAACACGGCCAACTGGTTAGCGCCGCCGATGATGCCGTCGAAGACGCCGTTCACAGCAGCGGCAGCCTGAGCAGGCCGGGTGAACAGGTAGAAGCACACGAACGCGACAGCCACGTACGTGATCACCTTTTTGACTTGCATGGCGTAGGTCTCCCTTCAGGGACGATGGACGGGGTTAGTTGAGGCAGGCCGGGTAGCGGTCGTCCGGCTGGCAGCGTTCCTGCTGCGCCGCGCTGGCCGTGACCTCGGTGATGGGGTCATCGCTGGCCGGCACGATCACGAGGCCGCTGGATGTGTGACTGGAAACGACGCCGACGACCCGCTTTTCCTTCTTGGCCCTTTTAGGAGGCTCGTTCTCGGCCGCGGCGACGTCGAACAGGTTGCCGACCTTCGACAAGTCCGGGGGCGGCGTCTTGCCGTCGCCGAACGCGCCTGAGAGGCCCGCTCCGGCGACGAGCGCCCCGACGATGAGCAGCATCTTGCCGAAGCTCATCGTGGCCTCGTTGTGCGCCTTCATGGTGATCTCCTGTCATGGTGGGAGCGGACGCTCCGGGCCGCTCTCCTGACCCCGCGGGGAAGGTGGGGTCAGGAGAGCGCACCCGCAACAGCCGCAGGGGGCTACGGGAGCTCGCCGCGGCGGACCATCGCCGCATACCTCGCCACCGCAGCGTCGGCCTCTTCCTTGCTGGAGTTGCGCCGGGCCGCATCGAGGGTGGCGGACGCCCGTTCCAAGGGCTTGCCGTTGTCGGCGTAGGTGAAGGCGATCTCGGCAGCGAGCAGCTTCCTCACTTGCTCTTCACGAACGGCCATGTTGATCTCCTTTAGTGCTGGTGGATGCCGAGACGCTTCATCTCGGCGAGAGCACCCCCAGTGGTGGTGACACCCACCACCCGGACGGTCTCGCCGCAGCCGGCGCAGTGGATCGCGACGTGAGCCACATCGTTGACCCACTGCACGGGGTGGTCGGGAGACGGGACAGTGATGCTCATCGGACCTCCTGGAGGGGACGGGCATCGGTGCTGGGAAGCGCCTCCCGGTAGTGGGAGGCCATGCAGCGGCTGACGGCCGCCTCGACCGGACGGCCCTGCCTGGTGAAGGACTCGACGGCCTTCTCCGCCCCGTCCGCCGCGGCCTGGAGATCGAGTCTGTGAGGCATCAGCCGAACCACTTCCGCAGACCCTTGGGGGCGGCGCCAGCGCGCAGGAGTTCGTTCTCCTTGAGCTGGGCCGCCTTCCGCTTGCCGAAGGTGCGGACCAACGTCTCTTCAGCCTTGCGCCGCTCGGCGCCGGTCACGCCGTGACCGTTGGCGGCCTGGGCGAGCTTGCTGGCTTCGCCGGCCTGCTGAGCCTGCCCCTTGGCCTTGGCCAGCTTCTCGGGCGGCATCCTGTCGAACATAATTCCTACTTTCTTGATCGGTAGTGACGGGTATTGCGGTGTGCTCGTCAGCGCGGGGGTGAATCGGTGAGAGCTACTTGGGCGGCCGGGTCGGCCTGTTGTTGTTACGGGCCATCCGCACGATCACGACGACGATCACGAGAACGACCACCGCCAGCGCCGGCCACGCCAGCGGCGGGTCAACGAACGCCAGCCACAACGCCAATCCCATCCCAGAGGTGATTAGGGCGCCGAGGCCGAACAGTCTTGCGAGGTCCATCAAGACCTCCCATCGGTGAGTGGAGCGGGATGCTCCGGACACCCCTCCCGAAGATCTGGGAGAGGTCTCCGCGGCCACCGCGCCACCAAGTTGGGGAGCAAACGCGCCCCCATGAAAAGCGCTTCCGGCAGGCCCTTTCAGGCCCTCTGGAGAGGCACCTCCCCCGCCTCCCCCGGGGGGAGGTTCGCAGGTCAGCACGGAGATTCTGGGGTGGGGAGGCGGATGGGGAGTTCTCCCCGCCTCCCCACGTGACTCCCCGGCTGTGACGATCATTCGTCCTCGCCTTTGTCGTCTTCTTCGGGGTGGCTTTCGGCGTGTTTGGTGACCGCCTTGAGGACCTTCTCCCGGCTGACGACCATGCGCCCATGCGACTTGGAGGGGGCAGCGTCGACGCCTTCGAGGAACTGCGTCAGATCGGCGAAAGTCCACTCCCGATACCGGGCTGGGTCACGTTCGGCGAGGCGTTGAAGTACTTCCTGGGTGTACATCCGCGGCTTGCTGCCAAGAACCGCGGCGATGTCGATGCACGGGTCTGTCTGCTCGCCACTGTCCATGCTGGAGCGGGTCTGCACGTCGCCGCGGCGGAACGCTTTGGCGCGGTCGGCGACCTCAACGGCTTCGGGGTCGGACACGAAATGCGTGCGGATCGTGATCGACGACTGACCGGGCGGGAGTTCCACGCCGTCGCCCGCGACTACAACGGTGCCCTTGTCGATGCCCTGCCGCAGCAGGTGAGGGGCGGCGCCCCCGTCAACGGCCTTGTCCCCGAGCGCCATGCGGGACTGCGACTCGGTACCGACGACCAGCGAAGCCCGGACATGGGCGCCTTCGCGGACCAGGACGGGCAGGTTCTGGTCGGTTGGGTTCTGGGTGCCCTGCCACAGGATGACGTCGACCGCCCGCCCCTGATTGTGGATCTTCCGGGCGGCGAGGAAGTACCTGCTTGTGGACTTGCTACCGCCATAGGGGGCGCCCTGCTTCACCTTGCCGTCGTCGGTGATGTACTCCTCCCTAGCCGGGCACATGAACGCGACCTGGGCCTCGTCGACGATGAGGATGACGGGGTCGAACTTGGTGCCTGCGGGTGCCTGGAGGCGGCGCTCCATCTCGTCGACGCCCCACTCCAGCATCTCGGTGGCTTCGATGACGTGCTCGTCAGTGGGGCCTTCGATGAGGACTTCAGCGAGGCCATCGAACATGCCCCAGTCGCCGAAGCCCTTGAGGTCCGCGATGCGGAACCGGACACGGATATCGAACGCCAGCCACAGTGCCAGAGCCCGCAAGGCTGCCGTCTTGCCCTGGTTCGACAGGCCGGTGATGAGCAGCATCCGCTGATGGAGACTGATGCCGACTGCCTGGCCACGCAGGTTCTGCCCCCAAGGAGCCCGCCCCTTCTTGTAGTCGGCGGCGACCTCCTTATCGGTGACCAGCGGAGACGGGCCGATCGGCTCATCCAGAGCGCCAGGGTCGGCGATCCACAGCCGCACCGTGCGGGCCTTCTTCGGGATGGTGATGAACACCTCGTGCTCGTGCCGGCCGAGGTTCTCGGCCAGCGTGCGACGCCGGCCCTGCACCTTGTCCGTCGACACTCCCGAGGGGAGCGTGACGTCGACTTCGACGCCGCACCCTGCGATCCGGATCAGGCCAAGCATGCCCGCTCCGTGATCGGGCATCTGCTTGATGGCCTGCTTCAACGGGGCGATGCCAAGGTCCCTCATCGCGGTGACGACGACGGACGGAGTGATCAAAACGGGTGTGTTGCTGTTTCGACCGCCCTTCACGCTCCGCTCGGGTTCATCGGACAGCCACGAAGGAGTCGTTCCGGTACGACGCCCTTCACGGTGCAACGTGACGATCAGAGCGATCAGGCCGGCGACCAGGAGCGGCGCCCACAACAGCCGGATCGCACCAAACAGCCACTTCAGCACGCCACCAACCCACAAGAACACGTCCTGGAATCCGCCAGCGCCGGTCATCAACACCAGGGTCGACACGATGACCATCAGGACCACCACAGCGAGACAACCGCCGCCAGCGAAGATGAGCACCTGCAGGCCGACCTTCGGCAGTTCCAAGAGGCGTTCACGCCGGTCCCGGGCGGCTTCCCGCCGGCGGGTCAGCCAGTGGTCGAGCGCGTCAGCGTCACCGCGGGCGCGGGCGGCACGGATCTGCTCCCGGTAGATGCCGAACGTCAGCCCGTCTGTTGCCCGCACCCACCAGGAGTGCAGGCCCTGCAGCACGATGACGCTGTGCCGGGCCACCACGACGGCCTTGCCCGCGTGCGGGCGCAGCACGGTGATCCGGTCCACCACCATGGACGTCCTGCTGGACGATCCTGGCTTGTCGGAAACGATCTCGCCTTCGACAACTGCGGACTCCACCTCGCCGCCGTGCTGCAGGGCCAACTCCTTGTGCTCTTCGTCCTCGGACAGGGGCAGGTCGGGGGCGTCCTCGCCGTGGCGGGGAGGGACGAGGCGCAGGTCTGGGCGCTTGTCGGCGTTCATGACTGGAGCGCGACCATCCTCTCGGTACGAACCAGGCGGTAACGGCGGCCATCGGTGGCGGTCGCGGTGGCCGTCTTGGCGAGCAGCCACGCGGCCAGGCGGGAGACGTTGAACAGGACCGACCGTGCCGCCCACCAGAGAGCCAGAGCGAACGGGACCGCCAGCGCCAGCACCGGCCACAGCGGGATCTCCCACCAGGAGCAGGCGCACACGCGGGCGACCATCTCGCCGAACGTGCGGGCCTGCTCGGTGGGCTCACGGATGACGCAGGCGGGGAATGCCAGTAGGAGCAGCAGGAGAGTGGTGTTCATGACCGTCTCCCGTGCCTTCTGTCGATGAGAGCGAAGTACTCGGGGGTGCCGAACTCAGGGCACTCGCACGACTTCTTTTCGCACAGGGCGCACCGCATCTGGCTGAGGTCGACCTTGCCGGCGAGGAAGTCGTCCATGTCCGGCGACCACTTCGCGCCGAGCTCGTCGAGCAGTTCGCGGGGATCCTTCGGCTGGTTGTTCTTGGTCATGACAGGTCTCCTGTGCGGTTACGAGCGAGCGTTCGTGCCCTGCGGTAGCCGAACGCGGTGCACACGGTGAGCACCGCGATCGCGAGAGCGACCTCCGTGGGGAGCGCCAGCGCGAGCAGGCCGGTGAGGGCCGCGATGGCGGCCAGGCACGCGAATGCCTCAACAAGGTCGAGAGCGAGATACGCGACAGCCAGCACCAAGGTGCGGGCGATGCGGCGGCTCATGACTGGTCTCCAGTCGGGGTGGTGGAAGCAAGGAGCCTTTGGATCTCGCGGGCCTTGTCGACGCCGACGACGCCGGGGCCAAGGGCTGTACGGATCTTGTGGATGCCCGGGTTGGGGCTCAGACGGCCCTCGTCGATCATGTTCTGGACGTGCGCGGCGAGCACCTGTACCGGGGCTGTACCGAGGGTGTACCGATCTTGCGCGTTGCTCCTGTACGGAAGGGGTACCGAGGGTGTACTGACCAACCCAAGATCCAGGCGGGTGAACGCGGCCAAAATGATCGGCAGAGCGATCACGATGGCGACCGCGACGATCGGGCCGAGCAGGTGCAGCACCAGTGACGAAACCGAGAACGACTTGCCCTCCGGTAGTGACCATGGAAGGTACGGCCAGGCGTTCATGCCGAGCGTCAACCCGAGGAACAGCCGCTCCACCTTGGTGAGAGTCGGTGAGTTGATCGGCTGGTCCAAGGTGGCCAGATAGGTGCGGGCGCTGACGACGACGAGCAAGGCGAGCGACATGAACGGCTCGACCAGCCAGGCGAACCACCAGCGAGGAGACCACACGGCGGCACCTTCGGCGGCGAACGCCTGCACGCCGGCGGTGGACCAACCGAGCGCCAGCGTGAGCGCGACCATGGCGACGGCGACGATGCGCCGGCGGGCCCGCAGGGTGCGGTAGGCGCGCATCATCGGATCCTGGGCAAGCCGGTGAAGGCGTGCTGCTTCAGCAGCCTTGCGCCGGTGCTTGCGCACTCTGGGGGAGTCGAGCAGGAGAGGTGTGTCGTCGTCCTGCAGCTCGGCGAGCAGGTGAGACTCGGCCACCTCGGCGCGGAGCTTGCGCACCCGCCTGGTCTCGCCACCGTCAAACACGACCAGTGGGGCTGGTTCGTCGCTGTCGTCCGGCTCGCGTAGCGGCTCGTTGATGGCCTTCACCCTGTCCGACCACGCGTTGAGGCGAGCCACCTCCTTGGCCAGGGAGCCGTTGACAGGCGGCGGGGTCGTGTCCGTCACGTCCTCCTCCTGCCGTTGGTGCGGCACCACTTCGCCCCGCGCCCGTCCTCCGTAGCCCGCAACTCGACGTCACCTGCGACACGCAGCAGCTCCAGGTAGCGCCACACGGTGACCTTGAGCAGGCCGAGCGCCTCAGTAGCGGCGTCCGTGGTAACGCCCCTTGCTGCGAGCGCGAGGAGTCGCTTGCGGATGTTGTCCGGGACGGCCGGGGTGGGGACCGCCTCCTCGGGGGAGACTGTGACGGGCGGCTTCATGACAGGGGGTCCGTTCGTGATGGGAGTCGGATGGTTAGGTGAGCAGTGCGTTGAGGATGGCGATGGCGCCGACGGTGGCAAGCACGAAGAACAGCGCAAACGCGATCATGTTGAACGGCGTGGGACTCCTCATGGCCGCCTCCTTCCGTTGAGATCGAGGTACGGGTGTCTGTCGCTCCCGTTCAGGGCTTGCAACCTGAAGGCCGGCGTGGATACCGGAACGGGCTCCATGGCGCTACTTGAGGAGGACGCTGCCGACGCCCTTGCAGACGGTGCACTCCTGCAGGAGCGGGGCGAGGTTGTCACGGCCCGAGCCCTTGCACGAGGCGCACTTGACGACGTGGCCGGGGCACGGCTGAGGGTTGTTGTTCTCAGGCATTTCGATCTCCTCTGGTGTGGTGGGGTGAGCCCCCGCCCGGGGTGAAGAGGGTTGGATTCCGGACACGTCCGCGGGCGGGGGAGTCTTGTGGTGCCCGTCCAGGAGCCGGCGGCCGGGAGTTTGGGTGTGGGACCGCGGCCCCTGGACGGGAGTAGGGAGGCCCGGCCGTCGCGGGCCGTGGGAGACCTGGAGGGACGACAGCCGGGCCTGGCTCATCGCTGACCGCCTCCGGGGAAGTGGTCCACGGCCTGCTGCATGACGGCCAACTCGTCGTCGAGGAGGGCGAGTACGTCGACAGCAGCGGCGAAGCGTGCTCTGGCGGTGGAGGGGGCGAGCTCTAGCCAGAAGGCGGTGAGGATGCGGTGCCGGGCGGCGGGGGTGTAGGAGTCCCAGCGGGCGAGCTCGTCTTCAACGCGCATCGGGTGGAGGGTCATCGGGTGCTCGCCTTCCGGGTGCTGTCCTGCTCGGCGAGCATCCGGTCGTAGTGGAGGCGCGCCTCCGGCAGCTCGCCGTCCGGCCAGACGCCCGGGTGGCCCGGGTCTACGTGCTCGGCGCGGGCGAGAAGACGCTCAGCGGTGGTCATCGCTGTACCGCCTGACGACGGGACCGGTAGGCGGAGATGTCAGCCACACCTGAAGGAAGCGGAGATGCGGACGGGTGCCGCGCCGTGATGTCGGCGGAGGCGAGGAGTATGCCACCGGTCTCCCGCAGGAAGTTGGCGACATCGACTGCCACCTGGGCGGCTCTGGTCAGGGACGCAGCCTGCTCGGCGAACTGCTGGGCAGTCATGAGCGCCACTTCCGGCGTCATGGTGGTGCCAGCGAAAGCGGGATCTGCCATGATGGAGCGGCTCCTTCGTAACTTTGACCGGTCATGAAGGGCACGCGATTGGGCGGCTTCGTCTTGGCGGATGAGGGCCGCCCTTCGCATGTCCGGGGGATCGCGCGCATCAGACTGCGACCTTCACGTCAGGTTCGGCGGTGGTCTCGTTGAGGAGCGCGTCTACTTCAGCGGGGTTGAACCGGTAGTGCCCACCAGGGGTTTTCCGGGGATGGAGCTTGCCCGCCTTCGCCCACGCAAGGACCGTCTGAGCGGTGACGCCGCACAGCAGAGCCACGGCGCTGGTCGGCAACCAGGGCTCGCGACCGGTCCAGTGAGTGAACTTCAAGGCCAAACCTCCCAAAACGGGCACGGGTGACGCGATGGCGATTCCTTTGGAATGTCATTGAAAAGCGTCGTACGACAAAGCATCGTACGACGCATGGATGCTGTCAAGGGATTGTCGTACGACGCATTCAAGATCTTGGAATTGGCGTATGACAATTTGTTAGAGTTGGACCATGAGTCCTGAGCCCCAGACCGGGCCCGCCAACCGCATCGCCAATGACCTACGTCAGGCCATCAGCGATGGTCGCCTGCAGCCAGGCGCGAAACTGCCAACAGTCCGAGATCTCGCTGTGGAATACGGCGTGAGCCGCAATACGGCAGCGAAAGCGATCGCCCAGCTCAGCAATGAGGGGGCGATCATCACCCGCTACGGCTCTGGCGCGTACGTTCGCGAGGCCCACCCGGTGCGGCGCGTTGGGCAGGACCGATACGCCAAGAGCAAGTGGGCCAACTCCACTGTCGAGGTGTACAGGGACGAACGCCATGAAGGCCAACCCGCCGAACAGCAGGGCACCCAGACGCAAGAAGTCGCGCTACTCGATGCGGACGAGCGTGTAGCGCGAGCCCTCGGCGTCCCCGTGGGGACGCAGGTCTATGAGCGAGACCGCATCATGTTTCGTGACGGCAAGCCCACCCACTCTGTCACCAGCTACTACCGGCGTGAGGATGTAGAAGGTACGGCCATCATCGATCCACGGCCGGGCATGGCAGGTGCCGGCGGAAGCTTTGCGATCTTTACTGAGCTTGGGCTTGCCCCCGACGAGATGACTGAAGACCTCTTTGCTCGGATGCCAACCGTGGAGGAGATGGTCTCGCTGGACCTTCCTCCAGGCGAGCCGGTCGTGGAACAGTGGCGCACCACGCGGACGGCTGACGGGCGCGTGATCGAATACGCCCGTGGCGTTCATCCCGCCAGCCGCTTCGTCTGGTCCTACACGTTTAAGATCCCGGACTGAGATCGGCGCCAGTTTCGGACAGCTTATCGGGCGTCACTTTCCCGCAATGTACTCCCCTTTGGGCACCTGCGCGTCCTACGGTGTACCGGCGTCACGCGATACCGAAAGGAGATCGATGTTATGGATGGACGCGATAACGCGAACGATGCTCTCGTTGCCGAAGCACTCCAACGAGCCGGAACCCTGTTCGACGACCTCACCGAGGAGGAGCGACGATCACTGTTTCTCAACATGTACGAGCCGATCGCCAAATACTCTCGGACAGGTGACATTGACCACCTGAAGAAACTCGCTGAGAGTGTTGAGGTGACAGTGCACCTTCGCTCCCAGCCCGAGGTTCAGCAGGCGCTACGGAACGCGCCGACTAGCCCGGTCAAGCACGGGGAGGAGGTGGACGTCGACGACGTCATCAAAATACTGCGGGAGTAACAATGGCGAGGTTGTCGCTCACGCCCGAAAGTGCACGGCTGGTAGCCGAATGGAAGGCAAAGGCCAAACCTGAGGATCGAGATCTAGTAGCGAGAGTCCTTGATTGGGCCAGTGGGGGGCTCAACGGGATCAGGTTCTACTGCACCCAAGATGATGTCGACAAGACCATTAATATCGTGCAGCCCCGGGATCACCTCTACGTCCTAATCAGGATGTGGCCTCACGATATGCCGGACCATCCGAATCAATTCGAAGTGCTCAACATCTTCGAAGATCTCGACGCGTCAGGGCTCGACGGCGTGGATTGAGCACCTCCCGTGACGGCTGCAGACGAACGATGGATCTGGGTGTCCTTGCCGCAGGCAACCTTCGCGGTCGTGACCAAGAACGGCCGTGTCGTAGACGCGGCGCCGATCGCGCAGTGGCTGATTGGGAAGGACGAGCGAGAGGTGGCCAAGTATCTGCGCGGCAAAGGCGCCGTGTTCGTGCCTCTTGATCCGTTTGTGCCTCCTCGCACGCCTGGCGACGAAACTGAGGACCGTACGCGGCGGGCAGGCTAGTGTCGAAGGTATGGGAGAGGAGCGAGCCATGACCGCTCAGCCGCACGGCCGGCACCGCACGCCAGAGGAGATACGCGCGTCGATCAAACATGACCGCAGCCCGCGGGCGATCCGGTCGGCGCTCCCTCCGGACGAACACGACTTGTTCGACCAGGAGTATCAAGCCGCCCTCGACCAAGCACGAGTGACCTACGACCTGGCTCCAATCCAGACGTTCATCAGCCGCTGGTGGGGCGAGGCAATCCTCAAGGCCGACCCCGACGAGTACGCCGAGACGATCGAGCGGGCGCAGCGCGCAATGGAGTACCTGGAACGGGGCGAGATGCCGCCGGGCGCCCGGCGATGGGACGACGCGCTCGACGCTGAGATGCGTGAGCGTATCGAGCGCGGCAAGTAGGCCCCGCGGTGTACGCCGTCGAGTTCGATCCGCCGGCGGAGAAGCAGCGTGACGAGCTGCCGTTCGAGGCTCTCGCTGCTTTCATGGAATTACGTGCCGTTCTTGAGGTCGCGCCCTGGAGCGGTAGGCGTCCGTCGAACAACCCGCGCGGCAACATGCTGTCGATGCCGTTCGGTGAGACAGGCCTCGTCACTTACCTGGTGATGGAGGAGCGGCGCCTCGTCTACATCGTCCGGATCACCTGGGTCTGAGGCTACGACGCTGGGCCGTCTTCGGCCTTCTGCAGGCCGTCGAGGGACACGAGCAACTGCGTGGCCAAGGCGAAGTCGAGGCGGCGGAACGCATCCAGGGGCACCTCGACGGCGTGCTGGACCAGGACTACCTTGCGGCCGGCCGCAGGTCGATACAGGTCCGCTACGACGCCGAACGGTTCAGCAGCGAGGGCGGTGTAGACATGCGCTTCGTGACGTAGCCGGGGGCACAGGGCGCGGGCTGCGGGGATGCATGCCCGGCAGCACGGTGGCACGTGCGTGAACGGCAGTCCGCCGCCGGTCGTTCCTGGGGGTTCGGGCATCAGCCACCAGATCCAGCCGTCGTTGTCCGCCGCTGGCCGACCGCACACCTGGCAGAGCATGTGCATCATGCAGCGTCGCTGCCGCGGGGTGTTGACGAGTTTCCACAGGGGGCGGCCAGTCTGGGTGATGCCCTGCCGGTACCACAGCACGCCGTACAGCCAGTCCGTGCCGACGGGGTCGGCGTAGGACAGCCGTATCCCGTCCGTCGCCTCGACGTGCGGATCCACGATGAGTTGGTAGGCCAGGGCCTCCCCCTCATAGGCGGTGACGTACGGAACGAGCCGGCGCACGGGGACAGTCACGACGAATCCCCTGTGCGGAGATCGGGTTCGGCGGACGGCATGCGGACAGGGATCGCTCGTATGCTCGGCACGTCTGGCGCAGCGGGCGGAATGGACTGTTCGGTGCGGATCAGGTCCTCTTCAGGGGCGGCACCATAGAGACGCTGCCCATCGCCGTTCAGGCTGTCCGGTGGGTACGCTTCGCCCATGGTCGGACCTCCACCGTCCGATCAAGGGCCCGTCCAGGCGCGTGAACGCCTTGGCCGGGCCCGTTTCTGTTCAGGAGCACAGCGTAGCCAACATAGCCATACTTAACCATGGCCAACTACGGTAGGTCGCGTATATCCGCAGGTCAGCATGGCTGCATACGGTCGCCTAGTGATCGAGTTCCGATTCCGAGAGAACGCGCCGAAATGGGAGCAGATGGCCGACGTGCTGAAGGCGAGGATCGCGGACGGCACCTACCCGCCGGACAGCCGGCTGCCGTCTCAGCACGAGCTGGTGCAGGAGTTCGGCGTCGTGCCTGGCACTGCACAGAAGGTGCTCACCAGGCTTCGCGAGCAGGGCTTCGCGTACTCGGTTCGAGGTGTGGGGACCTTCGTTGCGTCGAATCCACCGCAGGCCTGAGTCATGGACGACCGGCGCGTGCGTAGTTGAGGAGCCGCCTTCCGGCCGGCGTCTGGCGAGGCCCAGCGAACTGCCTGAGCCGGGGGTAGAGGATCCTTATCCGCGGTGGTGTATTTCCCCACCGTAGGGTCGCAGTGGCGTAGGACGAACGGCGACAACGCATGCGGCACTGGTCGGTAGGCATCATCATGGGCAGGCGGGGAATCGCGGTCACCGTGTTGGTCGGAGTGCAGGCGCTGCGCGCCGGGCAGTCCGGCGCATCCGACACAAGGGAGAGTCTGCGTGGCCAGCGATAACCCGCGCAGGGATGAGAAGCACCACAGGCTACAAACTGCCCTGGCTGCGGCGCGGCTAGTGTTGTGGGTCCTGTGGGAGCTGCTCGACCCGAGACGCCCCTTCTAGGAGGGGTGGGGCCTCCTGTCGGCAGAGTTTGACGGCCCAGCGGGCAGGAGGCCCTACGTCTCAACAGTATGGGGATAACAGTCGCGCTGGGAACGCGGTCGATAGTGCGTTGGTGTAAGAATCGCTACCCGCGCAACAGCAGTCGAGGCACAGTTGCCGTGGTCCAGAGGACTAGCGTCCGAGCGTCTCGTCCACCTGGCCGGCAGCAGCCTGTTGGGCGGCTTCGCGATCCAGGCGGTGCTGAACTGCCTCAACCAAGCCGAGGATTCGGATCACGGTGCGGAGCTGCTCGGGGCTGGGCGGGTCGATGAGCTCCTTGAGCGGACGGGATAGTCCGCGGCGTTCAGCGGTCACCGATGGCCGTCCTCGTGCTGATCACGGTAGAGCCGGCTGACGGTGTAGTTCGCTACAGGGATGGGTGCGGGGTTGATGGCGGGGCTGACGCGCCGAGTCTTAGGGGTTTTGGCCATGAGCCGCGGCGCGGTGGCCGGCAGTGGCGGCAACTCTTGCAGTCTCCGCGCGCGGATGGCGACGGTCCTGGTGCGAGGTTCCACTGGCGTGAATGGAGCCATGGGCTCAATGGCGGCGGCCTCGATGATCCAGGAGATCTGCTCCTCGGTCCACAGAAGCCGCCAAGCAAGGCGTGTGACGGGAATCGTGCGCCCGGCTCTCCGATAGAGCCAGTTCTTGGACACCCGGAGGATGGCGGCTGTCTCGTCAGCGTCGTAGAGGCGGGGCGGTCCCATGAGAAGAAGTGAAGACCGAACAGCGTCGGCGCGTCGAGCGCGTGGAATGCCTTGGAGGTGGAAGATCGCCCCTCCGGGGGCGATATCTTTCGCATCGGGGCGGATAACTGGCTACCGTTCCGGAGGCTGGGCGGCTGGCCGTTGACTGCGTAAGGATCTATGGGGGTGTGGCGGCGGGGTCCGACAGCCCTCCCATAGAGAGGGATGATCCCCGCCGCCACACTCTTATGTTTATCACGCAAGCAGAAGGTCCGGTCCAGGGACGTCCTAGTACCGCCCCGGACCGCTGAGGACCGCCTGGGACCGCCTGGGTAATTCCCGGACTGCTGGGGCGTGCCCTGGACTACTAGCGTCTCTCCATGATCAAATGGGAGCCGCAGCATCGGTGGGAAGAGGTCGCCGACGACCTGCGCCGGCGCATCCTCGAGGGCGAGTTTCCGGCCCGGTCCACGATCCCTGCGATCCCGCGCCTCATGCAGCAGTACGAGATCGGCCGGAACACGGCCCTGCACGCGGTGAGTGCGCTGGCTGAGGAAGGCCTGGTCATCATCAAACGCTCGAAGGGCACCTACGTCGTCCCACCAGAAGACCGGCCCCGGACGGACGCTTAACGCACCCGCTGCACGATCTCGAGCTGCTGCGACAGGATGGCGGCGAGGGCCAGGAGGTTGGGCTGCACGATGATCGCGTGCATGCCGGCGTCGGCCTGGGTGGGAGTGACGTCCCGGGTGGCGCTCCACATGCCGTTCTGGTGCCCGCTGATATTCCATCCGGGGTAGGTGTGCTCGAGGACGGTGAGAGTTTGTGTGGTGTGGGGCGGTTGCGGGTTCGTTGACGCCATTGTCATGGGAAGCGGCCCCCCTGGCTGCTTTTGTTCCGGGTGTCCCTCTGTATGCCCCCGCGCCGGGACTGTCACATGATGCGTCAACATGAGCACGGTTCGGAAGAGGCAATTGAAAGTTCACTCGACGGTCATTCGGCCGTCATGGGGATGTGCCTTCGACGATCTGACCCCCGGGGACGGGCGGGGGACGAATGGGGGACGAGCATTGCGGCACGGCGGGTGTCGAATGGCGCTGAGTGGTCGTTTACTGTCCCGTTGAACTGGGGGTTCGCGGATTACTGCAGGATGCCGGAATTGCGGGACAGTCCTTACAAGCGAGGGGTCACTGGTTCGAACCCAGTACCGCCCACCCTGCGCGTTCAGCGAGTAGCGAGCATGTGGTCAGTCTTCGGCCGTGCCTCCTAGCGTCCACAGGGAGGCCATGGGGAGTGCTCGGAGGTTTCCCCCGAAAGCCAGGGGCTGTTCGCCGGTGTAGAGGACGAAGCCGGCACGAAATCGTGGCCCTAGCCGGTCGGCCAGATGGCGCAGTCCACGGAAGTCGTCACTTCGCACTGTTTCCGCGGCCTTGATCTCTACACCGATCACTTCTCCGGACGCATGCTCCAGGAGGATGTCCACCTCCACCTTGTCGCGGTCTCGGTAGTGGAACAGCTGGACGGGCTCGTTGGCCCAGGTCAGCTGACGAGCTACTTCACCGATCGCGAAATTTTCGAGCAGTGGTCCGACGGGAGCTGTGACGTCTCGGGCGCGCTCGGGTGACATGCCGATGAGGCGGCCGGCGAGCCCGGTGTCCGTGACGAGCAACTTCGGGGTGGAGATCGCGCGGCGGGTGAGATTCGATGACCAGGCCGGGATGCGTTTGATGACGAAGACCAGTTCCAGAAGATCCAGATAGCGGGAGAGCGTCATCCTGGGAAGGCCCACGTCTCCAGCGATGGACTGGACCACCGTCAGCCCTCCCATCCGGGCCGCGATGACACTCAGAAGCCTGCGCATCTCTGCTGGGCGTTCGATGTCGGAGATCTGGCGCACGTCCCTGGTCATCAAGTCGGTGATGTAGGAGTCGAAGAACCTGTTGCGTCGGCGGCCAGGATCCCGGCGGACCGCCTCCGGGTAACCGCCACGCAAGGCCCTGTCGACGTAGTCGTGCTTACGGAGAGGGCAGGAGCGCATGGTGGTGTCGACGTCATGGGTGAAGACGTGATCAACGAATCCGTCCGGAGCGTTGTCGATCTCTCCTTGGGAAAGCGGCCACAGTTCGATGGTCTCCGTTCTGCCGGGCAGGGCGTCCGGGAGATCGCGTAGGCCCAGCAGGCGCGCGGAACCGGTGAGGAGATAGCGGCCCGCACGTGGATCCTTGTCGACCTCGTGCTTGATCGGCAGGAGGAGTCGCGGAGCGCGCTGAATCTCGTCGATCAGTAGCAGTCCATCGTGCCGGACGAAGGAGACGGGGTCCTCCTCGGCCGCGGCCAGGATCGCCGGGTCGTCGAGGTACAGCTGACGGGCGTTGTCCGCGTCGTCAGCGATCAGCCTGGCAAGTGTGCTCTTGCCCACCTGCCTGGCGCCGTTGACGATGACCACCCGCGTGTCGGCCAGCGCCTCACAGGCCATGGCCTGGGCGCGGCGTAGGAACAAGTTTGCTTCGGACACAGTCCGACACATTACCGCAGGCCAGAACTGTTTTATGGGCATTCTGCCGATGGTCGAGTGGGCATTCTGCCGATTTGGGGGTGGGCAGGTTGCCAGCGTTGGTGTGGGCACTTTGCCGAACGGATCTCGGGCGTACTGACGAAGCGAGTGAGGATGTGAGCGGGCTCGCGGATCCGGGTAACCGTTGGCGTGTGGGGAGCCGGAGACTCGGACGTGCGGTACTGGAGGCGCACTCAGTCGGTGGGCTCCACGTCGGGCTCCACGCCGTCGTCCTCGTCGGCCTCAACCTCCCGCCGCTCCTCCTCGGCCTTCTGCTCGGGGTCGGGTGGCGGCTCCACCGGTTCGGCCGGGATCGGGCGTGGTGTGGCCCGTACCTCGACTCCGGCTCGTGCGGCGAGGGTGTCGGACTCGCCGCAGACCTGTCCGACCGCGGGCGGCATCTCCTCGGGAGGCTTCTCGTCGTCCATGACCGGCAACTGCCCGAGCCTTGCCCCATGAATCGCCGCCATCGCGCGCGTGGTGCTGCCGGCAACCCTCACGCCGGCAGCACCGGCGCAAGCGTCCTCAGGCTCTTACGCGTGCGACACGGGGTGGTGCACGACATGAGGGACGAGGCGGGGCTCCTGCACGCGGGCGGCGGGCCCTGGATCCGGTGGGGGTGCGCCGCCCGGGCTATTCGCCGATCTTCTTGGCGTACAGGGTGATCAGCGTGTCGGTGGTCACCTTCCGGCCTCCGGCCGGCGACTGCTTGGTGACGACCCAGTTGCGGTCGAGCACCTGCAGCCGGTTCTGGCCGGTGGCGTCCTTGTCGTTCAGCACGTAGAAGCCGGCCGCCTGCAGCGTGTCCTGGCCTTCCTGGAGGTTCATGCCGACCACGTCCGGCAGCGTCTTCCTTTCTGCCGCGGCTTCGCTCGGCTCGGGGCGGTCGGTCTCGCCGGGGCCGGCGGTGGCGGTGGTGGTGGTCGTCGGGGTGGGCTGGACGGTCGCGGTGACGGTTTCGACGGGGGCGGCCGGCGGCGTGCCGGTGCCGCACGCGGTGAGGCCCGCGGCGGTGAGGACGGCGAGAGCGAAGCACCTGAGCAACGTGCCCTCCTGCGGTTGTGGAGGATGAACCGTGACAGGAGATGAGACGCGCCGAAGCGTGATCGAGTTGTCACTCCGCGCTTCGGGCGTGGTTCACCGGGGCCGGTGGCCCCTGCCCCTGCGGCTGGAGCGCACGGCTCGGCGGCCGGAGCCGTTCTGCGCGGGTTTCTGGGCCTGTCGCTGGGCCGGCTTCTCCGCGCGCGGGGCGGCGGCGGTGTTGCGGCCGCGCGAGCTGTTCACCGTCCGGCCGCGGACGATGCCGATGAAGTCCTCCACCAGGTCGGTGGTCGCGTCCGTGGGCCAGGCCAGCGCGACCTGCGACTGCGGCGCGTCCGTCACCGGCCGGTAGGTGAGGTCCCTGCGGTGGTGCAGGCGCGCCAGCGACTGCGGGACCAGGAGGAGCCCGGCGCCGGACGCCACGAGCTGGATCGCGTCCGCCGTCGTGGCCGGATGGGTGAAGGCGGGCAGCCCGGGGCGGGCCGTCCACTCGATGGTGTCGTCCAGCGGGTGGAACACCTCGTCGTCGGCCAGGTCGGCGGTGGTCACCTCGTCGGCGGCGGCCACCGCGTGGTCCTTGGGCACCACGACCACCGTGGTCTCCACGTAGAGCGGGATCACGCTGAGGCCGTCGCGCTCGACCGGCAGCCTGACGAATCCGGCGTCGGCGCCGCCGTCGCGCAGGAGCGCCACCACCTCGGCGGCGGGAGCCGAGACCAGGGTGATCGGCACGTCGGGCAACCTCTCGGTCCAGACGTTGACCCATTTCGCGGGTGTCACCCCGGGCACGTACGCCAGCCGGAACACCTTGCCGGTCTCACCATCAGTCACTTCCCCAGGGTACCGATGTCAGGAAAACCGTCCCGACTGACTACTCTTGGCGTCATGACCTCGTCCAAGCCGAAGAGCATCCAGACGATGAAGCCCGAGACCGCGGCCAAGAAGCTGGGTGTGCTCTTCTCGGCCACTCCCGCCGAGTTCCAGGCCGGAGTCGTCTCCAGGGACGAGCTGAACGCGTTGCAGTCGGCGCCGCCCGCCTGGCTGGTCGACCTGCGCCGCAACGGCCCGCACCCCAAGCAGGTGGTCGCCGCGAAGCTCGGCGTCTCCATCTCCGGCCTGGCCAGGGCCGGCATCACCGAGCCGCTCACCACCGCCGAGATCGACGCGCTGAAGGCGGAGAACCCGGAGTGGCTGGAGCACGAGCGGGCGGTGCAGGCGGAGGCCCGCAAGGAAGCGCTGCGCCTGAAGCAGCAGCGCTAGCGATCAGCCCGAGCGGGGCGGCACGGTAGGTGTTGGTCCGGCTCTTCTTCGGTGTCATAGTGCGGAAGAAGGGCTGGAGGTGCGCCGTTGGGAAGTCACCGGAAAGACCCATGGCCGCTGGGCACGTTCCTGGCCCGGTTGCCGGAGGGGCCGCGTGCCGACCTGCTGGAACTCGGCGCGGTCTGCCGGGCCGGCGACGGCGCCACCGTCCTGCGGCAGGGCGAGCCCGGCACGCTCGTCCACGTGATCCTCCAGGGGCTCGCGAAGATCACGGCTCGGGCCGAGAACGGCGAGCAGGCGCTGCTGGCCGTACGCGTGCGGGGAGATCTCGTGGGTGAGATGGCCGTGCTCGGGACGGGAGTCCGCAGTGCCGACGTGACGGCCTGCGGCGAGATGCGCCTGCTCGCGGTCCGCGGGAGCGCCTTTCTCGGCTACCTGCAGCGCAACCCGGTCGCCGGTTTCGCCGTGTCGCGTTCCTTGAGCGACCGCCTGCGATGGGCCAACCAGCGGCGCCTGGAGTTCGTCGGCTTCGGCGCCGAGGTCTGCCTGGCCAGGATCCTCGTCTCGCTCGCCGCGCGGCACGGCTACGACACCCCCCAGGGCAGGGACACCGGCGTGCCGCTGACCAGGGCGGAGCTCGGCGGGCTGATCGGGGTCAGGGAGCCGACCGTGCACAAGGCCATGCGGACGCTGTCGGATCGCGGTCTGATCCTGCGTGGCCAGCGGCGAGTGGTGATCAAGGACGTCGCCGGGCTGGCGAGGTTCGCGGAACTGGTCCCGCTCGACCGGTAAAAATCGCGGCCCGCGGGCGCAGGGGTGGTTCAGCCTTCTCGGAAACGGCACGAACGCACGAGGAGCGGGATGAACGACAAGCCGGAATACCGCGCGATGCTGAGCTACGACATCGAGAGCTACAGCACCCGTAACAACGCCGACCAGTACGCGCTGCAAGCCGCCATGATCCGGCTGCTCGACCTCGCGGCGGGAGCGGCGGGCCTGGGGCTGCTCGATTGGAAGCGGCAGCCGCAGGGCGACGGAGAGTTCGTGGTGCTGCCCGACACCATCCACCCGGCACGGCTCACCGGCGCCTTCGCCGACGCGCTGCGGGCGGCCCTCGACGACTACAACGCCTCGTCCGGGCCGCGGCTGCGGCTGCGGCTGGCGGTCCACGCGGGGCCGCTGCACGTGGACGGCCCCGCCGGTTCCCCCGGCCGGCACGCCGTCGCGAGCGGCCGGCTGGTGGACGCGGGGCCGCTGCGGGCGGCACTGCGCATGATCCAGGAGGCGAGCCTGGGGATCGTCGTGTCGGAGGAGTTCTACCGCGACTACGTCGGCCAGGGCTACGGCGGCCCTGAGCCGGACCGGTTCCGGCACGTCGTGGTGAAGGTCAAGCAGCAGCAGTACGACGCCTACGTCTACCTGCCGGGACACGACGTCCACGCGATCGACGACCTCGAGACCGGTCAGGACGGGAGCGGCGACCAGCCGCGGGCGCCGGGCGGCGTGTCGGTCGGCGGCGACTGGTACGGCGGCAGCGTCGTGAACACCTCGGGCCAGGGCGTCAGCTACGTGGCCGGCCGCGACATCACGATGCCGGAGCGGAAACCACAACGATGACCGAGGAGAACAACCCCGCACCCGCCGCGGGCGACGCAGGACCCGCGGGCGAGGAGTCACTGGGCGAGAAGATCGAACGCGAGCAGCAGGAACGCCGGCTCCGCGCGGAGATGATCGGCGTCGGGCAGAACTGGTTCGGCGGCTCCGAGTACCGGGCCGAGGACGGCGGCACCGTCTACGGGGCCGGCCGCGATCTCTATGTCCAGCAGCCCGAGGAGGACGTCTTCACGATCTCGCCGCATCCCGGGAGCGTGGCGTGCATCGGCACGTGTTTCGTGGAGACGGCGTCGCAGCGGGAGCTCGTGACGCGGCTGACCAACAGGTCGGTGGCCCTGCTGAGGGGCGAGCCGCACAGCGGGCGATCGACGACCGCCCTGTCCGCGCTCCTGGAGATGGGGCTCACGTGCCAGACCCTGGGCGCGAAGGACTTGAAGAAGGTCAGGCCGGCACACCTGCGGGCGCGGCACGGCTACCTGCTGCGTGCGGACGACGCCACGTGGCACCGCCATCCCGAGACCGTCGTCGACCAGCTCAGGGCCGTCGCCGGCGCGAGTGGCGCCGTCATCGTGGCGCTCGTCCCGGCGGACTGCGCCGTCACGAAGTCCGTGGTGCTGCATGAGCCGCCGTCCGCGCTGGACGTCTTCCAGAAGTGGATCGCCTACCTGGCGGAGGAGCTCTCGGGCGATCTCCAGCAGCATCTCGAGCAGCTGCACGAGCACATCGCCGGCTGCCGGCCGGCCGAGGCCGTGGAGATGGCCCACCAGTTCGCGGAGGGGTACCGCCAGGGACGGCCCCTCGCCGAGATGATCGACAACCTTCCCTACGCGGCGCTCACCGAGCTGGAGAAGAACCTGGGCCTGGAGGACGCCCCCAGCCTGGCGCGGCACTTCCTGATCAGCGGCTCCGTGCTGTTCGGCCTGCCCGAGGCCGTGGTGTCCGAGGCCGCGCTGGCGCTGGCGGCCCGCATCGGGCAGGAGGAGCAGAAGGAGGACGACCCCGACGAAGAACGTCCCCTTCAGGTGTGGGAGCGGCTCAGCCAGTGGATCGGCTACTCGCGCCTGAGCGAGGCGGAGGGCGGGCGGGGCGGGCAGGGGCGGCGCATCGACGTGCGGCCCGGCCTGGACAGGCGGCTCCTGCCCACGCTCTGGGCGCAACTGCCGGCGATCCGCCCGGTGCTCTACGACTGGCTCGCCGGCCTGGTCGAGGCCGACGACTGGCGGGTCCAGGTCAAGGCGGCCGATGCCATCGGCAGGCTGGCCACCTGCGACTACGAGGTGATCGACAAGCGGTTCTTCAGGCCGTGGAGCGTGGAGCGGAGCAAGGCCAGGGTGCTGACCTGGGCGCTGGAGTCCGCCGCCCTCGCGGACCGCGACGTCGCGGCGCTGGTCCGGCGGACGCTCAAGGGGTGGGCGACCGGCAGCTACAACCAGCGCCTGGCCGCGGCGCTCTCGTACGGGTCCGCCATCGGCGTCGGCAACCCCGGCGACGCCCTCGCCGCGTTCCGCACCATCGCCGTCGCGACCAACTACCTGGAGACCTGCGACGCCGTCGCCAGGTCGGTCGCCGAGATCTACACGGCGTCCACCGCCCAGCGGGTGCTGGGCGAGCTCGCCCGCTGGACCGCGGGGGAGGCGAGCGAGCAGGTGACCGCGGCGCTGGCGTTCGTCAGGCTCGTCTCCCTGCCGCAGGAGCAGGACGCCTACCCCGCGCTCCGTGACCACCAGCCGGTGAGCGACCTGGTCGCGCTGTGGACCAACGCCCTGAGCTGGGGCTTGTCGAGGAAGGCCGGCAAGAGCAGATCGCCGGCCTTCACCCCGATCTCGTGGGAGCTCGTGGCCGACTGGGCGCAGCAGGCGGCCACCGACCCCACCATGGACGCCATCCTCACGAACGTCCTGGCGCAGGCCCCGGACAGGCTCAGGAAGTCCTGGACGTTCCACCTCCACCTGTGGAACAGCCGCGCGACGATCTCGGCCGCGAACCTCGCCCGCTATCTCCTCCTCCTGAAGGAGCACTGACATGCCTTTCACGCTGCACCGGCTGCTCGTCATGCGCTGGCCCACGAAGAAGGCCGCCGAGCGTACCCCCGCGAAGGCGCCCGAAGCGGGACAGGAGCCCGACGTCACGCCGGAGGAGGCCTCCTACGTCTTCGCCGCGCCGTCCGAAGGGGACGGCTACCTGTTCACGGTCAAGGTCTGGCTGTGGCGGCGCTCCGCCACGGGCTCGCTCGTCTTCCGGCCGTGGAAGGAGCTGAAGGAGGACAAGGACCACGTCATCAAGGACTACGTCAGGGAGATCGTCCGGGGCTCGCTGCGGCGGCACAGCGTCTTCCGGGCGGAGCAGGCGGAGCGGGCCGCCAACGCGGCGGTGCAACGCTGGCTGGCGAACCTGCCGGCGGACTCGGTCTCGGGCAGGTGGCGCGCGGTGATCGAGGTCGAGGTCCCCGACGCGGTACGCGAGCTGCGCTGCGCCCACGAGAGCGCGCTCTACCGGATCGAGACGCGCGCCGAGCAGCTCGACGTGCGCATGCGCAAGCTGCGGGAGTCCCGCGACCTGTGCGAGAGCTTCCTCAAGGAGGCCATGGAGGACTCGACGATCCGGCACGCCGTACGGCTCACGCAGGCTCCCGCCGACGTCGCCGACATCACCGACCAGATGCTGGCGGAACGGAAGGAGAAGGCGGACAACCTGCTCGAGCTCTTCACGAAGATCGTGGACGCGCAGCGTCACGCGAACGCCTTCGAGCTGGTCCTGGCCAGCGAGAGCGCGCTCAGGGCGGCGTTCGAACGGCTGGACGTGCCGCTGCCCCCGCCCGACCCCGACTCGCCCTTCGCGCTCACGGAGGAGGCGGGCTGACCTCCGCGGCCGACAGGGCCACCAGGACCGAGCCGGACAGCAAACACCCGGCGCTCACGACGACCAGCGCGAAGGACAGCCCGAGAGGCAGGTCCGGCAGCAGGCTGTCCGAGACCATGGGGACGATGCCCGTGCCGATGAGCATCAGCCCTGCCCCGAGGAGGCGAGGCCTGCGCCGCTGACGGCGGCTGAACAGGCGGGGACCCCGGTTGCTGATCAGCATGTAGAGCCCGAGCGCGAAGTTCAGGCATGCTCCCGCCAGGGCGAGCACCTTCAAGGCCGTCAGGAGCATGTGAGTTCGCCTCTCGCACGTCACGAGGGCGGTCCCGCCCTCCTCGCGCCATCATGCCGAACGCCCGCGACAGCGATCAAGACGAGGGGATCGCCCGCCCCGGACGGGGCGGGCGATCCCGGAAGGCGTCACGGGCGGAGCTTCAGCTCGCCGGTGAAGGTGCGGCCGTCGGACAGGTGGCCGGTGATCGTGACGGTGACCGTGCCGGTGTAGCCGTCCAGGGCCTGCTCGATGGCGGGGGTGTCGATGCGGAGCCGGTCGTGGGGGAGCCGGTCGTGGGGGAGCGGGGTGGCGGCGAGGGGGACGAGCTTGCCGTCGGCGACCGCCCGTACCGTGGACGGGAGGATGTCCGCTCGCATGCCCGCGAGCTTCACCTGGAGCTGGTCCCGGTGGAGCTGGAGGCGGGCCCGGACGGGGGCGCCGGTGGCCAGGTACGGGGCCGGCGGGGTGGCCATGCCGGTGCCCAGGAAGAAGCCGGTGTGCGGCGGCTGGTTGTAGCCGACGTTCTGCCAGGTGACGCCCGACTGGTAGACCGGGTCGTGGGTGAGCGTCGGGAAGCGGTGGTCCGTCGCGTACGGCGTCGCGTACAGGCGCAGGGCGGTGGAGTCCTCGGTGCGGACGAGCAGCTCTTCGCGCCAGTCGCCGAGCAGGTCCGCCTGGAGCGACGGGTTGCCCTTGGTGGTGTTGTTGGAGTACGTGCCGGTCGCCGTCAGGAGGTTGGCCGTGCTCAGGGCGGCCGGGTCCCACTTGCCGATGGTGGGCACGCCGGCCAGCTTCTCGGCGGAGTAGTCGTGGTCCAGGATCTCCCGCGACAGGTCGCCGTCCCACCAGATGGTGTTGCTGATCGCCGGGGTCCGGTCCGAGAGGAGCTCGCCGGTGGCGGTGCGCAGGCCGGCGCCGTTGGAGGCCCAGGCCTCCTCGCCCGGATGCGCCGGGTCGATGTCGCCGGTCAGGCCGCGGCCGGTGTCCTGCCCGGTTCTGACGCACCAGATGATCTCGCCGCTGTCGGCGTCGTGCATCTCCAGGCCGCACGGCATGTTCGTGTGCTCGTGCACGCCGACGATCTCCAGGCCGGGGCGGGCCGGGTCGAGGTCGCCCAGGTGCATGGCGTCGCCGTGCTCCAGCTTGGTGGTGTAGAGGCCGGTGCCGTCGTCGTCCAGGGTCATCGCGCCGTAGGCGATCTCGTCCCGGCCGTCGCCGTCCACGTCGGCCACGGACAGGTTGTGGTTGCCCTGGCCGCCGTAGCCGGGGTTGCCGGAGCTGGAGAACGTCCAGCGCCTGGTCAGCTTGCCGTCACGCCAGTCGTAGGCGGCCAGCATGCTCTTGGCGTAGTAGCCGCGGGTCATCACGATGCTGGGCAGGGCGCCGTCCAGGTAGGCGGAGGCGGCCAGGAAGCGGTCGGAACGGTTGCCGCTGCTGTCGCCCCAGTCGGCCAGGTTGCCGCGCGCCGGCTCGTAGTCCACGGTGGCCAGGGCCTTGCCGGTGCGGCCGTCGAAGACGGTCAGGTACTCGGGGCCGGTCAGGATCCGGCCGCCGGTGTTGTGGTTCGCCGCGGGGTCGCCGATCACCGTGCCGGCGCCGTCCACGGTCCCGTCCGCGGTCTTGACCACGAACTCGGCCCGCCCGTCCCCGTCGAAGTCGTCCACCAGGAACGGGCTGTAGTGCGCCCCGGCGCGGACGTTGCGGCCCAGGTCGATCCGCCACAGGCGGGTGCCGTCCAGCTCGTACGCGTCGAAGACGGCCGGGCCGGTGTAGCCGCCCTGGGAGTTGTCCTTGGAGTTGGACGGGTCCCACTTGAGGACGATCTCGTACTGCCCGTCCCCGTCCAGGTCGCCGGCTGCGGCGTCGTTGGCGCGGTAGTCGTAGGCGTTGCCGGCCGGGGTCACGCCGCCGGCCGGCCTGTCCAGCGGGATGTCGAGGTACGGCGCCGCCCACGGGCGCACCGGCGCCGAGCGGCGGCCCTCCCTGCCGTCCAGCACCGCGGAGACCGCGTAGGAGCCGGTGCCGCTGTCCAGGTGGTTCGTGCTGTCCGTGGTGGTGAGGAGCTTGCCGTCGCGGTAGAGCTTGAAACGCACGCCGGACGGGTCGGTGCCGAGCATCCGCCAGCTCACCAGCGTGCCCTGCCCGGTCGGCACGGCCACCAGGCCGCGGTCCAGCTCGGGCATCCGGCGCAGCGGGTACGCGGTGACCGGCGAGGTCAGCGTGGCGGAGGGCGCCGACAGCCCGCCGGGGCCCGCGGCCACCACGTGGTAGCGGTGCCGGTCGCCGGGCACGAGCTCGTCGGTGTAGGAGGCCTCGCCCGTCACGACGCCGATCCGCTCGTCGTCACGGTAGAGGTGGTAGAGGAGGGCGCCGCCGACCGGCCGCCAGCGCAGTGTGATCTTCTTGGTGGTGGCGGTGACGAGCTGCAGGCCCTCGGGGGTGGCGGGGGCGGGCTGCGCGGCGTCCTTGACGGTGACGGTGAGGGGCGCGCCCAGCGTGCCGCCGGGGATCTTGACCGCGTAGACGTAGGTGAGGCCGAGCTCGGGCGTGGTGTCGGTGAAGGTGGGCGCGGAGCTGGTGCCCAGCTTGGCCCAGGGGCCCGTGGTGGTTGCGGCGCGGTAGATCTCGTAGCCGGACGAGCCCGTGGCGTTCCAGGCCAGCGTGACGCTCGGGGTGGCGGTGGCCTGGATGCCGGTGGCCGCCAGGCCGGTGGGGGCGGTGGCCGGGCCGAGCAGGACCGCGTTCACCCGGCCGTCCTGGCCGAAGCCCAGGTCGAGCCGGCCGTCGGTGATCCTGGCGGTGCCGGTGTAGTCGCCGTACGCGCCGGTGCTCGCGGTGATCGTGGCGCGGGCCTCGCCCTCCACGCTGAGCGTGGTGGTGTTCGGGGCGATGGCGTCGCCGGAGATCACGGTCAGCTCGTACTCGCCGTCAGGGACGTCCACGGCGAAGCCGTACGAGGCGGCGACGGTGAAGTCCCGCGTCACGGGGTCGGCGGTGCCGCGGTCGCGGTAGCCCACCGCGCGGTCCAGGCCGTAGCCGCGGTCGGCGGTGTAGAGGGTGTTGTGCGCGACGCGCGTGTAGCCGTCGGCCAGGGGGCTGGTGGTGGAGCCGAAGTCGAACTTGAGCCCGGGGGCCGGGTCGAGGGGGGCCGCCATGGCGGGGGTCGCCGGGACGACGGCCAGGGCCGTGACCGCGGCGGCGATGAGTGCGAGCCTCACAGGCGTGCTCCTGCCGAGTGATCCGAGAATGAGAACGTTTTATCGGCATGGAAAGCGCTTGCCAAGGCTTTACTTTTGCGCCTGTATCAACTAAAAGGGCGCCAAGGCCGCCGAAGTCTTCCCGCGGGCGCGGGGGCCCTTGTTTGAGCACGTTCAGGGGCCCATGGTGGGAGGTACGCATCCGCGCATGAGCGCGAGACCTCCGGAGTGGAATTCTCCGGCGGGTTGTCCCGCCCGGACAGCGAGATGGGTGGCGGTGGCCGCGAGGCCACCAGACCCGCCGCCGTTCGACGGTGCCTCTGCTGGTCCGGGCGGGACGCTTCGAAGAATCGCTGCTACCAGCGGTGGTGGACCTGCGGGCGGATGAGCTCGTCGTAGACGTCCCGCACGGCGGCCAGCGTGGCGGCGTCCAGCGGCGGCACCGCGTCGGCGGCGGCGTTGGCCCGGGCCTGGGCCGGGTTGCGGGCCCCCGGGATCACCACCGACACGCCCTCCTGGTCGAGGATCCAGCGCAGCGCGAACTGCGCCATGGCGACGCCCTCGGGCACCAGGGGCGCCAGGCGGCGCACCGCCTCCAGGCCGGTGCCGAAGTCCACGCCCGAGAAGGTCTCCCCGACGTCGAACGCCTCCCCGTGCCGGTTGTAGCTGCGGTGGTCGTCGGCGGAGAACGTGGTGCGCTCGTCGTACTTGCCCGACAGCAGGCCGCTGGCCAGCGGGACCCGGGCGATGATGCCCACCCCGGCCGCGCGGGCCGCCGGCAGCACCTCCTCCAGCGGCTTGAGCCGGAACGCGTTGAGGATGATCTGCACCGTCGCCACGCCGGGGCGCGCGACGGCGGTCAGGGCCTCCTCGCAGGTCTCCACGCTCACCCCGTACGCGGCGAGCTTCTTCTCCGACACCAGCGTGTCCAGCGCGTCGAACACCGCGTCCGTCGAGTAGACGAGCGTCGGCGGGCAGTGGAGCTGGACCAGGTCGATGGTGTCCACACCCAGGTTCCGCCGCGAGCGCTCGTTCCAGGCGCGGAAGTTGGACATCACGTAGTTGGCCGGGATCTGCTCCAGCCGGCGGCCCATCTTCGTCGCGACCGTGATCTCCGGGCGGTCCTTGGCGAAGCGGCCGACGATCTGCTCGCTGCGCCCGTCGCCGTACACGTCGGCGGTGTCGATGAAGGTCACGCCCGACTCCACCGCCGCGCTCAGCGTGGCGACGGCCTCGTCCTCCGACACCTCGCCCCAGTCGGCGCCGAGCTGCCAGGCGCCGAGCCCGACCACCCCGATCCGGCGTCCGGTACGTCCCAACACCCGCTGTTCCATCTGTCCACCTCACAGGTAAGTGCCTGACCTGCACCAGTGTCCCGGATGATCGGGGCCGGCGCGGAACCGGGCGCGCGTCAGCGGGGGCACTCGCCGGTGTGCGTGGGCCCGGCCCTGAGCAGCAGGCGCTCGGCGAGGATCTCCGCGGCCACGTCCGCGCCCATCGCGAGCCCGTCCAGGTTGCTGAAGGAGAAGTGCAGCCCGCCGATCACGCGCGAGCGGCCCGCGTCCGCCGCGGCGGCCGAGAAGCCGGGGAACCACCGCCGCCACGGCTGCCCGGTGGCGGGATCGACCGGGGCGCTGTCGGTGACCAGCGTGAACGGGATCCGGTCGGCGCAGAAGAAGCCCGCCAGGACGGCCGCGCCCGCGCCGCTGAAGGAGCTGTGCCCCGAGATGTACTCGGGCGAGCTGCCCGCGCTGCCGGCCCGCGCCCGCCAGTCCGCCACCGGCTCCGTGTACGGGTTGCCGTCGGTGTCCGCCTGCTGGATCGCCGCCTGCGGCCGCCAGTGGCGGAAGGTGAACTTCGTCCGGACCGTCGGGATCGAGGTGTCGGCCAGCGCCATGCCGAGCAGGGCGAACAGCCGGGCCTCCTCCGCCAGCGGCAGCGGCCGGTCCACGGCGAGCGCGATCTTGATCCACTCGCCGGGCGGCTGCGCGGTGCCGGCGGGCAGCGACCAGTACTGGTAGACGGCCGACTTGCCCGCGTCGGCGATGGCGGCGTCGCCCGCCAGCCTGACCTCGGCGAACGCCGTCGCGTAGTCGAGGCTCGCGAGCGCGGGCGGGCCGCCGCCGACGTACGGGGCCGCGTCGGCGATGCCGAACGGCCGCATGCCGCGATACTGCACCCCGGACCACGCCTGCCCGAACACCCCCGGCCCCGAGCCCGCGGGCTGCGTCTCGACCGGCGAGGAGCCGTCGCCCTGCCTGGCCTCGTGCACGTCCCTGCCCACGCTCTCGCCCCAGGCGCGGCCTTCGGCGATGCGCGGCCCCGCCCCTAATCGGCCCAGGTCCGCGTTCAGCCGCTCGGTGAGCACGGCCTCCTGGCCCGGGTACAGGCGGGTGAGCACCGCGTGGGCCGCCGCCACGGCCGCGGCCTGCTGGTCGCCGCGCGCCGGCGCGCCCCCGGGGTCGCGCAGCGCGTGCGTCCTGGCCCGGTGGTCGCCGCGGGCGGTGGCGATGCCGTTGACGGCGTCGTACATGCCGGCGTTGAGCATCGCGTACGTCCTGGCGGCGTCCGAGTCGGAGGCCCGCTCGGCGCGTACGACCCCCAGGGCCTGCTCGTTCCACGCCCGTACCGGATCCACGTCGGGCAGGCCGCCGGCAGGCGGGGTGAGGGGGGCGATGACCAGCAGCGCGATGAGTCGGTTCATGTGATCTCCTCTTCCGGTGCGGAGCCGATCACTGAAAGATGCGCCTCACAGGCCGCTGCCGCCACTACCCCGCTGGGTCATGCGGCTGTGCGGCGGGCCAGGCGATGCTCGTCCAGGGTGCGGGTGAGCGCGTGCAGCGCGCGGCGCAGCGAGATCCCGTCCAGGTGGCCGAAGCCGAGCACGATCCCGTTGCCGGGCTGCGCGTCCGGGTGGTGGTAGGCGGACAGCTCGGCCACCTCGACCTGCCGGGCCCGCAGCGCCGCGGCCACCGGCCCGGCCGGCGCCGACACCGGCAGCAGCAGCGTGGCCGCCGCGCCGGTGCGCGCGCCGAGCAGCCGCATGTGCGGGTACCCTGCCAGGGCCTGGCGGACGAGCGCCCGCTTGGCCGCGTACTGGGCGGACAGCCCGGCCACCCGGCCGGCCACGCAGCCGGACCTGAGCAGTTCGGTCACCGCGAGCTGGCAGGTGATCGGCGGCCCGGCGGGCATGACCTGCTCGATCTCCCGGGCCAGCCGGCGCGGCACCACCGCGAACGCCAGCCGCAGCGACGGCGTCAGCACCTCGGCGAACGAGCCCACCATGGCCGTGGACCACGCGTCGCCGAGGGCTAGCACGCTGGGCAGCGGGCCCTGCTCGGCGCTGAACAGGCCGTCGAAGGCCGGCTCCAGCACCAGGCCGCCGCTGTCGCGCGCCCACCCGGCCAGCGCGCGGCGCCGCTCCAGCGGCATCCGCGTGCCGAGCGGCAGGCCCCGCTCCGGCAGCACCGCCACGACGTCGCAGGCGGCGGGGACGCGGTCCGTACGCGCGCCCGAGCCGTCCGCCGGCAGGGGCAGCACGGTGCCGAGCCGGCCGAGCGCCGCCCTGAGCCCCGGCGGGGCGGGATCCTCCAGCGCGATCACCGGATCGGGGCCGCCCTGGGCGCGCAGGAGCAGCCGGAGCGCGTCCGCGTACCCGGTCGTGACGATCACCTCGTGGCCGTCGAGCTCCAGGCCGCGGGCGTCCCGCAGGTAGGCGGCGATGGCGGCCCGCAGCGCGGGCAGGCCGGCGGGCGGCGGCCCGCCCAGCGGCGGGCGGTGCAGCCCGGCCCGCCGCCAGGCCGCCCGCCACTCGGCCAGCGGGAAGCCGTGTGCGCTCGGCCGGTCCAGCCGCAGGTCGATGAGCGTCTCCCCGGAGCCCGCTGAGGGGCGCCGCGCGCTCGCCGGCTCGCACACGTAGGTGCCGGAGCCGTGGCGCCCGGCGATGTACCCCTCCGCGAGCAGCCTCTCGAAGGCGGCCAGCGCCACGCCCCGCGAGATCCCCAGCACCCGGGCCAGCGTGCGGGTGGACGGCATCCGGCTGCGGGGAGCCAGCTGCCCCCGCACGATGGCCCTCCTGAGCTGGGCGGTGAGCTGGTCCTGCAGCGGCTCGGGCAGGTCACGCTCAAGGTGGATCGGCACGCTGAGCCTTTGCGGATGGCGCATGGAATGTCCCCCAGTCGACGTACGGAAAGGGCCCCCGACCTGAGAGGCGTGACATCCCGTTCCAAGCCGTGCCAGCGTCATCTGGGCCGGTACGAGCAGCGCACCCCCGTCTGCACCGTGGCGCGCAGCTCCTCGCCGATCGTCGGGTCCACGGCCGAGATCCGGGCCAGCGCCCGCCTGATCGCCTTGCCGGCCGCGATCCTCGCCCGCTCCTCGCCGCCCGGGAACGGCCGCGCCCGGCCGCCCAGGCCGGCCGCGGCGGCCAGCTCCGCGATCAGCCGTTCGCGCTCCATCCGCAGCGCCGCCGCGCGTTCCAGGTCGTGCGTCGACTCGTGCTCCTCGATCTCGGCCTGCAACCGGGCCAGCCGCCGCCGGAAGGAGTCCCTGGCCACGTCATCGAGCGGCGGCTGGGCCGCCTCGCGCCCGGGAGCGCCCGCCACCAGGTCCGCGGCCGGGATCTCGTGCCCGGGGTCGGCGGCCAGCGTGGCCAGGTACGCCATGCCGACGCTGTGATCGACCACCGCCACCCGGCCGTTCAGCTCGACGCGCCAGTGCCGCCCGTCACGGCGGAACCGGCAGCCGCCGTCCGCCTCCGGCGGGCGCCCGACCACCGCGGGCAGCACCATGCCCAGCTCAGCGGCCTCGTGGGCGGCCGTGGCCAGCTCCGCGCGGGCCGCCGCGTCCGCCGGGCCGTCGCGCAGCGCCAGCGCCTGGCCGAGCCGGCAGCGCGACAGCGTGGCGGCCGGCCAGTGGCCCAGCGCCAGGTTGTCGCGCACCGCCGCGCGCAGGTGCCCGATGGCCAGGCCGAGGTCGCCGGTGGTGAGCGCGGCCATGCCCAGCGAGTGCCGCGCCGAGCCGAAGCAGGCCACCCCCAGGCTGGCGATCACCGGCAGGTGCGCGTACGGGCTCAGCAACGCGTACGCGCTCGCGGCGGTGTCGGCGTCCTGCAGCAGGTGCGCGGCCTCCACCACGCAGTACATCGCGATCATCCAGGAGCTGGAGCTGGGCAGCTCCGCCAGGTCGCGGCCGCGTAACCGGGCCAGGTGCCCGGCCGCCAGCCGCCGGTCCCCCGCGGCGGCCGCGGCCAGCGCCAGGCCCGCCACGTAGGAGTTGTCGATGGGGCTGAGCGTGGGGGAGTTGACCAGGTCCGCCAGGGCGGGCAGCAGCTCGGCGGCGCGGCCCTGGTACCAGCGGACGGCGCCGAGCTGGCCGCCGTACCAGCCGGTCGCGTCGATGTCGCCGGCGGCCACGCCGCGCTCGAAGCAGGCGGCGGCCAGCTTCTCGGCCTCCTCGAACCGGCCGGTGCGGATGGTGCGCATGACCTCGATGGCGCTCGCCACGTACTCGACCGCCAGGTGGGGGTGATCCGCCAGCACGGCGCGCAGCTCCTGCATGCAGCGCTCCGCGTGCGGGTCGCCGGCCAGGTAGAGGTCCGCCGTGCGCCACATCAGGCCCATGAGCAGGTCACTTCTGCGGCCGGTCACCGCCGCGTGGCCGATCAGCTCGCCTGCCAGCTCCAGCCGCAGCGCCCCGTGCCCGGGGCCCAGCACGCAGTGGTGCGCCAGGCTCAGCGCCTCCGCCAGCGCCTGCGCGTCGCCCGAGCTCCTGGCCTGGGCCAGCAGCCGGAGGATGCCCTCGTGCGTGCCGCCGTGGTAGTCCTCCTCGCCCTGGATGCGCAGCCGCAGCCGCAGCGCGAGCGGGGAGCCGGGGTCCAGCTGGGACAGCGCGTGCCGCTGGCGGACCCGTACCTGCTCCGACTCGACCGCCGTGCGGTGCTCGTGCACCCAGATCCCGCCCATGCCCAGCGCCGCCCGCGCCAGGCCGGCCCGGTCGCCGCGCGCCTGCGCCTGCCGGTAGGCCGTGTCGAACCAGCGCCGGGCGCGTTGCAGGTCACCGTACTCCAGCAGGGCGCGCTCGCCGCGTGCGAGGGCCGCCCCGACCTCCGGGCATGACGGCGGGCGCACGGCCGGCCCTGGTGCAACGCTCACGACCGGACTGAGCGTCCGCACGCCGGTCCGAATACCGTTCTAGGCAAAGCAGGTACGGGGTTCGGGGCGAGGTTCGACGGCGCGTAGCCTCAATGCCATGATTCGTCCTGCCACACCCGCTGACGTGCCCGAGATCGTCAGCATGATCCGCGAGCTCGCCACGTACGAGAAGGCCGCCCACGAGGTGCGCGTGACCGAGGAGCAGCTCCACGACACCCTCTTCCGCGACCACCCCGCCGCCTTCGCGCACATCGCCGAGCAGGACGGCCAGGTGGTGGGCTTCACGCTCTGGTTCCTCACCTACTCCACCTGGCGCGGCACGCACGGCATCTACATGGAGGACCTGTACGTGCGCCCCCAGCACCGCGGCGGCGGCCACGGCGTGAGCCTGATGCGCAAGCTGGCGGAGATCTGCGCCGAGCGCGGCTACCAGCGCCTGGAATGGGCGGTGCTCGACTGGAACCAGCCCAGCATCGACTTCTACGAGAAGCTCGGCGCGGTCAACCAGGACGACTGGTACCGCTACCGGCTCACCGACGCGCCGCTCGCCCGCCTGGCCGAACGGCGCGACTGACAGGCGGCGGGCATGGGGTCACGCAGGTCACGCACGGTGACGTGACCTGCGTGACATCTCCGGTTAAACGCCGGCGTGCGACCGGGACCGGGTGGTCTCCTGCTCGAACATCCCGGCAGACGGCTCTTCGAGGTCGCGGTGGGTCTCCTCCATGCGCAGCGCCACACCCATCGCGAAGAACGTGGGCGCCCACTCCCCGACGAAGATGCCCCACCGGTCGGCCCGGTCGAGCCCTGCCGCCTCGGTGTTCTTGGACAGCATCCAGCTTCCGAAGGCCAGGCCGATCGACACCAGCCCCGCGGTGTACATGTGGCCCGACTTGACACCCATGTCATGCAGCTTTTTGATCATGTTTCCCCCCTTGCTCAAGTGCAGTTACCCCAGCACAGGCCCGGTAACCGATCATTACGGGCATGTTTCCGCGGTGACGCTTGTGCGCGGCTTGTTACCGAGGTGAATCACACGTAACCGGCGCACAGCCACGCAGGGTCAGAGTGCGTAACGAGCCCTTCCTACCTTGGAGATCCCGGACGCCGAGCGTAGGAGAGGTCGATGGCGCGCTGGATCGCCGAGTGGCATCCCGATGACCCAGCATTCTGGGAGAGTTCAGGCAAGCGAGTCGCACGACGCAACCTGATCTTCTCGATCGTGGCCGAGCATCTCGGCTTCACGGTGTGGACGCTGTGGAGCATCGTGGCGACGAAGATGGGGTCGTACGAGTTCACCACCGACCAGCTCTTCTGGCTGGTCGCCCTGCCGAACCTGATCGGCTCGGTGCTGCGGGTGCCCTACACGTTCGGGCCCGCCAAGTTCGGCGGCCGCAACTTCACCGTGGTCAGCGCGATACTGCTGCTCATCCCCGCCGTCATGCTCGGCGTGGCGGTGAACAACCCGGCCACGCCCTACTGGCTCTTCCTGGTCATCGCGGCCCTGGCCGGCTTCGGCGGCGGCAACTTCGCCTCCAGCATGGCCAACATCACCTACTTCTACCCGCGCAGCAAGCAGGGCGTCGCGCTCGGCCTGAACGCCGCGGGCGGCAACATCGGCGTCAGCTCCGTCCAGCTCGTCATGCCGCTGGTGATCGGCTCGCTCGGGCTGGCCGCCGCGGGCTGGTTCTGGATCCCGTTCATCGTCGTGGCCGCCGCCTGCGCCTTCTTCTTCATGGACAACCTGACCAGCGCCAAGGCCAACCCCCGCCAGCAGCTCGCGGTGGCCGGCAAGGCCCAGACCTGGATCATGTCCTTCCTCTACATCGGGACGTTCGGCTCGTTCATCGGCTACTCCACCGCCTTCCCCCTGCTGAGCCAGAGCCTCTTCCCCGACGCCCCGTACGCCGCCGTCGCCTTCGCCGGGCCGCTCGTCGGCTCCCTGATCAGGCCCATCGGCGGCTGGCTGGCCGACAAGCTCGGCGGCGCCCCCGTCACCCTGTGGAACTTCGCCGCCATGGGCGGCGGCGTCCTGCTCGTCTGGCTGGCCAGCACCTCCGGCAACTTCTGGATGTTCTTCCTGTCCTTCCAGCTCCTCTTCCTCACCGCCGGCATCGGCAACGGCTCCACCTACCGCATGATCCCGGCCATCTTCCAGGCCAAGGCCGTCGCCGAGCGCGGCGACGAGACCGAGGAGACCCTCCTGTACGGCAAGCGCCAGGCCTCCGCCGCCATCGGCATCATCTCGGCCGTCGGCGCGCTCGGCGGGTTCCTCATCAACCGGGCGTTCGGCATGGCCTTCGCCGCGGCCGGCACCCCCGCCCCCGCCTTCCTGGCCTTCGGCGTCTTCTACGTGTCCTGCTTCGCCCTGACCTGGTGGTGCTACACCCGCACCGTCGGCGTCAGGATCGTGGCCAGCCTCGCCTATGCCCGGATCTGATGTGATGACGATGGCGCCCACCAAGACGCACTGCCCGTACTGCGCCCTGCAGTGCGGCATGCAGATCGGCCCTGAGCTGACCATCAGCCCCAGGACCGACATCCCGGCCAACGCCTCGGGGGCGCTGTGCCAGAAGGGATGGACGGCGGGCGAGCTGCTCACCAACGGCGAGCGCCTGACCGCCCCCCTCCTGCACGGCGAGCCCGTGGACTGGGACGTCGCACTCGACTACGTGGCGTACCGGTTGTCCGCCATCCGCGCCGAGCACGGCCCCGACGCCGTGGCCGTGTTCGGCGGGGGTGGGCTGACCAACGAGAAGGCGTACACGCTCGGCAAGTTCGCCCGGGTCGCCCTCGGCACCAGCCAGATCGACTACAACGGCCGCTTCTGCATGTCCTCGGCCGCCGCCGCCTCCATCAGGGCGTTCGGCATGGACCGGGGCATGCCCTTCCCCATCACCGACCTGGACGACGCCGACGTCGTCATGATCGCCGGAGGCAACGTCGCCGAGACGATGCCGCCGTTCGTCCGCCACCTGGACGGGCCGCGCCTGATCGTCATCGACCCGCGCCGCACCCAGACCGCCAAACTGGCCTGGCTGCACCTGCAGCCCACGCCCGGCACCGACCTGGCCCTCGCGCTCGGCCTGCTGCACCTGGCCATCGCCGACGGCCTGGTCGACGAGGAGTACGTCGCGGCCCGCACCACCGGCTTCGAGGACGTCCGCACCTCGCTGTCGGCCTGGTGGCCCGAGCGGGTCGAGCGCCTCACCGGGGTGCCCGTCCACCACATGCGGCAGGCCGTCAGGGCCCTGGCCGCCGTGGACAAGGCCTACATCCTGACAGGGCGCGGCGCCGAGCAGCACGCCAAGGGCACCGACACCGTCACCGCGTTCATCAACCTCGCCCTCGCGCTCGGCCTGCCCGGCAGGCAGGGCTCCGGGTACGGCTGCGTGACCGGGCAGGGCAACGGCCAGGGCGGCAGGGAGCACGGCCAGAAGGCCGACCAGCTCCCCGGCTACCGCAAGATCGACGACCCGGCCGCCCGCGAGCACATGGCGGGCATCTGGGGCATCCCGGCCGAGGACATCCCGGGACCCGGACGGTCGGCGTACGAGCTGCTCGACGCCCTCGGCACCCCGGAAGGGCCGAAGGCGCTGATGTTGTTCGGCTCCAACCCCGTCATCTCCGCCCCCGCCGCCGAGCACGTCGCCGGGCGCATCGGCGCCCTCGACCTGCTCGTGGTCTGCGACTTCGTCATGTCCGAGACCGCCGCCCTGGCCGACGTGGTCTTCCCCGTCACCCAGTGGGCCGAGGAGAGCGGCACCATGACGAACCTCGAAGGCCGCGTCCTGCTCCGCCGCCGGGCCACCACGCCGCCCGAAGGCGTCAGGAGCGACCTCGACGTCCTCGCCGCCCTGGCCCAGCGCCTCGGCCACACGTTCGAGACCGAGCCGGTCAAGGTCTTCGACGAACTGCGCCGCGCCAGCGCGGGCGGGCCCGCCGACTACTCCGGCATCACCTACGAGCGCATCGCCGACGAGACGGGCGTCTTCTGGCCCTGCCCTTCTCCCGGGCACCCCGGCACGCCGCGCCCGTTCCTCGACCGGTTCGCCCACCCCGACGGCCGCGCCAGGTTCGTGACCGTCCAGCACCGGCCGGCCGCCGAGGAGGTGGATGAGGACTACCCCGTCTACCTGAGCACCGGCCGGGTGCTCGCCCACTACCAGAGCGGCGCCCAGACCCGCAGGATCGCGCCGCTCGTCCAGGCCGCCCCGGAGCCGTTCGTCGAGCTGCACCCGGACCTGGCCGAGCAGCTCGACATCACCGCCGGGGACGTCGTGCGGGTCAGCAGCAGGAGAGGCGAGGCCAAGGCCGTGGCCAGGATCAGCGACGCCATCAGGCGCGACACCGTGTTCATGCCCTTCCACTGGGAGGGCGCCAACCGGCTCACCAACCCGGCACTCGACCCGACGTCGAGGATGCCGGAGTTCAAGGTCTGCGCTGTCAGGGTGGAGAGGGACTCATGAGGCTCGTCGTCGTGGGCAACGGGATGGCCGGGTCACGGCTGGTGACCGAGGTGCGCACCCGTGACCCGCACATGAAGATCACCGTTCTCGGCGCGGAGACGCGCCACCCCTACAACCGGGTGCTGCTGTCGAACGTGCTGGCCGGCAGCTCCCGCCCCGAGCAGGTACGGCTGCTCGACCCCGCCTGGTACGACTCCCACCACGTGGAGGCCGCCTTCGGCGACGCGGTCGCGCACATCGACAGGGACACCCGGCACGTCGTCACCGAGGGCGGCCGGCGCGAGCCGTACGACCTGCTGGTGCTGGCCACCGGCAGCGACGCCATCGTGCCGCCGATCCCCGGCGTCGAGCGGGCCATCCCGTTCCGCACCCTCGACGACTGCGAGCGCATCCTCGCCTCCGCCGAGCACGCCGGGCGGGCCGTGGTCATCGGCGGCGGCCTGCTCGGCATCGAGGCCGCCCGCGGCCTGGCCGGACGCGGCCTCCCGGTCACCCTGCTGCACCTGGCGGGCCACCTCATGGAGCGCCAGCTCGACGTCGAGGCCGGCGAGGTGCTCGGCGAGACCCTGAACGGCCTCGGCGTCGACATCCGCACCGGCGTCTCCGCCTCCGGCGTCGAGGAGTACGGCGTGCGCCTCGACGACGGCGAGCTCGTCGAGGCCGACCTCGTCGTCCTGGCCTGCGGCGTGCGCCCCGTCACCGGCCTGGCCGCCGAGGCGGGCCTGGAGGTGCGGCGCGGCGTCGTCGTGGACGACGAGCTGCGCACCGACGACCCGTCCATCTTCGCCATCGGCGAGTGCGCCGAGCACGACGGCACCGTCTACGGCCTGGTCGCGCCCGCCTGGGAGCAGGCCGCCGTGGCCGCCGACGTCATCACCGGCGGCAAGGGCCTCTACCGCGGCTCGCGCCTGGTCACCCGGCTCAAGGCCAAGAGCGTCGAGCTGGCCGCCATGGGCGAGACCCAGCTCGGCGAGGAGCACGCCGAGGTGGTGCGCTTCAGCCACCGGGCCCGCGGCACCTATCGCAAGCTCGTCATCCGGGACGGCCGTCTGGTCGGCGCGATCCTGCTGGGCGAGAGCGACGCCGTCGGCACGCTCACCCAGCTCTTCGACCGCGGCGGGCCGGTGCCCGGCGACCGGGCCGGGCTGCTCTTCCCCGGGCTGGCCTCGGCCCCCGTGGCCGACAGCCCGACGCTGATGCCCGACGCGGCCAAGGTCTGCCAGTGCAACAACGTGACCAAGGGCCAGATCAGGGCGTGCTGGGAGGCCGGGGCCAGGGACGTGGCCGCGGTGGCGAGCGCCACCAGGGCCACGACCGGATGCGGTACCTGCCGCGACGCCGTGGAGGGCATCGTCGGCTGGCTTTGTGAGCAAGAAGGGGTTTCGGTATGAACAGGATCGTCGTCGTAGGGTATGGTCCGACGGCTCACCGGCTCGTCGAGACCCTCACGAGCAAGGGCTTCGGCGGCACCGTGACCGTGATCGGGGAGGAGCCGCGCCCGGCCTACGACCGGGTGCACCTGACCTCGTACCTGTCCGGCACCAGCGCCGAGGACCTCACCTACGAGGTGCCCTCCGGGATCGTCACCAGGCTGAACACCAGGGTCACCGGCATCGACCGGGAGGCCAGGCAGGTCACGCTGGCCGACGGTGGCATCGAGCCCTACGACGTGCTCGTGCTGGCCACCGGCTCCGCGCCGTTCGTGCCGCCCGTGCCCGGCGCCGAGCACGCCTACGTCTACCGCACGATCGAGGACCTCGACGCGATCAGGACGGCCGCCAAGGACGCCGTGGAGGGCATCGTCGTCGGCGGCGGCCTGCTCGGCCTGGAGGCCGCCGACGCGCTGCGGGCGCTCGGGCTCAAGGCGCACATCGTCGAGATGAGCCCCTGGCTGATGCCGCGCCAGGTGGACGAGGGCGGCGGCTCGGTGCTGAAGTCGCACATCGAGGGGCTCGGGCTGAGCGTGCACGCCGGCTCGGGCGTGCAGGAGATCGTCGCCGACGGCGCCGGACAGGTGACCGGGCTGCTCAAGCCGGACGGCACCCTGGTGGACGCGCAGGTCGTGGTGTTCTCGGCGGGCATCAGGCCGCGCGACGAGCTGGCCAGGTCGGCCGGGCTGGAGGTCGGCCCGCGGGGCGGCATCGTGGTCGACTCCGGGATGCTCACCTCCGACCCCTTCATCTACGCCATCGGCGAGTGCGCCCTGGCGGGCGGCATGGTGTACGGGCTCGTCGGGCCGTGCAACACGATGGCCGAGGTGGCGGCCGACCGGATCATGGGCGGGGCCTCGGCGTTCGAGGGCGCCGACATGTCCACGAAGCTCAAGCTGCTGGGCGTCGAGGTGGCGCAGTTCGGGGCCATGGACGGGGCGCTGGACGTCACCTACATGGACCCGGTCGCCGGGGTCTACAAGAAGCTGTTCATCAGCGACGACGCGCAGACGCTGCTCGGCGGCATCTGCGTGGGCGACGCCTCGCCGTACACGCAGCTGCGGCCGTTCGTGGGCAAGTCGCTGCCCGCCTCGCCGTCCGACCTGCTGTTCAGCGGGGCGGGGGCGCAGCTCGACCTGCCGGACGAGGCGCAGGTGTGCTCGTGCAACAACGTGTGCGCGGGCGACATCCGCACGGCCATCGCCGACAAGGGCGTGACCGACGTGCCCGGCCTGAAGGCGTGCACGCGGGCCGGCACGACCTGCGGGAGCTGCGTGCCGATGCTCAAGCAGCTGCTGGAGAAGTCGGGCGTCGAGGTGAGCAAGGCGCTGTGCGAGCACTTCACGTACTCGCGGGCCGAGCTGTTCGACATCGTACGGGTGCGCGGCATCACGACGTTCTCCGAGCTCATCACCCAGCACGGGCAGGGCAGGGGCTGCGACATCTGCAAGCCGGCGGTGGCCTCGATCCTGGCCTCGCTGCACAACGGGCACGTGCTGGAGGGCGAGCGTGCCACGCTGCAGGACACGAACGACGCCTTCCTCGCCAACATCCAGAAGAACGGCACGTACTCGGTCGTGCCGCGCATCCCGGGCGGCGAGATCACGCCCGAAAAGCTGATCGTGATCGGCGAGGTGGCCCGCGACTTCGGCCTCTACACCAAGATCACCGGCGGGCAGCGCATCGACCTGTTCGGGGCCCGGGTCGACCAGCTCCCGGAGATCTGGCGGCGGCTGGTGGACGCCGGGTTCGAGTCCGGGCATGCGTACGGCAAGGCGCTGCGCACGGTCAAGTCGTGCGTGGGCTCGACCTGGTGCCGCTACGGCGTGCAGGACTCGGTGGGCATGGCCATCGCGCTGGAGCTGCGTTACCGGGGCCTGCGCTCGCCGCACAAGCTCAAGTCGGCCGTCTCCGGCTGCGCTCGCGAGTGCGCCGAGGCCCGCTCGAAGGACTTCGGCATCATCGCCACCGAGCAGGGCTGGAACCTGTACGTCGGCGGCAACGGCGGCTTCAAGCCCCGCCACGCCGACCTGCTGGCCAACGACCTGACCACCGACGAGCTGATCAGGACCATCGACCGGTTCCTGATGTTCTACATCCGCACCGCCGACAGGCTGCAACGCACGTCCACCTGGCTCGAGTCCCTGGATGGCGGGCTCGACTACCTCCGTGAGGTGATCATGGAAGATTCCCTGGGCATCTGCGCCGACCTGGACGCGCAGATGGAGCGCCACACCGCCACGTACGCCGACGAGTGGGCCGCCACGCTGGACGATCCGGAGAAGCTGAGCCGGTTCGTGAGCTTCGTCAACGCCCCCGGCGTGCCCGACCCGTCGATCGTGTTCTCCAGCGAGCGCGGCCAGATCAAGCCGGTGATGGCCCAGTGAACTGGACGACGATCTGCGCCTTCGAGGCGCTGCTGCCGGAACGCGGTGTCTGCGCCCTGGTCGAGGGCACGCAGGTGGCCATCTTCCGCACCTACGACGACGATCTGTACGCGCTGGGCAACCTCGACCCGTTCAGCGGGGCGTACGTGCTCTCGCGCGGCATCGTCGGCACCAGGAAGGGCGAGCCGACGGTCGCCTCGCCGCTGCACAAGCAGGTGTTCTCGCTGGTGACCGGGCGCTGCCTGGACGACGAGGCGGTGTCGGTGCCGGTCTACTCCGTGCGGGTGGGCGACGGCGGGCGCGTGGAGGTCAGCCTCGAACAGCGGGTGGAGGTCGGCGTCTAGCGGGTGCCGCCGGACAGGACGGGGCCCAGGCCGTCGGCTCGCACGACGGCCTGGGTCGCTTCGGGCGCGCGGCGCCGGTGCCGCCGTTCGGGCGTGGTGGGCGCGCCCGAACGGCGCCCGTTCGGGCGTGGTGGGTACATCCGAACGCCGCCGTCCGGGTGTGGTGGCTGCGCCGCGGGCGGGTCGCAGGCTAGGCTCTGGTCTCCACGGCGCTCACTTCGGCCGGAGGGTAGACGTGCGCTCCGCGATGGGCCGCCGGTAACACGCAGCGCCGATCGGAGTCGACGCGTTCGCAGCGTTCGGCGTCCTCGCGCTGGGGAAGTGGTTCGGGGTTCGCCTGGGTTCGCGGCACTGGATGGACGCTATCGGCGCTGCCGTACGCGCTGGTATCGGCGGGGCAACGATCACGGCTCTGACCGGTATCGCCCATTCCTGTGAACTGTTACCGTGAGTAATACCCGGACCAGGTAAAGGGGTCGTGCGAAGTGCCTAAACCGCGCATTCGCCACCGACCCGCGGGGGCATCAAAGCGGCCATGAGCAAGATTTCTCAGCGCAGGGCACTCCTGCTGGCGGCGATCGTGCCCGCCCTCCTCGTCGCGGGCTGCTCCGCGGGGAACAACACCCAGGCGATGAAGGGCGCGGCGAGCCCAGGCACGCCCACCGACATGGACTCCATGTCGCCGGGGGAGACCGACACCTCCCCCGACGCCACGGACGAGGCCTCTCCGACGGACACCGCGGGCGGCGGCCAGGCACAGTCGGCCGTCCAGGGCTTCTTCAGCGCAGTCAAGTCCGGGAACGTCGACCAGGTCGTCAACTCCTTCTCCGACGACGCGGTGGCCGCCGTGAACGGGCAGCCCACGGCGGAGGGCAGCGAGGCGATCCGCACCCTGTTCCAGAAGCAGCTCCAGGGCAACGGCATGAAGCAGGCCACGCACACGATCGACGAGTCGCGTACGGCGGGGGACACGGACGCCATCGTCCGCTCGACCAGCAAGCAGGGCAGCGACAACTACCGCGAGCTGTTCGTGCTCACGAAGGACGGCGAGGAGTGGAAGATCTCGCAGTTCATGAACAACAAGGCGTCCTGAACGCGCGAGGGTCCTGAGCGGCCCGGGTAGGAGGGCGGGGCTGGCGGCGGGTCGGGGGATCGGCCGCCACCTCGGCACCAGGACCCTGTTGCCGAGGTGGCAACAGGACCCTGTGGCCGGCGCGGGCCGGAAACCCCGGCCGTGACTCGCCGTATATCGCGCGGTTAATGCGCCGCATATCCAGAAATAGGCATTTTGCGCGATATGTGGGCTAATTCTGGGTGGTGTCGCCGGGGATCCGGGGATTGATGCGGCGCTGATCCACCAGGGCCAGGTAGACCGCGAAGGCGCCACGGGCCCACATCTCCGCCTCTTGCGCGGTCAGCCTGATCTCCTCGCCCTCGTGCGAGACGATCATGTATCCGCCCAGCGGCATCCGCCGCCACGCGACCAAGACGTTCTCGTAAACGAGCACGTCGAGCATCGCGGTCAGATATTCACGTCCGGCGGCGGACACGGCGTAAGCCTCCTCGCTCCTCGCCGAATTCTCGCCCTTGCCTCCATTGTGCGCGCCGTTTCGGGAAATGTCGCAGACCCTTGGCGGGACCCGCCGGATCCCCGGAGAACCTCCGTCCGGCCGCCGGTGTATATACACCGGAGGTGGTCCCATGAAGAGGAAGGCCCTGGCCGCGATCATCGCGCTGCCGGCTCTGATCGCCGCGCTGGTCGTCGGGGGAACTCCGGCCGTGGCGGCCGGCGGGTGGGCGGTGACGTACCTGGATCCCGCGCCGTCCCGGTTCGAGGGCGGGACGTCGTACGCGCTGGGGTTCTGGGTGCTGCAGCACGGCACCCACCCGTTCGAGGGGAAGATGGAGCCCGTCGGGCTGCGGCTCACCGGGCAGGACGGCAGGAGCCTCGAGTTCAAGGGGACGGCGCTGCCGGAGGCCGCGCACTACCTGGCGTCCGTGGTCGTGCCCGAAGGGGTGTGGAAGGTCGAGGGCGTCCAGGGGCCGTTCCAGCCGTACGAGGTGGGGACGCTCACCGTGCCAGGAGCCCTGCGGATCAAGCCCGTGGCGCCCGAGCTGGTGGCCGCGATCGGGCAGGGCGGTCACGACTACTGGGGCGACGTGCGGCCGCCGGGGTTCGAGCCCGGCGACGGGAGCGCGATGACGGCCGGGCCCGCGCCCGTGCCGGTGCCCGCGTCCGCGCCTGCCGCGCCCGTGGTCGCAGCCTCTCCGGCGGCTCGGGCAGGCGATCCGGGCGGGGTGCCCGCGTACACGCTGCTCCTGGCCGCCGCCGGCGGCGCGGTGGTGGCCTGGGCGGCGCTGGGGCTGCCGGTGATGCTGCGGCGGCGCAGGGAGGAGCAGCCGGATCGGCCGGATCATCGGTCGCCGGAGGACACCATCGTCATTTCTGGGTAGAGGCGGGGCAGACCGCCGGGGTGCGCTCCCGACGCCCTCCTTCCCGAGCGGCACGCGTCGGGGGCTCACCTCGGCTCCTTCCCCTTCGGCGGCGGTGAGGGCGCCGGGGGCGGGCGCAGGATCCGCCGGCTGATCGTCAGGACGCGCTGACGGCCCGGGACGCGCCTGTCAGAGGTCGCGCTCCTGCTGGTCGAGGATGGCGACCGAGACCGCGACGGCCCGCGCCGCGTCTCCCTCCTCGATCGCCCGCAGCAGCTCCTCGTGCGAGGTGTCGGGAACCAGCGCCGCCTCCTCCTGGTCCCTGACGCTGTCGCGCAGCGCGTCGCTCATGCTGCGGTAGAGGTCGCCCAGCAGCGCGTTGTGCGCGGCGTCCGCCACCAGCAGGTGGAAGTCCACATCCGCGTCGGCGAACCCGTCGAGGTCGCCGGCCCGCCCCGCCGCGTCCCTGCGGGCCAGGGTCTCGCGCATCGCGGCCAGGTCCTCCTCGGTGCGCCGGCCCGCCGCCAGCCTGGCCGCGACCAGGTCGAGGCCGCGGCGCACGTCGATGATGTCCATGGCGGCCGCCGTGTCGAGCCGGCGTCGCAGCGCGACCTGGGACTCGTCGGTCGCGGTCACGTACGTGCCGTCGCCCTGCCGGGTGTGCAGCAGCCCCGCGTGCGCCAGGACCCGCACCGCCTCCCGCACCGACAGCCTGCTCATGCCCAGACTCTCCGCGAGGCGGCTCTCGGACGGGATCTTGGTGCCGACCGGCCACACCCCCGCGGCGATCTCCCTGCGGAGCTCGGCGATGGCGGCGTCCACGAGCGAGGTCCTGGCGACGTTACGCATGCGCCCACTCCTGTTCGGCGGAAAGAACATCCACCCTAATGGTGACGTGGTCAGGCCAGCTCGGCGGCGAGGCGTTCGATCGTGTCCCTGCCCTCCAGCGGCGCCAGCCAGGCGGCGGGCAGCGGGGCGGTGCCGTGCAGGGCGCCCAGGAGGTTGCCGCACACCGAGCCGGTCGAGTCGCTGTCGCCCGAGTGGTTGACCGACAGCAGCAGGGCCCTGTCCACGGCGGGCTCGGCCAGCGCGCAGTAGACGCCGATGGCCAGCGCCTCCTCGGCCACCCAGGCGCCGCCCAGCGACTCGACCGCCTCCGGCGAGTGCCCGCCGCCGCCCGCCAGGTGCACGGCGGCGCGCAGGGCGGCGGTGGTCTCCTCGTGGCCGGGATACTCGGCCAGCAGCTCCATCGCCTGGTGGACGGCAGGCTCCAGCGCCTGCCCGGCCATGAGGTGGGTGATGATCGCCGCGAACGCCCCGGCGGCGAGGTAGCCGGTCGGATGGCCGTGGGTGATCTGCGCGCAGACCGCCGCCAGCTCGAACGCCTCCCGTGGCACACGGTTGACCAGGCCGAACGGGGCCGAGCGCATCACCGTGCCGCAGCCCTTCGAGTCGGGGTTCACCGGGCCGGGCTCGCCCCACGGGGACGGGCCGGGGAACCAGCGGTGCAGTCCTGACAGGCAGGCGTTGCCCGGGGCGCGCCGCGAGTACAGCCAGGCCTCCTCACGGAGCAGGCCCGTCTGGTGGAGGAGGCCCGCCGGCGGGGGAGCCTGATGCTGCTGGGTGTCGAGCCAGCGCAGGTACGCCCGCCGAACCGCGTCCACGGCCGCCGCCCGCGCACCGCCTTCGGCACCTCCCCGTTCCGCGCCCGGCGTGCTGCCCCGCTCCCCGTCCCGCGCGCCGCCACCCTCTCCGGCCTCCGCTCCGCTAGCGTGAGCTGCGGTGACGCGGGCGTCCAGCAGGCCCTCGACGGTGAAGAGGGTCATCTGGGTGTCATCCGTGATCAGGCCGGTCTTGCCTTGCCAGGTCGTGACATATCCCGTGATGCCGCCCGTCCCGTGATGCTTGCGGATCTCCCGCAACGACTGGAACTCGATCGGCGCGCCGAGCGCGTCGCCGATAGCGCCGCCCAGGAGGCAGCCCCGTACCCGATCCAACACATCCATGCCCTGGATATTGCCACCTCTCTGGCCGTCTGAGAGATTGCGCTTGTTTCGGTCCAACCGTCCCGGAGGTCACGCGTGTCACAATTACGCCCAGCCCTCTTCGCAGTCGCCCTCACCCTCGCGATAGCAACCCCTGCCCAGGCCGCCGCAGCCGCTCCCGCGATCACCGTCCAGAACGGCCGCACGCAGCCGGTCTTCTCGTACGCGGACGCCGTCCGTGAGCACGTGTACGTGGAGTCGACCGTCGACAGCGACCTCGACGGCGCGCTCGACAAGGTCAGGGTGGACATCATCCGGCCCAAGGAGTCCGGCCCCTCGCTCAGGGTGCCGGTGATCATTGACGAGAGCCCGTACTACGACAACTCGGGCCGCGGCAACGAGTCGGAGCGCAAGGTCTACGACGCCGCCGGAAATGTCACGAAATTTCCGCTCTTCTATGACAACTACTTCGTCCCGCGCGGCTACGCCGTCCTGAACGTCGACATGCTCGGCACCACCAGGTCCGACGGCTGCCCCGACGTCGGCGGCAAGGCCGACGTACTGGGCGGCAAGGCCGTCATCGACTGGCTGAACGGCCGCGCCAAGGCCTTCAGGGCCGACGGCACCCCGGCCGTGGCCGACTGGACGACCGGCAAGTCCGCGATGATCGGCAAGTCGTACGACGGCACCCTCGCCAACGCCGTCGCCGCGACCGGCGTCGAGGGGCTGAAGACCATCGTGCCGATCTCGGCGATCAGCTCCTGGTACAAGTACCAGCGCTCGAACGGCGTCGTCTACAACTACGACTACGCCTCCTGGCTGGCCAACTACGTCGACACCGACCCCGAGGCCAAGTGCCAGGCCGTGCGCGACAGGATGGACGCCGAGGACGGCGACGCCACGGGCGACCACAACCCGTTCTGGGCCGAGCGCGACTACATCGAGGGCCTGCTCGCCGACGTCTCCAAGGTCCGGGCGAGCGTCTTCGTCGTGCACACGGTCAACGACCTCAACGTCAAGCCCGACAACTTCTCCGCCTGGTGGAAGGCGCTGGCCGACCGGCACGTGCCCCGCAAGATCTGGGTCGGCCAGACCCAGCACGTGGACCCGTTCGACTTCGAGGGGCGCAGGGGGCTGTGGGTGGACACGCTGCACCGGTGGTTCGACCACTGGCTGCACGGCGTCCGCAACGGGATCATGAACGAGCCCCGCGCCGACGTCGAGGTCGGCCCCGTGCAGTGGGTCAGGCAGCGCGACTGGCCGGCCCCGTTCGCGATCAAGGCGTCGCTGCGGCCCGCGCCCGACGGCTCGCTCGGCCTGCGGCCCGCCGCCAGGAACAGCACCGCCTCCTTCACCGACATCGCCATGAGCGAGAACGACATGGTGGCCGACGTGGGCACCGCGCACCCCGGCCGGGTGGCGTTCACCACCGGGGCGCTCCCGCTCGACCTGCGGCTGTCCGGCACGCCCACCGCCGACCTGCGGGTCAAGCTCGACAAGCCCACCTCCAACCTCACGGCGCTGCTGGTGGACTTCGGCGAGAGCACCCGCGTGGACTGGCGCCGCGGCCAGGGCATCACGACCCTCGCCGAGGAGGACTGCCACGGGGAGAGCACGGCCGCCGACGACGCCTGCTACCGCAAGGTCGTCACGAACCTCGCCACCCGGCCCCTGGAGATCGTCGCCCGCGGCTGGATCGACGTGCAGAACCGGCAGTCGCTCAGCCAGGCCACGCCGCTGCCGGTGGGCACGTACGGCACGGTGCGGTGGCTGACCCTGCCGCAGGACTACACGTTCAAGAAGGGGCATCGGATCGGGCTGGTGGTCGCGGGCACCGACTCGACCTACACCGATGAGGCGGGAACGGGGGCCAACGTCACCGTCGACCTGGCTCGCAGCAGCGTGAGCGTGCCGTTCGTGCTGGGGACGCCGCTGGCGGACGTGCCTCAGGACACCGCCAAGTTCCGCGGGCCCGACCGGGTGGAGCTGCCTCAGCCCGAGGCCGAGTTCCAGTTCTTCTAGGCCCGTCCCATGACCCTCGCCGTACTCCGGCGGGGGTCATGCCCGGGGTCGTCCCCGCGCGTGCGCGGTGACCGGCCCCCGCGGCGTCAGTCGCAGCGGGGCGGCGACCGATCGGCGTCCACCGTCAGCACGCGGTCGTCCGCCATCAGCACGCGGTCGTCCGTGGAGCGGCCGACCGTCCAGGCCACGTTCATGGTCAGCGTCCCGCCGCCGGTCGTGACGCCGCCGGTGGTGCTCCCGTCGCCGGTGGCGCGGCCGGTCCACTGGACGGCGATCCTCCCGCGGTGCACGCCGGGCTCCAGGTCACAGGGGTCCTGAGGGGAACGGATGCGGAACCGGGTGCCGGTGACGGCGATGCCGTTCGTGCCGGAGACCGAGGTGATCTCGCACCGGCCCGTGCACGACAGCGAGAACCTCCCGCCGCGCTCCGGCCCCAGCCACAACGACGACGGCGACAGCCGGGCCACCGGCGGCGCGGGCCGCGGCAGGGTGGACCTCCTGGGCACGGACTTCAGCGCCGACCCCGCAGCGCTGTCGGTGGTGGCCTCGGCGACCCAGCTCGAGGGCTCCTGCGGCGGCACGCTCGTCTGCGCGGCGGCCTTGGTGAGCGTGGCCGGGTGGGCCTGGGCGTTCAGCACGGCCCAGATGAGGCCCGCCGCCAGCAGGCCCACGCCCAGGATCAGCCCGAGCCTGGCCACGGCCCTGATCGGGGTGCCGGGCTCGGGATCGTCGTCGTCCGCGGGTGGCTGCCAGAACTCCTGCCACTGCGCGCCACCCCCGTCCGGCGACTGTTCCAGGGCGGACAGGGTGATGCCGCCGTAGCGGACGATCGCGCCGTTGTGGTGGGTGCCGTTGCTCTCGCCCTTGATGGCGGTGGTGTAGACGAGCTTGTCGCCGTACGCGCCGCCGCGGAAGGGCCGCGTACGGCTCGGCGGCGTGAACGGATGCCGCCCGCGCACGGCCGGCGCGCCGGGATGCCCCAGACCACCGCCAGGGCCTTCCAGGTCGGCGCCCGGATGCCCGGGAGCGGCAGCGGCCGGGCGTTCGGGCTCGGGGCCGCGCCGTTCCCGTTCGGCGCCGGGGTGCTCCTGGTCGGCGGCAGCCGCGCCCGCCGCCGACCAGGGCTTTCCCGGGGTCGCCGTCGTGGGGCCGGCGACCGGGGCGGGCGGCGTGGCGTCGGCGACCGGTGGAGCCGGCAACGAGGAGCCGGTCTCGACCAGTGTGCGGGCCTGCACAGGAAAGCCGTCGGCCCGCCAGAGTGGCCCCTCGCCGGGCAACGGCTGCGCCGACGCCAGCCGGTTGGGAAGAGTGCCGGGCAGTGCCGCGATCGGCAGGCGGCGCAGCAGCGCCCCCGCCGTCATGGTCCTGGGCGCGGCCCGGCAGCTCGCGCAGGACTGGATGTGCCGGCCGATCCTGGCCCTGGCCCGCCGTCCCGGGGCCGCGACCCATTCGGCCATGCGTGCCGTCAGCTCGGGGCACCCGTCGCGGGAGCGGGCGGCGACGATCGCGGCGAACCATTCCTCCAGGGCCGCCGCGGCCCGCATGACGATGGCGCGTACCTCGGGCTCGGGCAGCTCGAAGATCGCGGCGAGCTCCCTGTCGGCCAGGCCGTGCCGTACGGACAGGTCGAGCAGCTCGCGCTGCGGGCGCTCCAGGGACAGCAGCGCCTCGGGCAGCAGCTCCGACATGCGGCCGGGCCGCGACCACGAGCCGATGCTCGCGGGCTTGGCGACGACCGCCCGGTGGGCTCTGGCCACCGCGTACAGCCAGGGCCGGCGCAGGGCCGGATCCACCACGCGGTCCGCGTACAGGTGCACCGTCATCGCGGCCCCGGCGACCGCCTGTTCGGCGTCGCCCGCGGCGAGCTCGGTGCGGCAGTAGTCGTAGAGGCGTGCTCCGTGCTTGTCGCACAGGTCACGAATGGCCTGGCGTGCGTCGTCCGACAGGGTTCGCCACATCCGGTGTCACCTCCTCCATTCGGTACGCGGCCACGGGTCCCGGGGTCAGGTCCTCCCGGCCGAATCGGCGGATGCGGAGCTCGGCGTGTCGAGCAGCGACGCCTGCGCCAGGTAGGCGCGCGTGGCGTCCGGGTCCCCGGCGATGGCCCGCAGCCCGGCCATGGCCGCCGCGAGCCGGGCGCTGTCGCGCTCGCGCACGCCCGCCAGCCGGGTCTCGCCGCGCGGGATCACCCGTTGCAGCAGCACCGAGCGGCGCCGCCAGGCCCACGCCTCCAGCGCGGCGGGCCGGGCGTAGCCGCCGAGCACGGCCGCGATCACCTGGCCGGCCTCGGCGGCGTCGTGGATGCCCGCGTTCATGTTGAGCCCGCCGACGGTGGAGGTCAGGTGCGCGGCGTCGCCCACGAACAGCACCCGCCCGCACCGGTAGGAGGTCAGCACCCCCCTCGACAGCCCGAACCGGTCGGCGCCGGTGATCCGGATCGGCTCGCCCGCGCCGGGCAGGGCCCTGCGGACCAGCAGGGACAGGTTCGACGGGGACAGCGGCTCGTGCGTGTCACAGGGGATCTTGAAGATGATCCGCCAGTGGTCGGGCAGCCCGAGCAGCGTGCACGACTGCTGCACGTCCCGCACGTACGTCAGCGGCGCCAGGCTCGGCAGCAGCCGGTCGAGCGGCGAGTCGGTGAACACGCGCAGCGCCTGCGCCGGGTAGGCGGACCTGGGGAACGGCAGGCCCAGCGAGCTGCGTACGGTGCTGTGCGCGCCGTCGGCGGCGATCATGTACCGGGCCCGCGTCCAGGTGTGGCCGACGCGGACCCGGATCCCTGTGCCGCCCTCCGCCACACCGTCCACGTGGGTGCCGAACCGCACGTCCACGTCCGGGTAGACGTTCAGGGCGGCGAGCAGCAGCGGGGTCAGGGAGGCCTGGTCGGCGTGGATCCTGAACGGATGCTTGGTCAGGCCGTCGAGCCGGTTCATGCCCATCTCGGCCGGCACGATCCCCGACCGGTCGCGCCACTGCACCCGGTCCACCACCCGGCCGGCGGTCACCAGCCTGGCCGCCACGCCGAGGTCGTCCAGCAGGTCGAGCGTGGCGGGGTGGAACGTGCAGGCGCGCGGCTGCCGGGGCAGCTCGTTCTCGCGCTCCAGCACGGTGACCGGGATCCCGGCCCTGGCCAGGGAGAGAGCGGCGGTCAGGCCGGCGGGTCCCGCGCCGACCACGATGACGCCGTTCATGGCCTGCCTCCCATCCGCGCCGCGGCCGCCATGTGGTGGCGGCGGTACGGCACGCGGCTGAGCGTCACGTGCCGGCCGACGGCCTTGGACAGGGCCCACCAGGCCACGCAGAGGTTCGAGGTGAGCAAGGTCCGGTCGTTGCCGCTGGTCAGCGGCCTGAGCACGGGCAGCGTGGGCAGCCCGGTGCCGGTGAAGAGCAGCACGGCGTCCCCGGGCGGCTCCGCCAGCTCGACCTGGCTGACCAGCGAGGCGGGCGTGTGCCCGTAAGGCGAGTAGCCGTCCGGCGCGCGTACCTGGACGACCTGGGTGACGTTCAGCCCGGCCGTCTTCCAGAACCGCTCCGCCAGGTCCGTCACCCACGGCTGGTACGGCGAGACCAGCACGATGTCGCTCGCCATGACGTGCTCCAGCGCCTCGCGGGTGGCCAGCGTGGCGGTGGCGAACGGCACCCCGGTCGCGGCCGTCAGCTCGGCGCACTGCTCGCGGTCCTCGTCGGGCCCGAGCAGGTAGCGGGGCTGGCTGCAGGCCATGACCATCGCGTCCAGCCGCAGGCCGTCGAACGCGCCGATCATGGCGGGCATGGCGGCGTTGTAGCTCTCCAGCCGGTCGGCCAGGGACGGCCCCAGCCGTACGGGGAGGCGGGCGACGTGCATGTCGGCCCGCGAGCCGAGCAGCCGGGTGAGCTCGGGTTCCGCGGACGGGTTCGCGGGTGCCACGAGCACGCCGACCCTGCGGCGGCTCATCGTGTGCCCCGGACGGTGCGCATGGTCTTGTCCTCCTGTGCGGGAAGGCGAGAGAGAGGGTCAGTGGGCTCGGTGCCGTAGCGCTTCGTCGATCTCGGTGATGGCTTCGACGGACACCTGCCGGATGCGGCGCAGCCGGTGCACGGTGCGCGCCGATCCCGCCGCCTGTTCCTCGCCTCGCGGTTCCCCGCCCCAGGACGGTGGCGGCGCGCCGGGCCGTACGCCCCGCGCGTGGACTTCGTGCGGTTGCCTGCGCAACTCGTCGGTGAGCATGGTCTGGCTCCTATTTACAGCGGGTGGGTTACTCGGGGTGGATCTGCGGGGCGGGCCGGTCGGGTCCCGGCCCGGTCGAGACGTGCGCGCGGCTCGGCGAGGAGCCGGCGGGGCATCGCCGGCCCCTCTTCGGCCGCGCGTCGGGATCGAGGTCCGTTCTCACGTTCCGACGCCCCGGCGACCCGCACCAGCGCCGTGGCGGCGAGCAGAACGGTGGCCGGCAGGACGGCCATGAGCACGCGGGCGTGCCCGGGCACCGGCCCCCGCAGGGGTGGCCGGCCGATCGGCACCGTGGCGCCCGTCACGGCGATCGGTCCGCCCGGCTTCGCTGTCGTGCCGATGGTGCCGTCCAGGCCGGATGCACCGCCGTAGACGACCCTGCCGAGCCCGACGCGGCGGACGACCGGCACGGCCGGAGGCGCCGCCGCCTTCGTGGCGGCTCCTGGAGAGCCGCGAAACCGCCGCGGGTCGCGGGCACGCCGCCGCCACGAGATCAGCGGCAGGACGGCGTACGCGCGTACGCGACCCTGCGGGCGGTGAGAAAGCCGGCCCCAGTCGCCACCCCTCGAGACGGCCAGCACGCCAGCCGCTACCGCGCTGGCCGTCAGCACCGCGCCGACTATGTCGGGCACGTGCCGCACGGTGCCGTGGGGGTGGGGAAGCGCCGGGGCCGGCGCTGGGAGGGCTGCCACGCGGGCCGCGTACGGGCCGCGCCGGCCGGGAGAGGCCGGCGGCCGTGCGCCGCGGGGTGGCAGCGGGTGCCGAGACGCGGACGGGATGACCGCCGTCGCGCCCAGGCAGATGGGGGCCGGGAGATTCATCGAGCCGTCACCGCGCTCTCGGCCACGTTCGGAACGCTGACGCAGACCATGCGCTCCGTCAGCCCGGCTCTGGGTCCTGCCGCGCGCGTACGGGCCGGTCCCGCACCGCCGGCCACCATGCGCGCGACCTTGGAGGCGAGCGCGAGATGCTCGCCGCAGCGCCGGCCCACCTTGGCCTCCAGGCCGGCCACCTGGGCCAGCCTCAGCCGCAGGGGCTCCAGCGACGAGCGCCGTTCGAGACCGTCGAGGTCGGCCAGCCTGGCCGGCCAGCGCAGCTCCTCGGCGCAGTGGGCCTCGACCTCGACGGGCAGCTCCACGGCGGGGAACCCCTCGTGGCGCAGCCGGGTGGCGACCATGACGGCGGTGAACGCCGTCTTGTCGAAGTCCGCCAGCCGGCCCGCGAGGGCCGCGCCGAGCATCCTGACGCGGTGGCTCAGGCAGACCGCACTCCACCCGAGCAACAGCAGCCGATCGGGGCCCGTCTCGGTGTGCCAGCCCGCCAGCCGCAGCTCGCGGGCCATCCGGTGGTAGAAGCGCCAGCGGTGGCCGGGGTCGTCCAGCCAGACCTGGACCCCGCCCAGAGGCAGGCCGGCGACGTGTACGCCGGCTCCCGCCACGGGTCCCGCCACGCGGGCGCAGATGCGCTGGACCACCCGCTCCTGACCAGGGACGGCCGGGCCGTCCAGGAAGGTCGAATCCATGGTCACGTCCGGCCACCTCCTCGCAGGGGGATCTCTCCAGAACCCTGAGACTGTTAAGTCACAGTTACCACGTGAACCGATAGTCCGCTTATGAGGGGGGCTATGTCAACTGACAGTTTGCGCATAAGTTGATACCTGCCTGCGTGGCAGAGCTTGCCCGCATGGCAGGGGACAGTGGGGCCCGCGTCCCTTACGCTGGACCATGTTCACGGGCGGCAAGGAGGTGTGCCGTGGCGAACTTCGCCGAGCGGCTCGATCTCGCGCTGACCAAGCGCGGCTTCACCGGCGCGCAGGTCGCCTCCGCCCTGACGGAGGCCGGCATCCCGATCACCCGTGCCTACGTCAGCCAGTTGCGCACCGGCAAGCAGACCAACCCGACGCTCCAGGTGCTCAGGGCGCTGGCGTCCTGCCTGCAGGTGAGCGTCGGCTGGCTGGTCGGCGACGACTACCTCGAGTCCGGCTCGGTGGAGGACCTGCAGCTGCGAGCGGCCACGACCGGCCTGTCCGCCTCGGGGCTGTCGGAGAGCTCGCTGTCCGTGCTGCGCGGCGTGATCGAGCTGGCCCGCAAGGCCGAGGGGTTGCCCGAGGAGCCCGAGCCGACGGCCGACATCCCCGAGGCGGTCGCGCCGCTGAGCGGCCCGCAGCGCCGGGCGCTGGGCAAGCGGCTGCACGGCCTGCGCCTGTCCGCGCAGCTCTCCGTCGAGCAGGTCGAGACCGCGATCGGCAGGGGCGCGGCCGCGATCCCCGCCATCGAGGAGGGCCGCATCGCGCCGGCGCCCATCACCGTCGAGCGCCTGCTGACCGTCTACGGCGTCTGCGTGCCCCCCATCCGCGAGTACGTGCTCTCGCTGGCCAGGGGCGAGCGCCAGGCCGCCTGGTACGACGCGCAGTCGGTGCCCGTCTGGCTGGCCACCGGCTACGCCCTGGAGGGGCGTGCCACGGTGATCCGCACCTACCACAACCAGTTCGTCCCGCCGCTGCTGCAGACCGAGGAGTACGCCAGGGCCGCCATCACCGTGGCCGGGCCCGCCACGCTCGGGCAGCAGACGGTGGAGGAGGCGCTCGCGCTCGTGCTGGCCCGCCAGGAGGCGGTGCCCCGCGACAACGGCGTGGTGTTGTGGGCCGTGATCGACGAGAGCGTGCTGACGCGCTCGATCGTCGGGCAGCACGTCCAGCTCCGCCAGCTCGACGTGCTGATCGAGCACGCCAAGCGGCCCAACGTCTCGCTGCACGTCGTGCCGATGGAGGATCCGGCGTACGTGCCGCGCACCGGCCCGTTCACGCTGTGGCGCTTCTCCGAGGCCTTCGAGCCCGACATCGCCTGCGCCCACGGCATCGAGTCCGACGCGCTGATCACCGACGCGGCCGCCGTGGAGGCCTTCCACCAGGCGTTCACCAAGCTGTCGGTGACGACGACCACCCGCGACGAGACCTTCGAGATGCTCAACTACCATCGCGAAAAGCTTTCGCGTTCTCTGGGTATTTGATCTCTTCGCCGGTTTGTACCAACGAATGGTTACGTAGGTATATCCATAATCAATGGCTTTCGCGGTTGTCATCCGCCGTGGGGCGAGGATCATATGGTCTGGGTCATCGAGTGGGGTCCGAAAGGATCAGCTTTTCCCGAGATAGTGGGCGAGGGGAAAGGGGTAACACTCAATGCGTCAGCGTGCCGTCCGAAACTTGGCGATGCTGGAGATGACCCAAGCGCGTGTCACTCGTATTCTCGACGCCGCCGCGGGCGGGAAGAACAACTTCGTGGCGGACCGGGATGTCATCCGCCGTTATGATCAGGCCGCACCCATCACGACGACGGCCGCCAGGGCCGTGCTCGAATATTTACGCCGTGTGGTCCGCCATCTGGCGAGCGAGGGTGTGGACCAGTTCGTGATCGTCGGAAGCGGCGTCCCGAGCGGCCTGCCACCGGGCAGGCAGTTGCACGACGTGGCCCGCAACGCCCTGAGCGCCTCGGTGCCGCGCGTGGTCTACGTGGAGAACGACCCCATGGTGCTGGCCGGAGCGAGGGCGACCATCGAGCCCGTCACCGACCTCGTCCGCGTCGTGGAGGGCGACGTGCGCGAGATCGACGACGTCCTCGACGACCGGGTGCTGCAGACATTCCTCGACTGGGACCGGCCGATGGCCGTGTTGCTGCTGTCCACCCACAGCCTGAACGACGACGAGTACTTCCATTACGTGATCAAACGGATTCGGCAGGTGGTCCCGGAGCGGAGTTACCTGTCGGTCATGCAGACCACGTTCGACGCCATTCCGGCGGAGTTGTTGCCGGCCATTCACGACCTGCTGGCCATGACGCTGCCGGGCCACGCGATTCGCACCCGGGAGGAGGTCGAGGCGTTGCTCGAAGGTCTGGTGCTGGTAGAGCCGGGGCTGGTGTGGGTCCCGGAATGGCGGCCCGACGACCACGACACCACCTGTACCGATCAGCCCAGCGCGTCCGGCAACTACGGCGCCGTGGCCCGGATCCCCTGACCGCCCGGGGTCACGCCGCCGAACTCGCCGACGCCCGCCGACGGCCCGGAGCCGCGCGAGCGCACCCGGGTCGGGTGGATCTCGCTCTCACAGCAGGCGGCCGCCCCGCAGCCGCCACTGCACGAACAGCACCCGCATGGGCCCGTTCACGAACAGCCACTGGCCGATCCACACGACCCCGAACATGACGGCGAACGCCCAGAACGACACCGGCCCCTCGACCCCCGGCACCAGGTCCAGATCGAGCAGCACCCACAGGAGCAGCCCCTCCGGCACCACCGTGACCAGCCCGAACAGCGTCGGCCAGTCCTTGTCCCAGCGGAACTGCATCAGCAGGTGGTACAGCAGCTCCCAGCCCACGCCGACCACGGCCACGGCCAGCAGCATCACGAACGCGTCGCGCAGCGACATCGGCAGCACCGCCCCGAGCAGCGCCGTCAGCACCGCCCCCACCGTGGCCAGCACGAACAGCCGGGTCTGCACCCGCCCGGCGAGTGTCGGGATCAAGCCGGTCTCCTGTTCGCCGCCCACTTCATCCACTGCGACACCGACCTGATCGGCCCCAGCCCCTTGCAGAACCCCCGCCTGGCCAGGTCGTCGGCGATGTCGAGGGCCGCGGTCTGCATGCCGAGGAAGCTGTCCACGGCCAGGAAGTGGTTGCCCGCGGTGGCCGCGCCCGAGGCGTACAGCTTGCCGTCGCCGTTCTCCGCGCCCAGCACCTCGAAGCTCGGGCCCACCTGCAGCCTGCCCGCCTTGTTGGGGCGGGCGCCGCCGTGCTGCAGCAGGTCGGCCAGCACCCGGTGCTCCGGCATGTCGGCCTCCAGGCCGGTGCAGTCGATGATGAAGTCGGAGACGTACTGCATGGGCGCCGAGCTCACGCTGCGGGTGTGGGTGACCAGCCGGCCGTCGGGCGCCTGGTCGATGCGCTCCACCTCGGCGTGCACCGGGTGGTACCAGCTTCCCTGCCTGGCCCGGCGCATCTGCGCCTGCCAGCGGGCCAGCTTCGGCGTGGTGGTGCCGGCCACCAGCGCGGCCAGCCGGGCCCGCCGCTCCGGCGACGCCTTGCGGAACTGCGCCTTGAGCTGGCCGCCGAACGCCGACTTGGGCATCGTGAACGCCTGGTACGCCCACCCGTCGCCGCCCTTGCGCCGCATGAACGCGTGCGGCCCGTGCGCGCCCGTCACGAACGTGCGGAAGAGGTGCACGATCTGTGTCTGCAGGCCGTACCGCTCCCTGTCGTCCATGAGGCGCTGCAGCACCCGCGAGGCCACGATGCCCGCCCCGCGCACGACCACCACGCCGGGACGCTTGCTGAGCTGGTCGTAGACGTGCTCGTGCGGCTCGTACGCGTTCACCACGCGATAGCGCTCGCCCCGCCGCTGCCGGAACTCCTGCAGGTCGTCGAGGAACTTCAGCCCCGGATACCCCACGGCCAGATGCACGTACCGCGAGCGCAGCGCCACCCGCTTGGTCGGCCCGCTGCCCGCCGGCGGCGTCAGCACGGTGAAGTAGCCGCCGCCCAGCCGCTTCCTGACCATGCGGACCTGCCCCTTGGCCAGCATCTCCCAGTAGCCGATGCGGTCGGCCTCGCGCTGCACGCTCCGCATGACGAGCGCGGCCCGCGGGCTGTAGAAGTCGCTGCCGATCGGCTCGGTGAGCACCTGGAACAGCGGCCCGACGGAGCGCTCCTGCCAGGCCTCCTGCACCGCGTACGAGGGGAAGCCCCAGATGTTGTCGGGCCGCGCGCCCGAGTCGGAGCGGATGCGCTCGTGCGCCGGGAGCTGCGAGACCCGCGTCAGGTACTCCCAGGTCTGCCAGGGGGAGTCGCTGGTCGAGAGCACCCGCATGGCGGAGGTGGCCACGCCGCGGACGCGCAGCACGTCGAGCAGCGTGAACGAGCCCAGGCCGCCGCCCACCGAGACCAGCGGCATGTCATAGATGGGGATGCCCGCCGACTCCACCAGCCCGTCGGCCCAGACGGAGGAGTGCAGTAACTCCGGCGTCAGATCTCCCCATGGCACGGAAGCTAAAGGTAGCGTAAAACCCCCGCTTTCAGTCCCACCAGAACGACCACACGTGACGGCCGGCGATCTGGTCGGCGTACCCCTGCAGATCGCCCGGCCCTTGCACCACGTTGTCCGGGCAGAACGTCCAGTGCTCGGCCGCCACGTGCAGCGCGTGCTCGGGATCGACCGGCGGCGCCGCCACGCTCAGCTCCAGCGTGTTGAACCCGACGCTCACCACCCGCGCCCCGAACCTGTCCTCCCAGCTCCGCACCACCGCCGCCATCGGCACCATCCACTCGTTGTGGTGCAGCGCCCCCTGCCAGCCCATCACCGCCAGCGCGTCCGCGCCCCGGCCCGCCGCGACCAGGCCGAGCGGCATGCCCCTGGCCGCCAGCTCGCCCGCCAGCCAGTCGGCGACCGCCTCCGGCTCGGCCTTCAGCACGCCGGGCGCCGCCAGGCCCGGGCAGAGCGCGCCGTACGGGTCCAGCTCCTCCAGCGCGTCGGGCGGCATCTGCGCCACCCACTCCTGCCACACCTCCGCCATGAACCCCTCGGCGGTGAAGTGGTCGATCTGGCGGGGATCGTCCGGCACGACCTGCCCGACGCTCCAGGGCTGCGCCGACTCGTCCAGCAGCAGCGGCCACAGGCCGCTGTGCGCATGCCACTCGCGCAGCAGCGTCCAGTCCGCGCCGGTCACCGGCTCGTCGCTCATCCAGAACGCCGGCCGCGCCGGCACCCCCTGCCCGGTGTAGCCGGGATCCGGCCAGACCACGTCACCGGGGGGCAAGGCCACGGGCAGCCTGCGCCCCCTGCCGCCGTCGGCGAACAGGGGGCCCAGCTCGCGTGGCAGCCGATGATCGCTCATGCCCTACCGTTCCGATACCGAATCCTGTCTCGGAGATGGTAGTGCCGCGGGTCGTCCCGGTACCTGTGGCGGGGACCCCGGGGTGCGGGTGTGAGGCAGAATGCTGTTCCGTGTTCCCCTTCGACGCGGTTCTCACCGACTTCGACGGCGTGCTGCGCCACTTCGACCACGCCGCCCAGGCCGACATCGAGGCCCGCTACGGCCTGCCCCTGATGAAGACGGCCTTCGACCCCGAGCTGATCCTGCCCCCGACGCTCGGGCACGTCACCGAGGCGCAGTGGGCGGAGTCGATCGTGGCGGCGCTCGGCGGCGACGAGCGCGCGCGGCAGGCCGTGGCCGAGTTCATCGAGATCGGCTTCTGGGTGGACGAGCAGGTCAAGGGGCTGCTGGCCAGGGCGCAGGAGCGGGTGCCGGTGATCATCGTGACCAACGCCATGGACACGCTGGAGGAGCACATCGACCGGCTCGGGCTGACGTACTTCGCCGACGACGTGGTCAGCAGCGCCAGGGTCGGCGTGGCCAAGCCCGACCCGCGCATCTACCGGATCGCGGCCGAGCGGGCCGGGGCCGAGCCCGGGCGCTGCCTGTTCGTCGACGACCGGCTGCCGAACGTGGAGGCCGCCAGGGCGCTGGGCATGACCGGCATCCACTACCGGACGTTTCAGGATCTCGCCGACGTCCTGGGCTAGCCGGCGGCCATGTCGAAGAAGGCCCGCTCCAGCTCCACGGCCCGGCGGAAGACGTCCAGCACCTCCCGGCGCCGCTCCTCGCCCAGCCCTTCGCCCAGCCGGTCGAGCTCGCCGCGCAGGAAGGCCACCCAGGCGCGGAACTCCGCGCCCTCGTGCAGCTCGATCCACTCGCGGTGCACGAAGCTCTCCGGCAGCGGCTCTGCCGCCCGCGAGGCCCAGCCGAGGTAACACCACTCGGCCACGCACAGCACGGCGGCGATCAGCAGGTAGTCCTGCGACACCCGCACCTCGTCCATGAGCCGCCTGAACGCCGCCGTCACCGGCTCCAGCGGCACCTCGGTCCGCCCGCCCAGCTCGGCCAGCGCCCGGTGGAAGTACGTCTTCTCCTCGGTGGTCGCCACCTGCCCGAGGAACGTGCCGTACGGCACCCGCGCCTCGAACGTGTCGGCGGCGGCCACGGCCGCGCCGAGCAGTGCCGTGAAGGAGTCCACGAACTGGAAGTCCTGCTCCAGGTAGCGCCGCATCTCATCGCCGGCCGCCGTTCCCTCGCAGATGGCCATCGCGAACGGGTGCCTCACCACCGCCGTCCACTCGGGCTCGCACTGCTGCCTCAGCCACTCGCTGAACGTCTGCTCACTCATGATCCCGGACTCTAGAGGACTCCGGAGGCCGTCTCGCTGGATGGACCGCCGCCCCCTCGCCGTGCTGGGCGAGCTGCGCTTCTCGCCAGGCCAGGGGGCGGCGGCGATGGAGCGCCTGTCAGTACCCGCCGTAGGGATTCTGGGAGGGCGGCTGGGTATTCGGGGCGCTCGACCGGTGGCCCGAGGGGTGCGTCGGGCTGCTCGACGGCGTGCTCGCCGCACCGTTGGAGCTCACCTTCGTGCCCTGCGGGGCGATGACCCCGATCAGGCCGTGCTTGGTGCCGTCGATGCCGGCGGAGAACCACAGCGAGCTCTCGCCGCCGGTGGCGGCGGTGCCCGGCTCGAGGTCCCAGAGGCCGGGCAGGACGATCGGCTTGCCGTCGGACGTGCGCAGCGAGCCCAGGTGCCGGCCATTCCGGTAGGCGTGGACGGTGCCGTCGCCGAAGTTGCCGACCAGCAGCGCGTTCCGGTACTCGCTGCGGCTCCAGCCCTCGGGCGCGGCGGTGATCCCCCAGGGGGCGTTCAGCCCGACGCGGGAGATGCGGCCGGTCAGGCGCCCGCTGGCGTTGAAGCGGCTGACGAAGCCCTTGCCGTTGCCGAAGACGGGCTTGCCGGTGCTCGGGTCGCGCAGGGCGTAGGCGACCCAGATGTTGCCGTTGGCCACCGCCACGTTGTAGGCGTTGTAGCCCCTCGGCAGCGCCCGGTCCCTGAACTGCGACCGGCCCAGCGGGATGCGCCTGAAGTCCTCGTCGAAGGCGTGGATGCGCCCGCTGGCGAAGTCGGCGGCCAGCAGGAACGCCTCGTCCTCGGTCTGGACGAGTTCCAGCCCCTTGTAGTCGGCGCCGCGGGTGAACGCCGCGATGACCGCGTTGGCCGGGTCGACCTCCGCGTTCCAGCCGCTGATGGCGCCGCTCGGGCTGGAGAAGATGAAGGTGGCGGGCTTGCCCTTGACGGTGAAGCCCTCACCGGGGTTGAACACCTGGCCGGTCGGGGCTCCGCCAGGGATGGCGACCTCCGTCTTCTCCTTCTTGCCCGTGCCGGAGTAGACGGTGGCGCTACCGGTGCCGGTGTTCGAGACCCACAGAGTCTTGCCCATGGCCAGGCCCCACGGGTTGACGACCTTGGGGTCGGTGACCGGGGCTTTGCCCTGAACGTCCGACACAAGGTTGATGACGTCGAATCGCGTCCTGGTGGTGGCGTGTGCGGGAGAGGTGAGAGTCGCTCCCAAGACGACCGCAACAGCGCAGAGTGTGATGATGCGTGGCCGCATCCGTTGCCTCCTAGTTAGCGCTTGTGACGCGAGATACGCGGAGGGAGGAGGCGGGGTTCAGCCGGGTCCAGAATTAGAGTTTTTCGCGCCTGCGGGGTAGATAGAGGATCATGAACGTGCTGGGCATCGACATCGGCGGCTCGGGCATCAAGGGCGCGCCGGTCGACACAGAGGCCGGTGAGCTGCTGGAAGAGCGGCTGCGCATCCCCACCCCCGAGCCGTCGTCGCCGGACGCGGTGGCCGAGGTGGTGCGCACCATCACCGGGCATTTCGGTTGGACCGGTCCGGTCGGGGTCACCTTCCCCGGAGTCGTCGTGGACGGCGTGATCAGGACGGCCGCCAACGTGGACCGCTCCTGGGTCGGCGTCGACGCGGCGCGGCTGTTCGGCGGGGCCACGGTGCTCAACGACGCCGACGCCGCCGGTCTGGCCGAGGTGAGCCTCGGCGAGGGGCGGGGGCGGCGGGGGACCGTCCTGGTGCTGACGTTCGGCACCGGGATCGGCAGCGCCCTGTTCGTGGACGGGGTGCTGGTGCCCAACACCGAGCTGGGGCACCTGGAGCTGAACGGCAGGGAGGCCGAGCACCACGCCTCGGACCGGGCCCGTGAGAAGCACGACCTGAGCTGGGAGAAGTGGGCGGAGCGGGTGGAGGAGTACCTGCGCCACGTCGAGATGTTGTTCTCGCCGTCGCTGATCGTGATCGGCGGGGGCGCCAGCAAGAAGGCGCAGAAGTTCCTGCCGCACGTGCACCTCGACACGCCCGTGGTGCCTGCCGCCCTCCAGAACCAGGCGGGCATCATCGGCGTCGCCCTGGCGGCCGCGGGCCGCGTCGAGACCGTCCGCTGACACCCTGGCGGCCGCCGCGGGCCGGGTGGAACGTGCCCCGCGGCGGTCAGCCCTGGCCGGAGAGGGCGTCGGCCATGTCGTCGAGCTGCCTCAGCAGCGTCTCCGTCTGAGCCCGGTCCAGGCCGGCCGTCATCCGGCGCTCGATCGCCAGCACGTCGGCCCTGGCCGCCTCCAGGACCCGTTCCCCCGCCGCCGTCAGCCGCGTGGGCAGCGCCCGCCCCGACGGCGCCGTCGAGGGCCGTGACACCAGCCCCGCGTCCTCCAGGTTGCGCAGCACCACGTTCATCGACTGGCGGGTCACGAACGCCCCGCGGGCCAGCTCCGCGTTCGACAGCCTGGGCTGCCGCCCGAGCAGCTCCAGGCACACGTACTGCGGCGTGGTGAGCCCGTGCGCGCGCAACGCGCCGTCCATGGCGGCCCGCAGGGCGGCCTGGACCCGCTTGAGCTGATAGCCGACGGTGCGGGTGGCATCGTCTTGCGTCATGTCAATAGTTTGACATACGCTCCCCCGTGTCAAAACCCTGACATCCGAAGGAGGGCATCATGACCGTCACCGGGATCGACTTCGTCGCGCTGCAGGTCCGCGATCTCGAAAGGGCCGCCGAGTTCTACGAGACGCGGCTCGGCCTCAAGCGCGCCCCTGGCCCGCCGCACGCGATCGTGTTCGCCACCGAGCCCATCGCCTTCGCCGTACGCGAGCCGCTCCCGGGCATGGACCTGCCCGAGCGGCCGGGGGCCGGCGTGGCGCTCTGGCTCAAGGCCGGCGACGCCCAGCGGCTGCACGACGAGCTCCAGGCGGCGGGCGTGCCGATCGTGACCCCGCCGGTGGACGGCCCCTTCGGGCGGACGTTCAGCTTCGCCGACCCCGAGGGCTACGTGATCACGATCCACGACCGCTAGGGCGATCGCGTTTCACGATCACCGGGGGACACGGCGATATTGGGATGCGCGAGGCGGGCGCGTCAGGCACCATGGGCGGTTGGCTCCGGGGATGCCCGGCTCAAATATCCTGAAAGCAGTATGGGAACGCCTTCGTTGTCCTCTCCACTCGCCGAGCTCCAGTCCCGCCTGCCCGACCTGATGCCGCGTGACCAGCGGCGGTTGCAGCGCAGGCTCGACGGCATGCGCCGCGTGCGCTCCCGCGACACGCGCGACAAGATCGTCGCGGAGATCCTGGCCGACCTGGAGCGGGCGGAGCAGCGACTGGTACGGCGCCGCGCGGCCGTACCGGTAGTGAAGTATCCGGAAAACCTGCCTGTGTCGCAGCGCAAGGACGACATCCTGGAGGCCGTCCGCGACCACCAGGTCGTGATCATCGCGGGCGAGACGGGCTCCGGCAAGACCACCCAGATCCCCAAGATCTGCCTGGAGCTGGGGCGGGGCGTCCGCGGGCTGATCGGCCACACCCAGCCCCGCCGCATCGCCGCCCGCACGGTCGCCGAGCGCATCGCCGAGGAACTCGGCACCGGCCTCGGCGAGGTGGTCGGCTACAAGGTGCGCTTCACCGACCAGGCGAGCGACCGCACCCTGGTCAAGCTCATGACCGACGGCATCCTGCTGGCCGAGCTGCAGAACGACCGCCTGCTCGACCAGTACGACACGCTGATCATCGACGAGGCCCACGAGCGCAGCCTCAACATCGACTTCATCCTCGGCTACCTCAAGCAGCTCCTCCCCAAGCGCCCCGACCTCAAGGTGATCATCACCAGCGCCACGATCGACCCCGAGCGCTTTTCCCGCCACTTCGACGACGCGCCGATCATCGAGGTGTCCGGCCGCACGTACCCGGTCGAGGTGCGCTACCGGCCGCTGGAGGAGGACGACGACCAGACGCAGGGCATCGTGGACGCCTGCCGGGAGCTGATCGGCGAGGGGCCCGGCGACATCCTGGTGTTCCTGTCGGGCGAGCGGGAGATCCGCGACGCCGCCGACGCCCTGGCCAAGGCGGAGTTCCGCAACACCGAGATCCTCCCGCTCTACGCCCGGCTCAGCGCCGCCGAGCAGCACCGCGTCTTCCAGCGCCACACCGGCCGCCGCATCGTGCTGGCCACCAACGTCGCCGAGACCTCGCTCACCGTCCCCGGCATCAAGTACGTCGTCGACCCCGGCTTCGCCCGCATCTCCCGCTACAGCCACCGCACCAAGGTGCAGCGCCTGCCGATCGAGCCCATCTCGCAGGCCAGCGCCAACCAGCGCAAGGGCCGCTCCGGGCGTACCTCCGACGGCATCTGCATCCGGCTGTACGAGGAGGAGGACTTCCTCAGCCGGCCGGAGTTCACCGACCCCGAGATCCTGCGCACGAACCTGGCCTCCGTCATCCTCCAGATGACCTCGATCGGGCTGGGCGACATCGAGGCGTTCCCGTTCGTCGAGCCGCCGGACCGCCGCCAGGTCAAGGACGGCGTCAACCTGCTGCACGAGCTCGGCGCGTTCGACGCCCAGAACAAGCTCACCGGCGTCGGCCGCAAGCTCGCGCAGCTGCCCGTGGACCCGCGCCTGGGCCGCATGGTCCTGGAGGCCGAGAAGAACGGCTGCCTGCGCGAGGTCATGGTGATCGCCGCCGCCCTGTCCATCCAGGACCCGCGCGAGCGCCCCGCCGACAAGCAGCAGCAGGCCGACGAGAAGCACCGCCGCTTCGCCGACCCCGAGTCCGACTTCATGGCCTACCTCAACCTGTGGAACTACCTGCGCGAGAAGCAGCAGGAGCTGTCGTCCAGCGCGTTCCGGCGGTCGTGCAAGGCCGAGTTCCTCAACTACCTGCGCGTACGCGAGTGGCAGGACATCTACAGCCAGATCCGCCAGTCGCTCGGCGCCCAGCCCAACAGCAGCCCTGCCGACCCGTACCACGTGCACGCGTCGCTGCTCGTCGGCCTGCTGTCGCACATCGGCGTCAAGGACGTGATGGAGAAACGCGGCGCCGACGGCCGCAGGCCCATCCAGGAGTACCTCGGCGCCCGCAACGCCCGCTTCGCCATCTTCCCCGGCTCGGCGCTGGCCAAGAAGCAGCCGCAGTGGGTCATGTCGGCCGAGCTCGTCGAGACCTCCCGCCTGTGGGCCCGGGTCAACGCCAAGATCGAGCCCGACTGGGTGGAGCCGCTCGCGCAGCACCTCGTCAAACGCACCTACTCCGAGCCGCACTGGGAGAAGAACCAGGGCGCCGTGATCGCCCTGGAGAAGGTCACCCTGTACGGCGTGCCGCTGGTGACCGGCCGCAAGGTCAACTACGGCCGCATCGACCCCGACCTGTCGCGAGAGCTGTTCATCAGGCACGCGCTGGTCGAGGGCGACTGGGACACCCACCACCAGTTCCTCAAGGACAACCGCCGGCTGCTCGGCGAGGTCGAGGAGCTGGAGAACCGCGCCCGCCGCCGCGACATCATGGTGGACGACGAGGCCCTGTTCGACTTCTACGACCAGCGGGTGCCGGCCGAGGTGGTCTCGGCCCGCCACTTCGACTCCTGGTGGAAGAAGGCCAGGCAGGAGCAGCCGGACCTGCTCACGTTCTCGCCGGAGATGCTGGTCAACGAGGGCGCCGACATCAGCGCCCGCGACTACCCCGACACCTGGAAACAGCTCGGCCAGCGGATGAAGCTGACCTACCAGTTCGAGCCGGGGGCCGACGCCGACGGTGTCACCGTGCACGTGCCGCTCCAGGTGCTCAACCAGGTCAACTCCGACGGCTTCGACTGGCAGATCCCCGGCCTGCGCGAGGAGCTGATCACCGCGCTGATCCGCTCCCTGCCGAAGAACCTGCGCCGCAACTTCGTGCCCGCTCCCAACTACGCCAAGCAGGTGCTCGCCGGCGTCAAGCAGGGCGGCGAGCCGCTGCTGGAGGCCGTCGAACGCGAGCTGCTGCGCCTGACGGGCATCCGCGTGCCGCGCGAGGCCTGGCAGCTCGACCAGGTGCCCGACCACCTGCGCATCACCTACCGGGTGATCGACGAGCGCAGGCGCACGGTGGCCGAGGACAAGGACCTCGACGCGCTCAAGCGCCGCCTGGCGCCCCGCCTGCGTCAGACGCTCTCGCAGGCGGGCGACGACCTGGAGCAGACCGGCCTGCACACCTGGAGCTTCGGCACCCTGCCCAAGGTCTTCGAGCAGGGCCGCATGAAGGGCTACCCGGCCCTGGTGGACGCGGGCGACTCGGTCTCCATCAAGATCTTCGAGACGCAGGCCGAGCAGCGCCGCTCCCACTGGCCCGGCGTCCGCCGCCTGCTCCTGCTCAACGTCACCAACCCCGCCAAGTCGCTGCTCGGCGGGCTGTCCAACCAGGCCAAGCTGGCCCTGTCACGCAGCCCTCACGGCGGGGCGGTGGCCCTGTTCGACGACGTGGTCAACGCCGCCGTGGACAAGCTCATGCTCGACGCCGGCGGCCCCGCCTGGGACCCGGTCGGCTTCGACCGCCTCTACCAGCACGTGCGCGCCCACCTGTACGACACGGCGCGGGACGTGCTGGCGAAGGTGGAGCAGATCCTCAGCGTCTGGCACGAGTCGAACGTGCGCCTGGACGCGCTGCGGGCGAGCGCGGCGACGGAGGACGTGCGGGATCAGCTCGGCAAGCTGGTGTACGCGGGCTTCGTGACGGCCACAGGCCATCGCCGGCTGTCCGACATCCTGCGCTACATCCGGGCCATCGACCGCCGCCTCGCCAAGCTGCCCGAGGAGCCCTGGCGGGACCAGGAGTGGATGGATCGGGTGCACAAGGTCGAGGACGACTACCACGACGTGCTGGAGCGGCTGCATCCGGCGCGGCGCCGGGATCCGGACGTGGTGGAGATCCGGTGGATGATCGAGGAGCTGAGGGTGAGCTTCTTCGCTCAGACGCTGGGGACCCCCACGCCTGTGTCGGAGAAGCGGATCGCCAAGGCGATGGAGAAGCTCGCACCGTGAAAGCGGCCGCCTCCGCCCGGAGCGGAGGCGGCCGGCCGGGGACGAGCCGTTGTCAGGCGGGCACGCCGGACACGTCCCGGTCGTAGAACCGGTGCCCGGCCACCGCCTCGGCGAAGGCGGAGGCGATGTCGTCCCCCACGATCACCCCCACGTCGTCGGGCAGCCGCGCGGCCTCCACGAGCTGCCGCCCCGACCCCACGGCCCCCACCGCCTTGCCGTGCCGGAACGCCTCCAGCACGAAGAAGACGGCCCGCGCCGAGGCGGCCAGCGCGGCCCCGTCCGCCGCCACCACGGCGTCGTAGATGACCGAGTTGGCCGCGCTGAGCTGCCGGTCCACGGGCAGGCCGCCGATCTCGCCCTCGTGCGGCGCCACGATCTCGCAGATCGCCCCCTGGCCTTCGAGGGCCTGGCGGAAGGCGGTGACGGCGGCGGCGTCCGTCCCGTCGGCCATCAGGATGGCGATCTTGCGGGTGGCCACGCTGCGGGGCTGGTTCGTCATGCTGAGCGCGGGTGAGGTGTTGGCGTGCACCTGGCCGCCGCCCGGCGCGGGCAGGCCGAGGCCCTGCGCGACCGCCGCGCCCAGATCCGGGTGGATCTTGCCGCAGTGGACGACCATGGCCTGCTTGATGTGCTTGCGCTCCACGTGTCCCAGCTCGAACAGGAACGCGGCCACGATGTGCCGCTTCTCCCAGTCGGCCATGCTGTTCCAGAACAGCGTGGCCTGGCTGTAGTGGTCCTCGAAGCTGGGGCTGCGCATGCGGATCTTGGAGCCTTCCACCTTCTCCTGGTAGTGCCGGTAGCCGTCCATGGCCGCCGGGCAGCCGCCGCTGATGGAGTTGGGGGCGTAGCTGGTGCGCGACTCGTGGATCAGGTGCTGGTGGAAGCCGTCGCGCTGGTCGTTGCGTACGGGGGAGATCGGCCGGTTGATGGGGATCTGCGCGAAGTTGGGGCCGCCGAGGCGCAGGAGCTGGGTGTCGAGGTAGGAGAAGTTCCTGGCCTGGAGGAGGGGGTCGTTGGTGAAGTCGATGCCGGGCACGAGGTTGGCCGTGTGGAAGGCCACCTGCTCGGTCTCGGCGTGGAAGTTCTGCGGGTTGCGGTTGAGCGTCATCTTGCCGATGGGCCGCAGCGGCACCTGCTCCTCGGGGATGATCTTCGTGGGGTCGAGCAGGTCGAAGTCGAAGTCGTGCTCGCGCGACTCGGGCACGAGCTGAACGCACAGCTCGTACTCGGGAAAGGCGCCCCGCTCGATCGCCTCCCACAGGTCGCGGCGGTTGAAGTCGGGGTCGTTGCCCTGGAGGCGCAGCACCTCGTCCCACACCAGCGAGTACGTCCCCAGCTTCGGCCGCCAGTGCCACTTGACGAACGTGCCCTGCCCCTGGGCGTTCACCAGCCGGAACGTGTGCACCCCGAACCCCTGCATCATCCGGTAGCTGCGCGGGATCGCCCGGTCGGACATCAGCCACATGACCATGTGCAGCGACTCGGGCTGGAGCTGGATGAAGTCCCAGAACGTGTCGTGCGCCGACTGCGCCTGCGGGATCTCGTTGTGCGGCTCCGGCTTGACGGCGTGCACGAAGTCGGGGAACTTGATGCCGTCCTGGATGAAGAAGACGGGGAAGTTGTTGGCGACCAGGTCGAAGTTGCCCTGGGTGGTGTAGAACTTCGTGGCGAAGCCGCGCACGTCGCGTACGGTGTCGGCCGAGCCGCGGAAGCCCGCCACGGTCGAGAAGCGGACGAAGGTGGGCGTCTTGACCGAGGTGTCGTTCAGGAACGCGGCCGAGGTGTACTCGCCGAGCGGCTCGTACAGCTCGAAGACCCCGTACGCGCCCGAGCCCCTGGCGTGGACCACCCGCTCGGGGATGCGCTCGTGGTCGAAGCGGGTGATCTTCTCGCGGAAGTGGAAGTCCTCCATGAGGGTCGGCCCGCGGGTGCCCGCCTTGAGGGAGTTGTCCGTGTCGTCGACCCGGCTGCCCTGGTCGGTGGTCATGTTGAGGTCGTCGAGAGGTACGCGGTGCTCGTCGAGCTGGCGGTCCTTCGCGTCACGCTCCGGTTGCATGAAAAGATCCCCCTTACAGATATTTCGTCCGGTGTGTGCTAGTGCCCAGACGTATGAGGTGAAACAGGGTGGGGGGATCGATGATCAAAGCCGTGGTGTTCGACGTCGGGGAGACGCTGATCGACGAGACGCGCATCTGGTCGCGCTGGGCCGAGCGGCTGGGCGTGAGCCACTTCGTGCTGATGGGCGCGCTGGGCGGGATGGCCGCGCTGGACCGCCCGCACGGTGACGCCTTCCGGCTCATCCGGCCGGGCTTCGACCTCGAGACCGAGGAGGCCGCCTGGGAGCGGGACGACCCCGGCGGCCTGCGCAACCACTTCGACGCCGACGACCTCTACCCCGACGTGCGCGCGGCCCTGTCCGCCATCCGCGCGGCCGGACGCCAGGTGATCATCGCGGGCAACCAGCCGCGACGGGCCTACGACGCGCTGGTCGCCATGGACCTGCCCGCCGACTCCGTGCACACCTCCGAGGGATGGGGCGTGTCCAAGCCGGAGGCGGGCTTCTTCGCCAAGGTGGCCGCCGTCGCGGGCCGCGAGCCGGCCGAGATCCTCTACGTGGGGGACCGGCTCGACAACGACGTGCTGCCGGCCGCCGCCGCCGGCATGCGGACGGCGCTGCTGCGCCGCGGCCCGTGGGGCTACCTGCATGCCGAGCGCCAGGAAGCGCAGGCCGCCGACGTGATCGTCGACGACCTGCATGCGCTTGTGCCCGTCCTGGAACGGCTCACGTGAGGTTCTCGTCGGGATCGATGCGGACGGCCCGCTCCTCGGCCGACATGTCGTCGTTGTCGTCGAGGTAGTCCACGCCGATCTCCTCGTCCTCCCGGTCGGGCTCCAGCCCCTCGTCCGGCTGGGTCAGCCGGTGCTTGGGGCGGGGCTCGTGCAGGCGCTCCGGAGCCTCCCGCCGCAGCCGTTCGTCCAGGGTGTCCCTGCGTTGCGGGTCGTCCTCGAGGACCTCGTGGTGGAGGCCGAGATCATCGGTCCACTCGGTGACCTCGATCTCCTGCTCGTCTGCCATGCCGTGCCGGTTCGGAGGTGTTTCGGTCATATGCGCCCCCTACCCAAGGAGCGGGCCGGAATCCTAGGACTTGGCGTCCCGTAGCGCCCGTGCCAACTCTTCTTTGCCCATCTGGGAGCGGCCGGGGATGTCCGCCTGCTGCGCCTGCTCGTACAGCTCGGCCTTGGTGGCCTCGCCGCCCGAGCCGGACCCCGAGCCGGATCCCGGGCCGCCCAGCGCCTTCAGCTCCTCGGCCCTGCGCTCCTGGAACGCCTTGCCGAGCCGCTCCAGCTCCTTGGCGTCCGCCGCCTTCTTCAGCGAGGGCAGGAGCTTGGTCTCCTCCTCCTCGACGTGGTGGTTGACGGACTCGATGAGATCATCGAGCGCCTTGGCGAACTCCGCCGTGCCGGGCTGCGCGCGGACGAGCGAGTCGAGGAGGACCTCCGCCTCCTTGTGCTCCTCGACGCCGTGGTGGGCGTCGATGCCCGGGTAGACGCGGTCCTCCTCGGCGCGCGCGTGCGCGATCAGGAGCGCGTGCAGCTCGGCGACCAGGGCCTTCTGGTCGCCCTGCCGCTTCTTGAGCTTGTCGAAGATGCCTTCTACGACCCTGTGGTCCTGCGTGATGAGAGTGATGACGTCCGTAGCCATGGTGTGGCTCGCTACCCGGACGGTCAGCGTCCAATCGCGGAGCCGACGAGCGAGCGGGGGTCGGCGGCGCCGGCCAGCATCCCGTCGGGCCGCACGTCGATGAGGTGGGCGTGGCCGAACGAGCTCCCGTACGGTAGCGCCGCCACCCGGTGCCCGACCGCCGCCAGGCCGTCGGCCCAGCTCGCGCCCTCCTCCAGGTCGAGCACGGCGTCGTCGGGGGAGTCCCAGGTGTCGAACCCGGTGCCGCCGGTGCCCAGCCGCCAGCGCGGCGCCGAGATCGCCTGCCCGGGCTCCTCGCCGTGCAGCAGCAGGCGGGTGATGACCTGCAGCAGGATCTGGGGCTGCGCGTCGCCGCCCATCGTGCCTGCCACGGATCTGAGCGTGCCGTCGCGGCGGGTGATCAGCGCGGGCGCGAGCGTGTGGGGCGGGCGCCTGCCGGGCCCGTACTCGGCGGGGTGGCCGGGCTTGAGGGAGAAGCCGATGCCGCGGTTGTGGAGGTTGATCCCGGTACGGGGCTCGAAGAGCATGCTGCCGAACCCGGCCGCGTTCGACTGGATCAGCGAGACGCCCATGCCGTCGGCGTCGACCGCGCACAGGTACGTCGTGTCGCCCGGCTCGGCCGGGGCGCGCAGCCGCAGCCGGGAGCCCGGATCGACGAGCGCCCGCCGCCTGGCGGTCTCGGCCGGTTCGAGCAGGTCCTTGGCGGCCTCGTGCAGCACGTCGAGCCGGTCGTGCCCGGCGACCCTGGCGGACTCGGCCAGCAGGTGCGCCCAGGCGGTATGGCGGGGCGAGACGGGCAGGTCGAGCCCCTCGGCGATGGCCAGCGCGCGCAGCAGCAGGTACCCCTGGGAGTTGGGCGGCATCGACCAGACGTCGTGGCCGAACACGCGTACCTTCAGCGGCTCGACCCAGTCGGCGCCCGGCGCGGCCAGGTCGGCCTCGGTGTACTCGCCGGCGCCCAGCTCGACCAGGCCCTGCCCGAACTCGCCCAGGTAGAAGCCGTCCCTGCCGCGCTCGGCCATCGCGCGCAGCGCCCGCGCGACACCCGGCCTGGTGACGCGGTCGCCCGCGGCGCGTACGGCGGCGAAGTCGGCGCCGCCGGGCCGGCGGGCCGCGGCCACGGCGCCCGCCAGCATCAGCGGCGAGGCGGGGAACCCGTGATCGGCCAGCCTGATCGCCGGCGCGAGCAGCTCTGCCAGCGGCAGGCGGCCGTGCCGGGCGTGCAGCGCCGCCCAGCCGTCCACGCAGCCGGGCACCGGTACGGACCTGATGTCGTGCAGGTGCGGCATGCGCGTGTGACCCTCGGCACGCAGGCGGGCGGGATCCGCGCCGGATCCCGCCCGTCCGGAGGCGTTGAGCGCGCTCGCCCCGCCTCCCCGAGCCGGCTCGTGGACCAGGGCGAACAGGTCGCCGCCGAGACCGCACATGTGCGGGGCGACGACGGCGAGCACGGCGTTGGTGGCGATGGCCGCGTCCGCGGCCGATCCGCCACGCTCCAGCATCGTCAGCCCGGCCGCCGAGGCCAGGTGGTCGACGCTGCACACCATGCCGGAGGGTGCGTATCTGGTGTTGTGCACGTGACGAGGGTACGCGCCCGCCGCGAGGCAGGCGCCTGTCACGGGGGACGCCGCCAGGGCAGGCGGGGGGCCGCGTTCGCCGCGAGGGCCGGCGCCCGTCACGGCCGCGCGCTCACTCCTGATCGCGCAGCCGGGCGCGGGCCTCCTTGAGCTGCTGGCGGAGCACGGCGACCTCGCGCTCCAGCTCCAGGATGCGGCGGATGGCGATGAGCGTCATGCCTTCCTGGGTCATGCGGGTCACGTGCTGCACGATGATGATGTCGCGGCGGGAGTAACGCCGCTGGCCGCCGCTCGACCGGCTCGGCCTGATGACGTCGTGCTGGTCGAGCCGCCGCAGGAACGCCTGCTGGACCTGGAGCATCTCCGCCACCTGCCCGAGCGAGTAGAGAGGCGCGTGTTCGTCGTCGAACGGCAGGTCCGGCATTCTTCCATTCTCCTCGTGGCGCGGGGGCGGGCGGAACGCCCGCCCCCGGACCGCGCGCATCAGGCCTTGATGGCCTTGGTCTCCCCGCGCTGGATCGCCACCTTGCGCGGCTTGGCCCGCTCCAGGACCGGGATGCGGACGGTGAGCACGCCGTTGGCGTACCCAGCGTCGATCTTGTCGCTGTCGAGGTGCTCCGACAGGTGGACCCGCCGGGTGAACGTGCCCATGGTGCGCTCGCGGACGAACAGCCGCTCGTCCTCGGCGATCTCCTCCTCGCGCCGGGCGCTGACGCTGAGGACGCCGCGGTCCACCGTCACCTCGATGGAGTCGGGGTCGATGCCGGGCAGGTCGAACCGCAGGAGCACGTCGTCCGCGCGGCGCAGCCCGTCCATCGGCATCACGGCGTTGCCGGTGCTGTCGAAGCTCTGGCGGGTCAGGCGGTTGAACTGCCGCTCGAACTCCTGGAAGAACGGGTCGATCGAGGTCAACAACATGTCCATCCTCCTCGCTGGATGCTCGGTTGCAGCTAACCTCTAACTTCAGCTGTAGGTTACCTGCTCGCTGAAGTCAAACCAAGAGGAGTAAGGAAGAATTCCCCGCAGGGTCAGGCGTTCTCGAGGCTCGGCCGTACCCTGACGGCCTGCCGGATCGTACGCCCGGACAGCCTGGCCAGCGCGACGGCCGTGAGCAGGGCCGCCGCCACGCAGGACACGCCGCCGATCTCCAGCGCCACCCGCGGGCCGAGCGTGTCGCTGAGCCAGCCGAGCAGCGGCCCGCCGACCGCGCCCGCACCCGCGCTGACGATGGACAGGGCCGCGATGACCCGGCCGCGCATCTCCTCGGGGCTGTCGAGCTGCGCCCGGGCGCTGACGGTGGTGTCGAGCGCCACCGCGCCGGCCGCGATCGGCAGCATCATGGCCGCGAACGTCCACAGCGACGGCATCAGCCCGCTCAGCGCCTGCGCCACGCCGGCCACGAACGCCGTGATCAGCAGCAGCCTGAGGGTCAGGTGCGGCCTGGTGGCGGCCAGGAAGCCGCCCAGCACGGTCCCGACGGCGAAGACCGTGGACAGCAGGCCGTACCCGCCGGCGCCCGACTCCAGGGGGCCGGCGCTCATGGCCGCCATGGTGACCTGGTAGTTGCGCCCGACGCTGCCCGAGACGAACCAGAGCGCCAGGACCACCAGCAGCCAGGGCGTGCGCAGCACGTACCGCAGGCCCTCGGCCACGGCGCCCGGCTGCCGCTCGGCGGAGGCCAGCACGTGGAACTCCGCGCGCCGCATGGCCGCCATGGCCGCGATCACCACGAAGAAGCTGGCGGCGTTGATGACGAAGAGGCCGCCCATGCCGGTGACCGGCAGCAGCACGCCCGCCAGGCTCATGCCCAGGATGCGCCCGGCGGAGTTCAGGATCGAGCCGAGCGCCATCGCGTTCGGCAGGTCGGCGGGCGGCACCACCTCGGCGCCGAACCGGCCGAGCGCGGGCCCGCCGAGCGCGGAGACCAGGCCGCCGGCCAGCGCCACGGCGTAGATGGGCAGCACGGAGCGCACGTCCGCGAACGCGATCACCGCCAGCACGACGGCGAGACCGGCCTGCGCGAGCTGCGCGGCGACGACGACCGGCCTGCTGGGCAGCCGGTCGGCCAGCGCGCCGCCCCACATGCCGAACAGCAGCGTCGGCAGCGCCTGCATGACGAGGCTCAGCCCGACGCTGGTCGCCGAGCCGGTCAGCGTGAGGACGAGCCAGTTGACGCCCAGCACCTGCATCCAGGTGCCGGTGACGGAGACGATGTCAGCTCCCGCCCAGAGCCGGTAATTGTGATGACGCAGGGCTCTGAACGTGGAGGATGTGGGAGACAAAACGGGTCCTTGCCTTGAAGATGCACCGCGGGAACAAACGCACCGTTCTGGCGGGCGGATTCCGGTCTGGCCGGAATGTGAGGCAAGACACGTTTAAACCAGAATCAGACGAGTTCTACGGGCTGATCGCGGCTCACCAGTGCCGCGTAGTGGCCGCCCCTGGCCATCAGCTCGTCGTGGGTGCCGCGTTCCACGACGCGCCCGCGGTCCAGCACCACGATCTGGTCCGCGTCGCGGATCGTGGACAGGCGGTGGGCGATGGTGATCGTCGTACGGCCCCGCGCCAGCGCGTCGAGCGCCTGCTGGACGGCCAGCTCCGTCTGCGTGTCCAGCGAGCTGGTGGCCTCGTCGAGGATCAGCACCGGCGGGTCGCGCAGCAGCGTGCGGGCGATGGCCAGGCGCTGCTTCTCCCCTCCGGAGAAGCGGTAGCCGCGCTCGCCCACCAGCGTGTCGTAGCCGTCGGGCAGCGAGGCGATGTGGTCGTGGATGCGCGCCGCCCGCGCCGCCGCCTCCAGCTCCTCGCCGGTCGCCGAGGGGCGGGCGAAGCGCAGGTTGTCGGCGATCGAGGCGTGGAACAGGTACGTCTCCTGCGACACCACGCCGACGGCGTCGCTCAGCGTCTCGAAGGTCAGCTCCCGCACGTCCACCCCGTCGATCGTGACGCGGCCGCCGGTGACGTCGTACAGGCGGGGGAGCAGGTAGCTCAGCGTGGTCTTGCCCGAGCCCGTCTCGCCGACGATCGCCAGGCTCGTGCCGGCGGGGACCGTGATGTCCACGTCGGTCAGCGTGGGGGCGTCCTCGCCGTAGGAGAAGTCGACGTGCTCGAAGCGGACCTCCCCGCGTACGGCCTCCAGCCGCCGCGTGCCGGGACGGATGTCCACGGCCAGGTCCAGATACTCGAAGATGCGCCCGAACAGCGCCAGCGAGGTCTGCACCTCGACCCCGAGCCGCAGCAGCGAGACCGCCGGCCTGAACAGGCTCGTCTGCAGCGTGGTGAAGGCCACGAGCGTGCCCACCGAGATCGACCCGGTGTGGCCGACGGCCCAGTAGATCGCCGCGGGCATGGCCGCCATCACGATCTGGATGGACGACTGCCGCCACCGCCCGGCCATGCTGGTCTGCACGCCGAGCTCGGCCAGCTCGTGGGAGGCCTTGCCGAAACGCTCGGTCAGCTCGGTGGCGCGGCCCATCGTGCGGCCCAGCAGGATGCCGCTGATCGACAGCGACTCCTGCACCATGGAGGCGATGCCGGCCAGCTTGCGCTGCCGCTCGGAGGTGATGCGCTTGCGCTCGGCGCCGACCTTGCGGCTGATCCACACGAACACGGGCAGCAGCACGAGCGAGATCAGGGTCAGCCGCCAGTCGAGCACGACCATGGCGACGATCGTGGCGATCACGGTGGTCAGGTTGGAGACGAGGGAGGCGGCGGTCGAGGTGACGACCGCCTGCATGCCGCCGATGTCGTTGGCGATGCGCGACTGCACCTCGCCGGTCCGTGTCCTGGTGAAGAAGGCCAGCGACATACGCTGGAGGTGGCTGTAGACGGCGATGCGCAGGTCGTGCATCACCCGCTGGCCCACGGTGGTCGACACCAGCGTCTGCAGCACGTCGAACACGCTCGTCGTGACCGCCACGAGGATCATCCCCAGCGCCAGCAGCGCGAGCAGGGTGGCGTCGCCGGTGGGGATCGCCACGTCCAGCACCTCGCGCAGCAGGAAGGGCGAGGCCAGCGAGACCAGGGAGGACAGCACGATGAGCGAGGCCACCACGCCCAGGCGGCCGCGGTAGGCGCCGAACAGCTTGACGATGCGCCCGAGCGGCGCACGCGGTTCCTCCGTCACGCGGGCCTCCTTTCTGATGTCCACTCAAACAGAGGTTAACTCATAATTGTTCCGCTAAACTGATCCGCATGGCAGAGAAGGAGCTCGCCGAGCTCTTGTTCCTGGTCGGCAGGCGGCTGCGGCACGGCTACCTGCATCGGCTGGTGCCGCTCGGGCTCAACCCCGGCCAGGCGCGGGCACTGCGCGCGCTCGCGTCCGCCGAGCGGCCCATGCGCATGGTCAGGCTCGCCGACGAGCTGCGGATCGTGCCCCGCTCGCTCACGCCGGTCGTGGACGCGCTGGAGGAGGCCGGGCTGGTGCGCAGGGAGGTCGATCCGGCCAACCGCCGCTCGACGCTGCTCGTGCTCACCTCCGAAGGCCGGCAGATGTCGGAGCGGGCCCGCGACGCGCGCAGGCAGGCGGGGGAGGAGCTGTTCGTGGTGCTGTCGCAGGAGCAGCGCGAGCAACTCGGCGAGTTGCTGATGCTGGTGGACTCCCAGTTCGGGTGATCAGGCCGGTGCGGCGAGCGCGCCGCCCACGGTCGTCCGGGAAACTCAGGCGGGCCGGGCGTGTCTCCGGCGGTCGTGCCCGGAACTCAGGCGGGCCGGGCGTGTCTCCGGCGGTCGTGCCCGGAACTCAGGCGGGCCGGGCGAGCGTGCCGCCGACGACCGTGCCCAGGCACGGCGGCTCGGCCAGCAGCGCGGAGTACGGATACCGCCCGCGCGCGTCGTAGACCGCGAAGTCGGCGCGGGCGCCGGGGGCCAGCGCGCCGATCCGGCCCTTGCCCCGGTCCAGGCCCAGCGCTCTGGCCCCGCCCAGCGTGGCGGCCTCCACCAGCCTGCGGTCCAGCCCGCGCGGCCGCAGGCCGAGCCCGCGCACGTGCCGCCGCACCGCCGCCGCCAGCCCGAGCGGCCCTGACGGGCCGGTGTCGCAGAAGGCGACGACGTTGCCCTCCTCCAGCAGAGCCAGCGCGTCCTCGGCGGCCGGGCACAGGGCCACCACGGTCCTGCGCAGCCGCAGCAGCTTGCGCTCGCCCGGGTCGAGCGGCCTGGCGCACACCACGTGGCACAGCGGCCCCAGCACCCCGGCCTCGTCCAGCGCCGTGGGGGAGTGCCGGTCCAGGTCGACCAGCAGGCGCAGCCCGAACGTCCTGGCCAGCACGGAGACGTCCTCCAGCACCAGGGGGTCGGGGGTGTGCACCGCGATCCCGACCGCGCAGGGCCGGTCGATCTCTCGGATGGCGGTGATGACGGCGTCCCGCTCGCTGTCCTCCCACTCCTGCTCGCTCTCGCTGGTCACCGCGACGTACGAGATGCCGGGGAAGCCTGCGGGATCGGCCAGGTCGGACACCACGCGGGCGCGCGCGGTCACCCCGGGCGCGGCGGACGGGACGGCCGAGCACGCGTCCACCAGGCCCGCCACGATCATGCCCCGCCAGCGCACCTCCTCGGCGGCCGGGTAGGACGACAGCAGCTCCGCCCGCGGGCCCACGGCGAGCACCCGCTCGCCGCGCGTCGCCACCGCGCCGTCGCGCACCGGATCGGCGCACATGGGCAGGACGAGCGGCGCGGAGTTGATCACGACGGGCGCGGGCGCGCGCCTGCCCAGCATCGGCCTGGCACGCTTCGCGGACGGCATCCCCACTCCCCGTCAAGAACTAGCCCTCAGGGCATTAAACGTGAATCCGTGACATCACCGCAATCAGGACGAACTATGTGAATCCCTAGGTAAGTAGCGCCCCGACAGTCGCGCGAGCTTGAGGCTGAGGTGCAGGGCCAGCCGCTCGCCGCCGTCCTTGAGGTCGGTCCGCGCCAGCTCCTCCACCCGCTGCAGCCGGTAGTACAGCGACGTGCGGTGCAGCCGCAGCGCCCGCGAGGTCGCCACCGCGCTGCCCGCCAGGTCCAGGTACGTCTCCAGCGTCTCCAGCAGCGGCAGGTACTGCGCGTCGGCGAGCAGCCCTTCGAGCCCGGGATGCAGCTCCTGGTCGGGCAGCTGGGTGAGCATCCGGTACACCCCCAGCCGCGCCCACTCCGCCGTCCGCCCCAGCCCCGGCACCCGCGCGACCACCTCGGCCGCGTGCCGGGCCTCCCGGTACGACCCCGCCGCCTGCGCCAGCGCCGGCCTCGGCCGGCCGATCCCCACCACCACCGGCACCGGCATGGCCGCGTGCAGGTCGTCGGCCGGGACCGGCGGTCCGGCGGTGAGCAGCACGGCGTGGTCGTAGCGCACCAGGTGCAGCGGATGGTGCCCGCTCAGCCGCCGCCGCAGCGCCAGCAGCCCCTGCTCCAGCGCCAGCCTGAGCGCGTCGTCCGGCTCGGCCGTGCGCGGCCTGGCCACCTGCACGCTCACCGGCTGTGCCTGGGGGAACGCGCCGGCCTCGATGAGCTGCTCGGCGGCGTCCTTGGCGGCCTCCCCGTCGCCGAGCAGCAGCCCGTTGACCGCCTCCAGCTCCCGGTGCGAGGCGAGCCCGCTGGCCAGGCTCTCGTGGAACAGCGCCAGGGCCAGCCCCGGTGCGGCGGCCGCCGCCTCCGCCACGCCGGCGTCCGTCATGGGCGGCTCGGCGTCGATGAGCCACAGGAACCCGAGCAGGTCGTCCGCGTGCCTGATGGGCACGCAGACGCGCGGCAGCAGCCCCAGGTGCGGGGCGCCGGGCGTGCGCAGGGGCCCGGTGGCCTCGTGGATGCCCGCGGCCCGCAACCACTGCCGCACCTCGGGCACGGTGTGCCGGCGCAGGATCGACTCGCGCCGCACGTCGTCCATGGCGCCGCTCTGCTCGCTGTACGCCACGACGCGCTGGACGCGGTCCTCCAGCAGGAGAGGGCGGCCGAGCCGGGCGGCGAGCTCGTCAACGGCCCGCTGGAGATCCGCCACAATCCCACCTCTACGTGGACTTTTCGTCAATTGACGGAAACGCGACTACGAGTCTTCCCTACAACTGCTCGGTGATCTCCGTCAATAACGTCTATACCGTCAATCCGTGAACGCCCCGAAGAAGCTGCTGAAGGGTTTGCTGGCGGCCCTCGTGCTGATCCCGGTGAGCCTGATGGCGACCCCTGCTTCCGCAGCACCCCCCGAAGATCCTGAGCACCCGTGGCGGCTGGACCACTGGCCGCGAACGCAGCCCTGGCAGTCGGACACCCCCCTCGACGACGCCCCGGCCCTGCGCACCCGCCCGTCACCGGGCGGCATCAAGCCCATCGATCCGCAGAACTGGGAAAACCCCGACAACATGACGTGGGCGGACTACAAGAAGCCGCCCGGCACCAACTGGAACGACCCCTCGGTCAAGGGGTCGCAGCGCACCTTCAAGGGCGCGCTCGTGCTGCTCGACTACGCCAACCAGCCGTTCGTGGTGACCCAGCCCAAGGGCTCGACGGTCTTCGGCAACCCGAGCGCCGAGGCCCACGACGTCCCGCGTGACCAGGTGGCGAAGTTCTACCAGGACTTCCTCAACACCCCGAACGAGCTGAACAAGGGCCACACCATCCACGAGTACTGGATGGAGGACTCCGGCGGCCGGATCGGCGTGGAGCTGACCGGGTTCGGTCCCTACACGATGCCCGGCAAGGACCACGAGTACGCCATGGAGTACCAGCGCGGCGCCTGCCCCGCGGGCGACACCTGCACCAGGAACCTGCGTACCGACGGCAACGCCGCCTGGCTCGCCGCCGTCGGCCCCGAGGTGGCCGCCCAGTTCGACTTCGTCTTCTACCTGAGCGCCGGCCAGGACGAATCGTCCACCTGGCAGGAGTTCGGCATGATGAAGTTCCCCACCAAGGAGGACGTGACCGACGAGTGGGGCCCGCCCGATCCCGCTCTGCCCAACTGGTCCCCGACCCGCTACGTCGAGTGGACCTCCTGGCAGGCCGGCTCCACGTTCTGGCCCAACGCCCGCTTCGGCGTCGACTCGGTGCAGGCCGAGAGCTCCGGCATGGCGGTCTACGCCCACGAGCTGAGCCACATCATGGGCATCGCCGACAACTACAACAATCCCTACGCCACCCCGGTGAACAGGGCCTACACCGGCATCTGGGAGATGCTCAGCCGCGGCAGCTTCAACGGCCCCGGCGGCCCGCACTCCCGCTGGCTGATCCCGCCCACCGGCGGCGCGTCCATGGGCGCCCACCACATGCTGCGCAACAAGATCAAGCTGGGCATGGTGGACGAGCAGAACGTGCTGCGGCTCTCGCGCGAGGCCCTGGACGAGTCGGGCCTGGTCACGGCCCGGGTCACGGCCCGGTCCGTGCAGCCGGGCGAGAGCGGGCTGTCGGGCGTCAACATCTCCTTCGACACCGGTGACAAGAGCCCCGCCTGCGACGTCACCACCGATCCGCTGTGCGACGGCGGCGGCTGGGAGAACTACACCGTCGAGGTCGTGGACCGCATGGGCAGCGACTCCTTCACCCCCGACGCGGGCGTGCTGCTGGCCAAGACCAAGAACGAGGACCGCGGGCCCGGCTGGAAGCTCCCCGCGTTCGAGTGGGTGATCGACGCCAACCCGCAGGACATCGGCATGACCGACTACGTGCTGCCCGACGGGACCAAGGTGCCGATCACGATCGGCGACTACCGGCAGCTCTCCGACGCGCTCTTCCACGCCGGCACCGACTCCGGCAGCGAGTACGAGTACGTCGACGAGGCCAACCGCCTGCACTTCTACATCACCGACGTGCACCGCAACCGCGAGGGTGAGCTCTCCTACACCGTCGCGATCCGCTCGCTCGACGGCGCGGGCCCGCAGCGGCGAGGGCTCAAGCTGCTGCCGGCGGCCGGCGTCCCCACCGCCAAGAACATCTCCACCTGCAAGTTCCCGCTGTTCAACACCGGCAAGGCGGCCCCGGCGCAGGGGCAGCACCCGGAGGACGTCAGCGGCTACCTGAAGTCCGACCTCTACCGCCTCAAGGCCGAGGTCCAGGGCAAGGGCTGGACCGCCCAGCTCCCCAACGCCCTGGCGTCCGTCGCGTTCGGCAAGCAGTCGCTCGTGAGCGTCAACGCCGTGCGCGAGGCGGGCGGCGACCGGCTGGCCAGGGTCAAGCTCACCGCCACCTCGGAGAGCGACCCGAGCAAGACCATGACGGCCACCTGTCATGTGATCGGAATCTGAGTGAACGATGGGGTACGGCTGGCGCAAGCCGTACCCCATCGGTTTGAATCACCCCCAAAGGGGGTGTTCGTTGACAGGGGACAACCTTCCGGAAAAGCAGCGACGCAAAAGGGTGCCCTGGGCGGCTCCCGTCTCCGCCGGGCTGGCGGCCGGCGCCGCGAGCGTGCTGGCCGCGTCCCTGGAGTGGGAGATCCCGCCCGCCGCCAAGATCGGCGTCACCCTGGCCGCGGCCCTGCTCGTCGGCCTGACCACCTGGGCCACCACCGAGTCGCGCGGCGGCGCCAAGGGCCGGACCCGATCAGAGCCCGGCTCGATGGCCCCCGACCAGTGGCCGCCCGTGCCCGAGCACTTCACCGGACGCGCCGAGACGCTGTCCGAGCTGCGCGAGGTGTTCGCCGCCCGGCGCAGGTCCGCCGGCCTCTCGCCGCCGCTGGTCGTCTCCGTGTACGGGCGCGGCGGCGTCGGCAAGTCGGCGCTCATGACCAGGTTCGGGCAGGAGGTCGCCGGGTGGTTCCCCGACGGCCGGCTCTACGCCGACCTGCGCGGCGGCGTGGACGCCCCGGTACGGCCCGAGGAGGTGCTGATCGGGTTCCTGCGGGCGCTGGACGTGCGGCTGACCACCGACCCCGGCGGGCTGGAGGAGCTGCGCAAGCTCTGGCTGACCTGGACCAAGGGCCGCAGGATCCTCATCGGCCTGGACAACGCGCACGACGCCGAGCAGGTCAAACCGCTCATCCCGGCCGAGCCCGGCTGCGCGGTGCTGGTCACCTCGCGCGCCCCGCTGTTCCTGAACGGCACGCACGACAGGCGGCTCGGCGAGTTCAGCGAGGCGCACGGGGTGGAGCTGCTGGCCAGGCTGGCCGGCGGGGCCAGGGTCGTGGACGACCTGGAGGCCACCAAGGAGGTCGTGCGGCTGTGCGACTACCTGCCGCTGGCGATCAACATCTGCGGCGGCCGGCTGGCCACCCGCGAGCAGTGGACGATGCGCGAGATGGCCAACCGGCTGGTGGACACGCGGCGCATCCTCGACATGCTGGAAGTGGCGCCCACGGTGGACAAGAGCGTGCGCGCCTCCGTACAGCTCAGCTACGACGACTGCACCGGCATGCAGCGCCGCCTGCTGCGCCTGCTCAGCGCGCTGACCTCGCCCGACGTGCCCGGCTGGGTGGCCGGCGAGCTGCTCGACATCTCCGTGCTGGAAGGCGCCGACCAGCTCGAGGCGCTCATGGACGCCCAGCTCGCCGAGTGCTCGGGCACCGACCAGACCGGCACGATGCGCTACCGCCTGCACGACCTGGTCCGGGTGTTCGCCGCCGAGCTGGCCGATCGCGACGAGGACGAGCGGCGCGGCGCCGCCCTCGAACGCGTGCTGTACGGCTACCGCCGCCGCGCCGAGGAGGCCGCCCAGAACCGCTGGCCGCAGGACTGGAGCAGGGGCGGCCGGCGCGCCAGCGCCGACGGGCAGCTCGGGGCAGGCGACTGGCTCAACGCCGAGCGGCTCTCGCTCATCGCCATGATCCACCTGGCTCAGCAGCTCCGGCTCTGGGAGCTGACGTGGGGGCTCGCCAGGGCGTTCTGCTCGCTGTGCCACTCGCTGCGCGCGTACTGGGCCGACTGGGTGGCCGTGGCCGAGCTGGGCTGCCAGGCGGCGGAGAAGGCCGGTGACCGCCGCTCGCTGGCCATCGCGCTGCTGGACGCCGCGGCCGTGCACGGCGGGCTGGGGCTGCGCGAGCGGGGGCTGGAGGAGTCCGAGCGGGCACTGGCGATCTTCAACGAGCTGGGCGAGACCTGGTGGGCGGCCAGGGCCATGCGCACGATCGGCATGACGCTGTTCAGCGACGGCAACCTGGACCGGGCGCAGGACTTCCTGATCGGGGCCATCACCGCGTTCAAGGGCGAGGACGACGTGTGGTGGATGGCCCGCACCCAGCGCAACCTGGCCGAGATGCGGATGGCGGAGCGGCGCCCGGAGGAGGCCAGGGAGCTGCTGGAGGACGCCCTGGCGATCTTCAAGCGGGAGGGCAACCGCTACTCCGAGGCGCAGACCCTGTGCGTCTACGGCGAGGTGCTGGCGGCCCAGGCCCGCGGCGAGTACCGCCACGGCGACCGCCGGCTGGCCGCCAACCTGTTCACCAGGGCCGGCTTCAGCCTCGACCGGGCCGGCGAGATGTTCAAGCAGCGCGGGGAGCTGTGGGAGGAGGCCCGCTGCCTGCGCGCCGCCGGCGAGGTGGGCGACCCGGACAACGGGCTGCGCGAGCTGGACCACGTCCGGCGCGCCGAGGACATCCTGGCCGCGCTGGGCGATTCGTGGGGGGTGGCCAGGACCGCGGTGTCGGCCGGGCGGGCGCTGGCCAGGCTCGGGCGCATCGAGGAGTCCGAGCAGGAGCTGCGGCGGGCGGTGCGGGAGTTCGACGAGCTGGAGGACCGGTGGTGGATGGCCAGGAGTCTGCGCTACCTCGGCGAGGCGCACCTGGACGCGGGCGGGCGCGGGGCCGCGGTGGAGCCGCTGGAGCAGGCCAGGGAGATCTACCGCAGCCTCGGGAACGAGGCCGGCATGCGCAGGACGCTGGAGCTCCTGCGGCGCGCGGCCCCCTCCACGTGAGCGGTGACTCTCCACGTGAGTGGTGACCCTCCACGTGAGCGGTGACCCTCTACGTGAGCGGTGAACGCAGCAGCTCGCCCGCCGCCTGCCTGGCCTGCAGGATGCTCTCCTCGAACAGCTTGCGGACGTGCGCGGCCTGGTCCGACAGCTCCCTGATGCGCTCGTGGGCCAGCTCGTCCCGCACGGTCTCGGCGATGAGCTGCTGGTACTCCGGCGTCTTGGCCGCCAGCTTCTCCAGCCGGGTGTGGGCGTGGTAGACCTTGTCCGCCTTGAGCACCTGCTTGGCGTACTTCTCCAGGTGGCGTACGCGCTGGGACAGCGACGTCCAGGCGGCGTCGAGGGCGCTGGTGTACGGCCTGAACGCGTCCTCCATGCCCGGCGGCAGCTCACGCGGGATGATCTTCCCGTGCTCGGCGTGCATCGACGACAGCTTCCGCAGCCGGGTGGCGATCTGCCAGATCTCCTCCGGCAGCGACACCTGGTTCTCGATGCTGTCGATGAGGCCCGCCTTGTGCACCGCCGAGGCCATGATCGCCTCGACGGCGTTCTGCGCCCGGCGCAGGAGCTGCTGGCAGGGATAGTCGAGATCCTCGGGCAGGATGTACTGGTTGGCGTGCTCGCGCGCCAGCCGGAGTCTTCGCTTGGTGGATCGATATGTGCTGTCCATCGCCATCCAGCGGATCAGGACGATCAGGCCGACTCCCATGCCCGCGACGAACAGCGCTTCCGAACCGGCCACGATCAGGATGAACATCAGGAAGGCCGGCAGGACGAAGAGCATGGCGGGGTTGCGTGTGGTGTCCATTCGCGCGCCCGATCGAGCCAAGCGGAGAATGTGCGGACTCGACCGCAGCTCGACCGAGATCTCCGGGTGCAGCGATGGATCGATCACCAGCCGTGGAGGCAGAGCTCGTGGATCCATACGTTCATGCTGCGTTATGAACCTCGAATTCGCTCATGTTTGGCGGACATATAGGGTCGTAATAATGAGTGAGATGACGAGGTGGATCGATCTGGAAGGCGCGGTCAACGCGCGTGACCTGGGCGGACTGCCAACTCGTGACGGTGGCCGCACCCGTCGCGGGCAGATCTTCCGCGCCGACAACCTTCAGGGCCTCACCCCGGCGGACGTGGAGCTGCTGGTGGGCGAGCTGAGGCTGCGGCACGTGGTGGACCTGCGCTCGAACGCCGAGGTGGCGCTGGAGGGGCCGGGGCCGCTGACCCTGGTGCCCGAGGTGCGGCACCACCATCTGACGCTGTTCGCCGAGGGCGGCCGGCACACCGACGTGGAAGCCGACACGATCGACGGTGAGCGGGTGCTGCCGTGGGCGGAGCGGGTGGTGGACGAGGAGCTGCGGGTGACCGGCTTCTACTTCGGCTACCTGCGCGACCGGCCGGACGCGGTGGTGGCGGCCCTGCGGGCGATGGCGCTGCGCGACGGGGCCTCGCTGGTGCACTGCGCGGCGGGCAAGGACCGTACCGGGGTGCTGTCGGCGCTGGCGCTGGAGATCGCCGGGGTGACCCGGGAGGCGATCGTCGAGGACTACGTGGCCACGGGGGAGCGGCTGGAGCTGATCCTCAAGCGGCTGCGGGCCAGCGAGACCTACCGGGGCGACCTCGACTCGCGCCCGGCCGACGACCACCTGCCCAGGGCCCGCTACATCGAGCAGTTCCTCGGCGTCCTCGACGACCGCTTCGGCGGGCCGCTGGGCTGGCTGGCCCGGAACGGCTGGACCGACGAGGACACCGCCGTGATGCGCGCCCGCCTGCGCGACTGACAGCACCGCCCACCGGCAGCACCGCCCACCGGCGCTGCGCCGGCACCGTTCGTCAGCTCAGGTGGACGACGATCCGCTGGGTCGCCGAGAGGCGGGCCGCCTCGATGATCGCCAGCACGTCCACCGCGCTGTCCGGGTCCACCGGCGGCGCCGCGCCCTCGCGCAGCGCCGCCGCGACACCCCGGTAGAAGTCGAGGTACGCCCCCGGCTCGGTCCGGACGATCTGCCGCTCGCCCTCGGTGCCGAGCAGGCCCCAGCGGTCCTCCTCGTCGTCGCCGAAGCCCGGCGAATCGGGCGTCATCCCCGCCCGCAGCCGCTCCTCCTGCACGTCCATCCCGTACTTCACGAAGCCGGCGGCCGAGCCCAGCACGCGGAAGCGGGGGCCGAGGCGCGCGGCCATCGAGCTGGCCCACAGGTGGGACCGGGCGCCGCCGGCATGGGTGAGGGCGACGAACGTGTCGTCGTCGGCCGAGACCCCTTCGCGCCTGACGTCGCTCTCGCAGTAGACCTCGCGTACCGGCCCGAGGAGCTGCACGGCCTGGTCGACGAGGTGGCTGCCCAGGTCGTACAGCAGCCCGCCGACCTCCTCGGGGCCGCCGGCCTCCCGCCAGCCGCCCTTCGGCACCGGCCGCCAGCGCTCGAACCGCGACTCGAACCGCAGCACCTCGCCCAGCCGCCCCTCGCCGGCCAGCCGCCGCACGGTGCGGAAGTCGCCGTCCCAGCGCCGGTTCTGGAACACGGTGAGCATGACCCCGCGCTCCTTGGCCAGCCGCACCAGCTCGCGGCCCTCCTCGGCAGTCCTGGCCAGCGGCTTGTCCACGACGACGGGCAGGCCCTGGGCGAGGGCGGCGGCCGCCGTGGCCACGTGCGTCCGGTTGGGCGAGGCGACCACGACGAGATCGCAGCGGTGCCACAGCTCCCGCACGTCGCTCACCCCCGCCGCGCCGTACCTGCCGGCCACCTCGGCCTGGCGATCGGGATTCCTGGTGACGACGGCCGCCAGGGTCAGGCCGGGGGTGGCGTGGATCAGCGGGGCGTGGAAGTACGCCCCGGCGGTGCCGTAACCGACGAGGCCGACGCGGATCTCAGTCATCGAGCCAGCGTATCCGGGGTGCGCTCCTATTCGTCGTCACGCTCGGCGAGGAAGCGCTCGAACTGGGCGGCGAGCTCGTCCCCGGTGGGCATGGGCGTGGTCTCGGCCATCAGGTTCTCGCGCTCGGCGCCCGCCGCGAACGCGTCGTACTGCTGCTCCAGCCCGGTGATCGCGGTGGACAGCTCGCTGGAGGCGCGGATCTGCTCCTCGATCTCCGTCGTCGTACGGCGAGCGGCCTCGCGCAGCGCGTCCATCGGGAACACCAGCCCCGTCCCCCGCGTCACCGCCTCCAGCCCGCTCACCGCGGCGGTCGGGTACTCGGCCTGCGAGAGGTAGTGCGGCACGTGCACCGCGTACCCCAGCGCGTCGTGGCCCTGCGCCCCGAGCCGCAGCTCCAGCAGCGCCGCGACGCTGCCTGGCACCTGGACACGCCCGAACACACTGCTTTGCGCATTATTGATCAACTCGGGCCTGCTGGCGTGCATCGTGATGCCGAGCGGCCGGGTGTGCGGCACGGCCATCGGGATGCCGTGCAGTGTCACCAGCTTGCTCACCTTCAGCCGCTCCACCAGGGCCGCCACGGCCTTGGTGAACAGCTCCCACTCCCGGTCGGGCTCGGGACCGCTCATCACCAGGAACTGCGTTCCCGTCGCGTCCTCGGCGACATGGACGGCCAGCTCCGGGCTCTCACACTCCACCCACCGGTCGGTGTCGAACGTCATGATGGGTCGCCGTGACCGGTAGTCGAGCAGCCGGTCCACGTCGAACGTCGCCACGACCCGGTGCTCCAGCTCGGCCAGCAGGTGGCCCACCGCGAGCCGTCCGGCCGAGCCCGCGTCGACGAAGCCGTCGAAGTGGTACAGCAACACCGGATCGGCAAGCTCGGGCGCGTCGTCTGCGAGCTCGTAGAGATCCTTCGGGTCGAACACGGTTGAACAGCCTTTCCCTAGGTACTCTTCACCAGAACCTACGGCGCATCGGATCGATTCCGTGCACGGCACCCTATCGAGGCACAATGGGCCTCATGGACGGGGATCCTGAGCTCGAGGAGTTCGCCACCAAGCTGTTCGGCCTGGCCAGGGCGGGCGACACCGAGGCGCTGCGCGCGTACGTGGAGGCCGGGGTGCCGGTCGACCTGACCAACGACAAAGGTGACACTTTGCTGATGCTGGCGGCTTATTACGGTCACGCTGAGACTGTACGCATGCTTGTAACAAGCGGCGCCGATCCGAACCGTGCCAACGACCGGGGGCAGACGCCGCTCGCCGGCGCGGTCTTCAAGAAGGAGTCTGCCGTGGTCAGAGCGTTGCTGGACGCCGGGGCCGACCCGTTCGCGGGGCGGCCCTCCGCGATGGAGACCGCGCAAATGTTCGCAAATGACCAGTTTATCCAATGGTTCGCGCAAAGCGATTCATAGTATGAAATAAGCAATAAAGAGCTTGAAGTTGCCGAGTGTGGCCTTTCGAACACTCCATAGTCATGCTGGGGGGCGTGGCTACTTCTGCGCACTCCTTCAGTAGGCGACCGCTCCACATCCCTCCGCTGCCATGTCCGTTCCCGAATGAGATCAACGTTCATGCCTCGGAGGTCGACGCGGAGAGTCACGCATGGCTGGCCGCCTCAAAGATGCTCAACGGCGCCGAGACCATCGAGCACTTCCGGCGCTCGAAGATCGGCATGCTCGCGGCACGGACCAACCCCACGGTGCCGCGCGACAGCCTCCGGCTGATCAACGACTGGTACAACTGGCTCTTCGCCTTCGACGACGCGTTCTGCGAGGGCGAGCTGATGGGGCACCGGGCCTCCGCACTGGCCCGCGCCCTGCCCCCGCTCCTCGAGATCCTCGACGGACGGCGGGAACCCGACACCGACGACCCGTTCGGCCTCGCACTCAACGAGCTGCTGCGCCGCATCTCGGAGTACGCCACCCCCGCGCAGGTGGACCGGTGGCGCATCACGGTCAAGGAATACCTGTTCGCCCAGATCTGGGAGGCAGCCAATCGCGAGGTCGACCTCATCCCCACACCCGACGACTACGTCCTGATGCGCCGCATCACCGGAGCCACCTACACCTGCTTCGCCCTCATCGACGCGGGCGGCGGCTACCGCCTGGAAGCGGAGGAGTGGCACCACCCCGACGTGCGCGCGCTGTCCGACCTGGCGTGCGACCTCATCGGCTGGGACAACGACCTCCTGTCGTACGCGAAGGAGCGCGGCACCGACAAGGCCCGGCACAACCTGGTCACGGTGCTGGCCACGCACAAGTCCCTCAACCTGCAGGACGCGCTGAGCGAGGTCTCCCAGATGCACAACGAAGCCATCGCCGCGTTCCTCGACCGCCGCACGGCGCTGGAGCGCTGGGCCCCGCTCCCGGTCCGCAAGTACGTACGCGGCCTCGAACACTGGGTGCGAGGCCACATAGAGTTCTCCCTCGGCAGCGCGCGTTACGTGCACGCCTGGCCTGACGGCACCCAGTGGCCGCAGGCCGTCTGACGGTCGGCGAACCCTACCTCTCGTCGGAGGCGTCCGGGTCGTCCAGCGCGAGCGCGGACGCCTCATCGAGATCGAGCCGGGCGCCCTCTTCGAAGGCGTTCTTGTAGGCCAGCTCGCCCAGCCGCTGCCGGCAGTCACGCATGCACGTGTTGTGCTCGTCGGTCATCCAGGGCGCGCCGAGCTGCGGCAGCCCGGCGCTCTTCCAGTTCTGCTGGAGCGCGCCGAGCAGCTGGGCGGCCAGCGTGAGCCTGTCGGACAGCACGAAGATGCGCGCCGCCGTCTCCAGCGCCATCAGGGTGCCGAGCGTGTCGTGGAAGTGCCGCTTGATCCGCAGCGCCTCCCTGGCGTTCTGCAGCGCGTCCTGGATCCTGCCGGTCGCGATGCGGGTGCTCGCCAGCGCCCACTGCGCGTGGGAGCTGACCCACAGCTCGCCGCGCTCCTTGCACACCTGCAGGCAGTCCTGCAGCAGCGACTCCGCCTCGTACAGCTCGCCCTGCGTGGTCAGCACGATCGACAGCTCGACGATGGCGGGCAGCAGGCCGGGGTTGAGCTCCCTGTTCTCGGTGTTGAACTCGATCGCCACGCCGAGCAGCGCGCTGGCCTTCTGCAGGTCGCCCTGGAGCAGCGCCGCCGTGCCCTGCATCTTGGAGGCCAGGATCACCGCCCGCGAGTCGCCCACCCGGACGGCCTCGGTGCTGCACGTCTCGGCCGCCGCCAGCGCTCCCGCGCTGTCGCCCTGCGCGCTCTTGACGTACGACAGCACCCACAGCGCCTTGCAGCGCTCCTTGCTGACCGTGGGGTTGGCCTCCAGCGCCCGCTCCAGATACAGGCGGCCCTCGCGGGCGAACCCGCAGCACACCCACATGAACCACAGCGACGACAGCAGGGTCAGCGCGAGCGCCGACTTGCCGGGCGACTTGAGCGCGTGCTCCAGCGCCACGCGGACGTTGTCGTGCTCCTGCCGCATGCGGACGAACCAGTAGATCTGCCGCGGACCCGACCAGGCGTCCTCGCTGCGCTGGGCCAGGCTCAGGTAGTACTCCAGGTGCCGCTGGCGCATCTGCTCCTTCTGGCCGAGCTTGTCGAGCCACTCCTCGCCGTACTCTGCCAGGGTGTCGATCAGCTTGTACCGCACGCCCGCGTGGTTGCTCCTGATCAGCAGGATCGACTTCTCCACCAGCCCGGTGACCAGGTCGGTGATGTCCTCCGACGGCAGCCGCCCGTCGGAGCAGACGAACCGGGCCGCGTCGAGCTCGAAGTCGCCCGCGAACACCGACAGCCGCGCCCACAGCAGCCGCTCGGCCGGCTCGCACAGCTCGTGGCTCCAGCCGATGGCCGCCCGCAGCGTCTGGTGGCGGGGCAGCGCCGTACGGCTCGCGCCGGCCAGCAGGCTGAACCGGTCGGCCAGCAGCCCCAGGATCTGCTCCACCGACAGCGCCCGCAGCCGCACCGCGGCCAGCTCGATGGCGAGGGGGATGCCGTCGAGCCTGCGGCACAGCTCCGCCACCGGGGCGATGTTGTCCTCGTCGAGCACGAAGTCGGGCACGCTGGCCCCGGCCCTGGCCGCGAAGAGCTGTACGGACTCGTTGGTGAACAGGCTCTCGGCCGGGTCGTCGCCGGGCACCTGCAGCGGCGGCACCGGTACCACGTGCTCGTACGGCAGGTGCAGCGACTGGCGGCTGGTGGCCAGCACCTTCAGGTTGGGCGCCGCCTCCAGCAGCTCGTGCACCAGCTCGGCGCAGCCCTGCACGAGGTGCTCGCAGGTGTCGATGATGAGCAGCATGTCGCGCTCGCCCACCCACTCCGACAGCGATTCCGACTCCGCCCGCGACGACTGGTCGGCGATGCCGAGCGCGGAGGCGATGGTGTGCTTGACCATGCCCGCGTCCTGCAGCCGGGCGAGGTCGGCGAACCAGACGCCGTCGGGGTAGTGGGAGCGCACCTGGTGCGCCAGCCGCAGCACGGTGCGCGACTTGCCCACCCCGCCGATGCCGGTGACGGTCACCAGCCGCGACTCGCCGAGGTGCCGTTTGAGGTTGGCGAGCAGACGAGTGCGGCCGACGAAGGTCGTGAGCTCCGCCGGCAGATTGCCTTCACGCCGCCAGCCTGTAGGGGTGGCCATGAGCAGCCTCACGGGGGGGTAGGCGACACCTGCCTTCGCATCGTACCGCCGTGTTCGCGGCCTGTCCTTGGACCCGCGGACACGCCCGGTGCCGGTTTGTACGCCTGGGTAGCATGTCTGTCGTGGAGGATTTTCTACCTGAGCAGACCGCCGACGACACCGATCTCGGCTGGGGTGACTGGCGCGAGACCGACAGCGACTCCTTCTACCTGGAGAACCGGCCGCCCCACTGGGACTAGCATCCCTTCCGTGTACGCCCTGCGCCCCGCCACCCCCGCCGACTACGACGCCATCGCCGCCGTGCTCGACGACTGGTGGGGCCGCCCGGTCGCGGCCGCCCTGCCCAGGCTCTTCCTCGACCACTTCCACCGTACGAGCCTGGTCGCCGAGGGGCCCGGGGGCGAGCTGGCGGGCTTCCTGATCGGGTTCCTGTCGCCCTCGCTGCCGGACGAGGCGTACATCCACTTCGTCGGCGTCGCACCCGGCGCCCGCAAGGGCGGGCTGGCCCGCACCATGTACGAGCGCTTCTTCGAGCTGGCCCGCGGCGACGGCCGCCGCGTCGTCAAGGCCATCACCGCGCCGGTCAACGGCACCTCCATCGCCTTCCACCGCCGCATGGGGTTCGCGGCGAGCGAGCCGGTCCCCGGCTACCACGGGCCCGGCACGAGCCTGGTCACCTTCAGCCGTCCCCTCTAGGCCGCGGGCCTCACCGCCCCTCGGCCTGCCGGTTCCCGGCGTCGAGCGCCTCGGTCGAACCCATGCGCTTTCATCACTCTTCGCAATGTTTTGAGCACGAAGCGTGTTCGCTCTCCGGATCAGGGAATGCACACAGGGCCGCTTCAAGGAGGTGACCGGTGGCCGGACGTCCCGCCGGGAGAGGGCTGACGGGGGAGCTCGTCGCCGAGTTCGCGGGGACGATGGTGCTCATCCTGTTCGGCGCCGGCGTCGTCGCGCAGGTCGTCGCCGCCCAGCTCGGCGACCACGACAGCATCGCCTGGGCGTGGGGGATCGGCGTGATGCTCGGCGTCTACGTCGCCGGCCGCACCACGGGCGCGCACCTCAACCCCGCCGTCACGGTGGGGTTCGCCGTCTTCAGGGGCTTCCCCTGGCCCAAGGTCCTCCCGTACGCCGTCGCGCAGACCGCCGGAGCGTTCCTCGCCGCCCTCATCGTGCGCTGGAACTACTCCGAGGTGCTGGCCATGGCCGACCCCGGCCACACGCTCAAGACGCAGATCGTCTTCTCCACCCTGCCCGGCAACGGCACCCTGCCGGTGGACCTGTGGGGCGCCCTGCGCGACCAGGTCATCGGCACCGCGATCCTGCTCTTCGTCATCTTCGCCCTGTCCGACACGGCCAACATGGCGCCGAGCGCGAACCTGGGGCCGTTCGTCATCGGCCTGCTCGTCGTCGGCATCGGCATGTCCTTCGGCACCGACGCCGGCTACGCCATCAACCCGGCGCGCGACTTCGGGCCGCGCCTGGCCAGCTTCCTCACCGGCTACGGAGGTGCGTGGCGGGACCAGTACGGGGACCTGTACTTCTGGGTCCCGATCGTCGGCCCGCTGGTCGGCGGCGTCCTCGGGGCCGGGCTGTACCAGGTGTGCATCTCCCGCTTCCTCCCGCAGGGCGAGGACCGCGACACCGTGAAGCCGTCCGACTGAGGACCTCGAGGAGAGAGCAGAGCACCATGCCGGACTTCGTCGGCGCCGTCGACCAGGGCACCACCAGCACCCGCTTCATGATCTTCGATCACGACGGCGCCGAGGTCGCCAAGTTCCAGCTCGAACACGAGCAGATCCTGCCCAGGGCCGGCTGGGTCGAGCACAACCCGATCGAGATCTGGACCAGGACCGCCGCCGTCATCCAGACCACGCTGCAACGCGCCGGCCTGCACGACAGCGACCTGGCCGCCCTCGGCGTCACCAACCAGCGCGAGACCACCGTCGTGTGGAACCCGCGCACCGGACGCCCGTACTACAACGCCATCGTGTGGCAGGACACCCGCACCGACCGCATCGCCGCCGCCCTCGAACAGGACGAGCGCGGCCAGGTCATCCGCGACAGGACCGGCCTGCGGCCCGACGCCTACTTCTCCGGCGGCAAGATCCAGTGGATCCTCGAGAACGTGTCCGGCGTCCGCGAGGCCGTCGACCGCGGCGAGGCCGTCTTCGGCAACACCGACACCTGGACCGTGTGGAACCTCACCGGCGGCGTCAACGGCGGCGTGCACGTCACCGACGTCACCAACGCCAGCCGCACCATGCTGATGGACCTCGACACCCTCGACTGGGACGACGAGCTGCTGTCCTACTTCGGCATCCCCCGCGCCATGCTCCCCGAGATCCGCCCCTCCGCCGACCCCGCCGGCTACGGCGCCACCTTCCGGTACGGCTCCTTCGGCGGCGAGGTGCCGATCACCGCCATCCTCGGCGACCAGCAGGCCGCCACCGTCGGGCAGGTCTGCTTCTCTCCCGGCGAGGCCAAGAACACCTACGGCACCGGCAACTTCCTGCTGCTCAACACCGGCACCGAACGCGTACGCTCCCAGAGCGGCCTGCTCACCACCGTGGCCTACAAGTTCGGCGACCAGCCCGCCGTGTTCGCGCTGGAGGGCTCCATCGCGGTCACCGGCTCGGCCGTGCAGTGGCTGCGCGACCAGCTCCACGTCATCACCTCCGCGGGCCAGAGCGAGACGCTGGCCCGCCAGGTGGCCGACTCCGGAGGCATGTACTTCGTGCCCGCCTTCTCCGGCCTGTTCGCCCCGTACTGGCGCGCCGACGCCCGCGGCGCCATCGTCGGCCTGTCCCGCTACAACACCGACGCCCACCTCGCCCGCGCCACGCTGGAGTCCATCTGCTACCAGAGCCGCGACGTCGTCGAGGCCATGCAGCGGGACTCGGGGGTCGTGCTCGACGTGCTCAAGGTGGACGGCGGCGTCACCGCCAACGACCTGTGCATGCAGCTCCAGTCCGACATCCTCGGCGTGCCGGTCAGCCGCCCCGTCGTCGCCGAGACCACGGCGCTCGGCGCCGCGTACGCCGCCGGCCTGGCCGTCGGCTACTGGAAGGACACCGCCGAGCTGCGCGCGCACTGGGCGGAGTCACGCCGCTGGAACCCGACCTGGAACGAGGAGCGGCGCGAGAAGGCGTACGCGGGCTGGAAGAAGGCCGTCACCAAGGCCTTCGACTGGACCACCGGCTGACCTCATGAGATGGCCGGCCATCTCATGAGGTGGTGGCTCGCTAGCTGACCACGTCCTTGCGGCGGAAGCGCCGGAACGCCACCGCGATCAGGATCGCCGCGTACGTGACCGACACGGAGGCGCCCTTCACCATCCCGCTCCAGTCCAGCTCGGGCATCAGGGCATCGGTCCAGGCGGTGTTCCAGAACGTCGGCAGGAACTCGCGCACCACCCCCAGCGCCTCGACCGCCTGCAGGATGGTGGAGACGATCCACAGCCCGACCGCCCCGCCCACGGCGCCGAGCGGGGAGTCGGTCATGGTGGAGACGAGGAAGGCCAGGGCCGCCACCACGAGCTGGCTGACCAGCGCGTACCCGATCACGATCCCGAAGCGCGGCAGCACGTCGAGCGCCGGGATGGTCTCGCCCGTGCCGGGCACCGTGATGTCGTCCCAGCCGAACGCCAGCGTGCCGGCGAGCAGCCCCATCAGCGGCAGGCAGATCACCGCCGCCGCCGAGTAGCCGAGCGCCACGATCAGCTTCTGCCGCAGCAGCCGGTCGCGCGGGATCGGCGCCGCCAGCAGGTACCGCAGCGACGACCAGTTGGCCTCGCTCGCCACGGTGTCGCCGCAGAACAGCGCGACCGCCACCACGAGCAGGAAACTCGCCGACACCGACAGGACGAACGCGGCGAAGTTGAGCCCGCTCTGCGTCGCCAGGTCCGACATGCGCAGCGCCGACTGCCCCTGCGAGCTCGACTGCGGCCCGATCTGGAACGCGATGACGAGGATCCACGGCAGGGCCAGCAGCAGCGCGAACATGCCCAGCGTGCGCCGCCGCTTGAACTGCCTGACGATCTCCACCCGCAACGGCAGCGTGCGGTTCGGCGCGTAGCCGGTCGCGGCGGTCATGGCTTGTCTCCGATGAGGTCGAGGAACACGTCTTCCAGGCGCGGCCCGTGCCCGTTGGCGACGGTGGCGGCCGAGCTCAGCAGCCGCGACACGGGGCCGGCCGAGACCAGCCGCCCGCGCTGCATGACCACCACATGGCTGCAGGTCTGCTCCACCTCGGCCAGCATGTGGCTGGACACGATCACGGTACGGCCGTCGCGCGCGTACCGCTTGAGCACCTCCCGCATCTCCCGGATCTGGGGCGGGTCGAGCCCGTTCGTGGGCTCGTCCAGCACGAGCAGGTCCGGGAGGCCGAGCATGGCCTGCGCGATGGCCAGCCGCTGCCGCATGCCCTGCGAGTACGTGCGCGTGGCCCGGTCGAGCGCCTTGCCCAGGTTCGCGATCGCCAGCGCCTCCTCGAAGTGCGCGTCGGCCCTGGGGCGGCCGGTGGCGGCCCAGTACAGCTCGATGTTGTCGCGCCCCGACAGGTGCGGCAGGAAGCCCGGCCCCTCGACGAACGACCCCAGCCTGGACAGCACGGGCGCGCCCGGGGTCACCGGCTCCCCGAAGATGCGGATCTCGCCGGAGTCCGGCCGGATGAGGCCCATCATCATGCGCATCGTCGTCGTCTTGCCCGCGCCGTTGGGGCCGAGCAGGCCCAGCACCTGGCCCCGCTCGACCCGGAACGACAGGTCGTTGACGGCCAGCTCGCCGTTCCGGTACGCCTTCGTCAGGCCACTGATCTCCAGCGGCACCTCGGCCCCGCCGCGGCCGTTCGAGGACGCGCCGTCGCCGTTGGAGCCGGCGACGCCACTCTCGCGGTCAACGGTGCTGCTGCCGTTGCCCGTCTCGTTGCCCTCGCCGGCGCCGCCATCGCCCGTCCCGTTGGCGGCGGCGGCGCCAGGTGCGCCGTTCGCTGCGGCCACCGTGGAGGCATCGTCAGCGGCGCCGTCGGCGGAGCCGGCGTGCGCCGTGCCATCGGCGGTCACCATGTGCGCCGTGCCGTCGGCGGAGGCGGCGTGTGCCGTGCCGTCGGCGGTCACGACGTGCGTCGTGCCGTTGGCGGCGGGCGTGAGGAGTGGAGCGTCCGTCGTGGCCTGCGGCAGGCTCTGACCCCGGCCTGCCGGCCGGCGGCCGGAGCGGGACGTGGTGCGGCCCGTGGCCAGGAGGATCGCGGCGATCACCACGGCGGACAGCGGCATCGCCCACACCCACCACGCCACCCCGGTCGGAGCGGCGGCCAGCGTGCCCACCGTGGGGACGCTGACGGCGGGGGAGACGAGCGAGACCTTGAACGCGGCGGGCTGCGCGGGCGTGGCGAAGCCCATGTCGGTCGTGGTCACGACCAGCCGGAGCCGGTGCCCCACGGCGAAGCGGTGGTCCACCGCGGGCAGGCTGACCGTGGCCTCCGCGCTGCCCGCGCCCTCCGGGATCGTCACCCGCACGGGTGCCACCAGCCCCGCGGGCAACGTGGGCAACTGGGTGTCGTCCGCCACGTCGTACAGCTTCGCGAACAGCGTCGCCTCGCCCTTGCCCGTCACCTTGATCTTGACGGTGGGGCTGCCGGTGAGCTGCAGCGGGGCGGTGAGCGGGCCGGACTCGAACGCGGCGCTCTGGCCCGGCATGTCGATCGAGACACCACCGGTGTTCTGGCCGCCCAGCAGCCCGCCGATGCCCGGCACGGTCGAGATCGAGGCCGGGGCGCCGCCGGGCGGGTTGACGATGTTCTGCTCGGGGCCGTTCAGCGCGACGGTGGTGGTGCCGGTGCCCGCGAGGCCGGGGTAGGAGGCGGCCTCGGGGTGGAGCCGGATGCGCTGGCGGGTGCCGGGGTCGCGCCCGCCGTCACGCGTCACCGTGAACGCGCTCACCGGCGGCGCGGCCTGCCCGGAGCCCTCGCCCTTGAGATGGCGCGCGAACCAGGCCGCCGACTGGTCGAAGAGCCAGTCGGCCTCGCCGTTGCCGCCGTCGTGCCCGCCGTCGAACCAGGCCAGGCTCACCGGCGTGCCTGCCGCGGCGATGGCCTTGGCGTTGGCGTCGGCGTGGCTGAGGGGGAACAGCGAGTCGCGCTGGCCCTGGATGAGCAGGGTCGGAGCCTTGATCTGCCCGGCCACGGTGATCGGGCTGGACCTGCGCAGCAACGCGACGGCCTCCGGCGTGGCCCGGCCGTCCTCGGCGACCTGCTGGTAGATGTCGCAGATCGCGGGCAGGAACCTGCCGCACCGCGCCTGCTCCTCCGTCACCGGCCCCGCCGCCGCCTCCCTGCGCCCCAGCAGCGACGTGGCGTCCAGCGAAACGCCCTGACCGAAGAAGATCCCGGCCCACATGCGCTTGAAGACCCCGCTCGTGGCGGCGCCACCCACCCCGGCACCCGTGCCCGCCCCGGCGCCCGCCCCGGCGCCCGTGCCTGCGGCCGTGCTCGTGGCGGCGTTGGGGAAGAGGGCGTCCGCCAGGTCGGACCAGGTGATCTGCGGGACGATCGCGTCGACCCGCTGGTCGTGGGCCGCCGCCATCAAGGCGATGGCCCCGCCGTACGAGCCGCCCGCGATGCCCACGCGCGGGTCGCCCGAGGCGTCGAGCCGGACCTCCGGCCGCTTGGCGAGCCAGTCGATGAGCTGCTTGACGTCCTTGACCTCGTAGTCGGGCGAGTTGAGCGCGATCTGCCCGGTCGAGCGGCCGAAGCCGCGAGCCGACCAGGTGAGCACGGCATAGCCCTGCTGGGCGAGGCGGACCGCCTGGTCACGCATGCTCTGCTTGCTGCCGCCGAAACCGTGGGCGAGCATCACGGCAGGCGCCTTCCCCCCATCAGGGGGTGGGAAGAACGTCGTATCGAGCTCGACCCGTTGGTCGTCGGCTGGTCCGTCGACGACGGTTATTCGCTGGTCCTGGGCCCGCACCTCCGGAGCCGACGGCCACACGAGCCACGTCGTCACCCCGATGAGGGCGAGTGCCGCAACCAGGGCGGCCACACGCTTCATGCGGCGAGCCTACTTTCCGCACCTGAGAGATCGCTGAGACGGCACTCACGCCGGGACCTGCCGAAAGGTGCTCGCCGAGGTGGACCGGTGGATCACGGAGCCTGCGGAGGACACCCGTCACGAGGCCTGGCGATCCGGGGCGGTGGTCTCCGAGTGCGCCCGGGCCACGGTGAGGCTGTCCTCGTAGATGTGGTAGCGGGTGATCAGGCCGTCGGTGACCGTGAGACGCAGGGCGAACGCGGACGTGTAGGGCCGGCCCGTGGCCGCGACGGTCTGCGTGAACTCGCCGAGCACGACCGCGTCGTCCCCGTCGACCAGGATCCGCGTGACGGTGGTGCTGTTGAGCTCGGGCACGTGGTAGGTCCGCAGCGCGCGGAACAGATCCGCCGCGTCACCGCGGCTCGAACGAGGACGGATCCACGGCACCGACGGATGCCCCTCGGCGGGCCAGTTGTACAGCCAGTCGCACTCCTCGGCGAACAACTCGGCGGCCCGTTCGGCGTCACCCTCACCGATCCGGCGAAGCAGCTCCTGCACAGTGTCCGAAGTCGTCATGATCCATCCTCCATGTCCGTTATGGCGGTGCGTGCACTCGTCAGTCTCCTCGGATGGGTGCGGCTTGGCGATTACCTGTGAGATAAGGCGGACGGCTATCCGGACGCGGTCAGCCCAGGATCGCGTAGACCGTGGTGGCGTGGGCGGCCGTCTCCGCGCTGCCCTCGGCCGTGAGGGTGACCTCGGAGAAGGCCAGCGTGCGCCCCAGCTTCGTGATGCGCACGTCGAGCAGGACATCCTTGCCCACCACCGGCCGCTGGAACGTCGTGGACTGCTGCACCGTGGTCATCGGCACGAACCCGCCTCGCGCCGACGAGATGGCCAGCACCGTGGCCGTGTCGGCCGCCGCCATCATGGCCTGCCCGCACAGCCCGCCGCCCTCCCTGGCCAGCTCGTCGGACCAGGGCAGCCGCACGATCGCATGGCGGTCGCCCACCTCCTCCACCCGCAAGCCGAGCTGCCTGATCCAGGGGGCGAAGTATTCCTGGAGAATCGCCTCAGCGTCTTCTGGAGTCACGGGCTCATCATGCACGCTGGACGGGGCGGGTGAGAGGCCCGGCCAGGAGCCTGTGGACAAGTCGCCGCGGCCCGCATCCGGCTGTGGAGAACGGGTCCGAAGGACGGGAGAGGGGAGACGGCATGCCGGCGATGAACGACGGTCACCCAGCGGGCCGGTCCGCGGTCGAGATCTTCACCCCGTCCACCTACGACACGGCCGTCCCGTACGACCTGTTCGCCCGCCTCAGAGCGGAATCTCCCGTCCGCTGGATCCCCGAGCCCCCCATCGGCCCATGGCGTGAAGGCCCCGGCTTCTGGGCGGTGTTCAGGCACGCCGACGTCAAGCACGTGCTCCGCACCCCGGAGGACTTCTCCTCCCACCTCGGCGCCACCCAGATCCGCGACCCCGACACCCCCGCCGACCTGCGCTTCGTCCAGGACCAGATGCTGAACATGGACCCGCCGGACCACTCCAGGCTGCGCAGGATCGTGGCGGCGGCGTTCACCCCGCGCGCCGTACGGGCGCTGGAGCGCACGATCGCCGAGCGGGCGGCTGCGCTGTTCGAGGCGGGGGAGTGCGACTTCGTGGAGGTGGCCGCCGACCTGCCCGTGTGGACGCTGGCCCACGTCATGGGCGTCCCCGCGCAGGACAGGCGGCTGCTGTACGACTGGGCGTCACGCGTGATCGGCTACCAGGACGACGACTACGCGGGCCTGTCCACGGCGGACGCCGAGTCCCTCACTCCCATGGGACGCCTGGCGCTCGCGGCCAGGCCCGAGCTCGGGCCCGGCGTCAACCCGCGTTCGAGGGCCGCGCTGGCCGACATGTTCGCCTACGCCCACGCCCTGGCGCGGACGCCCGTGGACGGCGAGTCCGTCATGGCCGCCATGCGCAAGGCAGGCCTGACGGAGGCGGAGTTCGAGAACATGTTCTTCCTCTTCGCCGTCGCCGGCAACGAGACCCTGCGCAACGGCATTCCCGGCGGCCTGCTCACCCTGCTCCAGCACCCCGCCGAGCTGGCCCGCCTGCGCGCCGACCCCTCCCTCCTGGACTCCGCCATCGAGGAGATGCTGCGCTTCTGGCCCCCGGTCATGCACTTCAGGCGTACGGCGACGCGCGACCTCACCCTCGCCGGCCAGACCATCCGCGCAGGTGACAAGGTCGTGGTCTACCACGCCTCCGCCAACCGCGACCCGTCCGTCTTCCCCGACCCCGACCGCTTCGACCTGGGCCGCACCCCGAACGACCACGTCACCTTCGGTTTCGGCCCGCACTTCTGCCTGGGCGCCCACCTGGCCCGCGCCCAGTTCCGCACCGTCTTCCGGGAACTGCAGACCTGGGACGTCGAGCTCGCCGGCAGCCCGCGCCGGCTCACCTCCAACTTCCAGAACGGGCTCAAGCACCTGCCGGTCCGCCTGCGCCGCCGCGGCCGAAATGCCTGGAAGGGGGCCGCGCCTCCTGCCTAGGATCACCGGCATGGAGGAATACCTGCAGATCAACCAGGCCAACTGGAACGCGCGCGTCCCGATCCACCTCGCCGGCGACTACTACGACGTGGCCGGCTTCAAGGCGGGCGGCAGCGCGCTGCGGCCGTTCGAGCTCGCGGAGGCGGGCGACGCGGCCGGCCGCAGCCTGGCGCATCTGCAGTGTCACCTGGGCCTCGACGCGGTTCGACCACGGCATGGGCGACGTCGTCACCGCGGTCGCGGCGGCCGGCCTGCGCGTCGACTTCCTGCACGAGCATGACCACACGCTCTTCCGCCGCTTCGCCGACCTGGTGGAGGCGGACGGCGCCTACCGCCGGCCCGCCGGCGCCCCCAGGATTCCGCTCATGTACTCCCTGCGGGCCTCGTCGAGGTAGAACCCCCGCGATCGGACCGTACGAGGCAGATGACCGTAAGATTCTCTGCCGTGAAGTCTCCAGCATCGTTCAAGAGGGCCGCCGCCTGGGCCCTGCCCTACTGGACTCGCGGCGAGGCGGGCCGCGAAACTCCGCAAGACCTGTTCAGGGTGCTCTATTTCGGCTGGCTGGCGGCGTTCACGCTCAAGGTGCTCGGCTCGGCCTGGGACGTCTCGTGGCACTTCAAGTGGCTGCGTGACGACCTCGCCCCGCCGCACCTGCTCAACTCCGTCGGCACGGTCATCGCCGTCGCCCTCACCGTGATCCACGGCTACACCGGTTACGGCGTCGACAAGCTCGCGCTCAGGCTCATCCAGTGGGGCACGGGGATCTTCCTCGTCGCGGTGCCGCTCGACCTGATCAACCACCGCGTCAACGGCCTCGACATCACCTCGTGGAGCCCGTCGCACATCCTGCTCTACGTTGGAACGTTCTTCATGATCGCGGGCGTGATCCGCGGCTGGTCCATGGGGGCGCGGCAGGGGCGCGAGCGCGTGGTCGTGCTCGGCGCCTTCCTCGCGTTCTTCCTGGAGAACATGCACTTCCCCGAGCAGCACCAGGAGTACGGCATCCTGTCGCTCGGCGCGTGGGACAACAACGCGACCTACGCCGAGCCGATCCTGCTGGAGTTCGCCGCCGACCAGATGGGGCGGCCGATCGATCGCACGATGATGGCCGGGTTCACCCTGCCCGTGCCCGACTACCTGTACCCGGTCTACGCCGTGGTGGGGGTGCTGTCGGTGCTGGTCGTGGCCAGGCTGATGGTCGGCAGGTTCGGCGCGGCCACGCTCGTCGCGGGCAGTTACGTGCTGTTCAGGACGCTGATCTGGCCGCTGCTGACCTTCACCGGGTTCCCGCCGTCGGCGGTGCCGTTCTTCATGGTCGCCGCCGGGCTGCTGGTGGACCTGGCGTTCCTGGTGCGGATGCCGGTCGTGCGCGCGGTGCTCGGGGCGGCCGGGGTGACGGCGGTCACGTACGGCGCGCTGGTGGTGCAGAGCGCGGTCATGGGCCCGGTGTACGGCGCGATCAAGGGCCAGGAGGGCCTGCTGGGAGCGCCCCCGCCGGCCACGCCGTCGGCGGTGTGGGCGGGGCTGGGCCTGCTCGTCACCTGGCTGGCCATCGAGTGGGTCGCGGGCAAGCGCAGGCCCCAGCCGATCGGGGCCACGCCGCGCCCGGTGGTCGCGCCGGCGACGCCGTAGCGGGCCCGCGGGGCGGCAGCCGTTCCGCCGCCCCGCCCGCGAGCGGTTCAGCCGTCCGTACGCAGGAGTCTCAGGCGATGGAGGCGCGGGTGATGGCCACCGCCACCCCGTACGCCAGCCCCATCACCCCGACCTCGGCCGCCGCCCATCCCACCAGGGCGGTGGCCCCGCCGCGGCGGATGACCGGCAGCAGCCGGAAGCGGATGTGCGCCGCCAGCGGCACCAGCAGCGCCACCAGCGCCGTCTTGACCACGACCAGCACCCCGTAGTGGCTGGTCACGATGGCGTCCGGCAGTGTCACGCCGGGCGTGAGCGCCATCGTGCCCAGCCCGGTGACGAGCCCGGACAGCGCCACCAGCAGCAGGCACACGGTGGCCATCCTGGAGAACTTGGGCAGCACCACGGCCAGCAGGCCGCGGTGCGGCGCCACGAACACGGCCGTGGCCACCAGCCCGCCCGTCCAGGCCGCCGCCCCCATGACGTGGATCTCCATCGAGATCATGATGGGGTCGTGCCAGACGGAGTTCACCGCGTGCCCGGTGACGGGGATGGGCAGCAGCCCGAACAGCGCCACGATGATCCGCAGCTCCGCCGGGACCTTCTCGCCGAACCGCACCGCCATCAGCCCGATCCCGGCCGCCGCCAGCGCGCACGCCGCGCTGAACAGCAGCCCCTGACCCGTGCCGACACTCCCGACATATCCGGCGATCAACCCGAACGTCGGCACGGCGCCGGGGTTCAGCTCGGCGGTCTGGAAGACGATCGTGAGCAGCGCGCAGATCGCCCAGGCCCAGGCGGCCATCACGGCCAGCGGGCGCACCCTGAGCATCACCGGCTCCGTACGCTCCGGCATGCTGAAGCCGAGCAGCTTGGGCAGCAGGCTGAGCCCGACCACGGCCACGGCGGCCACGTCGAGCAGCACCCGCACGACCGGCAGCCCGACCGACACGACGGGGCCGGGCATGGGGATGCCGGGCACGGACTCCTGAGCGGTGAACGAGCTGGCCGCCACGGCCGCGACGACCGCGCACACGCCGAACGCGCCGGCCACCAGCCGCCCGCCGACGCGCTGCTGCGGGGGCAGCACAGGAGCGACGGCGGTCACGCGCCGCTCCCCTCACCACGACTCACCGCGCCCGCGGCATCGGCATTGGACGCGTCCGGCGCCGGAGCCGGAGCGGCGCGCCCGGCCGGGGCGGCGCGGCGCAGGGCGACCGCCGTCCCGGCCGCGAGCACCAGCAGCGCCCCCACGATCCACACCACGGCCATCCCGGCCCCGCCGTTGGCCGCCGCCTCGGCGGCGTCGGCGCTGGAGCCGCCCGTCGCGGCCCCGGCCGCCGCCGCCCCTGCCGCGCCCGGGGTGGCGGCAGCGGCCAGCTTGAAGCTGATCTTCCCGGTGACCGGATGCCCGTCGGCCGACAGGATCCGGTAACCCACCACGTACGACCCTCCGGCCGGCAGCGGCTTGACCTTCACCGAAACGCGCTCGGCCGCGACCACGGCACTCCCGTCGGCCCACGCCGACCCGTCCGCGCCCGTCACGCCCAGCTGCGCGTACCCCTGACGCACCGCCTGGTCGAACACCAGCGTCACCTGCGAGGGCGAGGCCGTCAGCGTGGCCCCGTCCTCCGGGTCGCTGCCGATCAGCACGTTGTGCGCCTGGGCCGGGGAGTACGTCACTCCCACGGCGGCGAACGCGAGCAGCAGGACCGTGAGTAGCCGCCTCACAGATCAGAACCTTCCATAAAACACGTTGCGGACCCGTATATGGTCCCATCCATGGAAGACCTGTTCGGCGGCGCGGCACCTTATTACGCGAAGTACCGCACGAGACCGGGGGTTCCGGCGATCGAGCACCTGGCCATGACGTTCGGCGGCGACAGCGTCGTCCTGGATCTGGGCTGCGGCCCCGGCACCATCGCCATCCCGCTGAGCGGGCGGGTCCGTGAGGTGCTCGCGGTCGATCCCGACGAGGAGATGCTCGCCGAGGGCAGGCGCCTGGCCCCGCGGGAGCGGAACATCCGCTGGATCGAGGCCGACTCGACGAGGTTGCGCGAGCTGCCCGCGTTCGACCACGTCGTCATGGGCAGGTCGTTCCACTGGATGGACCGCCGTGCGGTGCTGGCGGAGCTGGACGCGCTGCTGCCCGGGCACGGCGTCGTGGTCCTCGTCGGGCCGACCCGCGAGCCGCGCGAAGAGCCCTGGGAGCCGGTCACCCGCCGGGTACGCGACGAGTTCGGCGTCAACACCTTCAGCGCGTCCAGCTCCTTCCAGGCCACCGGCGAGCACCACGACGACGTGCTGGCCACCTCGCCGTTCAGCGTGCTCGACCGCGCCCACTACGTGGAGCGCCAGGTGTACGACCTCGACGCCGTGATCGGCCTGCAGCTGTCGTACTCCTACTCGGCCCCCGCCCGCCTCGGCGCTCGGCTGGCGGCCTTCAAGGAGGAGGCCAGGCGGCAGTTGCTGGCGGCGAACCCGTCGGGACGCTGGGAGCTGGAGACGGTCACCGAGGTGCTGACGGCGCGGCGGCCTCCCAGATCCCCATGACCTGCCAGATGCGCCGGGTGAGCGGGTTGATCAGCCCGATCTCGGCGCACAGCTCGCGCGTCTTGCCCACCGAGTCGCGGATCTCCTGCCGGGCGGCGGGGTTGCGCAGGTAGACCTCGGCCACCACGCTCGCGGGGATCCTGAAGCGCCGGATCATCGGCCCGGGCGGCGCCAGCATGATCCGGGCCATGATGCCGAGGATGATCGGTGAGGCGATCCCCAGCAGGAGCCTGCGGCAGGCGGGCATCCGCGGCACCCGGTTGCGCAGGTAGTGCCGGGCGAAGGAGATGTGCCTGGCCTCCTCCGCGATGTGGATGCGCATGATCGTCTCTTCCAGCGGGTGGTGCACCCGGCCGTCCTTGAGCAGCCTGCGCTGCACGTGGTCGATCGGGTCCTCGCCGCCCAGCACGAAGATGAAGAACAGCTCGGTCGAGATGAGCGGGATCCAGGGCGCCACCTGGGCGACCGCCGAGAGCGGCCCCGGCATGCCGCGGATGGGCAGCCCGGTACGGTTCACGAACTCCTGGAACATCATCCCGTGATGCGCCTCTTCGGTGGTCTCGTGGTAGACGTACCGGAACTCCGGGGAACCGTTCGGCAGCCGGTAGGCGTAGTTGAGCAGCCCGCGCTTGAGCAGGTTCTCGAACTGCAACCCGATCTTCATGGCGGTGGCCACCCGCCACAGGCCGATCCGCGCGCGTACCTCGGGGGAGCGGCTGAGGTACCAGGGGTGCCCGCCGAGGCGGTCCACCCCGGGCAGCTCCCAGCGCGGATCGGTCTGGTCCACGTGGAACTCGGGGTCGTCCCACGGGATGTCGCGGTACGGCTCCCAGTGCTTGTCCACCGACGCCTTCGAGAGGCGGTCGATGACCGCGCGGTACGCGCTGCGGCTCGCGACCCGTTCGTCGCGTTCCCTGGCGGCGGTAGAGCTCGGTGCGGATGTCATCGCATGCACTCCTCTCCTCGCCCAGTAATTGTACGGAGAATCCAATAAGGCTGGGAAGGGCGAGGAGCGCGGCATTCACAGCTTCTCCGCGGGCACCCCCAGCTCGTTCGCCGCCGCCGAGCGGATCAGCACGTTGACCCGGCGCCGTGACAACACCTTGGGATGCGCGTGCGTCTGGACCGCCAGCCCGTCGATGAGCGCGAACAGCCGCCACGTCGTCGCGTCGGGATCGGGGCAGTCGAACTCGCCGCAGGCCACGCCGGCCTCGATGATGCCGCGCATCAGCGTGCGGCCCCTGGCGTCGATCCGCCGCGAGGTCTCCTCCAGCTCCGCGCTGCGCATCGCCTCGGACCAGGCGTCGATCCACAGCCGCCAGCCCTCGGTGGGGATCGCGGGGGAGCAGAGGCGCAGCAGGGAGCGCAGGCGGTCGATCGGCGTGCCCGCCGACTGCTCGACGTCGGTCAGCGCGTTGAGATGCTGACGGGCGGCGTAACCGAACGCCATCGCGAACAGCCGCTCCTTGGTCTCGAAGTGGTAGAAGAGCAGGGCCTGGCTGACTCCCGCGGCCCTGGCGATGTCCAGGGTCCTGGTGTGCCCGAATCCCTGCTCCGCGATCACCTCGCAGGCCGTTTTCAGCAAATCCTCGCGCCGTAATCGGCTGAAACCTGTTGTCACAGCGAGTAACTCTAACTTCTGATCACTAGTATTTATAGGACAAACCGGGCGTGATCTGTTCTGGTATGAGGAACCCGGGTACGGTACGGATTCCCCGTTCACCGACAGTCACGTTGATCATGGTAACCGCGTTTACTCGAACGCGCTTCTATTGGGGTCCCCCAAATCTGCCTCAGTGATCCCTTACCGGCCTCTGCGTGATGAAACGGACGCGGCGCGTCCAGAGCAATGCTCTGTACGTCCTCGGATGCGCTGACTAGAGTAAGTGAGCACTGATGCCGAGGAGTCGATGTGAACCTTGCTGAGTATCGGCGTGCGGCCGGCGACTGGCTGCGGGAGAACGCTCCGACCGACGACTACCCGGAGGCCGACGGGATCACCCGGGCCAAGGAGTTCATGGCCAAGCTCTACGACGCCGGCTATTCCGGCATCACCTGGCCGAAACAGTGGGGCGGCCAGGGGCTGACCCAGGCGGAGGAGCGGGTGTTCGCCGAGGAGGCCCGCGACTACACCCTGCCCACCTACATCTTTTTGATCGGCCTGGGCATGACCGGACCCACGATCGTCGACCGGGGCACCGACGCCCAGCGCGAGCGGTTCGTCCGGCCGCTGCTGCGCGGCGAGGAGATCTGGTGCCAGCTCTTCTCCGAGCCCGGCGCCGGCAGCGACGTGGCCAGCCTGCAGACCAGGGCCGTACGCGACGGTGACCACTGGATCGTCAACGGCCAGAAGGTGTGGACCTCCGTCGCCCACCACGCCGACTGGGGGCTGCTGCTCGCCCGTACCGACGTGGACGTGCCCAAGCACAAGGGCCTGACCATGTTCGTGATCGACATGCACCACCCGGGCGTGACCGTCAGGCCGTTGAAGGACATGTCCGGCAGGGCCAACTTCAACGAGATCTTCTTCGACAACGTCCCCATCCCCGACGAGCACCGCGTCGGCGAGGTCAACGACGGCTGGAGCGTGGCCGTCACGACGCTGCTGCACGAGCGGCTGTCGATCTCGGCGGGCGTCGGCATGGGCGGGCAGAAGGACCACCCGGCCTCGCTGGAGGCGCTGCGCCGGACCCTCGACACCAGCGACCCGCTGGTCCGCGACGAGCTCGTCGAGCTGCACATCCGCAGCCGCGCGCTGGCGCTGTTCAACCAGCGGCTGGCCCAGGAGACCAGGGCCGGCATCTTCCCCGGCGCGCGGGGCAGCGCGGCCAAGCTGCTGCTGGCCGAGCTGACCCTCTACCAGGCCGACCTCGCCACGCGGCTGGTCGGCCCCGAGGCCGCGCTGGCCGACCACCCGCTCGCCCGCGCGATCTCGATGGCTCCCGGCATGGCGCTGGGCGGCGGCACCAACGAGATCATGCGCAACATCGTCGGCGACCGCGTGCTGGGCCTCCCGCCGGAGCCGCGGGTGGACAAGAATGTGCCGTTCAAGGACCTGAAGGTGGGGACGCAGGCGTGAAGCTCGTACTCAGCCAGGAACAGCAGGAGCTGCGCGCGGCCGTACGCGACTTCCTGCGCACCGCCTCGCCGCTGCCCAAGGTCCGCGAGGGCTACGACCCGCAGGTGTACGCGCGCCTCAACGGCGAGCTGGGCCTGTCCGGGCTGATCGTCCCCGAGGAGTACGGCGGCGCCGGCGCCGGCATGTCCGAGCTGGCCGTCGCGCTGGAGGAGACGGGCGCCGCGCTGCTGCCGGGACCGTTCCTGGCCACCGCGTTCGCGGCGCTCGTGCTGAGCCAGGTGCCCGACAAGGAGCTGCAGACCGGCATCGCCGAAGGCCGGATCGCGGCCACGTTCGACCGCACCGAGCTCTCCTGCGACGGCGGCACGGCGAGCGGCGCGCCGGCGCAGGTGCTCTCGGGCGGCGAAGCCGACGTGCTCGTCGCGCCGGCCCGCGACGGCGACGCCCTGCTCATGGTGGCCGTCGAGCTGGCGGGGCCCGGCGTGACCAGGACCGCGCTGGAGACGCTCGACCTCACCCGCGGCCAGGCGAGGATCGTGCTCGACGGCGCGCCCGCGCGCGTGCTCGGCCCGGCGCCGGAGACCGGCGTCTTCGACCGGCTGTGCGTGGCCCTGGCCGCCGAGCAGCTCGGCGTGATGCGGGCGGCGCTCGACGCCATCGTCGCCTACGCCAAGATCCGCGTGGCCTTCGGCCGCTACATCGGCTCCTACCAGGGGGTCAAGCACAAGCTCGCCGACATGCACGGCAAGCTCGAACAGGCCGAGTCCATCGTCAGGTACGCCGCCTGGGCCGCCGACGAGTCGCCTGCCGAGCTGCCCGAGGCCGCCGCGCTCGCCCAGGCCTACGTCGGCCGCGCCTGCTTCGAGGTGGCCCGCGACCACCTGCTCCTGCACGGCGGCATCGGCTACACCTGGGAGCACGACGCCCACCTGTTCTACAAGCGGGCCAAGGCGGACGAGGTGCTGCTGGGCCCGCCACGGATCCACCGCGCCCGTCTCGGACAACTGCTGGAGCTGTAATGGACGTCAGCGAGCTACCGGGCTTCTACGCCATCGCCGCCGCCGACCCCGGCCGCCTCGCGGTGATCGACACCGACGACACCCGCGTCACCTACGGTGACCTGCTCGCCCGGGTCAACCAGGTCTCGCACGGCCTGCGCGCCCGCGGGCTCGCCACCGGCGACGTGGTGGCGGGCGTGCTGCCCAACGGCGTGGACGCGCTGGTCATGGTCATGGCGACCGGGCAGATCGGCCTCTACTACGTGCCCATCAACTGGCACCTGACCGACGCCGAGATCGCGTACATCCTGGGCGACTGCGACGCCAAGGTCGTCGTCACCGGCCCCGGCCAGGCCGTGCCCGGCGCGGAGACCGGGACGGCCGGGCTGGCCGAGGGGCAGCCCGCGGACGCGCCCGCCGGCCGGACCGCCGGCGCCGTCATGTGGTACACCTCCGGCACCACCGGCTTCCCCAAGGGCGTGCAGCGCGGCCTGCCGGGCGCCGAGCCCGAGGCGATCGTGCCCCTGTACACCTGGTTCTTCGGCGAGGTGGTGGACCTGAGGCCGGGCGCCGAGGTCCACCTGGTGACCTCGCCGATGTACCACTCCGCGCCCTGCGCGCACGCCCAGTTCGCGCTGCACCTCGGGCACACCGTGGTGATCACGCCCCGGTTCGACCCGGTGCACATCCTGGAGCTCATCGAGCGGCACCGGGTGTCCAACGCGATGATGGTGCCGACCATGTTCCACCGGATGTTGCAGCTGCCCGCGGACGTGCGGGCCAAGTACGACGTGTCGAGCCTGCGCCAGGTCATCCACACCGCCGCCGCCTGCCCGGTCTCCGTCAAGCAGCAGATCATGGACTGGTGGGGGCCGGTGCTGTACGAGTACTACGGCTCCACCGAGTCCACGATCGCCTTCTCCGTCAAGCCGCACGACTGGCTGGCCAGGCCCGGCACCGTGGGCCGCCCCGCCCCCACGTTCGAGGCCAAGATCTTCGACGACAGCGGCGCGGAGCTGCCGCCGGGCGAGCCCGGCATGATCTACGTCAAGTCCGGCATGGGCTCGTTCGAGTACCGCAAGGACCCGGCCAAGACGGCCGCCAGCAAGCGAGGGGAGTGGTACGCGCCCGGCGACATCGGCTACCTCGACGAGGACGGCTACCTGTTCCTGTGCGACCGGCGCACCGACCTCATCGTCTCCGGCGGGGTGAACATCTACCCCGCCGAGATCGAGGCCGCCCTGCTGGAGCACCCCGCGGTGGCCGACGTGGCCGTCATCGGGGTGCCCGACGAGGAGTGGGGCCACAACGTGGTCGCCCTCGTGCAGCCGGCCGAGGGGATCGAGCCGGGCCCCGAGCTGACGGCCGAGCTGATGGAGCACTGCGGGCCGCGCATCGCCAGGTTCAAGCACCCGAAGGTGATCGAGTACCGCGAGGTGCTCCCGCGTACCCCCACCGGCAAGCTGTCGCGCTCGAAGGTACGCGCCGACTACCTCGCCGGGAACACCAGCTCCTCGCTGTAACGCCCGCCTTCGCCCAGGTAGAAGCGGGTGGACAGGGTACGGTCGGCGGTGTCGAAGACCGTGCTCCAGAGCGTGCGGAACGGCACGGCGGCCTCCTCGGGCTGCGCGACGGCGCGCAGGCTCTCGCGCAGGTCGCCGGCCGACATGGTGACGCCCTTGCTGCGCTCGTACAGCGTGCGCAGCCGGCTGTAGGAGGCGAAGCTCGACCCGGTGTCCTCCGGCAGGCTCATCGGGTCGGGGTGGCGGTGCAGCAGGTGGTTGGTGACGCAGAGCGGGCCGTCGCCGAACTCCACGATGTGCTCGCTGCCGTCCCTGCCGTGCTCCCACACGAACGCCTGCCCGTGCGCGTCGGCGATCAGGTAGTGCAGGGGCATGCCGTGGTCGTACTGCTTGGCGCCCAGCAGCGCCTGCTTGGCCTGGTCCACGTTCTCGCAGGTGTCGAGCAGGAAGCGGGGCAGCTGCACGCTGTTGACCCCGACCTGCGGTGCGAAGGCCTCCGGCGGCTCGGCGGTCTCGAAGTCGGCCACCAGCAGCATGATCGCCAGGCCCGCCGAGTTGATGCCGTCCATGCAGCCGTCGAGCGCCGACATCGTGATCACCGTGGAGGAGAGTCCCTCGTCCGGGATCGTGGTGATCACGTAGGGGCGGGAGGCCATGGGAAGCTCGCCCGGCCGGGGCTCGCCACCCATGAGCTCGCTGGTGGTCGTGGGGAAGAAGTCGTAGTTGCGGCCCACCCTGCCGTGGCCGTCCGTCGCGGCCGACGGCGGGATCCACAGGGCCGAGCAGCCGTAGCCCTCCGGCACGTACCCCTGGTCGTCCAGGACCAGCTCGTCCTGCTCCGGGTCGAGGCCGAGCACCGCCGCCGCGCCGTCCATGCGGGCGTGGTGCTGCGGCCAGTGGCGCTCGAACCACGTCCTGCGCGCCCGGCCCACGACCGGGTCGATCGGCGCGGGGGACCAGCCGAGCCGGCGGGCCTCCTCGGTGAGCGCCTTGCCGATCTCGTACTGGCTGCCGGTGAGCGTCAGGTGCGTGACGAGCTGGAAGTCGTCCTTGCTGCCCGCTACCTGGGTCATGTTCTGCATGTACGGCAGCCTCGCCGAGCCCGCTGACCGCTGCCTTACCGGTCGCTGACCGCCCGCCGGTAACGCTCTGACAGCCGCAGCACGTGCTCGGCCAGCTCCGGCGGATCCAGCACCTCGAAGTCCACCCCGATGAACCCGATCCACACCGCTATCCCGTTGACGTCGTCGCCGCCCAGCTTGAGCAGGCACGTGCCCTCGTCCACCGGCTCGACCTCCAGGCCCAGGGGCAGCTCCCGCATGCGCTCGGCGGGGGCGTGCAGCAGCACCGTCGCGCGGTAGCGCCACATCGCGGTGTTGAGCCCCTTCTCCACGTACGCCGCCACGTCGCCGTCGCCCGGCAGCTCGCGCGGGGTGAAGCGGGGGCCCGACGGGGTGCGCAGGCGCACCCTGTCGACCCTGAACGTGCGCCAGGCGTCGCGGTCCACGTCGTAGCCCACGAGGTACCACCGGCCACGCCGGTGCACCAGGCGGTGCGGCTCGACGTTCCGCACGCTCGCCTCGCCCTCGTGGCCGGTGTAGTCGAAGCGCAGGCCCTCGTGGTCGCGGGCCGCGTTCGCGATCGTGGTCAGCACCTCCGGCGGCACGGACGGCGTGTTGCCCGGGATCTGCACCGTGTAGGCGTTGAGCGCGCTCACCCGCCGCCGCAGCCGGGACGGGAGCACCTGCTCCAGCTTGGCCAAGGCGCGGACCGAGGTCTCCTCGATGCCCTCCACGCCGCCCCCGGCCGCCCGGCCCAGCCCGACCGCCACCGCCACGGCCTCCTCGTCGTCCAGCAGCAGCGGCGGCAGCGCCGCCCCCGCGCCCAGCCGGTAGCCGCCCGCCACGCCCGGCGTCGCGTGCACCGGATAGCCGAGCGAGCGCAGGCGCTCCACGTCGTTGCGGATCGTCCTGGTCGAGACGCCGAGCCGGGCTGACAGCTCGGGTCCCGACCAGTCGCGGTGCGCCTGGAGCAGGGAGAGGAGCTTGAGCAGGCGGGCCGAGGTTTCCAGCATGGGCACCAGTGTGCCCGCTAATGCGGCAAGGACGCTTCCGTGTTGATGACCAGCTTGCCGAGGAAGTGGCCCTCCTCGCTGCGGCGGTGGGCCTCCGCCGCCCGCTCCAGGGGGAACACCTCGGCCACCGGCAGCCGTACGTGCGGCGACTCTCGCAGCGCCCGCGCCGCTGCCGCGGCCCCGTCGCCGGTCGAGAAGCGCACCCCGAGCCGTTCCGCACCCGCCCGGTCGGCGATCGTGATCACCCTGTCCGGGTCGCCGGTGAGCTCGACCGACAGGTCCAGCTCGCCCCTGCCCGAGGCGTCCAGCACCCGATCGACGGACGGCGGCAGGCGCCGCTCCAGCCCTTCGCCGTAGCTCACGGGCCGGACGCCGAGCCCGCGCAGGAACGCGTGATGCCGCTCGCTCGCCGTGCCGATGACCGTGGCGCCCCGGGTGAGGGCGAGCTGCGCGGCGGCCAGGCCGACGCCGCCCGCGACCGCGTGGATCAGCAGCGTCTCGCCCTCCTGCAACGCGAGGTCGCGCAGCGCGCGGCGGGCCGTCTCGACGGCCACGGGCAGCGCGGCGGCTTCCTCGTAGGTGAGATCGTCCGGCTTGTACGCCAGCGCGTCCGCCTCGGCGATCGCGTGCGTGGCCACGGCGCCCGGCGCCACCTGCCCGTACACCGGGTCGCCGAGCCGCAGCCCGGTCACCCCGGGGCCGAGCGCGTCGACCGTGCCCGCCAGCTCCATGCCGACGCCCTGCGGCCCGCCGGGCGAGCCGCCGCGCATGCCTCGGCGCAGCTTCCAGTCGATGGGGTTCACGCCCGCCGCCCTGACCGCCACCCGTACCTGGCCGGGACCCGGCTCGGGCAGCGGGATCTCCGCGAGCTCCAGCACCTCCGGGCCGCCGTGCCTGCTGTACCGGACGGCCTGCGCGCCGGCCACCAGCAGGGCCTTGCCGACCAGCTCGCGGGCCTCCAGCGCGGCGTGCGCCTCGGCCGCCCGCTCCAGCGGCACGACCAGGCCCACGTCGGTCGCCAGCAGGCCCGCCGCCGCCTCCTTCAGCGCCTGCTCGGCCAGCCGCGTGAACTCGTCGGGCGCGAACTGGACCTGCTCCATGCCGATCACCCGCACGCCGCGCCGCTCGGCCTCCGCCGGATCGACGGGCGCCGTCGAACCGCTGGGCACCCCGTACGCGAAGAACCGCCCGCCCGGCGCGACCAGCTCGAACGCCGCCGCGCCGACCTCGCCTCCTACCCCGTCGAACACCACGTCGAACGGCCCCGCGAGCTGGAGGTAGTCCACGGCCTGCGCCGCCCCCGCCGCCAGGGCCGCCGCGCGTTTGGCCGGGCCGTGCGCCGCCGCCGTCACCCGGGCGCCCGCCGCGCTCGCGAGCCGGACCAGCGGCAGCCCCAGCGCGCCACCGGCCCCCGTGACCAGCACCCGCGCACCGGGCCGCAGCTCCGCCGCCGCCACCAGGCTCAGCGCCGCGGGCCCGACCTGGATGAGCGCCGCGGCCTGCCACAGCGGCACCTCGTCGGGCACCGCGACGACCGTCTCCACGCCCGCCACGGCGCGCTCGGCGTACGCTCCGCCGCCGGGGAGCAGCGCGGCCACCCGCCGCCCCGCCCACCCGGGCTCGACGCCGTCGCCGACCGAGACCACCCGCCCGGCCACGCCGGTGCCCGGCACGAACGGCGGCCGGGCGGGGAACCAGTCACGCCCCCACCCGGCACGCAGCTGCGCGTCGATGGACATCACGTCCACCACCGACACGCCGATCACGACCTGCCCCGGCCCCGCCTCCGGGTCGGGCGCCCGCCCGGCCACGAGCACCTCGGGACCGCCGAACCTCGTCACCTCGACAATCTTCATGCCGCCGAGTGTGGTACCTCAAGTTCGGTTGAGGTCAACCTCCCATGAGCCGCTGAGCCTGCTGGGTGACCACGATCACGGTCAGCGTGCCGAAGAACGCCACCGACCAGATCAGCGCCCCCAGCCGGTACGACCGCACCTTGATGGCCTCGGGCAGCGCCCGCCGGTTGAGGATGATCAGCAGGAACGAGTACACGAACATCATCACGGCCGCGAAGCACGCCGAGAACACCAGCAGGATCAGCGGCTGGTCCAGGCCCGCCAGCAGGATGACGGTGCCGATCAGCGCCATCGCCCACACCGTGTAGAAGTAGACCCGGTTCACCGTGACGGACTTGTCACGCAGGTAGACCGTCTTGATGGTGTCGGAGGCCAGCCGCGAGGTGTAGTCGACGATGCCCATGGCAGAGGCGAACAGGGCCAGCGCCCCGATCACCCAGAACAGCAGGCCGAACCACGTGCCGACCGTGCTCTGCAGCACCTGGCCCTCGACCTGAAGGAAACCGATGCTGTTCTCCAGCCCCGGCCGGCCGAACACCGTGGAGTGGGCGAGCATCGACATGAGCGCGATCGTCACGAACGACACCATGGCGAACGTCCACGCCTGCTCGATGTTGGCGAAGCGCCACCACTGCTTCCACCGCGCCAGGTTCTCCTTCGTCGGCGCGAACTGGTAACCGGTCGAGGAGACCGCCTCCTCGTGACCCGTGACGGGGCTGACCAGGCGCGGGACGTACACTCCCATGCCGAAGCCCTTGTCGCGGATCCAGTTGCTCTGGCACAGGTTCTGGCCGCCGCCCGCTCCGGCGTACGCGATGGCGCCCATCAGCACCGCGAACTCCAGCGGCGGCACCGGGAACCTGGCCCCGACCGTCAGGCCCTGGCCCAGCGCCAGCCAGCTGTCCGCGTTGATCGCGAACAGGATCGCCACCACGATCAGCGTCGCCACCAGCGCGATCTTCACGAAGATGACCCGTTCGAGCAGGATGTAGATCACGGGCGCCATGGTCAGGCTGATCGCGATCAGCAGCAGCATGCCGATCGCGATCCACCGCACGGAGCCCTCGCCCGAGCCGGTCAGGTACGTGACCATGGTGGCGGACGTGGTCACCCAGCCCGGCCAGAGGTTCGAGCAGAGCGTCATGATCACGAAGACCAGGCCCCAGTGCTTCCACATGCGGCTGAAACCGGTCAGCGCGGTCTCGCCGGTGGCCAGGGTGTAACGCTCGATCTCCATGTTCAGGAACCACTGGGTGATGATGCCGATCGCGGCTCCCCAGATGAAGACGAGGCCGACTTGCGAGGCGATGTACGGCCAGAGGATGAACTCGCCCGACGCCAGCCCGACACCGGCGCCGACCAGGCCGGGGCCGATGACACGCCACGTCGATCTGGGCGGCTCCGGAAGGTCGCGCACGGCGACGGCGGGTAGGACTCGCGCTGGAACGGTGGGGGTGAATTCCGCCATGCGGATCTCCTTGCTCAGCTTGCTTGCCCGCCACATTACAGAGACCCGAAACATCCGTGGAATACCTAGTTAATTACCACCACGTATTCGCCCCGTTCCGTGAATCCCGCCACCCGTGCCCCAGCCGCCATGGCGCCGCCGAGCGCCTCCCGCACCGCCATCCGCCACGCCATCGCCTTCCGGGCGTCCTGCCGCCGCAGCCGCTCGACATCGCGCGGCGTCCCCACGAGCAACACCCGGTGCCCGCCCGGGTCCCCGATCAGGGGGCGGCCGTCGTCCGCCTCCCGTACCAGCGGGTACGCCTCGTCGAGGCCCGCCTTCTGCTCCTGCTCGCCGGTGATGCGCCACACCGCGAGCAGCCGGTCCGAGGCGTCCCCCTCGTTGATCGCGTCCGCCATCGCCCCGTAGAACTCCGTCAGGTACGCCTCCGGCCGCGCGCCCAGCTTGACCAGGTTGAAGTGGGCGTTGCGCCGGACGAGCGGGTCGAACGTCCACGTGATCCGCCCCAGCCCTCGCTCGCGGCACCAGGCGCGCTGGTGCAGCTTCAGCGCGTACCCGACGCCCTTGCCGATGACGGCCCCCGTGACGTGCGAGTGCAGCGCCTCGCCCGACGCCAGGAACCCCACGGACGCCCCCACCAGGTCGTCACCCGCGAACGCCCCGGCGACGTAGTTGCCCGTGTGCGCGAACCCGGCCATCAGCTCCACGGTCACCGGGACGTTCGCCGGCTCCGGATGCCAGATCTCGTCGAAGAGCCGGTAGACCTGCTCGAACTCGCCGATCTCCCGCAACTCCCTGATCACCACGCCGGCCCTGGCCGCCGCCTCCTCATGCTCCATCCCTCCATTTACGCACGCGGGCACCGGTGCGCTGCCTATGAGCTGTCGGGATAGCCGTGCGTATCTGATCCATCACGGACTGATGTCCGCGTTGCTGCTGGTCCCCGCCACCTCACTCCCTGTAGTCATGGTGGGTGCGCCGTCCCATGCCGGGACGCCCGTTGACCAGGGAGGACATCATGTCGCTCGTGCTGACCGCCGCCCGCAGGCTGGCCGCGCTCGGACTGTGCGCCACCGCGGCACTCGCCGGCCCGTTCACGACGCTCCCCGCCCACGCCGCCGCCGGGGCGAACCTCTACATCACCGTCACCCCGCGCGACGGCGGCGCGTACTCGATGCGCCTCACCTGCGGCCCGGACGGGGGGCTGCACCCGTACCCGGGGGCGGCCTGCGACGCGCTCCGCTCGGTGGACGGGTACCTGCACGACCTGGAGGTCGATCCGGGGCCGTGTCCGCTGGTCTGGGATCCGGTGGAGGTAGAGGCGCAGGGGTACTGGTACGGCCGGCCTGAGTCGTACTACGAGGAGTTCCCGAACCGGTGCGCGCTGGAACGGAAGCTCGGCCCGGTCGCCGGCTAGCCGGTCGAGCCGTGAGGGCAACGCCTGCCTCGCGGGCAGGCGTTGCCCTGCTGCTCACCTCGTGCCTTTCGCGCGGTCGTTCGCCCCTCGGCCCGTACTCTTCGCGCGGTCGTCGGCTCAGCCCCTGCCTCCGCTCAGCCCCTGCTTCCGCTCAGCCCATGCTCTTCGCGCCGTCCAGCGACTCGCGGATGATGTCGGCGTGCCCGGCGTGCTGGGACGTCTCGGCGATGATCTGCAGCAGCACCCGCCGGGCCGACCGGCGCTCGCCGGGCTGGAACCACGGCGCGGCCGGCAGCGGGTGGTCGACGTCCAGGTCGGGCAGGGTGGCGACCACCTCATCGGTCCTCCGGGCCACCTCGTCGTACTCGGCCAGCACCCCGGCCAGCGTCTCGCCGGGCAGCATCCGGAACCCGTCCGTGAACTCGGCCAGGTCGGCCTCGGTCATCGCGGTGAAGTCCTTCATGGCCGACGTGCCTTGCAGGATGAAGTCCACCCAGCTCCGCTCCATCTGCGCCACGTGCTTGATCAGGCCGCCCAGGCACAGCTCGCTGGCGGTCGTCCGCAGCCCGGCCTGCTCGTCGGTGAGGTCGCGGGTGGTGAAGCGCAGGAAGTGACGGCTCTGCGCCAGCGCCGCCAGCAGGTCGGCGCGCTCTCCGGTCACGTCGCTGGTGCTGCGGGTGTTCGGCGTGTTGACGGTCATGATCACTGCCTTCCGTTGGGATGTTCTGCCGCTCGAGAACGGTGAGGTGTTCCTGTCGCTCAAGAACAGACTGCCAGCCATAGCGGTCACTTTCTGACCTGAATGACGGAAGAATCGGAGACATGGCGAACACCAGCACCCGGACGCTGCGGCTGCTGTCCCTGCTCCAGACCCACCGCTACTGGCCGGGCGCCGAGCTGGCCGAGCGGCTCGGCGTCTCCGCCCGTACCCTGCGCAGGGACGTCGACCGGCTGCGCGAGCTGGGCTACCCCGTGCAGGCACAGCGCGGCGTGGACGGCGGATACCAGCTCGCCGCGGGCGCCGCGCTGCCGCCGCTGGTGATCGACGACGACGAGGCGGTGGCCCTGGCCGTGGGCATGCAGGCCGCGGCGCAGGACCCTGTGGAGGGCATCGCGGAGTCCTCGATCCGGGTGCTGGCCAAGGTGGTGCAGGTGATGCCGGTCCGGCTGCGGCGGCGCATCGACGCGCTGCGCGCGATGACCGTCTCCGCCGGCTGGGCCGGCCAGGCCAGGGCGGGCGTCGACCCGGGCGTCCTCACCACGATCGCGCTGACCTGCCGGGACAACGAACGGCTCCGCTTCTCCTACACCGCCGCCGACGGCCGGCACACTGAGCGGCACACCGAGCCGCACCGGCTGGTGTCACTCGGCCGCCGCTGGTACCTGGTCGCCTACGACCTGGAGCGGCACGACTGGCGCAGCTTCCGCGTCGACCGGCTGTCCGCGGCGCAGGGCACCGGCGCCCGCTTCCGGCCCCGTACGCTGCCCACCGCCGACGCCGCCGAGTTCGTCCGCGCCAGACTGGACGGCCTGCCCCGCTCCCACCAGGTGGAGGTCCTGGTGCACGCCCCTGCGGCGGCGGTGCGGGAGCGGATCGGCAGGTGGTGCACGGTCGAGGAGATCGATGCGGGGCAGTGCCGGGTACGGATGGTCGTCGACTCCCTGGAATGGCCGATCATGGCCTTGGGCGTGCTCGACGCGGACTTCCACGTTATCGAACCACCCGAGCTGCTCGACCAGATCCGCAGCTGGGGAGCCCGCTTCACCAGGGCCGGCACGGCAGGAGACGGCACCGGTGGCCGGTGACGCGGGCATGACGTGGCGGGCGGGCCGAAGCCCGTGCAGGATCGCGGTGCTCGGCTGCGGCGGCAGCGGCAAGACCGTGCTGGCCAACCGGCTCGGCACGATGCTCGGCATCCCCGTCACCCACCTGGTTCAGGCGCACTCCCAGGCCTGGATGTCCGGGGTTCGACGCCGAAGCCCCTGAGGATGGCGCAGACCTGGCCGCCCCCTGAGCGGCGCGCCACGTCCACGACACCGCTCGCCGACCACACCCCGGCACGCGGTGGCGCCACGCCCTCACCCCCGCTCACCACCCGGCCCATCCAGGACCTTCACGCCGCCGCGCGTTGGCGCTCGCCCCTACCGGACCGCTTCGATGAGTGCTCGGAGCAGGGTCACGCGTGCCGGCATCTCGGCGACGATGACGTGTTCGTGATCCGCGTGGGCTCCGCCGCCCACGGCGCCCAGCCCGTCGAGGGTCGGGCAGCCCACTCCGGCCGTGAAGTTGCCGTCGGAGGCGCCGCCCACCGAGGCCGACGCCAGCGTTCCCAGCCCCAGCCCCGCCGCCAGCTCCTGGGCCAGCGCGAAGAGACCGGCCGACATCGAGCCCTCCAGGGGCGGCCGGTTGGGGCCGCCGAGGACCTCCAGGCGGGTGCCCGGCACCACGGGCCGCAGCGCGTGCATCGCCGCGTCCACCCGAGCCTGCTCCGCCACCTCCGCGACCCGTACGTCCACGCCCACCGAGGCGGCGGCCGGCACCGTGTTGAAGGACGTGCCGCCCGACAGCACCGTCGGCGTGACCGTGGTCGCCCCCGCGCCCATGGCGGCGACGGCCAGGATCTGGTGGGCGAGCTCGATGCCGGCGTTGGCGCCCTTCTCCGGCTCGAGCCCGGCGTGCGCGGCCTTGCCGTGGACGTTGACGGTGTAGTTGGAGGTGCCCTTGCGGGCGGTCTTCAGGGCCCCGCCGTCGGCACTGGCCTCCATGACGAAGGTGGCGGCCAGCCCGCGGGCGGTCTCCTGGATCAGGGGTGAGGAGGTGAGCGAGCCGACCTCCTCGTCGCCGGTGATCAGCAACGTGACGCCGTCGAGCGAGTCGAGCCCGGCCAGCGCGTGGAACGTCTGCACCAGCCCCGCCTTCATGTCGAACACCCCCGGCCCTCGCGCCACCCCGTCCACCACGGACCACGGGTGGGTGGTGAGGGTGCCGATCGGCCAGACGGTGTCGTGGTGACCGAGCAGCAGGACCCTGGGCGTGCCGAACGACCAGCGCAGGTGCGTGACGCCGTCGACCACCAGGAGTTCCGGGCCGGTGCCCAGGTGGCGGGTCCCCATCGCGGCCACCACCTTCGCGCTGCGGGCCACGGCTTCCAGGTCACTGGAGAAGGACTCGCACAGGACCAGCTCCTCCAGGTCTTCGACCATGCCGGCGGCCTGCCGGGAAGCGTTGTCGGTCATGCTCATGATGGGCGTCCCCCGAGAAGAGTCGTCGGCCTGGTGTTCGAGCCCTGCGGCGGAAGGGCGCCAGGACGACCCTGCGGCGGAAGGGCGTCCCGGCTCCGCGGCGATAGGGCGTCGCGGCTCCGTGGCGGTAGGGCGCCAGGGCCTGGTGGTGGGAGGGTGACCGGGACCGGTGACGTCATGAGAGGAGCTCGCCGAAGAGGTGGTGCACGTTGCCGCCGATGATCTGCATGACGTCCTTCTCCGGCAACCCGCGCGCGAGCAGGCCCTCCGTGACCATGGGCAGCCCGCGCGGCCCCTCCAGGCCCGGGACCGCCTGCTTCGGGTCCACCCCTCTGGTGTGCAGGTCTTCGCAGCAGGGCGGGGTGAGGTCGTCCATCACCTCGCGGATGAAGTCGGGGCCGAGGCCCACGTGGTCGATGCCGGCGACGGACACGATGTGCTCGATGTGGTCGAGCAGGCGGTCGAGCGTCATGTCCTCCTCGCGCTCGGCGAGGAACGGGGCGAAGAAGTTGACGCAGATGACGCCGCCGGTGGCGGCCACGGCCCTGAGCTGGTCGTCGGTGAGGTTGCGGTGGTGGTCGCGCAGGGCGCGGGCGGAGGAGTGGGTGGCGATGACCGGTCGGGTGGCCAGCTCCAGCACGTGGGCGACGCCCGAGGCGCCCAGGTGGGAGACGTCGAAGACGATGCCCAGGCGCTCCATCTCCCGCAGGGCCGCGACGCCGGCGGAGGTCAGGCCGCTGCCCGTCGCGTCCTCACCGCTGCCGTCGGCCAGCGGCGTGCGGCCGAAGTGGGCGATGGAGGCCACCCGGACGCCCAGGCGGTGCATGGTCGGGATCAGCTCGACGCTGGCGTCGAGGCCGGGCATGCTCTCCATCGCGAGCACCAGGGCGATCTTGCCGTCGTCGAGCGCCCGGTCGATGTCGGAGGCGTCGAGGCAGAGGCGTACGTGGTCGGGGTTGCCCTCCGCCAGCACGTGAGCGCACTCGATCATGCGCAGGGTCTGCCGCAGCGCGCCCTCCGGGAGATACTGGTCGTCGATGAAGACGGGCAGCACCTGCAGATTGACGCCCCCGTCGAGGAGCTGCGGCAGCCATCTCTCCCGGAAGAACGAGGCCCACTGGTGCGGCGGCCTGGCGGAGACCGCCATCAGCAGGTCGTTGTGAGTGTCGGCCACGACAGCGCGCTGGTGCAGGGGAAGCGTCATGGCAGGACGGTATCGCGACCCTGGGACCTGCTCCAATGCGTCTTAGGTCCGATCTTTTGGATCACTTGTACGACCTGGGTTTGACGGGTTGCCCGCCCACCCGGACCGGCCGCTCACCCGGACCGGCCGCTCACCCGGACCGGCCGCTCACCCGGACCGGCCGCTCACCCGGACCGGCCGCTCACCCGGACCGGCCGCTCACCCGGACCGGCCGCTCACCCGGACCGGCCGCCTACGAGGCTCTGCCCGAACCGGCCGCCCGGTAGGCCGGCTGCGGGGGACGGGCCGTGAGCCTGCGGTACAGCGTTGTGCTCCCCGGCCAGTTGTTCGTGACGCGCCCGGACGCGGTCTTGTACCAGCTCTGGCACCCCGCCCCCCACACCATCCTGGCCATCGCCGCGTCGAGCTGCCTGCGCCAGGCCGCCATGACCTCGGCCCGCACCTCGATGGGGCCGCTCCCCGCCAGGTACGGCAGGCAGGCCATGACATGCTCCACCTGGCATTCGATCATGAAGACGATCGAGTTGTGCCCCAGGTTCGTGTTCGGCCCGTACAGCACGAACATGTTCGGGAACCCGGGCACCGAGATCCCCAGGTAAGCCTCGGCCCCGTCCGCCCACCGCTCCTCCAGCGACCGCCCCTCGCGCCCCACGACCTCCATCGGCACCAGGAACTCGGTGCTCTTGAAGCCGGTGGCGTACACGATCGTGTCCACCTCGTACGGCCCCTCGGTGGTCTCGATGCCCTTGGTCGTGACCCGTACGATCTTGTCGGTGACCAGCGACACGTTCGGCCTGGTCAGCGCCGGATAGAAGCTGCTGTCGATGACGACCCGCTTGCAGCCCGGCGGGTAGTCGGGCGTCAGCCTGGCCCGCAGGCCGGGGTCGGGAACCTGGTCGCGCAGGTGCCGCAGCGCCCGCTGCTTGAGCAGCCCCGCGCTCCACCCCTGGGAGAGCGCGGGGTAGAGGGTGCCTTCGGCGTACCGGTAGATCCACTCCCGGTAGGCCCGCTGCAGCCCGGGGACGAAGCGGAAGGCGAGCCGGGTCAGCGGGCCGAACGTGGCGTCGGGCTTCGGGATCACCCAGTTGGGCGTGCGCTGGAAGACGTGCAGGTGCTCGGCGCGCTCCGCGACCCGGGGGATGAGCTGGGCCGCGGAGGACCCGTTCCCGATCACGGCGACGCGCCGGCCGGTGAGGTCGTGCCCGTGGTTCCAGCGGGCGGAATGGAACGAGATCCCTTCGAACTCCGCCATGCCGGGGATGTCCGGCAGGCGGGGACGGTTGAGCTGTCCCACTCCCATGACCAGCACGTCGAACGCCTCCGTGCCGCCCGGCGTGGTGACCTGCCACTGCGCGCCGTCGAAAGCGGCCTGCCGCACCTCCGTGTCGAAGCGGATCTTTTCCCTGACGTGGTATTTGTCGGCGCAATGTTCGAGATATTCGAGAATTTCGGGCTGTTCCGGGTAGCGGCGGGTCCAGCTCGCATACTTCTCGAAGGAGTACGAGTACAGATGCGAGGGAATGTCGCACCCCGCCCCGGGATAGCTGTTGTCCCGCCAGGTGCCGCCGAGATCGCCGGCCTTCTCGAAGACCGTGTACGAGCGAATCCCTGCCCGTTCGAGCTGGATCGCCATGCACAGCCCGCCGAAACCCGCTCCGACGATCGCGACGCTTGGTGCCATGCCGCCCTCCGAACGCAAGTCAGGATTCACTTACATTACGCCGAACCCCGTTCTGAAGACACCCCTCGCCGCGCCCGCCGCGAGGCGCTCCGCGGGCCGGTAGTCTGCGCAGGTGGCTGCTGTGACGTTGACTGACGTGATCGAGGTGCTCGAGGCGGCCTACCCGCCCGCCCGGGCCGAGTCGTGGGACGCGGTGGGGCTGGTCAGCGGCGATCCGGCCCAGCAGGTGCGCCGGGTGCTGCTCGCGGTCGACCCGGTCGCCGCCGTGGCCGAGGAGGCGCTCGACTGGGGGGCCGACCTGATCGTCACCCATCACCCCCTCTACCTGCGCGGCACCACCTCCGTGGCCACGACCACGCCCAAGGGCAGGCTCGTGCACAGCCTGATCAAGAACGACATCGCCCTCTACACCGCCCACACCAACGCCGACGTCGCGAACCCGGGCGTGTCCGACGCTCTGGCCAGAGCCGTCGGGCTGGCCGGCGACCTGGTCCCGCTGCGGCCGTTCCCCGACGACCCGTGGCGCGGGCTGGGCCGCATCGGGGAGCTGCCGGAGAAGACGACGCTGGGGGAGTTCGCGCGGCGGGCGGCCGAGGGGTTGCCGCGCACGTCGTGGGGGATCCGCGTGGCGGGCGACCTGTCCCGCCCGGTCCTGCGCGTGGCCGTCAGCGGCGGCGCGGGCGACTCGCTCCTCGGCACGGCCGCCGCCGCGGGCGTCGACGTGTTCCTTACGGCGGACCTGCGGCATCATCCTGCCAGCGAGTTCGTGGAGTCGGGCGGGCCCGCGCTGATCGACGCCGCGCACTGGGCGACCGAGTGGCCCTGGCTGGACAGCGCGGCGTCCATCCTGCGCGAGAGTGGCGTTACCGTTGAAACACGTGTCTCCGCCACGGTCACCGATGCTTGGACAAGAGGATATTGATCATGAAAGCAGCCCCTGAGGCACAGAAGCGACTGCTCGACCTGGCAGAGCTCGACTCCAAGATCGATCGGCTGGCGCACCGCCGCCGCACCCTGCCCGAGCTGGCCGAGATCGACGGGCGCTCCAAGACGCTCGCCAAGCTCGCCACCCAGGTGATCGAGGCCGAGACCGAGGCCGGCGACCTCGCCCGCGAGCAGGCCAAGGCCGAGAGCGACGTCGACGCCGTGCGCACCCGCGCCGACCGCGACCAGAAGCGCCTCGACTCCGGAGCCGTGACCTCGCCGCGCGACCTGGCGAGCCTGCAGTCCGAGATCGCCTCGCTGCACAGGCGGCAGGGCGACCTGGAGGAGGTCGTGCTGGAGATCATGGAGCGCAGGGAGGCCGCCGACACCAAGGTCACCGACCTGGCGGCCAAGCGCGACGAGGAACGCGCCGCGCTCTCGGCGGCGGAGGACCGCCGCGACGCCGCGCTGAACGAGATCGACAAGGAGGCGGGCGAGGTGCAGGGCCGCCGCGCGGGCGTCGTCGGAGACATCCCCGCCGACCTGCTCAAGCTCTACGACAAGCTCAGGGAGCAGTACGGCGTGGGCGCCGCCATGCTGCACGGCGGCCGGTGCCAGGGCTGCAAGGTGGCCCTGTCCATCGCCGAGATGAACCGCATCAAGGCCGCCCCGCACGACGAGGTGCTCCGGTGTGAGGAGTGCCGCCGCATTCTCGTCCGCACCGCAGAGTCCGGCCTGTGACCTCGTACGTCATCGAGGCGGACGGCGGCTCGCGCGGCAACCCGGGTCCGGCCGGTTACGGCGCGGTCGTCAAGGACGCCTCCGACGGCCAGGTGCTGGCGGAGGCGGCCGAGGCGATCGGCGTCACGACCAACAACGTCGCCGAGTACCGCGGCCTGATCGCCGGCCTGCGGGCCGTGCTCGACCTGGGCGGCGACGGGGCGCGGGTGGCCGTACGGATGGACTCGAAGCTGGTCGTCGAGCAGATGGCGGGCCGCTGGAAGATCAAGAACGAGGGCCTGCGCCCGCTGGCGGCCGAGGCCGGCACCCTCGTCAGGCGGCTGCGGGTGACGGAGTGGACCTGGATCCCCCGCGAACGCAACTCCCACGCCGACCGCCTCGCCAACGAGGCCATGGACGCCGCCGCCAAGGGGCTGACCTGGAAGGCGGGCGGCACGACCGGTACGGGCGGCGCCGACGCGCCGGGACTTACCGGTACGGGCGGCGCCGACGGGCCGGGGCCTGCCGGTACGGGCGCGCCCGGCGCGCGGGCCTCCAGGACCGGCGCCGCCCGCCCCGCACCGACGGCCGGCCGGCAGACGGACCTCCTCGACGCGGGCGACATCCCCGAACTGTCGGCCCCCACCGCCTCCGTGGCCACCGCCCAGGCCAGGGCGACGGGCACGGCCAAGGGCACCGGCTGGGCCCCGCCCACCCGCGTCGCCACCTCCCTGCTCCTCCTCAGGCACGGCGAGACCGAGCTGTCGCTCGAACGCAGGTTCTCCGGCCGCGGCGACGCCGAGCTCACCGCGAACGGCCTGGCCCAGGCCGCGGCGGCGGCCGCACGGCTGTCGCGCGAGCCGTACCGGCTGGACGTGGTCGTCACCTCCCCGCTCAAACGCGCCAGGCAGACCGCGCAGGCGGTCGCCGAGCAGGCGGGCGTCGAGGTCGAGGTGTTCGAAGAGCTCAGGGAGGCCGACTTCGGCGCCTGGGAGGGGCACACGTTCACGGAGGTCCAGCGCCGCTGGCCCGCCGAGCTGGCGGCCTGGCTGGCGGACCCCGAGGTGGCCCCGCCGGGCGGCGAGAGCTTCGCCGAGACCGCACGCCGCGTGCAGGAGGCCAGGGAGCGGCTGGTGGAGCGGTACGAAGGCAAGACGGTTCTGGCCGTCTCCCACGTGACGCCGATCAAGCTGCTCCTCAGGGACGCCCTGCTGGCGCCACTGCAGTCCCTCTACCGCATGCATCTCGACCTGGCATGCCTGTCGCTGATCGAGTACTACGCCGACGGGCCGGCCGTGGTGAAGTCCTTCAACGACACCTCGCACCTGCGCTGAGCGGAGCCGTGCCGGGCGCCACCAGTGACGCACCCGGCACGACCGCCGCGTCGCCACCGCCCCCCTCAGGCGATGACTCCGCCATTCCAGCGAATCGATCTTGTCGTTGGGTTGGGAACGGCTTGAGATTTGATACAGTCCACCAGACGAGTCGGCCGGGCGACCGCGTCGGGCCTCATCAGGCCCGCCGAGGAAGGTCCGGGCTCCACAGGGCAGGGTGGTCGGTAACGCCGACCCGGGGTGACCCGCGGGACAGTGCCACAGAAAGCAGACCGCCTCCCGGCCTGGCCGGGAGGTAAGGGTGAAAGGGTGGTGTAAGAGACCACCAGCGCCCACGGTGACGTGGGCGGCTAGGTAAACCCCACCCGGAGCAAGGTCAAGAAGGGACGCTCTTCGGAGCGTTCCGCGCGCGACGTTCGAGGGCTGCCCGCCCGAGCCGCGCGGGTAGACCGCTCGAGGCCGCCGGCAACGGCGGTCCTAGATGGATGGTCGCCCCTTCGTACGAAGGACAGAACCCGGCCTACAGGCCGACTCGTCACCCATCCCTGGTGCCTACCTGGGGAAACAGTCGCCGGATGATCAGGCGGACCACAGCCGATCTCTCCCGCTGCCGGCCGGCCGCGTCCGGCTCGCGCGGGCTAAGGCTTCCTATGGCTGAGGCCGACGATCGTGAGCGCCAGCCCGGCCACCCCCACGAAGGAGGCTCCGGCCGCTGTTCCCGCGGCCATCAGCTCGGCCTTGGTGTCCACGAGAACCAGGATCGCCACGAACAAGGCCACGATGGCCGCTACGCCGAGGGCGAGCGTCACATGCCAGCGACTGTCCATCCCGCCTACCTCCGTTGGGGAGCACGCCGTTTCGAGTGGCGTGTCTGCGAAGCATGCTCGGCCCGCGCAACGGGTGTGAGGGCGAGCGGGTGTGAATAGCTGCGCTGCTACTGACCGGTACGTTGTCAGTTTACGGCCCCTGACCAGGGTGATCGTGGTTATTGACGTTGGTGCCAGCGTGTCTTGATGAAAGCGGCCTTGCCGGTGGCGGACACGCCGTCAAGCTGGGCTCGGGAACGGCTCCGCCAGGTCGAGGAGGAGCGCCGGGCGCGTGACGCCCAACGGACGGAGAGATCGTTCACCACGACGTGTTTCCGGAGCTGTGCGCTATTTCCGGGCATACCCCAGGACGTGCGTCAATCGCGGCACCCCCGGCTGGGGCGCGAACCCGAACGTGTCGGCCTCGACGACCTCGAACCCGGCCCGCCGGATCGCCCGGAGCGTGTCCCGGTTCGGGCGGCAGCCGCCCGCGACCCGCCGCCACACCGGCGTCACGATGTCCGCCAGCAGGCCGAACGCCGGGTTGGCCGGCCGTACGTGCTCGTAGAACCGCAACTGCCCCCCGGGCCTGAGCACCCGGGCGGCCTCCGCCAGGGCCCGCGCCTGCGACGGCACCGAGCACAGCACCAGCGACACCACCACGACATCGAAGGCACCGTCGTCGGCGGGCAGCTCCTCGGCGTGCCCGGACACCACCGACACCGGCACCGGCGCCGACGCGGCCTGCGCCCCGGCCAGCTCGCGCAGCGTGTCCTCCGGCTCCACGGCCACGACCTGCGTGACCGCCGGCGGGTAGTGGGCGAAGTTGCGGCCGTTGCCGGCCCCGACCTCGATCACCCGCCCCTCGGCCCCGGCCAGCAGCCGCCGCCGGTGCTCGTAGGCGCCCCGCCGGTCCACGAGCTCGGCCACCCGGGCGTACGCCTGGGCGAAGCGCGGATGCTGGAAATCGGCCTGTCGCGTCATCGAATCCCCTCGGAACGGCTCTTTCCAGCATGCCTCACCACGAGATCACTTCTTCGCGGCCTTGCCGATGACCTTGGCGACCAGCTTGCTCGCGTGCTCGACCGCCTTGATCCCCGCCCCCAGCGAGTGATGCCGGCGCGAGATGACGGCGATCAGGTACGTACGCCCCCGCTCCCGTACCCGTCCGATGCTGTTGACCGTCCACCGCCCCCCGTCGCGCTCCCGCGGCAGCCACCCGTTCTTGACCTCCACGCCCCCGCCGGCCGCGCTCACGCCCCATGCCTGCTCCGGCGCCACGTTCCTCATCAGCCCCAGCACGTAGCGACGGTGCCGGGGCGACAGCGGGCTGTCGGCCGACACCAGCGCGTCAAGCAGCCGTACCTGATCGGCGGCGCTCGTCGTGGTCGACCCCCACGAGCCGCCGGGCCCCGGACGCGTGTCGCGCAGCCCGAGCTTCTTGTTGGCCGCGGCCAGCCCCGAGGCGCCCCCGATCGCCGCCCACAACCGGGACGCGGCGCCGTTGTCGCTGACCTTGATCGCCTGCGCTGCCGCCCGCTTCTCCCAACCCGCGGGCCTGCGGCGCTCCCGCTGGGCCCGGAGCAGCAGCGCCACCACGATGTTCACCTTGACGATGCTGGCCGTGGCCGTCCTGAGGCCGCGGTTGTAGGAGTAGGACAGCCCGGACGACAGCTCCCGCACCGACACGGAGAGATCGCCCGGCAGGTCGCCGAGGTAGCGGTCGAGCGAACGGGTCAGCCCCTTCCTGTACGAGGGCCGCTTGGGCGCGGGCTGCTTCGCCGGCTCCGGAGCGGACGCGACGGCGACGGGGGCGGGGGCGAGGAGGATGGGCACGGACGCGGGCACGGGCGCGGACGCGGACTGAGGAACGCCGCTCGACGCGAAGAGAGCCAGCGCCGCGAGCGCACTCGCCAGAGCGACCCGCCGACGCAGCCACGCTCCCGGCTTCGCGGGCGACCGCGCCCCGGGCTTCGCGGGTGACCGCGCTCCGAGCCTCCCGGGCAGCCACGTTCCGGGCTTCGCGGGCAGCCACGTCCCGAGCCTCCTCGGCAGCCGCGCACCGAGCTTCGCGGGCAGCACGCCGCCCTACCCGCGCGCAGAGCGGAAAGCAGGCAGGAAAGGGGATATGTCGTGCCATGCCATGAAATGCATGGCAGGCAGCATTCCTGTCCCGGTGTTTCCACGGTGTTAGCCGGGGCTGGAGGGCAGGGAGGGCGTAGCCGTGGGGTGACGGGTTCGTGAGAGCCGGAGCCCGAAGCGGAGGGGGGCGCTAGATTTTTCGCGAGGCTGGATGCGGCGGTCACATCGATCGCGGCCGGGTGCCATGTGGGGGTGGAGCGATGGCCGCTGAGCTGGCCACGTTGGTCGGTGAGCTGTCACCGTACGTGACGGCCGCCGTGGGTGCGTACGGGGCCGCGGTGCTGGCACGGGCGCACGAGGAGGTGGCCGACGTCACGGTGGGGTGGGGACGGCGCATGCTCCAGCAGATCTTCGGCGTGCGGCCGGACGAGGACGAGGTTCCGGAGACGGTCATCGAGCTGGCGCAGGCTCCGGACGATCCCGATCTTCAGGCGGCGTTGCGGGTGCAGATCCGCAGGGTGCTGGCGGCGGACGAGGAACTGGCGGCGCGGCTGCGTGCCATGCTCGCGGAGGCGCGGGCCGAGACGGCCGGCACGGGCACCGCGACCGTGACCGCGTCAGGCGAGCGGTCGGTGGCGATCGGGCGCGACAACAGCGGCACGATCGTCACGGGCGATCACTCGACCGGCTTCAACCGCTGACCGTACGGTGAACGGCGCTGTGCACAGCACGGAGTGCGGCGCGGTGAACGGCGCGGTGGGCGGCGCGGTGAACGGTGCGGTGGGCGGTGCAGAGGGCGTCGAGAACCCGGCCGAGGTAGCCATGCCGGGGCGCGCGGCGTCCTCGATGACCTGAGGCAGGACCGGCGACGGCGAGGCGGCCCGGACCAGGCCGCCGTACTCATGGTGAGGGGCGGAGGTGATGCGTCCCGCCGGCGAGCCATCATCGGCGGCCCCGTCCAGAGGGCTATGGCTCGCCGGCGGGCACCTCCGCCCCTCCGGCCCCTGGGAGTGAGGACCGGCGTCGCGAGGAGCGCCATGGGCAGGTGGAGAACCTCGCTGGCAAAGCGACCCTAACCCCGCCCACGCCGCCCGTTCTGCGGAGGATTACGCAGAACGCGACTCCCATGCCGCCAGGATGGCCGCCTCCTTCTCCGCGTCCATGCCGTGCCGGTTGGTCCTGCCGTAGCTGCGCTTGTCCTCCGGGATCTCGCGCAGCCACGCCCACGTGTCGCGCACCGTCTCCGCCACCGGCCGGGTACGCAGCCCGGCCGCCTCGGCCTTGGCCGTCGGGACGCTCCAGAAGTTGTCCCTGACCTCCGACGGCGGGCTCCACAGCGGCAGCTCCACGAACGCCCCCGCCTCCCGCTCCACCAGGAACGCGTCGTCCACCCACACGAACTGCGCGCCGGACCCCGTGGCCGACGCGCAGGCGGCCAGCCAGGAGCCGTACGTCGTCTCGCCCGCCGGGCCCGTCACCAGGAAGCCGCCGGACGTGCCGAGCGCGGCCTGGTCGAGGGTGAAGGCCGCCACGTCGCGCGCGTCCACGAGCTGCAGGGGAGCGGACGGGTCGCCGGGCGCCAGCACCTTGCCGGCCCGGGAGATCCTGGTCAGCCACCACGGCAGCCTGGCCACGTCCTCGTGCGGCCCGAGGATGACGCCGGGCCGCACGATCAGGGCGTTGCCGTCGAACCCCTGCTCGACCGCCCGCTCGCAGCCCGCCTTGAGCACGCCGTAGTCGCCGTCGTCGGGCCCCGCGTCCGGCGCGCACGCCCAGCCCGGAGCCTCCTCCGCGGCCGGCTTGGCGGGGAAGCCGTCGACCGCCGAGACGCTGGACACGAACGCGTACGTGGCCGCCCGCCCCGACAGCACCCGCACCGACTCGCCCACCACCCGGGGCACGTAACCGCAGGTGTCGACCACGAAGTCCCACGAGCGGCCCGCGGCCAGCCGCGCCAGGTCCGCGCGGACCTCACGGTCGCCGCGCACCGCCTCCACGCCGGGCACGTCGGCCCCGCTGCGGCCCCTGTTGAACGTCGTCACCTCATGCCCCCGGGCCAGCGCCGCCTCCACGACGGCGCGCCCCAGGAACCCCGAACCACCCATGACCAGAACCTTCATGGGCTCAATCCTCGCTCGTGACCATCCTGCGCTCGAACGTCTTCACGGAGAGCGTAGGACGCAGCGGCGGCACCATGTGCACCCTGGCCGAGCCGATGTCGAAGTACAGCCCGACCAGCTCCAGCTTGCCCGCGCGCACCTGCTCGTCGACCTTCCGGTACGTGCGCAGGTTCTCCAGCTGCTGCTGCACGTTGACCCGGCACAGCACGTCCAGCGCCCCGGCGTGCAGCCGGTCGCCCTCGGTCTCGATGAACGTGGCCAGGCTGTGGTCCCCGTGCCGCAGCCACCTGCGCAGCCCCGGCAGGCTGCCCGCCTGCACCCCGCCGCTCAGCACCCCGGCCATCGCGCCGCAGCCCGAGTGCCCGCACACCGTGATCGTGTGCACGCCCAGCACCTGCGTGGCGTACTCGATCGCCGCCACCACCGAGTCGTCGTGCGGCTCCGAGCCCTTGCGCGGCACCAGGTTGCCGATGTTGCGCACGGTGAACAGGTCGCCGGGCCCGCTCGCCGTGATCAGGCTGGGCATGATCCGGGAGTCGGCGCACGTGATGAACAGGTGCGACGGCTGCTGCTTGCGGGCCAGCTCGGTGAAGATGGGCCGGACGAGCGGCGCCGTGTGCCGGTGGTACTCGCGCGCCCCCGCCGTGAGCAGGCACTCAGAGGCGCCGTCGGGCGATACGGTGACCGGCTCCACCTCGCGGCGCCGGTGCGCCCACGGCAGCCACCAGCGGTCCGGCGCCTTCGGCGGCGACTTGGCGGGGAACATGCGCGCCCCGCTGGCCGCCAGCGCGTACCACTCGTCGTGCAGCTCGTCGATGACCACCGTGCCGCCCATCCGCTCGTGGTCCAGCCGCCACGAATGGATGGCCTCGAAGGCGCCGTTGTCCATGAAGTCGATGTTCAGGTCGAGGTCCACGGTCGCGCCGGCGGGGATCGTCCGCAGCTCGTGCGTCAGCCTCGGCACGCCCAGGAACGTCAGCGAACCCGAGATCGTCACGTGCAGCCGGCCGTCGCGGTCCTCCCGCTTGAGCACCGTCACCCAGGTCAGGCGGCGCAGCGCGAGCAGCGCGGCCAGCGCCAGCCCCGCCAGCACCCCCTCGGCCAGCCCGATCAGGATCACGGCGGCCATCGTCACCACGTACACCGGCACCTCGCCGTGCCCGTGCACCTTCCTGATGTGACCCAGGTTCACCATCTGCACGCCGATGAGCACCAGCAGCGCGGCCAGCGCCTCCAGCGGGATCAGCGTGATCGTCCAGCCGAAACCGAGCGCGAACACCAGCACCCACACCCCGTGCAGGATCGTCGACCAGCGGGTACGGGCGCCCGCCTGCACGTTCGCGGTGCTGCGCACGATCACCCCGGCGACGGGCAGGCCGCCGAGCGCGCCGGTGACCATGTTGGCCACGCCCTGACCGGTGAGCTCCTGGTCGAGGTCCGCCCGGCGCCCGCCGTGCATCCCGTCGATCGCCACCGAGCACAGCAGCGACTCGCAGCCGGCCAGCAGCGCCACCAGCAGCACCGAGGACACCACCAGATGCCAGTCGCCCTGCGGCAGCACCGGGAAGGCCCACTCGGTGAAGCTGCCGGACAGGTCCACCCGCGTGACGTCCCAGCCGAACGCCCACGCCGTGACCGCCGCCGCGGCCAGCGCCGCCAGCGGCGCCGGGACCACCTTGATCCGTTTGGGGAGCCGGGTCCACAACGCCAGGACGGTGATCGTGAGGATGCCGACGGCCACCTTGTGCCCGTGGAGGTCGGCGATCTGGCCGGGCAGCTCCATCACGTTCGCGATGGCCGACTTTTGCGAGCTGCCGCCCAGCACCACATGGAGCTGGGAGAGGGCGATGATGATGCCGACGGCCGCCAGCATGCCGTGGATCACGGCCGGCGAGACCGCCAGCGCCGCCCTGGCGGCCTTGAACACCCCCAGCACGAGTTGTACGGCCCCTGCCAGCAGGGTGATCATGCATGTGGCGCGCCAGCCGTACGTGTGCACGAGGTCCACGACCACCAGGGACAGACCGGCGGCGGGACCGCTCACCTGGACGGCCGAGCCGCCCAGCGCACCTGCGACGATGCCGCCCACCACGGCGGCGATCAATCCGGCTGCCAGCGGCGCTCCGGAGGCCATCGCGATGCCCAGGGAGAGGGGCACCGCGATGAGGAAGACCACGAGCGAGGCTGGCACATCATGCCGGAGGGTGCTCATCCAGCTACTCTGCGTGTCGCGGAACATGGAGCAAACCCTATTGCTCCGACGTCCTCGCTTTAAGGGGGCGTCGCGCTGGTTTTACGCATTAATGGTTGCTGAAGATCACCGATAGTAGTCGTGCGGAAGGTCCTGCTGCTCCGGGCCACGCCGGTGGTTGCCGCGGCCGTTGGCCGGCGGCTGCGAGGGCTGGCCCGGCCAGGTCCCGTGCGCGCCGTTGGCCGCCGACGGCGGCTCGGGCCAGGCCGCGGGGCTGGTCGTGATGTCGCCGGTCTCGTACGCGCCCGCGGCGAACGGGGAGGCCGGCGGCACGGGCGGCGTGGGGGCCGACAGCACGTCGTAGTTGGAGACCGCCCGCCCGGGCACGGTCGGCGTGCCGGAGGCGGGGGAGGGGCCGGTGAGCGCGTCGGAGTCGTCGGCCACGGCCCAGCCGGCGCGCACCTCGTACGTGGCGGGGTAGGACGAGCGGCCGGCGGGCTGCTCGAAGGCCGGCCACGAGCTCGCCCCTCCGTAAGGCGTGGAGGGGGCGGGGGCCGGGTCGTCGAGGATGTCGGCCGAGGCCGCCCAGGAGCCGGACGTGGTGCCCGCGGGCTGCTGGGTCCAGGTGGTCTCGAGCGGGTCGGCCGCGCCGCCGCTGTACGCGGGGAACGGGTCGCTCGTCGGCGCGCCGTGGATGGCCGCGGGAGCGGCCGGGAAGTTGCCGCTGGAGGTCGGGCTCACCGCGGGGAAGGAGCCGCTGCCGTTCGCCGCGGCCGGGTAGGCGCTGTTGGACGAGACCGAGTTGGACGGGACCGCGTTGGAGGAGACGGAGTTGGAGGAGACGGAGGCGGGCCTGGGCGAGGGGGACGGCTCGGGGCGGGTGGGGGCGGGCACCGGCTGGGCGCCCGCGCCGAGGATGCTCAGCACGTCGGCCGTCGGCGCCGCGAACGTCACGGTGCGCTGGTCGGCCAGATCGGACTGGCTGGGGGTGCGCTTCTGCGGCTCGACCAGGTCGGCGAGGTTGGCCGACGCGGCGGCGGGCTGGCGCTGCGGCAGGGGGGCCTGGACGGTGGCCGCGTTGGGGTCGACGCCGGTGGAGGCGGCGGTGGAGGCGGCAGCGGGCCGCGGCTTTGCGGCGCGCCCGGAACGTTTGGCGGGGCGCTCAGCGGGACGCTCGGCCTCGGCGGCGGCGGGGCGCTCGCGCTCGACCGGGCGGGAGGCGGCCTTCCTGGCGGCCACGGTGCCCCCGGCGCCGAACTCGCCCTCCTCCGCATCGCTGCGGATGTTCGCCCAGAACTCCTCGTCATCGTCGTCATTGGTGGGGTTGCCCCACTCGTCGACGCCACGCCTGCCACGCTGACCGGTGCGCACCGGTTTGGGCTTGACCTCATCGATGGGACTGAAGTCCGGGCTGAAATTGGCCATCCGCGGCTCGTGCGCCGCGAACTGGTCCGTCGAACGAGTCTGTGTCTGCTCCTCCTTCTCGGCCATCTCCTTCAGCCGTTCTGGAGGAAGCGAGCTCTCCCTGCGGTTCATCGAGCGCATGCCCAGTGCCACGACGACGAGCACGAGGAGCACGACAGCGACCAAGCTCACTACGACCGCGATCATTGCACCACCCTCAAAGCCATGGCCTCCCTCTGGCACCGATGAGATCGCGCGGCCATCGACGCGATCTGCCCCCTTTGATCACCAGTGCCTAACAATTGGATCTGATTGTGTCGGACCACTATGAGAGTTGTCACACCCTACGTGAATAATTGGTACACCGGCACTACCTGCCGTGTTCGGCCTCTCACTGGATGTACACCGCCGTGAGACGGCCGCGGGCGATGGTCTGCTCCGCGATCTTCTTCAGGACCGCGGGCAGCGGGGAGCCCGCCGCGAGACCTACCTTGCCGTTCAGCGTGTACACCGTGAACCGATAGCTGGCGTCCTTCTCGCAAGGAGGCTCGTAACCCACCCTGCCGCTGGTGACCCTCGCCTGCCCCGTGCCCTCTGGAGGGTCGGCGGCGGCGTTGGGGCCCAGCTCGGTCGTGGTCGCCGGGATGTCGTAGAGCACCCAGTGCACCGCCGACTTGGCGGACGTGTGGCTGTCGACCACGATGGCGATCGACTTGGCCCCCGGCAGTGGCTGGCTGGACCAGCGCAGTGGCGGGCTGCCCTGGTCGCTCCCGCAGGAGTACTCGCTGGGCAGCGGCTTGCCCTCGCGCAGCTCAGGACTCGTGACGTTCATCTCGGCGATGTCCTGAGCCTGGGATCTGCCGATGAAGCTGAGGCTGCCGCAACCCGACAGGGACAACGCGACAGCCGCCGCCGTCACACTGACAGCCAAGCGTCGCATGCGCGATGCCGCGTTACACAGCCCCATGCCGGATGATGCTACGCGGCTCTCGGCGGTGCGCAGACCGTTTCTCGATGGTCGGTGGTCGGTAAAGGATCCGAAAAGCCCGAGAATGCGGGCATTCGTGTAGTGAGCTTGGCCACATCGGCGCCCGCTCAAGCGCTCTCGTCGCCCGGATCCGCCCCCACCGGGGATGTGTCGCCCGCCTGCTGCTATGCGATGGCGCGCAGGGGCGGGAACGCGGGCGGCCACCCCAACGAAACGGACATAGGTTTCGGACCGGCGGACCCGCAAAAACCAGGTGCGCCAGATCGTGGTTTCGAGTAAAAGAGGCGACCGCGCGGGCCCCTGTATGCGGACGGCGGCTGCCACGTTGCGTGAGGCGCTCGCGCAGTGGTGCGGTCACGACGCGCTGGCCGAACCTGGCTGGCACGTACGTGGCGCCGCCGACGTGGCCAAGCTCGACAGCCTGCGGCCGGCCGCCATCGAGCATGGCACCGAGGCCGAGCCGGGAGTCGGCAGACACGCCGGGACGGCCCGCGGATCTTTGCCCGCCCCGCCGGGCGGAAATCCGCCGGCCCGCTCCTTTCCCGGCCCGCTGGCAGATCGCCTGCCGGGTTCGCGCCATAAGCTGGCCTTGTGACGTCAATGGGCGCTCTGCGTGATCCGGCGAACCGCGTCTCGCCCAAAGCCATCCGGATGTGGCTGCTGGAGTCGCTGGTCGCCTTCGTGTTCTTCCTGGGAGGCTCGCTGCTCGTGTCGCGGTGGCTCGACGGGAGCGAGTGGTCGTGGGTGCCGAGGTGGCTGGCCGAGGACGCGTGGCTGCTGCCCGTCGCGGTCATGGCGGTGACGCTGCCGTTCCTGGTGGCCGAGCCGTTCGTACGGTACTTCGTACATCGCTGGGAGCTTTCTGGGGACGTCGTCTACGCCAGGTCGGGATTCCTGACCAGGGAGTGGGTGTTCGTGCCTGTGAGCCGCATCCAGACCGTCGACAAGGGGCAGGGGTGGTTCGAGCGGCTGCTCGGGCTGGCCACGCTGGACATCCGCACGGCCTCCCACGCCGGGTCCTCGACGATCAAGGGGCTCGACTACCGGGTGGCGGCGGAGCTGGCCGAGCAGCTCGCGCGCCGGGCGGAAGAGCTCAGGGACGACGCCACATGACCGAACCCCGCCCCGACGACCCCGCACCGGCCCCGCCGGACGGCGGCTGGGCCCCGCCCACGCCGCCCCCTCCTCCGGCCGGCGGCGAGCGGCCCGCGCCGCCAGGAGGCCCGGTACATGGCCACGAGGGAGGGTTCCCCACGCACGGGGCACCGCCACCTGGGCCCGGCGGACCGCATCCCGGAGCCGGCGGACCCCACCCCGGGCCTGGGCCGGTCGGACCGCATCCTGGGCCCGGCGGGGGGCATCCTGGGACAGGCGGGCCGCATCCTTCGGGCGGGCCGCATCCTGGGGCGGGCGGGCCGTATCCGGGGCCTGGGGGGCCGTTTCCCTGGCCGCCGCCTGTGGCGCGGGCACCCCAGCGGCTCAGCCCGAAAGTGCTGCTCATCGACCCCGTGCGGATGCTGCCCTCACTCCTCCTCCCCCTGGTCGGGGTCCTGTTCGTGGGCGGCTTCTCGGCAAGGTCGTACGCCTACGCGGCCGTCGGCGTCTTCGCCGCCGTGGTGTTCGCGACAGTCAGGTGGGCCACCTTCACGTACGAGATCGTCGGCGACCGTCTGGAGACCAAGCGCTCGCTGATCAGCCGCTCCGTCCGTACCATCCCGCTGGAACGCATCCGCGGCGTCGACGTCTCCAACCCGCCCATGCACCGCCTGCTCGGCCTGACCATCCTCAAGATCGACACAGGGGCGAGCGGCGACGAGGAAGAGGCCAAGCTCGCCGGCGTCTCCCTGGACGAGGCCGAACGCCTCAAGGCGCTCCTGCTGCGCCGCACGGCCGAACCCGCCGAGGACGCGCACGTCCCCGACGCCGCCGCCGAGCGGCCGATCATCGGCGTGCCGCGCAAATGGCTCCTGTACGGGCCGCTGTCCGGCGCGTACCTGCTCACCCCCTTCGCCTTCGTCGGCGGTGCGATCGGGCTGGCCTTCCAGTGGGGGGACGACCTGGGGCTCAGCCAGGACGACGCCCTGAGCGCGGGGGAGTGGCTCTGGGGGCACCCCTACCTCCTGATCGCCGTGGCGGTACTTCTCGTGCTGGCGATGCCGTTCGCGGGCGGGCTGATGTACGCGGTCTTCAACTGGGACTTCGTGCTCAAGCGCCGCGACGGCTACCTGGTGGCCGAGCGCGGGCTGATCAACCGGCGCAGCGTGTCGCTGGAGTCGAAGCGGGTGCGCGGCTACGAGATCGTGGACGGCCTGGCAGAACGGTGGGCCGGGGTCGTACGCGTGTGGGCCATCGTGACGGGGCTCGGCGACTCGGAGACGCGCGGGCAGCTCCTGCCCGACGTGCCGCGGACGATCGCGTTCCAGGTGACCGGCGACGCGATCGGCCCCTACGACGCCGCCCTCCGCCCTCACCCGCCCGTGGCCCGCAGGCGCCGCCTGTTCCGGGCCGTCTTCCCCTGGCTGGTGCTGGCCGCCGCGAGCGCCGCCGTCCTCTGGGCCACCGGGGGCGCCCTCTGGTGGGTCCTGCTGGTGCTGGCGCTGCTCCTGGCCGGTGGTGGGGTGCCGCTGGGGCTCGACAGGTACGCCTCGCTGGGGCACGGCTACGACGGCGGACGCCTGGCGGTGCGGTCGGGGTCGCTGCGGCGGGCCCAGGCCGTGGTCGAACGCCGGGCCGTGGTGGGGTGGCGGCTGCGGCAGACCTGGTTCCAGCGGCAGGCGGGGGTGCTCACGCTGATCGCCGGGGTCGGGGCCGGCAAGGGGGGTTATGCGGCGATCGACGTCGCCGAGGCGCAGGGGGTGGAGTTCGCCGCGGAGGTGACGCCCGAGTGGCTGGCGCCGTTCCTGGAGCGCCGCGAGTCTTGACGGGCTCGGCCTGACACGGCTTTCGGCGGACTCCGGCCGGTCGCTCTCGGACGGGTGCGGGGCGGCCATGGAGGGGTTTCCCGGCGCGCGGCCGCTGCGTGCCCGGGGGGTTACGGCGTGCTCAGTGGTGTCGTCTCCTGTGGTCAGTCCTGGCGGCGGGCGCCGAACATGATCTCGTCCCAGGTCGGTACGGACGCCCGGCGACCCCTCGAACCCTTGCGCGCCTGACGCGCGGCCGGGGCGGGCGGCGGAGACGGCACCGGCACGGGCGGCTCCTCCTTGCCCTCGTCCTTGCCCGCCCGCGCCGCCGGCACCGCGGGTGCGGGCTTCGGCTTGGGCGCGGGAGGCTTGCTCTCCTGGACGGGTTCCGGCTGCGTCGCCTTCTTCTCGGGCGCGGCCGGCTTCTCGGCGGCCGGCGCGGGCTCGGGGACGGCGGGCTTCTCGGGGACGACCGGCTCCGGCTCGGCCTCCACGGCCTGCTCGGTGGCGGTCGCGGTCGCCTGCTCGGCCACCGCCGGTTGCTCGGCGACGGTCGCCGTCGCCTCTTCGGACGCGGACTCCTCGGTCGTGGACTCCTCTGCCGGGGCTTCCTCGGCCGCGGTGGATGCGGGCTCAGAGGCGGCGGTGGCCTGGGACTCGGCGGCCGGGGCCGTGGTGGTCTGGGCCGTGGTGGCGTCACCGCCCGCGACGGCCTCCGCCTTCTCGACGGATTCCGTCTGCGCAGCCGGTTGCGTGCTTGCGGAGACTTGCGTGCTCGCGGCCAGTTCAGGGCTGGCGGCGAGTTCGGGGTCGCCGGCCGGTGTGGAGCTCGTGGCCGATGCGGGGCTGCTGCCCGGCGCGGAACTGGCCGCCGGCACGGAGCCGGCTGCCGGTGCGGAGTTCTCACCCGGTGCGGGGCTCGCCGACGGTGCTGGGCTCGCCGCTGGTGCTGGGCTTGGGACCGGCTCGGCCTTGGGCGCCTCGGCCTGCGCAGCGGGGGCCTCCGCCACCTGCGGCTGGCTCGACGTGGCGGTCGCCGCCTGCGGCTGGGCCGGGGCGGCAGTTGCCGCTGCGGGCTCCGCAACGGCTGCCGGCTCCTTGGCTGTTTCCGCGCCGGCGACGGCCGGGGCCGTGTCAGTGACTGCCGTGTCGGCGACCGCGGCGGCGGAAGCTGCCGGGGCCGCCTCGGCGGGCGACGGAGGTGCCGCGGCCTGCGACGCGGTGACCTGGGCGTCTGCGGCGCTCGACGCGGCGACCTGGGTGTCTTCGGCACCCGATGCGGCGGCCGGGCTCGGTGCGGTGGCCGCGGCGTCGGACGTGACGGCGGTGCCCGCTGCTTCCGTCGCGGGCAATGCCCCGGCGACGGTCGCCTCGGCGGCGGTGCTCGTCTGCGAGGTCGCCTCGGCGGCGGTGCTCGCCTGGGTGGATGCCTCGGGAGCGCTGCTCGTCTGGGACGATGCCTCGGGAGTAGTGCTCGCCTGGGTGGATGCCTCGGAAGCGGTGCTTGTCTGGGACGACGCTTCGGCGGCGGTGCCCGGCGTGGCGGCCTGGTGCGAACCGGCGGTGGCCGTGGGCGCGTCCGGCTGGACGGAGGACAGCGCGGCAGGGCCCGGCTCGGTGGCGGCGGGGGCCGGAGCGGCGGGCGAGTTGAGGTCGGCGACAGGCGCGCCGGCCGCCTCCGCAGCGGTGGCGGCCACCTCGGCGTGCGGAGCTTCCGGCCTGGCCGGGGCCGCCGGCGCCGGAGGCGTCTGAAGCCCGGCGACCGGACCGGTGCCGGAGGCAGGTTGCGCGACGGGCTCCGCCGTGGGGCCGGCCTGAGTGGCGGGCGCGGTGAGCGGCCCGGCCGTGGGGCCGGCCTGAGTGGCGGGCGCGGTGAGCGGCCCGGCCGCGGGGCCGGCGTGGGTGGCGGGTGCGGAGACCGGCCTGGCCGCGGGTGCGGGCTCCTCGGCTACCGGCTGCACCGCCGGCCGGGAGTCCGGGCGGGTGTCGGGGCGGGAGTCCGGGCGGGATGGCGGTGGGGTGGCCGGGGCGTAGATGGACTCGTGCTCCGCCCGTCCCGACCCGAAGTCGGGCAGCCATGGCGAAGACCCGCCGCGGCGGGACGAGGTGTCGCCGGGGCGGGTGTAGCCGGTTTCGCGGGCGGGCGGTTCGGGCCGGAAGGGCTCGCGTGACGGAGGTTCTTCTCTGCCCGGCGGGTCGAAGGGCGCCTCGCGCGAGGGCGGGTAGGCCGTCTCCGAGGAGGTGAAGGGTTCGGGCTCGCCCCGCACCACCGAAGGGAAGGGCAGCGCGTCGGAGGAGGGGAGCGGCGGCACCGGCTGCAGCTTGGCCACCCGCGGCGCGAACGGCGTCACCGTGGTGTCCTCCACCACGGCGGGCTCGGGGTCGAAGTCGGCGGCCGACAGGCGCATGGCCTCGTCGTCGTGCGGGGTGACGTGCCGCTTGCGCGGGTCGAAGAGCCATTCGGCGTGGCGGGTGTGACCGTTCCAGACGTAGCCGAGCTTGACCCGCCACAGGCCGTCGTCGCGCTTGGCGCTGTCCCAGTCGATCTCGTCGGTGGGCACGCCGCGCCTGGTCAGCCGCTCCGCGACGAGCTCGCCGAGCGTGGGTCCCGGGGCGGACTCGCCCGGCATGCGGACGGCGACGCGCTGCGCCTGCTGGGCGACGTACTCCCGTTCCTGGAGCACCGGCCCCTCGAACCAGCGGACTCGTTCGACCGGGATCCCGGCGGTCGCGGCGATCTCCTCTGCCGTTTCTCCGGCTCGGATGCGGGCCTGGATCTCCTTGGGGCGCAACGGACTCTCCACTTCGATCTCGTACTGGCCGAGACGGGAGAAGTTGCCGCGGACGGCAGCACGGAGCCGGTCGTCCACGGGAAGCGTGAAGCGCGTACCCCGTCCGGCAGTAGCCAGCACGAGGTAGGTGCCGTCCTCACTCACCGCGACGAGTCGGAGCTCCTGCATGCGAGTCCCTTCGTCAGCGTCGCCATTCTTCCCCCGGACCCTTGAGTCTCTCGCGTGTGCCGGTTGCCTGCCAGCACCGTACCCGGCATGTCCGAACATCGCCTTCCTGGGATAGCCCCGGGGCGATGTGACGCCGGTCACATTTGAGCTATCCATCCCTCTAGAGCCCGCCGTTGCGTACCAGGAGGTTATTTGGCCTCGACGGGTTCTGGCGAATCGCGCCTCGGGCCGTGGTGCAGTCCAGCCAGGCGGAAAGGGTGGCGGGGTCGGCGTCCGGATGACGTTCGAGGTGGCGGGCGGCGGCGCCGGCGAGGTGCGGGGCGTGGGCGGAGAACGCCCGGCCGTCCGGGGTGAGCCGGCAGGCGCCGCCGTTGGCGGCGCCGATGACGAACACGCCCGAGCGTACGAGGGAACGCGCGGACCTGGCGAGGGCGGGGGAGTCGGCGCCGTCGGTCGGCAGGAGCGCCACGGAGGGGCCGCGGGCGTGCCGGTGGATCCAGTCGAGCCCCGCCAGCATGTCGGCCAGCGTGCCGGAGCCGCCGCAGCCGAGCACCCGTACGGAGGCGATGCCCGCCTTCGGGGCGACGGCGTGGGCGCGGGCGGCGACGCGCGTGCCGTGACGGCCGCAGGCGCGCCCGGTGCCGCCGGTGGCGTCGAAGGCGCGCCAGGCCCGGTCGCCGAACTCGGCGCGGCGGATCGCGACGCCGCTGTCCAGGACGTACACGGTGGTACCCGCGCCGCCGGCCCGCACCGAGGGCGGGCGTTCCGGGGCGCGCACGGCCATGGGATGGAGCTGGCGGTCCGGCTCGATGGTGCGCACCCGCGGGTCGGCGCGCAGCTCGTCCAGCTCGGAGGCGGTGAGGAAGGTGGCGAATCCCGGCAGCGCCGAGGTGTAGTAGCGGCGCACCCGCCAGCGCACCTCGCCGACGAGGTCGCGGGCGGCCTTCCGGTCGCGCGCGGTGACGATGTAGGGCCGGGCGGGCTCCGGATGGTCGGGGTGCAGGGAGAGTCCCGCGGCGGGTGTCATGGCGAGAGGGGCGGCGGTCGCCGCGGCGGTTGCCACGGCCGCGGCGAGGTACACGGAGGGCAGGCCGAGTCGTCGGGGCACGATCGGCAAGGATGCCTGTCACGCAGGTCACAGGAACAACGGGACACGCACTCGCGTCTATTCACGAGACAGGTCTTTACCGAACGCGGGGCAAGGAAGGACTGATCCGGGGGATGAGCGGCGAGCAGCGGAAGTTCGAGCTGAGCATGCCGCAGATCCTGGGCAGCGCGCTGGCCGCGGTCACCGCGGCGGTGGCGGCGTCGTACCTGGGCGTGGCCGGAACGGTGATCGGCGCGGCGGTGGTCAGCGTCGCCAGCACGGTGGCCACGGCCGTCTACACGCACTATCTCAAGCAGACGGGAGAGCGGGTCAAGCAGCGCACACCGCTGGTCGTCCGGCGGGAGGAGCCGCAGGAGGAGCGGGCGGAGGACCAGCCAGAGGAGCGGGTGGAGCACCGGGAGGGCGGGGACGTCACCCTGGTGATGCCCGCCGTGCGCCCCGCCCCGTCGAGGTGGCGGCTGCCGTGGCTGAAGGTCGGCGCGGCGGCGGCGCTGGTGTTCGGGGTGAGCATGGGCAGCATCCTGGTCTACCAGGCGGCCGCCCAGCAGACCGTGCACGAGCAGGTCACGGGCAGGACTCCGGCGAAGGCGCAGCAGAAGCAGCAGGAGGAGGAGCGCGCGCCGGCCCCGCGGGAGACCGGTACGCAGGCGCCGCCCGCGTACACGGATCCCCGGGCCACCCCGGAGGACACGCCGGAGGCCGTTCCGACGCCGACCCCCACGCCCACCAGGACCGTCAGCCCCACCCCTGAGCCGACGCCCACCCCGGCGCCCACCCCGTCGGACACGGTGGAGCCGTCGCAGGAGGCCACGCCCAGCGCGCCGCCCGTGCACGAGGAGCCCGACGTGGTGGAGGAGGCGCCGTCGCGCGACACCGAGCGGGCCGAGCCGGAGTACGGCACGCCGCCGGGTTAGGCGCCCAGCACGGTGTCCAGGTAGGCGTTGGCGAACAGGCGGCCGGGGTCCAGGCGGTCGCGCAGGGCGACGAAGTCCGCGAAGCGCGGGTAGACCTTGGCGAGGTAGGCGGCGTCGCGGGTGTGCAGCTTGCCCCAGTGGGGGCGGCCGTCGAGGCGGGTCATGATCTCCTCGACGCCCTCGAAGTAGGCGGGGTTCGGCGTCGGACGGTAGATGTGGCAGGCGACGTACGCCGACGGCCGCCCGTACGCGGTGGACAGCCACGCGTCGCTGGGCGGCGTCACCCGCACCTCCACCGGGAAGGTGATCTTCCAGTCCATCCGCTCGACCAGGTCGCGCGTCTCGCGCAGCGCCTGGGCCAGGCGCTCGCGCGGCACGGCGTACTCCATCTCCAGGAAGCGCACGTCCCGCCGCGCGGTGAACGCCCTGTACGACACGTCCACCGACGCGGAGTCCCCGAGCGCCGCCGCGCTGAGCTCGTTGATCCGCGGGATCAGGGTGGGCACGCGGGCCCCGAGCGCGCAGGCCGCGCCGAAGAGGGTGTTCTCCAGGAAGACGGTGTCCAGCCAGCGGCGGAACGGGGCGGGCGGGTCGGCCGGTCCAGGGCTGCGGTTGTTGGTCTTGACCAGGCACGCCTCGGTGTGCGGCAGCCAGAAGAAGTCCAGGTGCTCGTTGGCGGTGGTCAGCTCGTCGAGCGTGCCGAGGATGTCGCCGAGCGGGAGCCTGCGCCGCCGGTTGTGCAGCAGGAACGCGGGCTCCACGCGTAAGGTGACCGCGGTCAGGATGCCGAGCGCGCCGAGCCCCACCCGGGCGGCGTCGAAGAGGTCCTCGCCCGGGGCGACGGTGGCCACGGTGCCGTCGGCCAGCACCAGCTCCAGCTCGGTGACCTGGTCGGCGAGGCCGCCGCTGTCACGGCCGGTGCCGTGGGTGCCGGTCTGGACGGCGCCCGCGACGGTCTGCTCGGTGATGTCGCCCATGTTCGCCAGGGCAAGGCCGCGCCGGGCGAGCAGCTCGTTCAGCACTCGCAGGGGCGTGCCGGCCAGGACGGTGACGCGGTCGTCCGCCCAGGTCCTGATCCCGGTCAGCGCGCCGGGCCGCAGCATGATGCCGTCGGTGAGCGCCACCCCGGTGAAGGAGTGCCCCGTGCCGACCATGCGGACCCGCCGCCCGGAGGCGGCGGCGTCGCGCACGGCGCGTACGACGTCCTCGACGGAGGACGGGGCACGCACCTCGGCGGGGGTGCCCGACTGGTTGCGCGCCCAGTTCACGAAGGCCACGGGGCACCCCTTCAGAGCATCGTTCCGGCTAAACGCGAACGATACTCACTTCTCCCAGCCCTCGGGAACGGGGAAGATGTCGCCGGGCTTGAGGTCCTCGTTCTTGACCACGTCGGAGACCGTGACGAGGTGGAAGCCCTTGTTCTGCAAGGTCTTGATGAGCGCGGGCATGCCGTCGACCGTCTGCTTCACCCAGTCGTGCATGAGGATGATCGAGTTCGGCTTGGCCACGGCGAGGGTCTGCTTCTGGATGGCGTCGACGTTCTTGGAGCTCCAGTCCTGGGAGCCGGCGGTCCACAGGATCATCGGCATGCCGAACTCCGCGGCGATGTCGGAGACCTGCAGGTCGGCCATCCCGTACGGCGGGCGCAGCAGCTTGGGCTCGACGCCCGCCGCCTTCTTCACCGCGTCCTGGGTCTTCTGGATCTCGCTCCGGATCGTCCCCGCCTCGCTCTTGGTGAAGTCGGGGTGGCTGTAGCTGTGGTTGCCGAGCTCGTGGCCCTCGGCGACCATGCGCTTGACGTACTGCGGGCGGCTCTTCACGTACTGGCCCTCAAGGAAGAACGTCGCCTTCGCGTCGTACTTCTTGAGCGTGTCGAGCAGCGTTCCCGCATACTTGCCCGGCCCGTCGTCGAAGGTCAGCGCGATGCACTTGACCTGCTCGCAATCCACGGGCTCCTTCTTCGGAGCCTGCGCGAAGGCCGGCGCCGGAGCAAGGGTCACGCAAACAGCCGCGATAGCTAGAAGTGAACTGATTTGTCGGGACATAACTAGTGCTTCCAGTGTGATGGGTGTTGCGAGGGATGTCCCGACCGTAGCGGATCAGCTCCGCGAGGGTGAAGGAGCCTCGGGAAGTCTCAGCAAACCCGAACCTCCGATGCCCACGATCACGGCGACGGCCGCCGCGGCGATGGAGAACACGTACGCGTCGGAGGCCCCGTACGTCTCGGTGAGCTGCCCGCCCGCCCAGGAGCCGAGCGCCACGCCGAGCGTGATCGCGGTCGAGATCCACGCCATGCCCTCGGTGAGCAGCGACTGCGGCACCAGCCGCTCGGTGAGGGAGAAGCAGGTGATGAGCGTCGGCGAGATGGCGAACCCCGCCAGGAACAGCGCCGCCGCCATGATGCCCGTGGTGTCGATGAACAGGATCGGCAGGAGCCCCACCACGAACAGGGCCAGCGCGCGCACGAACCGCGCGCGCAGCGAGATCCGCCAGCTCCGGGAGCCGAACCAGAGCCCCGACACCATCGACCCGCCCGCGAACGAGGCCAGCAGGAACCCCGAGGCCCACTTGACCCCCTGCTCCTCGGCGAAGGCCACCGTGATCAGGTCCACGGAGCCGAAGATCGCGCCCAGCGCCAGGGAGACGGCGGCCAGCAGGGCGACGGCGGGGATCAGGATCGGCGTGCCCCCCGACGACCTGACCAGCTGCACGGGCGGCTGGGTGCGCCGCTGCGCGGCCAGCGCCAGGGAGCCTGCCAGCATGCAGACCAGCGCCACGATCAGGCCGGCGTAGGGGTTCACGGTGGTGGCCAGCACCGTGACCAGCGCGGGCCCGGTGACGAAGACGACCTCGTCGGCCACCGACTCGAACGCGAAGGCGGCGTGCAGCCGGTCCGTGCCGCCGTGGATGACCGACCAGCGGGCCCGCACCATGGAGCCGAGCGACAGCGAGGTGGCGCCGATGACCAGCCCCGAGGCGTACAGCGTCCACTCGGGCAGGCCGGACCCGGCGGAGAGCATGAGGGCCGCCAGCGCCAGCGCGTTGACGACGGCGAACGGGGGGATCACCCGGCCCTGCCCGAACCTGTCGGCGAGCCGGCCCGACAGCGGGGCGGCGGCGGCGAAGGCCAGGTTGGAGGCGGCTCCGACGGCGCCGGCGGTGGCGTAGTTGTCGGTCAGCGCGGTGATCAGCAGGATGACGCCGATGCCGAGCATCGACATCGGCATCCGGCCGACGAGCCCCGCCAGCACGAACCCCTTCGTCCCGGGCCTCTCGAACAACCCCCGGTAAGGCCCGACCACGCTGTTTCCCCCTTACTCAAGCAGCTAACCATTGCGCACATATGTCTGGATCGCAAGTGGTTTCGGGCTGGCGTGAGTTAACGTGTCCCGAGTGTCCGGTCTTCCCACTGTCCGCGCGGTCATGCTCATGCTCGTCGCCGTGCTCGCGGTCACCGTCGCGGCCGGCGGCGTCGTGGTGTTCCTGGACGGTGACCTGCTCAGCAGCGCTCAGGAACCCGTACGCAGCCGGCCCCGCGCCACCCCGCAGCAGCAGTCGGCCGCACCCCGCCTCGACCAGATCGTGCCCACCGCCGAGCCCGTCAAGGACTTCGGCGCCGGCGGCCCGGGCGTCACCCCGACGCCGGCCCGCGTGCTGGCGATCGCCGCGGGCACCGTGCCCAGGGAGACCAGGCTCAAGCTGGCGAGGCTGAAGCACGTGCAGAAGGTCACCGTCGTCGACGCGGGCGCCGTCAAGATCTCGGGCACCGGGCTGAACCTGCTGGCCGTGGACCCGTCCGGCTTCCGCTCCTGGACGCCGCAGCCCGTCGCCGACCAGCCCGCCGTGTGGAGCGCGCTCGCCAGGGGCGAGCTGGTCGCCGAGGCGGCCTCGATGCGCAAGTTCGGGATGATCCTGGGCGCCGAGTACCAGGTGGACGGCGGGCCCAGGCTCCGCGTCGCGGCCTCGGCCCCGCTCGGGCTGACCGGCGTGGACGGGCTGATCAGCGCCGACCTCGGCAGGTCCCTGGGGTTCGCGCAGGGCGTCGCGGTGCTGCTGCACGGCAAGGAGGGCAAGATCGGCGAGGCGGGCGTGCGCAAGGCGCTCGGCCAGGGCGCCCAGGTCGTGGTGCTCGACGCCGCCGCGCGCGCCGCGAAGCAGCAGCAGCCCGCCCAGCAGCCCGAGCAGCCGCAGCAGGTCAGCGTGGGCCGGCCGAGCAGCTACCTGGAGCTCTACAAGGCCGCCGCCACCCGCTGCCCCGGGCTGTCATGGACGGTGCTGGCCGCGATCGGGCAGGTCGAGAGCGGGCACGGGCGCAACAACGGGCCGTCGAGCGCGGGCGCGCTGGGGCCCATGCAGTTCATGCCCGCCACCTGGAAGCACTACGGCGTGGACGGCGACGGGGACGGCAAGAAGGACATCTGGAGCCCGTACGACGCCGTGCCCGGCGCGGCGAACTACCTGTGCGCCAACAAGGCCGGGCAGGGCGGCGAGAGGCTGCGCAAGGCGATCTGGTTCTACAACCACTCGTGGGACTACGTGAACAAGGTCATGTCGATCGCCGACGCGTACGCGAAGACCTACGCCTGAGGCCGCCGCTTCGGGGCCGGGCAGCAGGTGAGCGGGCACGGCACCGGCTCCGGCTCCGCCATCAGCTCGCGCACCATCCCCACGAACCGCGGATGCGTGCCCGCCGTCGCGGCCCGCTCCAGCGGCAGGCCCAGCTCGGCGGCCACGGCCCTGGCCTCGGTGTCGAGGTCGTAGACGACCTCCATGTGGTCGGAGACGAACCCGATCGGCACCAGCACCACGGCCGGCGCCTCGATCTTGCGCAGGTGGTCGCAGACGTCCGGCTCCAGCCACGGCACCTGCGGCGGCCCGCTGCGCGACTGCCACACCAGGTCCCACGGCTCGGTGCGGCCCAGCGCCTGGTTGACCAGCTCGGCGCTCCTGCGCAGCTGCGCCTCGTAGAGCCCGCCCTCGGGGCCCGCGGTCTCGGCCATGGAGACGGGGATGCTGTGGGCGGTGAAGACGAGCCTGGCGTCGTCGCGGCCGAGCCGCTCCAGCGCCGCCCGCGTGTGGTCGGCCATCGCCGCCACGAAGCCGGGGTGCTCGCCGTAGTGGCGCATCTTGACCAGCTCGGGGCCGCCCTCGATCGAGATCCGCTCGATGTCCTCGTAGTACTGGCGGCAGCTCGAGTAGCCCGCGAACGCCGAGGTGGCGAAGACGGCGGCCTTCCTGATCCCGTCGGCCCGCATCCGGCGCACGGTGTCCTCGCCGAACGGGTGCCAGTTGCGGTTGCCCCAGTAGACCGGCACGTCGAGGACCGGGCGCAGCGCCTCGACCAGGTCGCGGTTCTGCTGGTTGATCGGGCTGACCCCGCCGAAGCTCTGGTAGTGCTCGGCCACTTCGAGCAGGCGTTCGCGCGGCACGCCACGGCCGCGCACGACGTTCTCCAGGAACGGCATCACGTCGTCCGGGCCCTCGGGACCGCCGAACGACAGGACCAGCAAGGCGTCGTAAATTCCCACGTGACAACCCTATGGGGGAGTGTCGGCGGTCCTCCCCGCGAGGTAGGTTCGATCGAGTGAGCGCATTCAACGACATTCGTGACTATGTGGCCATTCCCCGGGTCCTTTCTCTACGGCTTTCGCCTGATGGCTCCAGGTTGATCTCGACCGTTCAGTCCCTCAATCCCGACGGCAAGTCGTTCGGCACCGCGCTCTGGGCCGTCCCGCTGGACGGCGAGCCGTACCGGCTGACGCGCTCGGCCAAGGGCGAGTCCGCCGCGGTCTTCACCGACGCGGGCGACGTGCTGTTCACCTCCGCCCGCCCCGACCCGACCGTCAAGGACCCCGGCGAGGAGGTGCCCGCGCTGTGGCTGCTGCCCCGGGCGGGCGGCGAGGCCCGCCAGGTGGCCACCAGGCCCGGCGGCATCGGCGGCGTGCGGACGGCCGGCGACGTGGTGGTGTTCGTCTCCGACGTGCTCGACGGCGAGGAGTCGGCCGACGAGGAGAAGCGCAAGGCCCGCAAGGAGGCCGGCATCAGCGCGATCCTGCACGAGGGCTACCCCGTCCGCTACTGGGACCACGACCTCGGGCCGGGCCGGCCCAGGCTGTTCGCGGCCAGGCTCGGCGCCGACCGCCTGGAGGACGTGCGCGACCTGACCCCCGACGCCGGCGACGCGCTGCGCGAGGGCGGATTCGAGCTGACCCCCGACGGCACCACCGTGATCAGCACCTGGCGCGTGTACCTGCCGAAGGGCGAGTCGCGCACCGAGCTGGTCACCATCGACGTGGCCACCGGCGAGCGGCGCGTGCTGCTGTCCGACGAGGCCTACGACTTCACCGGGCCGCTGGCGATCTCCCCCGACGGCACCAAGCTGGCCTGCTCGCGCGACAGGCTCACCGGGCTGGACGTCTCGGCCCACAGCGAGCTGTGGATCGCCGACCTCGCCACCGGTCAGGGCCGCGCCTACGCACCGGACCTGTGGCCCTCGGACATCGACTGGGCGCCGGACTCCTCGGCCGTCTACATCGCGGCCGACCACCAGGGCCGCCGCCCGGTCTTCCGCGTCCCGCTGGACGGCGAGCCGGCCAGGCTCACCCAGGACGACGCCTCCTACCTCGGCCTCAACCCGTCGCCCGACGGCCGCTGGATCTACGCCCTGCGCAGCGCCGTCAACCTCGCCCCCGCCCCGGCGAGGATCGACGCCGCCACCGGCGAGATCGCCGACCTGCTCTCGCCCGCGCCGCGGCCCGAGGTGACCGGCACGCTCACCGAGGTCACCGCCACCGCCGACGACGGCACCACGATCCGCGGCTGGCTGGCCCTGCCGGAAGGCGCCTCCGCCGCCAGCCCCGCGCCGTTCGTGCTGTTCATCCACGGCGGCCCGCTCGGCTCCTGGAACGACTGGCAGTGGCGCTGGCAGTCGTGGATCCTGGCCCAGCACGGGTACGCCGTGCTCATGCCCGACCCCTGCATGTCCACCGGCTACGGCCAGGAGATGATCGACCGCGGCTGGGGCGACTGGGGCCCGCGCACCCAGGCCGACCTCGACGCGATCGTGGACGCCACCCTGGCCAGGGACGACATCGACAGCGAGCGCGTCGCCGCGATGGGCGGCTCGTTCGGCGGTTACATGGCCAACTGGCTCGCCGGCCACACCGACCGCTACAAGGCCATCGTCACCCACGCCTCGCTGTGGAACCTCGACCAGTTCGCCGGCACCACCGACGCCGCGATGTACTGGCAGCGCGAGTTCGGCCTGCCCGGCGGCGAGCGCTACTCGCTGCTGTCGCCGCACAACGCCCTCGACCGGATCACCACCCCGATGCTCGTCATCCACGGCGACAAGGACTACCGGGTGCCGATCGGCGAGGCGCTGCGGCTGTGGTGGGACCTGCGGCGTACCGAGGTGGACGCGAAGTTCCTGTACTTCCCCGACGAGAACCACTGGATACTCAAGCCCGGCAACATCGTCGCCTGGTACGAGACCGTCCTGGCCTTCCTCGGCCAGCACGTGCTCGGCCAGGAGTGGAAGCGCCCGGACTCGGTGGCGTGATGACGGACTTCCTGAGGCTCGCCGAGGACATCGCCCGCGAGGCCGGCGACATGCTGCTGGCCAAGCGGCCCACGATGTCCGGCGAGATCGAGACCAAGTCCAGCCCCACCGACGTGGTCACCGCGCTGGACAAGGAGTCGGAGGAGCTCATCCGCGAGCGCATCCTGGCCGCCAGGCCCGGCGACCGCATCCTCGGCGAGGAGGGCGGCGAGGATCCCGGCGAGTCCGACGTGCGCTGGATCGTGGACCCCGTCGACGGCACCGTCAACTTCCTGTACGGCCTGCCGGACTGGGCGGTGTCGATCGCCGTCGAGGTACGCGGCGAGGTCGTGGCCGGCGTCGTCAACGTGCCGTCGCGGGGCGAGGTCTTCACCGCGGCGCGCGGCGAGGGCGCCTGGCTGGGCGGTTCGCGGCTGCGCTGCAACACGGGGGTGCCGCTGGCCCAGGCGCTGGTGGCGACCGGCTTCGGCTACTCCAAGGCCCGGCGCGCGGTGCAGGGCGAGGTGGTCGCCCAGGTGCTGCCCCGCGTCCGTGACATCCGGCGGGGCGGATCGTGCGCCGTCGACCTGTGCTCGCTGGCGGCGGGACGGGTGGACGCCTACTACGAGCGCGGCATCAACCCGTGGGACTATGCCGCGGCGGGCCTGGTGGCGACCGAGTCCGGCGCCAGGTTCGGCGGGCTGAACGGGCGGCCGGCCAGCCCTGACTACGCGTTGTGCGCGGCTCAGGGGCTGTTCGAGGAGCTGCATGACCTGCTGGCGCCGCTGAACCCGGCACGCGACTCCTGATCTGGGGGCGAAACGGCCGGAGCGCCGGCTCCGGCCGTTTCGCACGGGCTAGCGGGGCAACGGGATGCCGTGATCGTCGGCCAGGCGGCGCAGGTCCTCGATCTCGGCGGTGAGGGTGTCGGCGAGGTAGTCGTCGCCGGCGCTACGGGCCTCCCGAAGGCCCTTGTAAGCCTGGTCGAGGCGGTGTTCGATCGTGGTCGTGAACTCGCCCATCTCACCTACTCTCTGGGGGTTCGACTCGTGCAGGGGGCGAAGTCTCCCGTTGCCGGACGAAGACCGGGCAAGGGGTGTCCCGCAGGCATACCCCGGCCTGTCGCCCTCCGAAACATGAATTTCGCGCCGCTCTGCCTCACGCCGGGGTCACCGAGCCCTGAACATGCCTTACCGTGCGCTTATCGAGCCTGTGGGCAGAATGAGTGCCCAGAATCGGAGAGAGGTGTACCGGCGTGCGCGTGCTGGTTGTAGAGGATGAGCGGGTGCTCGCTGACGCGATCGCGACGGGGCTGCGGCGCGAGGCCATGGCGGTGGACGTCGCCTACGACGGTGGCGGCGCCCTGGAGCGGACCTCCTACATCGACTACGACGTGATCGTGCTGGACCGCGACCTGCCGGTGGTGCACGGCGACGAGGTGTGCAGGCGGCTGGTCGAGCAGCGTACGGCCTCGCGGATCCTCATGCTGACCGCCTCCGGCGACGTGGACGACAAGGTGGAGGGGCTCGGTCTGGGGGCCGACGACTACCTGGCCAAGCCGTTCGTGTTCATCGAGCTGGTCGCCAGGGTGCGCGCGCTCGGCCGCCGCTCCGCGCCCGCCCTGCCGCCCGTGCTGGAGCGGTCCGGGATCAAGCTCGACCCCGGCAAGCGGCTGGTGGAGCGCGACGGCAGGGAGGTCGTGCTGACCAAGAAGGAGTTCGCGGTGCTCGAGGAGCTGATGCGGGCCGAAGGCGCCGTGGTCAGCCAGGAGGACCTGCTGGACAAGGCGTGGGACGAGAACATCGATCCCTTCACGAACGTGGTCCGCGTGACCATGATGACGCTGCGGAAGAAGCTGGGTGAGCCTCAGGTGATCGAGACTGTGCCCGGGGTTGGGTACAAGTTGTGAGTGAACGGCCAGAGCGTGAGGCGGGGCCGACGCATCCGATGATCAGCCCGCACTCCGCGAGGAAGGCGACGCGCGTGCAGGAGGCCCCGCCGCCCAGCGGGCCGCCCGCCTGGGACGGCCCGCCCCCGCCGGCGCAGACGATGGCTCCGCGCTCCACCATGGATCGTGTGAAGGAGCTTCCCGGCAAGGTGAGCATCCGCTGGCGGCTGACGATCACCTACAGCGCGCTGGTCTTCGCGGCGGCCGCCGCGCTGCTGTTCTCCGTCTACGCCATCGTCGGCAACGCCATCAGCGCGGCATGGCCCATTTTCGAGACCAACCTGCCGCCCACCGTGGACGCGCAGTTCCAGGACTACATGAACAGCTTCCAGAAGCTGGCGGTGCAGAACGCCAGGGACGCTCTGCTCACCAGCTCCGTGATGGCGCTGGTGGGCGTCGGCATTCTGGCGCTGATCATCGGCTACTTCGTCGCCGACCGGGCGCTGCGGCCCGTGGCGCAGATGACAGCCACGGCCAAGAAGCTGTCGGAGAGCACCCTCGCCCACCAGCGCATCGCCCTGGAAGGCCCCAACGACGAGCTGAAGGAGCTGGCCGACACCTTCGACGCCATGCTCACCCGCCTCAACGTCGCCTTCGACACCCAGCGCAGGTTCGTGGCCAACGCCTCCCACGAGCTGCGCACCCCCCTCACCATCAACAGGACGGTCCTGGAGATCGCCCTGTCGGACCCGGAGGCGTCGCAGGACCTCAAGGCGCTCGGCCGTACCCTGCTCGAGGTCAACGCGCGCAACGAGAAGCTCATCGAAGGGCTGCTGCTGCTCGCCAGGAGCGAACGCGAACTCGCCGTGCGCAAACCCCTCGACGTCATGGAAGTCGCCCAGACAGCCGTGGAACAGCTCGCGCCCTTCGCCGAGGAGCACGGCGTAACCGTCTCCACCGAACTGGTCAGCGCGCCTACCACAGGCGATCCCGTGCTGCTGGAACGCTCTGTCAGCAACCTGGTGGAGAACGCCGTCAAGTACAACATTCCCGAAAACGGAAAAGTCTGGATCCGAACGGGAATGGCGGACGGTGCCTTGGTTGTTCAGGTGGCCAACACAGGACAGCATGTGCCGGCGTACGAGGTGAACAGCCTGTTCGAGCCGTTCAGGAGGCTCCACGCGGACCGCGTGGAATCGGCCAAGGGATCGGGTCTGGGGCTGTCCATCGTCCGTGCGGTGGTGCAGGCGCACGGCGGGAATGTGGCCGCCGTGCCGCGCGATGGTGGAGGGCTGGTCGTGACCATTCGGCTTCCGAGGCGATGAACGGCTGTGCCGCCGTGGCGCGTTCGTGCGCGTGTTGAGTCACGGGGGGCGTCTCATCCACGCCGCACATGTGGTTGGATGTGCCGTCGAACACGGTGGTGCATGACGCCAAGGCTGTGGGTTTCGCCATATTTGGCTAACCATTGCCGTCGGCAGCAGGCCCTGACGTGTTGGGAGGTTCGTTGTCCGTTTCCGCGGGGTACCGATGGGAAATCTCCCCGACGGAACGGGCACAAGATGGGCTTCCCGGACGTTAGAAGACGCGCGATGAGCGCGAACACATATGGATGAGGGGGATGGAGTAAGCACAATGGCTACCGACTACGACAGCCCGCGCAAGACAGACGACGACCTGGGGGAGGACAGCCTCCAGGAGCTGCAGGCGCGGCGCACCGACAAGTCGTCTGGCAGCATCGACATCGACGAGACCGACCTGGCCGAGTCTCTCGAGCTGCCCGGTGCGGACCTGTCGAACGAAGAGCTCTCCCTGCGGGTGATCCCCCGTCAGGCCGACGAGTTCACCTGCTCGCGCTGCTTCCTGGTGCATCACCGCAGCCAGCTGGCCTCCGAGAAGAACGGCCAGCAGGTCTGCCGGGAGTGCGCCGCCTAATTCCTGGAGCGAAGGAGCCCGGGGCGGGCAGGAACCGCACACCCTGGGCGATCGCGACCAAGAGACACGGAGGCACCGCGTGGCCGTACCAGAGAAAGACCAGCAACCAGGCAGTGAGATCGCCGACCCCGATCGTGAGGTCGGCGAGCTCGTTGGCAGGCTCACCGCTCCCGGTGAACTCGAGCCGGCCGAGCGGCGCAGGCTGCTCGGCCGACTAGCCCGGGCGCTGTCCGCCGGGGCCAAGAAGGCACGGGAGACCGGCGCGGGCCGGGGCCGCTGGCTGGCCGACGTCTTCCTCAACATCGCGCCGCGCATCCCGATCAGGGATCTGCACACCCTTGCCGAACATCATCATGGCCTGACCGGCGAGGAGCTCGCCGACGACCTGGTGCGCACCGCGCAGAAGGCCACGATGACGGTCGGCGCCATCGGCGGAGCACTGGCAGCGGCCGAGTTCGCCGCGCCACCCCTCCTGCTCTCCGCCCCCGCCCAGCTCGTCGCCGAGACCATCGTCGTCGCCGCCATCGAGGTCAAGCTGCTGGCCGAGCTGCACGAGGTCTACGGCGTGCACGTCCAGGGGTCCGGAACCCAGCGTGCCATCGCGTTCACCGCCGCCTGGGCCAAACAGCGCGGCATCGACCCCCTCGCGCCCGCGTCCGTCTCCCTGGCCCTGGGAGCCGCCACCAAGACCGCTCTGCGCAACCGTCTCATGCGGACGCTGGGGCGGCATCTGACCACCTTCGGGCCGTTCCTGACCGGCGCCGTCGCCGGGGGCGCGCTCAATCGCATGGCCACCAAGAAACTGGGCGAGGCCATCCGCAACGATCTGCGGGTCAAGCGTCCCTCGCTGCCCCAGGACCCGGGCCGCGACGAGCTCAGCCCTTAGGCGTCCGAGCGCAGGCCGTCGAAGGTGATGGTGAGCAGCGTGTCCGCCAGGTCGTCCGCCGAGGCGCCGCGCGACGGCTGGTACCACTCCGTGATCGAGTTGATCGTGCCGAACAGCAGGCGCGTCACCAGGGCCGGGTCCACGTCGGCGCGGATGCCGCCCTCCGCCGCCGCCTCCTTGACCAGGCGGCTGACGAAGCGGTCGAACTCCCGCCGCCGCTCCAGCGCCGCCTGCTCCGTCACGCTGTTCCCGCGCACCCGCAACAGCAACGTCACGTACGGCAGCCGGCCGACGAGGATGCGCACGCTCTGCCGCACGACCCACTCCAGCCGGTCGATCGCGGCCCCCGAGGCGGCGCGCGGGTCGGTCACCATCTCGAACAGCCCGTCCAGCGCCCGGTCCAGCGCGCGGGCGAGGAGCTGCTCCTTGCCCGGCACGTGGTGGTAGATGGCCGACTTGGTGACCCCGAGCGCCCTGGCGAGGTCCTCCATGCTGGTCCCGTCGTAGCCGCGCTCGTTGAACACGCTGACGGCGATGGACAGCACCGACTCGGGGTCGTGGCCGCGCCTGCCCGGACGAGCGGGGTTCCGGGTGACCACGGTGTCAGCCGCCCCGCCTGTCGATGACGCGCCTGAGCTTGCCGACCGACCGCTCCAGCGTCTCCGGGTCCACGACGTCGATCTCGACGCTGACGCCCACGGTGTCCTTGACCGCCTTGCGCAGCGCCTCGCCCGCCTCCACCCGGCCGGAGAAGCCCGGGCGCGCCTCGACCTTGACCGTCATCACGTCGAGCCGCTCCGGGCGGGTCAGGTGGAGCTGGAAGTGCGGCGACAGGCCCTCGACGCCCAGCACCAGCTCCTCGATCTGGGTCGGGAACACGTTCACGCCCCGCAGGATGATCATGTCGTCGGTACGCCCGGTCACCTTCTCCATGCGCCGGAAGGCCGGCCTCGCGGTGCCGGGCAGCAGCCGGGTCAGGTCGCGGGTGCGGTAGCGGATGACCGGCATGGCCTCCTTGGTGAGGCTGGTGAAGACCAGCTCGCCCTCGGGGGCGGGCTCGCCGGTGAACGGATCGACGGTCTCCGGGTAGAAGTGGTCCTCCCAGATGTGCAGCCCGTCCTTGGTCTCGACGCACTCGTTGGCCACGCCGGGGCCCATCACCTCCGACAGCCCGTAGATGTCCACGGCGTGCAGGTCGAAGCGGTCCTCGATCTCCGCGCGCATCTTCTCGGTCCACGGCTCGGCGCCGAAGATGCCGACGCGCAGCGACGACTCGCGCGGGTCGAGGCCCTGGGCGGCGAACTCGTCCAGCAGGGCCAGCATGTACGACGGCGTCACCATGATCACGTCGGGCCGGAGGTCGTGGATGAGCCGCACCTGCCGGGGCGTCATCCCGCCGGAGACGGGCACCACCGTGCAGCCCAGCCGCTCGGCCCCGTAGTGCGCTCCCAGGCCGCCGGTGAACAGGCCGTAGCCGTAGGCGACGTGCACGATGTCGCCGGGCCGCCCGCCGGAGGCGCGGATCGAGCGGGCCACGACCTCCGCCCAGACGTCGATGTCGTTCCTGGTGTAGCCGACCACGGTGGGCTGCCCGGTGGTGCCGCTGGAGGCGTGGACGCGCACGACATGCTCGCGCGGCACCGCGAACATGCCGAACGGGTAGGACTCGCGCAGGTCCTGCTTGGTGGTGAAGGGGAACTTCGCCAGGTCACCGAGCTCCTTGCAGTCGCTCGGGTGCACGCCCGCCCGGTCGAACTTGTCCCGGTAGAGCGGGACGTTCTCGTAGGCGCGGCGCAGGGTTCGGCGCAGGCGTTCGAGCTGGAGCGCCATGAGCTCGTCGCGGGACACGCGCTCGATCGGGTCGAGCTCGTGCGCGGCGGGGGGATCGCCAAGTCTCACTTCAACTCCCGGCTCCGGCCGCGGAACTCCGCGACCACCTGACCGTCGGGACGCCGCACGGTGACGTCGTAGATGCCGCTGCGCCCGTAGCGGGTGCGCTCGGCCGCCTCGGCCTCCAGCACGTCCCCCGCCCGCGCCGGGGACACGAACGCGATCTCCGCGCCCGCCGCCACCGTGACGGGGCCGTCCGTGTTGCACGCGCACGCGAACGCCGTGTCGGCCAGCAGGAACACGTACCCGCCGTGACACAGGTCGTGGCCGTTGATCATCTGGCGGGTCACGGTCATGCGGCACACCGCCCGGCCCTCGCCCAGCTCAGCCAGCTCGATGCCCAGGGCGGCGGAGGCGGTGTCGGCGGCCATCATGCGGCGCGCGCTCTCCAACGCAGATCTCCCTTGTCAACTGACCGAATGTTCGGTAAACAAATCACCGTCCTGACTTCCCTGTCAAGAGGGCGAGCCGCCGGTTCGAGCAGCACCGCGGGGTATGCCTGTGACGGAGCCGCCCGCGGGCCGGCTCCGGCGTCTGAGCGGGAGGAGAAGCGATGGCCAGACCGTTCGCCTCGTCGGCGGATCTCGGCGAGAAGGAACAGACACTGGAGGTGCTCGCGGAGGGCGTGTACGCGCTCACCGCCGAGGGCGACCCGAACGTGGGCGCGATCGAGGGCGAGGACTTCCTCGTCTGCTTCGAGGCGCTGGCCACCCCGGTGGCCGCCCGCGAGTGGCTGGCCAGGCTGCGCGAGCACACCGCCAAGCCGATCCGGTACCTGGTGCTGTCGCACTACCACGCGGTGCGCGTGCTGGGCGCGTCGGCGTTCGGCGCGGACGTGATCGTGACGCACGAGAAGACCCGCGAGCTGATCGCCGAGCGCGGCGAGCAGGACTGGGCCAGCGAGTACGCCAGGATGCCCCGCCTGTTCAAGGACCCCGGCTCGATCCCCGGCCTGACCTGGCCGACGGCCACGTTCGGCGACCGCTTCACGATCGACCTCGGCGGCGGGCGCGGCGACCTGGTGCTGCAGTACTGCGGGCGCGGCCACACCGAGGGCGACCTGGTGGCGTGGTTGCCGAAGCACCGGATCCTGTTCGCCGGCGACCTCGTCGAGTCGCAGGCCGCCCTCTACACCGGCGACGCCTTCCACCGCGACTGGTCCTCGGGCACCCTCGACCGGGTCGCCTCGTTCGGCGCCGAGACCCTGGTCGGCGGCAGGGGCGCGGTCGCCAGGGGCAAGGCGGGCGTCGAGGCGGCCATCGGGCAGACGCGCGACTTCCTGGCCGTGATGCTGCGCGAGGTGGGCGGGGCCGGGTCGCTGAAGGAGGCGTTCGAGCGCACGCACCGCGCCCTGGAGCCCCGCTACGGCCGCTGGCCGATCTTCGAGCACTGCCTGCCGTTCAACGTCTCCAGGCTCTGGGACGAGCTGCACGGCGTCGAGCGCCCGCGCGTCTGGACCGCCGAGCGCGACCGTCAGGTGTGGGACGAGCTGCAGTCATGAGCGAGCCGCAGGTCATCGTGGTCGGGGCCGGGCCGGTCGGGCAGAGCGCCGCGCTGCTGCTGGCCCGGTGGGGTGTGCAGGTGCTGGTGCTGGACCAGCGGCAGGGGCGGGGGCGCGGCGGGTCGAAGTCCATCTGCCAGCAGCGCGACGTGCTCGACGTCTGGGCCGCCGCGGGGGCGGGCAAGGTGGCCGAGGAGGGGCTGGCCTGGACCACGGCCCGCACCTACTACCGCGACCGCGAGCTGTTCTCCTGGACGTTCGAGCGCGAGGGGCCGCTGCCGCCGTGCGTGAACATCTCCCAGACCCGCACCGAGCAGATCCTCGACGAGGCCATCGCCGGGCAGCCGCTCATCGAGGTGCGCTGGGGCCACGAGGTCACGGGGCTGAGCCAGGACGCCTCGGGGGTGACGGTGCACTGCGGTCAGCGGTTGCTGCGCGCGCCGTACGTGCTGGTCTGCGCGGGGGCCAGGGCGCAGGGGATCCGGGCGTCGCTGGGGGTGTCGTTCTCCGGGGAGACGTTCGAGGACCAGTTCCTGATCTGCGACATCAAGGCGGACCTGCCCGGCTGGGAGAGCGAGCGGCGCTTCTACTTCGACCCCGTCTGGAACCCGGGCCGCCAGGTGCTCATCCATCCCTGCCCCGGGGGCACGTACCGGATCGACTGGCAGATCGCGCCGGACTTTATCCCAACGGATGTTGAAATATCGCGGAAAATCCGGCAAATCATTGGGGATCGGCCGTACGAGCTGCTGTGGCACAGCACGTACCGCTTCCACTCGCGCATCGCCTCCCGCATGCGGGTCGGGCGGGTCCTCCTGGCGGGTGACTGCGCCCATCTGGTGGCCCCGTTCGGGGCGCGAGGGCTGAACTCGGGCGTGCCGGACGCCGAGAACGCGGCCTGGAAGCTGGCCTTCGCGCTCAACGGCTGGGCGGGGCCCGAGCTGCTGGAGTCCTACCATGCCGAGCGGCACGCCGCCGCGCTGGAGAACCTGGAGATCACCGCCGCCACCATGCGCTTCCTCGCCCCCAGGACCGTCGAGGAGCGGATGCGCAGGCGCGCGGCGCTGGAGGGCGGGCGGATCGAGGAGGTGGACTCGGGGCGGTTCGCCGAGCCGTTCTGGTACGTGGACTCGCCGCTGACCACGCCGGAGCCGGCCCGGCCCTTCCTGGGCCGGCCGCCGAAGGGGGCGCTGTGCACGCCCGCGCCCGGCGTGATCCTGCCCGATCTGCCGCTGCCGGGGGGCAGGCTGCGCGAGTACACCCGGGATGGATTCCTCGTCATGCTGGGCGATATGTGTGATTCGAGTTTGTTTGTGCAGGTCCTGGGCAAGGTGATACCGGCGCCGCTCGCCGTACGCGGGCTCGCGGAGATGGATGGGACTGGCTCGCTCGCTGAGAGGCTCGGCGCCGGGCCGGATGAGGCATGGCTCATCAGGCCCGATTCCCACATCGCCGCGATCATCCCCCATGCGGGGCCGGAGTCGGTGGTGGCCGCCGTTAGCCGTGCGCTTGGCGGCTTTCCTGACACATGACCCCATAGGAGGACTGCGTTGAGTGGCCGTAGCTCGTTTCTGATCGTCGCGAACCGGTTGCCGGTCGATCGCACGATCGAGCCTGACGGAACGGCTTCGTGGCGCAGGAGTCCTGGCGGCCTCGTCACCGCGATCGCGCCGGTGATGCAGCGCCGTCACGGAGCCTGGGCCGGCTGGCACGGGGCGCCCGACGAGAAGCTCGAGCCGTTCGAACAGGACGGGATGAGCCTCATCCCGATCCCGCTGTCCGCCCGTGAGGTCGAGCTCTACTACGAGGGTTTCTCCAACGCCACCCTGTGGCCGCTCTACCACGACGTGGTCGCGACGCCGGTGTTCGACAGGGAGATGTGGGAGACCTACCGCAGCGTCAACCAGCGCTTCGCCGAGGCCGCCGCCGAGGCGGCCGAGGAGGGCGCGGTCGTGTGGGTGCAGGACTACCAGCTCCAGCTCGTGCCCGCGATGCTCCGCAAGCTCCGCCCCGACCTGCGGATCGGGTTCTTCCTGCACATCCCGTTCCCGCCGACGGAGCTGTTCTGGCGGCTGCCGTGGCGCAAGGAGCTGGTCGAAGGGCTGCTCGGGGCCGACCTGGTGGGCTTCCAGCTCCCGGGCGGGGCCTCGAACTTCCGCAGGCTGTGCCGGCGGCTGCTCGGGCTGCCGTACAAGGGGAACGAGATCTTCCTCGACGACCGCGTCGTGACCACGCAGGCGTTCCCGATCTCCGTGGACTTCGCGCAGCTCGACTCGCTCGTCCGCGAGCCGCGCATCGTGGACCGGGCCAAGGAGATCAGGGTCGAGCTGGGCGACCCCGAGCACGTGCTGCTGGGCGTGGACCGGCTCGACTACACCAAGGGCATCGGGCAGCGCCTGGAAGGGTTCGGCGAGCTGCTCAAGGACGGGCGGCTGCAGCCGGGCGAGGCCGTGTTCGTGCAGATCGCCACGCCGAGCAGGGAGCGGGTGGACGAGTACAGGAAGCTGCGCGACGACATCGAGCTGCAGGTCGGCCGGATCAACGGCGAGCACGCGCAGCTCGGCTACCAGCCGGTGTGGTACTTCCACCAGTCGTACGGCCACGACGAGCTGGCCGCGCTCTACCTGGCCGCCGACGTCATGGTCGTCACGCCCCTGCGCGACGGGATGAACCTGGTGGCCAAGGAGTACATCTCCTGCCACCACGACCTGCATGGGGCGCTCGTGCTCAGCGAGTTCGCCGGGGCCGCCGACGAGCTGCGGCAGGCGTACCTGGTCAACCCGTACGACGTGGAGGACGTCAAGCGGCAGATGCTGGCGGCCATGCGGGCCACGCCGCACGAGCTGGCCCGGCGGATGCGCACGATGCGCCGCCGGGTCGCCACCTACGACGTGGACCGCTGGGCGAGCGAGTTCCTCACTGCCCTGGAGTCACCTGCTTCAGTGACTTCCACGCGTCGTAGCGCTTCTTGGCGGTCCGGTTGACCACGATCTGCGCCACCGACATACCGACCCCCATGACGACGGCGTAACCGATCGCCTCGCCCATGCTGACCTCGGGCGAGTCGGTGTCGATGGGCGGCTCCTTGCCGGTCGCCTTCTTCCAGGCGAACCCGAGGATCTTCCTGGCCGCCCATGCCGTCACCAACCCCACCAGGCCGCCGACGACTCGCCAGGCGATATCGGGCTTGTCCTCCGTCATGTCGATCTCCCTTCCCCTTTGTAACGAACACTAGTCTCTAACGCCTGCCGGGCCTGCGAAGCCGTACCATAAGGAGGCATGACTCAACAGCGACTACGCCGTCCATCCATGCCCCAAAAGCCGACTCTTGACGGCTTGGAGCAGGTATGGGTAGCTCGCTGGGAGGAAGAGGGCACCTACCGCTTCGACCGGTCGGCGCCGCGCGAGCGGGTCTACTCCATCGACACGCCGCCGCCCACCGTGTCCGGCTCCCTGCACGTCGGCCATGCCTTCTCCTACACGCACACCGACATCATGGCCCGCTACCAGCGGATGCTCGGCAAGTCGGTGTTCTACCCGATCGGCTGGGACGACAACGGCCTGCCGACCGAGCGCCGCGTGCAGAACGTCTACGGCGTGCGCTGCGACCCGTCGCTGCCGTACGACCCCGACTTCGTGCCGCCGGACAAGCCGGGCAAGCGGGAGATCTCCATCTCCCGGCGCAACTTCGTGGAGCTGTGCCACAAGCTGACCGCCGTCGACGAGCAGGCGTTCGAGGAGATGTGGCGGCGCATCGGCCTGTCGGTGGACTGGTCGCTGCTCTACACCACGATCAGCGACGAGTCGCGGGCGGTCTCGCAGCGGGCGTTCCTGCGCAACCTGCTGCGCGGCGAGGCCTACCTCGCCGAGGCGCCGACCCTGTGGGACGTCAGCTTCCGCACCGCCGTGGCCCAGGCCGAGCTGGAGGACCGGGAGTGGCCCGGCGCCTTCCACAAGATCTCCTTCTACGGCGAGAAGGGCCCGGTCTGGATCGAGACGACCCGGCCCGAGCTGATTCCCGCCTGCGTGGCGCTGGTCGCGCATCCCGACGACGAGCGCTACAAGGAGCTGTTCGGCACCTCGGTGCTGACGCCGCTGTTCGGGGCCGAGGTGCCGGTGCTGGCCCACCGCCTGGCCGAGCCGGACAAGGGCACCGGCATCGCGATGATCTGCACCTTCGGCGACATCACCGACGTCACCTGGTGGCGGGAGCTGCACCTGCCGACCCGGCCGGTCATCGGCTGGGACGGGCGGCTGCTGCCCGAGCCGCCCGAGGGCGTGGAGGCGGAGCCGTACAAGGAGCTGGCCGGCAAGACCGTGCACAGCGCCCGCGAGCGCATCGTGGAGCTGCTGCGCGAGTCCGGCGACCTGGAGGGCGAGCCCCGGCCCGTGCAGCGCACGGTAAAGTTCTACGAGAGGGGCGACAAGCCCCTCGAGATCGTCACCACCCGTCAGTGGTACATCCGCAACGGCGGGCGCGACGAAGAGCTGCGGGAGCGGCTGCTGGCGCGCGGGCGGGAGCTCACCTGGCACCCGCCGCACATGCGGGTGCGCTACGACAACTGGGTCGAGGGGCTCACCGGCGACTGGCTGATCTCGCGGCAGCGCTTCTTCGGCGTGCCGTTCCCGGTGTGGTACCCGATCGACGAGACCGGGCAGCCCGTCCACGACGCGCCGATCCTGCCCACCGAGGACATGCTGCCGGTCGACCCGTCCTCCGACGTGCCGCCCGGTTACACCGAGGAGCAGCGCGGCGTGCCCGGCGGGTTCATGGCCGACCCCGACGTCATGGACACCTGGGCCACCTCGTCGCTGACCCCGCAGATCGCCGGCCGGTGGGGCAGCGACGACGAGCTGTTCCGGCGCGTCTTCCCCGCCGACCTGCGGGCGCAGAGCCACGAGATCATCCGTACCTGGCTGTTCTCGACCGTGGTCAGGTCGCACTGCGAGTTCGGCACGCTGCCGTGGAGCGACGCGGCGATCTCGGGGTGGATCCTCGACCCCGACCGCAAGAAGATGTCCAAGTCCAAGGGCAACGTCGTCACCCCGATCGACCTGCTGGAGCAGCACGGCTCCGACGCGGTGCGCTACTGGGCGGCCAACGGCCGCTACGGCGTCGACACCGCCTTCGACGCCGGGCAGCTCAAGGTCGGGCGGCGGCTGGCCATCAAGATCCTGAACGCCTCGAAGTTCGTGCTGGGGCTGGCCGCCGAGGAGTCCGCCGCCGAGGTGACCGAGCCGCTCGACCTGGCCATGCTGGCGGCGCTGTCCGACGCCGTGCGCGAGGCCACGGAGGCGTTCGAGGCCTTCGACCACACGCGGGCCATCGAGGCCGTGGAGCGGTTCTTCTGGGCGTTCTGCGATGACTACGTGGAGCTCGTCAAGGCCAGGGCGTACGAGTCCGGCGCCGCCTCCGCCTCGGCGCACGCGGCGCTGCGGCAGGCGCTGGACGTGCTGCTGCGGCTGTTCGCGCCGTTCCTGCCGTTCGTGACCGAGGAGGTGTGGTCGTGGTGGCGCGAGGGTTCCGTGCACCGCGCCTCCTGGCCTGCCGCCGAGCGCGGCGCGGGTGACCCGGCCGTGCTGGCCGTGGCCTCGGAGGTGCTCGGGCAGGTGCGCAAGGCCAAGTCCGAGGCCAAGCAGTCGATGCGGGCCGAGGTGTCGCGGCTGACCGTGTGGGCGCCGGACGTGGAGCTGGTGCGGCAGGCGCAGGACGACCTGTGCGCGGCGGGCAACGTCGAGGAGTTCGTGCTCGACTACGGTGACACGCTCAAGGTCGAGGTCCACCTCGGCTGACCCGTCGTGATGCCGGGCGCACGCGCGCCCGGCATCACGCGTCTCTGGACACGTCTCTGTGGAGGGCGACGAACAGCGAGTACGCCTCGCCGCCCGGCGGCGGCTGCCGTCGCGCGAAGTCGTCGAACACCTCATGCAGCCGTTCGAGCAGCTCGGCATGGCCCTGCGGCGTGAGCCTGAGCCCGAGCCTGGTGAAGCTGCCCTCCTCGACGTCCACCAGCCTGATCTCCTCCAGGAAGGCGTCGAGCATGGCGGCTCTGCCGCCGGCCACGCCGCTCTCGCGGACGTCCATCTCCCACGACTTGCCGGTGGCCCGGTAGGGGATCTCGGTCGAGCCGCGCGGGCCGGGCCTGCTCGGCTCGGCCACCAGGAACCCGGTGTGCACCAGCTTGCGGACGTGGTGCAGGGTCGTGGCGGGGTTCGCGCCGAGCCGGTCGGCGATCTCCTTGTTCGTCAGCGCCTGGTCCAGGCAGAGGCGCAGGATGCGCAGCCGGATGGCGGAGGCCAGCGCGCGGGCCTCGGCCTCGGTCGCGGGGCGGCGTCTGGTGCCCATGGCAGGTCACCCTACAACCGGTTGAAATTCGCCAATCGGTTATGAGAGGTTCGGCTGGTGAGCCTCTTACGCGAGCACGACTTCCGGGGGCTGTTCCTGGCGGACACCGCCAGCCAGGTCGGCACCCAGCTCCTGTTCCTGGCCCTGCCCCTGGTGGCGGTGACCGCGCTGCACGTCTCGCCGTTCGAGCTGGGGCTGCTGACCGCGTGCGAGACGCTGGCGTTCGTAGTGATCGGGCTGCCCGCGGGCGCGATCGTGGACCGGCGGCGCAAGCGCATGGTGATGGTGGTCAGCGACTGGGCGCGGGCGCTGGCGCTGGCCTCCGTGCCGCTCGCCTGGTGGCTGGACGTGCTGACGATCTACCAGCTCTACGCCGTGGCGCTGGTGCTCGGCGTGTTCACCGTGTTCTTCGACGCCGCGTACCAGAGCTACCTGCCGCACCTCGTCGGGCGCGAGCGGCTGGTCGAGGGCAACTCCACGCTGGAGATCGTGCGAACGGTGGCGCAGCTCGGCGGGCCGAGCGTGGGCGGCTACCTGATCCAGTTCCTCACCGCGCCGTTCGCGCTGGTCATCACCGTGGCCGGATTCGCCTGGTCGGCGCTGTGCCTGGGCACCATCCGCAAGCGGGAGACGCGCCAGGAGCGGCCCCGCGCGCATCTGGGCAAGGAGATCGGCGAGGGCGTCAGGTTCGTGTTCGGGCACCCGCTGCTGCGCCGCATCGCCGGCTGCACGGGCACCGCGAACCTGTTCTCCGCGATCGCCCACCCCATGCTGCTGCTGTTGCTGGCCGGGGAGCTGGACGTGGGCGCGGGCACGATCGGGCTGCTCATGGCCGCGGGCGGGCTCGGCGGCATCGTGGGCGCGGTGCTCAACGCGCGGCTGGCCCGGTGGCTGGGGCAGGGGCCGACGATGTGGCTGGCCATCGCGATCCCCGCGCCGCTGACGTTCCTGCTGCCGTGGGTGCAGGCCGACTGGCGGCTCGGGCTGGTCGTCGGGTACGAGTTCTTCGCGGGGGCGGGCGTGGTCGTCTACAACGTCACCCAGCTCAGCTTCCGCCAGGCCGCCACGCCTGAGGAGCTGCTCGGCCGGATGAACGCCACCATGCGCTTCCTCGTGTGGGGGACGATGCCGCTGGGCGGGGTGCTCGGCGGCGTGCTGGGCGAGGTGATCGGCATCAGGAACACGCTGGTGGTCGCCGGCGTCGGGGCCTGCCTGGCGTTCCTGTGGGTGTTCAGCTCGCCCATGCGGACGATGCGCGAGCTGCCTGTGCTGGAGGACCGTCAGTAGCCGCCCGGCGGGTGGCGGCGCGCCAGCCGTGGCCCGGGCGGGCGACGGCTTTCAGTAGTCGCAGACACCCGTCGGGAAGATCTGCTTCAGCCTGGCCTGCTCCTCGGAGGTCGGGCGCCACGAGCCGTACAGGCCCCTGGCGACGGCCCGCTCGACCGGCTGCAGGCGGCACTTGTGGACGCCGCCCTCGATCGGGCCGCCCGCCACCGTGCGCGAGGTCCCGTAGAGCGGGAAGCGCTGGGTGCACGGGCCGGGGGCGCGGCGGTCGAGGATGCCGTCCCAGACGTGCGGGCCGGCGGCGAGCTCGGTGCCGTCCGTGGCGAAGCAGCGGTCCACGGCCTGGGGCGGCCTGTTCCCGGCGACGCCGCGCGCCGGATATTTCCGGATATTCGCCATCCAGGCGTCGATCACCCGCAGCGCCTCGGGCGTCTGGTCGGACCTCGGCCCGTCAGGACGGGCGTCGGTGAACCAGATGACCTGGTTCCCGGCCCGGCCGTCGTGGTCCAGCATGCGCTTCCTGGAGGCGAACGACTGGTGCGCGTTGTGCATGTCGAGCTGCTCCTCCAGGTAGTGCCGCCAGTCGATGACCGGCAGGTCGACGTCGCCGCCGAACACCAGGCCGCTGCTCCGCACGTTCCTGATCGCCTCCGGGTCGCCGGTGCGCCTCGGGGCGGGATCGCCGCTCAGGTTAGCGTTGCGGGCGCTCCACGGGTCGAAGTCGGCCGGGCAGGCGGACGGCACGAACGGGCAGCCCTCCCGCACCATGTCGGCCGCCTCCTTCCACGAGCCCGCCTCGGCGTTCAGGTCGAGGAACTCCTCCGGGGTGATCACGCCGCCGGTCAGCGCCTCCAGCCCGTACTGGACGCCCACGTTGTCCCACGTCGAACGGGCGTAGCCGTGCTCGTCCACCCCGTACACCTTGCGCAGGTCGTCCCAGTGCGTCCACTGGACGGTGTCCTTGACGCCCGGCGGGTCCATACGCTGCCACTCGGGGTCGTCGTTGTTCGTCCACAGCGGGTTCATGGTCAGCGGGGTCAGGCCGCGCCAGCCGCTGACGCACTCGTCGGAGCCCGGCCTGCCGGTGGTCGGGTTGACGACCGTGTCGCTGGCGTTCATGCCGATCAGGGCCGTGCGCTCGTCCCACCGCGCCCAGCGGGGATGGGCGTCCATGTAGCGTTCGAGCAGCTCGCAGTCGCCCACGTGGATGGTCTGGGTGACCATGTCCGGGTACGAGTACTGCGGGATCGCGGCGTCGATCACCCGGTCGCCGTGGTTCTGGGCGTAGATGTACTGCTGGATGGCGCCGCCGGAGCCGCCGACGCCGACCGTGTAGAGCGGCAGGCCGTGCTGCTCGACGAAGCGCTCCTTGACCATCAGGGCCGTCTCGCCGCCCAGGATCAGGTTGTAGTGGGTCGAGGTACGGGTGCCCGACGAGTGCAGGATCGCGTAGCCCTGGCCCAGGCCGTACGGGTCGAGGGCGCTGCCGCCTAGGGTGCCCTGGTCGTGGCCGATGCCCACGCCGCCGTCGAACCGGTACATCGCCCTGCCGTTCCAGCCGCCTTCCAGCATGGCGATCGAGTAGAGGAAGCGGTTGATCACGCCGCGTTCCCGCCGGACCACGAAGTCGACCGTACGGCCGTCCAGCAGCGTGGTCGTGGCCAGGTCGGCGGGGCGGCCCTGCGCGGGCATCGGCCTGTAGGCGCCGTCCGTGGAGCGGTAGAGGCGGTCGGTGACCGTGGGGGCGAAGCAGTCCCTGCTCCAGCCGCCGGGGACGCGCATGCCCTGGCCGTCCTGGTTGTCCGCGACGGGCGGGCCCAGGCCGCTGCGCTCGGTCTTGCACAGGAACGGGTACTGGTGCGCGCCGGAGAAGACCGGGCCCTGGACGGGATGGTTGCGCACCTTCAGCGTGCTGCGCCTGCGCGGCCCGGCGGTGGCGGTGAGCGTGTTGTCGCCGACCGCCAGGCCGCTCACCAGGCCCGTGAGGCCGTCCCCGGTCCGCCTGAAGGCCGCCGTGACGTCCTCGCCGTTGCGGAGCACCCTGAGCCGGGCGCCGCCCGTACCCCGGACCCTGATCAGGGCGTCGCCGCCGGTCACCTGGTCGGGGCGGCTGGAGAGCACCTCCAGCGCCAGGGCGGCGCGGGAGGCGTACGCGGGGGCGGGGGCGGCGACGAGGGACGCCAGCACGGTGAGGACCACCACAGCCTTCATGACCATGACGGTGACACGCGCCCCCGCCCTTGCACAGGCCCGATCTCCGAGGCGTGAACACCACCGGGCCACGCTGTTCCTTCGCGCGGCGCGGCTCGCCTCCCTCGCATGCGCGCGCCTGGCCTGCCTCGCCTCTTCACATGCGCGCATCAGCTCCTTCACCTGGCCTTCTTCCGCGTGCGCCCCGCCCGGGCGAAGCGACGCCGATGAGCCGGGCGCGGAGGTGCCGCTCCATTACGCTCATAGCTGCCGGCCCTTTATCCGCGCGCATCCCGCGCCCGGACGTGCCAGTCTTGAACACGTGCTGACCGACCGCCCCACCAAGCTCGTGCCGCCCGTGCTGGCCAGGATGGCCGCATGGAGTGGGTGCCTGATCCTCGTCGGCGTGGTCGTCTACTTCATCGTCCAGGCGATCGCCCGCCTGGCGTTCGTGGCTCTGCCCGTGGCGATCGCGCTCCTGCTGACGGCGCTGCTCTTCCCCCTGACGAACGCCCTGCGCAACGCCGGCATGCGGCCCATCTACGCCACCTGGAGCACCATGCTGGTGGCCCTGGCCGTGCTCGTCGGCACCGGCTGGCTGGTGGGCGCGCGGGCCGGCGAGGAGTTCCCCAACCTGGTCGAGCAGGTGCAGGAGACGGCCAGGTCCGTGCAGGCCTGGCTGATCGAGGGCCCGCTGCACCTGGAGCAGACGCAGATCACCGGCTACGTCGACGAGATCGCGGCCATGCTCAACGCGCAGCGCACGGCCATCACCGGCACGGTGCTGTCGGCCGGCGCGGTGGCCGTCGAGGTGCTCGCGTCCATCGTGCTGCTGCTGTTCGTGACGTTCTTCCTGCTCAAGGACGGCGACCGGATCTGGACGTGGTTCCTGAGGGCGTTCGGCGGGGTGGCGCCGCGCGTCGACCGGGCGGGGCGGGCCGCGTGGGCCACGCTCTCCCACTACGTCCAGGGCACGGTGGCGGTGGCCGCCGTGCACGGCCTGATCATGGGGATCGTGCTGGCCGGGATGGGGGTGCCGCTGTGGGCACCGCTGGCCGTGCTGATCTTCTTCGCCAGCTTCATCCCGATCGTCGGCATCTTCTTCGCCGGGACGATCGCGACCCTGGTCACCCTGGGGGCCAAGGGGCTCGTGTACGCCTTGATCTTCCTCGGCATCCTCATCGTGGAGCAGCAGCTGGAGAACCACGTGCTGCAGCCGCTGATCGTGGGGCGGGCACTGCACTTCCACCCGCTGGCCATCATCCTCGTGCTGTCCATCGGGGGCATCCTGGCGGGCATCGCCGGGGCCGCCGTGGCCGTGCCGGTGGCGGCGGTGATCTACCGGGCGCTGCCCGAGCTGCGACATCAGCCACCGGAGCTGCCACCGGGCCACGAGGACGCCGCCTCCGGCGGGTCACCACCGCCGTCACCACCGCCCGGCCCGGGCGACGGGGACGGCGGGTTCCGGGGCGGCGAGGGCGGTCCCGGCGATCGGGACGAGGGGCCCGGCGGTCGCGACGAGGGGCCCGACGCACCCGCGACCCGGCGGCCCGGCACTCCTGCGACACGGCCTGACGCTTCCCTGACCCGATCGGAAGGCCCGATCGTGTCGGTGGCCGCTGGGGACAAGCGGGGGGAGGACACGGAGTAACCTCGTCACCCGTGACGCGTTCCTCCCTCACCACCCCGCCGCCCGGCGCCCCGAAGCCCGCCGCGCATCCCGATGCGCCACCGGCGGGCAGCACGCTGGGCTCCCACTACAGCCAGTGCTTCGGCTGCGGCACCGGGCACCCGACCGGACTGCACCTCAACGCCAGGACCCCCGACGGCGCCACCGTGGAGGCGGAGTTCACGGTGGGGGAGGCCCACCAGGGAGCGCCGCGGCTGGCGCACGGCGGCGTCCTGGCCGCCGCCATGGACGAGGTCATCGGAATGTCCGTCTACCTGTTCCACAAGCCCTACGTGACGGGACGGCTGGAGACCGACTACCTGCTCCCCGTTCCCGTGGGCACGACACTCCACCTGCGCGCCTGGTGCAACGGCATCGACGGCAGAAAGGCGTACCTTGAGGCAGAGGGGCGCATCGGCGCTCCAGAAGGGCCGGTCGCCGTCCGCGCGGCAGCGCTGTTCATCGAGGTGAACATGGAACACTTCGCCAAGCACGGTGATCTGGCCGCCATCGCCGCCGAACATCAGGACTACGAGGTGAACCCTTGAGCGGAGCAGAGGTCCTCATCCAGCGGCTCGACCCCGAGCTGCCGATCCCGTCGTACGCCCATCCGGGAGACGCGGGAGCCGACCTCTACGCGGCCGAGGACGTGGAGCTGATGCCCGGCGAGCGGGCCGTCGTCGGCACCGGGCTGGCGATCGCCCTGCCCGACGGGTATGCCGCGTTCGTGCATCCGCGTTCCGGGCTGGCGGCCAGGCACGGCGTCACGCTGGTCAACGCGCCGGGTACGGTGGACGCCGGTTACCGGGGCGAGATCAAGGTCACGGTGATCAACACCGACCTCAAGGAGCCGTTCAGGCTGCGGCGGGGTGACCGGGTGGCGCAGCTGGTGATCCAGCGGGTGGAACGGGTGGCGTTCGTGGAGGCCGGGCGGTTGCCGGAGTCCGTGCGCGGCGCCGGCGGCTTCGGATCGACGGGGCGCTGATCGTGGCGTGGGAAGGGGTCCCTGCGGGGCCCGACGAACTACGGGCCCGGCAGCGGCCCGATGAGCAGGGAGAGTGAGGAACGTGTTCCGACGTCGTCGTCGTGAGCAGCCGGAGCAGGCGATCGAGCAGGAGTCTGCCGCGCCATCGCGGGAGTCCGGCCCGTGGGACGCCGACGAGCCGCACCCGGAGGCCGAGCGGATCGACCTGGGCGGCCTGCGGCTGCCGCACAACCCCGACTTCGACGTGCGGCTGGCCTCCGTCGGGGATCAGCACGTCGGGGTGGTCGTCCTGTACGAGGAGAGCTCGCTGCAGCTCCAGGCCCTGGCCGCGCCGCGCAGCTCCGGCCTGTGGGACGAGGTGAGGACCAAGATCCTGTCCCAGGCCAAGCACCTGGAGGAGCGGCAGGGGCCGTTCGGCAGCGAGCTGGCCGGCGAGATGAAGGTCGAGGGCAACAGCCGCCCGGCCCGCTACCTCGGCATCGACGGCCCCCGCTGGTTCCTGCTGGCGGTGATCTCCGGCAAGGCGGCGGTCGACGACGCGGTCGCGCAGGCGTACCTCGACTTCATCAAGGACGTCGTGGTCGTCCGCGGCGACGAGCCGATGGCTCGCGAGGAGCCCATTCCACTGCGCCGTCCGAACGAGCAGTCGGGCGAGACGAGCGAGCAGCGGCCGGGTCTCAACCCGTTCAAGCGAGGACCTGAAATCAGTGAGATTCGCTAAGAGCTGACATCACATAGGCTGATGCATCATGAGTACGGCAGAACCCCCTAAACGTGGGGGATTGCGCGGGTTCTTCAGTCGGCTGGCCACCAGCCAGTCCGAGATAGAGGCCCAGGAACTCCGGGAGGACGCCGACGAGGTCGGCGCCACCCCGATCGTCTCGTGTGGCGGTCGCCGCCGCTTCTGTGTGGCGGGTACGCTACGTACAGTGACTCTGCGTCCGAGGGGCGGCGCCCCTGCTCTCGAGGCCGAGCTCTACGACGGGTCCGACGTGATCGATCTGGTCTGGCTCGGCCGCCGCAAGATCGCGGGCATCGAGCCGGGCCGCACGGTCAAGGCCGAGGGCCTGGTCAGCATGCAGGACGGGCGCAAGGTGATGTTCAATCCGCGTTACGAGCTGCGCCCAGGGAGTTGATCAGGTGAGTGCTGAGGCGGAAGAGGTTGCCCACGACACCGTTGAGGCGGCGGTGCGAGCACAGCTCGCCAAGGCGCTCGGCGGCGTGCGCGGCATCATCGAGGCGGCCGTCCCGACGATCGCGTTCACGTTGTCCTGGATCACGACGGAAGACCTGAAGCTGTCGCTCATCATCAGCATCTCGCTGGCGGTGTTGCTGCTGGTGGTGCGGGTCGTCCAGCGGTCCACGCCGCAGTTCGTGATCAACAGCTTGATCGGCATCGCGATCGGCGCGTTCTTCGCCAGCAGATCGGGCGACGCGAAGGACTACTTCCTGCCCGGCATCCTGTACAACGCCGGTTACGCGGTGGCGATGCTGATCTCGATCGTCACGCGGTGGCCGGTCGTCGGCTTCCTGATCGGGTCGGTGACGGGTGATCCGACCGCCTGGCACAAGGATCCCGGCATCGTGCGGCTGTGCACGCGGCTGACGTGGCTGCTCATGCTGCCCTGCGCGGTCCGGGTGGCCGTGCAGGGGCCGGTGTACCTGTTCGGCGGCGGCGACGAGGCGGTGGCGGCGCTCGGCTTCGCCAAGATCGTGATGGGGTGGCCGCTGCAGGTCGCCGCGCTGGCGGCCATGCTGTGGGTGCTCGGCCGCGGCCGCACACCGATCAAGCCACCCGTCGCACCCGCCTGACCTGCCCGCGGCGGGGCCGGGAAGTCAGCGGCCCCGGTGGTCCGGGTCGAAGTCGGTGGGCTCGGCGGGCAGGGTGTAGCGGGCGCCGATGAGGTCCGCCACGCGCTGCCTGCTGTCCCGCGGCGACAGGTCGCCTTCCGGCGTGCCTTCGACGGCGGCCACCTCCTCCGCCAGCTCGGCATCGCCCAGCTTGTCGCGGATCCACGCCGAGTAGTCGCCGCGCCGCAGGTGGTGCAGCCAGGTGTCGTCGTCCACGCCCTCGCTCAGCTCGACGAACGTGTGCAGGTTCCTGGCCCGCAGCCGGAGCCGTTCCTCCGGCCCGATGAAGTAGAAGCTCTTGTCCTTGGCCATGGTGCCGGCCGCGTACTTGCGCCGGTGCCGGGTGCGCTCGGCTCGGGCGGGGGCCAGGGTCAGCTCGCGTGCGTACTCCGCACCGTCCTGCCAGAGCGCGAGATCGCCCTTCGGGGCGGGGCGCAGCGTGGGCGCGTCGAGGCCGCGGGCGGCGGCGAAGGCGGCCAGCGTGTTCCCCGGCTCCCTGCCCACCGCGATCGTGCTGGTGACCAGGCGGAGCGCGGCGGGGCTCAGCGCGTCGGGATGAACGGTGATCAACAGGAGCGCGCCCAGGTCGCCGGGATCCTGGATGGGCACGTGGCGTACCTCGGCGGGCATCAGGTGGTGGGCCTCGTCCAGGATGAGCCAGTGCGGGTGGCCCAGCTTGGCGCGCAGGCCGGCCAGGCGGGGCAGCAGCTCGGCGAAGTACGCGGGGCGGTCGCGCAGCTGCAGGCCGATCAGGTTGATCACGACGCTGTGGCCGGGCTGCTCCAGGACGTGCGCGACCTCGTCCACGGCCGGCACCCGGTCGGGGTCGCCGAGCACGGTGAGGCCCGGGTACTCCGCGTAGTCGCCCTCCGGGTCCACGATGGCGCACTGGTAGCCGTCGCCGGTGAGCCGTTCGAGCAGCGCGGTGGTGACCGTGGACTTGCCGCTGCCGGACGGGCCCGCCACCAGCAGGCCGATCCCGTACGAGGGCAGCCGCACCTCCTCCTCGCCCGCGTGACCGAGCAGGACGTGGTGGCGCGGCAGGTCCAGCTCGTCGAGGTCGCCCGTCAGCAGCAGCCCCGCCAGCTCGCTCACGCCGCGCCCGTTCGCCTCGTCCAGGCACAGGTCGCAGGCGTCCTTGAGCGCGGGCAGGGCGTTGGCGACGGCGGCGCCGCACTCGGCGGCGGTCAGGAACGCGTGGTCGTTCTCACCGTCGCCGACCGCTACCACGCTGTGCCGTGACAGGCCCAGGCGGTCGAGGGCGGCGCACAGGCCGGTGGCCTTGTTCACGCCGGGAGGCAGCACCATGACGGCGCCCTTGTTGTAGATGACCTGCAGCTCCAGGCCCAGTTCGCGGATGAGCCCCAGGACGTGCACGTCGTGGGGCTCGCGGGTGGCGATCAGCACCTGGCCGACGCCCAGCGGGCTCACCCCCTCCACCCGCAGCCGCTCGGCCAGCTCGGCGGGCGGGGGTGCGGCGAGGGCGTCGCAGGTCCGCTGGCGCGGGTCGTACAGGAGGCCGCCGTTCTCGGCCACGATCAGGTCGAACAGCGCCGGGTGCGGGAAGACCGAGAGCAGGTCGTCCAGCTCGCGCCCGGTGACCAGCAGCAGCTTGAACCCGGCCCGGGACAGCCGCTCCAGCGCCTCGATCGTCGCCTCGTCCACCTGGCTGTCCCTGGCCAGGGTCTCGTCGTAGTCGCAGGCCAGCACGTTGTAGCGCATGCTCGCTCTCTACCCCTGGGCAGGCCGGCATCCAGCGGGGCAGGTGAAAGACAGGTGAACTTTGTCCCGTTTGCCGCTATCTCCGGGGGAGCGGGTGCGGCTGCGTGCCGGCACCCTGTACGCGGCGCTCGACCGGCTGGAAGGGGAAGGGCTGGTCGAGGCCGAGCGGGAGGAGGTTGTGGACGGGCGGGCGCGGCGCCACTGCCGGCTCACCCCGGCCGGGGAGGAACGGCTGGCGGCCGAGACCGGGCAACTGCGGCGCAACGTGGAGACCGCGACCGCGCGGCTGCGCTCACGGCACGACCTCGGGACGCTGGGGAGCGGCGCGTGACGGCGCTGGAGCGGGGCTTTCGGCGGTTGCCGGCGGGACGCGCTCAACATCGCCGCGCTCCTGGCATCCATCGCCCTGCTCGTGCTCAGGCTTGAGGGCGCCGGCGGCCGGGGCGGGGAGCTGAGCCCGGCGGCCCACCCCGGGCTTCGCGTCTAGGCTCCCGGTATGACGATCATGCAGGTTCCAGGCTCGAAGTCCGTCACCGCCCGCGCCCTGTTCCTCGCCGCCGCCGCGCGCGGCACCACCGTGCTGAGGCGCCCGCTGGTCTCCGACGACACGGAAGGGTTCGCGGAGGGCCTGGCCGCGCTCGGTTACCGGGTGGAGCGGGGGCCGGAGGCGTGGACGATCGTGGGCCGGCCGGAGGGGCCCGCGTACGGGGAGGCGGAGGTGTTCTGCCGCGACGGTGCCACGACCGCGCGGTTCCTGCCCGCGCTGGCGGCGGCCGGGCGCGGCGTGTTCCGCTTCGACGCCTCCCCGCAGATGCGCCGCCGCCCGCTCGGGCCCCTCACCCGGGCGCTGCGCGAGCTGGGCGTGGACCTGACACATGAGGGGCAGGAGGGGCATCACCCGCTGACCGTGCGGGCCGGCGGCATCAAGGGCGGGCGGATCACGCTGGACGCGGGGCTGTCCTCGCAGTTCCTCACCGCGTTGCTGCTCGTCGGGCCGCTGACCGCCGAGGGGCTGGAGATCACCGTCACCGATCTCGTGTCGGCGCCGTACGTGGAGATCACGCTGGCGATGATGCGCAGCTTCGGGGTCGAGGTGCGGCGGGAGGGGGCCACGTTCCACGTGCCGCCGCAGGGGTACGAGGCGGCCGACTACGCCATCGAGCCCGATGCCTCCACGGCCGGTTACCCGCTCGCCGCCGCCGCCCTGACCGGGAACACCATCACGGTCCCCGGGCTGGGCTCCGGGGCGCTGCAAGGGGACGTGCGCTTCGCCGAGGTGCTGGAACGGATGGGCGCTGCGGTCGACATGTCACCTGATTCCATGACCGTCACCGGTACGGGCCGCTTGCTGGGCCTGACCGTCAACATGCGCGACATTTCTGACACCGTCCCCACGCTCGCCGCCATCGCTCCGTTCGCCGACGGCCCCGTCCGGATCGAGGACGTGTACAACACCCGCGTCAAGGAGTGCGACCGGCTGGAGGCGTGCGCCGAGAACCTGCGGCGGCTGGGCGTGCCGGTGAGCCTCGGCCGCGACTGGATCGAGATCACCCCGGCCCGGCCCCGCGCCGCCGAGATCGCCTGCCACGGTGACCACCGGATCGCCATGTCGTTCAGCGTCACGGGGCTGCGCGCGCCGGGGATCACGCTGGACGACCCCGGATGCGTGAGGAAGACGTTCCCCGGCTTCCACGAGGCGCTGGCGGAGCTGCGGGAGGAGTGGGGGATCCACCCTGGTAAAGATCTTCGCATCGAACCCTGAACCTCCTGATCCACATGTGCGGGTACGAAGGCAGGCGAACGACCACCTCACCTCGCATCGGGGGATCACCATGTACAAAAGCGCCCTGGCCGCCCTCACCATGACCGCAGCCGCCCTGCTCCTCGCCGCCGTACCCGCGCTCGCCGGCGACGACCTGGACGTCCACGGGCCGTCCCTCGTCATGTGCGACGACGGGGTGGCCTACGTCATCAAGATGGGCACGCCGATGGTCGTGCAGGCGACGACGGCTGAGTGCGCGGACACGGACGACGACAGCCACGAGTACGGGCTGAACTGAGACCCGCCGTGCCCGGTGCGGGAGGCCCTCGGTGGAAGGAAGGGTCGCGAGGGGCCTCCCGCTGCCAGGGGAGCGGGCCTCGGCGGCCTATCGGGCGCGCCCTTCGAGCAGGGCGGCCCAGAGCGCGAGTCCCTGCGCCGTCCTGACCCAGGGGCTTTCACGGACCCGCTCGCCTCGCGGGGTTCTCTCGGTTCGGCGGATGTGCACCAGGCCGCCTATGGCGAGCAGTTCGTAGATCGTCGGCAGGCACTCGCAGGTGTGGCCGCGGATCCTGGCCCTGACGCCTCTGCCCACCGATGGGCCCCAGGCGATCCTGAAGTATCCCGGCCGCGGGGGTTCCGGGTGCGGGAAGAAATGCGGGGGCTCGAAGACGGGGGTGCGGGGTTCGCCGCTGCCGGCGTCCTGGGCGCCCGCGCTCTCCGCTCGGGGGGCGTCTCTGGGACGGCGGTCATGCGTATCGGTCACGTGACTCTCCTTCCGTCTGGCTGTGGCGTGGGAGACATTCGCCCATCGGGCGCCGACACCCGGGATGGGCAGTCCGGGAGCCGGGTGCAGGCGGCCTTCGAGCAGGGTGCGCCCGGCGTTGCCGATGCCGGGTGTGCCGGCCTGGCAGGGTCATCCGCGGCCCTTCGCGAGGGGCTCAGAGCGTGGACAGCCCGGCGGCGCGTAGCTCGTCGCCGGTGAAGCGGAGGGTGCCGGCGTCCGGGTTCTTCGAGTCGCGCAGGGCGTAGGCGTCCTCGATGCCTGGGATCGGGGCGATCAGGACGCAGCCCTCGCCATCCTCGTCCTGCCGGCCGCCACCGCAGAGCCTGCTGAACGGCACCTCGTCGAGGTCGGTGCCGTACAGATCCGTCAAGGGGCGAGAGGTGGTGTCGCTCTCGGTGACTGTGTGAGAACTGCTGGTCATGACGGCATGCTAAAGCAGGCGTAGCGCTTGGTCTATATGTATCTTCTCGTTGGTATAGACGGATGCACGGTTGACACGGGGATCGGGCGGCTCCGCCCGTCGAGGCCGGGAGGTCCCGTGCAGGGACGGGGCCGACTGGCCGGCCACCGCCGGCGCGGCTACGGGGCCGCCATCACTCTCGCCGCCCTCCACGCCGCAGGGGCGATCCGCGAGGGACGGAGCCCGGCCCGGAGGCGAGGACCGCTCGGGGCGGGCTCCATGGGGCCGCTCGGTGATCGAGACGGCGGGTGGGCGGGCTTGACGTCCCCTACTCCTTGACCAGGAGGGCGACGCATTCCACGTGGTGGGTCATCGGGAAGGCGTCGAAGGCGCGCAGGTCGGAAAGGGTGTAGCCGCCGTCGCGTAGCCAGGCCAGGTCCCGGGCCAGCGTGGCCGGGTCGCAGGACACGTAGACGATGCGCAGGGCGTCCAGGGAGACGATGCGTTCCACCACGTCACGGCCCAGGCCGGCGCGGGGCGGGTCCACCACGACGAGGTCGGCGCGTTCGATCTGGAAGCGGTCCAGGGCTTCCTCCACGCGGCCCCGTTCCACCCGGGCCTGGGGCAGGTCGCGGAGGTTGGCGCGGGCGTCGCGGACGGCGGCGGCCTCCGACTCCAGGCCGAACACCGCTCCCTCCGGGCCCACGACCTCCGCCAGGCCGGCCGCGAAGAGGCCGACCCCGCAGTAGAGGTCGAGCGCCCACTCGCCGGGCTCGGGGGCGGCGTAGGCGAGCACCGCGTCCAGCAGGGTCTCGGCGGCCCCGGGGTGCACCTGCCAGAAGCCGCTCCCGGCGACCCGGAACTCCCGGTCGCCGACCTGCTCGTGCAGCACGCCCGAGCCGCGCCGCGGCACCGTGCGGCCCTTGCCCTGGTCGAGCAGGACCGAGGCGGGCGCCTCCAGGTCGGGGACGGTGACGCTACGCCGGGCGCGCGGGGCGACGACGACGGCGCGGTCGCCGCCCGAGGAGGCGATCACCTCGACACCGGCGGCGCCCGGCCACAGGTGGTCCTCGACGCCGGCCGCCTCCACCTCGGGGTGGGCGATCAGGCAGGCGTCCACGACCTCGATGTCGTGCGAGCGGTGCCGGCGGAAGCCGAGCTCACCGGTGGAGGTGGCGGCGAACTGCACCCGGGTGCGCCAGCCGAGCCCGTCCTTGGCCCCCGGCACCTCCTCCACGACGACCTCGCGCTCGATGCCCGCCAGGCGGCGCAGCTGCTCGCTGACGACCTGGGCCTTGAGGCGGCGCTGGGCCTCCAGCGTGGCGTGCTGCCAGTCGCAGCCGCCGCAGCGGCCCGGGCCCGCGTAGGGGCAGGGCGGGACGACGCGGTCGGGGGAGGCCTCGAGGATCTCGACGGCGTCGGCCCGCAGGAAGCGAGAGGTCTCCTCGGTGACGTCGGCGATCACCCGCTCGCCTGGCAAGGCGTGCCGTACGAACACCACCCGCCCTTCGTGGCGCGCCACACACCAGCCGCCATGGGCGACCGGACCTACCGTCAACTCGAGAGATACCTGTTCCACATCCGACACTTTAGTGCCCTTACCCGGATGACCACTTATCGGACTTGATCCATTACGCTGAGTGTTCATGGGAAGGGTGGTGCGGCGGCGGCTCGGGTTCGGGGGGACGCTGGTGGCCACGCTGTTCGCCTGCGCCTCGCTGACGCCGTCGCTGCTGCCCCGCACGTGGCTGTACCAGGGGGTGATGGGGGCGGTCACCGGCATACTCGGGTACGCGGTGGGCGCGGCCGTCGGCGCGCTGTGCCGCACGGTGATCCGGTTGCCCGAGCGGGGGCGGCGGGCCGCCTGGCGGGTGATGCTGGCCGGGTGCGGCGTGCTGGCGGTGGTGGCGCTGTGGTACAGCTTCGACTGGCAGCGCGACCTGCGGGCGCTGATGGGGATGGACACGCGGATCACCTGGTTCCCGCCGGTGATCCTGGCCGTGACGCTCGTCCTGTTCGGCGCGGCGCTGCTGGCCGCCAGGCTCGTCCGGCTCGGGGGGCGCAAGCTGAACGCCTGGCTCGACCGGTACGTCCCCGCGTACGTGGGTCATGCCGTCGGGGTGCTGGTCATCGGGTCGCTGGTGGCGGTGTTCGCCAACGACGTGCTGTTCAACGGGTTCGTGACCAGGATGAGCGACATCTCCTCCGTCGCGAACGAGGGCACCCATCCGGGCGTGCGCCCGCCGGGCTCGGCGTACCTGTCGGGCGGGCCGAGGTCGCTGGTGAGCTGGCAGTCGCTGGGCCGGGAGGGCCGCCGGTTCACCGGCACGGCGGCGACGCCCGCGCGGCTGCAGGCCTTCTCCGGAAGGCCGGCCACGGAGCCGATCAGGGTTTACATCGGCCTTGACAGCGCGGCCTCGCCGGCCGCCCAGGCGGCGCTGGCCGTGCGCGAGCTGGAGCGCACCGGCGCGTTCGGCAGGCCCGTGCTGGCCGTGCTCGGCACCACGGGCACCGGCTGGGTCGACCCGCACATCGCCGACACCCTGGAGTACATGTACAACGGCCGCTCCGCGATGGTCGCGATGCAGTACTCGTACCTGCCGAGCTGGGTGTCGTTCCTGGTCGACAGGGAGAAGGCGGCGGCGGCGGGCAGGGCGCTGTTCGAGGCCGTGCGCGAGCGGTGGGCGCGGCTGCCGGCCGGGGCGCGGCCGAGGCTGCTGCTGTCGGGCGAGAGCCTGGGCTCCTACGAGCTGGAGCAGTCGTTCGGTGACCTGGCCGACCTGGTGGCGCGGGCGGACGGCGCGGTGTTCGTGGGGCCGCCGAACGCCAACCCCATCTGGCAGCGCCTGACCGGCGGCCGCGATCGCGGCAGCCCCGTGTGGCGGCCCGTCTACCAGGACGGCAGGACCGCCAGGTTCGCCCAGCACCCCGCCGACCTGCACCGGCCGGCCGCGCCGTGGCCGCGCCCGCGCGTGGTCTACCTGCAGAACGCCTCCGACCCCGTCGTGTGGTGGTCGCCCCGGCTGATCTACCGCAGGCCCGGGTGGCTGGAGGGCCCGCGCGGGCCGGGGGTGAACCCGGAGATGAACTGGTTCCCGCTGGTGACGTTCTGGCAGGTGCTGGTGGACATGACGAGCGCGCTGGACGTGCCGCCGGGCCACGGCCACCGGTACGGCGCCAACATCGTCGACGGCTGGGCCGCCGTGGCCGCGCCCCCGGGCTGGGGCCCGCACGACACGTGGCGGCTACGGGCGCTTGTCGGCTAGCCGCTGCGACTCCTCCTTGGCCGCATGGTGCCACGGCCGCCGCACCGCCCCCGGCGCGAACGGCTCCGGCCTGCCCTTGAGCCGGTCGGACGAGTGGAGCTGCCACGGCACGCTGGTCACCATCACGCCGGGCTTGAACAGCAGCCGCGCCTTCAGCCGCAGCGCGCTCTGGTTGTGCAGCAGGTGCTCCCACCAGTGGCCGACCACGTACTCGGGGATGAAGACGGTCACCACGTCGCGTGGCGAGCGCCGGCGGATGGTCTTGACGTAGTCGAGGATCGGCTGCGTGATCTCCCGGTACGGCGAGTCGAGCATCTTCAGCGGCACCGGGATGCCCCGCCGCTCCCACTCCTCCTGCAGCTTGCGCGCCTCGTCGCCCTCCACGCCGACCGTGATGGCCTCCAGCGTGGACGGACGGGTGGCGCGGGCGTACGCCAGGGCGCGCATGGTGGGCTTGTGCAGCTTCGAGACGAGCACGATCGTGTGGTTGCGGGCGGGCAGCATGGCCGGCTCGTAGTCCTCGGTGAGCTCCAGCTCGGCCGCCACCTTGTCGTAGTGGCGCCTGATGCCCTTCATCATGAGGAACAGCACCGGCATCGCGATCACCACGATCCACGCGCCGACCAGGAACTTCGTCAGCAGTACCACGATCAGCACCAGCCCCGTCATGACCCCGCCGAAGAAGTTGATCACGCGGGAGCGGTGCATCTGGTGGCGGATCCTGGGGTCGGTCTCGGTCTTCAGGTGGCGGGTCCAGTGGATGACCATGCCGGTCTGGCTGAGCGTGAAGGAGACGAAGACGCCGACGATGTACAGGTTCAGCAGGCGGCTGACGTCCGCCTGGAACCCCCACAGCAGCAGGCACGCGCCCAGCGCCAGGATGATGATGCCGTTGGAGAAGGCCAGCCGGTCGCCCCGGGTGTGGAGCTGGCGCGGCAGGTAACGGTCCTGCGCCAGGATCGAGCCGAGGACCGGGAAGCCGTTGAAGGCGGTGTTCGCCGCCAGGAACAGGATCAGCGCCGTCACCGCGGAGATCACGATGAACGGCACGGAACCGCCGCCGAACACGGCGTCGGCCACCTGCGAGATGATCGGCTGCTGGTAGTAGCCGGGGCCGACGGGCGTGCCGTCCGGCCTGAGCAGGTCCTCGGCGACCACCGACGGCTCGGCCACCTTCACGCCCGACGCCAGGCCGAGCGCGATGATGCCGCTGAACATCGTGATCGCGACCAGGCCCATCATCAGCAGCGTGGTGGCCGCGTTCTTGCTCTTGGGCTTCCTGAAGGCGGGCACGCCGTTGCTGATGGCCTCCACACCGGTCAGCGCCGCGCAGCCCGACGAGAACGCGCGCAGCACCAGGAACGCCGCGGCGAAGGCGGTGAGGTTGTGCTGCTCGGGCTCGATCGTGAAGTGCGCGCTCGGCGCCTCGATGTCCTCGTGCAGCACCAGCAGCCGGAACCCGCCCCAGGCGATCAGGCCCAGGACGGAGATCATGAACGCGTACGTGGGGATGGCGAAGGCGGCGCCGGACTCGCGGATGCCGCGCAGGTTGACCACGGTGAGCAGGATGACGATGACGATGGCGACGGCGGGCTTGTGCTGCCCCACGAACGGGATCGTGGCGCCGACGTAGTCGACACCGTTCGCGACGGACACCGCGACGGTCAGCACGTAGTCGACCATGAGCGCGCTGGCCACGGTGAGCCCGGCGTTCTTGCCGAGGTTGGTGGTGGCGACCTCGTAGTCGCCGCCGCCGCTGGGATAGGCGTGCACGTTCTGCCGGTACGAGGCCACGACCGTGAGCATCACGACCACGACGGCGATGGCGACCCAGGGGCTGAAGGAGTAGAAGGAGACGCCGGCCAGGGAGAGGATGACCAGGATCTCTTGGGGGGCGTAAGCGACGGACGAGAGCGCGTCGCTCGCGAAGACCGGCAGTGCGATCCGTTTGCGGAGTAGTTGCTCGTGGAGCTGCCCGCTTCGCAGGGCGCGTCCCACGAGCAAGCGTTTGACAAGATCCGTTACCTTCGCCACGTAACGAGATGCTAGCCCCATGCCGAGGCCCTAAACGCGGCGCTCCCCCCTGGGGCCATACTGGTGTCGAGCAACCGGCCGACCGCTGACGATGCGGGGGGAAATGCATATAGTGATCATGGGATGTGGCCGGGTGGGATCGACCCTCGCGCACATCCTTGAAGACAGCGGACATTCCGTCGCCATCATCGACCGCGACCCGCAGGCGTTCCGCCGGCTGCGCGCCGGGTTCCGCGGGCGGCGGGTGACCGGCGTCGGCTTCGATCGCGACGTGCTCACCGAGGCCGGCGTCGAGTCGGCCACCGCCTTCGTGGCGGTCTCCAGCGGCGACAACTCCAACATCATCTCCGCCCGGGTGGCGCGGGAGACGTTCGGCGTCGACAACGTGGTGGCCCGCATCTACGACCCCCGCAGGGCCGAGGTCTACCAGCGGCTGGGCATCCCCACGGTGGCCACCGTGCGCTGGACCGCCGACCAGATCATGCGCCGCATCCTGCCCGAGGGCGCCGAGCCGCTCTGGCGCGACCCCACCGGCACCGTCGTCCTGGCCGAGGTCACCGTGAACGCCTCCTGGATCGGCACCCGCGTCGTCGATCTCGAGGCCCGCGCCCGCGTCCGCGCCGCCTTCCTCAACCGCATGGGGGAGGCCGTCACGATCTCCGACGACACCGTGGTGCAGGAGGGCGACGTGCTGCACGTCATCGCCGCGGAGAACGACATGGACCGGATCAACAAGGTGCTCGCCGCGGCACCGGAAGAGGACGAGTGAGATGCGCGTCGCCATCGCCGGAGCGGGCGCCGTCGGCCGCTCCATCGCGGCCGAGCTCCTGGAGAACGGCCACGAGGTCCTGCTCATCGACAGCGACCCCCGAGCCATCAAGATCGACAGCGTCCCCCGCGCCGAATGGCTGCTCGCGGACGCCTGCGAGATCGCCTCGCTCGACGAGGCGGGCCTCAACAACTGCCACGTCGTCGTCGCCTCCTCCGGCGACGACAAGGTGAACCTGGTGGTCTCGCTGCTGGCCAAGACCGAGTACGGCGTGCCGCGCGTGGTGGCCCGCATCAACCACCCCAACAACGAGTGGCTGTTCAACGAGTCGTGGGGCGTGGACGTCGCCGTCTCCACGCCGCGCCTGCTGAGCGCCCTGGTGGAGGAGGCGGTCAGCGTCGGCGACCTGGTGCGCCTGATGACGTTCCGCCAGGGTCAGGCGAACCTGGTGGAGCTGACGCTGGCGGAGGACGCGCCGGTGGTGGGGCAGCGCGCGGGCTCTGTCCCCTGGCCGGTGGACGCGGCCCTGGTGGCGATCCTGCGCGAGGGCCGCGTCCTGGTCCCGACGGCCGACGACCCGCTGGAGGCGGGCGACGAGCTGCTCTTCGTGGCGAACCAGGAGGTGGAGCAGGAGCTGGCGCACCTGCTCTCCCAGCACTGAGCCCGCCTCGCCGCCGGGCGCCCGCGCCGGCCGGGGAGCCCGCGCGGGCGCCGTCCGGTCAGCCGGTCAGCAGCTTCGCCGCCGGGACGACCTGGCGCTGGATCGACGGGCTCGACCAGTGGAGCTGGGCGATGGCGTCGTAGCCGTTGTCGTAGAACTCCATCCTGAGGTCGTGCGCGCCGGCGGTCAGCGCGATCTGGCCGCTGTCGTCGCGCTTGGAGTGGTCCGTCCAGGCGTCCACGACGAGCGTGCCGTCCACCCACAGGCGCACGCCGTCGTCGCTGGTCGTGATGAACGTGTACGTCTCCGCGCGGTCGGCGATCACCTTGCCGGTCCATCGCACGCTGAAGGTGTCCGGGCCGATGGCCGGGTCGGGCGTGCCGGCGCCCCAGTCGAAGTTCACGCCGGGGTCGACGCGCGTGAGCTTCGGGCCGGTCAGGTCGGCGTTGTCGAAGTAGGTCGCGGACAGGCCCTGCTCCTGGATGACCAGCGTCGTGGCCGAGCGGGCGGGCAGCGTCAGCGTGGCCTTGCCGCCCGCGACCTCGGCCGTGCCGGCCCGGTGCGGGGCCCACGCGGCGTCGGTGCTCTGCCAGAGCGCCGCCGTGCCCGCCGTCAGGCCGGTGAAGCCGAGCGTGGTGTCCAGGGGCTCGGTGCCGACGTTGACGAGGACGACGTTCTTGCCCCCGTCGGAGGCGAACGCGTGCAGGAGCGCGTTGTCCGCGGTGGCGGCGACCATGGTGGTGCCGAACGGGCGGAACAGGCCCTCGCCGGTGAACATGCCGATGCCGTGGTAGATCGGCAGCGGTTCGCTGCGCGGGATGCCGCCCTCGCCGTCCGTGCTCGTCAGGCCGAGCTGGCCGTTCTTGTCGCCGTACTGGTAGGCGGCGGCGCCGGCGTGCAGGATCTGGCCGAGCGCGGCGGCGCCCCACAGGGTGTTGAAGTGGGTGAGCGTGCGCCGGCCGCCGGGGTCGTCGAAGTCGGAGTTGAACTCGCCGATCTGGATGTCGATCTCGCGGCCGAGCACCGACTCGGCCAGCGCGCCGACCTCCTTGAGGTCCGTCTCGTAGCCGCGGACGACGGTGGTCAGGAGGTCCTGGTCGGTGACGGTCTCGCTGCCGTTGCCGTAGTCGTGGTAGTCGAGGAAGTCGACCCGGTCGCCGGAGCCCTCCAGGAACGTCCTGATGTAGGAGTGGTCGTTCCAGGCCGTGGCGGGGCCGCCGACGGTCACCCCGGGGTCCTCGGCGTCGAGGGCGTCGGCGATCAGGTTGAAGCGGCTGCTGTACTCGGCGGCCGTCATCTCCGGCTTCTCCGGGGTGCAGGCGCAGTTGAGCTCGTTGCCCAGGATGAAGCGCCGCACCGGCGTCCCCGAGGCGGCGAAGTGCCGGTAGAGGGCGACGGCGTCGTCGCGGTTCACCTCGGCGCTCTGGCGGCCGTCCACCTGGAGGATGACGACGGGCTCCGCGCCCAGGTCGCGGATGGCCGCGATCCAGGCGTCACCGGTGATGGTCGTGTCGCACTTGTAGCCGCCGCAGACGATGGGACTGGTGTGGTCGCCGGGCCGCTCGTAGTGCAGCTCTATGCGCATCCGCCCCGGTGCGAGGTCGGTGAGGAGCTCGCGGTGCCGGGCGTCGTTCGTGATGTACGAGCCGCTGCCGTACCCGGTGATGCCGATGCCGTAGTCGGCGGGGGAGAGCGTGCGGATCGGCCTGGTGAAGTCCACCGAGACGGTGGCGGAGGCGGCGGCCTGCGCCGGTGCCCCCGCCGTCCAGATCGTTGCGGTGGCCAGCCCGATCGTGAGGGCGGCACGCACTGCACGGCGCGCTAATGAGGTCATTGTTCTCCTGTCGCTGTCGCGAGATCCAGTGGATCATGACAGAAGTGGATGACGACGGCGTGAACGATCAGCCGGCGGGCCGCCCGCCGGGGAGCGCGGTTCCGAGCCGTTCCTTCACCGCCGCCACCCGGTCCGCCAGCGGTCCCGGAGGGATCGGGACGCACTCGTACCCGAGCGAGGTGTAGGCGTCCCGGTGGATCCGCTCGAACCGGAGGGCCTGCTCGTAGGTGATCCGTCGCGCCGCGGTCGGGATGACGAATCCGGGGCTGCACACGAACAGGACCGTCCTGTCGTAGATCCGCTCCGCCGCGGCCCGTTCCAGCTCGCGGGTCAGGGCCGGTGGGACGGGGTGGCCGAGGTAGGTCGCCAGGGCGTAGGTGCAGATGGGGGAGCGGTCGTAGAACTGCACGTCGCCGGGCAGGGCGGCGGCCCGCACCTGGCGCCGCCGCTGCAGGGCGGCGATGTCCGCCACGAAGGACGGGCTGGTCCACGGCTCGTCGTCGCCCTGGGCCTGGCGCAGGGCGATGACGTCGGTCGCCGCCTCGTCGACGACGGTGTAGCCGTCGAGCTCCAGCCACCGCAGGATCGCGGTCTTGCCTGCTCCCGGGGTGCCGGTCAGGATGTAGCGCTTCACCGGATCGTTCCTCCCTCGTCGGGGATCCGGACGCCGTTCGACGACGGATCGTCCTGATCCGTTGGTCGTTCGGCTGAGAGGACGGCGATGGGCCGGATGGCGGGGTGCGGTGTCCTCGCGAGCGCCGGTTCGGTGAGGGGCGCGGGATGCCGCGGAGGGCCGTCCGATTCGGAGCGTACCAGGCCCGTGCGGCGGCCGGGGCCGGCCTCCCGTCCGTGACCGGATGGGGGTTTCGGTCCTCCCGGGTGACGGTCCCGATGGCCTGCGCAGACGCCCCAACGATCACTTTGGTTTACACCCGCTTTAGGGAAATATTCCGTTTTAGATGACAAATCGGTATCGGTCCCGACAGAATGCGGAGCCATCCAGCGTCTACCGCAACTGGAGGAAACCCCCTATGCGTAGACCCCTTGGGGTACTCGCCGCAGCCGTCAGCCTGGCAGCGATCGCCGCGCCCGTGAGCGCGGCGCAGGCTGCCGCGGCGTCGGAAGCGGCGCGGTGTCGCGTGAGTGTGGCCAAGCCGCACGTCAGCGACACGCTGAAGATCCAGTCCGCGGCCGCCCGGCGCGGCTGCTTCAATTCCGCGCTGCTGCGCATCCGCATCCTGCGGGCCGTTCCCGGCAAGGACTCGGTCGTCAAGAGCGGCGCCACCAGGAAGGGCCGCCTCACGCTCACGCTCGCCTGCGAGCCCGGCACCTACTACGCGACGGCCACCGACTACCGAGGCCGCCCGGTCAGGTCCAAGGCCGCCAAGCTGACCTGCACGCCGGGCAGCGGCACGCCGGCCCCCAGCCCGAGCCCCACCTCACCCGCGCCCAGCCCCACCTCGCCCGGCCCCACCTCGCCCGCGCCGAGCCCCACCTCCTCGGCCCCGCCCTCCGGCACCGTGGGCACCGCCGAGGAGAACGAGGTCGTGCGGCTGGTCAACGAGGAGCGAGCCAAGGGCGGCTGCTCCGCCGTCAAGCACGACCCGCAGCTGCGCGCGGCCGCCTTCGGGCACTCGGCTGACATGGCCGCGAAGAAGTACTTCGACCACACCTCCAAGGACGGCCGCTCCTTCATGGACCGCATCAAGGCGGCCGGCTTCACCGGAGGCTCCGGCTGGGCCGAGAACATCGCCAAGGGGCAGCGCACCCCCGCCCAGGTCATGCAGTCCTGGATGACCAGCTCCGGGCACCGCGCCAACATCATGAACTGCAAGTACAACCTCATCGGGGTCGGCGTGGCCAAGGACGCCTCGGGCACGCCCTACTGGACCCAGGACTTCGCGGCCAGGTGACCGGGTTTCGCCTGTGACCGGGGGCCAGGGCTCTCCAGGCGTCCGGAGCCCTGGCCCCGTTCAAGCTCTGCGGCGGCACGCGCGATCAGCGCACGGTGAGCACCAGCTTGCCGGTCGTGTGCCCCGTCTCGCCCAGCGCGTGCGCCTTCGCCGCGTCCGCCAGCTCGTACGTGCCGGCGATCTCGGCGCGCAGCCGGCCGTCGGACGCGAGCTCCGCGATGGCGGCCATCCCGGCGTGGTCCGCCTCCACCAGCATGACCTGCGCGCGCACCCCGAGACGGGCGGCCTCCTCCGCGAGCGCGGCCATGCCGCCGTCGAGCAGGAGCGAGACCAGGAGGCCGCCGGGACGCAGGCTGCGCAGCGAGTGGATGGCGTGGTCGCTGCCCTGGGCGTCCAGGACGACGTCGGCGTCGCGGACGGCCTCGGCGACGTCCGTGGTGCGGTAGTCGATGACCTCGTCGGCGCCCAGGGAGCGGAGGAAGCCGTGCTTGGGGGCGCTGGCGGTGCCGATGACGTACGCGCCGCGGGCCTTGGCGATCTGCACGGCGAGGTGGCCGACGCCGCCGGCCGCCGCGTGGATCAGCACCCGCCGGCCGGCTTCCAGCCGGGCGGTGTCGACCAGGGCCTGCCAGGCGGTGAGGGCGGCGAGCGGCAGGGCGCCGGCCTGCACGTGGTCGAGGGCGGCGGGCTTGCGCGCGAAGGCGCGGGCGGGGCCGGTGACGTACTCGGCGTGCGAACCGGCCCCGTGCGGGTACGGCAGCATGCCGAACACCTCGTCGCCCGGCTTGAACAGGGTGACGCCCGGGCCGGCCGACTCGACGACGCCGGAGACGTCCCAGCCGAGGGTGAAGGGCGGCTCGCCGAGGAAGAGCCCGGGGATGGAGCGGTGCTTCCAGTCGGTCGGGTTGAGGCCGGCGGCGTGCACCCGGACGAGGATCTCGCTGAGACCGGCCGCGGGCCGTGGCAGGCGGATCTCCTTGAGCACCTCGGGGCCGCCGACGACGTCCTGGCTGATCGCGCGCATGGTGGGCATGTCGTTCATGGTTCCCAGCCTGCGGGGTGCGGCGGCCGGGCGGGAGTGGCATGAATGCCATCCATCGATAGAATCCTGCCATGCATCGTGTCGTCGTCCTGGCGCTGGACGGGGTGTACCCGTTCGAGCTCGGAATCCCGCAGCGGGTGTTCGGCGTCGCCGACGGTCTGTACGAGGTGGTGACCTGCACGGTCGACGGCCGGCCGGTGCGCACCTGCGCCGACTTCACGATCATGGCGGACCGGGGGCCGGAGGCTCTGGCCTCGGCCGACACGGTGATCATCCCTCCGTACACGGCGGCCCCCGACTCGGCGGAGCTGCCCGCCCCGGTGGCGGACGCGCTCGCGCTGATCCCGGCCGGTGCGCGCATCGTGTCCATCTGCACCGCCGCCTTCACCCTCGCCGCCGCCGGCCTGCTCGACGGGCGCCCCGCCACGACCCACTGGGCGCTGGCGCCCCGCTTCCGCGAGCTGTTCCCCCGGGTGGCTCTCGACGCGAACGTATTGTTCGTGGACGACGGCGACGTGCTCACCTCGGCGGGAGCGGCGTCCGGGGTGGACGTGTGCCTGCATCTCGTCCGCAAGGACCACGGCAGCCAGGTGGCCAACCACGTCGCGCGGCGGTGCGTGGTGCCGCCGTGGCGCGACGGCGGGCAGGCCCAGTACATCGAGCAGCCCGTGCCGGAGCCGTCCGCGACGGGGACGGCGGCCACGCGGGAGTGGGCGCTCACCCGGCTGGACCAGCCGCTGACGCTGACCGACCTGGCCAGGCACGCCCGGATGAGCCTGCGCACGTTCGCCCGGCGCTTCCGCGACGAGGTCGGGACGAGCCCGGGGCGGTGGCTGATCCAGCAGCGGGTGGCCCGGGCGCGGGAGTTGCTGGAGTCCAGCGACCTGCCGGTCGAGGTGATCGCGGCGCGGGTGGGGTTCGGGACGGCGGCGTCGCTCCGGCAGCACCTGCACGCCGCGATCGGGGTCTCGCCGCAGTCCTACCGCCACACCTTCCAGGCCGCGGGCCGCGGCTGACCGGCGGCCCTTCAGAGGGACGAGCGCAGGCGGCCCATCTCCCCGGCGATGGTGGCCACCGTCCAGTGGGCGTTGAGGCCGCTCGGGTTCGGCAGCACCCACACGCGGGCGCCGCCCACCGTCTCCGGCTGCGGCCCGATGACCGCCTTGGGACGGGCGAAGGCGGTGCGGTAGGCGGAGATGCCGAGCACGGCCAGCACCTTCGGGCCGGCCGAAGCGACCTTCCCGGCCAGCGCCTCGCCGCCCGCCAGCAGCTCGTCGCGGGTCAGCTCGGCGGCCCTGGCGCTGGCCCGGGGCACGATGTTGGTGATGCCCAGCCCGTACGAGGGGAGCAGGTGCTGCTCGGCGGGCGCCAGCAGGCGCGGCGTGAAGCCGGACAGGTGCAGCGCCGGCCAGAAGCGGTTGCCCGGGCGGGCGAAGTGGTGGCCGGTGGCCTCGGACATGAGGCCGGGGTTGATGCCGCAGAACAGCACGTCGAGGGAGGGGCCGAGAACGTCGTCGAGCACGTGCCGGAGGGTAGCCGATGAAGGGACGTGATCAGCCCATGTCCTCCAGCTTGCGGCCCTTGGTCTCCCTGACCCACTTGCTCACGAAGAGGAAGGACAGCAGCGCGAAGATCGCGTACATGGTGTAGGTGAGCGGCAGGTTCCACTCGGCCAGGGCCGGGAACGACACCGTGATCAGCCAGTTGGCGACCCACTGGGCCGCCGCCGCGACGCCCAGGGCGGCGGCGCGGATGCGGTTGGGGAACATCTCGCCGAGCAGCACCCAGACCACCACGCCCCATGACAGCGCGAAGAACAGCACGAACACGTTGGCCGCGATCAGCGCGATCGCGCCCTGCGGGTCGGGCAGCGAGACGGACTCGCCCTCGCCCACGGCGGAGCTGAACGCCCACGCCGCCGTGGCCAGCGCGATGGCCATGCCGGCCGAGCCGATCAGCAGCAGCGGCCTGCGGCCGATCTTGTCCACCAGGGAGATCGCGATGAACGTGCCCACGATGTTGATGATGGAGCTGGAGAAGCTGATCAGCAGCGAGTCGCTCTGGTTGATGCCGACCGACTGCCACAACACGGAGGAGTAGTAGAAGATCACGTTGATGCCGACGAACTGCTGGAAGGTCGAGAGCACGATGCCGATCCACACGATCGGCAGCAGCCCCATCGCCCGGCCGCGCAGGTCCTTCAGCCCCGGTACGCGTTCGGTGCGCAGCACGTGCTGGATCTCCGCGATGCGGTCGTCGAGGTCCACGTCGTCGCCCTCGATCTCGGACAGCACCTCGCGGGCCCGCCGCGTCCGTCCCGACATGACCAGGTAGCGGGGCGACTCGGGGATGGTCGAGGCGAACAGCAGGAACAGCAGCGCCGGCACGACGCAGGCGCCGAGCATCCACTGCCACGCCTCCAGCCCCCACAGGATGTTGTTGACGTCCCCGCCCGCCAGGCGCGCGATCACGTAGTCGACGAGCTGCGAGACCGCGATGCCGAGCACGATGGCGAGCTGCTGGAACGAGCCCAGCCGGCCCCGGTAGGCGGGCGGGGCGACCTCGGCGATGTAGGCGGGGCCGAGTACCGACGCCATGCCGATCGCGAAGCCCGCGACGATCCGCCACAGCGCCAGGTCCCAGATGGCGAACGGCAACATCTGCCCGATGGAGCTGACCGCGAACAGCACCGCCGCGACCTGCATCGACCGCGTACGCCCCCACCGGTCCGCCAGCCCGCCACCCACCCAGGCACCCAGGGCGGAGCCCAGCAGCGCGATGGCCACCACGAAGCCGGTCTCGAACGAGCCCACCTGGAAGTGCTTCTGGATGCCGACCACCGCGCCGTTGATGACGGAGCTGTCGTACCCGAACAGGAACCCACCGATGGCTGCGGCTGCCGTGATGAAGATGACATGCCCCAGATGCTCATGATGGGTGTATTGCGTTGCCATGCAGGCACCTCCCCCGAATGGTCGGGGAACTACCCGTCGATCACCCACGTATTCCCGGGTCAGGGCTCACAGGCGCGGGTCTACCGGCTCCGACTCCAGGGCGAGCACGGCGAAGACCGGCTCGTGCACCCGCCAGCCCGCCTCCCCCTCCGCCAGCCGCGACAGCGCCTCCAGGCCGAGGACGTACTCGCGCAGCGCCAGCGACCGCTTCTTGCCGAGGAAGCGGCGCCGCAGCACGTCCAGCGACTCGGTGTAGTCGGGGCCGTAGATGATGCGCAGGTACTCGCGCCCGCGCACCTTGACCCCCGGCTGCACCCGGCCGGGCACGTACGCCGCGGGCTTGACCACCATGCCCTCGCCCCCGGCCGCCGTCATCGACTCCCACCACGCGGTCGCCCCGGCCCTGGACTCCGGCGAGTCCAGCGAGACGAAGACGTGCCGGGTCGCGGTGATCAGCGGCGAGTCGAGCAGGGCCAGCGTGGACAGGTGCCAGGCGTGCGGCTCCAGCGCCGTGGTCCGCCCCTCGCAGGCCAGGATCTGGAACGGCGCCACCCGGATCCCCTCCAGGCCGTCGACGGGCCAGCAGTAACGGGCATAAGCGTCGCGGAACAGGGCAGCATTGCGGGAGCGGCGGCGGGTGCGGTCGAGCAGACCGCTCACACCCAGCCCGCGCCCGGCCGCCGCCTCAAGAGCCGCGACCGCCTCCGGCAGCGCGGCGCCGGCGGCCGCGCCGACCGAGGCGTACTGCGACCTGATCAGCTCCCCGGCCTTGGCCGACCAGGGCAGCAGCTCGCAGTCGAGCACCACCCAGTCGGAGCCCAGCTCCGCCCACAGCGGCGCGCACGCCTCGCGCAGCCGCTCCACCAGCGGCGCGGTGTCGCTGAAGAACGGCCGCCCGGTACGGGTGTAGAGCGCGCCCGCGCTGCCGTCGTCCACCCCGAACCTGGCCGCGGCCACCTCCGGCGTACGGCACAGCACGGCCACGGCCCGCGAGCCCATGTGCTTCTCCTCGCACACGACCTCGCTCACCCCGGCCGCCGCGAACTCCTCGAACGCCTCGTGCGGGTGCTCCAGGTAGCCGTCGAGCCGGGAGGTCTCCGGCGGCGCCATGGTCGGCGGCAGGTACACCAGCCAGCGCGGGTCCACCGCGAAGCGGCTCATGACCTCCAGCGCGGCGGCGGCGTTCTGCTCCATGACCTTGACCCGGGAGCCGAACCTGGTCTCCACGTGCCGGGTGCCGATCACGTCGTTGATGTCCAGCATGCCCGGGTCGCGGCCGCCGGCGGCCGACAGCGGCTTGGCCGGCTCGTACCAGACCTTCTCCGCGGGGACCTGGACGAGCTGGCGCTCGGGGTAGCGCAGCGCCGTCAGGTGACCGCCGAACACGACACCCGTGTCGAGGCAGATCGTGTTGTTGACCCATTCGGGGTGGGGGGTGGGGGTGTGGCCGTAGACGACCATGGCGCGGCCGCGGTACTCGTCGGCCCACGGGTAGCGGACCGGCAGGCCGTACTCGTCGGTCTCGCCGGTCGTGTCGCCGTACAGGGCGAACGCGCGCACCCGGCCCGAGGCGCGGCCGTGGTACTCCTCCTTGAGCCCCGCGTGCGCGACGACGAGCCGGCCGCCGTCCAGCCGGTAGTGGCTGAGCAGGCCGTCCATGAACGCCCTGGCCCGCGCCACGAACTCCGGCGGCTGCGCGGCGAGCTGGTCGAGCGACTCCTGCAGGCCGTGCGCGACCTTGACCTTGCGGCCGTTGAGCGCGCGCACCAGCTTCTGCTCGTGGTTGCCGGACACGCAGATCGCGGTGCCGGCCTCGACCATGTCCATGACCAGGCGCAGCACGCCCGGCGTGTCGGGGCCGCGGTCCACCAGGTCGCCGACGAACACCGCCGTACGCCCCTCGGGATGCCGCAGCCCCTGCCAGCCCAGCTCGCGCAGCAGCGTCTCCAGCTCCGAGCGGCAGCCGTGCACGTCGCCGATGATGTCGAACGGGCCCGTCAGCTCCGTCTTGTCGGACCATGCCTTCTCGTACGCGATCGTGGCGGCCTCGATCTCCTCCAGGCCGCGCAGCACGTGCACCCGCCTGAAGCCGTCGCCGGAGATCTTGCCGAGCGAGCGCCGCAGGTCCTTGCGCTGCCTGATGACCACGCCGGGGCCGAAGTCGCGGTCGGGGCGGGCGGCGTTGCGCTCGATCGCCACCTCCTCCGGCACGTCCAGGACGATCGCGTCGGCCAGCACGTTGTGCCGCCTGGCCAGGTCGATGAGGCTCTTGCGGGCGGCGTACTGGACGTTGGTGGCGTCGACCACCGTGAGCAGGCCCCTGGCCAGGCGCACGCCGACGATGTGGTGCAGCAGGTCGAAGGCCGCCGGGGTGGCCGCCTGGTCGTTCTCGTCGTCGGCGACCAGGCCGCGGCAGAAGTCGGAGGAGATGACCTGCGTGGGCTTGAAGTGCCTGCGCGCGAACGTGGACTTGCCGCTGCCGGACACGCCGACGAGCACCACGAGGGAGAGCTCAGGAACGCTGATCACGGGTGAACACTCCCATCTGGGTCGGGGGGCCAACCTCGGGGTCGTCGTCGCCGACCGGGACGAAGGCGACCTGGTAGCCGTACTGGGCGGCCACCCGGGTGGCCCAGCCGGCGAACTCGGCCCGGGTCCACTCGAAGCGGTGGTCGGGGTGGCGCAACCCGGTCAGGAACTCGTAGCGGACGTTGTGCTCGATGTTGGGGGTGGTGACCAGCACGTGCTGGGGCTTGGCGCGGCCGAACACCACGCGTTCGAGCGCGGTCAGGCGCGGCGGGTCGACGTGCTCGATCACCTCCATGAGCACCGCGGCGTCGTAGCCGGACAGGCGCTTGTCGGTGTACGTGAGCGCGCCCTGGAACAGCGTGAGCCGGGCGCGCTTGGCGTCGGGCATGCGCTCCAGGCGCAGCTTGCGGGCGGCGATGGTGAGCGCCATCGGCGAGACGTCCATGCCGCCGACCCGGGCGAACCTGGGCCTGGCCAGCAGCGCGCCGACCAGCTCGCCCTGGCCGCAGCCGAGGTCGATCACGCTGACCGCGCCGAGCTCCTCCAGCTTGGCCAGGATGGCCTCGCGCCGCATGAGGTTCAGCGGCTTGGCCTTGGGCCCGGCCGCCGCCTGCTCCTGAGCGGTGACCTGGGCGCCGGCCTCGGCTCCGGCGGCGGCCGCCTCGTCGGCGGCCGTGACGTCGGCGGGCGCTTCCTCCTCGACCGCGGGCTCCAGCTCCTCCTCCGTCTCGTCCCCCAGCTCGGCCAGCCGCGCCAGCGCCGTACGGGCGAGGGCCCAGCGCCGCCCCAGGTACCGCCGGGTGATCAGGGCCCGCTCGGGATGGCCGCCCAGCCAGCCCTCACCGGCCCTGATCAGCTTGTCCACCTCGTCGGGCGCGACCCAGTAGTGCTTGCCGTCGTCGAGGACGGGCAGCAGCACGTACAGGTGGTTGAGCGCGTCGGCCAGGCGGGTGGTGCCGCGCAGGCTGAGCCCGACATATCGGGACTCGCCCCACTCGGGGAAGCTCTCGTCCAGCGGCACGGGCCGCGCGTCCACCTCCCAGCCGAGCGGCTCGAACAGCCGCCGTGCCAGGTCGGGCCCGCCCCGGCAGGGCAGCGCGGGCAGCCGCAGCTCCAGCGGCAGCGGCGTGCCGGGCAGCTCGGGCCTGGCCTTGCACCGCCCGGCCCGGGCCGTGCGGAACACGTCGGCCAGCGCCACGGCCAGCAGCGACGAGGCCGCGTACGGGCGGTCGTTCACGTACTGCGACAGGCTGAAGTCGGGGGAGTTCTTGCCGCGTGACCTGACCAGCGCGATCGGATCCACCTCGAGCATGAGCGCCGCCGTGCAGCGCTCCTCGCCCGCCTCGGGATAGAACACCGTGGCCGTGCCGAACGACTGGCTGAACTCCTGCACGCGCTCGGGATGCTTGTGCAGGAGAAAGCCGAGGTCGGTGGCGGGCCTGGCGGTGGTCGTGATCGTCAGCAGCACGCCCCAAGTCTGCCGTAACCCAGCAAAGCGCCGCCAACCGATTACTACCTGCGAAACGCCGCGAACGGCGGCATGGGCCGCGAACCGCGCACTACACGTGCGGCAGCACCTCGGCAGCGATCAGCTCCAGGTGGTCCAGGTCGCCGAGGTCGAGGATCTGCAGGTAGATCCGCTCGGCCCCGAGCTCGGCGAACTTCCCGATCTTGGCCACGATCTCGTCCGGGGTGCCCGCCAGGCCGGCCTCGCGCAGCCGGTCGGGGTCCTCGCCGATGGCGGTCGCGCGCCGCTCGACCTCCGCGCGGTCCTTGCCGACCACGGTGGTCTGCGCCGCCGACAGCCGCACGGTACGCCCGGTCGCCTCGCACGCCTGGCGCACCCGGTCGAACGCCGCACCGGTGTCGGACACCGTGTGGAACGGCACGTTGTACTCGTCCGCGTACGTGGCCGCCAGGCGCGGCGTGCGCTTGGTCCCGACCCCACCGATGATCACCGGCGGGCGCGGCCGCTGGGCCGGCTTGGGCAGCGCGGGGGAGTCGGCCAGCCGGTAGTAGCTGCCCTCGAAGGAGTAGGTGTCCTGCGCGGTCCACAACCCGGTGATGATCTCCAACTGCTCCTCGAACCGGCCGAAGCGCTCGCTCACCGGCGGGAACGGGATGCCGTAAGCCGAGTGCTCGCCGTCGAACCAGCCGGTGCCGAAGCCCAGCTCAACCCGGCCACCGCTCATCTGGTCGACCTGCGCCACGCTGATCGCCAGCGGCCCCGGCAGCCGGAACGTGGCCGGCGACACCAGCGTGCCCAGCCTGATGCCGGAGGTCTCCCTGGCCAGGCCGGCAAGCGTGATCCACGCGTCGGTCGAGCCCGGGCCCTGGTCGCCGGGGCCGATGCGCTGATAGTGGTCGGACCGGAAGAAAGCGTCGAAACCCAGCCGTTCGGTGGCCTGGGCGACGGCGAGCAGGTCGTCATAGGTCGCGCCCTGCTGGGGCTCGGTGAAGATCCGCAGCTTCATGGTCCACATTATCCGCACACAACGGACGCGAACCGGAAAAGGCCCGCGCCGCGCCGTACGGGCTTGCTAACGTTCGAGCGCCAGAGCTGTACGTAGCCGACCGAACACTCGGGGTGGCCCATGCCTCGGCACAAGAGGGAGCCCGGCCTGCTCCCGCGCCCGCTCGCCGTTCTCGGGGCGCTCGCGCTCGCCGCCGGCACCGCCGCGGTGGTGCGCCTGCTGCCGGCGGACGCCGCTCCGCCGCCGCGCGCCCCGGTCGCGCGTCCGCCCGCCACCACTCCGGCGTCGCCCGCGGGGCAAGCGTCCGCCGCGTTCGTGGCGTTCGTGGACACCGCCCGCCAGCCCACGTTCGACCTGCCCGCGCAGGCCCGCCGCACCGGGGTGCGCCGGTACGCGCTCGGCCACCTGGTCGCGGGCGGCGACGGCTGCTCGCCCAAGTGGAGCGGCCTGCTGGACCGGGACGGCTCTGCCTCTCCCGGCCGCACGGGGCCGGCGGACGGGGACGGCGCTGCCTCTCCCGGCCGTACCGGGCCGGTGGATCCGGACAGCGTCCTCGCCGCCGACCGCACCGGGCTCGTGGACTCGGACGGCACCCTCGCCGCCGACCGGACGGGCCTGCTCGACCCGGGCAGGAACCCGGTGGCCAACCGGATCGGGCGGCTCAGGGCGATGGGCGGCGACGCCGCCCCCGTGTTCGGCGGCCCCGCCGGGCCCGAGCTGGCCGCCACCTGCACCAAACCGGGCGGGCTGGCCGCGGCCTACCGCCGGGTGGTCGGCGCGTTCGACGCCGCCGCCGTGGACTTCGAGGTGCGCGACAGCGCCGACCGGGCCGCGGTGCTGCGCCGCGCGCGGGCCATCCACGCCATGCAGCGCGAGCGGCGGCTGCGGGTCAGCTTCACGCTGCCGCTGCGGCGGGACGGCCTGGCCCCCGGCGACGCCGCGATGTTGCGCGCCACCCGCGAGGCGGGCGCCGAGGTCGAGACCGTCAACCTGCTGGCCCCCGTCGAGCCGCGCTCCACCCGGGGCGCGCGCCTGGGCCTGGTGGCGGCGTCCGTACGCGCGGCGGCCGAGCAGGTCGCGCGGGCCCACGGGCTGGCCGACCCCGGCCAGGTGTGGCGGCGCATCGCGCTGACCCCCGTGCTGGCGGACGAGGGCGACCTGAGCGAGCGCGACGCCCGCACGCTGACCGGCTACGCCGCCCGTCACGGCCTGGCGTGGTTGTCACTGCGCGGAGTAACCCCGAAGCCGGACGTGTCACGAATTCTTTGGGCGACTCCGCCCTGAAGATAGGATTTCGCTGACCGGGGAGGTTCTATTCAGCAGGGGGAGGGCGTGATGGCGACGCGTCCCGACACCGCGAGGAAGATCCTGCTGTACTGGATGGACGCCGCGCTGGGCCTGGTGTGGTTCATGTCCGTCGCGTTCATCGCCGAGGACGCGATGCGTGGTGAGCTATCCGTCGCCAGAGCGGCGGTCAACGTCGTCCTGGTGACCGCCTTCTTCGGGCTCGGCCCTTTCCTGCTGCACGAGGCCTTCGAGCACCGCCCCAAGCCGACGCTGAAGTTACTGCTCGCGGGGGTGCTCTCGGCGGCGCTGTTCGTGCTGTCTCCTCTGGACGGCGCGTCGGCGGCCATGTGGCTGCAGACCATGACCATGTGGGCGTCGCTGGCCGCCCTCTACCTCAAGCCGCGCGTGACGATCGTGCTGGCCTCGTTGCTCGTCATCGTGGTCACCGCCCACGCCGGGCTCGTCGTCGGCCTGCCCTGGCAGGGCATCCTGGTCGGCCAGCTGATCAACTCCGTGCTGATGATCGGGGCCATGCTCGTGTGGCGCTGGCTCTGGTGGGTGATCAGGGACGCGTACATGAGCCGTGAGGCCGTGGCCAGGCTGGCGGTGGCGGAGGAGCGGCTGCGCTTCGCCCGCGACCTGCACGACCTGCTCGGGCACAGCCTGTCGGTCATCACGCTGAAGAGCGAGCTGGCCGCCAAGCTGGCGACCAAGGACACCGGACGGGCCGCGGCCGAGATGGCCGAGGTGCGCGCGCTCGCCGGAGAGTCGCTGTTCGAGGTGCAGCAGGCGGTGCACGGCTACCAGGCGCTCGACCTGGAGGAGGAGCTGGCCGGAGTGCGCGCGGCGCTGGAGGCGGCCGGGGTTCGCTGTGCGATCGAGGCCAGGACCGACAGCCTGTCGCCGTCGGCCAAGATGCTGCTGGCCTGGGCGGTCCGCGAGGGCGCCACGAACATTCTCAAGCACAGCGCGGCCACGCGGTGCGAGATCAGGATCGACGAGGGGGTGCTGGAGATGCTCAACGACGGGGTCACGGAGCCGGCGGTGGCGCCCGGGAGCGGCCTGCGCGGCCTGTCGGAGCGGCTGGTCACCGTGGGCGGTTCCTTCTCCGCCGAGCCCACGCCGGGCGGGCGGTTCCTCCTGCGCGCGGTGGTGCCCGCGTGAAGGTCCTCGACCGCGTGCGGCACGCGTCCAAGCTGACCAGGGTCCGCTGGCTGATCGTCTACTGCACGGACTTCGTGCTCCTGATCCCGCTCTTCGGCTACTTCGACCTGTACCTCCGCTGGCAGGAGGCGGCCGCGCCGTGGCCGCTGATCGCCCTCGGCGTCGTCCTGCTGCTGGTCTTCAACGTGCTGAGCACCCGGCCGTTCAGGATCGCGGTGCGCGGGGAGAGACGCCCCACGGCCATCCTGGCGATCACCGGGATGATCGCCCTGCTGCTGGCCGCGGCGGGGCAGGTGTTCGCGCTGCCCACCTGGCTGGCGCTGCTGGCGCCGTTCGTCCGCAAGCGCACGATCATCGCCGTGTCCGTCACGTCGATCGTGCTGTTCAACGTGTACGCGAGCTTCGCCGACGGTTTCCGCGTCTCCCTGCTGCTCCCGGTGCAGTCCGTCTTCACGTTGATCTCCGTCGGCGGGGTGCTGGCCAACCTCAAGCTGTGGCAGCTCACCAAGGAGGCGCACGAGGGGGAGGAGGCGATGGCCAAGCTGGCCGTCTCGGAGGAGCGGCTGCGCTTCGCCCGCGACCTGAACGACCTGCTCGGCCGCAGCCTCACCGACGTGGCGACCAGGACCGAGCACGCCGAACGGACCCTGGCCACCGATCCGGAGGCGGCGGCGGCCGAGATGTTCGAGGTGCGCGACCTGTCCAGGAGGTCGCTGCGCGAGGTGCGCACCGTCGTGCAGAACTACCGGGCCATCGACCTGGACGAGGTGCTGGCCAGCGTGCGCGCGGTGCTGGAGGCGGCCGACGTGCGGTGCACGGTGCGGGCCGACATCGGCTCGCTGCCGCCCGAGACCAGGACGCTGCTGGCCACCGTCGTACGCGAGGGTGCGACGAACGTGCTCAAGCACAGCAAGGCCGAACGCTGCACGATCACGATCGAGAACGGGGTGCTGGAGATGTCCAACGACGGTGTCAGCGGACCGGTCGGCGAGCACGCGCCGATCGGCCTGGCGGGGCTCGCGCAGCGGGTGCGCGCGGCGGGCGGCACCCTGCAGGCCGAGCCCGCGCCCGGAGGGCGGTACCTGCTGCGGGCGGCGGTGCCCGCATGACGACCCGCGTGCTGCTGGCCGACGACGAGCACCTGATCCGCGGCGCCATCGCGGCCCTGCTCGACCTGGAGGACGGCATCGAGGTCGTCGCCCAGGTGGGCAGGGGCGACGAGGTGGTGGGCGCGGTCGCCGAGCACCGTCCCGACGTGGCCGTGCTCGACATCGAGATGCCCGGCATGGACGGGCTCAGCGCGGCCGAGCAGATCAGCTCCCAGTGCAAGATCGTCATCCTGACGAGCCTGGGCCGGCCCGGCTACCTGCGCAGGGCCATGGCGGCGGGCGTCAGCGGCTTCCTCGGCAAGGACGCCTCGGCCGAGGAGCTGGCGATGGCCATCCGCAAGGTCCAGTCCGGCGGCCGCTACCTGGACGCGGAGCTGGCGGCGGCGGCGATGGCGGCCGGCGACAGCCCGCTGACCGAGCGCGAGCGCGACGCGCTGCGCCTGGCCGCGGAGGGCGCCACGATCTCCAGGATCGCCGGCGAGCTGCACCTGACCGAGGGCACGGTACGCAACTACCTGTCCAGCGCGATGACCAAGCTCAACGCGCAGAACCGGCTGGAGGCCATCCGCACGGCCCAGCAGATGGGCTGGCTCTGACACCAGGCACATCGGCACAGAAGGCCTGTCCGCTCCGGCACTGAGCCCAGGCCCTCCTCCGAGCTGTACTCATCTTCGGCCGCCGAACGCGGCGGCCTGTCATCCGACAGAGGGGGATGTATGAGTACGACACGGGGGACCGGCAGCCGGTCGAGGGCCACCGTCCTGCGCCGGCACGGGGTGCGGGCGCTGACGGCGGGCGCCACGGTGGCCGCCGCCGCGGCCGCCTCGCTGCTCGCCGTCGCCGGACCGGCTCACGCCGCCGCCGACGTGAGCGTCTCGGCGCCGCTGCTGCAGATCACCGCGGACGCCGCCGCCGACGCGATCACGATCACGCAGGTGGGCGGCAGGCTGGTGGTCAGGAACGACGGCGGGCTGCTGTTCCCCGGCGCCGGCTGCACGGCGACCGCCAAGAACGTGTCGGTCTGCGACGCCGATGGCGTCACCACGATCGTGGCCGACACGGGCGCCGGGAACGACACGCTGACGAACAGGACCACGCTGCGGTCGAGGGTCGTCCTCGGGGCGGGCTCGGACCTGTTCTTCGGCGGGACGGCCACGGACCAGGCGGCCGGCGAGGCCGGCGACGACCGGCTCGCGGGCCGGACGGGCGACGACGTGCTGATCGGCGGCGACGGCGCCGACAGCGCGAACGGCGGTGACGGCGCCGACAAGTGCGACGCCGAGACCGTCACGCTCTGCGAATAGCGCGAAGCGGCGCTCCCGGGCCGCCGGGAGCGCCGCCGCTCGATGCCGGGCGGTTCAGCAGTTCACGGCGGCGGAGTTGCTGCGGGCCTTGTAGGAGCAGGAGTCGACGAGCCTGGCGCCGGGGTTGCGCACGTAGGCGGTGTCCTGGTCGTTGTTCCACACGTACTGCTTGCGGTTCCAGAACACGCTGCTGGTGCCGTCGTTCCCCTGCCCGGTGCGCAGCGTGATCCGCTTCCTGGCCCCCAGCACCACGCCGGCGCCGAACTCGTAGGTGTAGCCCGTCTTGTCCCGCACGCTCCACCCCTCGAGGTCGATGGCCTTCCTCGTGGTGTTGAGCAGGGTGATGTACTCGGCGTTCAACGAGCTGTTGGAGCGCCGGTCCGCCCCCGGAGAGTCGTAGGAGATCGTCACGATCCGGAGGGCGGGGGCGGCGGCCTGGGCGGGCAGCGTCGCGCCGAGCGTCGCAGCGGCGGCGAGCAGCGCCGCGAGCGTGGAGGCAAGTCTCACCGTTGAGTTCCTTCACGAATGTGGCGAATGTGGCGGAAGTAGGACGGCGGAGCGCGTCGCCTGGTTGGCAGGTGACGGAGATCGAACCGGTTGGCCGGCGGGCTCGGAGAGCGTTTCCGGGACACGTCTCGAAAGCGTCACGGCTCTTGACTGTACGGACACGCGGAATTTACGTTCGCGGTACTTATCCGGTTCAGCAGGCCCTTCCGGGCCCGCGCTTGATGAACAGAGAAATCGGTCACCGGCCTTTATGCGCGGGCGCTTTCTGCGTCAGCGCTGGGAGCGCTCCCAAGGCCGATTCGGGGGTCTGACAGGTGCACGTACCCTTCGCGCCAGGCGCGGAGGAAGGAGAGAAACGATGCGTAACCGGGCTCGGATCATGATTCCGCTCGTGGCGGCGGGCCTGCTCGCCGCGGCCTGCTCCGGTGGCGGAGCCACGCCGACCCCGCCGGCCTCCCAGCCGCAGAGCCAGGGTGCCGCGGCCAGTGCCAACCCCGACCAGCTTCCGCGCAACGAGACGCTCTACACCACGGGCACCCAGTGGGGGCCGCCGCCGAACTTCAACCCGATCAGGGAGTGGGACTCGGCGGTCGGCACCAAGGGCCTGGTGTACGAGACGCTCTTCCACTACGACCCCAACGCGGCCAAGCTCAACGGCTGGCTGGCCGAGAGCGGCTCGTGGACCGACGACACCACCTACCAGGTCAAGCTGCGTCCCGGGATCAAGTGGTCGGACGGCCAGCCCTTCACCGCCAAGGACGTCGTCTTCTCCTTCGAGCTCGGCAAGATGGAGACCATCCCCTACCACCACCTGTGGGACTGGCTGAAGACCGTCGAGGCGGTGGACGACCAGACCGTGAAGTTCACCTTCTCCAAGGCCAACTACCAGCAGTGGGACTTCAACCTCTACAGCCGCTCCATCGTCCCCGAGCACATCTGGAAGGGCCGCTCGGAGAAGGAGGTGCTCGACGGGATCAACGAGAACCCGGTGGGCACGGGCGCGTACAAGTTCCTCAGCAAGGACCAGGACCGCGTGGTCCTGCAGCGGCGCGACGACTGGTGGGGCAAGACGGCGCTGAACATGGAGCCCAAGCCGCGCTACATCGTCGACATCGCCACGCCCAGCAACGAGGTCGCGATGGGCATGCTGCTGCAGAAGGGCCTGGACCTCAGCAACAACTTCCTGCCCGGCGTGGCCAACCTGGTCAAGGGCAACTTCGGGCTGACGACGTACTACAACGAGCCTCCGTACATGTTGTCGGCCAACACCGCGTGGCTGGTGCCCAACACCACGAAGAAGCCCATGGACGACCCGGCCTTCCGCAAGGCGCTGGCCTCCTCCGTGGACGTCAAGAAGATCGTCGAAAGCGTGTACGGCAACCTCGTCAAGGCCGCCAGCCCCACCGGCCTGCTGCCCCAGTGGGACAAGTACGTCGACCAGAACGTGGTCTCCTCCTCCGGCTTCACCTTCGACGCCGCCAAGGCCAAGAAGCTGCTGTCCGACGCCGGGTACAAGGACACCGACGGCGACGGGTACGTCGAGAACAAGGACGGCTCCAAGATCAGCCTGACCCTGATCGTGCCGTCGGGCTGGACCGACTGGATGGAGTCGGCCAGGTCCATCTCCGCCAGCGCCAAGACCGCCGGCATCCAGATCACGCCGGAGTTCCCCGACTTCAACGCGCTGGTCGAGCAGCGCGCCAAGGGCGACTTCGACCTGCTCATCAACAACGAGCGGCAGCTGTCGAACTCGCCGTACACCTACTACGAGTACATGTTCCAGCTCCCGGTGCAGAAGCAGCAGAACACCGTCAACTTCGCCCGCTACGAGAACGAGCAGGCCTGGAAGCTGGTCCAGGACCTCGACCAGGTCAAGACCGACGACACGGCGGGCATGCAGAAGATCACCTCCCGGCTCCAGCAGATCCATCTCGACGACATGCCGGTGATCCCGCTCTGGTACAACGGCCTGTGGGCGCAGTCGAGCACCAGCGTGTGGAAGAACTGGCCTTCCGCGGCGGGCAGCGCGCCCAAGACCGGCGCGGTGATGTGGCGCAACTGGCTCGAGCTCGGCGGCTTCGAGACGCTCACGCAGCTCCAGCCCGCCGCCTCCTGACGAGCCGACCGGACGAACCCCCGATCCCTCCGCCCCGCGTATCCCCGGGGCGGAGGGAACTCCCCGGAGACAACACACGTGCGTCGTTATTTCGGCAGGAAACTGCTCATCTACGGACTGACCTTCTTCGTCGCCGTCACGGTCAACTGGATGATCCCGCGCTTCATGCCGGGCGACCCGGTCGCCAGCATGGTCGCGCGGGCCAACGTCACCAAGCCCGAGGCCGTGGAGGCCATGCGGGCCTACTACACCAGCCTGTTCGGGCTCGACCAGCCGCTGTGGCAGCAGTACCTCAACTTCTGGGGCGCGCTGCTGCGGGGGGACTTCGGGGTCAGCATCTGGCTGTTCCCGACGCCGGTGAGCGATGTGATCACCCAGGCGGTGCCGTACACGCTGGCTCTGATCGTGCCGTCGGTGCTGCTGAGCTGGGTGGTGGGCAACCAGTTCGGCGCGTACGCGGCCCGGCGCAAGCTGCTCGACAACACCGTGCTGCCGGTGGGCTACGTGCTGACGGCGATGCCGTACATGTGGCTGGCCGTGCTGCTGGCCTGGGCGTTCGGCGTGATACTCGGGTGGTTCCCGGTGGCCGGCGGCTACAGCTTCTCGATGCGGCCCAACTGGTCGTGGACGTTCGTGCTCGACCTGCTGCACCACTGGGCGCTGCCGTTCCTGTCGCTGTTCCTGGTGGCGCTGGGCGGCTGGGCCATCGGCATGCGGAACATGATCATCTATGAGCTGGAGTCCGACTACTCCAACTACCTGTCCGCGCTGGGCGCGCCCAGCAGGCTCATCCGCCGCTACGCCTTCCGCAACGCCGTGCTGCCCCAGATCACCGGCCTGGCCCTGCAACTGGGCGTGCTGGTGGCCGGAGCGCTGGTCACCGAGATCGTCTTCGCCTATCCGGGCCTGGGCAGCCTCATCCTCAAGTCCATCCAGAACAAGGACTTCTTCCTCCTGCAGGGCACGTTCCTGTTCATCGTGCTCGGCGTGCTGATCGCCAACTTCATCATCGACATCGTCTACGTCGTGGTCGATCCGCGGACCAGGGCGGGAATGGCGGGTGCGCAGGCATGACGACACTTCAGGAAGTCGCTCCGCGCGAGCCGGCCGGGGTGCGGCGCGAGGCCCTGTACTTCGCGGTGCGCAACGGCAAGCTGATGGCCGGCTTCGGCATCGTGCTCGTGCTGCTCCTGCTGGGGCTGTTCGGCCCCGTGCTGTTCTCCGGCACCCCCAACGACTACGGCCCCAAGCCCATGAGCCCGCCCTCGGCCGAGCACTGGTTCGGCACCACCACGTTCGGCCAGGACGTGTTCCTGCAGTTCGTGTACGGGCTGCGCAGCACGTTCGCGGTCGGCGTGGTCGGCGGCGGCATCGCGGCGGTCATCGGCATGCTCGTCGGGTTCGTGGCCGGCTACCGCGGCGGGATCGTGGACGAGGTCCTCAACATGCTGACCAACGTCATCCTGGTCATCCCCACGCTGGCCGTGCTGCTGATCATCAACGCCTACCTGGGCATCCGCAGCGTGGCCGTGCAGGGCCTGTTCATCGGGCTGACGCAGTGGCCGTGGGCGGCTCGGGCGATCAGGGCGCAGACGTTCTCGCTGCGTACCAGGGAGTTCGTGGACCTGGCCAGGATGAGCGGCGCGGGCACCGGCCGGATCATCGCCAGGGAGATCGCGCCGAACATGAGCTCCTACCTGTTCATGACGTTCATCCTGCTGTTCGGCGGCTCGGTGCTGATCGCCTCCTCGCTGGACTTCATCGGCCTCGGCCCCACCGAAGGCGTCTCGCTCGGCCTGATGTTGCAGAACGCCAACCAGTGGAGCGCCCTCCAGCTCGGCCTGTGGTGGTGGTTCGTGCCGCCCGGCGCGGCCATCACGGCCATCGTGGGCGCCCTGTACGTGGCCAACGTCGGGCTCGACGAGGTCTTCAACCCGAAACTGAGGGAGACATGAGTCTGCAGGTCAGCGAGCTGAAGGTGCACTACAGGACGCTCAAGGGAGACGTGCGCGCCCTCGACGGCATGACGTTCGAGCTGCGCGACGGGGAGATAATCGGCCTGGTCGGCGAGTCGGGCTGCGGCAAGAGCACGCTGGGCAAGTCGCTCATCCGCATGGACGGGCGCATGCGCCGCACGGGCGGCACGGTCGTGCTCGACGGCCGGGAGCTGCCCATCGACGACGACCGGGCGATGAACGAGTTCCGCTTCCGCGAGGTCTCCCTCATCCCGCAGTACGCCATGAGCGCGCTCAACCCCACCCGCAAGATCCGCAGGATGGTGACCGAGCTGCTCAGGTCGCGCGGCGCCACGCTCGACCTCGCCGAGCTGGAACGCCGGATGTCGCAGGTCGGCCTGCCCCGCGAGGTGCTCGACCGCTACCCGATCGAGCTGTCGGGCGGCATGAAGCAGCGCATGGTGATGGTCATCTCCACGCTGCTGGACCCGTCCCTGCTGATCGCCGACGAGGTCACCTCCGCGCTCGACGTCTCCACCCAGAAGGCCGTCGCCCGCGCCCTGCTCGGCTTCCGCGAGAGCGGCTACGTCAAGAGCATGATCTTCGTCACCCACGACCTCGCGCTCACCCACCACATCGCCGACACGATCATGGTCATGTACGCGGGCAGGCTGGCCGAGAAGGCGCCCGCCGACGTGATCGTCAAGGCGCCGCGGCACCCGTACACGAAGCTGCTGCTCGACTCCCTGCCCGCGGTGGGCGTCCGCTACGCCGACCGCAGACTGGAAGGCATCGCCGGGAGCCCGCCGTCGCTGCTGAACCCGCCCGCCGGCTGCCGCTTCCGCGACCGCTGCCCCATCGCGGGCGAGCAGTGCGCCGAGGACCCGCCGGTGACCGAGCTCGCCCCCGACCACCACGTAGCCTGCTGGAAGGCCTGATGCTGAAGCTCCACGACGTCACCAAGGAATTCCGGGTCGGCGCCTTCGGCGGCAAGAGCGTCGCGGCCGTCAAGGGCGTGACGTTCGAGGTCGTGCCCGGCGAGGTCGTCTCGCTGATCGGCGAGAGCGGCAGCGGCAAGAGCACGATCGGCCGGATGATCCTCGGCCTGAACTCGGTCACCAGAGGCTCCATCACCTTCGACGGCCTGCCGGTGCGCTCCGGCAAGGAGTACTACCGCCGCGTCCAGGGCATCTTCCAGGACCCGTTCAGCTCCTTCAACCCCGTGTTCAAGGCCGACCGGGTGTTCGCCATGATCAAGGAGGCGTACTTCCCCGCCGTGCCGGCGCCCGAGTGGGCCGAGCGGGTGAGCACGGCCCTGCGCGACGTGCGGCTCAACCCCGACCAGGTGCTCGGCAAGTATCCGCACCAGCTCAGCGGCGGCCAGCTCCAGCGCCTGCTCATCGCCCGCGCGCTGCTGCTGGACATCAAGCTGCTGGTCGCCGACGAGATCACCAGCATGCTCGACGCCTCCACCCGCATCGACGTGCTCAACCTGCTGGCCGAGCTGAAGGCCCGGGGGCTGAGCGTGCTCTACATCACGCACGACCTGTCGCTGGGCAACTACCTCGCCGAGCGCACGGTGGTGCTGCGCAAGGGCAGCGTGGTGGAGATGGGCCTGACCGAGCGGGTCTTCGGCGATCCGCTGCACCCGTACACGCGCGAGCTGCTGTCGGCCGTGCCGCGCCTGCACGAGCCCTGGGACGACGCCGCGCCCGTGGAGGCCTGCCTGTACCACCAGAAGGGCGGCTCCGGCGGCCTGTACGAGGCCGAGCCCGGGCATCTCGTGGCGTGCGCCCAGCTCGAGACCTGCTAAGGAGAGCTTCTTGAAGTACCGCCCGCTGCACAGCGGCTGGACCCTGTCGTCGCAGGACCTGGCGGAGATCCCGGCGAGCGTGCCCGGCTGCGTGCACACCGATCTGCTGGCGGCCGGGGTGATCGAGGATCCGTACCTGGACGGCAACGAGCACCGGCTGGCCTGGATCGGCCGTACGGAGTGGACCTACCGCACGGCGTTCACCTGGTCGCCGGACGAGTACGAGCGCACCGACCTGGTGTGCGAGGGCCTCGACACGGTCGCCGCGATCACGCTGAACGGCGTCCTGATCGGCGAGACCGCCAACCAGCACCGCTCCTACCGCTTCCCCGTCCGCCACCTGCTGCGCGAGGGCGCCAACGAGCTCGTCGTGCGCTTCTCCTCGGCCTACGGCCACGCGGAAGGGCTGCGGGCGGCGCTGGGGGAGCGGCCGGGCGCCTACGACGAGCCGTACCCGTTCATCCGCAAGATGGCCTGCAACTTCGGCTGGGACTGGGGTCCCACCCTGGTGACGGCGGGCATCTGGCGGCCGATCGGGCTGGAGAGCTGGTCGGGCGCCCGGCTGGCCGAGGTGCGCCCGCTCGCCCGCGCCGACGGCCGGGTGGAGGTGCACGTACGCGTCGAGCGCACGACCGAGGAGCCGCTCACCCTCACCGCGCGGATCGCCGGCCGCACCGCGGAACACCGCCTGGACGGGCGCGCCGGTGTGGTGGAGCTGCGCGTGCCCGAGCCCGCGCTGTGGTGGCCGCGAGGCCACGGCGAGCAGCCCCTGTACGACCTGACCGTGCGCCTCGGGGAGCAGGAGTGGCGCGGCAGGATCGGGTTCAGGGACGTCGAGCTGGACCGCGAGGCGTTCAAGCTCACGATCAACGGCGTGCCGGTGTTCGTCAGGGGCGTCAACTGGATCCCCGACGACTGCTTCCCCGCCCGCGTCACCAGGGAACGCCTGGCCGAACGGTTCGCGCAGGCCACGGCCGCCGGGGTGAACCTGCTGCGGGTGTGGGGCGGCGGCCTGTACGAGTCGGAGGCCTTCTACTCCCTGGCCGACGAGCTCGGCCTGCTGGTCTGGCAGGACTTCCCGTTCGCCTGCGCCGCCTACCCCGAGGAGGAGCCGCTGCGCTCCGAGGTCGAGGCCGAGGCCAGGCAGAACGTCGCCAGGCTGGCCGCGCACCCGAGCCTGGTGCTGTGGTGCGGCAACAACGAGAACCTGGAGGGTCACGCCGACTGGGGCTGGCGGGAGAAGCTGGCGGGGCGGAGCTGGGGCGCCGGCTACTACCACGACCTGCTGCCGTCGATCGTGGCCGAGCTGGACCCCACCCGCCCGTACTGGCCCGGCAGCCCCTACTCGGGCGCCCCCGGCCTGCCCCCGAACGATCCGGCCCGGGGCACGATCCACATCTGGGACGTCTGGAACCGCGAGGACTACCGCCGCTACGCCGCCTACCGGCCGCGCTTCGTGGCCGAGTTCGGCTTCCAGGGGCCGCCCTCCTACGCCACGCTGCGCCGCGCCTCCTCCGACGAGCCGCTCACGCCCGGCTCCGCCCACCAGAAGGCCGTCGACGGGCAGGCCAAGCTGCTGCGCGGCCTCGGCGACCATCTGCCGCGGCCGGAGACGTTCGACGACTGGCACTATTTCACGCAGCTCAACCAGGCCCGTGCGATGGCGTTCGGCATCGAGCGGTTCCGCGCGCTCATGCCGCACTGCATGGGCACGATCGTCTGGCAGCTCAACGACTGCTGGCCGGTCACGTCCTGGTCGGCGGTCGACGGCGACGGGCGGCGCAAACCGCTGTGGTACGCGCTGCGCCGCGCCTACGCCGACCGGCTGATCACCGTCCAGGACGGCGAGGCGGCCCTGGTCAACGACACCGACGAGCCCTGGTCGGGGGAGCTGCGCCTGGAGCGGAGAGGTCTCGACGGCCGGCCGCTGGCCAAGGAGGTCGTCGCCGTGCACGCCGCGCCCAGGTCGGTGCTCAGGGTGGCGCTCCCGCCGTCGGTGGCCGAGCCCGACGACCCGGCCCGCGAGCTGCTCACGGCCCGGCTGGACGGCGCGGGCAGCGGAACGGGCAGCGGCACGGGCGCCGGGGCGGGCGGCGGCGTGGTCGGCGGGGTGAGCGGCGGGGTGAGCGCCGGGGCGGGCGGCGGGGTGAGCGCCGGGGCGGGCGGCGGGGTGAGCATCGTGCGCGGCTATGCCGAGGACCCGGCCGTGGCCTACCCGCCGGCCGCCTACGACGCGCACGTGGAGCGCTCGCCGGGCGGCTACCGGGTGACGATCACCGCGTCGAGCGTGCTGCGCGAGCTGGCGCTCTTCCCCGACCGGCTCGATCCCGCCGCGAGCGTGGACGACCAGCTCGTCACGTTGCTGCCGGGGCAGAGCGCCGTCTTCGAGGTGACCACCGGGCGCGAGCTGGACCCGGGCGCGCTGACCCGCTTCCCGGTCCTGCGATGCCTCAACGAGGAGGTCAGATCCTGAACTCCTCGGTACGGTGCGCGTAGGCGGGCAGCGCGGCCCGCATCTCGTCGGTGATCGTCGGCGGCGGCAGCGGCACGATCTCGCGCTCGTGGAAGTCGCGCACGTCCTCGCCCTCGTCGAACAGGGTGCGGACCGCGTGCAGGCAGGGCTCGACGACGTCGCGATCGGTGATCCGGCGGCCGCCGCGCCCGCCGCCGTACTCGTCGTACAGGACCTCGTACATCAGGGACGGGGAGAAGATCACCAGCTCCGGCAGCGGATCGAGGTCCGCCACGCGGGCGGCGGGCACCACCCGGCAGGGGGAGCCCGCCGCGGCGCGCAGCGCCAGGACGTGCATCTCCCACTGCAAATAGGGGGTGACCGGCAGTTCGGCCACGCGTAACCGCCTGACGGGCTGGTAGCGGCGGAAGTAGTCGGACAGCGGGCCCGCCATGGCGTGGACGAGGGCCAGAGACCGCTCCCAGTCGCCGTCCATCATGGCCCGCCAGCTCGCCACGTCGGGCTCGTAGAAGTCCTGCGCGCGCTCCAGTTTCCACATCGGCTCGGCGCAGGCCGCGTGGTCGCGGTCGAACCCGGCTTGGTACTCCGGCACGTCCATGACGACGCCGCCGGCACCCGCGACGGCGGCGAACGGGTTCGTGAGGCGGACCGGAAGGCCCTGCTCGGCCATGTGGGTGTCCCTTTCGCGTCGAAGGCCCGCCCAGATCATCAGGTGGGCCCCTGACAGGGTCAAGGCCCAAAAACGATCAGGGCGGGGCCCTCAGCCGCGGTGGTGGAAACGCCGGTGCACCAGACTGAACACCATCGCCCCCAGCCACACCACGAACAGCACCTTGAAGATCCCGAAGCCGCCCACGATCAGCCCGATCACCATGAGCGCGCCCAGGACGGGCAGGATGGGGTGCGGCCCGCGGCGGTGCCCGTGCCCGTGCTTCCTGGCCATCCAGGCGGCGCGGTGCATCTCCCGCTGCGCGTGGCGCATGGCCTGCATCTGCGCCCGGTGGGCGTGCGCGGCAGCGTGCCAGTCGCCCATCCCGTACGGCGAGGCGGGCTCACGGTAGGCCGGCTCCTGCCCCGGGAGGTCGGCCGTCACCTGCGCGAGGTCGCGGGCCGTCTTGGCGGCCAGCGTGCTGTCGAGGCGCTCGTCGAGCTCCTCGTGGGTCAGGCGGCCCTGCGCGAAGTGCTCGCGCAGGGCGGCCATCGTCTGCTCGCGCTCGGCGTCGCCGATACGGAGATCGTTGCGGTCCATCCCAGGCTCCTCGCTCTCCCCGAACCGGCGGCTGTCCGGTGCGACGCCGGCCATCGATCACTCCTCGCCCGGGTCGTCGCCGTCGGCCAGGATCTGGTACAGCTTGCGCCGGGTCTCAACCAGAGTCTTACGCGCTTCGCGGATTTGTGCGTCGTTTCCGGTCTGCAGGATCTGCATCATGGCGAATGCCGATTGGCGGGCGATGTGCCAGAGATCGGCGGTGTTGTCGTCGATGTCGGGCCGCATCTCGTCCCACGGGGCGCGCACCTCGTCGGCGTGCGCCTCGATGTAGGCGCGGCCTTCCTCGGTGAGCCGGAAGGTCTTGCGGCCCTCGTTCTCCTCGGAGATGACCAGGCCCTCGTCGGTGAGCTGCTGCAACGCCGGGTAGACGGCGCCCGGGCTGGGCTTCCAGCCGCCCTCGCTGCGCTCGGCGATCTCCTGGATGATCTGGTAGCCGTTGCGCGGCTCCTCGGAGAGCAGGGCCAGGATCGCGGCGCGCACGTCACCCCGCTTGGCCTTGCGGCCGCGGCCGCCCCAGCCGCGATGGCCGCCGCCCCACGGCCCGCCCGGGCCGAACGGGCCGCCGCGCCCGAAGTCGAACGGGAACGGGCCCGGCCCGCCCCTCCTGCCCCGATGTCGCTGGTCGTGCGGGCCGCCGCGATCACCACCGCGTCCCTCGCCGCGGACGCCGCGCCCGAACTGCTCGCCGACCTGGTCGAAGGCGTCGCTCATGGCGTGCAGCGTCTCGCGGAGCGCGCGCTTGTACTCGTGGGCGCCGGGCCAGGGCCCGCTCGCTGCGAAGTGGTGCGTCATGGGATTTCCTCCTATATCGCGATCTGTTCTCGATGCGTCAAAGATATATCGGTAGTGTTCTGCTCGCAAGCCTCGCCGAGGAGTGAGCCAGATCACGAAAAAGTTGCGGAATCCGGGAACAGGATCGGGGAGGACGTCGTTGTTCAGGGCAGACGAGGTCGTTCCGCGTCGGCAGGGCTGGGGGGTGCTGTCGCCGCGGAGACGACCTCGTCTGCGTTTGCGGGTGGTCCGGGGTCGCAGGTGTACGGCGGCGCGGCACGCCTCGGCGCGTAAAGAGCTTCTTTGCCGTACAGTCCCGATCATGATGGGGCACACTCACGCGATGACCGGGGCCATCGCCTGGCTGGGGCTGGCTCCGCCACTGGCGGCACTACCGCTGCTGAACGAATCCTCCCGTTTCATCGATACGGGGATCATGGCCACCGCGCTCACTCCCGCGGAGCTGATCGCCGGGGCGCTCATCTGCGCGGGCGCCGCGATGCTGCCCGACCTCGACCATCCGAGCGCGACGATCGCGCAGACGTTCGGGCCGCTGACGTGGGGGCTGAGCAAGTTCGTCTCCTGGATCAGCGGCGGGCACCGCGGGGCGACGCACTCGCTGGCGTTCGCGGTGGCGCTCGGGTTCGGGGCGCACTGGCTCGCCAACGCCTATCCCATCGGCCGCGACATCATGGTGGTGCTGCTCATCGGCCTGGCCCTGCGCGCCATCGGCGTGGGCATCCCGGGCAACAAGATCGGTTCCGTCATGGTCAACATCGGCATGACCGCGGGGCTGTACGCCGTGTTCATGTCGCTCGACGTGGGTTATGCCTGGCTGGGGCTGGCGGTGGGAGCCGGCTGCCTCATGCATGTCGTGGGCGACTGCATGACGGAGCGAGGGTGCCCGGTGCTGTGGCCGCTGGGGGCCAAGTTCGTGCTGCCGTGGAAGATCGGCATCAAGACGGGCAGGAAGTTCGAGCAGAAGATCCTGGCGCCGATCCTGTCGGTGGCGATCATCGGCCTGCTGTTCTGGCGGCTGGCGCCGGTTTAACTTGATGTCGAGATATTCTGGGGATATCTTGACGTCGAGACAACCTGCCGCGGGGCCAGGTGGTTAGGGTTACCTAACGTGCTGGCTGCTTCCGTAGTGCGGCAGGATTCTGTCTGAACACCTGTCTATGGAGGAGGCGAATCACCGTGTCCGCGAACAGCTTCGGCAGCCGTGACACGCTCCGCGTCGGCGACGCGTCGTACGAGATCTTCCGGCTGGATGCCGTCGAGGGCGCCGCACGTCTCCCGTACAGCCTGAAGATCCTGCTGGAGAACCTCCTCCGCACCGAGGACGGCGCCAACATCACCGCCGACCACATCCGTGCGCTGGGCAACTGGGACCCCAGCGCGGCCCCGAGCGTGGAGATCCAGTTCACGCCCGCCCGCGTCATCATGCAGGACTTCACCGGCGTGCCGTGCGTGGTCGACCTGGCCACCATGCGCGAGGCGGTGCGCGACCTCGGCGGCGACGCCTCGCGCATCAACCCGCTCGCCCCGGCCGAGATGGTCATCGACCACTCGGTCATCGTCGACTACTTCGGTCACCCCGACGCCTTCCAGCGCAACGTCGAGCGCGAGTACGAGCGCAACCACGAGCGTTACCAGTTCCTGCGCTGGGGCCAGACGGCCTTCGACGAGTTCAAGGTCGTCCCGCCCGGCACCGGCATCGTGCACCAGGTCAACATCGAGCACCTGGCCCGCGTGGTCATGATCCGCGACGGCAAGGCCTACCCCGACACCTGCGTCGGCACCGACTCCCACACCACGATGGAGAACGGCATCGGCGTGCTCGGCTGGGGCGTCGGCGGCATCGAGGCCGAGGCCGCGATGCTCGGCCAGCCGATCTCCATGCTCATCCCGCGCGTGGTCGGCTTCAAGCTCAGCGGCAAGCTGCCCGCCGGCGCCACCGCCACCGACCTGGTGCTGACCATCACCGAGATCCTGCGCAAGCACGGCGTGGTCGGCAAGTTCGTCGAGTTCTACGGCGAGGGCGTCTCGTCCGTGCCGCTGGCCGACCGGGCCACGATCGGCAACATGAGCCCCGAGTTCGGCTCCACCTGCGCGATCTTCCCGATCGACGGCCAGACCGTCGACTACCTGCGCCTGACCGGCCGCTCCGAGGAGCAGATCGCCCTCGTCGAGACCTACGCCAAGGCCCAGGGCCTGTGGCTCGACCCGTCCGCGCCCGAGCCCGAGTTCTCCGAGTACATCGAGCTCGACCTGTCCACCGTCGTCCCGTCGATCGCCGGCCCCAAGCGCCCGCAGGACCGCATCGTCCTGTCGCAGGCCAAGGCCACCTGGCGGCACGACGTGCAGAACTACGTGGCCGACGGCGTCGACGAGGCCGGCGAGGAGACCTTCCCGGCCTCCGACGCGCCCGCCTCCAACGCCAGCGCCGACGGCAGCCGGCCGCGCAAGCCGGTGCCCGTCACGCTGGCCGACGGCACCTCGTTCGAGATCGACCACGGCATCGTCTCGATCGCCGCGATCACCTCGTGCACCAACACCTCCAACCCGTTCGTCATGCTCGGCGCGGCCCTGCTGGCCCGCAACGCCGTCGAGAAGGGCCTGACCCGCAAGCCGTGGGTCAAGACCTCGCTGGCCCCGGGCTCCCAGGTCGTCACCGGTTACTTCGAGCGCTCCGGCCTCCAGCCGTACCTCGACAAGATCGGCTTCAACCTCGTCGGCTACGGCTGCACCACCTGCATCGGCAACTCGGGCCCGCTCCTGCCGGAGATCTCCGAGGCCATCCAGGCCAACGACCTGGCCGTCACCGCCGTGCTGTCCGGCAACCGCAACTTCGAGGGCCGGATCAACCCCGACGTCAAGATGAACTACCTGGCCTCGCCGCCGCTCGTGGTGGCCTACGCGCTGGCCGGCACCATGGACCTCGACCTCGACACCGAGCCGCTCGGCCTCGGCAACGACGGCGAGCCGGTCTACCTGCGCGACATCTGGCCGGCGCCGGAGGAGATCGCCGCGGTGGTCAACTCCTCGATCGGCCGCGACATGTTCGAGCGCGACTACGCCGACGTGTTCAAGGGCGACGACCACTGGCGCTCGCTGCCGATCCCGACCGGCGACACGTTCGAGTGGGACCCCGACTCCACCTACGTGCGCAAGGCCCCCTACTTCGACGGCATGCCGGAGCAGCCGGAGCCCGTCACCGACATCAAGGGCGCCCGCGTGCTGGTCAAGGTCGGCGACTCGGTCACCACCGACCACATCTCGCCGGCCGGCTCCATCAAGGCCGGCACCCCCGCCGCCCAGTACCTGCAGGCCAACGGCGTCGAGGTCAAGGACTTCAACTCCTACGGCTCGCGGCGCGGCAACCACGAGGTGATGATCCGCGGCACGTTCGCCAACATCCGCCTGCGCAACCAGATCGCGCCGGGCACCGAGGGCGGCTACACCCGCGACTTCACCCAGCCCGAGGGCCCCGTGTCGTTCATCTACGACGCCTCGGTCAACTACGCCGCGGCCGGCACGCCGCTGGTGGTGCTGGCCGGCAAGGAGTACGGCTCCGGCTCCTCGCGCGACTGGGCGGCCAAGGGCACGGCGCTGCTGGGCGTGCGCGCGGTCATCGCCGAGTCGTACGAGCGCATCCACCGCTCCAACCTGATCGGCATGGGCGTGCTGCCGCTGCAGTTCCCCGAGGGCGGCTCGGCCGAGGCGCTGGGGCTGACCGGCGAGGAGACGTTCGACATCACCGGCGTCGAGGAGCTCAACAAGGGCACCGGCATCCCGCGGACCGTGCACGTGAAGGCCGGCGACGTCGAGTTCGACGCGGTCGTCCGCATCGACACGCCGGGCGAGGCCGACTACTACCGGCACGGCGGCATCATGCAGTACGTGCTGCGCTCGCTGCTGGCCAAGTGAGGTAGGTCTTCCCGCGTCCCCGCCCGGTCATGAGCCGGGCGGGAACGCGGGGGTTGGGGCGCGATCCTCACGCGCCCCGCATCGGGGGAACCACCCGACACCCAGAGAGCCGCCCCGCGGGACACCCCCCGCGAGGCGGCTCTTGCCTTGTCGAAAGGGACTACCCGGCGAACAGCCGCGCGACGAGCTCACCACGGCTGGAGATGGCCGCCTTGCCGAAGACCGCCTTCAGGTGGCCCCTGACGGTGTGCGGGGAGATGAACAGCGCCGCGGCGATCTCCGAGGTGGCCAGGCCCTGCGCCACGAGCTGGGCGATCTCGAACTCGCGCGGCGTCAGGCCGTACGACTGGGCGACGATGAGGGCCAGGTCGGCGGGGGCCGCGGGCTCGATGACGAGCACCACAGGGCCCGGCCGCCCACCCGAGCCGCTCAGGCACGAGGCGCGGCAGGTCAGCCACCGCCCGTCGCGGGTCCGCAGGCGGATGCGGGCGTTGCCGCGGTCGCGGCCCAGGGCGATGGCCCGCGCCTGGAGCGCCGTGCCGACCAGCCAGATGGGCAGCCGGACGCCGAGCGCCGACGGCGTGGACGGCCCGTCCGGCAGCGACGCGAGATGAGCCCGCGCCTCCTCGTTGATCGACGTGGCCTCGCCGTTCTCGTCGAACAGCAGCAGCCCCGGCGCGGAGTTGCCGCCCACGCCATCGGGCGCCGAGTCGCCGCCCCCGCCGCCTCCGCCCCCGCCGCCTCCGCTCCCGCCGCCTCCGCTCCCGCCGTTCGGGCCGCCCCGGCCGCGCCCGCCGCTCCCGCCGTTCGGGCCGTCCCCGCCGTTCTGGCCGCTCCGGCCGCGCCCGCCGTCCGGGTCGTGCGGGCCGGCGAAGCGGCGCAGGCGGTCGGCGAGCGGCCCGGACAGCTCGGCGAGCAGCGCGACGTCGTCCTGCCCGAACGCCGGAGCGCCGCGCATGCGGAACAGGCTCACCGAGCCCCACGGACGGCCCCCGGTCCGCAGCACGGCCCGGAGCTCGTCGTCGATGCCCTGGCCGCCGAGCAGGCTGCGGAAGCGGGCGCTGCGGGCGGGCAGGCCGCCGGTGGCCGCGCGCAGCGCCGCCGCGGGCACGGCGGCGCGGGCCAGGTCGCGGAACGGCAGCACGTTCTCCTCCAGCAGCTCGCTCTCCCAGTAGGCGCCGCACCCCTCGCCCGAGCCGAGGTTCTCCACCAGCATGGGCGCGGTCACCAGACCCGTCTCCGGGTCGGTCGCCGACCACACGGCGGCGTCGAACGGCATCAGCCGCCGCAGCCGGGCCGAGGCGCGGCTGAAGCACTCCAGCGCGTCGGCCGCCCGCTCGGCCGCTGTCAGGACCTCGGCGTGACGGTGCGGGCGGGTCATCGAGCCTCCTCCTGCCGGGCGCGTCCTTCTCCGAGGGCGGCCTTGCCTCTCCTCCGGGGCCTGCCGGTCTCGCGGCCCCGCCTCTTCTTCCGGGGCCAGCCTGCCTGGACATCCCTCCTGCGCCAACCCCCCGTTTGAGGGGGTCATTCCCCGGGCGATCGGCCGCGGGCGGGGGATGGGGCGCGGCCACGCCGTCCGCGAGGCTCGGAGCGGTCGTTCGGACAAATACGCAGACGAAGGAGAACGCCGTGCATATCGCGATCATCGGGGCCGGTGCCGCCGCGGTCGGCCTGCTGGACGCGCTGGCCGTCGGCGAGGCGGAGGGGGCGGAGGTCACCGTGTTCGAGCCGGGCACGAACCCGTGGCGGGGCCGGCCGTACGGGCCTGACCTGGACAGCGTGCTGGTCAACGCGCCGCCCGCCATCATGTCCATCCGCGGCTCCGACTCCGGGCACTACGCCGCCTGGCTGGGCCCCGAGCGTGCCGCCGCCCACCTGGACGAGCTGCTGGGACAGCCGCTGCTGCCGCGCGCCCGCTACGGCGAGTACCTGACCGAGACCGCCGAGGCGGCCCTGGCGCGGCTGCGGGCACGGGGCTGGCGGACCCGCGTCGTGGCCTCCCGCGTAACCGCGGTGGGCCGTGCCGGCGGCGGGGCGCGGCTGGAGGTGCGTACCGCGGACGGGCACGAGCACCTGGCCGACCAGGTCGTGGTGTGCGTGGGCGTGGGGACGCCGCAGGACCACTACGGGCTGGGCGGCGCTCCCGGGTTCGTCGCCGACCCGTACCCGCTGGCGGACACGCTCGACGGGGTGCCGGGCGAGGCCGGTGTCGCGGTGATCGGCAGCGGGCTGACGGCCGTCGACGTGGTCGTGTCGCTCGCCGCACGCGGTCATACCGGGCGGATCGCCCTCGTCTCGCGCAGCGGCATGCTGCCCGCCGTCTGGCAGCGCCCCCTCGGTCACCAGCGGCGGCACCTGACCGTCGAGCGGGTGGAGGCGCTGCTGCGCGAGCGTGGCGCCGTCACCATCGACGACCTGGCCGGGCTGCTGCGGGCCGAGCTGGAGGAGGCGGGCGAGGACTTCGCGGGCTTCACGGAGGAGCTGCTGTCGGCGGGCTCCGAGCCGCCCGTCGAGCGGCTGCGGCGGCAGCTGGCCGCCGTCGGCGATCCCGGGATCGCGCGGCGGGTGCTGCAGGAGGCCGCGCACATCGTCGGCCCGTTCGCGTGGCGGCTGCTGCCCGAGGCCGACCGCGAGCGGCTGCGCGGGCACGCCCGCCTGGCCACCGGCGTGGCCTCGCCGATGGTGCCAGTGAACGCCGCCGCCCTGCTGCGCCTGTTCGAGTCGGGGCAGCTCTCCGTCGTCGCCGGCGTACGCAAGATCGAGGCGGTGCAAGGCGGGTTCCGGGTGCGGGCCGACAGCGGTGACCTGGGCGTGGACGTCGCGGTCAACGCCGTGAACGCGCCGCCCCAGGCCGTGCCCGGCGCGGCGGAACCGCTGGTCACCGCCCTCCTCGCGGAAGGGCTGGCGGCGCTGCACCCGGCGGGCGGGCTGGTCCCCGCCGACCCGCGCCTGCACGTGCTGGGGGACCTGGCCGGGGGCGGGTCGTTCATCACCTCCAGCATCCCCGGCCTCGCCGCCCGGGCCGCCCGCCTCGCCGGCGCGCTGACCGGCTGAGGCGGCGCGCGCCTGGAGGTGTTCGAACGCTCCGGCCACCCGGCACCGAGGGCGAGCGCTTCTTCGCCCTGCCGCGCTCCTTCATCGCCGGCGTGACGCCTCAGGACACCTTGGCCGCGGGCGCCGACCAGGTGTCGCAGGCGGCGGGCGAGAGGGTGGTGGTGCCGCGCCTGAACCAGTAGGCCCGGCCGGCGCCCTTGCCGTGGCTGCGCCGGTCGCCGTCGTCGCCGCTGGCGCGTACCGTCTCGTACAGGGCCGACCAGTCCTCGCCCGTACGGGCGAGTGACGCGCGCACGCTGCCCATGAACACCCCGGCCAGGCAGTCGGCCTGCAGCTCGAACCGGCGTCGCAACTCGCCGCGGGTGTCCGGCTCGGCCCGGTGGCGGGCCTCGTAGGAGCGGCGGACGCCGGTGAGGGTCTGCAGGTGGTGGGCGTACTCGTGGGCGGCGACCTTGAACGGGTAGAGGTCGGTGCGCCCCTCGATCCAGCGGCCGGTCAGCGGGAACACCAGGGTCTTGGCGGGGTGGCAGTAGAAGGCGTCCACGTCCGCGATCGGCACCCCGCACACCGTGCCCTCCTCGGCGTGGCGCACGGCCGGCCGCTCGAAGCGCAGCCCGGTGCGCGCGACATACGCCGACCACGACTTGTCCAGACATTTCACGACCGTGTCGAGGTACTCGCGGGTACGCGGGATCCCGCCGGAGCTGAGCGGCCTCTCGGGGCAGGCGGTGACGGCCAGCTTGCCGGCCTTCTTGGGGAACGGGGCAGTGGCGGCGTGGGCGCTCTGGGGGGACAGGAGCGCGATGACGAGGAGTGCGGACAGGAGGGGTGAGGATGCCACGGTCAGCAGCGTAGAGCCATGGAGCGCTGATGGGACCATCGAATGGCGATGGTTGACTCTCATGCATGACAAATGCGGCATTGATGCTGATTGTGGGCAGCCTGGCGGTTTTCGTGGGAGCCATCGTCCAAGGCGGCGTCGGATTCGGGCTGGGCCTGGTCGCCGCACCCGTGCTCACCATGCTGGCCCCCGACCTCATGCCGGGCGCGATCCAGGTGGTCAACCTGACGCTCCCGCTGTTCACCCTGGCCGGGGAATGGCGGCGGGTGGACTGGCGCGGCCTCGGTTTCGCGCTCATCGGCAGGCTGCCCGGCAGCGCCATCGCCGCAGTCATCATTGTCTACGTTTCCGTCTACACCAGGGGCATCTTCGTCGCCGTCATGGTGCTGATCGCCGTGGCGCTGACGGCCAGGGCGCTCAGCGTGCCGCGCAACGGGTACACGATCACCTCGGCCGGGTTCGTCTCCGGCATCACCGGCACCGCCACCGGCATCGGCGGGCCGCCCATCGCGCTCGTCTACCAGAACGCCAAGGGGCCCCAGATCAGGGCCACGCTCGCGATGTTCTTCTTCCTGAGCGCGGCCCAGTCGCTGGTCATCCTCCAGATCGTGGGGGAGCTGCCCGGCCAGGCGCTGCTGGCCGGGGGTGTGCTCGTCGTCCCCATGGTGCTCGGGTTCCTGGTGTCGGGCCCGCTGCGGCGCTACCTCGACGGGGGCAGGGTGCGGGTGGCGGTGCTGACGGTGGCGGCGCTGTCGGCCGTGGGGCTGATTGCGCAGAACGTGATCGCCGCCATGTGAGGCCCGGCGCGCCGCACCGCGCCGGGCCTCGGCGGATCAGCTCACCGGCGTGTTCATGTCGGTCTGGATCTGCGCCGCGGTGAGGGCTCGGCTGTAGACGCGCACCTCGTCGATCTGGCCGCTGAAGACCTGGTTCAGCAGGCCGTTGCCGCCGATCCTGAGCGCGCCGCCGTCCGTGCGGATCGGGCCCGTCACGGGCTGCTGCGCCACCTGCGTGCCGTTGACGTAGAGCCGCAGGAGCGAGCCGTCGTACGTGGCCGCCAGGTGGGACCACGTGTTGACCGGGAGCGCTGCCGTGCCGGGCAGGTCGGCGGCGGCGGTGGTGTGGACGCGGGCATGGGGCCGCTGGTCGGGCGCGCCGGCCGACAAGGCGTACGCCAGGCCGCCCGAGTGCCGCTTCATGACCACGGTGCGCCAGCCGCTGACGCTCGACGGGCGCACCCATGCCTCCAGCGTCATGCCGGTGGTCAGCCGCAGGCCGGCGGAGTCCGGCACGTTGACCTGGCTCAGCAGGCCGTTGAAGGACAGCGCCCGGCCGTACCTGCCGCTGGAGGTGCGGCTCGTGCCGCTGGCCGTGCCGGTGTTGCCGTTGCCGGAGGAGTCGACGACCGAGCTGCCCGAGGCCTCGTTCATGCCGTACGCGGCCACCAGCCCGCCCGCGGGCGGCACCAGCGTGTAGGCGGCCGTGTACGTGCTCGCCGTCGCGGGCGCCACCACCTGGTGCGTGGCGGCCCCGCCGTCGGACCACGACGCGAACGCGTAGCTCTGCCCGCCCGCGGCCTGCGGCGACGGCGCCGAGACCGAGTTGCCGGAGCCGACGATGACGGTACGGGTGAACGGCGTGGCCACCTGCTCGCTGTTGAAGCCCAGCCGCAGCCCGGACGGCGCGGAGGTGAACGTCAGCTCCACGGTCCTGGGCTGCAGCAGCACGCTCTCGGTGTCGGTCAGCCCGTGGGAGTCGGTGACGGTCAGGCGCAGCTCCAGGTGCGAGGGGTACTCGTGGTCGGGTGCCTGGAACGAGCCGCTCGCGCCGGTGTACGTGGTGATCTCGTGCTCGTGGCAGGTGCTGGGGCAGTGGTGCATGATGAGCGCCCAGCGCATGCTCGAGCCGGGGACCGTGCCGTCCTGCGCGTCGCTCCCGCCCCCGGAGAACGCGATCGACTGGCCGACCGCCCACGTGGTGGCCGCCGTGGGCGCGGTGATGGTGGCCGCGGGCGCGGTGTTGGCCACGTTGATCGTCACGGTGGTGTCGCCCTGGCCGCCGCGGTCGTCGCTGACCCGCAGCCGCACCACCGGGGAGCCGGGCTGGGTGTAGGTGAAGGACGGGGTGGCCGAGGTGGAGTCGTCGAGCTCGCCGTCGCCGTCCAGGTCCCAGGCGTACGTGAGGGGGTCGCCGTCGGCGTCGCCGGAGCGGGTGGCGGAGAAGTTCACCGTGAGCGGGGCGGCGCCGGAGGCGGGCGTGGCGTCGATGACGGCGGCGGGCGGGGTGTTGTCGTAGATGTAGCGGACGATCGTGCCGTTGGCGTAGTCGACGGCGAACAGGTCGCCGCCGGGGCCGGTCTCCAGCTCCACCGCGGGGATGCCGGAGTCGAAGGAGGCCACCGTGGCGGGGTCGGGCAGGCCGTTCGCGCCCGCGGTCATCACCCAGACGCACGAGCGGCTGTAGTCGGAGAAGAACAGCGCGCCGTCGTAGGCGGCCGGGTAGTCGCCGCCCTCGTAGAAGGCCACGCCGCTGGAGGACGAGCCGCCGGTCGGGCAGGGGTCGTTCGGGGCGGGCCTGGAGTTGTGGTTCCAGGCGAAGTACGGGGTGGCGTGCGCGGCGGCGCCGGCCGTGTAGAGGCTCTCGCACAGGGTCAGGTTGAGGTTGTCGTAGCCCGCCTGGCGGCCGGCGCCCTCGTAGCAGGGCCAGCCGAAGTTGGCCACGGCCGTCGTGGGCGAGGCGACCCGGTTGATCTCCTCGAACGTGCTCCAGCCGACCTCGCCGGACCAGATCTCGCCGGTGCCGGGGCGGTTGGTGATGCGGAACGGGTTGCGCAGGCCGTGGGCGACGATCCTGGCGACGTTGGGGTCGGTGCTGCTCGCGTTGGGGTTGCCCGCCGCGGCAGCCCCCGTGTCCGGATCTATCCGGATGACGGTGCCGGCCAGTCCGGCCGGGTCGGCGCCGGTGCGCACGTCCTGCGAGCGCAGCGCGCCACCCTCGGCGGCGGGCGGGGTCAGCGCGGTGCCGACAGGGGACGGCGGGTCGCCGCACGGGTTGTCCGGGGTGATGTCGGAGGCGGGCAGGTTGTCCTGGCCGTAGTCGGCGAAGTTGAAGCTCGCGCCGTCGCCGCCGGAGGCGTACAGCGTGCCGTCGGGGCCGAACTGCAGGTCGCCCACGGAGTGGCTGGGGTGCTGCTGGCACCAGTCGGTGATCAACGGCGTCTCGGCCCCGGCGGGGGAGATCACCGACAGGCGGCCGGTGACCAGGCAGCCGTCGGCGGTGGCGCCGGGCGGGGTCGGGCAGGGGTCGTCCGTGCCGCCCGGGGTGCCCCAGCGGGGCGCGGTGCCGCCGGGGACGGCGTCGTAGGCGTACAGGACGTACATGCGGGGATCGGACGGGAAGTCCGGGTGCAGTGCGAGGCCGAGCAGGCCGCGGTCCCAGAAGTTGTGCACCTGGGTGCGCAGGTCGGCGTAGGTGGCCGGCGTGGTGTCGGTGAGCGAGTCGAAGACCTTGATCAGGCCGCTCTTCTCGGCCACGAACACCCGCCCGTCGGGGGAGAACTCGATGTTGGACGGGTGGTTCAGGCCGCTGAAGACCGTCTGTTTCTGGAACTGCGCGGGTAAGGCCGCCGCAGGTGGAACGTTCCCGGCGATCAGGGCGGCGGAGACGAGCAGGATGGTGCCCAGGGCGCTGCAAAGGCGCTTCACGAAACCCCCAGATGGGTGAACGACAGCGTCCCCGCACGCCGAATGGCCTTGATCGATGTATCGCAGATGCCGGGGGGGTTTGTCACGAGTCGTGTCCACATGTGGACGTCACGGATGTGTGACCGGCCACGCGGGGCGGGCGGCTCGACGAGGACGGCGCCGATGGCGGACCGTCCCGGTCGACCGCGCCCGCCAGGCCTTGCTCTCCCACCTCGGCTCCCATGCGTCGAAAAGGTTGAGGTGGCGTTTCTGGATTGTTACCAGAAACAACAAACTAGCCGCCTTCACCCCCTTCCAATGTGGTCCGTCCCGGAATACGTTGCCGCAAACAACATTCATCCGGGCCCCTCCGGAAGAAAGGACCCTGCACCATGCGCAAGGGGATCCTCAGCCTGACCGCCGCGGCAGCCGCGCTCGCCCTCGGTCTCACCGCCTGCGGGGGCGACGGCGGTCAGACCACGACGTCGACCTCGACCGCCCCGGCCACGGACGCGGCCAAGGCCGGCAAGATCGGCGTCATCCTGCCGGACAGCAAGTCCTCCGCCCGGTGGGAGACGGCGGACCGCAAGTACCTGGAAGAGGCGTTCAAGGCCGCCGGCGTCCAGTACGACATCCAGAACGCCCAGAACGACAAGACGGCGTTCCAGACCATCGCCGACCAGATGATCACCAACGGTGCGACCGTGCTGATGATCGTGAACCTGGACAGCGGCACCGGCAAGACGGTCATCGACAAGGCCAAGTCCCAGGGCGTGGCCACGATCGACTACGACCGGCTGACGCTCGGCGGCGGCGCCGCCTACTACGTCAGCTTCGACAACACCAAGGTGGGCACGCTCCAGGGCGAGGGCCTGAGCAAGTGCCTGACCGACAAGAAGGCCGACAAGCCGATCGTGGCCTACCTGAACGGCTCGCCGACGGACAACAACGCGACGCTGTTCAAGGCCGGGTACGACGGCGTGCTCAAGCCCAAGTTCGACGCCGGCGAGTACGTCAAGGGCCCCGAGCAGTCGGTGCCCGACTGGGACAACACCCAGGCCGGAACGCTCTTCGAGCAGATGCTGACCGAGCAGCCGAAGATCGCCGGAGTACTGGCGGCCAACGACGGCCTCGGCAACGCCGCCATCACCGTGCTGAAGAAGAACAACCTCAACGGCAAGGTGCCCGTCACCGGCCAGGACGCCACCGTCCAGGGCCTGCAGAACATCCTCGCGGGTGACCAGTGCATGACCGTCTACAAGGCGGTCAAGAAGGAGGCCGACGCGGCGGCCAAGCTCGCCGTCGCGCTGGCCAAGGGTGAGAAGCCCACGGCGAGCAGCAGCGTCAAGGACCCCGAGTCGGGTCAGGACGTGCCCGCCGAGCTGATGGAGCCGCAGGCCATCTACCTCGACAACGTCAAGGACGTGGTGGCCGACGGTTACGTCACCAAGGAGGAACTGTGCACGGGCGACTTCGCCGCCAAGTGCACCGAGGCAGGAATTCAATAACGCCGAGGGGTACGGCCCGCGCCACGAGCGGGGGCCGTGCCCTCGTTTTAAGGGAGCCCCATGACCCCCCTCCTTGAAGTGCGTGGGATCGACAAGAGCTTCGGCCCGGTGAAGGTCCTGCACAACGTCGAGCTCTCCGCGTACGCCGGCGAGGTCACCGCGCTCGTCGGGGACAACGGCGCAGGCAAGTCCACCCTGGTCAAGTGCATCGGCGGCATCTACCCGATCGACTCGGGCCAGCTGCTCTTCGACGGCAAGCAGGTCCACGTGCACAGCCCCCGCGACGCGGGCGAGCTGGGCATCGAGATCGTCTACCAGGACCTCGCCCTGTGCGACAACCTCGACATCGTCCAGAACATGTTCCTCGGCAGGGAGCGCAAGAACGGCGTCTTCCTCGACGAGGACAGCATGGAGGAGCTGGCGGAGAAGACCCTCAGCGGCCTGTCCGTCCGCACGGTGAAGTCCATCAGGCAGCAGGTCTCCAGCCTGTCCGGCGGGCAGCGGCAGACCGTGGCCATCGCCAAGGCCGTGCTGTGGAACAGCAAGGTCGTCATCCTCGACGAGCCCACCGCGGCGCTGGGCGTGGCCCAGACCGCGCAGGTACTGGAGCTGGTGCGCAGGCTCGCCGACACCGGCCTGGCCGTGGTGCTCATCTCGCACAACATGAACGACGTGTTCGCCGTCTCCGACCGGATCGCGGCGCTCTACCTCGGCAGGATGGCCGCCCAGGTCAAGACCGCCGACGTGACGCACGCGCAGGTCGTCGAACTGATCACTTCCGGCCGCAGCGGCGAACTGGGCCTCAAGAACGGGGTCACCCCATGAACAAGGTCAAGGAACTGCCCGGCGAGGCCATCGTCGCCGCGGCGCAGGCACCCTCGATCAAGAACAGTTTCCTCGCCTACGTCCAGCGGGTGCGCGGCGGCGACATGGGCGCGCTGCCCGCCGTGCTCGGCCTGGTCGTGCTCTGCGTCGTCTTCGCCGTGGCACGGCCCTCCTTCGTCACCGCGATCAACTTCGCCAACCTGTTCACGCAGGGCGCCGCCGTCACGCTCATCGCGATGGGCCTGGTGTTCGTGCTGCTGCTCGGCGAGATCGACCTGTCGGCCGGCTTCGCCAGCGGCGTCTGCGCGGCCGTCCTCGCCGTCACGCTGACCAGCGCGGGCCTGCCCTGGTACGTGTGCATGGCGGCCGCCATCCTCACCGGCGTGATCATCGGCACCGTGCTCGGCACGCTGGTCGCCAAGGTCGGCATCCCGTCGTTCGTGGTCACGCTGGCGGCCTTCCTCGCCTTCCAGGGCCTGGTGCTGGTGCTGGTGGACGAGGGCACGAACATCTCCATCCGCGACAGCGTGGTCGTCGCCATCGCCAACAGGAACCTGCCGCCGTGGCTCGGCTGGGCGCTCTACCTGCTCTGCGTGGCGATCTTCGCCGCCGTGCAGCTCAGGAGGGCCAGGAACCGCACCAAGCGCGGCCTGGTCGCCGACCCGCTCTCGCTGATCGCCTTCCGCGTCGGCATGCTGGCGCTGTTCGCCGGCCTCGCGGTCGCCGCGCTCAACCTGGAGCGCAGCCGCAACCCCGCGCTGGTCTCGCTCACCGGCGTGCCGATCGTGGTCCCGGTCATCCTGGTGCTGCTCGTCGCGTGGACGCTGGTGCTGCGCCGTACCGGGTTCGGCCGTCACCTGTACGCCGTCGGCGGCAACACCGAGGCGGCCAGGCGGGCCGGCATCCCGGTGGACCGGATCAAGATCAGCGCGTTCGTGATCTGCTCCTCGATGGCCGCCATCGGCGGCATCGTGGCCGCGTCGCGGGCCAGCTCCGTCGACCCGAACACGGGCGGCAGCTCCGTCCTGCTGTACGCGGTCGGCGCGGCGGTCATCGGCGGCACCAGCCTCTTCGGCGGCAAGGGCAGGGTGCTCGACGCCGTGCTCGGCGGCGCCGTGGTGGCCGTGATCGAGAACGGCATGGGTCTGATGGGGTACGGGGCGAGCGTGAAGTACCTGGTCACGGGTTCCGTCCTGCTGCTCGCCGCGGGTGTCGACGCCCTGGCGCGCAAGCGGGCGGCTGCCGCTGGTCTAAGGTGATCAGCGACTCACAGCCCCTGAAGGAATCCCAGACGATGCGTGCCGGCCCCTCCCAAGAGGACATCAGGCGCCACAACCTCGGCGCGCTGCTTCGCCATGTCCACCTGGGCGGGCCGATCTCGCGCGCCGAGCTGACCTCGAAGATGGGGCTCAACCGCAGCACGATCATGGCCCTGACGTCGGATCTCACCGCCGCGGGCCTGGTACGCGAGGAGCTGCCGCGCGAGACGGGCCGCGCGGGCCGGCCCTCGCTCGTGGTGCGCCCGGAGTCGGCGCGCGTCTACGTCTTCGCCTTCGACGTGGGCCCCGACCGGCTGGCGGTCGCCCGCGTCGGGCTGGGCGGGGTGATACTCGACCGCCGCGAGACCGTACGCGACCGCGGCCGGTTCGAGGTGGACGCGCTGACCGGCACGCTGGCCGGCTTCGCCCGGCAGATGCGGCGCAAGACCAGGGACGACACGGTCTGCGTCGGCGCGGCGGCGGCCGTGTCCGGAGGCGTGCGCAAGGCCGACGGCGTGGTCACGTTCGGGCCGAACCTGAAGGCCGAGGAGGTGCCGTTCGGCGAGGAGCTGGGCCGCCGGCTCGGCCTCGGCCTGCCCGTCAGCGTGGGCAACGACGCCAACCTGGCCGCCCTGGCCGAGCACAGCCGCGGCGTCGGCATCGGCGTACGCGACCTCATCTACCTGCACGGTGACGTGGGCATCGGCGGCGGCATCATCGCCGCGGGCCACCTGCTCGGCGGCCACGACGGCTACGGCGGCGAGGTCGGCCACATGGTCGTCAACCCGGGCGGGCGGGCCTGCGGCTGCGGCTCGCACGGCTGCCTGGAGGCGGAGGTGGGGGAGCGGGCCCTGCTGGAGTCGGCGGGCCGGGTCTCGGCCGGCCACCAGGGCCGCGACGCGGTGCGCGCCGTCGTGGACGCGGCCGACCGCGGCGACATCGTGGCCCAGGAGGCGCTCAGCCGCGTCGGCGACTGGCTGGGCCTCGGCGTGGCGAACCTGGTCAACATCTTCAACCCCGAGATGGTGATCTTCGGGGGGATGCTCCGGGAGATCTACCTGGGCTCGGCCGCCCAGGTCCGCTCGCAGCTCGCGCTGCACGCCATGGCGCCCCAGCGGGAGCGCGTACGGCTGCGCACCTCGGCGCTCGGGGACGCCGCCACCCTGGTGGGCGCCGCCGAGCTGGCCTTCGCCCACGTGCTGTCCGACCCCCTGGAAGTCCTGGCCCGCGCCAACGCCTGACCTCGTCTCAGGCGACCTTGCCCTGGTTCGCCGTCCACGTGTTGCAGAAGCCCGTGGCCCCGCCCCGGTACCCCCGGTCCTGCCAGAGCGCCAGGTTGCGCGGCTTGCCGTGGATGTCGCTCTCGTCGGCGTTGCGCACCGCCGACAGCCAGTCCTGCCATGAGATCCCCGGCCTGATCGACTTCAGCGTCGCGCTGTAGAACACCCCGGCGAAGCACTCGGCCTGCATCTCCAGCCGGTGGCTCAGCAGCTTGCGCGCCCCTTCCGAGGCCGGCTCGTACAGCGCGGCCTGCGCGGCCAGCACCCCGATGAGCTGCTGCACGTGATGACCCCACTCGTGCGCCACCGAGTGCGCGATGTTCATCCTGAACGGGTCCCGCAGGTCCTGCTTCATGATCCGGATGACGATCGTCCGGTGGTCGGGGCAGTACTGCGCCCCGCTGCTGGTGATCGCCCCGCACACCGAGTCGCCACCGGTGGTGATCGTCACCTCGGGCGAACTGTACGGCAGCCCCGCGGCGGCGAACCTGCCCGCCCAGAACGTGTCGGCGCAGGCGGCCATCGCCTGGTGGAAGGATCTGAGCGAGGCCACGCTCCCCACGCGGATCGCCGGCACCGCGCACGTGTGCGGCACGACCTCGCCGCCCATCGCGCCCATCAGCCCGGCCTGGCCGACCCGTCCCGCGGCTGCGGCCGGCGCGGGAAAGGCAAGACCCGCGACCATGCACACGGCGAGCGCCGTGAGGGGAATGCGCACGATCGCGGATCTTAGAGGTTCTTGTGCGGTTTTGCCTTAGTACACCCTGCGGCTGGGCGCGGTGAAGGTGTTGCAGGCGCTCGCCGACTGGGCCTTGAAGCCCCGCTCCAGCCAGTACTTGTTGCTGGCCTGCGAGGCGTGGGTCTCGTCGCCGCTGTTGCGCACGCCGAGGGCGGCGACAGGGTTGTGGCTGCCCTTGAGCAGGATGCTCCAGTCGGTGTCGGGGCGGCCGAGCGAGTTCCACACCCGGCCGACGAACGCCGCGCTCAGGCACTGGGCCTGCAGTTCGGAGCGGCGCAGGGCCTCCAGGGCGCGCGACTCCTTGTCCTTGCGCAGGATCACGTCGGTGGCCTTGATGATGCCGGTGAGGTGCTGCACGTGGTGACCGTACTCGTGCGCCAGCACCTGCATGAGCTGCAGGTCGGTGGGCTCCTCGACGACGTTCGAGCTCAGCAGGAAGGAGATCGACCTGGCCTGCGGGCAGTAGACCGCCTGCGCGCCCGCGGGGAAGCGGCCGCACGAGGGGATCTTCACGCCCGGCTTGGTGACCACGTGGAGCCTGGCCTTGCTGAAGCGGTAACCGGCCTTCTGCACGATGGGGCTCCAGGCCTTGTCCAGGCACTCCATCACGGTCTCGAAGTAGAGCTTGGCCTCTTCGACCGTCCCGTTCTGGACCTGCGGCTCCTCGCACGCCGTCACGCCCAGCTTGCCCGTCTTGTAGAGGGCGTTCTTGGTCAGGACCGGCTTGTACGACGGGGCCGAAGAGGCGGCCGCGTGGGCCGTGCCGGCGAACAGCACGCCGGCCATTGCGCCCGCCATGAGCGCCAATCGAGGGATACGCATGAGAACGCACCCTATTAAAGAGGGAGTTCCAGGTAAAGCGAGACTAAAGAGCCATCAGGTGACATTTCGCGGATTTGCGGCCCAGGTGTTGCACGCCCCAGGAGTGCCGCGATTGAAGCCGCGGGTCATCCAGGCCGCCTGCGTCGGGCCCTTGCCGTGGTCGTTCTGCGGCCAGCCCTTGGCGCCGTTCTTCCTGAACCAGTTCACCGTGTACGCCCAGTCATCCTCGGTGACCAGCGGCCTGCCCTTCATCGTGCTCATGAAGACCGCGGAGAAGCACTCCGCCTGCAACTCCGAATTGCGCGACAACTGCAGCCGCTTGGCCTTGCCGGCGGAGCTCCGCGCGGCCCAGTAGTAACTCCACACGCCGGAGACCTGCTGGACGTGATGGCCGTACTCGTGGGCGACCAGCCGGGTGATCCCCAGCGGGAACGGGTTGCGCAGCTGCGCCTTGCTGATCATCAGGTACATCGTGCGGTCGGTGGAGCAGTAGACCCCGTCCGCGCCGGCGTTCCAGGCCCCGCAGGGCGTCCTGACCTTGCCGGTGATGATGCGCAGCCGCGGCTTGGTGAAGGGCAGGTCCGCCTTGCGGAACTGGGCCGCCCACGCCTCGTTCAGGCAGGCCGTCACGCGGGTCAGGAATCGCCGGTATGCCACCATGCTGCCTGCGGGCAGGTCGCCGGGCGAGCAGTCCACGTCGGCGAGCCGCCCGGTCTTGTACAGGGGGTTGGCCACGGCCAGCGCCCTGAGGGCGAGGAGCGTCCCCGGCTTCTCGTTGGAGACCTTCGCGGGCGGCGAGGCGAGCTGCTGCGCCTCGTTGGCGGGGCCCGTCGAGGTCGTGGCCACGTCCGCCAGCACCATCACCAGGGCGGCCGCCGCGAGGGCGAGCGCCAGTACGGCGGCCACGAGGGTCAGGAGTCTGCTTATGGGGACGGAGTTCATAGGTACCGAAAGACTAGGTCAAGATCGGACATAAGTGGGTGGATTTGACTCGATGGAGTCAGTGGGGCCTTCGCGAACTAGACTCGGGGGGATCGGCGCAAAAGAGCAGAGGGGAGACGCATCCGTGAGCGGGTTGCTGGGCTCGATCAAGGGACCGCAGGACGTCAAACGGCTCAGTGTCGAGGAGTTGCCGCGGCTGGCTGGAGAGATCCGCGACGTGCTCGTCGACTCGTGCGCCAGGTTCGGCGGTCACCTCGGCCCCAACCTCGGTGTGGTGGAGCTCACCATCGCCGTTCACCGGGTCTTCGACTCACCCGACGACCCCGTGGTCTGGGACACCGGCCACCAGGCGTACGTGCACAAGATCCTCACCGGCAGGGCCGCCGGCTTCGAGGCGCTCAAGCAGGAGGGTGGCCTGTCGGGTTACCCGAGCCAGGCCGAGTCCGAGCACGACTTCGTGGAGAACTCCCACGCCTCGACCGCGCTGTCCTACGCCGACGGCCTGGCCAAGGCGTTCAAGCTGCGCCGCGAGCACGACCGCACGGTCGTCGCGATCATCGGCGACGGCGCCCTGACCGGCGGCATGGCCTGGGAGGCGCTCAACAACATCGCCGCGTTCAAGGACCTGCCGGTCGTGATCGTGGTCAACGACAACGGCCGCTCCTACTCCCCGACGATCGGCGGCCTGGCCTCCCACCTGTCCTCGCTGCGGGTCAACCGCCGCTACGAGGACATGCTCGACTTCGTCAAGGACAAGATCGGGAACGTTCCCGTCCTCTACGACGCGCTCCACGGCTTCAAGAAGGGCGTCAAGGACGTCCTGTCGCCGCAGGTGATGTTCGAGGACCTCGGCCTCAAGTACGTCGGCCCCATCGACGGCCACGACGAGCAGGCCATGGAGGCGGCGCTGCGCCAGGCCCGCGACTTCCGCGGCCCGGTCATCGTGCACGCGCTCACCCAGAAGGGCCGCGGCTACAGCCCGGCGGAGAACCACGACGAGGACCAGTTCCACTCGCCGGGCGCCTTCGACCGGGCCACCGGCGCGGAGAAGCCCAAGGGCCGCATCTGGACCAACGTCTTCAGCGAGGAGCTCGTCCGGCTCGGCAAGGAGCGCGACGACCTGGTCGCGATCACCGCCGCGATGCTCCACCCGACCGGCCTCAACGCCTTCGCCGAGGCCTACCCCGACCGCATCTACGACGTCGGCATCGCCGAGCAGCACGCGCTGACCAGCGCCGCCGGGCTCGCGCTGGGCGGCATGCACCCGGTCGTGGCCGTCTACGCCACCTTCCTCAACCGCGCCTTCGACCAGCTCCTCATGGACGTCGCCCTGCACCGCCTGCCGGTCACCGTGGTGCTCGACCGGGCGGGCGTCACGGGCGACGACGGCGCCAGCCACAACGGCATGTGGGACCTGTCGATCCTCCAGGTCGTGCCCGGGCTGCGGATCGCGGTGCCGCGCGACGGCGACCGCCTCACCGAGCTGCTGCGCGAGGCCGTGGAGGTCACCGACGGCCCCACCGTGCTGCGCTTCCCCAAGGGCCCGGTCGCCGAGGCGATCGAGCCGGTCGGCAAGCTGGGCGAGATGGACCTCCTGCGGGCCGCCGACGGCGAGCCGGGCGTGCTGCTGGTGGGCGTGGGCCCGATGGCCCAGATCTGCATGGACGCGGCGGTCCTGCTCGACGCCCAGGGCATCTCGGCCACCGTCGTGGACCCACGCTGGGTCAAGCCGCTGGACGAGGCGCTGGTGCTGGCCGCCGGCGCCCACAAGCTGGTCGCGGTCGTCGAGGACAACGGCCGCGTCGGCGGCGTGGGCGACGCCGTGGCCCGGCTGCTGCGCGACGGCGACGTCGACGTGCCCGTCCGCACCTTCGGCATCCCGCAGCAGTTCCTCGACCACGCCAAGCGGGCCGCGATCCTCGGCAGGATCGGCCTGACCGGCCAGGACCTCGCCCGCCAGATCACCGAGGCGGTCGCGAAGCGGACCTCCTCCGTGGAGCCCGCCCGCCGCTGACCACCCTGCGTACCGCGGCGGTGATCCCGACCATGACGATCACCGCCGCGGCCACGACGGGCAGCAGCCACTCCGCGTGCCGCCGCACCACCTCCCCGGCCAGCGCGCCGAGCGTCACGTACGTGCTCACCCAGGCCGCGCTGCCCAGCATCGCCCACGGCATGAACCTGCGGTACGGCATGCCCACCGTGCCCGCCACGGCCGGCGTCAGTGCGTGCAGCACCGGCAGGAAGTACGCCAGCGCCAGCGCCCACCCGCTCCGCTCGAACAGCTCCTGCGCGCGCGCCCACCGGCGCTCCCCGACGCGCCGCCCCAGCCTGCCGTGCCGCAGGCGCGAGCCGTAGCGCCGGCCGAGCCAGTGACCGCCTGACGCGCCCGCGAAGCAGGCCACCAGGCCCGCCCCGATCAGGGCCAGCGTCTCGCCCACGCTGTCGGCCGTGGCGCCCGCCACGAGCAGCAGCCCGTCGCCGGGGGTGATCAGGCCGATCCCGACCGAGGCGTCCAGCGTCAGGAAGACCAGCAACAGTGGTAGCACCACGCCGAGGTCTTGCCCGGCCAGGGCGTCGAGGAGATCGTTGAGCATAGCTTCAGACTGCTACCCAGATCGCGGAACACCACCGGGATCGTCCCCGGTCCCACCCCGAAACGGGCATGATCACCCCTGGTATGGGAAGGATCACCGAGCGTGGACATCTTTCGCACGAAGAGCGTCGAGCAGTCGATCCGCGACACCGAAGCGCCCGAGCACCAGCTGCGCAAACGCCTGACCGCCACCGACCTGACGGTCTTCGGCATCGGCGTGATCGTCGGCACCGGCATCTTCGTGCTCACGGGCCAGGTCGCCAAGGAGATGGCGGGCCCGGCGGTGGCGCTCTCGTTCGTCGTGGCGGGCATCGTGTGCGGGCTCGCGGCGCTGTGCTACGCCGAGTTCGCCTCCACGATCCCGGTCGCGGGCTCCGCCTACACCTTCTCCTTCGCCACGCTGGGCGAGTTCCCCGCCTGGATCATCGGCTGGGACCTGTTCCTGGAGCTGGCGCTGGCCGCCGCCGTGGTGGCGGTCGGCTGGTCGGGGTACTTCGCCTCCATGCTGGCCTCCATCGGCATGGAGCTGCCCGCCTCGATCGCGGGCGAGGATCCGGTGGTGAACGTCCCGGCCATCCTCATCGTGCTGCTCCTCACCTCGATCCTGGTGGCGGGGATCAAGGTGTCCTCGCGGGTCAACCTGATCCTGGTGATCACCAAGATCGCGGTGGTGCTGCTGGTCATCGTGGCGGGGCTGTTCTTCGTCAAGGCCGCCAACTACACGCCGTTCATCCCCGAGGCGGTCTCCACGCCGCGCGTGGAGGGGCTGAAGGCGCCGCTCATCCAGCTCATCTTCGGCATCACACCGGTGGCGTTCGGCGTGATCGGCATCTTCTCCGCGGCGGCGATCGTGTTCTTCGCCTTCATCGGCTTCGACATCGTGGCCACCGCCGCCGAGGAGACCATCAACCCGCAGCGCGACGTACCGCGCGGCATCATCGGCTCGCTGGCCATCTGCACGGTCCTGTACGTCGCCGTCTCCCTGGTCGTCGTCGGCATGCAGCGCTACAGCGAGCTGAGCACGGCCGCCCCGCTCTCCGACGCCTTCACCTCGGTGGGGCACGCCTGGCTGGCGGCGATCATCAGCGTGGGCGCGATCGCGGGCCTGACGACGGTGGTGCTCGTGCTGCTGCTGGGCCAGACCCGGGTGCTGTTCGCGATGGGCCGCGACGGGCTGCTGCCGCGCTGGCTGGCGAAGGTCGACCCGCACTACGGCACCCCGGCCCGGCTCACCGTGATCATCGGGCTCGTCACGATGGCGCTGGCGGGGTTCGTGTCGTTCGGGGAGCTGGCCGAGCTGGTCAACATCGGCACGCTGTTCGCGTTCGTGGTCGTGTCGATCGGGGTGATCATCCTGCGGCGGACGCGGCCCGACCTGCCGAGGGTGTTCCGGGCGCCGCTGGTGCCGTTCCTGCCGATCGTGTCCGTGCTGGCCTGCCTCTACCTGATGCTGAACCTGCCGGCGCAGACGTGGCTGCGCTTCCTCGTCTGGATGGTCATCGGCCTGGTCGTCTACTTCGGCTTCGGCTACTGGAACAGCAGGCAGGCCTTCTCCCGGGAGGAGAAGGCCCGCCGCTGACCGCGCGAGGATGCTCAGAGAGCGGTGACGGGGCCGGTCATCGCCTGCATCTGGCAGGCGTTGGCGAAGAACTTCGCCCAGTGCACCTTCCTGCCGTACCAGGTGCCCGCGATGGCGACCGCGTGCGGCTTGATCTCCTGGCTGCAGGAGGCCTTCGGGCTGACGTTGAGCTGCGACGGCTCGCCCTTGACCTGCCGCAGCAGGCGGCAGGCGGCACGCGCGTTGGGGTGGGTGCCGCCGACGGGCCCGCAGTGGAGCCAGACCGACTTCACGGGCCCGCCCTTCATCCCGTCAACGATCTTGAGCTTCGCCTTCGGGGGCGGCGCGGCCTGCACGGGCGAGGAGGCGCCCGCCAGGAGGGCGGCGCAGAGCGCGAGGGCGCCGGCTGCTCTCATCATGATTACTCTCCGTTCGTAGGACGGCACCAAAGGCTACGACGGAGTGCGTGCGGAGGTGAGGAGGTCCGGTCAGGACCTCCTCAAAGAGTCCGCAAAGTCAGGCGGGGACGGACGCCACGCCCGGCGCCAGGAAGCGCGGCTGCGCGATGCCCGTCCTGTCCAGGTACGGGGTGATGCCGCCCAGGTGGAACGGCCAGCCGGCGCCGAGGATCATGCACAGGTCGATGTCCTGCGGCGCGGCCACCACGCCCTCGTCGAGCATGATCCGGATCTCCCCGGCCAGCGCCTTCAGCACGCGCTCGCGCACCTGCTCGGCGGTGGACGGGGAGGCACCGCCCTCGAACAGGGCCACCGCCTCCGGGTCGAGCGTGAAGTCCGGCCGGTAGACGCCGGGCTTGCCCGACTCGACCAGCTTCGCCATGTTCTCCGAGACGCCGAAGCGGTCGGGGAACGCCTCGTGCAGCGTCTCGGCCACGTGCAGGCCGACCGCCGGGCCGACGAGCTGCAGCAGCGCGAACGGCGTCATCGGCAGCCCGAGCCCGTCGAGCGCGTGCTCGGCCGTCTCCAGCGGCGTGCCCTCGTCCACGGCCGCCACGACCTCGCCCATGAAGCAGGTCAGCAGCCGGTTGACCACGAACGCCGGGGCGTCCTTGACCAGCACCGACGACTTCTTCAGCGACTTGCCCACCGCGAACGCCGTGGCCAGCGTGGCGTCGTCGGTCGAGGCGCCCCTGATGATCTCCAGTAGCGGCATGACGGCGACCGGGTTGAAGAAGTGGAACCCGACCAGCCGCTCAGGGTGGGCCAGGCCCGCGCCCATCTCGGTCAGCGACAGCGAGGAGGTGTTCGTGGCCAGCACGCACTCCGCCGACACCACGGCCTCGACCTCGGCGAACACCTGCTTCTTGACCGCCATGTCCTCGAACACGGCCTCGATCACGAAGTCGGCGTCGGCGAAGGCGTCCTTGGTCAGCGAGCCGGTCACCAGCGCCTTGAGCCGGTTGGCCTGGTCCTGCGACACGCGGCCCTTGGCGAGCAGCTTGTCCACCTCGGCGTGCACGTACCCGACGCCCTTGTCCAGCCTGGCCTGGTCGAGGTCGGTGAGCACGACCGGCACCTCCAGGCGGCGGGCGAACAGCAGCGCCATCTGCGAGGCCATCAGGCCCGCGCCCACCACGCCGACCTTGGTGACCTTGCGGGCCAGCGACCTGTCCGGCGCGCCCGCGGGCCGCTTGGCGCGGCGCTGCACCAGGTCGAAGGAGTAGAGCCCGGCCCGCAGCTCGTCGCCCATGAGCAGGTCGGCCAGCGCCTCGTCCTCGGCCGCGAAGCCCTCGTCGCGGGTGGCGGTCTCGGCCTGCGCGATCAGGTCCAGCGCCCGGTACGGGGCCGGCGCGGCGCCGCGCAGCTTCATGTCCACCAGGAAACGGGCGTCGGCGACGGCCTTCTCCCAGCCGTCGTGCTCCTCGCGCTCCACGGTGACCTCGCCGTTGACCACGCGGGCGGCCCAGCGCAGCGACTCCTCCAGGAAGTCGGCGGGCTCGAACATCGCGTCGGCGACGCCCAGCTCGTACGCGTCCCTGCCCTTGATCATGCGGTTGTTGGACAACGGGTTCTCGATGACGAGCTTGACCGCGTTCGCCGGGCCGATCAGGCGGGGCAGCAGTTGCGTGCCGCCCCAGCCCGGCACCAGGCCGAGGAAGCACTCCGGCAGCGCCACCGCCGGCACGCCCGACGAGATCGTCCGGTACGTGCAGTGCAGCGCGATCTCCAGCCCGCCGCCCATGGCCGCGCCGTTCACGAACGCGAACGACGGGATCGGCAGCTCGCCCAGCCTGCGGAAGACGTGGTGGCCGAGCGCGCCGATGGCCAGCGCCTCCTCGCGCGAGGTCACGGCGGCCGCGCCCTTGAGGTCGGCGCCGACGGCGAAGATGAACGGCTTGCCGGTCACGCCCACCGCGACCAGGTCGGTGCGCTGGGCGATCTCCGACAGCGCCCCGTTCAGCGCGAACAGGCCGTGCGGGCCGAACGTGTTGGGCTTGGTGTGGTCGAAGCCGTTGTCCAGGGTGATCAGCGCCATCGTGCCGGCCCCGTGAGGCAGTTGCACGTCACGCACCAGCGCCTTGGTGACGACCTCGTCGGTGTTGCGCTCGCTGAGCAGCGCGCGCCAGGTCTCGATGTTGCTCATGCCAGGTTCTCCCAGATCACGGTGCCGCCCATGCCCATGCCGACGCACATGGTGGTGATGCCGTAACGCACGTCGGGACGCTCGCCGAACTGCCGGGCGAGCTGCGTCATCAGCCGCACGCCGGAGGAGGCGAGCGGGTGCCCGTAGGCGATCGCGCCGCCGTAGGCGTTGACGCGGGGGTCGTCGTCGGCGATGCCGAAGTGCTCCAGGAAGGCCAGCACCTGGACGGCGAACGCCTCGTTGATCTCGAACAGCCCGATGTCGGAGATGCCGAGGCCCGCCAGGCGCAGGGCCCGCTCGGTGGACGGGATCGGCCCGACGCCCATGACCTCGGGGTCCACGCCCGCGAAGGCGTACGACACCAGGCGCATCTTCGGCGCCAGCCCCAGCTCCTCGGCGACCTCCCCGGCGGCCACGACGCAGCCGGTGGCGCCGTCGTTGATGCCGGAGGAGTTGCCGGCCGTGACGTGACCGTGCGGGCGGAACGGCGTCTTGAGCCCGCTCAGCCCCTCCATCGTGGTGCCCGGCCTGGGCGCCTCGTCCTCGACGGCCAGGCCCCAGCCCTTCTCCGCCGTCCTGATCGCGGTCGGCACCAGGTCGGGCTGGATCTTGCCGTCGGCGTACGCCTTGGCGGCCTTCTCCTGCGAGAGCACCGCGTACGCGTCGGCGCGCTCCTTGGTGATGGTCGGGTAGCGGTCGTGCAGGTTCTCCGCCGTCATGCCCATGACCAGCGCGCTCGGGTCGACCAGCTTCTCCGACAGGAAGCGCGGGTTCGGGTCGACGCCCTCGCCCATCGGGTGGCGGCCCATGTGCTCGACGCCGCCGGCGATGGCGACGTCGTACGCGCCGAACGCGATGCCGCCCGCGACCGTGGTGACCGCGGTCATCGCGCCCGCGCACATCCGGTCGATGGCGTAGCCGGGCACGGTCTTGGGCAGCCCGGCCAGCACGGCGGCCGAGCGGCCGATGGTCAGGCCCTGGTCGCCGATCTGCGTGGTCGCGGCGATGGCCACCTCGTCCACGCGCTCGGGCGGCAGATGGGGGTTGCGCCGGATGAGCTCGCGGATGACGCGGACGACCAGGTCGTCCGCGCGGGTCTCCGCGTACAGTCCCTTCGGCCCTGACCTGCCGAAAGGCGTGCGTACGCCGTCGACGAACACGACGTCACGAGAGGAAGGCACGGATTCGCTCCTCGTTGCTGAAAGGGGTTCCGTGCCCATGCTACTCGTCAGTAACTATCCCGCAGACGAGGGCGGCGGTGAGCAACGCGTAGACGACGCCCGTCGCCGGCTCCCACAGGTGGGCGCGGGCTCCGAGCAGGGCCACGACCGCCACGGCCGCGCCCGTCCAGAGCGCCGCGCCCTCTCCGGGACGCGTGCCGCCGCCGGGGTCCCATGGATCGCCAGGTGATCCGCCCGAGCGCAGGGCACGCGCCAGCATCCCCACCGCGTCCCGTGCCCACCACAGGAGGAACAACACCGCCGCCGCGACGCTGATCACCGACAGCGCCTCGACGGCCCAGCTCAGGGTGTCGGCGAAGGCGTGCAGGGCGGCCTCGCGGAAGAAGCGCGGAACGGTCCAGCCGAGCAGGAGCGTCACCGTCCAGCAGCCGGCCACGGCCAGCCGGGTCAGCGGGCGTGCCCTGCCCGAGCGGGCCGCCGCGTACAGCTCCCGCTCCCGGCGGCGCACCAGGCGGGCGCGCGCGCCCCAGGCGTACTGGGTGATCGCCATCACGGGCAGGGCGACGGCGAAGAGCGCCAGGGACAGCACGGCCAGCGGCAGCGTCTGCTCCCTGGTCGCGGCCCGATCGGCGAGTAACTGCACGGTGGTCAGCAGCGCGATCGAGGCGGTGAGCGCCACGAGCGCGCCGCGCCGGGCCGCCCTGGCCCTGGCGCGCAGCCCGGCCATCTCCTGGGCGCCCGGGGGAGGGGCCATCTCGGTCAACAGCATGACCGTCATGATGGCGTCACCGTACGTGGCGACGCCCCGCATTCCCGCGCTTTGGATGGAGCCCTCGCTCCGGGTGAGAGGGGACTATCCATGAGGCCATCGTCTCGCTGATGATGAACAGGCGAACAAGCCGAGATGACAGTACTTATCTTCCGTATACCGATTTGTGGCTATGCTTCGCGATCATGGCGCAAGGGGTGGACCGCGTGAGAGAACGGCGGAACGAAGGCGGTCCGGGGCGGCGTGTCGCCCCGCTTCCGCATCCCAGGACCCCGACGCCGGCTTCGGGCCCCCCGCGCACGCGCCGATCCACGCCCCGGCGCAACCCGCTGACCCCGCTCGGCTGGGTGAGCGTGGCGCTGACGCTGGTGCTGGTGGCCGTCGCGCTCGGCGCGTACGGCTACTACCGCTACCTGGACAACCGTATCCCGCGCCTGCCCATCGATCCGGGCGCGAGCCGCCCGCCCGACACCGGCGCGCTCAACGTGCTGCTCGTCGGCTCCGACTCCCGCGAGGGCAACAACAAGAAGTACGGCGCCACGACCGTGGGGGCGGGGGAGCGCACCGACACGATCATGGTTCTGCACATCGCCCCCAACCGGGACTCCGCCACCATGATCAGCTTCCCGCGCGACTCGATGGTCATGGTCCCCGACTGCGAGGGCACGAACGGGGCCGTGCTGCCCGGCGGCCTCCGCCAGATCAACTCCGCCTTCAACGACGGCGGCATCAACTGCACGATCAAGACCCTGGAATCCCTCACCAACATCAAGATCGACCACTTCGTGAAGGTGGACTTCACCGGCTTCAAGGGCATCATCGACGCGCTCGGCGGGATCGAGATCTGCCTGCCCAAGCCCGTCGACGACAAAGAGGCCAAGTTCGTGCTCGGCGCCGGCAAGCACGTGGTCAACGGCGAGCAGGCGCTGGGGTACGTACGGACCAGGTACTCCCTGGGCGACGGCAGCGACCTGGGCCGGATCGAGCGCCAGCAGATCTTCCTCACCCAGGTGATGGAGAAGGTCACCAGCGGCGGCCTGCTCACCGACCCCGGCAAGCTCGACGCCTTCCTGCGGGCCGCCACCCAGGCCGTCACCGTGGACGAGGGCCTCGGCCTCGACCGCATGCTGGAGATCGCCAGGAGCGTCAGCGGCTTGACCGCCAAGGAGCTCAAGGGCATCACGGTGCCGGTGGAGCCGTATCCGGAGAACAAGGCGAGGGTGCAGTTCGCCCAGCCTGCGGCGCGCGACTTCTTCGAGGCCGTGCGCAACGACACCGACATCAGGACCAGCCCCGGCCCCGGCAAGTCCAGCGCGCCCAAGATCGAGCACGAGCAGGTGCGCCTGCAGGTGCTCAACGGCACCGGCGAGCAGGGCAAGGCCCTCCAGGTGGCGGACGCGCTGGCCGGCCAGGGGTTCGTGGTCACGCAGGTCGGCAACGCCGCGACGACCGGCACCACCACGATCCGGTACGCCAGGAAGGACGCCCAGGACGGCCCCGCCTACGGTGACGCGGTGGCCGCGCGGCTGTCGAAGGACAAGCGCACGCCCGTGCAGGGCAAGGTCAAGGCCGTCACGTCGCAGCCGTACGAGCTCAAGACCCCGCCGGCGCGGAAGCCCAACGGGCCGGTCATCCAGCTCGTCATCGGCAAGGACTGGCCCGGGGTGCGGGTCCAGTCGGCGATCCCCGACGCGCTCAAGGACAAGGTCGTCGACAGCACCACGGACCCGTGCAAGTGATCGCCGCTCGGGCCGTCACGCCCGCGTGCACGGGGAGTGGCCTTCGGGTCGTCACGCCCGCGTGCACGGGGAGCGGTGCTCAGGCCGTCACGCCCGCGTCCACGGGGATCGACGCGCCCGTGACGGCCCGGCCGCCCTCGCCCGCGAGGTAGGACACGGCGGCGGCGACCTCCTCGGGGTCGCAGTAGCGGCCCAGCGCGGTGAACCGCCGCTCCTCGCCGGCCTCCGGCGCGGTGGCCGGGTTCATCTCGGTGTCGGTGGAGCCGGGGTTGATCACGTTCGCGGTGATGCCACGCGGGCCCAGGTCCCTGGCCAGCCCCTTGGCCAGGCCGATCAGCGCGGACTTGCTCATCGCGTACGCCGTCCAGCCCGCGTACGGCACCCGCTCGGCCAGGCTGCTGCCGATCAGCACGATGCGCGCGCCCGCCTCCATGTGCCGCGCCGCCGCCTGGGCCAGCACGAACGAGGCCCGCGCGTGCACGGCCAGCAGCTCGTCCACCTCGGCCAGCGTCACCTCCTCCAGCGCCCCGTACGGCGCGATGCCCGCGTTGCTCACCAGCACGTCGAGCCGGCCCAGCTCGCGCACCGTCCGCTCGACCGCCGCGACCAGCGCGTCGGCGTCGGCGGCCTCGGCCCGCACGGCGAGCGCGCGCCCGCCCGCCGCCTCGACCTGCCTCGCCACGCCGGCGGCCCGGTCGCCCGCGCTCCGGTACGTGATCGCCACGTCGAAGCCGTCACCCGCCAGCCGCCGCGCGACGGCCGCGCCGATACCCCTGCTGCCACCGGTCACCAGGGCGACTCTTCTCGTCATCATGGTCCTCCTTATACGGAATATGTTCCGCTTCTGACACTAAGCGGAACACATTCCGGATGCAAGCGATGCGAGGATGTGATCGTGAGACGCGAGCGCACCGACGCGGCCCGCAACCGCGCCAAGATCCTCGCCGCGGCGGAGGCCATCGTGGCCACGCAAGGCGTGCAGGGCCTGTCCATGGCCGAGGTGGCGGCGGCTGCCGGTGTCGGGGTGGGCACGCTCTACCGGCGCTTCGGCGACCGTTCCGGGCTGGCCTACGCGTTGATCGACGCGCGGGAGCGGGAGTTCCAGGCGGCGTTCGTCGAGGGGCCGCCGCCGCTCGGCCCGGGGGCGGAGCCCGCCGAACGCGCGCGGGCGTTCCTGCGGGCGCTGACGGACCGGACCGTCGAGCAGCTCGACCTGCTGCTGATGGCGGAGACGGCGGGGCCGATGGCGCGCTTCGGCGGCGCGTACGACGCCTATCACGCGCACCTGGTCATGCTGATCGGGCTGGCGCGGCCGGAGGCCGACGCGTACTGCCTGGCCGACGCGCTGCTGGCGCCGCTCGCCGCGCCGCTGCTCGCCCACCGGCTCAGGGAGTGCGGGGTGGCGGTCGAACGGGTGAGGTCGGCGCTCGACGCATTGCTCACGGGAGTGCTCGGCCGGTGACACTCTGGTGCGATTGTTACTCAGAGTGATTTTAGGGAAACAAGTGAAATTTCCGGACAAGTAGTGGTAGGAAGGGGCGCGGTTACTATTCGTACTAGAGAGGTTCCACCGTGGCACGCGACGAGAACGACAGGCCATACGAGGACGGGCAGGGTAAGTCGTTAAACCCGGAGATGACGGGTGACGTGCTCTCTCCGCGGTGGAGCACCGACGACACGGACGAGCAACCCGCCATCCAGGTCGTCGGCAACGAGACCTACATCCTGCCGCCCGGCAGGAGCGAGCCGCAGCTGATCGGTGAGACCCCGCGCGACGTGCTCGACGACCCCGTCCCGCCGCGCGACGTGCTGTCCGCCGACCCGCTGCTCGGTGCCTCCTCCTACGAGCTCGGCGGTCAGAGCGGGCCGCACGACGTGCTGGGCGCGGCCGGCTCCTACGGGTCGAGTGGCGCCTCCTACGACGAGCTGAGCGGGGCGAGCGGGCCGCACGACGTACCGGGTGGCGCCGCCTACGACGAGCTGAGCGGGCCGCACGACACGCGCGCCGGCGCCTACGACGAGCTGAGCGGGTCGCTCGACGCCCGGACCGGCGCCACCTACGACGATCTCGCCGACCACAGCGGGCCGCACCGGGTGGAGGACGACGACGACAACCCCTACCTCCCGCTGGACCGCAGCTACGCCCGCGACGACGACCAGGAGGACGAGCGGCCCAAGCGCGGCTTCCTGGGCTCGGGCTGGACCGACGACTCCGGCGACTCCCACGACGGGCGCTCGTCCGGAGGCGAGGGGGAGGTGCGGCGCCGCACCAGGGTGCTGCTGGTGGCGGCCGCCGCGGTGGTGCTGGTCGGCGTGGGCGCCGGCTGGATGCTCACGGGCACCTCCTCCGACGACCCCTGCGCGGGCGTCCAGTGCGCCAGCGCGGGCGAGGTCACCTCGCCGTCCGAGTCCGCCGACCCGGCGGGCACGCCGGTCGAGGAGGCGGCGGAGGAAACCCCCGACCCCACGGATTCGGTCACCGACGAGCCGACCGAGACCGAGTCCGCAAACCCGGCCCCGACGCAGGAGCAGTCCCGCCCCACGCGCGAGGCCGAGCCGCGCCCGACGCCCACCCGCGACAGGAACACCGCCGAGCCGACCCGCAAGCCCACCCGCGAGCCGCAGGGCACGATGAACGACACCGCGGACTCCCGGGGGCAGGACGACGGCGGCAGCGACTCCTCGTCCGCGACGAACAAGCAGCAGGAGAGCACGAACGACACGGGCGACTCGGGTGACTCGACGGCCACCCAGCCTCCGGCCACGACCCAGGCGCCGGCTCCCGCGCCGACGGAAGAGGAGCGCAAGGGCCTGTTCGACATCCTGTTCCCCTGGGCCTGACCCGCCGCAGCCCGGCCCCACGCCTGGCTCCTCGCCCGGCCTTTCTCCTGGATGGGAGGGGCCGGGCGCGCGAGGGCTCACGGGCGCTGCGCCCGGCGGTCTCACCTGAGGGCGGCCCGCCGGCGGCGCCCCGGCCGGCGCCACCTCGCCCTCGCTCGTTCCGTGAGCGCCCCTCCCGGCGCCGCCCCACCCGGACGTGCCTCGCGAACCGGTCCTGATCCCTCTGCCGGGCGCCCCGTGACGGGCCGCTTCCGTCGCCGGGACGGGACGTTCTGTCCCCAGGGCCGCGGGCGTGGCAGGATGCGGATCCAGGTGCCGGTCTGGCAGACTTGGAAACCGCTTTCCGGGAGGTCTCGTGGTCACGCTTGAAGACGTCGCCAAGCAGGCGGGCGTCTCGCTCGCGACCGCCTCGCGGGTGCTCAACGGCAGCACCCGCCAGGTGGGCGCGGCCTTGCGGGCGCGCGTCGAGCGGGCCGCGGACGAGCTCGGCTACCGGGCCAACATCGCCGCCCAGACGCTGGCCCGCGGGGCGAGCAACGTCATCGGCATCGTCGTGCACGACCTCACCGACCCCTACTTCGCGGCCCTCGCCGACGGAGCGATGCGGGCGGCTGCCACCGAGGGCCTGCTGGTCATGGTCGGCACCACGCATCGCGACCCGGAGCAGGAGATCGCGTACCTGGCCACGCTGCACGCCCAGCGCGTCCGCGCGGTCCTGCTGGTCGGCTCCCGCGTCGCCGACCAGGGCGTCACGAAGCGCCTGCGCGAGGAGCTGGCCCGCTACCAGGCGGGCGGCGGCCGGGCGGCCTGCGTGGGCCAGGACCTCCTCGGCGTCGACACCGTCGCACCCGCCAACAGGGAAGGCGCCGCCGAGCTGGCCAGGGCACTGGCGGAGCTCGGCCACACGAAGTTCGCGGTCCTCGCGGGCCCGCCGCACCTGGTGACGGCGGCCGACCGGTGCGCCGGCTTCGCCGAGGCCCTCGACGAGCTCGGGCTGCCCGCCCCTCAGATCATCCACGGCCCGTTCGACCGCGACGGCGGCCACGCCGCCGCCCAGCAGGTGAGGGACGCGACCTGCGTGTTCGCCGTCAACGACGTGATGGCGGTCGGTGCCCTGGCGGCCTACCGGGAGCGCGGGGTCAGGGTGCCGGAGGACGTCTCGGTGGCCGGCTTCGACGACATCGTCACGCTGCGTGATCACGTGCCCGCGCTGACGACCGTCCGGCTGCCGCTGAAGGACATGGGGGCGCGGGCGCTGGAGCTGGCGCTGAACGAGGACGAGCCGGTCGTGGTCGAGAAGGTCGCCGGCGAGGTCGTGCTGCGGGAGAGCGTCAGGAGAATGGCTTGACACCTCCGCGAGGCGCGCCGTCCACCGGCGTGCGCGTGGACGCGCGCCGTCCACAGGGGTGCCGCGTGGAGGCGCGCCGTCCACCGGCCGCCTGGCGCCCATGTTCGCTCCGTCGAGGCCGGCGGGGTCGGCCGGCCGGAGCGGGAACCCTGACGACGTGATGTGGAGGATGGCGTGAAGCTGGCGGTCAGCACGCTGGGGATGCCCGGCGAGGGGCTGGACAGGGCGATCGAGATCGCGACCGGGCACGGTTGCCAGGGGCTGGAGCTGCGGCTGCATCCGGACACCGGCGTGCACGCGAGCCTGGACGCGGCGGGCCGGGCCTCGGTGCGGGAGCGCGTCGAGCGGGCAGGGCTGGAGATCTCGGCTCTTGCCGGCTATGCCGGTATCTGCGAGCCGGGCCCGGACGAGCCGGTCATCGAGGCGCTCCTCGCCGATCTGCGGCTCGCCGCCGACCTCGGCGCGCCCGGCGTCCGGGTGTTCCCGCGCGGCGACGACGTCGCCACCGGTGCCCGCCGGCTCAAGGCCGTCTCCGGTACGGCCGGCGACCTCGGCCGCCGCGTGCTCGTCGAGACGCACGACCGCATGGCGACCGGCGAGGCCGTGGCCGCGCTGCTCGCCGAGGCCGACTGCCCCGGGACCGCCGGTGCGATCTGGGACCTGCTGCACCCCTGGCGGCACGGCGAGCCGCCGGCGCGGACGCTGGCGGCGCTGGCGCCGTACCTGGACTGCGTGCAGGTCAAGGACGCGGTCTCGGCGCAGGACACCACCCCCGTCCCCATGTGGACGGGCTCGGTGCCGCTGGACGAGGCGGGTGAGTTGCTGCGAGCGGCCGGGTTCGACGGGTGGGTGTCGCTGGAGTGGGAGCGCACCTGGTATCCGCAGGTGGCCCCGGTCGAGGAGATCCTGCCCGGCGCCGCCGAGTGGGTGCGGCGCTTCACCTCCTGACGGCGCCGAGCCTCGCACCGTAACCCCCGCGGCGTGGGCGCCCGCGCCCCGCGGCGCGCCCCTGGCGGGCGGTCGGTGTGGCGGATCGCGCTTTGCGGTGGTTTCACCGCTTAGATGGGGGGATGTCCGCATCTAGAAGCAAGGTGCTCGTCGTCGGCATGGACGGGCTGAGGTTCGACCGGCTGCTCGCCCTGGACGCCCCCGTCCTGGCCGGATTGATGTCCACCGGCGCGTACGGCACCAGCAAGCTCCCCTACGGCGAAGCCGGGACACCCCGTACGGAATCCCCGGGCGAGGTCGTCCCCAAGACCCCCGAGCCGGGCGACGGCGGCCGGGTGATCAGGTCGCGTACCGACTCCGGCCCCGGCTGGTCGTCGATCGCCACCGGGGTCTGGCCGGACAAGCACGGTGTCGTGGACAACGGCTTCGAAAGCCCGCAGTTCCAGAAATTTCCGGACTTCCTGTCGCGCGTCAAGACCGCCCGCCCCGGCCTGACCACCTCCGCGTTCTTCTCCTGGGCAGCCCTCGCCGAGCACGGCGCGTTCGGCCCGGCGATCGACCACCGGTTCGTCCTCGACGGGTACGCCGTCGGCTGGGCCGCCGCGGACAAGCAGGTCGCCGAGGCCGCCGAGCGTCACCTGGCCGAGGAGGACCCGGACGCGACCTTCGTCTATCTCGGCGACACCGACGAGGTGGCCCACGACCTCGGCCCCCACTGCCCCGAGTACGCCGCCGCCCTCCAGGCCCAGGACGCCTACCTCGGCCGCCTCCTCGACACGGTCCGCGCCCGCCCCTCCTACCCCGGCGAGCGCTGGACGGTGCTGGTCACCACCGACCACGGCCACGTGGACGAGGGCGGGCACGGCGGCACCTCGGACGAGGAGCGCACGGTCTTCGTGATCGCCGGCCGCCTGGGCGAGGACCTGGGCGGGCGCCCGCTCGCCGCGCCCCGGCTGGTGGACGTGGGGCCGACGGCGCTGGCCGCGCTCGGCGTGCCCGCCGACCCGGCGTGGGACCTGGACGGCACCCCGCTGGACCTGTGATTCATCAAGTGTTGAATTCTTGGCCGGAACGCGGAACACTGGGGTGACAGGACGCCGAACGGCAGGAGTACGCGCGATGAAGACGGCCCTGGACTTCTCCGAGATCGACGCGGGCATGCTCGCCGAAGTGGGCGGCAAGGCGGCCAACCTCGGCGAGCTGACCAGGGCGGGCCTGCCGGTGCCCCGGGGCTGGGTGCTCACCACGGACGCCTACCGGCAGGTCGCCCAGGGCCTGCGCGTCGGCGGCGGGACCAGCGGGGACGGGCTGGCCGAGCGGGCCAGGCGGCACCTCATGGAGGCGTCGGTGCCGGAGGCCGTGCACGAGGCGATCGTGACGGCGTACGAGGCGCTCGGTGACGACGTGCCCGTGGCCGTGCGCTCCTCCGCCACCGCCGAGGACCTGCCGTTCGCCAGCTTCGCCGGGCAGCAGGACACGTTCCTGAACGTGGTGGGCGCGCAGGAGGTGGTGCGGGCCGTACGCCGGTGCTGGGCCTCGCTCTGGACCGACCGCGCCGTCGCCTACCGGGAGTCGAACGGCATCGACCACGCCGCCGTCCGGCTCGCCGTGGTCGTCCAGGAGATGGTGGACGCCAGGGTGGCGGGCGTGATGTTCACCGCCAACCCGGTGACGGGCCGGCGCCGCGAGAGCGTGATCGACGCGAGCCCCGGGCTCGGCGAGGCCGTGGTCTCCGGCGCGGTGAACCCCGACCGCTTCCGCGTCCACGACGGCCGGATCCTCGAACGCCACGCCGGCGACAAGCGGCTGGCCGTCCGCGCCCTGCCCGGCGGCGGCACCGAACGCGTCGAGACCGCCGGGCAGGGCCTGTGCCTGACCGACGACGAGGTACGCGAGCTCGCCGGCCTCGGCGCCCGCGTCGAGGCCCACTACGGCGCGCCCCAGGACACCGAATGGGCCATCGACCACGACGGCACGCTCTGGCTCACCCAGGCCAGGCCGATCACCACGCTCTACCCGCTGCCCGAGCACACCAGGCCGGGCCTGCGGGTGTACTTCTCGCTCAACGTCGTGCAAGGCGTCATGGGGCCGCTGACGCCGATGGGGCAGTCGGCGTTCCGGGTGATCAGCGCGGGCGGCGCGGGCCTGGCCGGCCACCGGCCCGCCGACCCCCTCGGCGGGGCCGGCTTCGTGACGGTGTCGGGGGAGCGGTTCTGGCTCGACCTCACCACCGCCGTACGCAGCCGCCCCGGCCGCGCCCTCCTGCCGCGCATGCTGACGCTCGGCGAGGCCCGCGCCGTGGGCGTCATGGAACGGCTCTTCGAGGACCCCCGCCTGACTCCGGCGCGCACGTCCCTGCGGCCCTTCCTGCGGGGCTTGTTCAGGTTCGCCGGCAACCTCCGCCTGCCGCGCCGCGTCCTGACGGCGCTCACCAGGCCGGACCGGGCCGTGGCCGCCACCGTCCGGCTCGGCGAGACGCTGGACGGCAGGCTCAGGGTGCCCGGCTCCGCGACTCCCGAGCAACGCCTGGACCACGCCGAACGCGTCCTGGCCGGCACCTTCCCGCTGATCATCACGATCATGCCGACCGTGATCACCGGCTACGGCCTGTTCGCGCTGGCCTCCAGGCTCTCCGGCGTGCCCGTGCCCGAGATGAGCGACGTGCTGCGCAGCCTGCCCCACAACCCGACCACCGAGATGGACCTGGAGCTGTGGGAGCTGGCCACCCGCATCGAGCCGGAGCCGTTCAGGGAGCTGTCCGTGCCCGAGCTGGCCGCCCGCTACCGCGAGGGCGGGCTCCCGCCGGTCGCCCAGCGCGAGATCGCCGCGTTCCTGGACAAGTACGGTCACCGCGGCGTCGCCGAGATCGACCTGGGCGTGCCGCGATGGTCGGAGGAGCCCGGCCACATCCTCGGCGTCCTGGCCAACTACCTGCGCATGGACAAGGGGCTGTCCCCCTCCGAGCAGTTCGCCGACGGGGCCAGGCAGGCACGCGCGACCATCGCGCACGTGGCGGCCAGGGCCCGGCGTGGGGCCCGGCGCGGGGGCCGGTGGCGGGCCGCCGTGGTGCGCTTCGGGCTCGGACGCACGCGCCGGTACGCCGGGCTGCGCGAGCTGCCCAAGTTCTACCTGGTCAAGACGCTCGCAGCGGTCCGGCGCAGCCTCCTCGTGGTGGGGGAGCACCTGGTGGGCCTGGGCGTGCTGGACGCGGCCGGGGACGTGTTCTTCCTGGACCTGAGGGAGGCCAGGGCCGCGCTCGCGGGTGGTGACCTGCGGGAGCTGGTGGCGGAGCGGCGGGCCACGTACGAGCAGGAGCGGCGCCGCAGGCACGTCCCCAGGGTGCTGCTCTCCGACGGAACCGAACCCGAGGCGCTCCAGGAGCCCGCCGCGCAGGGCGCGCTCGCGGGCAGCGCCGCCTCGCCCGGCACGGTCACGGGCGTGGCCAGGGTGGTGCTCGACCCGATCGGCGCCCACCTGGAGCCGGGCGAGATCCTCGTCTGCCCCTCCACGGACCCGGGCTGGACGCCGCTGTTCCTGACGGCGGGCGGCCTGGTGATGGAGATGGGCGGCGCGATGTCGCACGGCGCGGTGGTGGCCAGGGAGTACGGCATCCCGGCCGTCGTCGGCGTGCCCGACGCCACCCACCGCATCACCTCGGGCCAGCAGATCACGGTGAACGGCGCCGCCGGAACAGTGACAATCACCGAAAAATCATGACAAATCGCCAGAAGCCAGGCGCTGACGCGAACCCCGGCGCTAACGTGATCACGTGTCAGTGCCGTACTGGAACCACAACGTCCACTACCAGCGCCTGGTCATGAAGCTCATGCCCGCGAGCTGCCAGCGGGCACTCGACGTGGGCTGCGGCGACGGGCTGCTGGCGAGCAAGCTGGCCACCCGGGCCGCCCACGTCACCGCCGCCGACCGCGCCCCCGAGGCGGTCGCCATGGCCTGCGAGCGTCACGGTGGCCTGGACAACGTCGAGTTCGTCACGGCCGACTACCTCGACGACCCGCGCGGCCTGCTCCCCGAGGGCAAGTACGACTTCATCAGCGCCGTCGCGGTCATCCACCACGCCGGCTTCACCGAGGCCGCCGAGGCGCTGACCCGCCTGCTGTCGCCGGGTGGCCGGCTGGTGGTGATCGGCCTGGCGAGGAACCGCTCGCCGCTCGACTGGATCATCAGCGGCGCCGGCCAGATCGCCTCCCGCGCCCTGCGCCTGCGCAACGGCCCCAAGACCGGCCCCGGCAGGGCCGTGCCCGCCATGGACCCCGTCCTGTCCTGGGGCGAGACCGGACGGCTGGCCCGCCGGGTGCTGCCGGGCTGCCGGTTCCGCCGCCTGCTGCTGCGCCGCTACCTGCTCGTGTGGGACAAGCCGGAGTAGCGGGAAGCGGCGCGGCCGTTCGCGCATGGGAGCCATCCTCCGGAAGGAGGATGCCGCGCGCACGATCGGGCGATGCCGCCCGGAGCCGCCTCCCGCGAGGCTCGGAGCATGACAGTGATCGAGGTCGAGGACCTCCACAAGACATATGGGCACAATCGCGCCGTGGACGGCGTCTCGTTCACGGTGGCGAAGGGCGAGACGTTCGGCGTGCTCGGCCACAACGGCGCGGGCAAGACGACCACGGTGGAATGCCTGTCCGGCCTGCGCAGGCCGGACACCGGCACGGTCCGCGTGTTCGACCAGGACCCCGCGCGCCGCCGCCGGGCCCTGGCCCAGCGCATGGGCGTGCAACTGCAGGAGGGCGAGCTGCCCGACCGGCTCAAGGTGGCCGAGGCCATGCGGCTGTTCGCGGCCCTGTACGACCGGCCGGACGACTGGAAGGCGGTGCTGCAGCGCTGGGATCTCGGCCCCATCGCGGCCAAGGCGTACGGCGACCTGTCCGGCGGCCAGAAGCAGCGGCTCAAGCTCGCCATGGCCCTGGTCGGCGGCCCGGAGCTGATCGTGCTCGACGAGCTGACCACCGGGCTCGACCCCGTGGCCCGCCGCGAGACGTGGACGCTCATCGGCGACCTCAAGGCGGCCGGCACCACGGTGGTGCTCGTGAGCCACTACATGGACGAGGCCGAGGAGCTGTGCGACCGGGTGGCGGTCTTCCGCAAGGGGAAGATCGTGGCGCTCGGCAGCCCGCGCGAGCTGACCCGCCGCACCGGGACGGACTCGTTGGAGAACGCGTACCTGGCGCTGGCGGAGGAGGGACGATGAAGGCGTTCGCGCACCTGTCGGCGTCGGAGCTGCGGCTGCTGTCGCGGGACCCGGCCACCCTGTTCTTCATGGTCGCCTTCCCGGCCATGCTGCTGCTCCTGAACGGCAGCAACGACAACCTCGAGATCTTCGTGCCCGGCTATCTGGCGATGGTCCTGGCCATCGGCGGGATCTCCACGCTCCCCGGGGTCATGGCGAGCTACCGCGAGCGCAAGGTGCTGCGCCGCATGGCCACCACCCCGGTCTCCCCGTTCGTGCTGCTCACCGCCCAGATCGCGGCCCAGCTCGTGATGGCGCTCGCGGGGGCCGCCATCCTCATCGGGGTGGCGGTGCTCGGCTTCAAGGTGGCGCTGCCCGCGCACCCGGCGGCGCTGGCGCTGTCCTTCGTGCTGTGCGCGCTCATGTGTTACGCCATCGGCTTCGTGCTGGCCGCCCTCGCGCCGCGCGCCAGGACGGCGGACCTGATCGGCCTGCTGGTCATGTTCCCGATGATCTTCCTGGCGGGTGCGGCCATCCCCCGCGAGGGGGTACCCGGAGAGCTGCGCGAGATCGGCGAGTACCTGCCCCTCACCCATGCCGTCACCGTGCTGCGGGAGAGCTGGTTCGGCGCCCCCTCGGCGATGCCCTTCCTCATCGTCTCGGCGATAATCGTGGTCGGCACCGCCATCGCGGTCGCGCTGTTCCGCTGGGAGTGATCGCACGTTGGACGAGGCAGCCTGGCCCCGGGTGTTCCACCTGCTGTTCTACACCTGCCTCGGGATGGCCGCGACGATCGCGGCCCTGGAGGACGGGCTCGACCCCGTCGCGCTCGCGCTGACGGCGATCATGGCTGCCTGGTACGCGTTCTTCGTCGCCCGCAGGCCCGCGCTGCTCGAACAGCTCAACCCCATGGCCTGGCACTTCCTGGTGCTGGTGGCGCTGAACTACGCGCTCGTCCGGACGAACTCCTCCTACCAGGCGATGACGTACGGCATGATCACGCTGCCCTACCTGCTGCTGCCCGGCAGGTGGGGTTACGCCGGCGCCGTGCTGCTCGTCCTGTCGAGCGCCGCCGCGGCCGGGGCCTTCGAGGTCATCCCCGAGGACCCCGCCGTGCTGGCGTACGTCCTGGGCAGTACGGCGCTCACCCTCATCATGGGCATCTTCACGCGTGACCTCGTCAAGCACAGCGAGCAGAACCTGATCGTGGGCGCCCTGGAGGAGCGCGCCAGGCTCGCCAGGGAGATCCACGACACGCTCGCCCAGGGCTTCAGCGGCATCATCGCCCAGCTCGAAGCGGCCGAGCAGGGCATCGACGACCCCGAGGCGGTGCGCAAGCGCATCGCGCAGGCCAAGCAGCTGGCCCGCGACAGCCTCAAGGAGGCCAGGCGCTCGGTGGACGCGCTGCGCCCCGAGCCGCTGGAACGGGCCCCGCTGCACGAGGCGCTGAAGGGCGTGGCCGAGCGCTGGTCGGCGGCGACCGGCGTGCCGGCGACCGTGTCGGTGGACGGCGAGCCGCGGCGGCTGCCGGAGGACGTGGAGGCCACGCTGCTCCGCGCCGCCCAGGAGGGCCTGGCGAACGTGGCCAAGCACGCCAGGGCCCGCCGCGCCGTCCTGACGCTGTCGTACATGGAGGAGGAGATCACCCTGGACGTGCTCGACGACGGCGCGGGCTTCGACCCCGACGGCACGGGAGGCGGCTACGGGCTGATCGCGATGCGCGAGCGGGCCGCGCGCTCGGGCGGCACCGTCACCGTCGAGTCGGCGCTGGGAGAAGGGACCGCGTTGTGCGTGAGCATCCCCTGCGCCTGATGATCGTCGACGACCACCCCGTGGTCCGCGACGGGCTGCGCGGCATCTTCGACGGCGTGCCGGACATCGAGGTGGTGGCCGAGGCGGGCGACGGGCACGAGGCCCTCGCCCAGGCCAGGGCCGCCCGGCCCGACGTGGTGCTGATGGACCTGCGCATGCCGGGGCTCGACGGGGTCGGCGCGATCGAGCGGCTGTCCGCCGACCATCCGGACATCCGGGTCGTGGTGCTGACCACGTACGACACCGATGCCGACGTGTCGCGGGCGCTGGCCGCCGGGGTGGCCGGCTACCTGCTCAAGGACGCCCCGCGCGAGGAGCTCCAGGCCGCCGTGCGCACGGCGGCGGCCGGCGGGCGGGTCCTGGCCCAGCGGATCACCTCGCAGCTCATCGACGGCCTGGGCCGCAAGCCCGCGGCGGCGCCGACCCCGCGGGAGCTGGAGGTGCTCAGGCTGATCGCGCGCGGCGCCGCCAACAAGGAGGTGGCACGAGCCCTGCTGATCAGCGAGACCACCGTGAAGACGCACCTCAAGCACGTCTTCGCCAAGCTGGGCGTCGACAACAGGGCGGCGGCCGTGGTGGCGGCGATGGAGCGGCGCCTCATCTAGCCGCGTGCGGGTGGGCGGAGCCTCGTCGGAGACGCCGCCCGTCCGGTGCTCAGGCGAGCACGACCTCCTCGTAACGGGCCTTCATCGTGGCCACGACCTCGTCGGGGTCGGCGGCCCAGACGTCGGCGTTGAAGATCTCCACCTCGACGTCACCGGTGTAGCCGGCGGCCTGGACCGCCGCCGTGATCGGCCGGAAGCCGATCACGCCGTCGCCCATCATGCCCCGCCCGAGCAGCACGTCCTCGGGCAGCGGGTGCAGGTAGTCGCACACCTGGTAGCTGGCGATCCGGCTCCCGGCCCGCGCGATGTCCTCGAACAGGCGCGGGTCCCACCACACGTGGAAGGTGTCCACGACGACGCCGACCTGCTCGACCGGATACGGCAGGCTCAGCTCCAGCGCCTGGCCGAGCGTGGAGATCACCGCCCGGTCCGGGCAGTAGATCGGGTGCAGCGGCTCCAGCGCCAGCTTGACCCCCCGCTCCCCGGCGTACGGCGCCAGCTCCGCCAGCGCCTCGGCCACCCGCTCGCGGGCCCCCGCCAGGTCGCGGGTGAAGGAGGCGGGCAGCGGCTCGCCGGGCTTCACCCCCGGCAGCCCGCCCACGACCAGCACGAGGCAGGCCGCCTCCAGCTCGGCCGCCTCGTCGATGGCCCGCCTGTTCTCCTCCAGCGCCTGCGCGAAGGCCGTGCGGCCGTCCTCGCCCGGCAGCCCGCCCGCGGTGAGGAAGCCGCCGCGGCACAGCGACGACACCCGCAGCCCGGCCGCCCGCACGAGCTTGACGCTCTGCGCGAGGCCCGTCTCGGCGACCTTCTCCCGCCACAGCCCGATCGCCTCCAGGCCGTGCCTGACACACCCGTCCACGGCCTCGGCCAGCGTCCAGTGCCGGGTCGTCCACTGGTTCAGCGAGAGACTCACAGCCCGTTCACCGCCAGCAGCGACTTCATGCGGCGCACCGCCAGCTCCTGGTCGGCCAGCAGCCCGGCCTGGTCGGCCAGGCGGAACACCTCCGACAGGTGCAGCAGCGAGCGGGCCGACTGGGCGCCGTTCACCATGGCGAACGCGTCCTGGTGGCCGTTCAGCCAGGCCAGGAAGACGATGCCGGTCTTGTAGTTGTACGTCGGCGTCTCGAAGATCTTGCGCGACAGCGGGACGGTCGGTGCGAGGATCTCGTCGTACTGGGCCAGCAGCCGCTCCCGGCCCTCGCCGGTGCAGGACGCCTCGGCCGCGTCCAGCACCTGCAGGGCCGCCGCCGCGGCCGGGGCGATCGCGTCGAAGATGCCCAGCAGCGCGTGCGAGCCCGACTTGATCAGCGACGGGTAGTTGAAGTCGTCGCCGGTGTAGAGCTTGACGCCCTCCGGCAGCGCGGCGCGCAGGCCGACCTCGTGCTCCTCGTCCAGCAGCGACACCTTCACGCCGTCCACCATCGAGGCGTTGGCGTGGATCAGCTCCAGGAACGACTCCGTGGCCGCCGCCACGTCGCGCGAGCCCCAGTAGCCGGCGAGCTGCGGGTCGAACATCTCGCCCAGCCAGTGCAGGATCACCGGCCGCTCGGCCACCCCGAACAGCTTGCCGTAGACCCGGTGGTAGTCCGCCGGGCCCGAGGCGATCCTGGCGAGCTGGCGGGAGGCCATGACGATCACGCCGGCGCCGGCGGACTGCACGGTCTCGATCTGCTCGGCGTACGCCGCGGTGATGGCGTCCAGGGTGCCGGCGTCCGGGTCGTGGTCGGTGCCGGCGCCGCAGGAGACCAGCGTGGCCGGGTCGCCGTACGAGCGGGCCTCGGCGGCGCTGCGCCGGATCAGCTCCCTGGTCGCGGCCCAGTCCAGGCCCATGTTGCGCTGGGCGGTGTCCATGGCGTCGGCGACGCGCAGCCCCAGCGACCACAGGTGGCGGCGGAAGCGCAGGGTGGCTTCCCAGTCCACGGCGGCGGGGGAGCCGGGCGTGTTGTCGCCCAGCGGGTCGGCCACCACGTGCGCGGCGGCGTACACGATGCGGCTGGTCGCCGGCCGGTCGACGGCCGGCCAGGTCGTGGGCTCGCTCAGCGGGTACGAGCCGAACCCGGGAAGCTCGATCCTCACAGCCCCGGCACCTCGATCCTGCGGCCCTCGGCGTTGGAGCGCAGCCCCAGCTCGGCGAGCTGCACGCCGCGGGCGCCGGAGGCGAAGTCGTTCGGGAACGGCGCGTCCTCCAGCACGTGGCGGATGAACGCCTCCCACTGGATCTTGAACCCGTTGTCGAACTCGGCGTTGTCCGGCACCTCCTGCCAGCCGTCGCGGAAGCGCGCCGTGGCGGGCAGGTCGGGGTTCCAGACGGGCTTGGGGGTGGCGGAGCGGTGCTGGACGCGGCAGTTGCGCAGGCCCGCGACGGCGCTGCCGTGCGTGCCGTCCACCTGGAACTCGACCAGCTCGTCCCGGTTCACGCGGACCGTCCAGGAGGAGTTGATCTGGGCGATGATGCCGCCCTCCAGCTCGAAGATCCCGTACGCGGCGTCGTCGGCGGTGGCCGCGTACTGCTTGCCCTGCTCGTCCACGCGGGCCGGGATGTGCGTCACGGCCTGGGCGTAGACGGACTTGACCGGGCCGAACAGGTTCTCCATCACGTAGTGCCAGTGCGGGAACATGTCGAGCACGATGCCGCCGCCGTCCTCGGCCCGGTAGTTCCACGACGGGCGCTGGGCCTCCTGCCAGTCACCCTCGAACACCCAGTAGCCGAACTCGCCGCGCACCGACAGGATGCGTCCGAAGAAGCCGCCGTCGATCAGCCGCTTCAGCTTGAGCAGGCCGGGCAGGAACAGCTTGTCCTGCACGACGCCGTTCTTGACGCCCTTGGCGGTGGCGGCCTCGGCCAGCGCGATGGCCTCCTGCGTCGACTCGGCCGTCGGCTTCTCGGCGTAGATGTGCTTGCCGGCCTCGATGGCCTTGAGCACGGCCTTGACCCGGGCGCTGGTGACCTGGGCGTCGAAGTAGATCAGGTTGTCGTCGTCGGCGAGTGCCGCGTCGAGGTCCGTGGTGAAATCCGAAATTTCATGCTTTGCCGCGATATCTGCAAGTTTGTCGGCGTTGCGGCCGACCAGTACCGGCTTGAGCTTCACCCTGGAGCCGTCCGAGAGCGTCACGCCGCCCTGCTCGTTGATGGCCAGGACGGACCGGACCAGGTGCTGGCGGTAGCCCATCCGTCCGGTGACGCCGTTCATCACGACGCCGATGGTGCGCACGCTCATGAGGATCCCTTCAGGCACAACGTGTGTGGAAAGCGCTTTCCCGAACGGTACGGCCGGGCCACCGAAGGCGTCAAGTAGCGCGAACCTCAGGTGGGCCTGCCGGACCTCCGGCCGGGGCGCCCGGTGCCGAGCTTAGAGCTCGCCGCGCGTCCCCAGCCTGGCCAGGGCCTTGGTGATGGGAGCGGCCGCCAGGGAGAGCTGCCACTCGCGAGCGCCGAGCTCGCGCAGCCTGGCCGTCACGCTCTCCTCGGTGATCTCGTCGGGCGGCTCCCAGGTGAGCCTGCGCACGGCGTCGGGCTGCAGCAGGTTCTCCGTGGGCATGTGGTGCTCCTCGGCCAGCGCGGCGACCACGGCGCGGGCCGCGGCCAGCCGCTTGGCGGCGGCCGGATCGCGGTCGGCCCAGCGGTTGGGCGGCGGCGGGCCGTCGCCGGGCGTGCTGGGCTGGGGCAGCTGGTTGTCGGGCAGGTTGCGCGCCCTGGCCACGGCGGCGAGCCAGTCGCTCATGTGCCTTCGCGCGCTTCGCCCGGTGAATGCCGAAATTTCGGTCAATGCCTTCTTGGTGCGGGGCCCTTCCAGCGCGGCGGTGACGATCGCCGCGTCGGGCAGCACCCGGCCGGGGGCGAGATCGGCCTCGCGGGCGATGCGGTCGCGCATGGTCCACAGCTCGCGCACGATCGCCAGCGCGCGCACGTTGCGCACCTTGTGGATGCCCGACGTGCGCCGCCACGGGTCGGAGCGCGGCGCCGGCGGCGGGGTGTCGAGCACGGCCGCGAACTCCTCGCGCGCCCACTCCAGCTTGCCCGACTCCGCCAGCTCCTGGTGCAGCACGTCGCGCAGCTCGACCAGCACCTCCACGTCGAGCGCGGCGTAGCGCAGCCAGTCTTCCGGCAGCGGCCTGGTGGACCAGTCGGCCGCCGAATGCCCCTTCTCCAGCCGCAGCCCGAGCACGGTCTCGACCATCGTGCCCAGCCCGACCCGCTCGTAGCCGAGCAGCCGCCCGGCCAGCTCGGTGTCGAACATCACCCGCGGCTTGAACCCCACCTCCATCAGGCACGGCAGGTCCTGCGAGGCGGCGTGCAGCACGATCTCCGCCTCGGCCACGGCCTGGTCGAGCGCGGACAGGTCGGGGCACCCGATCGGATCGATCAGCGCGGTGCCGGCCCCGGCCCGGCGCAGCTGCACGAGGTAGGCGCGGTTGCCGTAGCGGTAGCCGGAGGCCCGCTCGGCGTCCACCGCGACGGGACCGCTGCCGGCGGCGAACCTCGCCACCACCTCCGCCAGCCCGGCAGCGTCGGAGATGACCGCGGGTATGCCGTCGCGCGGCTCCAGCAGCGGCTCCACTGTGCGTTCTTCTGTCATGAGTTCACCGACCTCATGACGCTGGTGCTGTCTTGACTGGTGCCCTCACTTCGTTCGGTCACTCTCCGGATCATCACGTCGGCGGGGCAGGGCGGCCACGTCGGGGGGAAGCGGCGGCATGCCCGCCGCCAGGCACATGAGGTCGCACCACGCGGCGACATGGCCGGACAGATCCTCCTGCGCGGGTGACCACGACGCCCGCAGCTCGAGCTCTGTCGTGACCGGGTCGTCGGCCTTGTTGCCGAACCCCTCGGACACGGCTCTTGTCACGGTACCGCCAGCGGCGGAGTAATCGGCTTGATGCGCGTCGAGAGCCTCGGTCAGCCAGCTCCACGCGACGGGCCCGAGCAGGGGGTCGGAGGTGATCTCCGGCTCCATGTCGGCCCTGACGTAGGCCACCAGCCGGAACGGGCCCTCCCATCCGCGCTGGCCGTCAGGGTCGTAGAGCAGGATCAGCCGGCCGACCGCGAGCTCGTCGTCGTCGCGGTAGACCGACGCGCCGATGGCGGCCGAGTAGGGGGCCAGCCGCTGCGGCGCGGGCAGGTCCTCGAGCTCGATCTCCGGCCTGACCTCGGCCCGCCGCAGGCTGTCCGCGGCGCGCGTGAAGGCGGCCGGAGGCGGTGGCTGGTCACCGAGGGTCATAGCGGAAGCGTAGGTCGAAGACGGGTGGAAGGGGACCACGGGGGTGCTCATCCTTCGTGATCAAGCCGATGCCGTAACGAGCTGGCGTGCCGGGCGGATGGTTTCGGCGGACGCAAGCATGATCGCGTGGCCGCAGTCGACGCAGGCCCACTCGGGGCACTGGCCCGGCTCGTGCCCCTCCAGGCACGGCGGCTGCTCGAACGCCCGCTCCTCGGCGCAGGAGGGGCAGGGCTCACTGCGGCGCTCTGGGGAACTCCACAACGCGGTCATCGCACGAGTCATCGAACCGGGGCCTTTCTTCGGGTCGTGGCTCCGACGTTGGCACGAGCCGCTGACAATTCCCCGCAACGCGCTCGGCGTGTCCCGAAAGTGGTCGCTGAATCGATGCCGCGCGGTGGCTTGGGGAACATTTGGCCCAGTCGAGACCGGCTCTCTGGCCGGACATGGGGTGTGTTCGACCCGTGTGCGGTGCCGATGCCGAGCAGACCGGTAAACCTTCATCTGGCTATCTGATCATGATTTGGGGTGTCCAATGCATCTTTTTCCGACACCTCGGACGCGTGTCGCGGCCCTCCGCGCCCGCGTTCCCGCCCCGCGACCCTGCGCCCGCTACCACTACCCTGGTGAGGTGAACCTCGCCGACTCAGCGTTCCTGCGTGCCTGCCGCCGCCAGCCCGTCCCCCACACCCCCGTCTGGTACATGCGCCAGGCCGGGCGGTCGCTGCCGGAATACCTGAAGGTCCGCGAGGGCGTGCCGATGCTCACCGCGTGCGCGACGCCCGACCTGATCGTCGAGATCACCATGCAGCCCGTCCGCCGCTACGGCGTCGACGCGGCCATCTTCTTCAGCGACATCGTGGTCCCGCTCAAGGCCATCGGCGTCGACCTCGACATCAAGCCGGGCGTCGGCCCCGTCGTGGCCGACCCGATCCGCGACGCCAGAGGCCTGGAGGCGCTGCGGCCGCTGGAGCCCGGCGACGTGCCCTACGTCACCGAGTCGATCCAGGCCCTCACCGGGGAGCTCGGCGGCACCCCGCTGATCGGCTTCGCCGGCGCGCCGTTCACGCTCGGCTCCTACCTCATCGAGGGCGGCCCGTCCAAGAACCACGACCGCACCAAGGCCATGATGTACGGCGAGCCGCAGCTGTGGCACCAGCTCATGGAGCGGCTGTCGGACATCGTGGCCGAGCACCTGCGCATCCAGATCGCGGCCGGGGCGTCGGCCGTGCAGCTCTTCGACTCGTGGGTGGGGGCGGTGGCGCCCGACGACTACCGCGAGTTCATCCTGCCGTACACGCGGCGCATCTTCGACAGCGTCGCCGAGGTGCCGCGCATCCACTTCGGGGTGGGCACGGGGGAGCTGCTGGGGGTGCTCGGCGAGGCCGGGGCCGACGTGGTGGGGGTCGACTGGCGGGTGCCGCTCGACGAGGCCGCGCGGCGGGTCGGGCCGGGCAAGGCGCTGCAGGGCAACCTCGACCCGGCGATCCTGCTCGCGCCGTGGGAGGTCGTCGAGCGCAAGGCGCGCGAGGTGCTGCGCCGGGGCGAGGCGGCCGAGGGGCACGTGTTCAACCTGGGGCATGGCGTGCTGCCCTCGACGAACCCCGATCAGCTCAAGCGCCTCACGGACCTGGTCCACGAGCACTGACTTCGTTACAAGCCTCAAGCCTTCTGGGAACCCCCACGGGCCGCCGCCGTCATGCGTGTCGGAGACCCGCTGCGCTCGCCGTACTTCACGCATCCGGTCCCGCCGTGCGGGAGTGGACGTCCGTCCGGGCTTCTCCCGTCAGGCGGCTTCTGTGTCGGGTGTGGCCGGGGCGGGGGCCGGCCGGCGGCGGTCGCGGCGGACGAGCCAGACCACCAGCACGATCAGCGGCACCGACACGGCGACCCAGGGGAGCAGCGCGCCGATCACGGTCAGGGCCGTCTGCGTGAACGAGACCAGGGCCTGCCAGCCCGCCTTCAGGCCGCCGAAGAAGCCGGCGGGCTCGTCGGCCGGGTCCTCGACCGCCGCCACCGGGCCCACCAGTCGCAACGTCAGCGTGGCCATGGCGGTCTGGGTGGCCAGCTCCTTCTGCTGGGCCTGCAACGACTCCAGGTCGGCCTCCCGGGAGGAGATCTCCCGCTCGACGTCCAGCACCTGCCCGATCGTGTCCGCGCGCTTCAGCAGCGCGCGCAGCGACTCCAGCGACTGCTGCGCCGACTTCAGCCGGCTCTCGACGTCGGCCACCTTCAAGGTGACGTCCTGGGCGTTCTGGTTGAGTGACAGCTGCTTGCCCAGCTCGCCGCCGAGCCGCCGCAGCACCTCGCCGTACTTGGCGGTGGGGATCTTGAACTCCAGCATGGCGGACGCCTCGGTGTCGCCCGAGGAGTTGCTCTCCTCCTGCGACAGGTAGCCGCCGGCCTCGGTGACGATCTGCTTGGCCTGCTGGACGGCGGGGGCCACCCGCTCGGCCCGCACGGTCATGCTGCCGGTGTAGATGACCTGCCGCTCCTGCTGGGCGGCCTGGACCCCGGAGGCGACCCCGCCCGCCTGGCCCTGGCGGGTCTGCCGGGCCTGGGGCTCCTTGGCCGTGCTCTCGTCCCGGGCGGCGGCGTCCTCGGACGCGGGGGAGGAGAGGGAGGCCGGCGCCGCGCCGGACTGGACAGCGGAGCCGCCGCCACCGCAGGCGGTCAGCAACACGGCCGAGCAGGCCGCCGTGAGAGCGAGGCCGTACCGGAATCTCGTCATGCCCTTATGACGGGCCGAGCACCGCCCCGGTTTGACGGGAGGAATCACGGTACGGTCACGCGCCCCGCGCGGCTGGCCGAGCCGTTGAGGCGGTAGCGTCAGGAGGCGTGGAAGGGAATCGGGCGCACGTGGTCATCGTCGGCGCGGGGATCTCCGGCCTCGCCGCCGCGTGGTATCTCCGCCAGGGCGCGGGCGATCACATCAGGGTGACGGTCCTGGAGGGCTCGTCGCGCATCGGCGGGAAGCTGCACGCCTCGGAGGTCGCCGGGGTGAGCGTCGACGCGGGTGCCGAGGCGATGCTGGCCAGGCGGCCCGAGGGCAAAGAGCTGGCCAGGGCCGTCGGCCTCGGCGACGACCTGGTCTTCCCCGGCACACTGAGCTCGGCCGTCTACAGCAGGGGCGAGCTGCGCCACCTGCCCAAGGGGCAGGTCATGGGCGTGCCGTCCGACCTGACCGAGCTGGCCAGGTCCGGCATCGTGTCGCCGGGCGGCCTGCTGCGCGTGCCGCTCGACCAGATCCTGCCGCCCACCCTCGTGCGCACCGACGTGTCCGTCGCCGCCTACATCCGCGCCAGGATGGGCGGCGAGATCGTGGAGCGGCTGGTCGAGCCGCTGCTCGGCGGCGTCTACGCGGGCCGCGCCGACATGCTGTCGCTGGAGGCCACGATGCCGCGGGTGGCGGCGGTGGCCCGCTCCGAGCGCTCGCTGCTGAGCGCGGCCAGGCACCTCGTCGCCGAGACGCCCAAGGACGCGGGGCCGGTCTTCACCTCGCTGCGCGGCGGCGTCGGCACCCTGCCCGAGGCGGTCGCCAAGGCGTCGGAGGCCGACGTCAGGACCGGCGTCACCGTCCGCGAGCTGCACCGCACCGAGGCCGGCTGGCGGCTGGTCACCGGCCCCGTGCCGCGTCCGGAGGTGATCGAGGCCGACGCGGTGATCCTGGCCACGCCGGGGCCCGCCACCAGCCGGCTGCTCAAGTCGGAGGTGCCGAAGGCCGCCGCCGAGCTGGCTCGGATCCAGTACGCGAGCATGGCCGTCGTCACGCTGGCCTACCCGGTGGACGCCTTCCCCGAGCCGCCCGCCACCAGCGGTTACCTGGTGCCGCCGGTGGAGCGGCGGCCGGTCAAGGCGGTCACGTTCAGCTCGGTGAAGTGGCCCCACCTGACCAAGGACCTGGTGATCCTGCGCTGCTCCATCGGCCGGATCGGCGAGGAGCACCTGCTCCAGCGCGACGACGCCGAGCTGGTGTCGCTGGCCACGGCCGAGATGGGCGACGTCATGGGCGTGCGCGGGCTGCCGATCGACACGCGGGTGACGCGGTGGGGCGGCGGGCTGCCGCAGTACAACGTGGGTCACCTCGACCGGGTGGCCCGGGTGCGCGCCGCGGTCTCGGTCGAGCCGGGCCTGGCCGTGTGCGGCGCCGCCTACGACGGCATCGGCATCCCCGCCTGCGTCGGCACCGCGCGCACGGCCGCCGCCCGGATTCTGGACCACCTCACCAGGCGAGGAGAATAGGCACCATGACAGAGGGCGCTCCGCGGCCGAAGGCCCGCGATCTCAACCAGGTGATCCGTTACACGATGTGGTCGGTCTTCCAGGTGACCGAGCCGTGTCCTGGCGACCGCGACGGGCTCGCGGCCGAGGTACAGGAGCTGCTCGACCAGGCCGCCGGCAAGGACGTCGTGACCAGGGGGGTCTACGACGTGGCCGGGCTGCGGGCCGACGCCGACTTCATGTTCTGGTGGCACGCGCCCACGCCGGAAGACCTGCAGGACGTGTACGCCAGGTTCCGCCGCACCCGGCTGGGCCGGCAGACCAGGCCCGTGTGGTCGGCGATGGCGCTGCACCGGCCGGCCGAGTTCAACAAGTCGCACATCCCGGCCTTCCTCGCCGAGGAGGAGCCGCGGGCGTACGTGAGCGTCTACCCGTTCGTGCGCTCCTACGAGTGGTACCTGCTGGAGGACTCCGAGCGCCGGGCCATGCTCGCCGAGCACGGCAGGATGGCGCGCGACTACCCCGACGTGCGGGCCAACACGGTGGCGTGCTTCTCGCTCAACGACTACGAGTGGATGCTGGCGTTCGAGGCCGACGAGCTGCACCGGATCGTCGACCTCATGCGTACGCTGCGGGGCGCGCAGGCCCGCCGCCACACCCGCGTCGAGATCCCGTTCTACACCGGGGCGCGCAAGCCGCTGCAGGAGCTCGTCGCCGCCCTCCCGTAACCCCGCGTACGACTCGAAGGCGCCCGTCCGCTCGCTCGGCCGGGCGCCTTCGTGTTTCCTCCTTCGGCGCATCCTGCCCTCCTGTCGCGGCCGGTGGTGGTCTCCTTGTGTCGTGGGCACGGTGGGGGCTCGCGCTTTCGGGGCGGGCGGATGTGAACGTTCCAAGGCAGGCGGGCGTCTAGGGAACGGGCCTATTGCGGGGAGGTCGGTCGGGGTGGAGGAGACCGGAGGACGAGACCGCCGTCGGCACGCGGCGGGACGCCATGCCGCGGGCCGCCGCCCCCGGCACGCTCGGCGCCGTACGGGGAGCGGCTGGGCGGCGATGGGGCAGGGACGGCAGGCCGCCGAGGACGGCAAGCCTGAGGCGGGAGACGGCCGGTCGGTCCCGGAGTGGAACCTGTCCGTCCCGGACGAGGGCGAGCCGGCGGCGGGGAGCAGGCCGGCGGCGGAGAGCAAGCCGGGGGCGGAGAGCAGGCCGGTGGCGGGATCCGGGCCGCTGGTCATCGGGAGCGGGCCGGGAGCCGTCGGGTCGCGGCGCTTGCCGGCGCGGAAAGGGTGGCCGGGCGTATGGAAGGGCCGGCCGGGCGTACGGAAGCGCCGGTCGGGCGCGCGGAAGGGGCGCCTGGGCGCGCGGGCGGGCGGGCCGGGCGCGCGGAAGGGCCGGTTGGCGGCGGTGGTGCTGGTGCTGGCCGGTGGGGTCGTCGCGGTGCTCGGCGGGAGCGCGGGGATCGGGCCGGGCGCGCTGCTCGGCGTGTTCGGAGGAGCGCAGGCGGGATCCGGTGCGGCGGGCCGGCAGGGCGGCGAGCAGGGGGCCGGGCAGGGGCGCGACGGGGCCGGTTCGCCCGGGTCCGGCGGCGTGAACGGCGGGACGGGCACGACCGGGGCGACGGGCGCGACCGGTCCCGGCGGGCCGGCGGCGGCGCCGGGCGGGGACGGCGGGACCGCGGGGACCGGTCCGGAGGCGGGCGCGGAAGCCAGGATGCGGGAGGCCCAGCGCTCGGAGGCGCCGGACCCGGCGGCCACGTCCGGCCAGGCGGGAGGGCCCCGTCCGGGGATGGTGTCCGGCACCACGGCCCCGGAGGACGTGCTGGCGGGCGGCCCCGACCCCGGGGACGGCGACGACTACAGGGCCGACGGGCCTTCACGGCACACGGATCACCAGGCGGCGGAGTACTTCCGTACGAACTGGGGCCCGAACGACAAAGCCCTGAAACGCCTCAAGGACGTCCGCAGCGTCGGCGGATATTTGCGCATTTATACAGACTTGCCGGATACGGCGGATAATTCGCTGACCGCGATCATCCTCTGCGAGCGCGGCCTCGCCTACCTCCGCAGCCGAGGGGTCGAGGATCCGGTGGTGTTCGTGCAGGCGGAGTTCGGCGGAAACGGGAATCCCGTGCTCGCCAACATCCTCGGCCCCGCCGACCGGAGCTGCCGCGTCACCCATCCGGCCCCGGGCTGATCCGGCGGGGTCCGGGTCAGCGGACCCGGACCCGCGTCTTCGCGCACACCTCGCACCGCTGGGTGACGACGCGTCCGATGGCCTCGATGGTTACCCACCGGTGGCGAAGGTGGACAAAGCGCACGCGGCACTCGTACCCCTGGAAGGCGATCGATACGCCGCGTCGCTGCTTGATCACCCCTTGGGTTCGAGCCGCAGGGAGACCGAGTTGATGCAGTAGCGGTCGTCCGTCGGCGTCGGATAACCCTCGCCGTGGAAGACGTGCCCCAGGTGCGAGTCGCACCGGGCGCACCGCACCTCGGTCCGCACCATGCCGTGGCTGCGGTCCTCGATCAGCCGCACCGCGTCGGATTCGGACGGCTCGAAGAAGCTCGGCCACCCGCAGTGCGACTCGAACTTCGTGTCAGACCGGAACAACTCTGCCCCGCAGGCGCGGCACGAGTACACGCCCTCGGTCTTGGTGTCGACGTACTCCCCCGTGAACGGGCGCTCGGTCCCGGCCTCCCTGAGGACGTGGAACTCCTCGGGCGACAACTGGGCCCGCCATTCGGCCTCGCTCTTGACCACCTTGTCCATGTGTCCAGCGTACGAGATCGTGCAAAAAGAGATCTCCGCAGGGTGAAGCATCTGTTCTGGGGTGAATTTGCGTCTTTGTAGGCAAGGGGGTGTCATCGCCTCCTTGCCAAGGGGTGATCATCCGCAGATCCCGCCGAGCGGCACAGCCCACGCCCGTGCTGGCGCCGCTGGGGATCGCCACGGCCGGCCGGGTGGCGCGCCAGCGCCCGGAACGGCGGCGGATGGTCTCGCGGCCCGTCCCGTCGAGCCCTCGGTCCCGCCACCGAGGCGGCTCCGGGACGGGCCCACCCCGCTTGGAGTAGGTTCGGGGGCATGGCATCGCCGTACATAGAGCTCGAGGTGGGGGAGCGGACCGTCAAGGTCACCAATCCCGACAAGGTCTACTTTCCTGAGATCGGCGCCACCAAGCGGGAACTGGTCGAATACTACGTGAGCGTCGGCGAGGGGGCGCTGCGCGCGCTCAAGGACCGGCCCACGAACATCAAGCGCCACCCCGACGGCGTGCAGACGGAGGCCATCTACCAGAAGCGCATGCCGCCCAAGCACCCCGACTGGCTGGAATCGGTCACCGTGACCTTCCCCAGCGGGCGCACGGCGCAGTCGCTGCGCGTCACCGAGGTCGCGGCCATCGCCTACTGCGCCAACCTCGGCACCATCGACTTCCACCCCTGGCAGGTGCGGGCGGCCGACGTCGAGCACCCCGACGAGCTGCGCATCGACCTGGACCCGCAGCCGGGGCTGGAGTTCGACGCCGCGCGCAGGGCCGCCCTCCTGACCAGGGAGGTGCTCGGCGAGCTGGGCATGGAAGGCTTCGTGAAGACCTCGGGCAACCGCGGCGCGCACATCGCCGTCCGCATCGAGCCGCGCTGGGACTTCATCCAGGTACGCCACGCGGGCATCGCCCTGGCCAGGGCCGTCGAGGCCCGCGACCCGAGCCTGGTGACCACGGCCTGGTGGAAGGAGGAGCGGGGCGACCGGGTGTTCATCGACTACAACCAGAACGCCAGGGACCGCACCGTGGCCAGCGCGTACTCGGTGCGCGCCCAGCCGCACGCCCCCGTCTCCACGCCGCTGACCTGGGACGAGCTCGCCGACGCCGACCCGCGCGACTTCGACATCCGCACGGTGCCCGCCCGCTTCGCGAAGCTGGGCGACGTGCACGCGGCGATCGACGACCGGGCGTACTCGATCGAGCCTCTCCTCGGCCTGTACGCCGAGGACGAGCGGGGCGACCTGCCGTACCCGCCGAACTACCCGAAGATGCCCGGCGAGCCCAAGCGGGTCCAGCCGAGCAAGGCCAGGTCCGACACCTGAACCGCGCCGGCTCAGGTCGGCTTCGGAGCCGTGCTCGATCCCGTGCTTGATCCCGTGCTCGATTCCGCGCTCGACGCGGGGCTCGGCTCCGGCTTCGACTCGGGCAGGGGTGACGGCACGGCCGGCGGGGGCGAGCCGAACGTGGGCTCACGTTGCGACACGATTCCGTCGCAGATCGTAGTGCACCGGTGGCTCGGCCGACGTCGAAACGGCGGTTCCGGCAGCGCGCGCGCCGCCCGGCGGTCACCCGGCCGACACGCGTCGGCGCCGTAACAAGGTCGCCCGGCCCGGCACGCGTCCGCGCCGTGACGAGGTCGCCCGGCCCGGCGCCGGTCAGCGGCGTACCAGGTGATGCGGCGCCAGCTCGCGCGTCTCGCCCCTGTCCAGGTAGACGACCCGGTCGGCGAGCCCGGCCTGCTCGACGTGATGGCGGAAGTCGTCCAGCGGCGAGCTGAAGACCGAGTAGTCGTCGTAGTGGACCGGCACCACCGTGTGCGGGTTGATCAGATCCACCCACGCGGCGCCCTGCTCGCCGTCCATGGTCAAGAGCAGGGTGCCGAGCTTGGTGCCGCCCAGGTGCACGATGGCCAGGTCGATGTCCGGGAAGCGGCGCGGGATCGAGTCGAGGCGGCGGTCGAGCAGCGTGTCACCGCTGATGTGCAGGCGCAGTTCGACCCGTTCGTCGCGGTTGCAGAACTCCACCATCGTGCCGATCACCGGCGGCAGCAGCGCCTCGGCCGCGCCAGGCGCGTGCTTGGCGGGCAGCGCGGTGATCCGCACGGTGCCGTCTGGGCCGCGTAGCTCGTGCTGCTCCCAGTTCTCCAGCCCCACGCTCCTGCGGAATCCGCGGCGGCGCAGCCGGCCGGCCGCCGCCGTGGTCGTGATGACCGGCGTCGCCTTGTCCAGGCCCCGCCGCGCCACCCTGTCCCAGTGGTCGCCGTGCATGTGGGACAGCAGCACCGCGTCCAGCGGCGGCAGATCCTCGATCTCCACGGCCGGGTCGGTGAGGCGGCGCGACGACAGGCCGTACCCCAGGTACGCCCGCTGCCCCCGGTGCAGGAAGTTGGGGTCCGTCAGCAGCGTGAAGCCGTTGTAACGGATCAGCGTGGTGGCGTTCCCGATGAACTGCAGGCTTCCTTTCACGTGACTTCACTCCGGGTGTTGTGGTCGCTGGGCCGGGGGCACGCCGCCGCCCTTGCCGCCCCCCTTGCGACCCTTGTCCGTGCCGTGCGGGCGGCCGGAGCGCCGGGCTCCGCTCTTCGTCTCCTTGAGGGCGTCCGCGGACTTGGAGTCGGTGCTGCCCTTGCCTGACCTGCGTAGCTCTGGTTGTTGTGGATTGCTCATGGCGTTTTGTCCCCCTTTGTGGAGTTCTCCTGCCACGCCGCGCCAGAGCCAAACCCTCCGTGTCTGGACGGTTTCACTTCGGTCACATTACTTGACTGCCGGTCTAATAGTTCGCAAGGCTCTCGTTGTGCATCGGGGGGCGACAACCGAGTCTGGAGCCTTCTCATGGCAAGAGCGCGACGTCTCGCAGCGGCTGGAGCGGCGACCGCCTTCGCGGTGGCCGGGGTGAGCCTGGCCGTCGGCCTCGCCGGCCCCGCCTGGGCCGGCACCGATCCCCAGGTCCCGGGCACGGATTCCGCCTGCCTGGTGCACCTGCCGCTGCTCTGCGACGAGCCCTCGGACGATTCCTGGTCGGGCGACGCCGAACCCGGCGATTCATGGTCGGGCGTGCCAGGGCACTCCGAGGCGCCAGAACCCGCCGATTCCTGGTCGAACCCGCCCGGACACCCCGAGGTGCCCGAGCCCAACGAGTCGTGGTCGAACGCGCCCGTACCCACCGATTCCTGGCCTGCCGGTGAGCAGCCTCCGTGGCGGCCGGCGGGAGAGGACGAGCACCGGGTGCCCAAGGGCCATCCGGAGACGGGCGGCGGCGGGCTCGCGGCCGGCGGGCCGGTGTGGCCGTTCGCGGTGGGCGGGGCGGCGCTGCTGACCGGCGCCGGCCTGACCGGCCTCGCGGTACGGCGCCGCAAGGATGCCGGCTGACCTGCCCCCGCCACGGCGAGCGCCGGGGAACCGGCTCGTGCTGGGCGGGGCGGTGGCCGTGTCGATGGCGGGAGTGCTGCTGATCGTGCTCGGCGTCGGCGGCGCGCTCGGCGGAGGCGGCGACACGGCCACTGTCCCGGCGGCCCGGCAGTCCAGCGCCACCGCCGCGCCGCTCAAGGAACTGGCCGGCATACCAGCGTCCAAGGTGGCGAGGCCCATGCGCGCGGCCCGCCCCACCGCCGTCTACATCCCCTCCATCGGCGTGGCCGCCCCGCTGATGGAGCTGGGCCTGGACGCGAAGGGCGCCATCCAGAACCCGCCGTTCGACCCGCCCAACCTGGCCGGCTGGTACCGCTACGGCCCCGTCCCCGGCCAGCGCGGCGCCGCCGTGATCACCGGACACCTGGACACGCGGACGGGCCCCGCCGCCTTCGCCCGGCTCAAGGAGGTCAAGCGCGGCGCCCAGGTGCAGGTGCTGCGGGCCGACCGCTCGGTGGCCGTCTTCGTCGTCGACAAGGTCGAGCACACCCCGAAGCGCAGCTTCCCCGCCAGGAAGGTCTACGGCAAGCTCGGCTATCCGGGGCTGCGCCTGGTGACCTGCGGCGGCGCGTTCGACCGGCAGGCGCACAGCTACGAGGACAACACGATCGTGTACGCCCACCTCGCGGCCCCGTACTATCCCGGGCGCTGATCACGGATCCCGGGGGAGGCCGAGCGCGCGCTCGGCGATGATGTTGAGCTGCACCTCCGTCGTGCCGCCGCCGATCGTGAACGCCCGGGTGGTGAGGATCATGCGGCTCCAGTGACGGTCCGACGGGTCCAGCGACCAGCAGAACTCCGAGATCGCCTGCGCGTGCCGCATGCCGAGCAGCTTGCGTACGCTCGGAGCCGCGCCCGGGTCGGCGCCGGCGAGCTGCGACAGCGTCACCCGCAGGCCGAGCGCCGAGATGGCCTGGCCCTCGGCCCACAGGCGGCCCGCCCGCTCGCGCTGCGCCTGCCTGAGCGGGGGCAGCCGGGAGACGTGCCGGGCCATGTCGGTGTGCCGCGAGCCCGGGCCCCAGGAGTCGCCGAGCGCGACCCGCTCGTGGGAGAGCGTGTCGCGGGCCACCCGCCAGCCCTCGTCCACCGCGCCGACGACCAGGTCGTCCGGGACGAACACGTCGTCGAGGAACACCTCGTTGAAGATCTCGTCCCCGTTGATCTCCTTGAGCGGCCTGACGGTGACGCCCGGGGACGACATGTCCACCAGGAAGTAGGAGATGCCGTCATGCTTGGGCCTGTCCGGGGAGGTGCGGGCGAGGCAGATGCCCCAGTGGGCGTACTGCGCCAGGGACGTCCAGATCTTCTGGCCGGTCAGCGACCAGCCGCCCTCCACCCGCGCGGCCTTCGTCGCCAGCCCCGCCAGGTCCGAGCCGGCGCCGGGCTCGCTGAAGAGCTGGCACCACACGATCTCGCCGGCGAACGTTCCGGGGAGGAAACGTTCCTGCTGCTCGCGGGTGCCGTACCGGACGATGGACGGGACCGCCCAGGCGGCGATGCCCAGGTTCGGGCGGCCGAGGTCGCGGAACTCCTGGTGGATGATCACCTGCTCCAGCGGTGTGGCGGACCGGCCCCAGGGGCGGGGGAGATGCGGCATCATCCATCCCTCCCGCGCCAGCCTGGCCCGCCTGGCCGCCTGCTCCTCGGCGCGCAGCGACGCGGCCTGCGCCCGGATGGCGTCCCTGACGGCGGCGGCCTCCTCCGGAAGGTCCGGCTCCATCCGCCGCCGCACCCCCGCCACCGCCAGCCGTTCCGCCTCCTCGGCCCACGGGCCGGGGTCGCCGGCCAGCGTGCGGCCGGACAGGGCCCTGCGGTAGTAGCGGTGCGCGTCGTGCTCGAAGGTGTAGCCGATGCCGCCCAGCACCTGGATGGCGTCCGCCGCGCACCGGACGGCGGCGTCGGGCGCCAGTACGGCCGCCACGCTCACGGCCAGCCGCACCTCCTCGGCAAGACCGCCGGGCAGCGCCCCCGTGACCAGCCCCGTGACCGGCCCCGTGACCGGCCCCGTGACCGGCCCCGTGACCGGCCCCACGACCGGCCCCGCGCCGGAAGAGGTGTTCGGGCCGCGGGACTCGTCCAGGGCTCTGGCGGCGTCCCACACGGCGGCCCGTGCCTGCTCCAGGGCCACCAAGGCGCCCGCCACCCGGTGCTTGACCCCCTGGAACTGCCCGATCGGGCGCCCGAACTGCTCGCGGACCTTGGCGTGCCCGGCCGCCGTCGCCACGGCCCAGGCCGCGACCCCGCACGCGTCGGCGCCGAGCAGCACGGCGGCGAGCTCACGTACCGGAGCCGCCCCGAGCAGCCGGTCGGCGGGTACGGCGCGTGCGGCGACGGAGCACAGCGGCCGGTCCGGATCGATCCCCTCCAGGGGCTCGGCGGTGACGTCGCCCCGATCGAGCACCGCCCACCCGCCATCACCGGCCGGTACGACGAATACGTCGGCTCGCGCCGAGCCGATCGCGCAGCCGGGCGGCAGCGCCACGGCGGCGGTCAGGGAGCCGCCGGCGAGCCCGCGCAGCAACTCCAGCCGGGTGCCACCGGGCAGCCCGGCGCCGTACGAGCCGAGCACCGCCGAGGCCAGCACGGCCGGCAGGTACGCCCCGCAGACCCGCCGCTCGCCCAGCGCCTCCACCGCCACGCACAGCTCCAGCAGCCCGAACCCCTGCCCGCCGCACTCCTCCGGCAGGTGCAGCCCCAGCAGCCCCTGCCCCGCCAGTGCCGCGTGATCGGCGCCCCGCCCGGCCAGCCCGTGTACGGAGGCCGCCAGCGCCTGGTGCTCCTCGGTCAGCCCGATGCCCATGAGCCGACCCTAGAACTTCGTTCGGTCGGTGGCCACCGGAAAAATGGTTGGCGATCGGCCGTCGTGCCCCGTTACGCTCGCAGGCGTCCGTTCAGTGGAGACATCCGGGCCTGTCGTGCCCGTCAAGGAGGGGGATTTATGCCTGGCACCGCGCCCTGCGCGCCTCGCCGTGTCCTAGGCGGATCCTGCCCCTAACGACCACCCGCCACATCAAGCGCATGCCCGCGAGGCACGCCAGGGCTCCCTTGCTGTCCTGAGAACGACCATTCCGGCAAGGAGTACCCAGGTTGTCTGCCAACGGCAAATCCCGTTCCATCGCGAGCACCGAGACGTTCCAGTGCGTACGCTGCGGCCTGACGGTCGCCGCGAACGCGCCGGACGGTGTTCGTCGCAACCACTGTCCGAGCTGCCTGCACTCGCTGCACCTGCTCGACGAGTGCAGATCACGGATGATCCCCATCTCGATCGCCGTCCTGCGTACCGGCGAGTGGATGATCATCCATCGCTGCACCCGGTGCGGTGAGCTCACGTCCAACCCCATCTGCGGGGACGACAACCAGCTCATCCTCATGCGCATGGCCGTACGGCCGCTGGCGCAGCCGCCGTTCCCGCTCGAGGCGTTCGGTGATCTGTGACATGCCCAGGAGGAACCCGGGCCGGGAACGGCCGCAACGGAGCAAGAAGGCACATCACGGCGAGCCCGGCGACGCGTTCCGCTGCGTCGGGTGCCGCATGGACGTGCCGATGATCGCGCCGGGCACCGCGCACCGCAACCACTGCCCGCACTGCCTGACCAGCCTGCACGTCGATCACCGCGTACCGGGGGACCGGCGGGCGGGGTGCCGGGGCCGGATGGCGGCGCTGAGCGTCACCGTCCGGCGCGACGGGGAGTGGCTGATCATCCACTGCTGCCAGTCGTGCGGTGGGCTCAGCGCCAACCGCATCGCGGGCGACGACAACGCGCTGGCGCTGCTCCGCATCGCCATCCGCCCCCTGTCGGACTCGCGCCTGCCGGTCAGCGCCCTGCTGACCCTGTGACACCGCCCGCCGGGGCCTCACGCGTCGCTCTGCGGCCCCTCGTACGAGAGGGGCCGTCGAACGCGGCCCCGGCGGCGGCTAGGCTTGTCCCGTGACGAAGGAATTCGAACTCACGATCGATGACGGCCGGATCCTGCACGTCTACGACACGGCTCCGGGGGCCACCGACCGCCTGCCGGTCCTGTGGCACCACGGCACGCCCAACATCGGCGCGCCGCCCGCGCCGCTCTTCGACGACCGCCTCGGCCTGCGCTGGATCTCCTACGACCGCCCGGGCTACGGCGGCTCCACCCCCGAGCCCGGCCGCACCCTGGCGTCGGCGGCCGGCTACGCGAGCCGGATCGCCGACGCGCTGGGCCTCGGCCGCTTCGCGGTCATGGGCCACTCGGGCGGCGCCTCCCACGCCCTGGCCTGCGCGGCCCTGCTGGGAGAGCGCGTGCTGGCCGTGCTGAGCGTGTCCGGCCTGGCACCCTACGCCGCAGGAGGCCCAACCCCTCGCGCAGCAGGCGATCACGCGCCCTACCCCGCAGGGGGGTTCGCCCCGCATGACGCGGCGGGCGAGGCGGGGCGCGGCCGGGCCGATCGGGAGGCGCGTGCGGCTGATGACTTCGACTGGTTCGCGGGCATGGCGCCTTCCTGCGAGGCTTCCCTGCGAGCCGCCGCCCGGGGACGGGCGGCCAAGGAACGTCACGAGGCCGCGGCCGCGTACGACCCGGAGATGTTCACCCCCGAGGACCATGCGGCGTTCGAGGGGGAGTGGTCCTGGTTCGACAGCGTGGTCGGCCCCGCCGTGGCGAAGGGGCCGGGCGGGCTGATCGACGACGACCTGGCGTACGTGACGCCATGGGGCTGCGACCCGGCCGCCGCCACCGCCCCCGTTCTGCTCGTCCACGGCGGCAAGGACCGTGTCGCGCCTGCCGGCCATGGCGATCGGCTGGCCCGTCACTGCCCCACGGCCGAGCTCCGCCTGTCGCCCCGCGACGGTCACATCTCGATCCTGCCGTCGGCGGGAGCGGCGGCCGTGGAGTGGCTCGCCACCGAAGGCCACCGCCGCCTGGGATGAGCCGCCATCGGACGGGTGCGGATAAGCCACCATCGGACGTGCGCGCCGGACGAGCGCGCGCCCGGTGGCGTCCGCCCGGTGGCGTCCGGCCACAGCCGGAGCGCCAGCCGCCGAAGTCACCCGCCGGAGCCGGTCGCCGGGGTCAGTCGCCGAAGTCCAGGTGCAGGGCCCGGGTGAAGTCGGAGATGGCCTCCTCGTGCCGGTCCAGCTCCTGGAGGATCTCCCCCCGCACCCGGAACGCCCACACGTACTCGGGATCGAGCTCGATCGCCGCGTCCAGATCCTTCAGCGCCGCCTCGTTGTCCCCCAGCTCGCTCAGCACCGCTCCCCGGCTCCCGAGCGCCCGGTCGTTACCCGGTTCCAGCTCCAGCGCCCGGTTCAGGTCGGCCAGCGCCTCCTCGTACCGGTCCATCATCCGCAACGCCTCCCCCCGCCGGCTCAGCGCGCGCACGTGGTCGGGGTCCGCCTCCAGCGCCCTGGTGTAGTCGTCGACGGCCTCCGTGTAGAGCTTCATTCGCTGGTACAGGTCGCCGCGGGCCACCCACGAGTACGCGAGTTCCTCGTCCAAAGAGATGATCTTGGAGTGCTCCGCCAGCGCCTCGTCCAGCCGGTCCAGGTCCACCAGGGCGTCCGCCTTCGCCTCCAGGATCCACAGCGACTCGGGCGAGAGGGTGAGCGCGTGCTCGAAGTCGTCCATGGCCTCGTCCAGGCGGCCCATCGCGGCGTAGGTCTGGCCGCGCGAGCCGAGGGCGTACGCGCTGTCGGGCTCCAGCCGCAGCGCCTCGCCGAAATCCTCCAGCGCGGCCTCGTACCGCTCGGTCACCCGGTGGCTCTCCCCGCGCAGCCGCCAGGCGCGGGCGTTGTCCGGTGCCAGCGCGATCGCCTCGGTCAGGTCCGCGATCGCGGCGTCGTGCCGCGAGAGCGCGATGTACGACTCTGCCCGGCTGCGCAGCACCGAGGCCCGGGACTGGGCGGCCGCCTCGGACAGCCCGGAATGGTCCTTGATCCCCTCGCTCATGAGGGGTAAATCTATCCAACTAGATCTGGATAATGGCGGCCTTTTCCCGGGTGTACTCCAGGACCGAATCGTGGCCGTACCCGCTGTCCTTGACCCCGCCGAACGGCAGCCCGGGCGGCATCTGCCTGAACGTGTTCACCCACACCGTACCGCTGCGCAGATCCCGGATGAGCCGGTGCGCCCGTCCCAGGTCGCGCGTCCACACCCCGGCGGCCAGCCCGTAGGGCGAGTCGTTCGCGATCGTCACCGCCTCCTCCTCGGTGGAGAACGGGATGGCCACCGCCACCGGCCCGAAGATCTCCTCCTGGCACACGCGCAGCGCGTTGTCCTCGGTCGCGTACAGCGTGGGCGCCACCCAGTAGCCGCCGGGCAGCGCGGGCACCACGTCCGCGCCGGTCCGCGCGCCGAAGACGAGCCGCGCGCCCTCCTTCTCGGCCAGCTCCAGGTACGACGTGACCCGCTCGTACTGGCCGGCCGACACGATCGGCCCCATCGTGGTCGCCAGGTCGAGCGGGTCCCCGAGGACCAGCCCGGCGCAGGCCCGCTCGATGCGACCGAGCATCTCGTCCCAGATCGAGCGGTGGATGAGGATGCGCGAGCCGGCCACGCACACCTGCCCGGCGTTGCCCGTGTAGACGGAGTTCACGGTGACGCCCTGGGTGGCGGCGTCCAGGTCGGCGTCGGGGAAGACGATGTTGGGCGACTTGCCGCCCAGCTCGAACGTCATCGGCTTGAGCGCGTCCGCCGAGGCCCGCGTGATGGCCTGGCCGGTGGCGGTCGAGCCGGTGAGGCTGATCTTGCCGACGCCGCGGTGCCGTACGAGGGCGTCGCCGACCTCCTCGCCCAGGCCGCTGACGATGTTCAGCACCCCGGGCGGGAACACCTCCGCCAGCAGCTCGCCCAGCCGCAGCACGGACGCGCTCGCCTGCTCGGCCGGCTTGACGATCACCGTGTTGCCGGCGGCCAGCGCGTAGGCGGCCTTGGCGGAGAAGGTCGAGATGGGGGAGTTCCACGGGATGACGCAGACCGCCACCCCGTACGGCTCGCGCCGCGTCAGCCCCAGCGCGTCCGGCCCGAGCAGCACGGTGTCGCCCCTGACCGCGTCGAGGCACTGCCCGGCGGCGAGCTGCCACAGGTGCGCCATGCCCGGCAGGTCCCGTTTGAGCGTGTCGCGCAGGATCCGGCCGTTGTCGCGCGTCTCCAGCCTGGCCAGCTCCTCGGCGTGCCGGCCGAACACCTCCGAGACCTTGCGCAGGTAGTGCGCCCTGGCCAGGGCGGGCAGCGCCGACCAGGCGGGGAAGGCGCGCCCGGCCGCCTCGACGGCCGCCTCGGCCTCCGCGGCGCCGCCGGCCGGGATCGTGGCCCACGCCTCGCCCGTGGCCGGGTTGACCGTGTCCATCGTGCGGGGGGCGGGGACCAGCTCGCCGCCGATGAGGTTGCGGAACTCACGCATGGACCAAGCATATGCTTGCTCAATAGCCTCGACCAGCCCAAAGATCATGCAAAGTGCCCGGAGACGCACGCATAGCCGGGAAACGCACGGGCACACAAACGCACAAAGGGTGGTGGCTATGGCACACAGAATGCTCGGCCGGCTGGCGTACGGCTCGCGTTACGACCGCGTCCCGTGGGGACAGCGGGTCTATGTCCGTCCGGGGGAACGGCTCATCCGGGAGGCGCAGTGGCGCCTGCTGCTCCGGCGGGCGCCGGTCATGTCGCTGGCCGAGTACCAGGGGCTGCGGTCCCTGGGCGAGATCGAGGAGTTCCTGAGCTGCATGATGTGCGGGGAGTCCCGCCAGCAGCCGCTCTTCACCCCCACCGGCGGGAAGGGCTGGCGCTACCACGTCGTCCGCTGCCCGTCCTGCGGCTTCCTCTACCGCAATCCCAACGTGCGCCCCGAGCGGCTCGGCGACCTGTACGCCACCGGCTACAGCAACTTCCTGACCGGGAAGTACGCCGCCAACCGGCAGCGCCGCTACGACCTCACCATGAGGTCGTTCGCCCCGGTGTTCGACGAGGGCAAGGAGCGGCGGCTGCTCGACTTCGGCTCCGGGGTCGGGCTGTTCCTGGAGCTGGCCGAGCAGCGCGGCTTCGACGCCTACGGGGTGGACCTGTCGCCGGAGTCGGTCGAGCAGGCCAACCAGCGGCTCAGCAGGGCCCGCACCTACTTCGGGGCGCCCGAGGACGTGCCCGAGATCGCGGCCGGCGGCTTCGACGTGATCACCCTCTGGTCGGTGCTCGCGCACCTGCCCAGGCCGCTGGAGGACTTCCAGCGGTTCCGCAGCCTGCTGGCGCCGGGGGGCGTGCTGCTCATCCTGACGGTGAACGCGCGGTCGCTGCTGCTCAAGGCGTACGGGGCCGCCTGGAGCGGCTTCACCAAGAACCACCTGATGTTCTACTCCTCGGAGACCGTGCGCACGCTGCTCGGCCGTACCGGCTTCGCCGGGGTGGCCTTCGCCCCGCACTACGGCGACACGATCGAGGCCGGCACCACCAGGCTGCCCGCCGACCTGGTCGCCAGGCTGCGCCGCAACGTGAAGCTGAGCGACGGCGGGAACATGATGCGCGTGCTCGCCTTCGCCGACGAGGAGGCGATCGGCCGCTGGGGCGGTGGGCCCCTCAGGATCCACCGCCTGCACGCCTGACGCGTCAGAGCTCGGGCACGCCGAGGTCGGAGGTCTGCGACGGCTTGGCCAGCGCCGGGTCGAGCTGCTCGATCAGCCGCTGCACCAGCGCCGCCCGCCGTACCCGCTCCCGTCCCAGCTCCTTGGGCGCCGCTCCGAGATGCCCGCCCGAGGGGTAGATGTTGGGCGCGTTGCGCAGCCCCATCTTCAGGTAGACGGGAGCGGCGGCCCGGACGATCTCCACGGCCTCGTAGAAGCGGACGAACCCGCCCTGGTCGTCCGGCACCTCCAGGTAGAGATCGATCGGCAGCCCGGTGGCGGCCCGGATCTCGGCCAGGTGCGGCACGGTGAGGTCGGTGCCCACGTTGACGGTGGTCGCGCCGAGCCGCTCGTACAGGGCCGCGGTCGGGCCGTTGGTGAGCGGCATCAGCACCGACGTCTTCAGGACCAGGTTCGCGGGCAGCGTCCCGTCCGCCTTCAGCTCGCGCAGCAGGTCCAGCGTCCCGAGGTCGCCGACGAGCAGGCTGCGGATGCCCAGCGAGCAGGCCCGCAGCGCGTCCGCCAGGCACGCCGCCACCATCGCGTTGCCGCGTGCGGCGGCGCCGACGGCCTGCGTGAGCTTGGCCTGGCCGCCGGTGTCCCAGGCGGCGCGCGGCCCGAGGAACAGGTTCACCTCGATGCCCCTCTCGGCCCCGATCCGCGCCATGCGCGTGATCTCCTCGTCGGTCAGCATCATCACACCGCTGCCCTGCGAGGTCCTGGCGACCGGCACGCCGAGCCGGTCGGCCTCCGCGACCACCGCCTCCAGCACCTCGGGCCCCTCGACGCTGGGGATCTCGAAACGGTACGGCGCCCCGTCCGCGAACCCGGACCCGGAGGGCGCGGCGGACCCTACGACCGGGTGCCCGAGCCGGGACATCAGGGCATGGAGGTCGGCAAGGCTGGTCATCAGGGGATCTCCTCGTCATCGATCACTTCGGCACGCCCGAGCGTGGTGCGACGGCCGGTGCCGTCCTCGCCCCACAGCTCCAGCTCTGCCCGGTTCCCCACCGTCGATATCACCCGCCCCCGGCACGCGTGCGGCCGGTCCCGGAAGTCCATCCCGCGGTGGCCGGTCTCCAGCACGGCCGGGCGATACCCGTACGAGGTCGCGGCGCGGCTCGTCGAGGAAGCGCGCCGTGAGCATGGGCGGCACCCCGGCGGCGGATCAGTGGCTCTAGGATCGGGGTCATGGAGCTCGCCCCCGGTGTCCACGTCGCCGTCACCGACCGCCACGGCGGCGTCAGCGCCCCGCCCTACGGCTCGCGCAACCTCGGCGGCCTGGTCGGCGACGACCCGGCGAACGTGCGCGCCAACCGCGACGGCGTCAGGGACGAGCTGGGCGTGCGGGCCGTGGTCTTCATGCGGCAGGTGCACGGCGCCGACGTCGCGTACGTGAGCGAGCCCTTCGGCGACGACCCGCCCCCGCTCGACGGCGTGTTCACCACCGAGCCGCGCCTGGCGCTGGCCTCGCTCGGGGCCGACTGCCCCGCGGTGCTGGTGGCCGACCCGGTGGCCCGCATGGTGGGCGCGGCGCACTCCGGCCGCCCCGGCACCGAGGCGGGCATCGCCACGACGCTGGTGGAGGCCATGGCGGCCAAGGGCGCCGAGCCGGGCAGGATGGTCGCGCTGATCGGCCCCGGCGCGTGCGGCCGCTGCTACGAGGTGCCCGCCGGCCTGCGCGAGCGGGTGGCGGCCAGGGTGCCCGCGACGTGGTCCACGACGTCCTGGGAGACGCCCGCGCTCGACCTGCGGGCCGGGATCGAGGCCCAGCTACGGGCCGCGGGCCTGGCCGACGTGCGCCACGACGCGCGCTGCACGATCGAGGCGCAGGAGCTCTACTCCCATCGCAGGGAGCAGCCCGGCGGCCGGTTCGCCGGGCTGATCTGGCTGGTCTAGCCCTTCCCCCGGCTGCTGTTGAAGATCACGTTCACGATGACGATGGCGATCCAGACCGGGATCACGTAGGACGCCTTGCTGTCGGTGAGGACGAAGGCGAGCGTGGCCCCCGTGCCCAGCACCAGCGAGACGATGGCCAGGGCGAGCCGCTGCCCGTCGGCCACGGTCTGGTTGACCGGCCCGGCCTTGGGCGCGGCCGTGGCGAGCCGCTCGTCGACCCGCCGGTCGATCTCCTGGCCCATCTTGTCGAGGAACGAGTCCACGACCTCGTTCTCGTACTCGGGCCCCAGATCCCGCCGCGCGGACACGGCGGCCCGTAACTCATCCCCTGTATTCATATGTCGAGATATAACGGGATCCGGTGCTAACGGGCAAGGATGTCATCGAGGTTGTAACTAACCGGACGCTCCAACTGCTCATACGTGCACGATTCGGGCGTACGGTCGGGCCGCCACCGCCGGAACTGCGCCGTGTGCCGGAACCGGTCGCCCTCCATCTGGTCGTAGGCCACCTCGATCACCAGCTCCGGCCGCAGCGGGATGAACGACAGGTCCTTCTTGGCGTTCCACCGCGACACCGCGCCCGGCACCCGCTGCCCGCCCGTCGCGGGCCCGGCGGCCGGCTGGCCCAGGTTGGCCTGCGCCTGCTCCGCCCAGTGGCCCCAGGGGTGCTCGCTCAGCTCCGCGAGGTACGGCTTGATCTCCTCGACCAACTCGGCCCTGCGCTTCATCGGGAACGAGGCCGCCACGCCCACGTGGTGCAGCCGCCCGTCGTCGCCGTACAGGCCGAGCAGCAGCGACCCCACGATCGGCCCCGTCTTGTGCTCGCGGTAGCCGCAGATCACCACGTCGGCGGTGCGCTCGTGCTTGACCTTGAACATCGTGCGCTTGTCCGGGACGTACGGCTGGTCGCCCGGCTTGACGATGATGCCGTCGAGCCCGGCCCCCTCGAACGTCTCGAACCATTCGAGGGCCTGCTCGTAGGCGGTCGTGACGGGCGTCAGCCGCACCGAGCCGGCCTTCTCGCCGAACAACCCCTCCAGCCGCGCCCGCCGCTCGGAGAACGGCGTCTCCATCAGCGACTCGTCGCCCAGCGCCAGGAGGTCGAACGCGATGAACTGGGCCGGCGTGCGCTCCGACAACATCGTCACCCGCGACTTGGCCGGATGGATGCGCTGCTGCAGGGCGTCGAAGTCGAGCTGCGTGCCCACCGGCAGCACGATCTCGCCGTCCATCACCACCTTGTCGGGCAGCTCGGCCCTGACCGCCTCGACCAGCTCGGGGAAGTAGCGGGTGAACGGCCGCTCGTTACGGCTGCCCAGGTAGACCTCGTCGCCGTCGCGGAAGATGATGCAGCGGAACCCGTCCCACTTCGGCTCGTAGAGCAGGGTGCCGTCCTGCTTGGGCATGGCCTTGACCGGCTTGGCCAGCATCGGCGCCACCGGCGGCCGTACCGGCAGGTTGGGCACCGGCTCCGGCTCCTCGGCCACCTCCGGTGCGGTCGGCTCATCGGTCATGGCTGCGCTCCCTCGTCCCCGTGAGTGGCCCTCGTGTACTTGCAGAAGAGGACGCCATCCTCCTCCAGCACCTGGTTGAGATCCAGTGTGACCTGCGCGGGCTCGCCGTTCTGGATGCGCGCCGCACCGCCGCCGACCAGCAGCGGGCTGATCGACAGGCACAGCTCGTCGACCAGGTCGCAGGCCGAGAGCTGGGCGTTGATCCGGGGCCCGCCCTCGCACAGCACCCTGGTCAGGCCGCGCTGGTGCAGCGCGGCCACGGCCTGCCGCATGTCGACGCTCTCCTCGCCGGCCACGATCAGGTCGGCGAGCTTGGCCGCCTCCTTGCGCCGCTCGTGCGGCGCGGCCTCGCAGGTGATCACGATCGTCCTGCTGGGGGCGTCGCAGAACAGCTCGCCGTCGAGATCGAGCGCGAGGCTGCGGGTGATCACGGCGATGGGCGGCACCTCGGGCCGCCCCTGCCTGATCTCCGCCCACGTGTCGCGCGGCGGGACGGGGCCGTACCCCTCCTTGCGCACGGTCGAGGCGCCCGCGACGACCACGTCGGCCAGCCCGCGCAGGGTCTGGAAGATCCGCTTGTCGCCCTTGCTCGACAGCGGGCCCGACCGCCCCTTCAGCCAGGCGGCGCCGTCGGCGCTGGCGACCATGTTGAGCCGCAGCCATGGCCGGTCGTCGGGGTAGGCGTAGGCCTGCACGATATCCGGGTTGTCCTGTATGTCGGGATAGATGCGCCGCACCCCTCTACCTTGGCACACGCCACCGACATCCGATCGGCCAGGGGTTTTGCGGACGGATACCGCTTTTCCCGTATCGGCGGACGTACCGGCAATTCTCCGCTTAACGTAACGATAGGGATGGGGATCGAGGGAGGCGCGCTGTGGGCCTGCTCACCGCCGCGGCATGGACGGTCGCCGCGCTCGCCGGGGTTTACCTGCTCTCCTTGTGGCTGGCGGGCGGCGGCCTGCGCCGCGCCAAGGTCACCCGCTTCCCCGCCGCCCTCGTCTTCGCCCACCCGGCGCTGGCGGTGTCGGCGCTGGCCTGCTACGCCGCCGGCCTCGCCACGGGCAGCCGCGCGCTCGCCTGGGCGGCCTTCGCGGGCCTGGCGGCGGCAGCCCTGCTCGGCTTCGCGATGTCCACCCGCTGGCTCGGCGCCGGCCGCCACCGGATGGCGGGCCGAGGCTTCCCCGCCCTCGCCGTGACGCTGCACGGCCTGGCCGGGGTGACGGCGTTCACGCTGGTCTTCCTCACGGCCAGCGCGGCCCGCGTCTTCTGAACCGCCCCTACGACTTGCCGCTCCTGGGCCGGCGCAGCACCTGCAGCGAGCGCGCCGTGACGGCCACCAGGTCGCCCGCCTGCCACCCGTCGTCCGCGAACCCCTCCTCCACCACGTCATGCGTGGTGTCCAGCACGGGCAGCCAGCGCGTGCCGAACTCCTCGCCCGGCAGCGTGAACGGCAGGCTCTCGTGGTGCGCGTTGATCAGCAGCAGGAACGAGTCGTCCGCGATCCGCTCGCCGCGCGGCCCCATCTCCGTGATCGCCTCGCCGTTCAGGTAGACCATCAGCGACTTGGCGTAGCTGATGTGCCAGTCGCCGGCCGTCATCTCCCGCCCGCCGGGCGTCAGCCAGACCAGGTCGCGGGCCCCGTTGTCGGGATGGCGCCCGTGGAAGAAGCGCCGCCGCTGGAAGACCGGGTGCTCGCGGCGCAGCTTCGCCAGCGCCCGCACGAACTCCAGCAGCTCCGACTCGGCGTTCACCAGCGACCAGTCGACCCAGGCCAGCTCGTTGTCCTGGCAGTAGGCGTTGTTGTTGCCGCGCTGCGTGCGCCCGATCTCGTCGCCGTGGGAGAGCATCGGCACCCCCTGCGACAGGAACAGCGTGGCCAGGAAGTTGCGGCGCTGGCGGCGGCGGAGCGTGACGATCTGCGGATCCTCGACCGGGCCCTCCGCGCCGCAGTTCCAGGAGCGGTTGTCGTTGGTGCCGTCGCGGTTGTCCTCGCCGTTGGCCTCGTTGTGCTTGTGGTCGTACGAGACGAGGTCGTTCAGCGTGAACCCGTCGTGGCAGGTGACGAAGTTGATCGAGGCGACGGGGCGGCGGCCGGAGGACTCGTACAGGTCGGCGGAGCCGGTCAGGCGGGAGGCGAACTCGGGCAGCGCGGAGTGCGTGCCCCGCCAGAAGTCGCGGACGATGTCGCGGTACTTGCCGTTCCACTCCGTCCACAACGGCGGGAAGTTGCCCACCTGGTAGCCGCCGGGGCCCACGTCCCACGGCTCGGCGATCAGCTTGACCTGCGAGATCACCGGATCCTGCTGGATCAGGTCGAAGAACGCGCTCAGCCGGTCGACGTCGTGCAGCTCCCTGGCCAGCGCCGAGGCCAGGTCGAAGCGGAACCCGTCGACGTGCATCTCCAGCACCCAGTAACGCAGCGAGTCCATGATGAGCTGCAGGGCGTGCGGCGAGCGCACGTTGAGGGAGTTGCCGCACCCGGTGTAGTCGAGGTAGTAGCGCCGGTCGCCGTCGTGCAGCCGGTAGTAGGCGGCGTTGTCGATCCCCCTGAACCCCAGCGTGGGCCCCATGTGGTCGCCCTCGGCCGTGTGGTTGTAGACCACGTCGAGGATGACCTCGATGCCCGCCTCGTGCAGCGCCCGCACCATGGCCTTGAACTCCAGCACCTGCTGCCCCCTGGTGCCGGCGCTGGAGTAGCGCCCGTGGGGGGCCAGGTAGGCCATGGTGTTGTAGCCCCAGTAGTTCGTCAGCCCCCGCGCGACCAGGAAGTGCTCGGGCACGTAGTGGTGCACCGGCATCAGCTCGACCGCCGTCACCCCGAGCGACAGCAGATGGTCGATGATCGCCGGATGCCCCACCCCGGCGTACGTGCCGCGCAGGTCGGGCGGCACGTCGGGGTGGCGCATGGTGAGCCCGCGCACGTGCGCCTCGTAGATCACGGTCTCGTGGTACGGGATGCGCGGCGACCGGTCGTTGCCCCACTCGAAGAACGGGTTGATCACCACGTTCTTCGGCATGTACGGCGCGCTGTCCTCGGTGTTGCGCCGGGTGGGATCGGTGAAGTAGTAGGGGAACAGCGCCTGGTTCCACGTCAGGTCGCCGTCGATGGCCTTGGCGTAGGGGTCGAGCAGCAGCTTGGCCGGGTTGCACCGGTGACCCTGCGACGGCTCGTACGGCCCGTGCACCCGGTAGCCGTACCGCTGCCCCGGCTGGATGCCCGGCAGGTAGCCATGCCAGACGAACCCGTCGACCTCGGGCAGGTCGACGCGTTCCTCGGAGCCGTCATCGTGGAAAAGGCACAGCTCGACCCGCTCGGCGACCTCGGAGAACACCGAAAAGCTGGTGCCCACGCCATCCCAGGTGCCGCCGAGTGGATAGGGCTCGCCCGGCCAGACCTCGCGCATGTGACCCGATTGTCGCACGCGAAAGCGCTCTTGGTCTTCCGATGACCACATCGCCGCTCCCCGCGCGACCAAGGGACTAGAGGAGCTCGGCCTTGAGGCTGATCGTCGTGCCGGCCAGGGCCTTGCTCACCGGGCAGTTGGCCTTGGCCGTCTCGGCCGCCTCCTGGAACTGCTCGGCCGTGATGTTGGGAACGTGCCCCTTCACCGTGAGCACGATGCCCGTGATGCCCTCGCCCGGCTGGAACGTCACGTCGGCGCTGGTCTGCAGCGACTCCGGCGGCGTGCCGGCCCCGGCGAGGCCGTGCGAGAGCGCCATCGAGAAGCACGAGGAGTGGGCGGCGGCGATGAGCTCCTCGGGGGAGGTCTTGCCGTTGGCCGACTCGGCCCTGGACGGCCAGGAGACCTCGAACGTGCCGACACCCGAGGTGTCGAGCGAGACGGTGCCCGAGCCGTCGAGCAGGGCGCCCTTCCACTGGGTGGTGGCGGTGCGGGTGGTGGCCATGGTGATTGCTCCCTCCGTTGTTACCTTTCGACCTTATCGTGGCGCGAAAGAGTCTTGCCCGGCGGTCATCCAGCTCTACATTTGGTGCGAATAGTGACATGCTCGGGTCGCGGCGCACCTGCCGCCTTGGTCCGGAATAAACGGGAGTGTGGTGCCAGTGGAGGCACCGTACGACGACCGTCTGCTGCACCAGCGGGTGGTCGGCGGCGATGAGTCCGCGCTGGGGGAGGTCTACGATCGGCTCTCTTCGCTGATCTTCGGTCTCGCCCTGCGGGTCACCAGGGACCGGGTGATCGCCGAGGACATCACGCAGGAGGTCTTCCTGGTCTTCTGGGAGCGGCCCCTGGCCTACGACCCGGAACGCGGCACCCTGCGCGCCTGGCTGGCCACGATCGCGCACCGGCGTGCGGTCGACCACGTGCGGGCCGAGGAGCGCAGGCGGGTGTCGGCGCTCGGGCCCAGGCTGTTCGAGCGCGAGCCCACCAGGCTCGAGGACACCGTGCTGGCCGCCGACGAGGCCCAGCGGGTGCGCCAGGCGGTGACGTCACTGCCCGACGGCTTACGCGAGGCGGTGGAGCTCGCCTATTTCGGAGGCAGGACCTACCGGCAGGTCGGCGAGGAGCTCGGCGTGCCGGAGGGAACGGCCAAATCGCGCATCCGGCTGGCGCTGCGGCGCCTGGCGGACGCGCTGGCAGAGGAAGAAGTGTGATGGACGCCAGGTCGCCGCACACGGCCGAGGCGTACCCGCATGCTCAGGAAGAGGTGTGATGGACCCCGTCGAGCGTCTTTACCTCGACGCGCTGATGGAGGACCCCGAGGTGCCGGCCCGCTCGCTGCGGCCCCAGCTCCTCGCCGGGGCCCGGGCCCGGCGCCGGCCGGCGGCCCCCACCGCCGCCTGGGTGGAGCCGTACGCCGGCCGCGTGGCCGCCATGGACGCGCTGCTCGCCTCGGCGGTGGACGACGACTGGTCGCGGATCATCGTCGAGGGCTGGACGCTCCAGGAGCTCGTCGCCCACCTGGCCGCCAAGGACGGCCTGCTGGCCGCCTCCGTCGGCGCTCCCGTGCTGGGCCCGCCGATCGGCGCGGCCGACTCGCTGTCCCGTACGAGCGACGTCCAGGCGTACGAGCGGGCCCGCAGCCCCGAGCAGACCCGCAGGGACTGGCGCGCGCAGGCGGACGCCCTCTGCCGTCACCTGGCCGAGCTGCCCCCGACGACCCAGGCCACGATCGACGGCCTGGAGGCGCCGGTCAACGACCACATCCTGGCCCGCTGCCTGGAGACGTGGATCCACACCTCCGACGCGGCCGAGACGGCCGAGATCCGCCTGCCCGACCCGATCGCGCGGCACATCCACCCCACCGCCGACCTGTGCGCCCGCCTGCTGCCCTTCACGATGCTCTTCGGCGGCGTGGACGGCACGGGCCGCACCCTCCACCTCACGCTGACCGGCGAGGGCGGCGGCGAGTGGCGCGTCGCACTGGGCGTGGAGGACGCCGGGCCGGGCGAGCCCGACGCGCACATCACGGCGGACGTGAAGAAATTCTGCTTCCTGCTCGGTGGAAGGGGCGATCCCGCCGATTTCCCCGCCGACCTGGAGGGCGATCTCGCCCTAGCCAGGGACGTGCTGGCGACCGCCCCCACCCTTTCGGGCCCGTAATAGCGCAAAAGGGATTGAACGCCGCGGCTATTTGCGTTAGGGCTTTGACAGGTTATTTCGATCGGTGGAGGTAAAGGCGATTACGTGCATGGGTACGTCGCCCCTTATCCGAGCGTTCCCGAAAAAGGGACGCGGGATTCCGGGTCGAACTACCCAGGACGGAAAGAATGCACGTGAATACCGAAAATCCACATAATCGCCGGGGCCGTCGGCGTTTCGCGGCGCTCGCCGTGGCCGGCGCCACGGCGGGCCTCATGCTCCTTCCCACGGGCCAAGGGGTCGCCGGCGCGAGCGCAGGCGCGTCCGCCGTCCCGGCCGGCGCCGGATACGTCACCGGTGACAAGCCGGCGCTGGGCTGTGGCGACCGCCGGTGCGGCGACGGCTCGTGGGGCCGGCGCTGGTGCGGCGGCCGGCGCTGCCACGGGCACCACCACCGCCGGCACCACGATCACTACTACGAGCACGACCACCACCACTCGGGCGACCGGCACCACCACGCCGAGCCGGCCCCCGAACTGCCGGTGAAGCCGCCGGTGAAGGACGATCGCAAGCCGGTCAGCGACGACCGGAAGCCGATCGAGGACGACCGCGAGCCGATCAAGGACGGCCACGAGGAAGACCCGTACCCGTGGGACTTCGACCCGTGGCTGCCCTTCGGTGACGAGGGCGACGGCGACGAGGGCTGACCCGAGGCCGGGCGTGCGAACGCGCGACGCCCCGCGAGTGCCGTGACCGGCCGGCCGGTCACGGCATTCGCCGCGTGATTTCGGGGCAGGAATCAGACTCTGCGCATGACGAGAAGGGGGTCCTCGTGGCAGGTGACGTGACGGGTCTGGCGGGGTTTCTGTACGAGTTCGGGCTGCTCAAGCGCTACAAACGAACCGGCTGGCTGGTCGCGGGCGTCCGCGATCCGGAGAGCATCGCCGAGCACTCCTTCCGCGCGGCGGTCATCGCGGCCGTGATCGCGGGTCTGGAGGGCGGCAATCCGGAGCGGGCCGCGTTCATGAGCCTCTTCCACGACACGCAGGAGACGCGCGTCACCGACATCCCGTACATCGGCAAGCGTTACCTCACGGCCGCCTCCAACGAGGACGTCACCGCCGACCAGGTCCGCGGCCTGCCGGCGGAGGTGGCCTCCATCGTCGGCGACGCCGTGGCCGAGTACGAGGAGAAGGCCACCCTCGAAGCCGTCTGCGCCCGCGACGCCGACAAGCTGGAGTGCCTCATCCAGGCCGTCGAGTATCGCGAGCAGGGCCACCAGAACGTCCAGGGGTGGATCGACAGCTCGCTGGCCGCGATCACCACCGAGTCGGGCAAGCGCCTGGCCGAGGAGGCCCTGAGCACGGGGACGCTCGACTGGGTGACCCGCGTGCTCAACGGCGACTGAGCCCTCAGGCTCCGGCGGCGGGCCGGGTGACCAGCTCTCTGGCGTACTCGTCGTCGCTCTCCGCCAGCACCCGCGAGATGCCCTGCGCGGCCCGCTCGTCCCCGCGGTCGGCCAGGCCGCGGGTGGCCTCGGCCACCGTACGCAGGTCGGAGTCGGACAGCCGGGCCGCCAGGGCCTCCCTGATCCGCGGCGTGTCGGCGGCCAGCCCGGCGAGCCCGGAGGTGGCCCAGTCGCGGATCTCCGAGTCCTCGTCCTCGGTCATGGAGATCAGCAGGGCCAGCCCCTCCTCGTGGTCCGGCGGGAGCACGTCGGCCAGCGCGATCGGGTCCGTCATCGTGCGCTTGTGATCGGGACGCCCGAGGATGTCCAGCACGTTCGGCAGCGCCCGCGGGTCGCCCTGGTGCCCGAGCGCCGCCAGCACCGAGCGCAGCACCTGCGGGTTGCCTTCGGTGGTGACCATCTTCTGCAGCAGCGGCAGGGTCCGCTCCAGGTACGGCTTCTCCCCGTCGGCGAACCCGAACTGCGCGATCGCGTCCACGCCGAACTCCCGCTCCCTGGCGTCCTCGCTCACGCACAACCGGGCCAGCGCCTCGTACGTCTCCTCGTCGGCCCGCTTGCCCAGCGAGTCGGCCACGATCCACCAGGTCTCGGCGTCCTCGTCGACGTCGCGGTGCGCCAGGGCCCTGGCCACGAGCTGCTCGACCGGCGTGTAGACGCCCGCCGCGTCCTCCAGCAGGGTCGCGACGGCGGCGTGGCCGCGCTGGGCCTGCACCTGCTCGCTCTGCTCGCCGTCGGGGGAGCGGCCGGCCACGGTGATCAGCTCGGTGCCGTCCTTGGCGTACTGGCGGGCCACGACGTACTCCCAGCCCTCCTGCTCGATCTGCTCCAGCAGCGCGCTCTCCAGGTGCACGCCCGCCCAGCCGAGCGCGACCTCGAGCGGGGTGTCGCCGTCGCCGTCGTACCTCTCGTGGTCGGCGCCCGCCTCCAGCAGCACCTGCACCACGCCGGGGGCGCCGCGGCTGGCGGCGAGCGTGAGCGTGGTGTCGCCGACCTCGTTGGTGGCGTTCACGTCGGCGCCCGCCTCGACGAGCAGCCTGGCGGCGTCGGCGTGGCCGTTGGCGGCGGCCCACAGCAGGGCCGTCCAGCCGCCGTCCTCCCTGGCGTTGACGTCGGCGCCGGCGGACAGCAGCGCCGTGATCACCTCGGTGCGGTCACGCGAGGCCGCCGCGCACAGGGCCAGCCCGCCCTCCGCCCCGCCGTCTTCCTGTCCCTCGCTGGGCGTGTTGGGGTCGAGGCCGCCCGCGAGCAGCTTGCCCACGGTCTCGATGTCGCCGATCAACGCCGCGCGGTAGAGCTGTTCTGCATGCATGACAAGGGACCCTAGCCTGGTCCGGCCGCGCCCCGGACCAAGGCCGGGGCCCCGTGTCATGGCGTGGTACGCGCCCCGCCCGCGGACCGGTTCAGATCTCATCCCGAATATGCATGTTTCGATGGATAACTGGATTCCTCCGCAAGGAGGAGCTGCACCGGGACGCAAACGCGATATGTTGCGAGTATGACTGATCCCGGTGAGGTCCGCGCATCGGACGCCGAGCGCGAGGCCGTCGTCGAGCAGCTCCGGGTCGCCTCGGTCGAGGGCCGGTTGACGCTCGCCGAGCTGACCGACCGCACGGAGGCCGCGTACACCGCGACCACCCATGCCGAGCTGGCCATGCTGACCCAGGACCTGCCCACGGCGGGCGGCTCCGCCCCCGTCGCCGCCGCGGCCCCGGAGCGCAAGAAGCGGCGGTGGTTCGTCGGCGTCATGGGCGACTCCAAGCGCCGCGGCACCTGGCGCATCGACCAGGAGCTCGGGGCCGTCGCCGTGATGGGCGACGTCCTGCTCGACCTGCGCGAGGCGGAGGTGCGTACGGACCGGGTGGAGATCCTGGCCGTCTCCGTGATGGGCGACGTCAAGATCATCGTGCCTGACGGCGTGTACGTGGACCTCGACGGCATGGCGGTCATGGGCGACAAGAAGGTGAACGTCATGCAGGCGCCGCCCGGCATGAACGTGCCCGTGGTGCGCGTGCAGGCGTACGCCGTGATGGGCGACGTCAAGGTGATCGGCGACTCGCAGGTGCAGCCGCTCCAGCGCGGCTTCGCGGCGTGGCGCGAGCACTGGCGGCGGCTGCACGGCGACGACTGGCGCGAGATCGGCCGCCGGATCGCAGCCGAGGAGCGCGAGCTGCGCCGCCAGATCCGCGACGACCGCCGGCTGGGCCGCGGCTACTGACCCGTCACCGGCGCCCCGGCCTTCCGGGCGCCCCGGGCGGGGCGCTCAGCCGGCCAGGGTGACCGGCTGACGCTGAGCGGCCTCGTAACGCTCCACCAGCACGTCCACCAGCTCGGGCGCCGGCCCCAGCACATCCGCCACGACCGACGCGCCCGCGGCCAGCGTGTCGCGGCGCACCTTGTCGGCGAAGTACCCGGGAGCCAGCAGGTACGGCGCCACGACCACCCGCGGCGCCCCCGCCCGGACGAGCGAGGCGACAGCCTCGGCCGGCGTGGGGGAGGCGGCGGAGGCGTACGCGGGGGTGACGGTCCACCAGCCGGACCGCCGCCACACCCGCGCCGTCTCCGCGATCACCGCGTTGGCCCGCGCGTCGCTCGACCCGGCCGACACCAGCACCACCGCCGTGTCCGGGTCGCCCGCCGGCACGCCCGCCTCGCCCAGCCGCCGCTCCAGCGCGGTCAGCAGCAGCGGGTGCGGGCCCAGCGTGTGCCCGTAGCGGACGCGCAGCCGGGGCTCGCGCGCACGCGCCTCGTTCAGCGCCGCAGGCAGGTCCACCCGGCTGTGGTACGCCTCGGTGAGCAGCAGCGGCAGCACCACGGCCTCGCGCAGGCCGCTGAGGGCCTGGCCGAGGGTCGGGGCGCTGTGGTCCAGGTACGCCACCCGCACGTCCAGCGGCACCCGATCGAGCAACGCGGCCACGGTGGCGGCGGCCCGCGGGTCGCGAGACCCGTGCGCCACCGCCACCAGTGGCACGCGGCCGGGGGCCGCCCCGCCTGCCAACGGGACGGGTCCCCCGCTGGGGATCACAGGTGAATGCCGCATTCGACCTTCCCCAGGCCCGCCCAGCGACCGCTGCGCGGATCCTCCCCCTCCGCGACCTGCCGCGTGCACGGCGCGCAGCCGATCGAGGGGTAGTTGTCGTAGTGCAACGGGTTGATCAGCACCCCGTTGTCGGCGATGTAGTTGTCCACGTCCTCCTGGGTCCAGGAGGCGATCGGGTTGACCTTCACCATCTGCCGCTTGGCGTCCCACTCCACGACCTTGGTGCCGGTCCGGCTGGGCGACTCGTCGCGGCGGATGCCGGAGATCCACGCCAGGTACGGCTCCAGCGCCCGGTTCAGCGGCTCCACCTTGCGCAGGTAGCAGCACAGGTCGGGGTTGCGGCCGAACAGGCGCGGCCCGAGGTCGCGGTCCTGCTCCGCGACCGTCCGCGACGGCTTGATGTCGATCACGTTGACGTCATAGACCTGCCGCACGGCGTCCCGCGTGCCGATGGTCTCGGCGAAGTGGTAGCCGGTGTCGATGAACAACACGTCCACGCCGGGTTTGACCCGGCTGACCAGGTCGATGAGCAGGGCGTCGCTCATCGAGGAGGTCAGGCACAGCCGGTCGCCGAACGTCGCCGCCGCCCATCGGATGATCTCGCGCGCGGGGGCGTCGTCCAGGAACTTCGCGGCGGACTCGACGATGTCCTGCAGGTCGAGGGCGCCGCGTTGCTCTCTCAGACCGACCTCGATGTCGACCAGCGTCATATCTTCACTCCGATTCCAAGGAACTTCAGCTTGAAGGCACGAGCGCAGGCGCGGCAGTACCAGCCGCCATCACCCTCGTAGGGTTCGAGATCCTCTTCGCCGCAGTAGGGGCAGTGGAAGGGAACCGCTCGTGTGGTCATTTCAGGTCAGCCTCGTCTGCTCGCTGGACCCAGTCGGCGAACGACTCGCCTTCCTTCTTCTGGCTGTCGTAGTTGGACACGACGCGCGCCACGTAGTCGGGCAGCGCCTTGGCGGTGGTCTTGAGGCCGCGCACCTTCCTGCCGAAGCCGGCGTTGACGCCGAGCGAGCCGCCCAGGTGGATCTGGAAGCCCTCGACCTGGTCGCCGTTCTCGTCCACGACGAGCTGGCCCTTCAGGCCGATGTCGGCGACCTGGATGCGGGCGCAGGAGTTGGGGCAGCCGTTGAGGTTGATGGTCAGCGGCTCGTCGAAGTCGGGCAGCCGCCGCTCCAGCTCGTCGATCAGGTCCATGGCCGATGCCTTGGTCTCGACGATGGCGAGCTTGCAGTACTCGATGCCGGTGCAGGCCATCGTCTGGCGGCGGAACGTGGAGGGCTTGACCTGCAGGTCGTTGGCCTCCAGCTCGGCCACGATCGAGTCGACCCGGTCGGGCGCGACGTCGAGGATGACCATCTTCTGCTCGACCGTGGTGCGGACCCGGTCCGAGCCGTGCCGCTCGGCGATGTCGGCGATCAGGTGCAGCTTGTCGCCGTCGACCCGGCCCACCTTGGGCGCGAAGCCGACGTAGAAGTTGCCGTCCTTCTGCGGGAAGACGCCCACGTGGTCGCGCCGGTTGCTGCGCGGCTGCTCGGGGGCGGGCCCGTCGGGCAGCTTCTCCTTGAGGTACTCGGTCTCCAGGATGTCCCTGAACTTCTCCGGCCCCCAGTCGCTGACCAGGAACTTGATGCGCGCCCGGTGCCGCAGCCGCCGGTAGCCGTAGTCGCGGAAGATCCCGACGACGCCCTCGTGCACGTCGGCCGCCTTCTCGGGGCTGACGAACACGCCCAGCCGCTTGCCCAGCATCGGGTTGGTCGACAGGCCGCCGCCCACCCACAGGTCGTAGCCGGCCTCGCCGTGCTCGTTCACCACGCCGACGAACGCCACGTCGTTGATCTCGTGCACGGTGCAGTGCGCCGGGCAGCCGCTCAGCGCCGTCTTGAACTTGCGCGGCAGGTTCGAGTACGCCGGGTTGCCGACGACCCGGTCGTAGATCTCGCTGATCTGCGGGGTGGCGTCGAGCACCTCGTCGACGTCGATCCCGGCCAGCGGACAGCCCATGATCACACGCGGGGTGTCGCCGCATGCCTCGGTGGTCGACAGCCCCACGGCCTCCAGGCGCTCCCAGATGTCGGGCACCGACTCGATCTCCACCCAGTGGAGCTGGATGTTCTGGCGGTCGGTGATGTCGGCCGTGCCGCGGGCGTAGTCGTTGGAGATGTCGGCGATCGCACGGAGCTGGGCCAGGTCGAGCTGGCCGCCGTCGATGCGCACCCGCAGCATGAAGTAGCGGTCGTCGAGCTCCTCCGGCTCGAGCACCGCCGTCTTGCCACCGTCGATCCCCGGCTTGCGCTGGGTGTAGAGGCCGTACCACCGCATGCGGCCACGCAGGTCGGCCGGGTCGATCGAGTCGAAGCCCCGCTTGGAGTAGATGTCGATGATGCGCTGGCGGACGTTGAGACCGTCGTCGTTCTTCTTGTTCTCTTCGTTCTTGTTGAGCGGCTCACGGTAACCGAGAGCCCACTGGCCTTCGCCGCGCGGGCGCTTGTGGTGCCGGCTGGCAGGAGTGCGGCTGGCAGGGGTGCTCATTGCGCGTCCTTAAGATCATGGGCGCGCGCAACGTTCCTCCTGCCTTCATCGTCGAAGGGCAGGGCTGGAGAGGATGGAGTGCGACGCGCTCAGCGGTAGAAATCGACGTGGGTTAGCGGGCGTCGCAACAGATGGCACTGCGGACACGCTGAAGGTCGACGTGTCGTCGACCGACGAGCATGGGGTCCGCTGGCATGGTTCGAGAGTACTCTGGCTGTCCGAGATGTCCAAGACCGGGTCCAGAGTGTGGGATAGTGGCCCCCTCTGCCTGGCCTTCAGCCCTGACGCGGCCAGTCGAGCTCCGACTCCTCCGGCCGCGCCTGCTCCTTGTGCTGGCAGTCGCACCACGAGCCGCCGCGGCAGTCCTCGTGGCGTTTGTCCTTGCAGCTCTCGCAGATCACGTTACGACATTATTCTCCCAGAACGCGGCTCCGGTTAGGCTGGCGCGCGTGGACCTCATGGCCGAGTTGCTCGCCGACCTGCGCGCCGAGACCGCGTCCTTCGAAGCGCTGCTGCACCCCTTGCGGGACGGCGACTGGGAGCGGCCCACGCCGGCCGAGGGGTGGGCGGTCCGCGACCAGGCGAGCCACCTGGCGTGGTTCGACGACGCCGCCGTCCTGGCCGCCACCGACCCCGGCGGATTCCGCGCCTCGCTGGCGCGTTTCACGTCCGTGGACGACATCGCGGCCGAGGCGCGGGGGAAGGCGCCGGAGGCGCTGCTCGCCTGGTTCCGCGCCTCCCGCGCCCGCAGCCTGGAGGTGTTCGCCACGCTCGGCGCCCGCGACCGGCTGCCGTGGTTCGGGCCGGACATGTCGGCCGCCTCGTTCGTCACCGCGCGGCTGATGGAGACGTGGGCGCACGGCCAGGACGTGGCCGACGCGCTCGGCGTCACCAGGGAGGCGACGGCGCGGCTGCGGCACGTGGCCATGATGGGGTTCAGGGCCCGCCCCTACAGCTTCGCCGTCCGCGGCCTGCCCGCCCCCGGCGAGCCCGTACGCGTGGAGCTGGCCATGCCGGACGGCGGCGCCTGGACGGCCGGACCTCCGGACGCCCCGTCGCTCGTCCGCGGCACCGTCCTGGACTTCTGCCTGGTCGTCACCCAGCGCATCCACCTGTCGGACACCGGCCTGGAACCGGTGGGCGAGCCCGCGCGGGCCTGGATGGAGATCGCGCAGTGTTTCGCGGGTCCACCCGGAAAGGGACGCAGCCCCAAGTCGGGGGTGAATCAGGGTCATTCCGGATGACGCTCGCGTCATGATCCGTGACATGCTGTGAGCATGCGCACAATCCTGAACGTCATCTGGCTGGTGTTCGCGGGGATCTGGCTGGCGATGGGCTACGCGCTGGCGGGGGTCATCTGCTGCATCCTCATCGTCACGATCCCGTTCGGCATCGCCTCGTTCAGAATCGCCAAGTACGCGCTGTGGCCCTTCGGCCGCACCGTGGTCCGCGACCCCGACGCCGGCGTCTTCTCCCTCCTGGGCAACATCATCTGGTTCGTGGTCGCCGGCATCTGGCTGGCCATCGGCCACGTCGTCACCTCGATCCCGCTGTTCATCTCGATCATCGGCATCCCGATGGGCGTGGCGAACATCAAACTCATCCCCGTCTCCCTCCTTCCGCTGGGCGCGCGCATCGTGGACAACGACTAGGGGTGGCGCCGGGACGTAAGCTGTCCCGAAGAGTCACTGCGACATACCGTTGGGTGCCATGACGTCCACCGATGCGCCTCCCCGGCCCAAGCGCGGGCTCGTCTCCCATGCCCGGGCCAGGCTGAACTGGGTGCTCGACACCAACACGTGGGCGATCGTGCGCGCCGCCACCAACGCCGGCGTCACCTACCGCGTCACCGGCCTGGCCGGGGAGGCGGCGTTCTTCGCGCTGCTGTCGCTGCCGCCCTTCGTGCTGGGCCTGATCGGCGTGCTGGGCAAGCTCGGCACCTGGCTGGGCCCCACCGTCGTCACCCAGGTGAAGACCTGGGTGATCGAGCAGGCGGGGCTGCTGTTCACCGACGACGCGGTGAACAAGGTGATCAACCCGCTCATCACCGACGTGCTCAGCGACGACGCCGGCAAGGTGTCGATCATCTCGCTGGGCTTCCTGCTGTCGCTCTGGTCCGGCTCCAGGGCGCTGTACGTGTACGTCGACCTCATCTCCGTCGCCTACGGGCTGGGGGAGGAGCGCGGCATCATCCGCACCCGGCTGATGTCGTTCGGCCTCTACGTCATCGGCCTGATCATCGGCATCATCGTCATGCCGATCCTCGTCGTCGGCCCGACCCTGATCAAGGACGCGCTGCCCGCCGACTACGGCATCCTCATCGACCTGCTCTACTGGCCCGTCGTGATCATCGGCTCGGTGCTCTTCCTCACCGTGCTCTACCACGTCAGCGTCCCGGTGCGCACCAAGTGGTACCGCGAGCTGCCCGGGGCCATCCTGGCGCTGTTCCTGTGGATCGTCTGCGCGGCCGTGCTGCGCGCCGTGCTGGCCGCCTGGTTCTCGCCCGTCTCGGTGTACGGCTCGCTGGCCGCGCCCATCGCGCTGCTGCTGTGGCTCTACATCACGGCGCTGGCCGTGCTCATCGGGGCCATCCTGAACGCCGAGGTGGACCGGCTCTGGCCGGGCGTGAGCCGTACCAGATAGCCATTCCCCAGCCGGATCATGTCCGGAATAATCCCACCGGTGAACGTGCAGCAGCGGGTCGGGCCGTACACCCTCCTCAAGAAGCTGGGGGAGGGCGGGATGGGCGTCGTCCATCTCGCGGAGGACCCGGCGGGGCGGCGCGTGGCGCTGAAGACCATGCGGCCCGACCTGGCCGGGCGGGAGGAGTTCAGGCGGCGGTTCGGCAAGGAGACCGAGGCCGCCAGGAGGGTCGCCAGGTTCTGCACCGCGCCCGTGCTGGACGCCGGGTTCGACAACGGCACCGCCTACCTCGTCACCGAGTTCGTCGAGGGCCCCGACCTGTCCTCCGTGGTCGCGCGGGCCCCGCTGACCGGCTCGAACCTGGAGGCGCTGGCCGTCGGCGTGGCCACCGCGCTGGCCGCCATCCACCAGGCGGGGGTCGTGCACCGCGACCTCAAGCCGTCGAACGTGCTGCTCAGCCCCGTCGGGCCGCGGGTCATCGACTTCGGCGTCGCCCAGCTCGCCGACACCCCCGGCGGGGTGGCGACGATCGCGACGATGATGGGCACGCCCGCGTACATGTCGCCGGAGCAGGCGAGGGGCGAGCACGTGACGCCCGCGGGCGACATCTTCTCCTGGGGCGCCCTGGTGACGTTCGCGGGCACCGGCAGGCCGCCCTTCGGCACCGGCGGCGTGGCGGAGGTCGTCTACCGCGTCATCAACCACGTGCCCAGGCTCGACGGGCTCGACGAGCGCATCAGGCCGCTGGTCGAGCGGGCGCTGGACAAGGACCCGGCGCGCCGCCCGACCGCCCAGCAGCTCGTGGACGAGCTCCTCGGCCGCGCGGGCGTGCCGGTGGCCGCCGCCACCGCGGCGGTCTCGGAGACCTGGACCCCCGTCGTGCAGCCGTCCGCCCCGCGGCGCGGGATCCCCTGGCCGGCGATCGTCGCCGGAGTGCTCGCCGCCGCCGTCGGGGCGGGCGTCACCCTCGCCGCGATACGCCCCTGGGAGCGGCCCGGCGCCGAGCCGGGCACCCCGGCGGCCGCCAGCACGATCGACGCCCTGGGCAGCCGGCTCGAGGTGCGGATCGACTCGCTGGTGCGGCAGGGCACCAGGGTCCGCCTGCAGTGGACGGTCAAGAACGTCGGCACCGGGAACGCGCCCCTGGCCGGCAAGCTCGGCTCCGACGTCTTCGACTACACCGTCTCGCGCGTGAGCATCGTCCCGCCCGGGGTGGGCAATCCGCTCTACCCGGCCGTCAAGGACGGCGCCTGCCAGTGCTTCACCGTCCCCAACGCCGCTTTCGGCGAGGGCGCGCAGCTCCAGCTCTGGGCCGTCTTCGAGGGGCTGCCGGAAACCGCCGAGAAGGTGGACGTCAACCTGGGACCGCTCGGCTCGATCAGGAACGTGGCCGTCACCGAGGCATGATCCCGGCGTTCCCCCGCCGCCGCCACGACGGTCGGCCCGGACGTGAAGGACGCCGGACGCTCCGCGAACCTGCTGATCACGAAGGAATGGGCCCCTGTCGCATCCGATAAGGTTCAGTAACGAGACGCGACTGGCGCATTGGGTGGGATCGACCACCAGGGAGCGAAGGGAGCGGAGGCCGTGCGCCTGGGTCTTCGCACATCGTCAACGATGACAGGAGAGTCATGAGTTCTCTCGCTAGCGTCGACCCGCAGATCGCCGAGCTCATCAAGGCCGAGGAGCGCCGCCAGTCCGACACGGTCAAGCTGATCGCCTCGGAGAACTACGTGTCCAAGGCCGTGCTGGAGGCCACCGGCACCGTCCTGACCAACAAGTACTCCGAGGGCTACGCGGGCAAGCGTTACTACGAGGGCCAGCAGGTCATCGACCAGATCGAGACCCTGGCCATCGAGCGGGCCAAGGCCGTGTTCGGCGTCAACCACGCCAACGTCCAGCCCTACTCCGGCTCGCCCGCCAACCTCGCCGTCTACATGGCCTTCCTGCAGCCCGGCGACACCGTGATGGGCATGGGCCTGCCGTTCGGCGGCCACCTCACGCACGGCTGGTCCGTCTCGGCCACGGGCAAGTGGTTCAACCCGGTCCGCTACGGCGTACGCAAGGACACCGGCCGCATCGACCTCGACGAGGTCCGCCGGCTCGCCCTGGAGCACCGGCCGAAGCTGATCTTCTGCGGCGGCACCGCGATCCCGCGCACGATCGACTTCGAGGGCTTCGCCTCCATCGCCCGCGAGGTCGGCGCCGTGCTGGCCGCCGACATCGCGCACATCGCGGGCCTGGTCGCGGGCGGCGCGCACCCGTCCCCGGTGGGCCACGCCGACGTGATCTCCACGACCACCCACAAGACGCTGCGCGGCCCGCGCGGCGCCATGCTCATGGCCACGGCCGACGAGCACGCCACGGCGCTCAACAAGGCCGTCTTCCCCGGCCTCCAGGGCGGCCCGCACAACCACACCACCGCCGCCATCGCCGTCGCCCTGCACGAGGCCGCCCAGCCGGCCTTCCGCGACTACGCCCACCAGGTGGTGCGCAACGCCAAGGCGCTGGCCGAGGAGCTGTCGTCGCGCGGCTTCGACCTGGTCTCCGGCGGCACCGACAACCACCTGATCCTGCTCGACCTCACGCCCAAGGGCATCGGCGGCAAGCCGGCCGCGCAGGCGCTCGACCGCGCGGGCCTGGAGACCAACTACAACACGGTGCCGTTCGACACCCGCAAGCCGTTCGACCCGTCGGGCATCCGCATCGGCACGCCATCGGTGACCTCGCGCGGCATGGGCGAGGCCGAGATGCGCCAGATCGGCGCCTGGATGGACGAGGTCGTCACCGCCCTCGCCAAGGGCGACGCGGAGGACGTGATCACCCGCGTCCACCACGAGGTCAGCGAGCTCACCGCCCAGTTCCCCGCCCCCGGTCTGTAGATCTCACCAGAGAAGCACCCCACCGCGCGGGCTCCCGGTGCGCGGTGGGGTGCTTCGTGCGAGCGGGGTGGGCCGGAGTACCCCGTCGCGGTGGCCGATCCCGGCCCGGAGGACCGGTCCGGATCGGCCTGGGACGGCCTTCCAGGGACGGGACCGAATCGTCCCGGGAAGACCTCAGAGCCTCAGCCGAGGAAGACGTAGTCGGCCCCGTACGGCACCCTGGCCTCCGTGCCCGGCAGGCAGCTCCCCGCGGGCGCGGTGCCGCCGGTCGTGTTCAGGCGCAGGATCTGGGTGGCGTGGGCGAGCAGGCCGGCGCCGGCGCCCGCCTGGGCGGCGTCGAGCACCAGCTCGGGGATGTGGCCGCCGTTCGGCGTCCTGGTGACGACCGAGCCGCGCACCGCGCTCCCGTCCGGGGACCCGTAAATCTCCGCATTTCTCCCCTGGACCGTGCCGGCACGCGAAGATGCCCTCCCACCAGCGGTGAGAGGGCATCCAGCAGAAAGGATCAGGCCTTGATGGTGAGCAGTTTCCTGCCCGCCGACGTGACCACCTCGAAATGATCGATGTCGCGCAACGGCGTGGCGCTGCCGCCGTGCATGTAGAGCGGATCGGGCGACCCCGGCACTCCGTACCCGGCTGGAGGCACGGACCACCCCGTCATCACCCGCCTCTCGCCCGACTTGCCGACCGAGATCAGCTCGCACTCCAGCGGCCCCTTCACCCCCGACAGCTTGAGCGCCGCGTGGGTGCCCCACCCCTTCGACTCCACGACCAGCCCGCCCGTCACGCCTTCCGCGCCCGTGCCCTCGATGGGCCTGCCATCGGCGTAGAACTGCTCGGCCGGGCCCATGTTCGTGCCCATGTGACCGCCGTGCCCCTGCGCCACCTGCGGCGTGTCGCCGGCGCTGAGCTGCGTGCCGATCGTCAGCCCGCCGGCCACCAGCGTGACCGCCGCCGCCATCCCGATCACGAACGTGCCCCTGCGCGTCCGCCTGTCGGCCGCCTTCTTGCGCCGGAGCAGGTCCACCACGTCGCCCTCGGGCTCAAGGGAAGGGGGGTCGAGGTCCTCCACCGGGCCGATCCCGTGCAGCACGCTGGCCACACCCGCCAGGTCGGACAGCTCGTACCGGCAGGAGGAGCAGCCGAGGAGATGGGCCTCGAAGGCCAGCCGGTCGTCCTCGTCCAGCAGCCCGAGCGCGTACGCTCCCACGTCCGTGTGCTCGACTCTCGACGTCATGCCTTCACCCCCCTCTCCTCCAGCGCGATGCGCAACGCGCGAACGGCGTAGTAGACCCGGGACTTCACGGTGCCCACGGGGATGCCGAGCGCCTCGGCGGCGTCGTTGACCGACCGGTCCCGCAGGATCGTCTCGTTGAGGATCTCGCGATGTGCCGGCGACAACGCCTTCAGCGCCTCGGACACGACCACCTGGTGCAGCAGTCCCTCCATCTCGTCAGGCACAGGCATGCTCTCCAGCGGCCCGTCACCCGACTCCTGGGGGCGGGCGTCCCTGCGCCGCCGGTCATCGATCACGATACGTCTGGCGACCGTGGCGAGCCAGGGCATCAGCGAGACCGAGTCGGGGTCGAGCTGCTCCGCACTCCGCCAGGCCCGGATCATGGTCTCCTGCACCACGTCTTCCGCCCACTGCCGATCGCCCGCGGTCAGCCGGATCACGAAGGCCAGCAGCGGCCTGTGGTATTCCCGGTAGAGCGCGGACACGACCACCTCGTCGTCCGGGCGTACGCGCCGGATCCAGTGTCGTAGGCGCGGCTTGCCCATCGGGGCGGCTCCCTCGGCCGAGGGCGGGGGATACGTGCTGATTCGCATCATTCCCCTTTCTCAGTCCGTCGAGAGGTGGTACGGGGAGCCGCCCTGGCACGGTTCAACAGATCGCGGAAGATAATGCGATTGCATCGCCGGGGACACCCTGCGTAGAGTCGTTCCAGAAACTGATCGAGGGGGTGAGGACTATGCGGGTCGTCCTGTTCAACGTGTCCTCAGCTCACCTCCGGGCGCTCATCTGACCAGCCCGTTCTTCTTCCTTCTTCCTTCTCGATCAAAGGTTTCACGACGTTGTCTTACGATCTTTCCCTGCTCGGCTGGACCGACCTTCGCGCCGCCGAGCTGCCTGACGGCACCGTCCCGGCCCGCGTCTCCCGCGTCGACCGTGGCGCCGCCGAGGTGATCACCACCGACGGCCAGCACCAGGCCAGGTACGGCGCCCGCGTACGCCGCGCCTCCGCCGCCGACCCGGTGGCGCTGCCCTGCGTCGGCGACTGGGTCGCGCTCAGGTGGCTGCCCGAGGGCCGCTACGAGCTCGACGAGGTGCTGCCCCGCACGACCGCCTTCGTCCGGGGCGGCGTCAGCCGCGACTCGGTCGGCGGCCTGTCGGGCGACGGCCAGGGCCAGGTGCTCGCGGCCAACGTGGACGTCGTCTTCGTGGCCGAGCCGTCGATGCACGCCACCGACTTCGCCGACCTCGGCCGCATCGAGCGCCTCGTCGCGCTCGCCTGGGAGTCCGGCGGCACGCCCGTCGTGCTCATCACCAAGTCCGACCTGTTCGAGAGCGGCCTGGACGACCTGCTCGCCGACGTCCGCGGCACCGCGCCGGGCGTGGCCGTGCACGCCGTCTCCTCCCTGCGGGGCGACGGGGTCCGGCTCGTCCGCGACCACCTGGAGGGCTCCCGAACGGCCGTCATCCTCGGCCCGTCGGGCGCCGGCAAGTCCACGCTGGTCAACGCCCTGGCCGACGACTCCGTCATGGAGACCCAGCAGGTCCGCGCCGCGGACGGCCGCGGCCGGCACACCACTGTGCACCGGGAGCTGATCCCGCTGCCCGGGGGCGGGCTCGTCATCGACACGCCGGGCATCCGGCGGATCGGCCTCTACGACATGGCAGAGGGCGTCGACCTCGTCTTCTCCGACATCGAGGCCCTCGCGGGGCAGTGCCGCTTCGGCGACTGCGGCCACAACGGCGAGCCGGGGTGCGCGGTCCTCGCCGCCCTGGAACGGGGGGAGCTGCCGGAGCGGCGCCTGGAGAGCTGGCGCAAGCTGCAGCGGGAGGCGGCGTGGATGGCCACCAGGACCGACGCGCGGCTGCGCAAGGAACAGCAGAACAAGTGGAAGCTCATCACCAAGGAGATGCGCCGCTCGGGCCGCAGCCGCCCCTGACCGCTCGGACCGCGGCCGCCCGAGACCGCCCGTGACCGCGCGGGCGGCGGGCGGCGGGCGAAGGGGCGGGCGGGGCGGGGAGGCGAGGAGCGGGCGTCAGCGGGTAGGCACAGGTCATGGAGCTCTTCGCAGACCGGGCCGACGCAGGGGCGCAGCTCGCCGAGCGGCTGCGGGACGCGCACGACCCCGTGATCCTGGCCCTGCCCCGCGGCGGCGTGGCGGTGGCCGTGCCCATCGCGCGCCGCCTCGACGCCGTGCTCGACGTGCTCGTGACGAGGAAGATCGGCTACCCGCCGACCCCCGAGCTGGGTGTCGGCGCGGTGGCGGAGGGCGGCGAGCCGGTGTTCGACCCGCTGCTGCTGCGGCGCCTGGGCATGACCCCCGAGGACGTCGCCGACGTGGTGGAGGAGGAGCGGCGGGAGCTCGCCCGGCGGGTACGCGCCTACCGCGGCGACCGCCCGCTGCCCCCGGTCGAGGGCAGGGAGGTGATCGTGGTGGACGACGGCCTGGCCACGGGCGGCACCGCGAGGGCCGCGCTCAGGGCGGTGGCCACGATGAAGCCCGCCAAGGTGACGCTGGCCGTGCCGGTCGGCGCCCGCGAGACCGTTCGGTCCATGCGGGAGGAGGCGGACGAGGTGGTCGTGCTCAGGATGCCGCTCGACTTCCGGGCGGTGGGCCAGTGGTACGAGCGCTTCGACCAGCTCAGCGACGCCGACGTGCTGCACCTGCTGGGCCGCGACTGAGACATCGGCCCGCCGCCTCGGCCCGTGACGCCTCGGCCTGTCATGGCCTCAGCCTGCGATGATCGCCCAGACGACCTTGCGGGTCCCCTCCGGCGAGAGCCAGCCCCACGCCGTGCACAGGGCGTCCACCAGCCGCAGCCCCCGCCCGTACTCCGAGAAGACGTCGGGCGCGGCGGTCACCGGCACGGTATGGCTGTGGTCGGTCACCACGCACGCCAGCTCCGCCTCGTGCGACAGCAGCCGCAGTTGCGCGGCCCCGCCGCCGTGGCGCATCGCGTTGGTCACCAGCTCCGAGACCACCAGCTGGGCGTCGAAGGCGTGCTCCAGGGTGCCCCACGAGGCGAGTGTCTGATCGACGAACCGGCGGGCCGTGGCGACGCAGGACGGCTCCAGCGCCGTGCCACGGTGGAACGGGAACACGGCGTCGCATGCACCGGCACGTCCCTCCACCAGGATGGAGGAGAGCCATCCTGGTGGCCGGGCACCGATGGCGGCTTGCGGCCGAGCGTCGAAAGTCGTCATTCTGGCCCCCGAAGCGCGGTCTGGTGATCCAATACCCATCTTTACGGGGAGTGCTTACCGATGCAAGACTTTTCGTAGTTTACGGATGCGAATCGCATCTGCACGTGCAGATGACCTAGGAGCGGCGGAGTGAGCGCACAGAGCACGGAAGGGAAGCTTCTCAGCTATTCGCCGGGAAGCCCGACGGTGCTGCGGATCCTGCTGGGGACGCAACTGCGCAGGCTCCGTACGGAGAAGGGTATCTCGCGTGAGGACGCCGGGTACTCGATTCGGGCATCTCACGCAAAGATCAGCCGGCTGGAGCTCGGCCAGGTCAGCTTCAAGCAGCGTGACGTGGCCGACCTGCTCACCCTGTACGGCGTCACCGACCCCGAGGAGCGCGAGCCGCTGCTGGCCCTGGCCAAGCAGGCCAACGCCCCCGGCTGGTGGCACAAGTACGGCGACCTGCTGCCCGCCTGGTTCGAGGTCTACATCGGCCTGGAGGGCGCCGCGGCCGGCATCCGCACCTACGAGAACCAGTTCGTCCCCGGCCTGCTCCAGACGCCCGCGTACGCCAGGGCGGTGATCGAGCTGGCGCACGAGAAGGCGGCCGAGTCGGAGCTGGAGCGCCGGGTGGCGCTGCGCATGACCCGGCAGAAGCGGCTGGAGAGCGGCCTGACGCTCTGGGCCGTGATCGACGAGGCCGTGGTGCGCCGCACGCTGGGCAGCCCCGAGATCATGCGCGAGCAGATCGCGCACCTGCTGGACATCACGGCCGGGCGCAACGTCACCGTGCAGATCATGCCGTTCGACCGCGGCGGCCACGCGGCGGCCGGCGGCCCCTTCAGCATCCTGCGCTTCCCCGAGCGCGAGCTGCCCGACGTGGTGTACATGGAGCAGCTCACCAGCGCCCTCTACCTGGACAAGGCCGCCGACTCCGACCACTACATGGAGGTCATGGACCGGCTGAGCATCCAGGCGGAGGAGCCCAAGGCCACCAGGCGCTTCCTGGAACGGCTGCTTTCCGGATGAGTCACTGATTACTCCTGTGATCCACTCCATACCGGGATTTTTGGTCGTCCGGTATATGGAGCAGTTCTTGTTGCCGTATTGTCACCTCGCAAACGCGGATGCACGTGCATCCGTAAGATCGCGAGGAGCTGCCCCCATGCACGAGTTCCGGAACGGAACGCCCGCCGGCCGCCTTCCCGTCGTCTGGCGCAAGAGCAAGCGGAGCAACCCCAACGGCAACTGCGTCGAAGTCGCGAACCTGCCCACGGGGGAGATCGCCATGCGCAACTCACGCTTTCCCGAAGGACCGGCGCTCGTCTACACCCGCGCCGAGATCACCGCGTTCGTCCTCGGGGCGAAGGACGGCGAGTTCGACGACCTCATCGTCTGAGGCCGCCACCCGGTCGCCGGGTATCGGTCCCGGCGTCGCGGGTTTTCGGTCATGACTGTTGTGAGGCAGGCGTGTTGTGCCAGCGCCAGCGCGTCAGGCGCGGACGGCCGGGAAGCTCGGCGCGGCCCGTGGCCCACAGCAGGGTCGTCCAGGGGTCCGTGTCCCGAGGGGCGTCGGGGAAGAGCCGGGCGAGCACGCGGGCGCACACGCCGGCGGGCGGGTCCCAGGCGAGGCCCAGGCCCTCGGCCAGGTCGTGCACGTGGACGAGGGTCTCGGTGAGGCCCATCGCCGCGGAGGCCGAGGCGTCGGCGGGGCCGAAGCCGTGGTGGGCGCGGGCGTGCGGCGGTGCGGTGCGTACCATCGCGACCAGCAGCGCGCCACTCGCCTGCAGCACCTGCATCAGGCCCGTGACGCCCGCGGCCCGGTCGGCGTGCACGGCGTTGCCAGGGCCGCCGGGCCGGCGGCTCTCCACGACGAACGGCACGTCGACGTCGAGCGGCGGCGTCGTGAGGCCGAGCTGCACGGCGTAGGCGAACAGGTCGTCGGCCAGGTGCTCGGCCGTCTCCCAGCAGGTCCAGTCGAGCGAGCCCGCCTTGGCCGCCCAGGCTGCGGGTTCCGGCGCCTGCCGGAGTGTCTCGACGGCGAGGCGGATGATCTCTTCGAGGTCGGCTGCGGCGGTCGCCGGCGTGAGCTGCGGTGGTGCTGACATGGCAGGCACCCTATCGACGACCCCCATCGGCGCGGTGGCCGCCGGTCTCGTGGACCGCCGGCCACCGCGCCGCGCGCGTCAGCGGTACACGCGGGGGTCGGCCTTCAGGCCGCGCGTCAGCCGTACGGTGATGAACTCGTTGTCGTCCGGCTTGCCGGCGGTGCGGCCGTTGGAGAAGGGGAAGTTGTTGTCGTCGAGCACGCCCAGCGTGCGGTCGTCGAGGATGATCACGTCCTCGATCGTCTGGAACGGGAACCGGAACGTGCCCGGCGCGCCGCCCAGCCCGCGCGGGTCGGCGAGGTTCAGCAGGTCGGCGACCAGGGTCTTGTCCAGGGCGCCGTCCCGATCCCTGTCGCGCCTGTCCGCCAGGTAGATGCGCTTGACCTTGGCGGCGTCGCCCTGCCCGTTGTCCCGTTCGATGATCAGGAACCGGTTCTCGTCGACCGCGATGGCGTCGCCGATCGCGTGGGAGGGGTCCTCCAGCCGGTACGTCCACCGCCGGTCGGTGTAGGCCCGCTCGCGCAGGTCGAACTCGTACATGCGCAGCGTGCCCGCGGGGTCGCCGCTGACCGTGCCCTCCAGCAGCGGGTAGAGGCGGCGGCCGTCCACGCCCCTGGCCATGCCCTCGAAGCCCTTGCTGCTGGCCAGGTTGGGCTGCCCGCCGTTGAGGCCGGGGTTCTCGGGGGCCTGGACACCGGGGAGCGCGACCGGGGCCTCCAGCAGACGGCCCTTGTGGTCGAAGTGCAGCAGGTACGGGCCGAACTCGTCGCCGATCCAGTACGTGCCGTCCGTCGCCCGCACGATCGACTCGACGTCGAAGTCGGAGCCGGTGAGCGTGCGGTCCTGGCGGGTCAGGGCGAAGGGGACGAGCCCGCGCGGGTCGGTGAGGTTGAAGCCGCCGAGCACCTGAACGGTCCTGGACCTGAAGTCCGGCTTGATGCGGTGGATCCGCAGCAGGAAGTCCGAGCTGTTGGCCTTGTTGCCGTAGCCGTTGTCGGACAGCACGTCGAAGGTGCCGTCGTGGCGGCGCGCGATGCCGCTGAAGCCCTGCACCGGCTGGCCGGTGAACGGCGGGGTGACGCCGTTGACCGGCGTCGTGCCCAGCAGCGAGCCCGACGGCTCGCTGCCCGGGACGAAGGTCATCGCCGGGAGGGAGGCGAACCCGGTCAGCGTGGCCTGCCCGAAGGAGGCGGTCCGGTCGGGGTCCGCGGTCGCGGGGACGGCTGCCAGACCGAGGGTCAGCGCGCCCGCGCTCATCAGGATCGCGATGCGTTTCATGCCGGGCACACTAGGACGGGCACATGACGCAATCCCGAACGGACGGCAACGGGCGGTGACCGCCAGATGTCAGGCAGGTCCCGAAATGTCCTGAAATGTGATGACCCGGAAATGTGATGACTTCGCGACCGCGGTTGGCGTCCGCGGTGCGAAGTCAGGTGTTGCTCGTGGACCATCCGGTGCCTGATCAGGCAGTTGCCCCGACCGGGTTCACCAGAGCCTGGCAAGGGATGTCCAGGCTCCGGCTCATCGGGACAACTGCGTGATCACGCGATGATGGTGATGCTGCCGGGTGTGTCAGGCGGCGGAGATGCCGGCGCTGGCCGCGCGGCGCATGCGACGGCGACGCTCGCTGGCCCGCTCGTCCTCGTTGAGACCGCCCCACGTGCCGTACTTCTCCGGCCGGGACAGCGCGTAGTCAAGGCACTCGTTGCGGACGGGGCACTGGGCGCAGATCGCCTTGGCCTTCCGCTCTCGTACGTCACGCTCGGGCTGCCGCTCCCCATCGGGGCCGAAGAAGAGCACGAGGTCCTCACCCCGGCACGCGGCATCATCCTGCCAACCCCAGCTGGGGCGCGGGCGGGCGAGCTGCCGACGTACCTGAGACATGAGAAAACCACCTTCGTGAGAGGTATTTCGGTAATTGAGCCGCATTGGACGCTTATGGCGTCACTGTTCCAACGCAACGTCGGGCCGTGATGTTCCCTCTTCAGGCGAGAGCGGGCGTGGCGTACCGCACAGGCGCGAGCCTGTCCAGCGAAACCAGCCGGTAGGTGGTGATCGTCTCGGCGCAAGCCGTACCACACGGCGCGGTGAACGCCGATGGCTCGATCACAACCTGGAGCCGGACGTCGCCGCAGCGCACAATGGCTTCGGTGACGTCGCCGTCCGTCCTGGAGGATTCCACGGCCACCGCGCCGACGGAGCACTCTCCCGTATGGGCTCGGGCGAAGTGCTCGACGGCCTGCAATGGCTCAGGGATGCCTGCGCGTCCCCGGTAGCGGTCGAGAATGATCTCGCCCGACCGGTACGCGTTAGCCGCTGCCGATGCAGCAGCCTGAGACATGCTGCCGTAGAAAATTCCGTGTGGCAAGCACACGAGGTTGGCGGCGTAGCGATCGCCGCCAACGTGTGACGTTTCCCACACTCTGTCCGGCAAGATTTCGGCCAGGGACCGAGCGAGGGGTAGTCCAATGCGGGCGCAGCACACATTGCGCTTGGCGTGCGTGCAGACCAGAAATACCGGCTCGTCTTCAAGTATGCAGGACTCCGGGACCACTCCGGCCACGAGCGCGTCCAGGTCAAGATCGTCGGGACCTGCGATGACACCCTGCGCTATCCAGGGGCTCTCGCCTGCCGCGTAGCCCACTAGCACACGGATCCCCTGCTCCCGTGGGCGGGTCCGCTTGCCTGGCCGGCGGATGAGCTGGGGCCTGATACCGCGTTCGAGCGCCCGCCGGACGAGTTTCGAGATTTCTGCAGGAAGTTCGAAGTTTTCCAGGCGCGAGGGCCAGGCTCCGGTGTATTCGATGAGCAGCCACAGCCGGGCTCCCACGGTGGCGCTGGCCAGTGTGGGCATCTCGCCGGTGTGGCACCCCATCGGGTGCTCGCAGCCCCTCGCCAACGCCCCTGCCCCTTCCTCGATCCGACTTAGGTAAGACTAACCTAACGGATCGGCGGGTTTAGGCGCGGGAGGTTCGGTCCAGTACGTCCCGTGTCGCGGGCAGGGCGCGGTCCCTGTCCCGCTTGACCAGGCCGATCCGCGTCCGCCTGTCGAGCAGGTCGCCCTCGTCGAGCGCGCCCTCGTGCAGGACCGCCCAGAGCAGCTCGCCCTCGGTGAAGCCGAGCCCGACCTCCTGCGGGTGCCGCTCGACGAGCTCGTGCACGGCCTCGGCCTCCGAGCCGTACCGCTCGGCCAGGCGCGGCGGCACCCCGGACGGGCGCGGTCCCGCCCCCACGAGCGCGATGCGCCGGGTGCGGCACCGGCGGGCCCGGAGGTTCCCGGACGAGACCGCTCGATCCACCGCGTCCTCCGCCATGCGGCGATATGTCGTCAGCTTGCCTCCCACGACGGTCACGATCCCGCCCTCCGAGAACACCGCGTGCTCCCGCGAGAGGTCGGCCGTCCTGCCGTCGGCCGCCAGGAGCGGCCTGAGGCCCGCGTACGCGCCCGCGACCGCCTCCCCGGTCACTGGGACCTCAAGGACCCCGTTCAGCACCTCCAGAAGCGTTCTGACGTCCTCCTCGGGCACTTCGGGGACGTCCGGCACCGGCCCGTCCACCGGCTCGTCGGTCAGACCCACGTAAATCCGGCCATCAGGCTGTGGCAGCACGAGCGCGAACCGGTTGCCCTCGCCGGGGATGGGCACGTGCATGCCCGCGATCAGCCCGGGCAGCGTGCCCGGCTCCAGGACGAGGTGACTGCCGCGCGACGGGCGCAGCCGCACCCGCGGGTCCAGCGTGCCCGCCCACACCCCGGTGGCGTTGATCACGACCTTCGCGCGGATCGTGAACTCCTCGCCCGTCAGCTCGTCGCGCACGTCCGCCCCGTGACCGGTCAGGCGCAGCGCGCGGCAGCGGGTCAGCACGCGGGCCCCGTGCGCGGCGGCGGTCCTGGCGATGGCCACCACCAGGCGGGCGTCGTCGAGCAGCCGGCCGTCCCACGACAGCAGCGCGCCGCGCAGGCCGTCGGCGCGCAGGACTGGCGCCAGCGTGTGCGCGCGGGCCGCGTTCAGCCGGGCCGGGCCCGGCAGCATGCGGCGCGGCGTGCGCGCGGCGGCACGCAGGCCGTCCCCCAGCCGGTAGCCGGTCATCAGCAGCGCCGCCTGCCGCCGCGAGACGGCCGGGGTCAGCGGCAGCATGTACGGATGCGCCCTGACCAGGTGCGGAGCCGTCCTGCGGAGCAGGATCCCGCGTTCGACCGCGCTCTCGTACGCCACGCCCACCTGACCCTTCGCCAGGTAACGCAGGCCGCCGTGCACCATCTTGGAGCTCCATCTGGAGGTGCCGAAAGCCAGGTCGTGGGCGTCGATCGCCGCTACGCTCAACCCTCGGGACACGGCGTCGAGCGCGGCGCCCGCGCCGGTCGCGCCGAGTCCCACCACCAGCACGTCCACCCGCTCCTCCGCGACCCGGCGCAGCTCCCGGGAGCGTCTGGCGGCGTTCAGCGAGCTATCCAAGGTAGGCCTCCAGCAGGGCGGCGAGCTCGGCGTCGAGCTCGTCCAGCGTGACGGGGTCGAGCATGGTCGGAGCGGACAGCAGGAACGACTGGGCCACCAGCAGCACCGCCCTGGCCCTGGCCGGATCGCCGACGGCCGGCTCCAGCACCGCCAGGATGGCCTCGTGGCTGGCGCCGCGCCGATCCAGCAGGTACGGCACCAGCAGCTCGGGATCCGCCTCCACGATCTTGCGCCACAACGGGTGCGCGCGCAGCCCCCGCACGCCCGCCACCACCGCCCGTACGGGGTCCGACAGGTCGAGCCCCTCGACCACCCGCACCCACTCCCTGGTCATCAGGTCGGCCACCAGCGTGCGCACGTCGGGCCAGCGGCGGTAGATCGTCATCCGCGACACCCCCGCTCGCCTGGCCACGTCGGTGAGCGTCGTCCTGCGCACCCCGTACGCGAGCACGCAGTCGCGCGCCGCGTCCAGCACGCCCTCATTGTGACGAATCGACGTCATGTGTCACAGTGTAAGCGTGACTGGAGAACCGATGTCGTGGTCGGGCTGGGGCGATCCCGCCAGGGCCCGCGAGCTGCCCGAGCCGGTGCGGGCGCTGCTGCGCGACCTGCTGGGCGTGCGCGCGCCCGGCACGCCCGCCGCCTCGCTGGAACAGGTCGCGCTCCCGGCGGTCGCGCTGGCGCGGCCGCTGCTCGGGGCGCTGGCCGAGGTCGTCGGCGACGGGCACGTCCTGACCGGCCACGAGGCCCGCGTCCGCCACACGCGCGGCAAGTCCACGCCCGACCTGCTGCGCATGCGCGCGGGGGACGGCTCGGCCGCGCCGGACGCCGTGGTGCTGCCCGGCTCGCACGAGGAGGTGGCCGAGCTGCTGCGGCTGTGCTCGCGCGAGCGCGTCGCGGTCGTGCCCTTCGGCGGCGGCACCTCGGTGGTGGGCGGGCTCGCCGCCGACCGCGCCGGCTTCGCCGGGGTGATCGCGCTCGACCTGGGGCGGCTCGACCGGTTGCTGTTCGTGGACGAGGAGTCCATGGTGGCGGGGTTCGAGCCGGGGGTGCGAGCGCCGGACGCCGAGCGCCTGCTGGCCGGGCACGGGCTGACGCTGGGGCACTTCCCCCAGTCCTTCGAGTACGCCACGCTGGGCGGCTTCGCAGCCGCCCGGTCCAGCGGACAGGCGTCGGCCGGGTACGGGCGCTTCGACGACATGGTCGTCGGCCTCACCCTGGCCACGCCCTCGGGCACGCTGGAGCTCGGGCGCGCCCCCAAGTCGGCCGCCGGGCCCGACCTGCGGCAGCTCGTGCTCGGCTCGGAGGGCGCCTTCGGCGTCATCACGTCCCTGCGGCTGCGGGTGCGCCGGGCCCCCGCCGAGCGGCGGTACGAAGGGTGGCGGTTCGCCTCGTTCGCGGCGGGTTCTGCCGCCGTGCGCGCGCTCGCCCAGGAAGGGCCGCTGCCGACCGTGCTGCGCCTCTCGGACGAGACCGAGACGATGATCGGCCTGGCCAAGCCGGACGGGATCGGCACAGGCGGAGCGGACGGCTCCGGCTGCCTGCTGATCGCCGGTTATGAGGGGGCGCGCGTGGCCGGCCGGCATGCCGCCGCCTCCGCCGTGCTGGCGCGGTCGGGCGGCGAGCCGCTCGGGCCCGAGCCGGGCCAGGCGTGGGAGCACGGCCGCTTCTCGGCCCCGTACCTGCGCGACTCCCTGCTCGCCGCCGGCGCCACCGTCGAGACGCTGGAGACGGCCGGCTTCTGGGCGAACCTGCCGCGCCTGTACGACGCGGTCCGGCTGGCCCTGCTCGGCGCGCTCGGCTCGCCGCTCGTCATGTGCCACATCTCGCACGTGTACGAGACCGGCGCCTCGCTCTACTTCACCGTCGTGACCCCGCAGGACGCCGACCCCGTGGCGCAGTGGCAGCGGGCCAAGGCGGCGGTGAACGCGTCCATCGTCGAGGCGGGCGGCACGATCACCCACCACCACGGCGTGGGCCGGGACCACCTGGACGCCTACGCGAGCGAGCTCGGGCCCGTCGGCGCGGGCATCCTGCGCGCGGTCAAGGCCGAGCTCGACCCCGCCGGGATACTCAACCCGGGCGTGCTGGTCCCGCCGGCCGTGTCGTAGGTCCAGCCGGACGGCGACAGGAGCCAGGCGGCCGGGCGCGGGTCAGTCGGGCGGGGGCGGGAGGCGGTCGGCCTCGGCGATCGTGGCGGCGGCGTCGCTGAAGCGGTGCAGAGCCTCCTGGACCTCGGCCAGGCGCCGCAGGGAGAGCGCCAGCGAACCGCCGCCGACCGAGCGGGTGAGCGCCACCGCCTCCTGCGCCAGCGGCAGCGCCTCCGTGGCGCGCCCCCGCGCCAGCAACAGCTTCGCGGTCGTTCGCAGGCACCGGGCGAGCAGCGGGGTGTGCTCGCCCGGCGACTGCGCGGCCAGCGCCCGGCTTCTCGCGATCGCCTCGCTCGCGCTGTTGAGCGCCGCGCCGCTGGCCCAGCGCGGCCGGGTCGTGGCGAAGGCGAGCAGGCCCTCGATGGCCGCCACGGCGGAAGTGCCTCTGCGGGTCGCGTCGTCGGGGCCGTTACGGGTCATGGGAGCCTCCTAGGCAGTCCCAACCGCTTGCTTGGGGGGTGAGGCTACACCATTGCACACCTTGTGTGTTCCGAGCGGTACGGAGCGTTCAGGATGCGCAATTGGTAGATCGCGGTAAAGATGTGGTCATGGTGGAAGTCGCGGCTGAGCGTGGAAAGCAGGTTTCCTCCCGGATCTCGGAGGAGGGTGCCGGATGGGCCTGTGTGCAACCAGGGGCGTTTGCGCAGCTCAGGCCCAACAAGCAAGGCTTTACCTGGTTGAATTTACGGACGCTGTGGCTGTCTCGCAACGAGATCCTGGCGGGGTTGTTCGGTGATCCGTCAGGGGAGGTGCGGGCGCGCTGGGTGGAGTCCCAGGAAGCGCGAGGGATCGATCCGGAATTTCGCATCAAACCGGCCCTTGGGAGTCATTTCAGTTTTCTTCTGCTCGGCGATACCGGAGAAGGCGACGCCTCCCAGTACGCCGTTGTTCCGGGGATGATGAAACTCGGCGAACAGACGTCCTTCGCCATCATCGCCAGCGACGTGGTCTATCCCACGGGATCGGGCAACGAGTACGGCGACAAGTTCTTCCGCCCGTACCAGGACTATGACGCACCGATCTACGCCATCCCCGGCAACCACGACTGGTACGACGGGCTCGGCGGCTTCATGCGGGTCTTCTGCGACGCGCCGCCGCTCAAGCCGAAGCCGGACCGCGGGCTGCGCGGCCTGCTGTGGCGCAAGCCGGACACCATCGACGAGGCGAAGCTGGCCGAGGCGCGCAAGCTCAGGGGCAGGCCGTCGCAGCAGGCGACGCAGCCGGGGCCGTACTGGACGATCGAGAGCGACAGCCTGCTGATCGTGGGTGTCGACACCGGCATCAGGAACGTCATCGACCGGGGACAGACGGCCTGGCTGCGCCGGGTCTCGCTCGACCCCAGGCCGAAGGTCCTGGTGACCGGCAAGCCGATCTACACCGGCAACACGTACAAGCCGTCGCCGCTGGAGGGCGGCGGGACGATCGACGACATCGTGCGCGACCCGGCACACCGGTACGTCGCGGCCATCGGCGGCGACGTGCACAACTACCAGCGTTATCCGGTCCGGGTGGGCGACCGGGTGATCCAGTACGTCGTGTCGGGCGGCGGCGGCGCGTTCATGCACGCCACGCACACCATCGAGCGCGTGGACGTCGCGGGCGTGCACGAGGACGCGTTCAAGTGCTACCCGTTGCGCGGCGACTCGCTGTCCTTCTACAGCCAGCTCTACGCCAAGCGGCTGCGGATGAAGTGGCTCTACCTGACGCCCTCCGAGGCGCTGTGCATCATGTCGGAGCACATCAAGAACGAGCCCGTCAGGACCCCGGAAGGGCCCGTGAAGATCACGCGGCGGATGCGGTGGGCGGCGCGGCTGCTCGGCGCCTGGCCGTGGCCGCTGCGGCTGCCGGTGGACCGGGTGTTCCACCGCTACCTGTCCGAGCTGTCCGACTGGGACACGCCGCCGTTCTTCAAGCAGTTCCTGCACGCCACGGTGACCTCCGACGAGCTGACCCTGCGCTGCTTCGCGGCCACCGGGTGCCTGGCGCAGGAGCTGGAGCCGCCGCTGGAGGACGAGGTGCGCATCAGCCTCGCCTGACCCCGTGCCCCTTTTTGTCGGGGCCGTTTGGCACCCTTGACCACGTGTACGTCGTGGTCGCGGGGGAGACGGTGCTGCCGGTCGGCGGCGCGGCGCGCCGTCCCGCCGACCTGGCGCGGGCCGTGCGGGAGCTGGAGGCCGCCGAGGGGCCGCGGTGGGTCTGGGCGGACGCGCGGGAGTCGTACCCTCCGCTGCTGGAGCGGGGTGTGCGGGTCGCGCGCTGCCACGACCTCGCGCTGACCGAGGGGCTGCTGCTGGCGTACGAGGGCCGCTACGGCGAGCCGCGCTCGGCCAGGGCCGCGCACGCCAGGCTGCACGGCCTGCCGGTGCCGGACGAGCAGCCGAGCGCGCCCGGCACGCTGTTCGCGCCCGAGCCGCTCGGCGCGGAGGCGGTCGCCGAGGTGCTGGCCGACCAGCTCCGGCGCGTCGCCGCGCTGCCCGAGCCGGGCCGGTTCCGGCTGCTGGTGGCGGCCGAGTCGGCCGGCGCGCTGGTCGCGGCCGAGATGTCGCACGAGGGCATGCCGTGGCGCAGGGACGTGCACGACGCGCTGCTGACCGACCTGCTCGGGCCGCGTCCCGTGCACGGCATGCGCCCGGCCAAGCTGCAGGCGCTGGCCGACGAGGTGGCGGCCGCGTTCGGGCACCCGGTCAACCCCGACTCGGTGCAGCAGCTCGTCAAGGCGTTCAAGGGCGCCGGGGTGGCGCTGAAGACGACCAGGCAGTGGGAGCTCAAGCAGATCGACCACCCGGCGGTGACGCCGCTGCTGGCCTACAAGGAGCTGGCCAGGCTGTTCAGCGCGCACGGGTGGACGTGGGCCGACCAGTGGGTGCGCGGCGGGCGGTTCAGGCCCGAGTACGTGGTGGGCGGCGTCGTGTCCGGGCGGTGGGCCACCAACGGGGGCGGGGCGCTGCAGATCCCCAAGGTCATGCGGCGGGTGGTGGTGGCCGACGACGGATGGCTGCTGGTCGTCGCGGACGCGGCGCAGCTCGAGCCGCGGGTGCTGGCGGCGATGGCCGGCGACGTGGGGCTGGCCAGGGCCGCGGGGGAGATCGACCTGTACTCCGCGCTGGCGCAGTCGTTCGGCGGCGAGCGGGCCAACGCCAAGATCGCGATGCTGTCCGCGATGTACGGCGGCACCAGCGGCGACGCCTCCAAGCTGCTGGCCGTGATGCGGCAGCGCTTCCCGAAGGCGTACCAGTTCGTGGAGGACGCGGCCAAGGCGGGGGAGGAGGGGCGGATCGTGCGGTCGTGGCTCGGGCGCACCAGCCCGCCCCCGTCGGAGCGGTGGAAGGAGCTGGTGTCGGGGCCCGAGGGCGGTCGGGCGGCCAGGGACCGCGGGCGGTTCACGCGCAACTTCGTGGTGCAGGGCACGGCGGCCGAGTGGGCGCTGGCGCTGCTGGCCGTGCTGCGGGGGCGGCTGCCCGAGCCGGCCCGGCTGGTGTTCTTCCAGCACGACGAGGTGATGGTGCACTGCCCGGCCGAGCTGGCCGAGGAGGTGATCGCGGCCGTGGCGGCCTCGGCGGCGGAGGCCAGCCGGTTGTTGTTCGGCGCGACGCCGGTGCGGTTCCCGATGGAGGCGGTGGCGGTCAAGTCCTACGCCGACGCGAAGTGAGCTCGCCGGTTCACGACGTGCGAGGCGGAGAGGGAGTGGCGGGCGGTGGCTCACCCCGGCGGTGAGCCGGCCTGTGGTGAGCCGGGCGGTCGTCAGGTGGTGCGGCGCCAGACGACGGTCAGCCAGAGGCCGGCCAGGGCGACCATGATGCCGACCACCAGGCCGAGCATGCCGTAGCCGAGCAGCCCCACGATGGCGCCCGCGACGATCGTGCCCGTGGCGCCGCAGACGTTCATCAGCAGGTCCGACAGCCCCTGCACGGCAGGGCGGCGCTCGATCGGCACCGACTCCGTGACCAGCGCCGAGCCGGCCACCAGGCCGCACGACCAGCCCAGGCCGAGCAGCACCAGCGCCGCCGTCACCTGCCACACCCGGTGACCCGCCGTGCCGGCCAGGGCGGCGGCGGCCAGCAGCAGGGCCGAGCCGAGCACCAGCACCGGCACCTTGCCCGCCTTGTCGGCCAGCCAGCCCACGACCGGCGAGAGCACGTACATGCCGGCGATGTGCAGGCTGATCACGATGCCGATGACGTCCAGGTTCGAGCCGTCGTGGTGGAGCTTGACCGGGGTCATGGACATGACGGAGACCATCGCCGTGTGGCTGACGGCGATCATGACCAGGGCGCGGCGGGCCATCGGGGTGGTGCGCAGGGTCCGCCAGGCCGTACGGATCGTGCGGTTCCCACCGGAGTCCTCCTCGCGCGCACCGGCCCTGGCGAGCTGGAGCGGGTCGGGGCGGAGGAAGCCGAGGATGACGACCATCGCCAGCGCGAACGCCAGGGCCGCGAACGCGAACGGCCCCGCCTTCTCCACCAGCCCGAGGCTCCTGCCGATCCGGTCGGCGGGCTCGGCCAGGTTCGGGCCGGCCACGGAGCCGATGGTCGAGGCCCAGACGACCAGCGACAGGTGGCGGGCCGAGCGGTCCTTCGGCGACAGGTCGGTGGCCGAGTAGCAGGCCGCCAGGCTGGCCGCGCTGCCGCCGCCGACCAGCACGAGGCCCGCGAGCAGCAGCGGCCAGTTGCGCAGGCTGATGGCCAGCACCGAGACCGCGCAGCCCACCAGCGCCGCCGCGTACGCCAGCGACAGCCCCGCCCGCCGCCCGCCCCGGCCCGACGCCTTGGCGGTCGGCAGGGCCAGCAGCGCCGCGCCCAGCACGGTGGCCGTGCCCGCGAAGCCGCTGATCACCGTGGAGCGGGACAGCTCGTCCACGACGACCGAGCTGAGCGCCAGCCCGACGGCCACGCCCACCCCGCCCACGATCTGTGCCGCCGACAGGACCGCCAGGGTCCGCCGTTGTACGCGCTGGATCCGGTCAGGGGGCGAGACAGCGGGCTTTGTGGGGGCACTGGTCACCCGTGAAGTCTCGCATAACCCCTAACAGTGCCCCAAAGGGGACGGTGATCCTATTTATCGGGAAATTGGGATTTTCGCCATGATCTTTCAGAGCACGAGAACGGGATCCCCTTGCGCGACGCGCCCGTACGTCCCGGGAATCAGGTCGGGGATCAGGTTCACGCCGAACCAGACCTTGCCGTCCCGCTTGCGGTGACGGGCGAGCGTCCTGAGCGGCTCCTTGCCCTTGCGGTAGGTCGTGGTGTCGACCGTGGTCAGCACGCAGCGATCGCAGCCCTTGCTCACGCGGAACTCGACCTCCCCGATGCGCAGGCGCTTCCACTCGTCCTCGGCGAACGCCTCCGCCACCCCGTCGATCACCACGTTCGGCCGGAACCTGCGCATGGGCAGCGGCCGCGGCTCCTCGCCGAGCTCCAGCGCCGTCCCGGCGATCCACTCGTTGAGGCGGGCGAGCGAGGCCGTCGTGGTGAGCAGCAGCGGGAACGCGTCGGCCAGGCTCACCCGGTCCTCCGGCCGGCCGTACATCGGGTCGACCGGGCGGCGGGTCGGGTCGTCGAGCCACCTGAGCCGCACCGGCCGCCCCGCCAGCCCGCTCAGCCATGCGGCGGCGTCGTCGCCGCAGTCGGTGACCTCCACGGAGGTCCTCGGCAGGTGCACGACGGACCTCGTGCCGGTGGGGATCACCGCCAGCGGATCGGCGTGCGGGCCGGTCAGCGTGAGCGCGCCGCCGTCGAGCACGGGCACGCAGGCCAGCAGGCGCGGCTCCTGGCGGGCGGTGAGCACCGCGCCGCTCTCGTCGGTGATGACGTAGCGGCGGTCGCCGGCCAGCCCCCACGGCTGTACCTCGGCCTCGGTGACCTCGTGCCCGGCGGTGGACTTGACGGGGTAGCGGGAGATGCTCGCCAGCTTCATACGGCAGACCGTATCTCACGGGTTCCGGACGTCTCCTGGACGAGCGAGCTCCTGCGCTGCAGGCCCGCGCCGAGCGCCACGGCGACCAGGCCCGCCACGCCGATCGCGGCGCCGATCCAGGCGACGGACGCGTAGCCGAGGCCCGCCTCGATGGCCAGGCCGCCCGCCCACGGGCCGGCGGTGATGCCGACGTTGAAGGAGGCGACGTTCATGCCGGCGGCCAGCGTGGGGGCGTTCCTGGCCAGGGCGAAGGGGCGGGCGTTCAGCGCCGGGTTGGTGCCGAAGCCGAACGCGCCGAGCAGGAAGATCAGCGGGATGGCGAGCAGGGCCACGGCCGCGGAGGCGGCCAGGGCCGCCGAGGTCAGGATCAGGCCGGCGACGCCGGCGTACAGCAGCGGGTACGGCCGCGCGTCGGCGATCCGGCCGCCGATGGTGATGCCGATGAGGGCGCCCACCCCGTACAGGCCGAGCACGGCGGGCACCCAGGCCGGGTCCAGGCCGGTGACGTCGGTCAGCAGGGGGCTGAGGTAGCTGAAGGACGACAGCAGCGCGCCGGTGGTCAGCGCGGTGGTGCCGTAGGCGAGCCAGAGCGCGGGCCTGGCCAGCGCGCGCAGCTCGTCGGAGACGCGAGGCGTGCTGTCCCGGTCGGGACGGCCGCCGGGGATCGTGGCGAACACGCCGATGCCGGCCAGCGCCGACAGCGCGGCGACCGCCCAGAACGCCGCCCGCCAGCCCAGGTGCTGCCCGATCACCGTGCCCGCGGACAGGCCGATGACGGTGGCCACGGTGAGCCCGCCGGCCAGCACGCTCATCGCCTTGGCACGCGCGTTCGCGGGCACCAGGCCGATCGCGGTGGAGGCCGCCACGGCCCAGAAGCCCGCGTAGACGAACGCGCCGACCACGCGGGTGGCGAACAGCACGCCGTAGCTCGACGTCAGCGCGCCCGCCACGTGCGACAGGGCGAACAGCCCCAGGAACGCCAGCAGCACCGTGCGGCGCGGCCACCGCAGCGTGACGACGGCCAGCACCGGCGCCCCCACCAGCATCCCGATCGCGAACGCCGAGATCAGCAGCCCCGCGTCCGGCACCGACACCCCGAGGTCGCGCGCCAGCTCGGGGAGCAGCCCGGCCAGCATGAGCTCGGAGGTGCCCTGAGCGAAGATCGAGAGCCCCAGTATGTAGACCGCCAACGGCATGGCGACCTCCTCCTTCAGACAGTTTTGGATTGATCAGTTCAAAATGCGGCCACGAAGAATTCAGAAGGCGGCCAGTGCGGTGTTCGCGATCGACTCGAGCGTGGCCCGATCGGCCCCGCCGCGGGCCGCGACGCGCAGGCCGCTGACCGTCGCGGCCAGGAAGTGGGCCAGGGCCAGCGGGTCCCGGCCCGAGTCGAACTCGCCGCGGGTGCGGGCCGCCTCGATCGCGGCCCTGACGATCTGGACCCGCTTGTCGTTGTCGCGGCGCAGCAAACGCGCGATCTCCGCGTCGCGCGGGCCCAGCTCGACCAGCGAGTTCACCACCAGGCAGCCGGTCGGGTCGCCGGGGTCGGGCTCGACCGCCCACCACAGCACGGTCCTGATCTTCTCCTTGATCGGCAGCTCGCCCCCCATGAGCTCGGCGAGCCGCGCGTTGCGCTCGTCCATGTAGTGCCGCAGTGATCGCTGGAACAGGTCGTGCTTGCTGGCGAAGGTGTTGTAGATGCTGCTGCGCCCGAGCCCCGTGGCCGCGCACAGGTCCTGCGTCGAGGTGGCCTCGTAGCCCGCGCTCCAGAACGCGCGCATGGCCGCCTCGACCGCCCGGTCCTCCTCGAACTTCCTCGGTCGCGCCATGGCAGGCACGTTACACGTTTTGGAACGGTTGGTGCAATACGGGTCAGGTGGCCTGGCGGAACGTGTTGAGGAACACCTTGCGGGTGTCGGCCTGGTCGTCCCACTTCAGCTCGGGCAGATCCATCGTGATCTTGAACGCGGCGGTGTCGTCGATGGAGACGTACCTGGTCAGGGCGTGCATGGGGACACCGTTGGCGGTGGTGTAGGTGTACTCCCAGTCGGCGGCCTGCCAGTCGCGGTAGTCGACGGCCTGGAGCTGCACCTGGATGTAGCTCTCCAGGCCGCCGTCGGCCTCCAGCCTGCTCAGCTCCGACAGCCCGCCGTCGGTCTGCGGGGCGGCCCGCTCGACCAGGATGCGCATGCCCGAGTCCTTCGGGCCGCTGAACGTGGCCACGCCGCCGGACGTCGCGAGCTTCCAGCCCTCGGGCACGGCCGCCGAGAACCCGGGGCCCGTGTGCTCCAGGTAGCCCTCGGGGATGATCGACGGCTCGGTCGCGTTCTCCGTCGTGGCGCTCTCCGAGACGGTGGTGGAGGCGGTGGACGGCCCCTGCGCCGAGCCACCCGTCAGGATGATCCACACGGCGCCCGCCACGACGGCCACGGCCACCAGGGAGCTGATGATCGTGAGCAGTGTGGGCCGCCCGTCGCGGATCCAGGGGCCGCCCTCGTCGTCCTCCACCCGGCGCCGGCTCTTGCCCGGACGCGGGCCGCCGCCCGGCAGCGTGGCCAGGCGGCTGCGGGAGATGTCGTGCGACAGGTCGCGCGACTGCTCGCGCAGGTCGTCGGGCGAGGCCAGCGGCCACGGGGTGGCGGCGGACGACGTCCGGCTGTCCGTGGTCAGCGGCAGGATCGGCTGGGGGTGCGGGCCGCTCGGGCCGTCCAGGTCGTCGGCGTCGCGGCGCCCCCTCCGGGGGCCGGGCGGCGCGCCGAACGGCGGCTGCTGCGGGCCCGACGGGGCGGCGAGGGAGTCGTACGGGCCGGAGGAACCGCTCAGCGAGTCGTACGGGCCCGAAGAGCTGCTCAGCGAGTCGTACGGGCCGGACGGGGCGGCGAGGGAGTCGTACGGGCCGGACGGGCCTGCCAGGGAGTCGTACGGGCCGGAGGAACTGGCCAGGGAGTCGTACGGGCCGCGCTGCTGGCCCGGGGGCTGGGCCGGGGGCTGGGCCGGGGTGCGCGGCAGCGGCGGGAGCTGGTCGGTGCGGTGGCTGCCCGAAGGGCTCGTCATCCCCTCGTAGGGCATCGAGTGGCCGCCCGACGGGCTGTTCAGCGGGTCGTACGGCACCCGCACCGGCCCCGAGGGGGTCTCCACGATGCGCGAGGGCATCGGCCCCGAGGGGGTGTCCAGCGGGGGCAGCAGCCCGGCCGGGGTCGGATCGGCGGGGCCGGGCAGCGTCTCGGGGGCGCGCGGCCTGGGCGCGCCGTGCGCGCGCAGCACCGCCTCCAGCATCTCGATCACCTGCGTGGCGGTGAGCCGCTCGGCCGGGTTCTTGCGCAGCAGGCCCTCGATCACGGGCATGAGCGAGCCGGCCCGCTGCGGCCTGATCGGGTCCTGGGTGACCACCGCGCCGAGCACCGCCACCGGGTCGGGCCCCTCGTAGGGCGGGCGGCCCTCGACGGCGGCGTACAGGGTCGCGCCGAACGACCACAGGTCCGCCGCCTGTGAGATCGGCTGGCCGGACAGGCGCTCCGGCGGGATGTACGCCGGCGACCCCATGAGCAGCCCCGTCTGGGTGATCGTGACGTCGCCCTCGATGGCCGCGATGCCGAAGTCGGTCAGCACCACCCGGTCCTGGGTGAGCAGCACGTTGCCCGGCTTGATGTCGCGATGCAGGATGCCGGCCGCGTGCGCGTGCATGAGCGCGTCGAGCACCCGGATGCCGATCTCGGCCGCCTGGATCACCGGGAGCGGCCCGCTCTGGCGTACGGCCTGCTCCAGCGACCACGCCCGGACCAGCTCCATCACGATCCAGGGCCGTCCGTCCTCCTCGACCACGTCGTGGACGGTCACGATGCCCGGGTGCGTCAGCCGCGCGGCCGAGCGGGCCTCGCGCAGCATGCGCCGGTGGGCCACCTGCTTGCCCGCGTGGTCCAGGCCGTAGGGCAGGATCAGCTCCTTGACGGCCACGTCCCTGTCGAGCAGCACGTCGTGCGCGTGCCACACCATGCCCATGCCGCCTCTGCCTACGGGCGACATCAGTCGGTAGCGCCTGCCGATCAGGCGCCCCTGGCTCTGCGGAGCGCCCCCCGTGGCACCTCCCTCTGAGCCGGGCCCGCTGAGCAAGCGGTCGGCTGCCATGTTCCCGCCCCCATCTCGCCTCATCCGTCACGTGCGTTCTTCACGCTACTTGCAGATTATGAGGATCGTTACGATATCGGCGGCGAATCCGCAAGGGAAGGCGATACAGTCTTACATTGCCACTGACGTGGGGATATGTCCGCCTTAAAATGGATCACTTATTCGCCTCGGCCAGAGCCAGCAACGCGCTGGTGAACGCCTCGGCAGGCGGCTCGACCAGGCCCGCGCCGACCTGGCCCGTCCCCGCGACGCGGCCCGCGATACCCGTGTTGACCACCGGAAGCAGGCCCGTCCGCGCCACCAGCGTCACGTCGATGCCGACGGGCGTGCCGCGGAAACCGAGGCCGGGGATCTGGTAGACGGGGTGCTCGGCCAGCGTGATCTCGTACATGGAGCGGGTGGCCCGCACCGCGTCCGCCACCTCGCCGCCCACGAACCGCACGATGGCCGGCGACGCCGCCATCGCGAACCCCCCCAGCCCCGACGTCTCCGTGATCGTGGAGTCGCCGATGTCCGGGTTGGCGTCCTGCGGGCCGTACGAGCCGAGGTAGAGCCCGTCCGGCACCCCCGCCGGGCCCGTGAACCAGCGCCCGCCCAGCCCCGACACCTGGACGCCGAAGTCGGTGCCGTTCCTGGCCATGGCCACGACCAGGGACGAGCCCGGCACGTCGCGGGCCGCGTCCGTGCCGGCCTTGGCCGCGGCCATCCCGATGTTGAGGAAGAAGTGGTCGTTGCCGTTGATGAAGCGCAGCACCTCCGCCGCCGCGCCCGGCGCCGCCTCCACCACGGCCGGGGCCAGCTCGCGCAGCAGGAGCGAGGTGGCGGCCCTGTTGCGGTTGTGCAGCTCGTCGCCCATCTGCAGGGCCTGCGCGATCAGCGAGCGCAGGTCGATCGGGCCCGTACGATCCAGCGTCGCCGCCAGCGCCGGGCCGAGCACCCGGTCCATCCAGCGCAGCCGGTCGAGGACCTCCGGGCCGTACGCGCCGTACCTGAGCACCTTGCCCAGGCCCTCGTTGAGCGAGCAGTACGCGGTGCCGCCGTGCTCGTCGTCGCGCACCTCGAACAGCCACATCGACGGGCTCACCACGCCCGCCATCGGGCCCACGGCCGCGTGCTCGTGGCAGGGGCGCAGCGCGACCGCGCCCGCCGCCAGCATGCCGGCGGCCTCGTGCTCGTCCGCGGCCCGGCCCTCCAGGAGCATCGCGCCGATCAGCGCGCCGCGCATCGGGCCCGAGGCACGCTCCCAGGTGATGGGCGGGCCCGCGTGCAGGAACGTGTCCCCGTCGAGCAGCTCGGCGGCGCGCCGCACGCCCACCAGGTGCGGGCGGGCCGAGATCAGCCTGCGCACGGCCAGCTCGTTGGCCTCCTGGCGGCGCGGGTCGGCCAGCACCCTGGCCAGGGCGCCGGCGGTGCCGGGCAGCGGCGGGCGCCAGGCGACCGGGGCCGTCGGCACGGCCTGCGCGCGCAGCGCCTCGTCGAGCAGGCCGGCGCCGACGGTGATCACGCGTGGCGGGGCGTTCAGCAAGGTGGTCACGGCGACTCCTGAGCCGGGACGCCCCGCTCCCGGCACGTCACAGCAGGCTCCTGGCGTGGCGGGCGGCCTGGGCGTTGGAGGTGAAGACGGCCGCGCCCGCCTCGCGGAAGGCGGCGGCCTGGCGGTGCAGGTCCTGAGGATCGCCCTCGGTGCCGATCAGGGCGATCACGACCGTGGCCGGCGTGCCGGCGACCGCGGGCGCCAGCGAGGCGGCCGGGTCGGGGTCGGCGCCGTGGCCCAGGACCACGTCCATGAGCACCACGTCTTGCTCCCCGGCACGGGCGAGCGCCTCGACCCGCAGCGTCGGGTCGATCATCGGATGCGCCCTGCCCCTGGTCAAGGCGTCGTCGCCGTAGTCGACGAAGTCGCCGTGGCCGGCCACCAGCGCCGCCTCCGCGCCCAGCGTGCCCCCCGAGTACAGGCCCTTGATCCGCTTGGGGGCGGGGCGCGTGCCGGGCGGGGCGGGCCAGGACGGCCACTCGGGGACGGGCCTGCCGAGGGCGCGCAACGCCTGCTCGGCGGCCCAGGTGAGATCCCCGGCCGGCGCGGGGCCGGGCGCCGGTGCGGTGCCTGGCGTCCGCGCGGAGCCGGGCGCCTCCCCGGCCGCTGCCCCGTCCGCTGCCCCGGGCCCTCCCCGCGTGAGGGCGGGCGTGCCCAGCAGGGCCGGGACCACGGGCGTGCGCAGCCGCTGCCCCAGCACGGCCCGCGCCACCTCCGGCGCCGGCGGCTTGGAGACGAGCACGATCAGCTCCGTCGCCGGGTCCTCGTCCAGCATGCGCAGGGCGCGCCGCGCCGACAGGCCGCCCACCTCGGCGGACAGGTCCCTGCCACCCACCCCCAGCACGTGGCTCACGCCGACGCCGGCCCAGTCGAGCAGGCACGTCACCTGCTGCGCGCCGGTGCCGGACGCGGCGACCACGCCGACAGGGCCGGGGGCCAGCACGTTCGCGAAGCCGAGGCCGGCGCCGCCGATCGCGGCGGTGCCGCAGTCAGGGCCCATCACCAGCACGTCCCTGGCCTCGGCCAGCTCCTTCAGCCGGCGTTCCTGGGCCACGGTGACGCCGTCGCTGAAGATCATGACGGGCAGGCCGGCCTCGATGGCGTCCAGGGCCTCGAAGAAGGCGTACTCGCCCGGGGTGGAGACCAGCACGAGGTCCGCGGGGCCGCGGGCGGCGGCCGAGCGGGTGGTCAGCGGCGGCTGCTCCGACGAGCCGGAGCGCGGCCGGTCCACCTCGGTGAGCCGGCGCTCGGCCTCCTCGACGGCCGCGTCCGGGTCCCGCGCCCGCACGGCGATCAGCAGGTCGCCCGGGTCGGACTCCGGGACGCCGAAGCCCATCTCCCTAAGGATCGAGACATTCAGGTCCGTCGCCATGGCGACCATGGCCGCCTCCACGCCCGGCAGCTCCGACAGTGCCCGGCTGACCCGCATGAGGGTGACCGAGTCGTGGTAGGCCCCCCGCCGTACCAGCACCGCCTGCGGCAGGCCGGTCATCGCGCCTCGCTCAGGGAACGGACGGCGGCCACGCCGATGGCGATGCCCTGGGCCAGGTCGGCGCCCGAGGTGTGGCCGAGGCGGTACAGGCGGTGCAGGGCCGGTTCGAGCGCCTGGCGGCCCGCCACGCCGCGCAGCACCGCGGTCACCTCGGGGCTGGCCTCGCCCCTGGCGGCGCAGTGCAGGAGCGTGGCCGAGATCGGCGTCGTACGCGTGCGCGCGTCGAACGTCACGGTCGCCGCCAGCCAGCCGGCCAGCCGGACCGCCCGCTCGCACCCCGCCGCCGTGCCCAGGCGCCGCAGCGTCACCAGCAGCCCCGCCAGCACGTCGTCGCCGCTCGGCGTCAGCCCGGGGCCCAGCCCGACGAGCTGCTCAGCCGCCGTCACCGCCCCCAGCAGCCAGCCCTTCGCGCAACTGCTCGCCAGCATGTCCACCGCGCCGTTGCCCGCCAGCCCGGCGCCGGGCGGGTCCTTCGGCAGGGCGTCCTCCAGCAGGGCCGGGTCGAGCCGCCCCAGCGGCGGGGCCGGATCCCACCAGCGGCGCACGTTCAGGCTCAGCGGGCCCAGCTCGATCGCCCGGTCACCCACCGAGGCGTCGTCACCCACCGTGAGGTGGGGGAGCGGCCCCGCCAGCAGCACCGAGTTCGGCAGCCGGGTGGCCTCGCCCGTGATGACGGCGATCACCGAAGGCTCCAGCTCCGTCCTGACCTCGAGGTAGACGCCCGCGGGGAACGCCGCCAGCACGCGCGCGGGCCGGCGCTGGCCCTCGAGGACGGGGCGGACCGCGGTGCTCGCCGCGCCCGTGACGTGGACGCGGGTACGCCGCGCGGAAGTACTGACGGTCACCGGACCTCCCAACCGACCTTGGACCTGACCGTAGAACGGCCGGTGAACCCTCCGTACGGGTAAATTTGCCAACAGTCAGCGGGTTGGTTGGCTCTTCCTGACAGACGGCTTCCGGGTTCACAATTTCCCCATGGAGCCCCCCGTTCGTCTCGCCAGCACCGGCACGATCATCCACGGCGTGTCCGTGGGAGAGGTGCTGGGCGTGTCCACTCTCGCGGAGGCCAGGCTGATCGCGGGGGAGAGCGGGCTCGGCCGCATCGTGCAGCGGCTCAACGTCATGGAAGTGCCCGACATCCTGGCCTGGGTCAAGCCGCACGAGCTGCTGCTCACCACCGGCTACCCGCTGCGCAACACGCCGCAGTCGCTCGGCCGGCTGGTCGCCGACCTCGACGAGCGCGGGCTGGCCGCGCTGGCCATCAAGCTCGGCCGCTACCTCGACGAGCTGCCCGCCGAGATGGTGGAGCAGGCCGACAGGCTGGGCTTCCCGCTCATCCTGCTGCCCAACGACGTCGGCTTCGACGACATCCTCAACCAGGTGCTCACCGACATACTCAACCGCCAGGCCGCCGTGCTCGCCCGCGCCGAGGAGGCGCACCGGGCGCTGGTCCAGGTGGTGCTGGCCGGCGGCGGCCTGGACGAGGTCACCGCGGAGGTGGCGCAGCTCCTCGACGTGGCGGTGGCGGCCGTGGACGGCTCGGGCCGCGTCCTGGCCACCGCCGGGCCCGGCGACCACGTGAGCGTCCTGCGGGAGTCGATCTCCCGCGAGGGGCCTCCCACGTCGCACCCGCGTACGCCCGCCGCGCGCGCCCGCTCGTTCGCCTCGGTGCCCGTGCTCGCCGGCGGCCACCACCACGGCAGGATCGTCGCCTACAGCCCGGCCGCGGCGATCAGGGACAGCGACGTCGGCATCCTGGAACGTGCCGCCACCGTCGCCGCCCTCGTCGTCACCCGGCAGGAGGCGGTCAACGCCGTCGAGAGCAAGTACCGCGCCGACTTCCTGCGCGACGTGCTCACCGGCCGGGCCGGCACGGCGGAGCGGGTCACCTCCCGCGCGCAGGCGTTCGGCTGGGACCTGTCGCGGCCGGTGACCGTGCTGGTGGCCGAGCTCGACCCCGACGGCGACGAGCGCAGCGCCCAGGACCGCCTCGTCTCCTGCTGGACCGCCGCGATCAGGCGGCACGACCCGCACGGCGCCGTCGCCGGGTTCTCGCACGAGGTGGTGGCCGTGGTGGACGCCGCCATCGACGCCGCCCGCGTGGCCAAGGACGCCGCCGCGGCCTTCGCCGACGTGCCGCCCGCCACGTTCTCCACCGGCACCTCCCGGCCGAGCCCCGGCGCGGAGACGCTGCCCGAGGCGTACTCGCAGGCGTTGAAGGCGGCCCGGGTGGGGCGGCAGCTGCACGGGCCCGGGGCGGTGGCGCACTTCGACCAGCTCGGCGTCTACCGGCTGCTGTCGCTGGTGAACGACACCGAGGAGCTGCACGCGTTCGTCCGGGAGACGCTCGGCCCGCTGGCCTCCGACGACGACGCCGAGAACGCCGACCTGCGGCGCACGCTCCAGTCGCTGCTGGAGACCAACCTGAACGTGGCGGAGACGGCCCGGCGGCTGCACTTCCACTACAACACGCTGCGCTACCGGATCGGCAAGCTGGAGCGGCTGCTCGGCAACTTCACCGACGATCCCCACTTGCGGCTCAACCTCACGCTGGCCCTGCACGTGCTGCGGATGCGGGGCATCTAGGCTGCTGCGTTGTGGACGAGCTGGAATTCGAACTGCGCGACGAGTACATACCGCTGTGCGACCTGTTGAAGTACTGCGGCATCACCGAGACGGGAGGGATGGCCAAGCAGCTCATCGCCGAGGGGATGATCGAGGTGGACGGCGAGGTGGAGCTGCGCAAGCGCGCCAAGATCCGGAAGGGGCAGGTGGTCGGCGGCGACGGGTTCTCGATCCACGTCGCCTAGCCGGTGCGCGAGTACCCCAGGGCACCCTCTATTGTGCTCTCCAGCATCAGACAGGAGACATACCCGCAGTTCAGGCGGGAGATCGAGGTGTGTTCGTGGCGCTGGGGTGGAAGGTGCACGGCGATGGGAAGCGCCTGACGCCGGGTGAGGTGGTCAAGCCGGACGAGCGGCTGAGCTGGCCCAGGATGGTGGGCATCGGGGCACAGCACGTCATCGCGATGTTCGGCGCGACCTTCGTGTTCCCGCTCGTCATGGGGCTGGACGCGAACCTCGCCGTGATGATGTCCGGGGTCGCGACGATCCTGTTCCTGCTGATCGTCAAGGGCAAGGTGCCCAGCTACGTCGGGTCCAGCGCGTCGTTCGTGGGGGCCGTCGTGGCGATCAGGGCGGCCGGCGGCGGCGACGCGACCGTCACCGGGGCGCTGCTCGTCGTCGGGGTCGTGCTGGCCGCGTGCGGGTTCGCGATCCACAAGCTGGGCGTCGGCGTCATCCACCGGGTCTTCCCGCCGATCGTGACCGGCGGGGTGGTGATGCTCATCGGGTTCGGCATGGCGTACGTGGCGGCGGACGTCTACTGGCCGAAGGACCCGTGGGTGGCGCTGCTGACGATGGCGGCCACGTTCGTGTTCATCGGGGTGTTCAAGGGCTTCCTCGGCCGGATCGGGGTGCTGCTCGGGCTCGTGTTCGGGTTCCTGCTGTCCTGGGCGTGGGACCTCGCCGGCGGGCCGATCACGGCGCCCGACGACAGCGGCAAGGTGACCGAGCACTTCCGGGTGAACCTGGACGCGGTGGCGCAGGCCGACTGGATCGGGCTGCCGTCGCTGCACGGGCCCGTGTTCGAGGTGTCGGCCATCGTGCTGGTGCTGCCCGTGGTGATCGCGCTGATCGCCGAGAACGTCGGGCACGTCAAGGCCGTGGGCGAGATGACCGGGGCCGACGTCGACGCCTACATGGGGCGGGCGGTCATGGCCGACGGCGTCGGCACCGTCGTGGCCACCTCCGTGGGCGGCTCCGCGACGACCACGTACGCCGAGAACATCGGGGTCATGGCGGCCACCAAGGTCTACTCGACCGCCGCCTACTACATCGCGGCCGTCATCGCGATCCTGTTCGGGCTCTGCCCCAAGTTCGGCGCGCTCATCGCGGCCACGCCGGGCGGGGTGCTGGGCGGCGTGACGACCATCCTGTACGGGATGATCGGCCTGCTCGGCGCCAAGATCTGGATCGAGAACAAGGTGAACCTGTCGGAGCCGGGCAACCTCGTGCCGACCGGCGCCGGCATCATCTGCGCCATCGGGCCCGTCGCCTTCCCGATCACCGACACGTTCGCGCTCAGCGGCATCGCGCTCGGCACCATCGTGCTGCTCGTCGGCTACCACCTGCTGCGCGCCGTACGGCGGTAGTCCCCCTCACAAGGCGGCCGCGCCCGTGTGCGCGAGGTTCTCTCTGGTCGGCGGGTCAGATTTGGCAGATCATGCCCGTGTAGGAGCGTGCCGGCGGGCCTAATGTGCCCGCGAACGGTACGTCCAGGCGCCCGGCACAAGAGGGGCTCGCATGGTTGTGGGATGGACCAAACACGGTGACGGCAAGCATCTGGCCCCCGGCGAGGTGGTCAGGCCCGACGAGAGGCTGAGCTGGCCCCGGATGGTGGGGTTCGGGGCGCAGCACGTGATCGCGATGTTCGGCGCGACGTTCGTGTTCCCTCTGGTCATGGGGCTGGACCCGAACGTGGCCGTGATGATGTCCGGCGTCGCGACGATCCTGTTCCTGCTGATCGTGAAGGGGAAGGTGCCCAGCTACCTGGGCACCAGCGCGTCCTTCGTCGGCGGCGTGTTCGCGATCAGGGCGGCGGCCGGCGGCGACACCGGCGGCGCGGACGCGATCGTGACCGGCGCCATCCTGGTCGCCGGGCTCGTGCTGGCGCTGGCCGGGCTGGCCATCCACTTCCTCGGCGTGCGGATCATCCACCGGGTCTTCCCGCCCGTGGTCACCGGCGCGGTCGTGATGCTGATCGGGTTCGGGCTGGCGTTCGTGGCGGCGGACGTCTACTGGCCGCAGGACCACTGGGTGGCGCTCGTCACGATGCTGATCACGTTCGTGGTGATCGTGGCGTTCAAGGGGTTCGCCGGGCGGATCGGGGTGCTGATCGGGCTGGTGGCCGGGTTCGTGCTGTCGTGGGTGCTGGACAGGGCCGCCGGGCCGGTCACGTCCGTGCTGCCGGGCGCCAACCTGCGGGACGCCGCCGGGAACGCCTGCCCGGTCGAGGGCACGTACTGCGTGGCGACGGCCTTCCCGCACGACCGGGTGAGCTTCCAGTCGGTGGCCGACGCGCCCTGGTTCGGGCTGCCGAGCTTCCACGCGCCCGACTTCAGGACCTCGGCCGTGCTGCTGGTGCTGCCCGCCGTGATCGCGCTGATCGCCGAGAACATCGGGCACGTCAAGGCCGTCGGGGAGATGACCGGGACGGACGTGGACCCGTACGTGGGGCGCGCCGTCATGGCCGACGGCGTCGGCACCGTGGTCACCAGCGCCGTCGGCGGCTCGCCCACCACCACCTACGCCGAGAACATCGGCGTCATGGCGGCCACCAAGGTGTACTCGACCGCCGCCTACTACATCGCCGGCGTCATCGCGATCCTGTTCGGGCTCTGCCCCAAGTTCGGCGCGCTCGTCGCGGCCACGCCCGGCGGCGTGCTCGGCGGCGTGACCGTGATCCTGTACGGGATGATCGGGCTGCTCGGCGCGAAGATCTGGATCGAGAACCGGGTGAACTTCGCCGATCCCGTGAACATGGTTCCGATCGGCGCGGGAATCATCCTGGCCATCGGACCTGTGAAGCACTTCATCGGCGGCGATTTCACGCTGGAGGGCATCGCGCTCGGCACGGTCGTGGTGCTGGGCGGCTACCACCTGCTGCGTGCCATCGCGGGCCGCAGCCCCGAGCCCGTCAGGAGCGAGGCCGGGTGAAGCCGCCGCCGTTCACCTACCACGCGCCCCGCGACCTCCCGGCGGCGCTGCGCACGCTCGCGGAGGTCGGCGGGAAGGTGCTGGCAGGCGGGCAGAGCCTCATCCCGATGCTCAACATGCGGCTGGCCGCGCCCGAGCACGTCGTGGACATCAACCGGGTGGCCGGGCTCGACGGGATCGAGGCGAGCCCGGCGGGGGTGACGGTGGGGGCGCTGGCCAGGCACGCGGACGTCGAGCGGGCCGAGGTGCACCCGCTGCTCACCCGGGCGCTCAAGCTGGTGGCCCATCCGGTGATCCGCAACCGGGGGACCGTGGTGGGCAGCCTCGTGCACGCCGATCCCGCCGCCGAGCTGCCCGCCGTGCTGGCGGTGCTGGGCGGCAGCGTGCGGGTGGCGCGCTGGGACGGCCGGGTCACGGTGCGGGAGGTGCCCGCGGACGAGTTCTTCGTGGGGCCCATGGAGTCGGCGGTCGAACCGGGCGAGCTGGCCGTGTCGGCCTTCTTCCCGGCGCTGGGGGAAGGGGCCGGGACCGCGTTCGAGGAGGTCGCGCGCAGGCACGGGGACTACGCGCTGGCGGGCGTGTGCGCCGTGGTCACCCCGGACGGCGCCAGGGTCGCCTGCATCGGGGTCGGCCCGGCGCCCGTCGTCGTGGAGCTGGGCCAGGCGGGCGCGGGCGGGCCCGCCGCGGACGCCGGCTGGGGCGCGGCGGCGGCCCTCGTGCGGGACGCGACCGCGCCGGAAGCCGACATCCACGCCTCCGCCGCCTACCGCAGGCACCTGGTGGGCGTGCTGGCCGAGCGGGCGCTGCGCAACGCGGCGCGGGAAGGGGCTGCGGCCCGTGGAGCATGAGATCACACTCGTCGTGAACGGCACGGCCAGGCGGGTCCGCGTCCCGGCGCGGCGGCTGCTGTCCGACTGCCTGCGCCACGACCTCGGCCTGACCGGCACGCACGTGGGCTGCGAGCACGGCGTCTGCGGCTGCTGCACGGTGCTGCTGGGCGGGCGGCCCGTACGGTCGTGCCTGACGTTCGCCGTGACCGTCGACGGCGCCGAGATCACCACCGTGGAGGGGCTGGCCGGACCGGACGGCGGGTTGTCGGCCGTGCAGCGCGCGTTCGCCGAGTGCCACGGGTTGCAGTGCGGGTTCTGCACGCCGGGCTTCCTGTGCACGGTGACGGCCCTGCTGAAGGAGAACCCGGCTCCCACCGGCGACGAGGTGATCGAGGGCATCTCGGGGAACCTGTGCCGCTGCACCGGCTACCAGAACATCGTCAAGGCCGTGCACCGGGCCGCCGAGCTGCTGGCGGAGGAAGCATGACGACCAAGCTGTTCGGGGAGGCCGTCCAGCGGCGCGAGGACCCCAGGCTGCTCACCGGGCAGGGCCGCTACCTCGACGACCTGGGCCGCGAGGCGCTGGCGGCGGCGTTCGTGCGCTCGCCGCACGCCCACGCCCGCGTGCGCGACATCGACGTGGCGGGCGCGCTGGACGTGCCGGGGCTCGTCGCCGTCTACACCTGGGAGGACCTGCCCGAGCGGGTCGGCCGGGCGCTGCCGCTGCTGATCCCGCACCCCGCGCTCACGCACGGGCGCACCGCCTACCCGCTGGCCAGGGACGTCGTCAGGCACGTCGGCGAGCCGGTGGTCATGGTGGTGGCCGCCGACCGGTACGCCGCCGAGGACGCCTGCGCGCTCATCGAGGTCGACTACGAGCCGCTCAAGCCCGTCGTCGGCATCGAGGAGGCCGTCCAGGGGGCCCAGCTCGTCCACGAGGACGTGCCGGGGAACGTCGGCGCGCACCTCGTCCAGGAGGTCGCGGCGGCCGACGGGAGCGGCGCCAGGCAGGCCATCGAGACCGCGCCGCACACGCTCGCCTTCCGGCTCGACATCGAGCGCAGCGCCAGCACGCCGCTGGAGGGCCGCGGCGTGTACGCCCGCTGGGACGGCCGCGACCTGCGCGTCTACTCCAGCACCCAGACCTCCACCAGCGTGCGCATGGCCGTGGCCGCCGCGCTGGGCCTGCCGCTGCCGCAGGTCGAGGTGATCGCGCCCGACGTGGGCGGCGGCTTCGGGGTGAAGATCGTGCACCCGTGGCCCGAGGAGGTGCTGGTCCCGTGGGCCGCCATGACGCTCGGCCGGGAGATCAAGTGGACCGAGGACCGCAGGGAGCACTTCATCGCCTCGGCGCACGAGCGGGGGCAGGTGCAGTACGTGCGGGTCGGGTTCGACGACGACGGGCGCGTGCTGGGGCTCGACGTGACGATCCTGCACGACCACGGCGCCTACACCCCGTACGGGATCATCGTCCCCATCGTCACCTCGACGCAGTTGCTGGGGCCGTACAAGCCGGGCGCCTACCGGGTCGAGTTCACCGCCGTCTACACCAACACCGTGCAGGTGACGCCCTACCGCGGGGCGGGGCGGCCCCAGGGCGTCTTCTGCATGGAGCGCACGATGGACAAGATCGCCCGGTACCTCGGCAAGGACCGCACCGAGGTGCGGGCGGCCAACTTCATCCGGCCCGAGGAGTTCCCCTACGACCAGGGAATGACCTTCCAGGACGGGCGGCCGTTGATCTACGACAGCGGGGACTACCCCGAGATGCTGCGGATGATCAAGGAGCTGATCGGCTGGGACACCTTCGAGCGCCGGCCGGGCCTCGGGATCGGGATCGGGTGCTACGTGGAGGGCACCGGCGTGGGGCCGTACGAGGGCGGCCACGTGCAGATCACCTCCGACGGCCTCGTCCACGTCTCCACCGGCCTCACCTCGCAGGGGCAGGGGCACGAGACGGCGTTCGCCCAGATCGCCGCCACCGAGCTGGGCGTGCCCATCGAGCGGGTCAGGGTGGTCACCGGCGACACCCGCAGGTTCGGCTACGCCGTCGGCACCTTCGCCTCCAGAGCGGCCGTCGTCAGCGGCAACGCCATCGCGCTGGCCTGCAGGAAGGTGCGCGAGAAGGCGCTGCGCATCGCCGCCGAGGCGCTGGAGGCGAACCCGGACGACCTCGACATCGCCGAGGGCATCGTGCACGTGGCCGGCGCCCCGTCCGCCGCCATCCCGCTGTCCACGGTGGCGGTGCTGGCCAACCCGCTGCGGTACGCCTTCGACGAGGAGACCGCGAAGGCCACCCAGTTCGCGGGGACCGCCACCCCCGACCGGCCGCCGGTCGCCGAGGGGGAGGAGCCGGGGCTGGAGGGGCGCGACTACTACTCGCCGATCAGGTCCACGTTCGCGGCCGGCATGCACGCCGCGATCGTCGAGACCGACCCCGACACCGCCGAGATCAGGGTCCTGCGGTACGCCGTCGTGCACGACTGCGGGCGGCTGATCAACCCCATGATCGTGGAGGGGCAGATCCACGGCGGGGTGGCCCAGGGCATCGGGGGCGCGCTGTACGAGCGCATGGTCTACGACCAGCACGGGCAGCTCGTGAACGCCTCCTTCATGGACTTCCTCATGCCGTACGCCACCGAGATCCCCCACGTCGAGACCGGCCACCTGGAGACGCCGTCGCCGCTCAACCCCCTGGGCATCAAGGGGGCGGGCGAGGCTGGCGTGATCCCTGTCTCCGCCGTCATCGCCTCGGCCCTCGAGGACGCCGAGGGCATCGAGATCAACCGCATGCCGATCTCGCCGTCCGAGCTGTTCGACCTGCGCGCCGCCCGTACGGGCTGACGGGCCCCAGCCGGTAGCGCGCCGGTAGCGCGCCGGTAGCGCGCCCGCCGGCGGGCGCGTGGGATGATCGGCGGCATGCGTGCCCCCGACTCCGGCCTGACCGCCTTTCCCGCCGTGCCCGCCGACGTCCGGGTCGTCGACCTGGCGTGGAACGCGATCACGGAGGTGCCGGAGCGGGTGGCCGGGCTCGCCGGGCTGGAGGAGCTGCGGCTCGACGGCAACCGCCTGCGCGAGCTGCCGGCCCTGTCCGGGCTCGCCGCGCTGCGCGCGCTGCACCTCGACGGCAACGAGCTGACCGCCCTGCCCGACCTCCCGCCGGGCCTGCAGACCCTCTTCCTGTACGGCAACCGCGTCGCCGCCCTGCCCGACCGGCTGCCCCCGGCCCTGCGCCACCTGGCCGCCGGCGGGAACGGGCTGAGCGGCGTGCCGGACACGCTGTGGAAGCTGACCGGCCTGGAATCGCTCAACCTGGCCGAGAACGCCCTCACCGGCATCCCCGCCGCCATCGGCGGCCTGACCCGGCTGCGCATGCTGGACCTCGGGCACAACCGGCTCACCGAGATCCCGCCCGAGCTCGGCGACCTGCCGCTCACCGACTACCTCTACCTCAGCGACAACCTGTTCACCGAGGTGCCCGGCTCGATCGGCCGGCTGGACCGGCTGGCCTATCTCAACCTGACCGACAACCGGCTGCGGGCCCTGCCCGACTCGATCGGCTCCATGGCCTCGCTGGTCGAGCTGCGGCTCTACAACAACCGGCTGGAGCGGCTGCCCGGCTCGATCGGCCGCCTGTCGCGGCTGCGCGAGCTGCACCTGCAGGGCAACCGGCTGCGCGAGCTGCCCGCGACGCTGCCACCGGGGCTGAGGCAGCTCGACCTGCGCAACAACCTGCTTCGCGAGCTGCCCGCGACGTTGCCGGCCGGGCTCAAGCAGCTCGACCTGCGCAACAACCGGCTGCGGGAGCTGCCTGCCGACCTGCCCGACCTGGACAAGCTCGACCTGCGGTGGAACAAGCTCGACGGCGAGCCCGAGGTGCTGCGCCGCCTGGAAGCGCGAGGTTGCGTCGTCTTGCGGTGAACCGGGTCGCGCGGGGCTGCGTACCCTCGCACATGACGACATTTCCACGTCTGGCCGCTCTTGCGCTGCTGGCCGGACTGGTCGCCGGCTGCTCCTCAGGAGGCGGCTGGAGCGACTACGTCGCAGCAGGCAAGTCCCAGCCCGCCACCGCCGCCCCCATGACGGTCGAGCAGATCTCCGACAAGGTCGGCTGCAAGCCGAAGATGCAGGTCGACGCCGACGAGGTGCGCACGGCGTACTGCAAGACGCAGGACGGCGAGTTCTTCGTCAACACCTTCAAGACCGAGCAGCTCAAGAACGAGTGGATGGACCGGGCGCCCGAGTACAACCCGCACCTGGTGGGGCCCAAGTGGACCGTGCTGGGGCCGCTGAAGGTGCTGGAGACGTTGCGCGGACCGCTCAACGGCGACCTGCACCTGACCGACCACCGGGTCTCGATGACACCCCAACCGAAGTAGCCGGTGTCTGAACTCCCCCCGCGGAACCTGCGTACCTCCGCACATGACGACGATTCCACGTCTGGCCGCCTTCGCGCTGCTGGCCGGGCTGGTCGCCGGTTGCTCCTCCGGGAGCGGCGGCGGCCAGGTCGCGGCAGCCGGACAGCGGGCCGGCGCCGCCCCCCTCACGGTCGAGCAGCTCTCCGCCAAGGTGGGCTGCACGCCGCGCATGCAGGTGAACGCCACCGAGCTCCGCACGGGGTACTGCAAGACCCCGGACGGCGAGTTCTTCGTCACGACGTTCATGAGCCAGGCAGGCAAGGACGCCTGGATGGACGCCGCCCCCGAGTACAACCCGCACCTGGTGGGACCGCTCTGGACCGTGCTGTCCAGCAGGAAGGTGCTCGATCTGCTCAGGGAGCGGCTCGGCGGAGACCTGCATCTCACCGACCATCGGACGAAGAAGATGCAGGTCGTCGGCTAGCGGTGGCGGAGCAGCTCGTACTGTGCCCTGATCTCGCCAGGGGTGGCCACCCGGTCCAGGAACAGCAGGCCGTCCATGCGGCAGTCGCAGGGGTTCTGCTCCCTGGTGTTCTGCGGGTAGCTGCCGCCGATCTTGATGCCCCGAGGGTCGGTCGGTGAGGTGAGATCGGGCTCCGGGGCGCCCGCCACGCCCCAGGGGTCGCCGGTGACCGTGTAGGAGCCGTCCAGCGGGCGGCCGTTGCGGTACAGGCGCATGGCGCCGGTGTCGAAGTCGAACGTGGCGGCCAGGAAGACCCACTGGTCGCGGGGGAGGACGCGCTGCCACGGCAGGCCGGCGGCGAAGGTCTGGGAGGCGGACCCGTCCACCCTCCTGGCCAGCGCCACCACCTTCAGCTCGCCGTTCACCGTGATCAGCTCCAGCAGGGCCCGCACGTCGTGCCCCTGGGAGGTGCCGCTGAGGACGCCCGCCAGGCCGATCGCGTTGTAACGGTCGGCCGGGTCCGGGGTGTTCGAGTTGAGCGCCGGGCCGTCGGACCGCAGCTTGAACCAGCCCATGACGGTGGTGCCCGCGACCGCGTTGAAGGAGCGCAGGGTGGGCACGCCGGACTCGGCGTACACGCCGGCCTTCCAGTCGTCGTTGCCCGCCGCGGCCGGTTCGACCTGGCGGGTCTGGAGCGCGTGCACGCTGCCCCGGTACGCGCCGTCCTCGACGCGCATCGCGGCGCCGCCGTTGACCAGCGTGAGGCTGGTGCCTGACAGGCCCTGGTCCTGCTCGCGGGCCGGGTCGCCCGGCAGCGGGTGCTCGAAGTCGTAGGCGGCCACCAGGTCGCGCCGCAACGACGGCAGCACGCCGGCCGGGGCGTAGTCGGCCCGCGTGACCTTCCAGATCTTGCCGTTGGCCTTCGACAGCACGTACAGCTCGCCCCTGCCGTCCCGGCCGAAGCGCAGGTCCACGCGGGTGTCGCCGGCCAGGTCCCGCATGGTCACCGCGTTTCCGGCGGCGTCCACCAGGCGGGGCTCGTAGATCGCGGCGCGGCCGGCCCCTTCGCGCAGGTGGGCGGCGACGGAGGAGAACACCCGGCCGTCCACGATGTCGCCGAAGAGGTACGTCCCGGACAGCAGCGGCAGCCGCTCGCCGCGGTAGACGAAGCCGCCGACGATCGCGTGGCCGCTGTCGGCGTTGCAGGGGTGGCCGGGCGGCGGGTCGTGGTCGTAGGCGGCCACCGGGTAGGTGTAGCCGTACCGCGCGTCGTCGTCCGGCAGCGTGTACAGGTGGCAGCGGTCGGCCTTGTCGAAGACGAAGGAGCCTTCGCGCTCGCTCCAGCCCAGGTTGTCGCCGGGGCCGACGTCGTAGACGGCCTCGATGGCGTGCTCGCCGATGTGGCCGAGCAGGATGCGGTCGCCGTCCCAGCTGAAGCGGTGGGGGTCGCGCATGCCGTACGCGTAGATCTCGCCGAGCCTGCCCTCCTGGCCGGCGAAGGGGTTCGCGGGCGGGATGCCGTACTTGCGGCCGTCCGTGCCCGTCGGGTCGATTCTGAGGATCTTGCCCTGGGGGATGGCCAGGTTCTGCGGGTCGTCGCTGGAGGCGCCCCGGCCGCCGTCGCCCGCCGCGATGTAGAGCAGGCCGTAGTCGGCGTCGCCGGGGCGGGCGCCGGGGTTGAAGTCGATCTGCTGGATGCCGTGGGACTGGCCGGAGAAGCCGAGCCTGAGCACCTCCCTGCGCGTGCCGGAGAACACGCCGGCGCGCGGGTCGGCGGCCGTCCACTCGATGATCACGCCGTGGAACCTGGTGCCGGGCTGGGGCGGCAGGTCGGGGGTCTTCGTGGTGAGCGCGGCGCCCCACTCGGTGTGGACCGTGTAGAACCTGCCGTTCCCGCCGAACTCCGGGTGGAAGGCGGCGAAGCCGAAACCGCTGCCCAGGCCGCGCCCCGAGACGAAGTCCGGGGCGAACGCGGCGGCCACGTCCAGGTACTCCACCGGCTGCCGGTCCTGGCCGAGCAGGTACAGCTTGCCGTTGAGGTCGTTGACGTACAGGCGGCGGGAGCCGTCGGGGAGCTCGCCCAGGTAGTTGATCCTGGCGTGGCGCACCAGCCGCGGGTCGTTGCTCGGAGGCGGGATCGGCTCGCTCTCCGGGAAGGAGGCGAACTCCTCCAGGGTGAGGGTGAGCGGCGAGGCGATCGGCTTCTCGGGGATGGGGTCCTCGACGGGCACCGGCTGCGCCAGCGCGGGCGACGGGGGCGTGCAGAGCGCGGCGATCAGGAGGAGGACGGTGGCGCCGGTGCGGGTTCGGGTGCGAAAGGCTGGCATCGGGGGTCCTCTCGCGGCGCCCCGGGGGGCGAAAGCGCTTTCGGGACGTTCGGATCGTAACCCGGCACAAGGTCATGTCAAGGGGGCGGCGGGGCGGTGGAGGCGCGGAGCACCAGCTCGTGCCGCGTGCGCCGCCGCCGCGGCCGGGACGCCGGCGGCCTGAGCACCAGCTCCAGCGCCTGCTTGCCCATCTCCACCATCGGCAGCCGCACCGTGGTCAGCGCCGGGTACACGTCCCGAGCCACCGGCACGTCGTCGAACCCGGCCACCGAGATCTCGTCCGGCACCCGCCGCCCGTGGTTGAGCAGCCACGACAGCGCCCCCACCGCCATCGGGTCGTTCAGCGCAACCACCGCCGTCAGGCCGGGATGCGCCCGCATCAGCCGCGCGGTGGCCGCCGCGCCGCCCTCCCTGGTGAAGTCCCCGTGGACGACGGGCACCGAGCCCCAGTCGAGCCCGGCCGCGCCGAACGCCGCCCGCAGCCCGGCCAGCCGGTCCTCCACCGTGGTCAGGTTGGCGGGCCCGCCGAGCACCCCCAGGCGGCGGTGGCCCAGGTCGAGCAGGTGCCGCATAAGCGTGGCGCCACCGGCGGCGTTGTCGGGCAGCACCGCGTCCACCGGCAGGTGGTGGCGGCCGATCACGGCGACCCGGCCGCCCGCCGCGGTGAACGAGCGCAGCTCGGCCGCGATGTCGGTCTCCGTGCTCGCCTCGACGTAGCCGGACCCGGCCAGCACGATCGAGGTCACCCGGTGCGCGCGCAGGGCGCGGATGCGGGCCAGCTCCGCCCGCGGGTCGCGCTCGGTCTGGCTGATCAGCGCCAGGTAGCCGCGGCTGTCGGTCTCGCGCAGCACGCCCCTGGCGATCTCGCCGAAGTACGGATCGCCCACGTCGTGCACGATCAGCCCGACCATGGACGCCTGCCCGCCGGCCAGCGCCCGCGCGTGGCTGTTGGGCACGTACCCGACCTGGGTGGCGATCGCCTGGACGTGCGCCGCGACCTCGGCGCTCACCCCCGTGCTGCCGTTCATCGCCCGCGAGGCCGTCGCCAGCGAGACCCCGGCGGCCTCGGCCACGTCGACCAGACGGGGCGGGCGGGGCGGGGAAGCGAGACGGGGTGGGCCAGGTAGAGAAGGTCGCTTGGCCATGTGGTGCGGACCCCCTTGTCCAGGGCGGAATCCCGTGTAATCGTAACCGAAAGCGCTTCCGAAAGCGCTTTCGCTCAGCCTCTTCTGACGGGGGTCTCCTCGATGGCAAGAGTTCGCAAGGGCCTGACGACCATCTCCATCTGCGCACTGGCGCTCACCGCGTGCGCGAAGACCGACGAACCCGGCGCGGCCCAGTCGCCGGGACAGCAGCAGGGGCCGGTCAAGATCGGCATCTCGCTCCCGCTCACCGGCGACTTCTCCGAGCCGGGCAAGGGCATCCAGGAGGGGTACAAGGTCTGGGCCGACCAGGTGAACGCCAAGGGCGGCCTGCTCGGCAGGAAGGTCGAGCTGATCTTCCGCGACGACGCCTCCGATCCCAACCGGGTCAGCTCCGACTACGAGTCCCTCATCACGCAGGACAAGGTCAACCTGGTCTTCGGGCCGTTCTCCTCGCGCCTGGTGATCCCCGCGGCGAAGGTCGCCGAGTCGTACGGCATGCTCTTCGTGGAGCCGGCCGGAGCCGCCGCCGAGGTGTTCGAGCAGGGCTTCAGGCGGCTGTTCTACGCGGCGCCCGCGATCGCGAGCGACCACTACAACTACCTGGCCGACTACATCATCAAGCTGCCGGCCGACCGGAGGCCGAAGACGGCGGCGTACGCCAGCCTGGACGACCCGTTCGCGCAGGGCACCGCGTACGGCCTGCGGGACAAGCTGGCCGCGGCCGGCATCAAGACCGTCGTGGACGAGGTGTACCCGCCGGAGACCACCGACTTCGCCCCCATCGCCGCCAAGATCGCCGCCGCGAAGCCGGACCTGGTGGTGGGCGGCACGCAGTTCGAGGACTCGGTCGGGCTGGTGCGCGCGCTGCAGGAGCTGAGGGTGCAGCCCAAGCTGGCGGCGTTCTCGACGGGGCCGACGCTGGCGGAGTTCCCGGCCGCGGTGAAGGGGGCGGCCGAGCACATCCTCTCGCCGGTCGGCTGGTCCGCCACCGCGACGTTCCCCGGCAACCAGGAGATGGTCAAGCGCTACAAGGAGCTGTTCGGCGGCGACGCCAACGAGGACGCCGCCAACGGCTACACCGTCGGGCAGATCGTCGAGGCCGCCGTGAACGCCGTCAAGTGCGTCGACCCCACCAAGGAGTGCCAGGACAAGCTGACCGAGCACATCAGGCAGGGCACGTTCGAGACCGTCGTGGGGCCGCTGTCCTTCGACGACAAGGGCAGGCCGGAGCAGGCGCACATGATCCAGCAGTACGTCAACGGCAAGATCGAGATCGTCCTCCCGGAGCAGGCCAAGACCGCCGGCCTCGTCTACCCGAAGCGGGAATGGTGAGCCTGCTCCTGCAGGGGCTGGCCCTGGGCGTGCTGACGGGCGGGCTCTACGCCCTGCTCGCCTCCGGCCTGTCGCTGTACTTCGGCGTGATGCGGGTGGTCATGGTGGCGCACCCGGCGTTCCTGTTCCTGGCCGCCTACCTCACCTACACCGTGCACACCACGCTCGGCGTGGACCCGTTCCTGGCGTTGCCGCTGACCGTGCCGCTCTTCTTCGGGCTCGGCGTGGCCGTGCAGCGGCTGCTCATCGCCCGGCTCGCGCCGGACAACCTGGCGATGATGTCGGTGCTGCTGACGTTCGGGATCGCGCTCACCATCGAGGGGCTGCTCGGCACGTTCTACACGGGCTCCTACAAGTCGGTCAGCATGGAGTACGCCACCCGGTCGCTGAGCGTCGGCGGCGTGCACCTGCCGTACGACAAGATCATCGCCTTCGGGGTGGCGGGGCTCACCCTCGCCGTGCTGTTCGCGGTGCTGATCAGGAGCCGGTTCGGGCAGGCGCTGCGGGCCACGATCCAGCACCGCGAGGCGGCCAGGCTGGTCGGCATCCGGACCGAGCGCGTGGCCGGGTACGGCTTCGGCGTGGGCCTGGCCACCGCCGCCGTGGGCGGCACCGTGCTGGCGCTGATCACGCCGTTCTTCCCCGCCTCGCACTGGGTGTGGATCGGCAAGCTCATGGCCATCATCGTCGTCGGCGGGCTGGGCAGCGTGGTGGGCGCGGCGCTGGCCGCCGTCCTGCTCGGGGTGGTCGAGGGCCTCGTGCTGGTCACCGTGGACGCCACCTGGGCCACGATGATGTTCTACGTCTTCCTCTTCCTGACCCTGCTCGCGCGCCCTCAGGGGTTCTTCGGAGGCCGGCTTGCACACCGTTTCTAGGGGGCTGCCGCTGCTGCTGGCCGCGCTGGCGATCGCCTACCCGTGGCTGGCGCCCAACTACTACCTGGTGTACGCGGGCGCGCTGACCGTCATGTACGCCGCCATGTCCACCTCCTGGAACCTCCTGGGCGGCTTCACCGGCTACGTCTCGCTCGGCCACTCGGCGTTCTTCGGCCTGGGCGCGTACGGCACCGGGCTGCTCGTCGTCCGCCTGGACGTGCCCTGGGCCGTGGCCCTGCTCGCGTCGGCGCTGCTGGTCACGGCGTTCGCCGTCGGCGTCGGCATCGCGGCGGTACGCGTGCGCGGCGCCTCGTTCGTGATCGTGTCCATCGCGCTGGTGTCCATGATGAACCTCATCGTGCAGGGCTGGCGCTCCCTGACCGGCGGCTCCACGGGCCTGCAGGTCCCCACGCCCTTCCCCGGCCTGCACCGCGGCCAGACGCACATGGTCTTCTTCTACCTGTTCCTGGCGCTGCTCGCGCTCGCGCTGGTGTCCTGGTGGTACGTCTCCCGCTCCCGCTTCGGCGCGGGCCTGCGCGCCATCAGGGAGGACGAGGACAAGGCCGAGTCGCTGGGCGTGCCCACGGGGGCGTACAAGGTGGCGGCCTTCGCGCTGTCCGCCCTGTTCGTGGCGCTGGCCGGCGGGCTCTACGCGCTCTGGTTCGGCAGCCTCGACCCGATCTTCGTCTTCTCGATCCTGATCGCCTCGTACATGGTCCTGATGAGCCTGCTCGGCGGCGTCAGGCACCTGTACGGCCCGCTGCTCGGCGCGCTCATCGTGGCCCCGGCGGGGGAGTACTTCCTGATCGCGCTGGGCGAGACGCAGATCCACCTGACCGCGACGGGCCTGGTGCTGGTGCTGGTCGTGCTGTTCATGCCGGACGGCATCCTGGCCCGCTTCACCCGCAAGCGGACCGGCCCGTCCATCCCCGACGAGAGCGCGGACCAGAGACTCCAGGGGGTGACGCGGTGAGCCTGCGCACGGAAGGGCTGACGAAGGCGTTCGGCGGCGTGCTCGCCGTGAACGGCGCCACCGTCGAGCTGCGCGACGGCGCGATCAACGGCCTGATCGGGCCGAACGGTTCCGGCAAGACCACGTTCTTCAACATCGTCACCGGCATGATCAGGCCCGATTCCGGGCGGGTGCTCCACCGGGGCCGCGACATCACCCGGCACTCGCCGCACCGCATCGCGCACGCGGGCATCGGCCGCACCTTCCAGCTCTGCCGGATCTTCCCGCGCCTGACCGTGCTGGAGAACATGCTGGTCGCGGTCCGCCGCACCCGCCTGCGCGAGCTGCTGGCCGGCCTGCGCGACTCGGGCGAGGTCGAGCGGGCCCGCCACTGGCTGCGCCGCATGGGCATCGAGCACCTGGAGGAGGCCGAGGCGCGCGACCTGTCGTACGGGCAGCAGAAGCTGCTCGAACTGGCCGCCGTGCTCATGGCCGAGCCGGACCTGGTGCTGCTCGACGAGCCGGCTGGCGGGGTCAACCCGGCGCTGATCGACCGCATCACGGCCCTCGTCCGCGACCTCAACGCCGAGGGCCGCACGTTCCTCGTCGTTGAGCACAACATGGACATGGTGATGGGCATGTGCGACCACGTCATCGTCTTCGACCGCGGCGCGCCCATCGCCGAGGGCCCGCCCGCCACCGTCAGGCAGGACCCGCGCGTGCTGGAGGCGTATCTCGGTGTCTGAGGCGGTTCTTTCCCTGGAGGACGTCGTGGCCGGCTACGGCAGGGCCGCCCCCGTGCTGCGCGGCCTGACCGTCACCGTCCGCGCCGGCGAGGTCGTCTGCCTCGTCGGCCCCAACGGCGCCGGCAAGTCCACCGCGCTCAGGGTCGCCAGCGGCCTGCTCGCGCCCCGCTCGGGCCGGGTGCTCCTGGCCGGCCGCGACGTGACGGGCCTGCCGCCGCAACGCCTGCTCGGCCTCGGCCTGGCGCACGTGCTGCAGGGGCACAGCGTCTTCCGCGAGATGACGGTGGCCGAGAACGTCCGGCTCGGCGGCTTCACCGTACGCGACCAGGCCCGGCTGAACGCGCGGATCGAGGCCGTCAAGGAACTGTTCCCGGTCGTGGGGGAGCGGTGGGGGAGCCTGGCGGGGCTGCTGTCGGGCGGGCAGCAGAAGCAGGTGGAGTTCGCGCGGGCGCTGATGCTGGAGCCGTCGGTGGTGCTGCTGGACGAGCCGTCCATGGGGCTGGACCCGCGCAACACGCAGGTCGTCTTCGAGCAGATCGACCTCATGCGCCGGGCCGGCGTGGCGGTGCTGCTGGTGGAGCAGAACGCCCGCCGGGCGCTGGAGATGGCGGATCTGGGGTGCGTGCTGGACCTCGGCCGGGTGCACATCTCGGGGCCCGCCCGGGAGCTGGCCGCCGACCCGCGCCTGGGACGCCTCTATCTGGGCGGCGCGCCGGCGACCTGACCGGGGATCGCCGGGCGGGAGCACACCCCGCCCGGCGATCGGCCGTGCCTACTGGATGGTCACGCGGTCACCCGCCGGTGCCTGGACCGGCGAGTGGTTGGCGAGGTACGACGCCAGCGCGCCCCTGTCGTCCGGGCCGCTGCGGGCGACGTCGACGGCTCCCTCCCACTTCGGGAAGCCGAACCCGCCGCCGCTCAGGATGTAGTTGGCCGCAATCTTGATCACCTGGGTGTCCGACACGGGCACCCCGTTGAGCGTCAGCGAGGTGACCTTCCCCGAGGTGATCGTGTAGCGGAGCGAGGAGGCCGGGGTCAGCACGCCCAGCCGCGGGTCGACGGGCGTCTCCAGCAGCTTCCTCAGCTGGGCGCCCGTCATCGCCTTCACGTCCACCGCCAGGCCCGCCGGCTGGACGTTGAACACCTGGTCGTAGGTGACCGGGCCGGCCTTCAGCACGTCCCGCATGCCGTTCTTGCTGACGAGCGCCGTGTCCGCCCCGGTGACGGCCTGGACCGACTCCAGCATGGCGTCCGCGACCAGCTCGGCCAGCGGGCCGCCCGCGCTGGTGAGCGGGATGTCCTCGGCGGCCACGCCGAACGGCCCTCCGCCCTGGTAGCACTCGAAGTAGTAGATGACGTTGGAGGTGAGCCCGCCCGGCTGGTCGAGCTCGATCTGGACCGAGTTCTGCCCCGACTCCCAGTCCCATTCCCAGCTCAGGGTCTCCAGGACGGTGCTGTGGACGGCGCCGTGGTCGGCCGGCACCTCGACGGTCTTCCACTCCTCGGCGCCGACGAGGCGGTACCGGACAGTCTGCGCTCCCGCGGGCAGACCCTCGAAGTAGCCGTGCACGTTGAAGGTCAGCGGGCACTTCGACGCGGTGGTGCGTTCGAAGGCGATCGTGGCCTTGCCTACCGAGCTCTGTTCCTGCGGGGCGGCGTGCGCTCCCGGGACGAAGGCGACGGACGCGAGGGTGACCGTGGCCACCAGGCTCCCGATCCGCCGCCCCGCCGTGGTGAATAAGCCCACAACGTTCCTCTCGCTTACGATCTTGGACCAAGCGATCTTGACACGCGATGGTCAACGAGGGATAACGTCCTGTCCCATTACCGGGTTAGTGGCCGGCGACCAGCACGCGCTTCCTGAACACCCAGTACGTCCACCCCTGGTACACCAGCACGAACGGCAGCGCGATCAGCCCGATCCACGTCAGCATCCCCAGCGTGTACGGCGCCGAGGCCGCCTCCGCCAGCGTCAGCCCCGGCAGCGGCCGGACCCGCAGCTCCATGAAGACCGCCAGCGTCGCCAGCACGATCGCGCTCGCCGTGGCGGCGAACGCCCAGCCCTCGCGGCGGCGCCAGATCAGGGCCGTGGCCGCCGCGAGGGCCGCCATGGAGGCGAGGGCCGGGATCGTGCCGAGGCTCGACAGGGCGGCCACGGCCACCGGGATCGTCACGCCGCCCGCAATCAGGGCGGCGACGCGGGCGCGGCGGCGTACCGGGCCGGTGGTCCTCAGGGTGAGGAACACCGCGCCGTGCAGGACGCACACCGCCAGCGTGAACACGCCGCCCACGACGGCCGCGAGCGCGCTGTTGAACAGCAGGTCGGCGAAGACCGATCCCCACAGGAACGCCGGCAGCGCGCTGCCCACCACGATGCCCAGGTCGCACCAGAGCGGGTTGTCCACCTTGCCGCGCCACTCCAGGCCCACGCCGCGCACGATGAGCCCCACCAGGATCAGCGTCACGGGCAGGTAGAAGGAGCTGAACACGCCCGCGTACCAGGCGGGGAAGGCGGCGAACATGGCGCCGACCGCGGTGATCAGCCACACCTCGTTGCCGTCCCACACCGGGCCGATGGTCTGCAGGCCGGCGCGCTGCTCGGCGGCGTTCCTGCTCACCAGGGGCGCCAGCATGCCGACGCCGAAGTCGAAGCCTTCGAGGACGAAGTAGCCGGTCCAGAGGAAGGCGATGATGGCGAACCACAACTCGATCATTGGGGGAGGCTCCTCAGTACATCAGGGACGGCTCGCGCGGCGCCTCGGCCGCCTGGACCGGCGCCTGCTCCTCGGCGCCCTTGCGGACGTGCCTGGCCAGCAGTACGGTCTCGGCCACCGCGAGCGCGCCGTACAGGAGCGTGAAGATCGTCAGGGACGTGGCCACCTCGGCCAGCGAGACGCTCGGGGACACGCTGGAGGCGGTGAGGAGCTCGCCCGCGACCGTCCAGGGCTGGCGGCCGATCTCGCTGAGCAGCCAGCCGGCGATCACCGCGATCAGCGGGAGCGGCAGCGCCAGCAGCATCGCCCGCGACAACCACGCGGGGAACGGCCGCCTGCGGCGGGTCAGCCACAGGCCGAGCACCGACAGGCCCACCGTCGCCAGGCCGAACACGATCATCACGCGGAACGACCAGAAGACGACGGTGCCGTCCGGGCGGTAGTCGCCGGGGCCGAACTGCTGCTCGAAGCGCTGCTGCAGGTCCTCGGTGCCCTGGACGGGGGCCTCGAGGTCGTAGGTGGACAGGAAGCTCAGCAGCTTCGGGATCTCGATGCCGGGGACGATGCTGAACGCGGCGCCCTCGGTGTCGCGCTCCAGGCCCTCGGCGGCGGCCAGCTTCATGGGCTGCTGCTCGTGCATCAGCTTGGCCGAGTGGTCGCCGGTGCCCGCGACGACCGCCCCCGCGATGGCCGTCATCACCAGCGCGGCGCGGGCGGCGCTGCGCCACATCTCCGCCCGCGTGCGCAGCAGCCAGTAACCGCACACCGCCAGCACGAAGCCGCCCGCCACCACGAACGAGCCCGCGATCACGTGGGGGACCTGGGCCAGCGCGGTGGAGTTGGTCAGCACCGCCCACAGGTCGGTCATCCTGGCCTTGCCGTCCACCACCTCGTAGCCGACGGGGTGCTTCATCCAGGCGTTGGCCGCGAGGATGAAGTAGGCCGACAGGTTGGACCCGATGGCCGCCGCCCAGATGGTCGCCAGATGCACCCGCTTCGGCAGCCGGTCCCAGCCGAAGATCCACAATCCCAGGAACGTGGACTCCATGAAGAAGGCCAGCAGCGCCTCCATGGCCAGCGGCGCCCCGAAGACGTCACCGACGAACGTGGAGTACTCGCTCCAGTTCATCCCGAACTGGAACTCCTGCACGATGCCGGTCACCACGCCCATGGCGAAGTTGATCAGGAACAGCTTGCCGAAGAACTTCGTGAGCTTCAGGTACTGCTCGTTGCCGGTGCGGTGCCAGGCCGTCTGCAGGCCGGCCACGAAGATCCCTAGACCGATGGTCAGGGGCACGAACAGAAAGTGGTACACGGTGGTCACCCCGAACTGCCACCGCGCCAGGTCAAGTGCGTCCATCTTCCCCGTCGTCTCCCTGAGCTCTACACGCTGTAGTACATCTACCCGTAGTAGTACTACAAGCCGTAGAGCAATGCGATGCGAGCTTGGTCACATCGCCTGTGCTGGTTGCCCTGTCGAGGATGGCGCGCGGGGGCGCCGGGGCGCGTCACCCGCCCGGCTGATCACCGCGTACGCCGCCCGGCGGACCTCGGTGCGGGCCTCGCTGCGGACCTCGCTGCGGACCTCAGCGGGGCTGCGCCGCCGCCAGGTACGCCTGGAGGTCGCCCAGCTCGTAGCCGCGGCGCTTGATCTTGTTCACCAGGACGCGGAAGTCCCTGGCCAGGTTCGGGCGGAAGTGCAGGAGCAGGATGTCGCCGGGGCGCAGCTTCTTGTCGGGCACCTGATAGGCGATCTTGCCGCCCGGCTGGACGGTGGCGGTCCAGAGCAGCACGGCCGACATGCCGCAGCTCCTGGCGGCCCTGAGCGTGTCGGTGTTGTAGTTGCCGAACGGCGGCCTGAACAGGGTGGGCCGCGTCCCGATCTCCTTCTCGATCAGCTTCGAGGAGCCGCAGAGCTCGCGGCGCTGGGCGGGGTAGCCGAGCAGGCGGAGGTTCGGGTGGGTGAGGGTGTGGTTCTCGACGGGTACGCCGGCGTCGCGAAGCTGCCGGAAATATCCCCATTTACCGGCACCTACGTACCGGGCCGGGCCGCCCGACTCGTCCGGGGTGCCCCTGGCCTCGACGGCGTCGCGCATGGCGAAGGCGGTGATCGGGATGCGCTGGTCGCGTACCTGCCTGACGAAGCCCGGGTCCTGCTCCCAGCCGTCGTCGATGGTCAGGAAGACGACCTTGCGCCCGGTCGGGATCGAGCTGATCACCGGCGGGAGGCCGCCGGTGCGGGGGATCGGGCGCACCTCGCCCTTGCGGGGCTTGGCGCCCGGCGGCTCCGCCGGTTCAGGGGTCTTCTTCCCGGGCGTCGCCGCGGTGGGGGCGGGGGTGCCGGGCGAAGGGCTGGAAGCGGTCCCGGCCGGGGCGCAGGCTGCCAGCGCCAGGACGCACGCCACGCCGATCATCCGGTGTCCCCTGAACATGAGGCACCATCTTGCCAGCCTCTGTGAGGTGTTGCCCTTATCCCACGCGCCCGGCGCTGCCTAGAGTGGCCGCATGAAACTGGCGGGCAGTGCCGAGATCGGCGTGGACAGGCAGCGGGTGTGGGCGGCGCTCAGGGACCCGGCGGTGCTGGTGCGCACCCTTCCCGGGTGCGAGCGGCTGGAGGAGACGGGGCCGGACACGTACCGGATGACGATCAACGCGGGCGTGGGCTCGATCACGGGCGTCTACCAGGGCGAGGTGGCGCTGTCCGACCCGCTGGAGCCCGAGAGCTTCACGCTCAAGGCCCGCGGGCAGGGCGCGCCGGGGACCGTGGACGCCACCGTCCTGGTGCGGCTGAGCGAGCTCGACGGCGGGACGCGGGTGGACTACGACGCCGAGGCGGTGGTCGGCGGGATGATCGGCGGGGTGGGGCAGCGCATGCTCGGCTCCGTGGCCAAGCGGACGGCGGGCGAGTTCTTCTCGGCCGTGGAGGAGCACCTGCGGACCTCGGTCCCGACCGCCGAGCCGGGCCTGCCCGCGGGGCTCGGCCTGCCCGCCGAGCCCGTGCCCGCCGAGGCCGGGACGTACGCCGGGACGCACCTGTTTCCCGACAGCCGCCCGGCGCCGGGCGCCGTCTTCGAGCGGCCCGCGAAGCGGCACACCGAGACACGCCCGTGGGTGATGCTGGCGGCGTTCGGCATGGGGGCCGGCGTCGCGCTCGGCGGGGTCACCCTGGGCTGGCTGCTGGGACGCGGGTCGCGCCGGAGGGGTTGATGGCCTCGGGGGCTCTCGCGGAAAAGGATCTCCCGGCGTAGCGTGGCGGTATGCGGCAGGCACATGCTGAAGACGCACGGACCGAGGCCAGGCGAGTCGTACGCAACCTCCTGGGCGAGGAACGCCCGACAGCGGAGATGCTGATCGGCGACGTGCGTCCCGTGCTCGGTGACGAGCGTACGGACCGCACGCTGGAGCTGGCCCTCGGTGCCCAGCTCACCAGGCGCTCGGCCGAGCTGGCCGCCATCGCCGCGCTGCTGGTCGGCACCCGCGAGCTGGGCGAGGGCTGGTGGTCCAAGCCCAGGGGCGGCAAGCTGCCCGCACCCGACGAGGTGGTGCGCACGGCGGTCGCCATCGAGCCGTGGACCGACCTGACCGCGCTGGAGATGCTGGCGGCCTGGATCTCCGACGACGCCGCCGACCAGATGTGGGGCGCGCCCGTCGCGCAGGTCGACCTCAACTCCTGGCAGGCCGAGGACCGCTTCGAGCTGCCGCCGGGCGTCAAGCCGGGGCAGCGCCTCGTCGTGCACTTCGACGCCGGAGGGCGGCTCGACGCGGTCGTCGCCCGGCGGCCCGACGAGGAGCTCGGCTCCAACCTCGACTTCCAGTCGCTGCGTTACTCGCGGCCCGCCGAGGCGCAGTGGAGCTGGGGCGTCGCGGCCGGGCTCGGGCCGCACCGGCTGCCCGGCGAGACCCCCGACCCGTACGCGCGCGAGGTGCCCGCCGAGGCCGTCGGCATCCTCATGGCGTGGGCGACGCGTCACGGCGCCTCCGGCGAGCAGCTCGGCGAGCGGTGGGAGACGGTGGGCGACGTGGTGGCCGCCATCGAGCGGGTCGACTGGATGTGGCGCAGCGGCGAGTGGTTCGGCTGGTGGCGGGGCGCGTCGGCGCTGGTGGACGACTCGGCGTACCTGCCGTACCGGCTGGAGGAGCTGGCGGCCGGCTAGGGCCCGGAATCACCGCGTACCCGATCGGGTTGTCCCCCGATATGAAGGTCGAGATTTTTTCGGATGTCGTGTGCCCCTGGTGTTACATCGGGCATGTCCGGTTCGCCAGGGCCGCCGAGCGGTTCCGGGCCAAGGGCGGCACCATCGAGGTCACGATGCGGCCGTTCCAGCTCAACCCGGACGCCCCGTCCGACGGTGAGCCGCTGATCCCGGCGCTGGAGCGCAAGTTCGGCCCGAACGCCGGCCAGATGGTCGAGCGGGTGGTCGGCGCCGCCACCGCCGAGGGGCTGGAGCTGCACTACGACAAGGCGGTCAACGCCGCCACGTTCGAGGCGCACCGCCTGATCGAGGTCGCCACCCGGCAGGGGCTCGGCAAGGAGATGGCCGAGCGGCTCTTCCGCGCGTACTTCACCGAAGGGCTGAACGTGGCCGACCCCGGCGTGCTGGACAGGCTGGCCGGAGAGGTGGGCGTGCGCGACTCCGGAGAGGGCGCGGAGGAGGTCCGCGAGCAGCTCGCCAGGGCGCGCTCGCTGGGCATCTCCGGGGTGCCGCTGTTCCTGTTCGAGGGCAAGTACGCCGTGTCGGGCGCGCAGCCGGAGGACGCCTTCGCCGCCGCCATCGACGAGGTGGCCGAGCGGACCGGGCAGACGCCGATCACCCAGCTCGCGGCGCCGGGCGACGGGTGCGACGACGGGTACTGCGCCGTCTGAGCCGGGCGTGGTGGGAGAATCACAAGGTGTCGAGTCGCAGCCTTGCTTACCTGCTCAAGCACGCCAACCTGCGCCTGTCGGAGCTGATGGGCCCGGCGCTGGAGCCGTGCGGCATCGACGGGCGCGAGTTCGGCGTGCTGTCGGTGCTGGGCGGGTCCGAGCCGCTGTCGCAGCTCGAGGCGGCCCAGCGGATGGGGATCGACCGGACGACCATGGTCGCCATGGTCGACGGGCTGGAGCGCAAGGGGCTCGTCGGGCGCCGGCCGCACCCGGCCGACCGGCGCAAGAACATCGTGGAGCCGACAGAGCGCGGCCGGGAGGTGCTGGCCGAGGCCGTGGGGGTGGTGGCGGCGGCCGAGGCGGAGTTCCTGGCGCCGCTGCCCGACGGCGACGCCAGGCTGCTCAGGGACGCCTTGGAGCGCCTGGTCCCCCCGCGCTCAAGCGGCTGAGCCCTCGTCCGGGGCAGCCGCAGCCGCAGCCGCAGCCGCACGCGCGCTCGCGCCGGCGTGCGTGCCCGCCCCCGCGTTCCCGCCTTCGCCGAGCTGGCCGGCGCGGTGGTGGCGGCGGCAGAGCACCTGATAGCGCACGGGCGCGTGGTCGGTGTCGCCGATCACGACCTGCTCGCCCGTTCGCGCCATCGTCCCGCCCACGATCCGGGCGTTGAGCTGGCCGGGACGCCCGCACCAGCACAGCACCTCGACCTGCAGCCGGCACACCTCGTCGGCCAGCTCGAACAGCCGCTGCGCCGCCGGGAACATCACCGACCTGAAGTCGGAGGCGAGGCCGAACGCGTAGACGTCCACGCCGTGGGAGTCCACCAGGTCGGCGAGCTGCTCGATCTGCTCGACGGTGTAGAAGCAGGCCTCGTCGCAGATCAGGTAGTCGATGCGGTCGTGCGCGGTCACCAGCCGTACGAGGTCGAGGGAGTCCTCCACCTCGATCGCCTCCAGCCCGAGCCCGATCCGGCTGGTGACCTTCGGCCCTCCCGAGCGGTCGTGCTTGGTCAGCACCAGGCCGCGTCTGCCCTGCCGTCCGTGGTTGTAGTTCATCTGCAGCGCCAGGGTGGACTTCCCGCAGTCCATGGGGCCGAAGTAGAACTTCAGTACGGCATCCCGGGCGCCAGACGGCACGGCAGACAAGGCAGACAGTTCGGTCACGGGCCGCCAGCTTAGTGGCTTGGCTTGTTCCATGACCTCGTGGGACATTTCTCCCCTGTAGTTGTTCAGGAGGAATCTGTGGTCACCGAAAAACCACCGTCCGAGACGTCGCCGCTGGACGCGCTGATGAGGCAGGACGACCTCACGGCGGCCCAGGCGGACGCCACCCGCTGGCGTTACGGCTTCCTCGTCGTGGTGACGGGCATCGTCGCGCTCCTCGTCGCCTTCGGCGCCGCCGTGTTCGCCACGGGGGAGCTGGCCGCGCTGTTCGCCGGGGTGGCGGGGGTGATCGGTACCATTATCGGGGCTTACTTCGGAGTCCAGGCCGGCCAGTCGGGCAAGGCCAGGGTCGAGGCCGAGCTCGCCAGGTCGCAGGAGATGGTGGTGCGCCTGGCGGCGTACGTGGGCCCCACGAACGCGCCACGAGTCATCGACGAAGTGCTCGGCCGTCGCCGGAGCTGAGGAGCCATGCGTAGCGTGCGTATCGGAGTGGACACCGGAGGAACGTTCACCGACGTGGTGGCGGTGGACGAGCAGACGGGTGAGATCCTCACCACCAAGACCCCCTCGACCCCCGCGAACCCGGCCGACGGGTTCCTCGCGGGGATCGAGAAGCTGGGCCGGCTCGACGTCGGCTCGATCGTGCACGGGACGACGGTGGCCACGAACCGGCTCCTGGAGGACCGCATCGAGAACCTCGGGTTCATCACGACCGAGGGGTTCGAGTTCATCCTGGAGATCGCCAGGCAGAGCGTGCCTGACGGCTACGGCAACTCCTACTTCTGGGTCAAACCGCCCAGGATCGTGCCCGTCCACCTCGTCAAGACCGTCGGCGGGCGGCTCGACCACCTCGGCAACGAGGTGCGGCCGTTCTCCGACGAGCAGGCCGTCGAGGTGGCCCGCTGGTTCCGCGCCAAGGGCATCACCGCGATCGGGGTCTGCTTCCTGCACTCCTACGCCAACCCCGAGCACGAGCGGCGCATGCGCGAGGTGCTCTGGCGCGAGCACCCGGAGGCGGTGATCTCGCTGTCCAGCGACGTGCTGCGCGAGTACCGCGAGTACGAGCGCTCGGTCACCACCCTCGTCGACGCCGCCGTCAAGCCGGCCATGCGCACCTACATCGCGACCCTGTCGACCCGGCTCGGCATGCCGTTCTCCGTGATGAAGTCCAACGGCGGCGTGCTGTCCGCCCGCGAGGTCGTCAACCAGCCCATCAGCACCGTCCTGTCGGGCCCGGCGGCGGGGGCGCTGGGCGCCGCGCTGATCGCCTCCACGGCGGGCCACGAGTCGGTGATCACGCTGGACGGCGGCGGCACCTCGACCGACGTGGCCGTGGTGATCGACGGCGAGCCCTCCATCACCACCGAGGGCTCCGTCGGCCGCTACCCGTGCAAGATCCCGATGATCGACATCATCACGGTCGGCGCGGGCGGCGGCTCGGTGGCGTGGATCTCGCCCGAGGGCACGCTCAAGGTGGGCCCCCGCTCGGCCGGCGCCGACCCCGGCCCCCTCTGCTACGGCAAGGGCGGGACCGAGGTGACGGTGACGGACGCGCACGTGTTCCTCGGCCGGATCCCGCCGCACCTGCTCGGCGGGGAGATCCCGCTGGACGTGGACGCCGCCGGCACCGGCATCCAGGCCCTGGCCGACAAGCTCGGCCTCACCCCCGAGCGCACGGCGACCGGCATCCTGGAGATCAGCGCGTTCAACCAGAGCAACGCGATCAGGCAGCTCACCGTCAAGCGCGGGCTGGACGTGCGGGACTTCCCGCTGGTGACGTTCGGCGGGTCGGGGCCGCTGCTGGCCTGCCGGCTGATCGACATCCTCGGCCTGCCGTCCGTGATCGTCCCGCGCGACCCGGGCAACGTCTCGGCGTTCGGGCTGCTCACGGTGGACGTCAGGAACGACTACGTGCGCACGTACGTCACCCGCGAGCTGTCCCTCGGCAAGGCCGTCGAGATCTTCCACGACCTGGAGCATCAGGCCGGCGAGGCGCTCGACCGCGAGGGCTTCGACGACCCGATCTACCAGCGCAGCGCCGACCTGCGGTACTACGGCCAGGCCTACGAGGTCCGCGTGCCCGCGCCCGCGGGGGAGATCGACGACGACTGGCACGCCGAGGTGATCTCCCGCTTCCACGACGCCCACGAGAAGCTGTACGGCTACGCCTACCGCGACGACCCCCGCCACGGCGTGGAGTGGGTGAACCTGCGCGTCTCCGGCATCGGCCCCATCACCCGCCCGGCCGTCCGCCGCCTGGACAAGGCCGGCGAGGGCGCCACGTCGGTCCGCCCCGTGCACTTCGACGAGACCCGCGACACCCCGATCCACCAGCGCGCCGCCCTGGGCCCCGGCGCCACCGTGCGGGGGCCGGCGGTGATCGAGGAGTACGGCTCGACGATCCCCATCCACCCCGGCTTCACCGCGAAGATCGACGAATACGGAAATGTGGAGATAAGTCGTGACTGATCCCATCCTGGTGGAGATCGTCGAGGGCACGCTCGCCTCCGTCGAGAAGGAGGTCGAGACCGCCATCGCGCGCACGGCCCGCTCGCCGATGATCCGCGACGCGCACGACTTCCGCGCGGGCATCCACGACGTACGGCTGCGCAAGCTCACCGGCCGCTCCTACAGCGCGCTCGTCCAGCCCGTCGTGCGCGACTTCCCGGTCGAGACCATGAAGCCCGGCGACGTCTACTTCCACAACGACGTCTACCTGTCGGAAGGCGGCATCGGCCACCTGCCGGACCTGTGCGTCACCGTCCCGGTCTTCCACGACGGCGAGGTGGTCGCCTTCGTCCAGGCCTTCGGGCACCACGACGACATCGGCGGCTCGGTCCCCGGCTCCATGCCCTCTCACGCCCGCTCGGTCTACGAAGAGGGCCTGATGGTCCCGCCGATCAAGCTGCGGGACCAGGGCGTGCCCAACGAGGCCGCGCTGCGCATCATGACCCGCAACTCCCGCATGCCCGACTCCCTGGCCGGGGACCTCGACGCCGAGTGCTCGGCCTGCCTGATGGGCGCGCGCCGGCTGGGCGAGCTGTTCGAGCGGTACGGCAAGCAGGCCGTCCAGGAGTGCTTCGACGCCATCATCGCCAAGACGACCGAGACGTTCCGCAGGGAGCTGCTGGCGAAGATCCCCGAGGGGACGTACGTGTGGGAGGACTACGCCGAGCACGACGGCGTGGACGAGCCCCGCCTGCACGCCCAGCGCATCACGCTGAGCGTGGACCACGCGGCCGACGCGCCGTTGACCATCGACTTCACCGGCACCTCACCCCAGGCCAAGGGCCCCATCAACCACGCCGGCGACTACGCCGACGGCGTGTTCCTGAAGAAGTGGCTGGCCCCGGTGCTGCGCAACCTGGCCGACACGCCGGACCGCATGGCCGAGCTGGACGTGAACGAGGGAGTGGTGCCCCTCATCAAAATGATCTTCCCCGAGAAGGGCACCCTCCTCACCCCCGTCTTCCCCGCCCCGACCAACGCCCGAACGTTCGTCATCCTGCGGCTGCTCGGCGTCCTGGCCGGCGTCCTGGCCAAGGCCACCGGCGGGCGCATGCCCGCCGACCAGGAGACCATCCGCTACACGGGCGTGTACGGCACGGACGCCGACGGGCAGCCGTACCTCATGCGCGAGGTGCTGGGCGGCGGCTCCGGCGGGCGCTGGTACGCCGACGGCGAGGACACCATCCACGTGGTGCCCGACTCGCGCAACATCCCGGTGGAGTTCGCCGAGGCGCGCTGGCCGTTCCGCGTGGAGCGGCTGGCCCTGGCCTGCGACTCGGGCGGGCCCGGCATGTTCAGGGGCGGGCTCGGCTACGACAAGCACATCCGCATGCTGCGCGACGCCTCGTACATGTCGATCGCCGACCGGTCCATCCTGTCCTGCTGGGGCGTCAACGGCGGCCTGGCGGGGCGGCCGTTCCGGGTGGAGATCGCGGGCAAGGAGATGGAAGGCCTGGTGGACGACCACCCGGTGCAGGCGGGGGACCTGATCAGGATCCGCACCACCGGCGGGGGCGGCTGGGGCTCCCCCTACGACCGGGACCCCCGGGCGGTGGCGGCCGACGTGCGTGACGGGAAGGTGTCGATCGCGGGGGCGCTGGGCGACTACGGCGTGGTCCTGGACGGGGACCGCATCGACGAGCAGGGCACGGCCGAGCTCCGCGCCCGCCTGCGGCCTCCGGCGGACCGGTTCTTCGACCGGGGGCCCGGGTACGCGAAGCTCTCGGGTGGCAGGGCCTACGCGGAGGTGGACGAATGGTGAGGCGTTGATCACGCCTCACCGTCGCGGGCCCCGGGCCCGCTCCCGTCCTCCCCGCGGGCGGGCGGCACGCCAGGAACCCCGCCGGCCTGCCCCTTGCCGAAGCTCGCGAAATACGTGGCCGCCATGTCCTCATCGCCGTGCCCCTGCGCCTCCGCCCGCCGGAAGCGTTCCCCGGCCGCGGCCACCACGTCCAGCCGCACCCCGGCGGCCTCACCCGCCTCCCCGATCAGCCGCGTGTCCTTCTCGGCGTTGCGCACGGTGAAGCTGGGCGTGAAGTCGCCCGACAGGATGGCGGCGGACTTGGCCTGGAAGTAGGCGCTGTCCATCGGCCCACCGCTGATCACCTGGCGGACCAGATCGGGATCGAGCCCGAGCCCCTGGGCGAGCGAGAGCGCCTCGGCCACGACAGCCGTCAGCGAGATGCCGAAGCTGACCGTGGCCATCTTGAGCCTCGTGCCCGCTCCGGCGTCCCCGAGCCACAGCGTCCGCTGTCCGAGCGCGCCGAACACCGGCTCCAGCGCGCCCTGGGCCGAGGCGGGGCCGGAGGCGAGGATGACCAGCCTGCCCTGCTCGGCCGGCTGCCGGGTGCCCTGGACGGGCGCGTCCACGAACGTCAGCCCGTGCTCGGCCGCCAGCGCCGACAGCCGCTCGACGGCGGCGAGGCCGACCGTGCTCATCTGCGCCCACACCTGCCCGGCCCGCAGCCCGGGAGCGGCGGCGGTGACGGCCTCGTGCACGGCGTCACCGTCGCTCAGCATCGTGACGATCACGTCCGCGCCCGCGACCGCCTCGGCGGGGGAGTGCGCGACCACCGCGCCGTCGGCCTCCAGCGGCAGGGCCCTGTCCCTGGTACGGTTCCACGCCGTCACCCGCATGCCGGCCCTGGCCAGGTTCCGGCCCATGGGCAGCCCCATGAGCCCCGTTCCGAGTACTGCGACACCAGTCATGCCACCACCGTACGATCACCGCCGTGTGAGGATGGGGACATGGGTCCTGAGTGCATCATGGCGGTGCGGCACGGCGAGAGCGAGGCCAACCTCGCCCACCGGCAGGCGGGGGAGACGCCGCTGGTCTACGAGCGCGGCGACGACGAGGTGACGGTGACGGAGCTGGGCAGGGCGCAGGCGGCGGCGCTGGGCCGGCTGCTGGCGGCCCAGCCCGCCCGCGAGGCGCCCGAGCTGGTGTGGTGCTCGCCGTACCTGCGCGCGCTCGACACCTGGAAGATCGCCCAGGAGGCGTGGGGCGTCGAGCCGCTCCCCGTCACCGTGGACGAGCGGCTCAGGGACCAGGAGGGGGGCGCGTTCGCGCGCCTCAACCTGGCCGCGATCCGGGAGCGGCACCCCGAGGAGCTGGTCCGGCGCGAGGCCGAGGGCGCCTACGCCTTCCGCCCGCCCGGCGGCGAGTCGCTGGCCGACGTCGTGGTGCGGCTGCGCGACTTCCTGCGGGACCTGGACGGGCGGGCAGCCGGGCGTCGGGTGCTGATCGTCGCGCACGACTCGGTGGTGCTGGCGCTGCGCCACGTCCTCGGCAAGCGGCCGGACGCGGAGCTGGCGGCCGTGCTGGAGTTCGCGCCGGTGCTGAACGCCTCGGTGTCGCTCTGGCGCACCGGGGGCGAGCTCGTCAGCTTCAACGACGTCGCGCACCTCACGTCGTGACCACGAGGTCGGCCCGCTCCCGGGTACGGTCCCCGGCGAACCACGCGCGCTCCGCCTCGAACCACTCCCGCCATCGCGGCTCCAGCGCGGCGCCGTCCCGCTCCAGCACCCGCCGCAGGCGCACCGGCTCGGCGGCCTCCACCCAGACGGTGTACGCCAGCAGGTCCGCCACCGAGGCCCGCGCCGTCCCGACGCCCTCGACGACCAGGACGGGCGCGACAGGCACCGCCACCGGCTCGGCATAGCCGCCGCGCACCCAGTCGTACCTGCGGAAACCTCCGGGGAGCCCGCGCTGGAGCGGCCGCAGCACCTGCGACTCCAGCGCGTGGAACCAGCCGCCCGGCCCCTCCTCCCACGGCACGGGGAAGTCGTCGCTGTGGATCACCTGGCACCCCAGCTCCGCCGCCAGCCGCCCCGCGAACGTCGTCTTGCCCGACCCCGCGGGCCCGTCCACGGCCACCAGGCGGACCGGGCCGCACGAGGGGCGCAGGTTCGAGATGCGAGAGGCCAGGTCTTTCACCGGACCCAGGGTAGGTGACGGGGGGCGGACGCCTGAGAGAATGTTCTTTCACCCCGGACGCAAGGAGGAGGTTGGATCTTGCTCGGACCCCTCGGTGACATCGTCGTACTCGATCTGTCCAGGGCCCTGGCCGGGCCGCACGCCGCGCAGATGCTCGGTGACCTGGGCGCTCGGGTGATCAAGGTCGAGCATCCGGACGGGGGGGACGAGTCGCGGGGCTGGGGCCCGCCGTTCGTCGGGCCTGATCACGACATCTCGACCTATTTCCTGTCGGCCAACCGCAACAAGCAGTCCATCGCCGTCGACCTGAAGTCCGGCGAGGGCAAGCAGCTCATCGAGCGCCTCGTGCGCCACAGCGACGTCCTGGTCGAGAACTTCCGCACCGGCGTGCTCGACCGCCTCGGCTTCTCCGTCGAGCGCCTGCACGAGCTCAACCCGCGCCTGGTCGTCCTGTCGATCACCGGCTTCGGCCACGACGGCCCCGAGGGCGGCCGCCCCGGTTACGACCAGATCGCCCAGGGCGAGGCCGGGCTGATGTCGCTGACCGGCCCCTCGCCCGACGAGCCGTACCGCGTCGGCGCCTCCATCGGCGACCTGCTGGCCGGCATGTACGGCGCGTACGGGGTGGTGAGCGCGCTCTACGAGCGCGAGCGCACCGGCAGGGGCCGGGTCGTGCGCACCTCGCTGCTCGCCGCCATCACCGGCGTGCACGCCTACCACGGCACCGCCTGGACGGTGGGCGGCCAGGTGCCCGCGGCGGGCGGCAACCACCACGCCTCCATCGCCCCCTACGGCGCCTTCCGCTGCTCCGACGGCATGCTGCAGATCGCCGCCGCCAACGACGGCCAGTGGCGCAAGGTGGCGGCGCTCCTCGGCATCGACCCCGGCCAGGCGCGCTACGCCACCAACCGCGACCGGTTCGCGCACCGCGACGAGCTGATCGCCGACATGGAGAAGGCGCTGTCCGCCCACGACCGCGCCCACTGGCTGGCGGAGCTGGCCGGGGCGGGCGTGCCCGCCGGCGCGATCAGGACGCTCGACGAGGTCTACGCGTGGGAGCAGACCCGCTCGCAGGGCCTGGTCGTCCAGGTGGAGCACCCGGTGCTCGGCCCGATCGAGCTGCCGGGGCCGCCGCTGCGCTTCGACGGGCTGACCGGGGTCGAGCACACCGCGCCGCCCATGCTCGGCCAGGACGGCGACGCCGTGCTCGCCTGGCTGGAAGAGTGCGAACGATGATCGCGAACGGGTGGCACCGGCCGGGGCGCTCATGCGTCAACATTGCAACGTTGGCTGACATCTAGGGAGCGATAGTGAGCCGTCCGGACGCGCGCACACTGATCGAAACGATCCTCGACCGGGGGTCGTGGAAGTCGTGGGACGCGCCGCCCGCCGATCCGGCCGAGCCCGGCTCCTCCTACGCAGACGAGCTGGCCGCGGCCCGCGTCAAGTGCGGCTACGACGAGGCCGTGATCACCGGCGAGGGGCTGCTCGACGGGCGCAGGGTGGCCGTCGTGGCGTGCGAGTTCTCGTTCATGGCGGGCTCGATCGGGGTGGTGGCGGCCGAGCGGTTCGTGACCGCGGCCGAGCGGGCCACCCGGGAGCGGCTGCCGCTGCTGGCCCTGCCGGCCTCGGGCGGCACGCGCATGCAGGAGGGCGCGCTCGCGTTCGTCCAGATGGTGAAGATCACCGCGGCGATCCAGGAGCACCGGGCGGTCGGCCTGCCGTACCTGGTGTACCTGCGGCATCCGACGACCGGCGGGGTGTTCGCGTCCTGGGGGTCGCTCGGGCACGTCACGGTGGCGGAGCCGGGAGCGCTGATCGGGTTCCAGGGGCCGCGGGTGTTCGAGTCGCTGCACGGCTACCCGTTCCCCGAGGGCGTGCAGGTGTCGGAGAACCTGCACGGCAAGGGCCTGCTCGACGCGGTGGTGTCCGCCGAGGACGCGCGGGAGGTGGCGATCAGGGCGCTGGCCGTGCTCGCCGCCGACCGCTCGGCCATCGAGGCCGGCCAGGCGCCCGAGGAGGACCTGCGGCCGGTGGAGGCGTGGGAGGCGATCACCCGGTCCCGGCGCGACGACCGGCCGGGCGTGCGCACCCTGCTCAAGCTCGCCGCCACGGACGTGACGCCGCTCAGCGGCACGGGGACGGGCAAGAACGAGCCGGGGCTGCTGCTCGCGCTGGCCAGGTTCGGCACCGCGCCGGCGGTGGTGCTCGGCCAGGACCGGCGCCTCCAGCGCGCCAACTCGCCGCTCGGCCCCGCCGGCCTGCGGGTGGCCAGGCGCGGCATGCGGCTGGCCGCCGAGCTCGGCCTGCCCCTGGTCACCGTGATCGACACGGCCGGCGCCGACCTGTCCAAGGCGGCCGAGGAGGGCGGGCTGGCCGCCGAGATCGCCCGCTGCCTGGCCGAGCTGCTCATGCTCGACGCGCCGACCGTCTGCCTGCTGCTCGGCGAGGGCGCGGGCGGCGCGGCGCTGGCGCTGCTGCCCGCCGACCGGGTGCTCTGCGCGCAGCACGCCTGGCTGGCGCCGCTGCCGCCCGAGGGCGCCTCCGCCATCCTCTACCGCTCGGTCGACTTCGCCCCCGAGATCGCCCAGGCGCAGCACATCCGCGCCACCGACCTGCGCCGCGACGGCATCGTGGACCGGGTGATCCCCGAGCTGCCCGACGCCGCCTACGAGCCGAGACAGTTCTGCGAGCGGGTGGGGCGGGCGCTGGAGTACGAGATCGCGGGCCTGCTCCAGGTGGGCCCGGCCGACCGCTTCGCGGCCCGCCGGGCCCGGTACCGCAACCTGGGTTAGTCCTGCTGCCAGAGCTGCTTGCCGCCGGCGTCGAACCCCTTGACGACCATGCCGGCGGAGAAGTCGGCGCCCTCGGGGATCGGCGCCGCGAACAGCGCCACCCCCTGTTCCCACGGATCGGGGGCGGCCTGCGCGGTGCCGGTGACGCCGTTCGACGAGGTGACCTCGATCCTGGCGGTGCCGGCGAGCGCGTAGCCGTACCAGGCGTGGGTGCCGCGGCCCCACCTCACCGGCTGCTCGGCGCTGAGCAGGTCGCTCAGCCTGGTCCCGGGCAGCGGCCCGGCGAGCCCCATGACCAGCTCGTCGTTCTCCCAGAAGGCCAGGCAGTTCGGCTCGCTCACGAGCGCGGTGACGCCCGCGGGCAGCGGGTGGCGGGGGGTGTCGGAGCGCATGGCCTGCTGCCCGCAGTCCTTGCGCGTCTCCGGGAACAGCCCGAGCGGCCGGTCCTTGCGTTTCATGGTGAAGCCCGCGACCTCCGCGTCGCTGGACGGGATCGTGACGTACCAGATCGGGGCCGGGGTCCCGGTGCCGCGCCGGAACGTGGCGGGCAGGCGCCGCCCGTCGGAGAGCACGGCCTCGACCGACTCCCAGTCGTCGCCTGCCGCGCCGAAGTAGCTGACGGTGCCGGGCTCCGGCAGGTACTGGACGGCCCGCAGCGGGCTGCCGAGGTGGTCCGGGTCCCGGCCACCGCCGATGCAGGACAGGTCGGGGTCCACGCCGCCGGAGTAGCAGAGCGTGACCCTGGGGCGGCCCGTGTCGGGGCCGGCGTCGGTGAACCAGACGCGCACCGGCTCACCGGCCGCTCCGGTGCCGGGCAGGCTCATCACCTCGCCGACGGGCGGCATCCCCTCCTGCGGGTCCTTGGCCTCGTCGCGCCAGACCTCCGCGCCCGACGCGTCGTAGGCGACCAGGCGATGGCGCTCCTGGCCGTCGTCCGGGGCGCCCTCGGCGGCGAACAGCGTGATGCCCAGGCCCCATGGATCGGGCCGCGTCCCGACCTGGGCGGTGGTTCCGTCCTCGAAGGAGAACGCGATCCTGGAGACGTTCCCTGCCGCCACCCCGGTGATCACGTTCTCCCGCATGCGCGCGTCGACCGGTTGCATGGCCTGGCCGAGCAGGACCGTGCCGAGCTCCGCGCCGCCGCGCGTGAGGCGCAGCTCCGTGCCCTCCTTCGTCCGGAACGGCCGCGCGGTCACCCCGGCGGGCAGGTCGTGGGCCGCCCCGAGAGCCTGTCCCGGCTGGGGAGCGGCGAACATGTCGCGCGAGCGCTCGCCGAGGTCCCTGCCCCGGTCGTCGGAGATCTCGATCTTCGACAGCGGCTGCCGCGCGGGGTAGGTCACGGTCCAGATCCGGTACGGCGCCCCCGCGGGCCGCCACAGTTGTCCGGGGAACCTCTGCCCGTCACCCGCGACCCCGGTGACCGTCCCGATGTCGTCGACCGCCACGCCCCAGTCCAGCGCGCTCTCCGCCTGGTCGCGGACGGTGCTGCCCGCGAACCAGGCGTCGGAGCCGATCGTGGGCATGCGCGAGCAGCCCCCGTACCCCTCGGCGTCCACCCGTTCGACGACGTAGCACAGCTCGGGATTGCCCAGCCTGCCCTTGGCGAACCAGAGCCGCAGCGGCTTGCCCTCGGTGGGGTTGTCCACCGTGACCTGCTCGCCGGCGGCGGTCCTGCCACGCATGAGCCCCTGGTAGATCGCGTCGGCGTCGGCCGCGGTGTTCCTGCCCAGGCCCCCGCCGATCAGGACGGGGACGAACACGGCCAGCAGCGCCACCGGCAGCGCGGCCGCCGCCAGGCGCAGCGCGCGGTAGCGGCGCGGCCTGCGCTCGCGCACGCGCAGCCAGGCGTCCGGGCTGGTCTCGAAGGTCTGGGCGCGGGCGTCGAGGGCCGCCCGCAGGCGCTCTTCCAGGTCGTTCACCGGTCCTCCTCCTTCAGCGCCCTGCCCAGGGCCGCCAGGCCCCTGCTGGCGTGGGTCTTCACCGATCCTGGCGAGACGCCCATGGCGTCGGCGATCTCGCGCTCCGACAGTTCCAGCCAGTAACGCAGGACGAGGGCCTCGCGCTGGCGGCGCGGCAGGCGGTCCACGGCCGCCAGCAGCTCCCGGTGCTCCTCGGAGACGAGCACGGCGTGCTCGCTGCTGCGGACGTGCTCCGGAGGATCGGGACGGCGCAGCCGGACGAGGCGGAGATGCCGCAGGCGGTTGCGGGTCAGGTTGCAGACGGTCGCGCGGAGGTAGGCCATCGCGGCCCCGTCGTCGCGCAGCCGCCGCGAGTGCAGCCGGGCGAACGCCTCCTGGACGATGTCCTCGGGGTCGTCCGCGCCGAGCAGCCCGGCCAGCCGTACCAGGGAGTGGTACTGGGCCGCGAACAGCTCGGCGAACGACGGCTGCGCCATGGTCGCTGTTTCGGTCACATCCCTACAGACACACGGACGCGCCGAAGGTTGACTACGGGACCGGAATCCTTTCGACCCGGATCGAGAAGACCTCCTCGCGGGGCACCACGACCTCGTAGGCGCCGTGGTCGACCATCCAGTAGCCCAGCGCCTCGGCCTTCATCCCGCTGTGCCCGGTGTAGGCGATGTGCAGCCCGTCGTCGTCCTCGTCGAGCACGATGCACGGCTCGCCGCCGAACGCGCCCACCGTGCGGATGAGCACCAGCCACTCGACCTGCGCCCTGGGCACCACCCGCCGCCAGTAGCCGGAGGCGGCCTCGAACCCCTCCAGCTCCGTCTCGCTGAACAGCACCACCTGGTCGTTGTCGGGGCCGAGGGCGGCAGGCAGCGTGCTCTCGCCGAAGCGGGCCACGAAGCCGGAGGCGACCGGCATGATCTCGTCGCTCATGCGGCGGGCCGCCAGGTCAGCCCGTCGTACTCGGCGAAGGGCCGCTCGCCCTCGCCGGTGACGTGCACGATCTCCGCCCCGGCCGGGATCGGCATCGGAACGGTGTGGAACTGCGGCACCACGTGCTCCGACGACGTGGTGAACCCGTTGCCGGCGAACGGCGGCGCGTCGCTCCAGTCGCCGCCCATGTGGGGCCCGTACGGCACCGCGTAGGTGTCGACGTCGCGGGCGAACCATCGCATCATGTACAGCTCGGGCACCTCGGCGAACAGCTCGGATCCGTCGAAGGACAGGTCGAGCCCGTAGTAGAGGGCTTCGGGGGTGGTCAGCCTGACACAATCCTGCACCCGGTAGACGTAACCCGAGATGACCGTGCGCTTGCCCGACAGATATGGCACGAGCAGACGCGGCGGGACCACCTTCTGCATCTGCGTTCCGCTCACAGTCCTACTTTACGATCGCTTGACCCCGGGGTGGACCGGGTCAGGGTCACAGCACCCGGTGTTCGAGGCACGGCAGCATCGCCCGGGCGGTGGCCGTCCACTCGCGGTCCACCTGGACGACCCGCACGCCGGGGCCGGTGCCCAGGTCGGAGCGGACCACGCCGAGCGGGTCGACCAGCATGCTGCGGCCCACCCCGAACCCGTCGGACGACTCCGCCGGGTTGGGCGCCTGGCCGACCGCCGCCGTCCACATGGTGTTCTCCAGTGCCCGCGCCCTGACCAGCGTCACCCAGTGGTCCTCCTTGAGCGGCCCTGAGCCCCAGGCGGCGATCACCGCGAACAGCTCGGCGCCCCGGTCGACCAGCGCCCTGGCCAGCTCGGGGAAGCGCACGTCGTAGCAGGTGATCAGCCCCACCCTGACGCCCGCCAGCTCCACCACGGCCGGCTCCGCGCCCGGCGCGACCAGGTCGGACTCCTTCGCGCCGAACGAGTCGAACAGGTGGATCTTCCGGTAGGCCGCCTTCAGCTCGCCCCGGGCGTCGATCGCCACCGCCGTGTTGTGCACGCGATCCTCGCCGGGCTCGAACACGCCCGCGATCACCGCCAGCCCGTGCTCGCGGGCCGACTCGGCCAGCCCCGACACGAACGGCCCGTCCAGCGGCTCGGCGAGCGTGGAGATGCGCCGGCCGTACCGGGTCAGCGTGGCCTCGGGGAAGATCGCCAGGTCGGCGCCTTCGGCGGACGCGAGTGCCTCTCGGACCCTCTTGAGATTGGCTGAGGGGTCAGGGGACACCGGGATCTGGCAGAGGGCGATTCTGGTCACGGCTCGACTGTAGCCGGTTGGGCACCAGACGAAACCAGGTCAGGCACCGCCATATCCATTCGAGCGGGCCATATCTGAACCGTGACAACCACCATCGGCTGAACAGACCCTGCACGATCAGCGTGACCGCCGTCAGCCCCACGACCGACCACCGGCTCCGGTCGGTCTCCAGCAGCGGCAGGGCCAGGGCGATCACGGCGGTGCCGGAGACGTAGTTCGTCAGCGCCATCTTCCCCAGCGGCTCCAGCAGCGCCGACAACCACGGCCGCAGGATCAGCAGCAGGCCCAGCACGTACGCCGCCGCGCCCGCCAGGGCGGCCACGCTGTAGACGGTCCAGTCGTTCGTGCTGATCCACGCCATGGTGAGCAGCACCGAGGCCAGCGCGGCGACCGCGAACCCGGGCAGCAGCAGGGACCTCGGCGGCCGCAACTGCCACACGCCCATGCCGACCAGGAACAGCCCCGGGATCAGCAGCGGCCCGCCGCCCACCCCCGGCATCAGCGCCCACCCGACGCCCGCCACGCCCAGCAGCAGCACGGGCAGCCCCTCGGCCAGGAACGAGGCCGGCAGCAGCACCAGCGCGCCGTAGAAGGCGTAGTCGGTCAGCACCTCGCCCTCGTAGAACTGGTGCTGGATCATCCCGAAGCAGAACAGCCAGAACAGCCTGCTCAGCAGCGCCCAGCGGCTGTTGCCGCGCAGGAACAGCAGGAAGCCGATGCCGAACAGCAACGAGAAGATCGGATAGAACCGGCTCTGGAACAGGCCCTCGACGAACCAGTCGAGCCCGACCGGATGCGTCTTCTTGAGCTCGATGTGCTGCCACGTGTTGACCAGCATGATGCCGCCCACCGCGAAGCCGCGTAGGGCGTCGAGCTCATGGACGCGCGTCTTTACAGGACCCAGGTGAACCACCATACGAGGAATCCGCCGTTGATGACGGTTGCCGCGATTTGCGGCCATCTGCGGTCGTGGAAGAGCGCCGCCGCAGTCAGTATGGCGGAGATCGCCGCGATCGAGCTGTACGGGACCACCAGGTCCGGGACGCCGACGGCCAGGGCCGTCTCGTTCCTGCTCGCCAGGGTGAGGACGGACTGGGCGACGACGCCCGTGAACGCCACGCCCGCCAGCCCGCCGAAGGCGGCCAGTGCCCTGCCCCTCAGCGCGGCCGTCACGAGCTGGATCAGGGAGGCCAGCGCGTACAGGGCGAAGGGCGCGGCCGGCCAGGGCGAGCGGGAGATCTGGTACGGCGCGCCGGTCACGTGCAGGCCGCCCGGCCGGAGCTCGGGCGCGGGGCACGGGGTGAGCGACTGGCCGGCCGGGTCGCCGACGAACCCGGCGATCCGGCTGCGGGCGCAGCCGCTCGCCAGGAAGACGGCGTGGGAGAGGCCGGCGAACTGCTGGAAACGCCCTCCGGGCAGGGACTCGGCGGCGGGCCCCGCGGTCCTCGGCGGCGTCGTCGGGTCGTACTGGCCGGCGAGCACGTACACAGGGGCCTGCACGGTGTTCACGGCGGCGCTGGACGTGCCACCTGTGGCGGTCGTGGGCGCGCTCTTGGGCAGCCGCCAAGCATCACACACCGCCTTATCCGCATTTACGGTGAAAAGCCGTGACCCCCGGCCGAAGGTGTTGAACGGAACCTCGTCCTGGCACTGCACCGCGTGATACAGCCCGAACTCGTGCGACGTCAGCCCCTCGCCCACCGCGTCCGCCAGCGGCCGCAGCAGCTCGTCGTGCCCCTCGGCCAGCGCGCTCACCATCGCCGGCACCACGGCGGCCACCTCCGCCTCGTGCAGCGCCTCCGCCAGGATCGTGGCCACGTCGTCACCGCTCATCCGCGCCCTGAACTCCCGGCCCGCCAGCGGATCCAGCACCGGGACCAGGGCCGGCGTCCGGTTGAGCCGCGCCAGCATGGTCTCGTACCGCTCCCGGACCCCCAGCAGCGCCATCGTGTCGCCCAGGTTCCGGTCGGCGTCGTCGTACCAGGCGACGCCCGCGGGCAGGTACGAGTCGAGCACCACCGACCGCACCCCCTCGGGGTCGGCCGCGGCCACGTCCATCATGACCCTGGTCGAGTAGCTGACGCCGAACAGGTTCCACGAGGCGTACCCGAGCTTCTGCCGCAACGCGACCACGTCGGCCGCGATCTCCTTCGTGTTGTAGCCGCGAAGGTCGACGCCCTGCTCGGTGAGCCGTTCGCGGCACCGGTTCGCGGAGGCGGCGACGTCGGCCTGCGGCTGCCGCAGCCGCCCGAGCAGCGCCTGCGCGGTCTCGGGGCAGGCCAGCACCGGCTGGGAGTACCTGCTGCCGCGCTGCTCGACGGTCACCACGTCACGGTCGGGGAACATCTGGCTCAGGAACCCCATGAGCTGCATCGACGCCGACCCGGGGCCGCCGCTCATGTAGACCACGGGGTCGGGCTTGCGGCCGGCCGCCGTCGAGAGGTGCACGGCGTACCCGACCTTGATCTTCCGCTCGGGGGCGTCCCTGCGCTCGGGGACCTCCAGGAAACCGCAGCTCGTACGGGCGGGCACGGGGACGGGGCAGGGGCTCTGCGGTGCCCCGGCCGGGGTCATGACGGGAGGCGCGGACAGGGCGAGGGCGAGCACGACCCGAATGATCACGGGACGAGACTAATAGTGTGGAGCCGTGACCGAACCACTTGTCAGCAGGATGCGCACCTTCGGTACGACCATTTTCGCGGAGATGAGCGCACTCGCCGTCCAGACCGGGTCGATCAACCTCGGCCAGGGCTTCCCCGACACCGACGGGCCGGCCGCGATGCTCGACCGCGCCGTCCAGGCCATCGGCGCGGGCGCCAACCAGTACCCGCCCGGGCCGGGCGTGCTGGAGCTGCGGCAGGCGGTCTCGGAGCACCGGGCGGCGCACTACGGCCTCACCTACGACCCGGTGGGCGAGATCATGGTCACGGTGGGCGCCACCGAGGCGGTGGCGGCGAGCGTGCTCGCCCTGTGCGAGCCGGGTGACGAGGTGATCGCCTTCGAGCCCTACTACGACTCCTACGCCGCCTCCATCGCCCTGGCCCAGGCCCGGCTGGTGGCCGTCACGCTCAGGCCGGTCGACGGCCGCTTCACCTTCGACCCCGACGAGCTGCGCGCCGCCGTCACCCCGCGCACCCGCGCCGTCCTGGTCAACTCCCCGCACAACCCCACGGGCACGGTCTTCACCCGCGCCGAGCTGACCGTCATCGCCGAGCTCTGCCAGGAGCACGGGCTGATCGCGATCACGGACGAGGTGTACGAGCACCTCACCTTCGACGGGGTCGAGCACGTGCCGATGGCCACGCTGCCCGGGATGCGGGAGCGCACGGTCATGATCTCGTCCGCGGGGAAGACGTTCTCGGTCACCGGATGGAAGACGGGCTGGGTGTGCGCGCCCCCCGCGATGGTCACGGCGGTGCAGACGGTCAAGCAGTTCCTCACGTTCACGGCGAGCGCGCCGTGGCAGCTCGCGGTGGCGTACGGGCTCCGGCACGAGCTGGAGTGGGTGGCCGCGCTCCGGGCCGGGCTCCAGGACAAGCGCGACCGGCTCATGGAGGGGCTGTCGGCGGCGGGCTTCTCGGTGCTGCGGCCGGCGGGGACGTACTTCGTGCAGACCGACATCCGGCCGCTGGGCTTCTCCGACGGCCTGGACCTGACGCGGCGGCTGCCCGAGCTGGCCGGGGTGGTGGCCATTCCCACGCAGGTGTTCTACGACCATCCGGAGCGGGGGCGGCACTTCGTACGGTTCGCCTTCTGCAAGAAGGACGAGGTCATCGACGAGGCGGTCACCCGGCTGAAGCGCCTGTCCTCCTGACCCCTGTTAAGGTGGGGCGGATCACTTCTGGAGGAGAGGGGGCTGATGAATATGGCTGCCGACGGCTGTGTTCAGCATGCCCTCGGCCGGTCCGCTTGAGCAGGTCGCTCGCGGCCCGGTCGTCCTCTCAACGACCAGGAGTGTCACGTGAGTTCTTTCCTTACCCCGGCCGGCGCCGACCTGACCACCGACCGTCTCCTCCTTCGGGTCTGGACACCCGATGAGGTGGCGGCGGTCCTGGACGGCGCCCGGCCCGGGCACTGGGCCGGGGACTTCCCGGCCGAAGGCGACCAGGTCATCGCCGGCCTGTTCGCCGAGCACCCGGCCTGGCTGGACGTCCACGGCCACCGTCAGATCGTCGAGCGCGACAGCGGGCTGGTGGTCGGCTCGATCGGCCTGTTCTGGCCTCCCCAGGACGGCGCGGTCGAGCTCGGGTACGGCATCGTCGCCTCCCGCCGGGGCCGCGGCTACGCCTCCGAGGCCACCCGGGCCCTGGCGGCGTTCGCCCTGACCGCGCAGGGGGTGCACACGGTGTTCGCCAACGTGGAACTGTCGAACCCGCCGTCGGTCCGCGTGCTCGAGAAGGCCGGGTTCCGCCGGGTGAGCTCCGACGGTGACACGGCCCTGTACCGCGTCACCGAACCGTACCCCGCCCTGCCGTGACCTCGCGGCCGGCGGCGGCCCCCACCCGCCGCCGGCCCGCGTGCCCGCCGGACGTCACCGCTCCCGGTGGAGCACGAGGTGCTCGTGGTAGAGCACGCCGTCACGGACGTCGCCGGTGGCGGTGAACCCGGCGTCGTCGAAGTAGTCGAGGTGGCTGCCGGTGACGGTGTACCGGCCGGTGTAGGCGCGCTTGCGGCCGTCGCGCTCCTCCTCGTAGCGGCCGTCGGGCAGCAGTTCCTGCCTGATGCGCCCGTCGGCGGTGACCCACATGCCGACGTACGGGTGCGGGGCGGCGCTCGCGCGCTGCGGCGCCTGCTTGGACCCGCGGCCACCGTCGGCGCAGGCGGTCATCGCGGTGAGCACGCCGATGGCGAGCAGCACTTTGCCGATCATGTTCGCTTCCAACCTCCGTGGTCATGCCGCCGCCGGGTGGCGACGACGACGAGTCTGCCGAGGCCGGAGGGGTTGAGGGAGCGGTGAGAAGTTCCTAGGAGGAACGCACCCAGGCTTGCGAAAACTTGTTCAACGGAAAGTAGCCGATGGTAAACTCTCCGTCATGGTATCGCGGTGATACCACCTCGCGTCTACGATGGGGGCATGGCCATGACCCTTCGCTTGAGTGACGAGCAGACCGAAGCCCTCCGCAAGCGCGCGGAGGCCGAAGGGCGGAGCATGCAGCAAGTCGTGCTGGCAGCCGTCGAGGAGTATCTCGCGCGGCACAGCGCCGACGAGGAGGTACGCCGCCTCGGGGCCAAGTCCAGGGAGCGCTGGCGGACGGTCCTCGATCGGCTCGGCGAATGACCCGCTACCTCACGCTCGAGCAGGTTCTCGAGCTGGTGGAGGCCGAGCTCGGCGACGTCCGTGTCGTCAAGGACCTCGGCCTCCTCGATTCGGCGGTGCACCGGCCGAGCTCGTCCATGTTCGGGCAGGAGGCCTACCCTGATCTGATCACCAAGGCCGCCGCCCTGCTGCAGTCGGTGGCGGTCAACCACCCGCTCATCGACGGCAACAAGCGCCTGTCGTGGCTCGTGACGGACGTCTTCCTCCGCTACAACGGCGTCGAGCTCGACACCGACGACGACTCCGCCTACGACCTCGTCATCGCGGTCGCCTCCGGCAAGCTCGCCGAGGTGGACGAGATCGCCGACGTCCTGCGCACCTTCACCTGAGCACGCGCGGGCTCCTCAGCCGCGCCGCGTGGCCTCGTCGCCGACCCCTGCCTCGTCCAGCGGCGTCAGCGCCGCCGTCGCCTCCTCGTGTTCCATCCCCGTCGCCTGCAGCAGATCCACCACCACGGACCGCAACTGGGCGATGATCACGTGTGCCGAGAACCCCAGGCCCTCGGGCCGTTCCCGGGCCGCGACCGCCAGCAGCGCCTGCCGGGCCAGGGTCGGCTCCCGGCCGGCGCCCAGCTCCAGTTGCAGCAGCAGCGCCGCCTCCGAGACCTCGCGCATCGCCTCGGCCAGCGCGGCAGGGGGCGGGCTGGCCTCCCCGAGCGAGGCCAGGGTGCGCCTGCTCAGCACCCTGGCGTTACGCAGCGCCAGGTCCACGGGCACGGCCGCGGTCTCGTAGCGGGCCAGGCGGGCCCGCCGGTGCCAGTGCAGCGGCGAGATCATCGTGATCTCCTTGCTGGTCTCCAGGGCCGCCTCGAACTCCTCCACCGCCGCCTGCGTCGTGCGCGCCTCCTCCAGGGCCTCGGCCGCCAGGTCCGCGTCGCGTTTCTCGATGGCCTCCGCCGCCCGCTCCAGCACCGTGGACAGCGCGTCGAGCACCCCCGACAGGTGCTTGGCGGCGAGGGTGAACGGGCTGGCGGGCAGCAGCGCCACCGCCGCGATCCCGATGAGGCCGCCCGTGAGCGCGTCGGCCATGCGGTCGAGCCCGCCGACGCCGTCGCCCGGCACCAGGGTGGCCACCAGCACGGCCGACGAGCCCGCCTGCGCGACGAACAGGGCTCCGCTGTTGAGCAGCACGGCCACCGTCATGGCCAGCCCCACCACCAGCGCGAGCTGCCAGGCGCCCGAGCCGATCCACGACACCAGCAGGTCGCCGACCCCGACCCCCAGGCTGACCCCGACGACCAGCTCGACGACCCGCCGCAGCCGCTGCCCGAGGCCGACGCCCACGCAGATCAGCACGGAGATGGGGGCGAAGAACGGGGCGGGGTGGCCGAGCAGCTCGACGGCGGCGGTCCAGGCCAGGGCGGCGCCCACCGCGCACTGCGCGATCGACGGCGCCGTCAGGCCGAACGTGCCCAGCCGTTCCTTCACAAGATCGCTGAGCCTGGTTAGCACCTCTCCACCATGGCGGATCTTTATGACAGTAAGGTCACGTTTGCCCCGGCTAAGTCCTTTTCGTCAGGTGTGGGGGTGGAGGGCCCCTGGGGGTCCGCCGGAGGCGGCTCGGGCGCGACGTCGAGGGGCGGGAGCGCGGCGACGGCCTCCTCGCGCTCGGTGCCCGTCGCCTGGAGCAGGTCCACGATGATCGACCGGAGCTGGGCGATCATCACGTCCGCCGAGAACCCCCACCGCTGCGCCCCCTGCCGCGACGCCACGGACAGGATCGCCAGGCCCGCCCGCTCGGGAGGCCTGCCGGTGGCCAGCTCATCGCGCAGCAGCAGGGTCGCGTCGGCCAGCTCGCGCAGCGCCCCCGGCAGCCAGGGCGGCAGCGCGCTGGAGCCGTCGAGCGCCACGATCGCCCGCCTGGCCAGCACCCTGGCGTTGCGCAGCGCGTGGTCGAGCGGCACGGCCGCCGTCTCGTACCCCTCCAGCCTGGGACGGCGGTGGCGGTGCAGCGGCGAGATGGTGGCGATCTCGCGGCTGGTCTCCAGCGCCTGCTTGAACTCCTCCACGCTCGTCTGCGTGCCCCGCGCCGCCTCCAGTGCCCGAGCGGCCAGCGCCGAGTCGGAGCGCTCGATCGCCTCGGCGATCTGCCGCAGCGCGTCGGCCAGCGCGCCGAACATCCCGGTCGCGTGCCGCGTGGCCAGCGCCGACGGGCTGGCGGGCAGCAACGCCACGGCCAGCAGCCCCATGAGGCCGCCGACCAGGGCGTCGAGCATCCGGTTCAGGCCGCCCAGGCCCGACGGCGGCAGCAGGGTGGCCACCAGCACGGCCGACGAGCCCGCCTGGAGCACGATCAGCGAGCCGCTGTCGAGCAGCACCGCCACGGCCATGGCCAGCGCCACCACCAGCGCGATCTGCCAGGCGCCCGAGCCGATCCACGACACCAGCAGGTCACCCACGCCGACGCCCAGGCTGACCCCCACGACCAGCTCGACGACCCGCCGCAGCCGCTGCCCGAGCCCCACGCCGATGCACACCACCACCGCGATCGGCGCGAAGAACGGGCTGGCATGACCGAGCAGCTCCTTGGCCACCAGCCAGGCCAGCGCGGCTCCCGCCGCGCACTGGCCGATCGAGGGCGCCATCAGCCGGAGCCTGCTCAGGCGCTGGTGCAGGTGCATGTCAACCACGCACTTACCCTGGCCGGGAAACGTGACACCCGGGTTACGGCCCGATGAGAACGGCGCGCCAGGGCCGTCCCGCGGGCCTAGTCGAGGAAGGCGTCCACCGCGCGCAGGAACTCCTTGCGGGCGTCCATGTGGACCAGATGCCCCGCCTCGATCCTGACCAGCGCCGCCCCCGGGATCCGCGCCGCCACGTCCGGCTCGAACGGGCTGAGCGTCCCCGAGAGCACGAGCGTGGGCGCCGTGATCTTCGCGAGCCCCTCGCCCCACACGGGCTCCAGCATCTGCCGTTCGGTCTCGTGCACCATCCGCCAGTCGAACCCGGTCGAGCCGTCCTCCACGATCGGCGGGCGCCCCGTGAGCGCGTACGCGGGCGGCGGGTCCTCCAGGACGAGCCGCTCGATCAGGTCCGGACGGTCCGCCGCCACGAGACAGGCGATCACGCCGCCGAGCGAGTGCCCGACCAGCCTGACCCGCTCGGCGCCCAGGTGGTCGAGCAGGGCGACGACGTCCGCGGCCATGCCGGGCAGCGCGTACTCGCCGGGATGGTCGCTGGCCCCGTGGCCGCGCAGGTCGGGCGCGAAGACGTGGAAGCGGGCCGCGAAGTGCTGGGTGATGCCGTTCCAGTCGTTGTGGTCGGCGGTGCGGCCGTGCAGCAGCAGCAGCGGAGGAGCGGAGGGGGCGCCTTCCTCCCGGTAGACGAGCCTGATCCCGTTGACGTGCGCTTCGCGAATCACAGCCCGACCCTATGGCGTTCATCCGGAGTTGCCGATCGGTGGGCGGCCCGATCGTCCACGGAGCCCACGCCGCCCGCCTGCCGCCCACGATCGCGCTCAGCGCACCTTGACATCGCCGGCGGGGTTCCTGGGCACACATTGACCATGAACCCCGCCGGCCGGCTCGGTAGCGTGGGGACCCGCCGCCAGCAGAAAGGGCGTACGCATGCCGGAACCGATCGAAGTACGCAAGGTGCCGATCGAGAGCGTCACCGACGCCTCCGGCCTGTCCAGGCTGATCGCCGACGGCGTGATCGAGGCGGACCGGGTGCTGGCCGTCATCGGCAAGACCGAGGGCAACGGCGGCGTGAACGACTACACGCGCATCCTCGCCGACCGCGCCTTCCGCGAGGTCCTGGCCGAGCACGGGCACCCCGCCCCGGAGAGCGTGCCGCTGGTGTGGTCCGGAGGCACCGACGGCATCCTCAGCCCGCACGCCACCATCTTCGCCACCACGGCCGACGCCCCCGCCACCGAGGAGCCCCGGCTGTCGGTCGGCGTCGCGATGAGCGAGGTCATCCTCCCCGAGGACATCGGCAGGCCGGCCATGGTCGAGAAGGTCGCCGCCGGCGTCCGCGAGGCCATGAAGACCGCCGGCATCGACGACCCGCGCGACGTGCACTACGTACAGACCAAGACCCCGCTGCTCACGCTGGCCACCATCACCGACGCCAGGAGCCGCGGCCAGGACACCGCCATCGAGGAGACCGGCCCCTCGATGGACCTGTCCAACTCCACCACCGCCCTCGGCATCGCCGTGGCGCTCGGCGAGATCGAGATGCCGTCCGCCGGCCAGATCCACAAGGACCTGTCGCTGTACTCGTCCGTCGCCTCGTGCTCGTCCGGGGTCGAGCTGGACCGGGCGCAGATCGTCCTGGTGGGGAACGTGCGCGGGATCGGCGGGCGGTACCGCATCGGGCACAGCGTGATGAAGGACGCGCTGGACGCCGACGGGATCTGGGAGGCCATCCGCGACTCCGGCCTCGCGCTGCCCGAGCGGCCGCATCCGTCGGACCTCGGGGGGCGGCTGGTGAACGTGTTCATGAAGTGCGAGGCCGATCCGTCGGGGCGGGTGCGGGGGCGGCGCAACATCATGCTGGACGACTCCGACGTGCACTGGCACCGGCAGATCAAGGCGGCCGTGGGCGGGGTGGCCGCCGCGGTCACCGGGGATCCCGCGGTGTTCGTGTCGGTGGCGGCCGTGCACCAGGGGCCGTCCGGGGGCGGGCCGGTGGCGGCGATCGCCGACCTGGGGTGACTCCTGGGCCCTGCTGCGGGGGTCACACAACTCGTACCGTTCGGGTGACGGTCTGCGTACATCTACCTATGTAGAGTACGGGACATGCAGGCCGGGTTACGGATGACCATGCCGACACAGGCGGTCCTGCGGGCCTTCCTGGCCGATCCCCTGTGCGAACGTTACGGGCTGGAGCTGTGCGACCTCGCAGGCTTGCCCAGCGGCACGCTCTACCCGATCCTGGCGCGGCTGGAGCAGGCCGGCTGGGTGGAGAGCCGGTGGGAGGACCCCGGGACCCACGTGGCCGAGGGACGGCCGCGGCGCCGCTACTACCGGGTCACCACGGACGGGGCGCAGCAGGCGCGCGAGGCGATCGCGAAGGCTTACAGGTCGCGCAGGCAGCGGGTGCCGGGCTGGGTGGCGGGCCCCGTAGGAGGCTCGTCGTGAACGGGCACCTGCAGCCGCTGCTGACGGCCGTGGGCGGCTCGCTGACAGGCGAACGCCTGCGTCTGGTGCGACGTGCGTACGAGGTCGCCGACCGCTGGCACAGCGGGCAGTTCCGCCTCGACGGGAGCCCTTACATCACCCATCCGGTCGCGGTCGCGGTGATCCTGGCAGATCTGGACCTGGACCACGAGATGTTCTGCGCGGCGCTGCTCCACGACGTGCTGGACGACACCGCCTGCACGGAGGAGGAGCTGGCGGCGGAGTTCGGCGAGTCGATCACCAACCTGGTGCGTGGCATGTGGACGCTCGATGACGCCGGACGCCGACCGCCCGACTGGCCTGTCACGACGGACGAACGCGTGCTCACGCTGAAGCTCGCGGACCGGCTGCACAACCAGCGCACAAGCGGTGGCCTGTCCTGGGAGAAGCGGCGGGTCAAGGCCCAGGAGAGTCTGGACGTCCTCGTTCCCCTTGCGGGTCGGCTGGGGCTCCCAGAGGTCGAGGAGGAGCTGCGGCGGCTGGCCATGGCGAACCTGTCCGGGGCTGGTGGCGCCCGAGCCTTCTTCGGGGCCATCACAGCGGGGGCGATCATGCTTCCGGCCGCGGCCCGGGCCAGGTGGCTGGAGGAGTGGCTGGGCGAGTTGCTCGCACTCCCCGTCGGGAGAGCCCGGTACAGGTTCACGTTCCGGCTGCTGGCGGGCATGCCGCGCATGGCGCTGACGCTGCGCGGGCAAGCCGCCCTCGCGGGCGGGGGACGTGCGGCCGTCCGGGACCGGCGGACCGCTGTGGCGGAACGTGCCGCAGCGGTCGGACGGGCGGCGACGCGGTGCCTGCGCTGGGTCGTGCGGTCGGACCTGCGGACGTGGGCGCTGCTCGCGCCGCTGCTCGGCTGGCTGGTGCTGGACGCGGCGGCCGAGCGGATCACCGACGCCGTGGTGATCGTGATCACCGTGCCGCCCGTGCTGGCCGCGGCGGTGCACGCGATCCGGGCCCGGATCGGGGGCGGCGACGGCGTGAGCAACCGGGATCGGGGCCGTGCCGGTCGCAGGTAGCCCGAATCGAGGCGGTGAGGCGCGAAGGTGACCGGGATCGGGGGCGGTGGCGGGCGCGGGTAGTCTCGGACGCTGTGCCGAGCATCCCGCAACCCCTTGACCCGAACGACGACGGCAGCGCCGCCCCCGCCGTCGCCGCCGCGCTGGCCGCCTACCAGGACGGCACGGCCGGCCCCGCCGAAGTGCTGAACGCGCTCGGCGGCGCCCGCCTGCTGGTGCCCGTCGTCGCGCTGCTGACCGAGTCCGAGGTGGGCGAGCACGGGCTGCGGCAGGAGAAGGAGAGCGAGATGGCGCTGCCCAAGCTCGTCGGGCAGGACGGCAGGCAGGCGGTGCTCGCGTTCACCGGCACGGAGGCGCTCACCCGGTGGCGGCCCGACGCGCGGCCGATCCAGGCCACCACGCTGCAGGTCTGCCAGGCCGCCGTGCAGGAGCGGGCGGCGGCCGTCGTGGTGGACGTGGCGGGGCCGGTGCAGTTCGTGATCGAGGGGGAGGTGCTGGCGGCGCTGGCCGCGGTCGAGTCCGGCACCGTGAACGAGCTGTCCGGCGTGACGGTGGCCAGGGTGGAGGCCGCGCCGCCGCGCAAACGCCGCTGGTTCTCGCGGCGACGCTGACAGCGGCACGCCCGGGGGCCTTGGCGGGGCGGCGATCCCCGCGCCCTGCCGCTCGGCCTCCTGGTCTCTTTCCCGGATCTTCATGCCGGATGTGTATGGCGGCGCGAGGGTGACGGCCGGGCGCGGCTAGCGTCGGCGGGATGGTGGCACTCATGGCGCTCGCCGGCCTCGTCTGCGGAGACCGCATCAGGGCCCTGGCCGCCTCCTACTCAGCCGGCGACGGCGAAGCCCTGGCCCCCGCCCGCCGGTGGCCGGCCCTGGAGCTGGTCAGCGCCGCCGTGGCCGCGCTGGTCGCCTGGCGGGCCGGGCCGCCGTACGTGTGCTTCGCCGTGATCGCCGTCGCGCTGGCCGTCATCGACTGGCGTACCAGCACGCTGCCCGACGCGATCACGCTCCCGGCGTACCCGATCATGGCGCTGGCGCTGCTCCCGACGGGAGAACTGCCCAGGGCGCTGGCCGGCGGGGCGGCGCTGACCGCGGTGTACGGGCTGCTGTGGCTCCTGCGACCGGAGGCGATGGGCCTCGGCGACGTCAAGATCGCCGGGCTGATCGGCATGGCCGGCGCCGCGCTGAGCTGGCAGGCCCTGGTGGCGGCGGCGTTCTGCGGGCAGCTGCTCGGCGCGCTCTACGCGCTCTGCCTGCTGGTGACGGGGCGCGCCACCAGGCACACCCAGTTCCCCTTCGGCACCTTCATGCTGCTCGGGACGCTGCCGACACTCTGTCTCGCATCGTGACCGAGGGACATCTCACTAGGCCGTACGTGGAAGACTTGTACGTATGTTGCGCTGGTTGACCGCCGGAGAGTCCCACGGCCCCGAACTCGTCGCCATCCTCGAAGGCCTGCCGGCCGGGGTGGAGGTGACCACGGCCGCCATCGACGAGGCCCTGCGCCGCCGCAGGCTCGGCTACGGGCGCGGCGCGCGGATGAAGTTCGAGCAGGACCAGGTGACGATCGTCGGAGGCGTCCGCCACGGGCGCACGATGGGCAGCCCGGTCGCGGTCCGCGTGGGCAACACCGAGTGGCCCAAGTGGGAGAAGGTCATGGCGGCCGACCCGGTCGACCCGGACGAGCTGGACGGCCTGGCCCGCAACGCCCCGCGGTCGCGCCCCCGCCCCGGCCACGCCGACCTGGCGGGCATGCAGAAGTACGGCTTCGACGACGCCCGCAACGTGCTCGACCGGGCCAGCGCCCGCGAGACCGCCGCCCGGGTGGCGCTCGGCGAGGTCGCCAGGCGCTTCCTGAAGCAGGCGCTCGGCGTCGACATCGTCAGCCACGTCACCGAGATCGGCGGCGCGCGCACCCCGGCCGAGACCCTGCCGGGCCCCGGCGACCTGGCCAGGATCGACGACGACCCGGTCAGGTGCTCCGACCCCGAGGGCAGCGCCGCGATGGTCGCCGTGATCGACAAGGCGCACAAGGACGGCGACACGCTCGGCGGCGTCGTCGAGGTCCTCGCCTACGGCCTGCCGCCCGGCCTGGGCAGCTACACGCACTGGGACCGCAGGCTCGACTCCAGGCTCGCCGGCGCGCTCATGGGCATCCAGGCGATCAAGGGCGTCGCGGTCGGCGACGGCTTCGAGACCGCGCGCAGGCCCGGCTCCCGCGCCCACGACGAGATCGAGTACACCACCGAGGACGGGGTGCGCCGCATCACCAACCGCGCGGGCGGCCTCGAAGGCGGCATGACCAACGGCGAGATCCTGCGGGTCAGCGCCGCGATGAAGCCGATCTCCACCGTTCCCAGGGCGCTGGCCACGATCGACGTCAAGACCGGCGAGGCCGCCAAGGCCCACCACGAGCGCTCCGACGTGTGCGCCGTCCCGGCCGCGGGCATCGTGGCCGAGGCGATGGTCGCGCTGGTGCTGGCCGACGCGGCGATCGAGAAGTTCGGTGGCGACTCCGTCGAGGAAGTCGCCCGCAACCTGTCCGGATACCTCTCTTCCATGGTGATCAAATGACACGCGCTGTGCTGATCGGCCCGCCCGGGTCCGGCAAGAGCACGCTCGGGCGGCTGCTGGCCGAGCGGCTCGGCGTCGAATTCCGCGACACCGACGCCGACGTCGAGGCCGTGGCGGGCAAGTCCGTCGCCGACATCTTCGTCGAGGACGGCGAGGCCCGCTTCCGCGAGCTGGAGCACGAGGCCGTACGCCGCGCGCTGGCCGAGCACGACGGCATCCTGTCCCTCGGCGGCGGCGCCGTGCTGCACGAGGAGACCCAGGCCCTGCTCGCCGGTCACCACGTCGTCTACCTCCAGGTCGGGCTGTCCGACGCGGTCCAGCGGGTCGGGCTCGCGGCGGCCAGGCCGCTGCTGGTGCTCAACCCGCGCAGCCAGCTCAAGAAGCTCATGGAGGAGCGGCGGCCGGTCTACGAGCGGCTGGCCGTGACGACCGTGGTGACGGACAAGCGCGAGCCGGAAGAGCTCGCCGACGAGATCATGAAGGGCCTGCCCGCATGACGACCCCGGACGAGAGCGCGACGGCCGCGACGCGAATCCACGTACGCGGCGACAGCCCGTACGACGTGGTGGTCGGCACCGGCGTGCTGGCGGAGCTGACCACGCTGTTCAAGCCCGGCGTGCGCACCGTCGCGGTGATCGGCCCGCAGACCCTGCCCGGGATCACCCGGCCGGTGAGCGAGGCGCTGTCCGGCAGCGGCTACGAGGTCGTCGAGCTGCCCGTGCCCGACGGCGAGCAGGCCAAGACCGTCGAGGTGGCCGCGCGGCTCTGGTCCGAGCTGGGCCGCCACGGCGTCACCCGCTCCGACGCCGTGGTCGGCGTGGGCGGCGGCGCGACGACGGACCTGGCCGGGTTCGTGGCCGCCACGTGGCTGCGCGGCGTGCAGGTCGTGCTCGTGCCCACGACGCTGCTGGCCATGGTCGACGCGGCGGTCGGCGGCAAGAACGGCATCGACACGCCCGAGGGCAAGAACCTCGTCGGCACCTTCCTGCCCCCCGCGGGCGTGCTGTGCGAGCTGTCCACGCTGGCCGGCATGCCGAAGGCCGACTACGTCGCGGGCCTGGCCGAGATCATCAAGGGCGGCTTCATCGCCGACCCCGAGATCCTGCGGCTCATCGAGTCCGACCCGGAGGCCGCCACCCGCCCCGACGGCCCCCACACCCGCGAGCTGATCGAACGCAAGATCCAGGTCAAGGCCGACGTCGTGGGCGCCGACCTGCGCGAGGCCGGGCTGCGCGAGATCCTCAACTACGGTCACACGCTCGCCCACGCCATCGAACGCGACCAGCACTACGGCATCCGCCACGGCGAGGCCGTCGCCATCGGCATGGTCTACGCCGCCGAGCTGTCCAGGCTCTCCGGCCGCGCCGACGTCGTCGCCCGCACCCGCGCCATCCTCACCGCCGTCGGCCTGCCCACCACCTACCACGCCGACGCCTGGCCCCGGCTGCGCGACCACATGCGCCTGGACAAGAAGAACCGCGGAGCCAAGCAGCGGTTCGTCGTGCTCGACGACCTGGCCAGGCCGGGCCGCCTCGAAGGCCCGGCAGAAGAGCTGCTCGAAGCCGCCTACAAGGAGATCTCGGCATGATCCTCGTGCTCAACGGGCCCAACCTGGGCCGGCTCGGCAAGCGTGAGCCCTCCGTCTACGGGGCCGGCACGTACGAGGACCTCGTCGACCTCTGCCGCGAGACCGGCGGGAAGCTCGGCCACGACGTCGAGGTGCGCCAGACCGACTCCGAGGCCGAGCTGATCGGGTGGATCCACGAGGCGTGCGACGGCCAGATCCCGGTCGTGCTCAATCCGGCCGCTTTCACGCATTACTCCTACGCGCTGCGCGACGCCATCGCCCAGCGCACCGCCCCGCTCATCGAGGTGCACATCTCCAACCCCGCGGCCAGGGAAGAGTTTCGCCATACCTCTGTCGTGGCCGGGGTGGCGACGGGCACCATCGCGGGGTTCGGACTACAGTCGTACGTCCTTGCGCTGCACGCTATCTCGGAGATGAACACCACCTCATGAGGCACTACAAGTCCTTCGTCGCCCTCGGCGACAGCTTCACAGAAGGACTGAACGATCCCGGGCCGGACGGGCACTACCGTGGCTGGGCCGACCGGGTGGCCGAGCGGCTCGCCGCCGACGACCCCTCCTTCCGCTACGCCAACCTGGCCGTGCGCGGCAAGCTGATCGACCAGATCGTGGCCGAGCAGGTGCCGCTGGCCGTGGACATGGCGCCCGACCTGGTCAGCTTCTGCGCCGGCGGGAACGATCTGCTGCGGCCCGGCAGCGACCCCGACGTGATGGCCAAGAAGCTCGCCAGGGCCGTGCGGGACCTGCGGGGCTGCGGGGCGGAGGTGGTGCTGTTCACGGGCGTGGACCCGCGGGACACGCCGCTGATGCGGCGGCTGCGCGGCCGGTTCGCCGTCTTCTACCTGCACGTGCGGTCCATCGCCGACCTGTACGGGTGCCGGCTCGTCGATCAGTGGTCCATGCAGGGGCTGCGTGACTGGCGGGCGTGGAGCCCCGATCGGCTGCACATGAACGAGGACGGGCACCGGCTCGTGGCCGCCCGGGTGCTCGATGTGCTGGGGGTGCCGTTCGAGGACTGGCGCAAGGAGTGGCCGGACCGGGCGGTGGATCCGCGGGCGCGGCGGCGCGAGGACGCTCAGTGGCTTCGCGAGCATCTGGTGCCGTGGGTGTCCCGCCGACTCCGAGGGGTGTCTTCGGGGGATGGGCTGTCTCCGAAGCGTCCCGATCTCGCTCCCTGGTCGTAGAACCTTTTCTTTTGTTACGGCAGGCCGGCGTGGCGCCACCCGCCGTTCGGGGCTGAGGGCCTCCAGGGGGACGCCTCTGGACCCGCACGGGGCCGGCCGGCCGTCACGGCGCGTCGTTGACCGGGTCCGTGGTTCAACCCCTTCCCGCCGCACACGTCGCGCCGGGTCCGCCGGTACGGCTGCTCGCCGTACCGGCGCCGGGAGGCGCGCGGTCGTGCCGTGGTCGCCGTGCGGCGCGGCTCGCTCCGCAATCGGACGCACGCCCCGGAGCCTCGCCGCACCCGCCACGCGACGCTGAGACGCGTGATGCCGCGTGGCGTGCGAAGCCCGTCGTGCGACACAACGCGGCCCGCTGTTCGAGCCGGTGCCGTGGAGCCCCTGCGCGTGCTCGCTCTGCCCCGATGGGCCTGCCAGGCCCCGGCGGGTCAGGAGGGGTCGGCTGTGAGGCGCTTCAGGGCGGCGCGGGGGACGGACGGGTCTGTGGTGCGCCAGAACGGGGGGAGGGAGTTCAGCAGGAAGCCGCTGTAGCGGGCCGTGGCGAGCCGGGGGTCCAGGACCGCGATGACGCCCTTGTCGTCCTGGGCGCGCAGGAGGCGGCCGGCGCCCTGGGCCAGCAGGAGCGCGGCGTGGTTGGCCGCCACCGCCATGAAGCCGTTGCCGCCCCTGGCCGCCACGTGGCGTTGCCTGGCCGAGGTGAGGGGGTCGTCGGGGCGGGGGAAGGGGACGCGGTCGATGATGACCAGCCTGAGCGACGGGCCGGGGACGTCGACGCCCTGCCAGAGCGACAGCGTGCCGAACAGGCAGGTCGGCTCGTCCTCGGAGAACTGCTTGACCAGGAGCATCGTCGAGTCGTCGCCCTGGCACAGCAGCGGCACGTCCAGGCGGTCGCGCAGCGCTTCGGTGGCGGCCTTGGCGGCGCGCATGGAGGAGAACAGGCCGAGCGTGCGGCCGCCGGCGGCCTCGATGAGCTCGGTGATCTCGTCGAGGTACTGCTGCGGGAGCCCGTCGCGGCCGGGCTGGGGCAGGTGTTTGGCGACGTACAGGATGCCGGCGCGGGGGTGGTCGAACGGGGAGCCGACGTCGATGCCCTGCCACTTGCCCTCGGCGAGCCCCCACTGCGCCGCCAGCGCGTCGAACGTGCCGCCGAGCGCCAGGGTGGCCGAGGTGAGCACCACCGTGCGCTCGCCGAACAGCTTGTCGCGGAGCATGCCGCTGACGGTGAGCGGCGCGACGCGCAGGGAGGGCGGGCGGCGGTCGGTGGCGCCGTCGAGCCAGACCACCTCGGCCCGGTCGGCCTCGGAGGCGTGCCCGTAGGCGTCGAGCATGCGCACCGCCGTGTCGTGCACCTCGTCGAGCGCGGTGAACGCGGCCTTGCGCTGGCCCGCCTTGTCGGGGTCGTCCTTGTCGGCGTTGCGCGGGCCCATGGCGGTGATGCAGCGCCAGGCCGTGTCGCGGATGAGCTGCAGGGTCAGCCCGAGCACCTGCGGCAGCTCGTCGATGCGGCCGGGCGGGGCGGCGGCCAGCAGCGCCTTGAGGTCTTCGCCGGCCTCCATGAGTTGGTCGGCGATGGGCTGGTCGATCAGGCGGCCGACCCGGCGCACGGCCAGCATGACCGACGCCTCCGACAGCTCCGCGGTGACCACCGAGGTGACCCGGTCGACCAGCTCGTGGGCCTCGTCCACCACCACGACCTCGTGCTCGGGCAGGACCGGCAGGTCGCCCATGGCGTCGATGGCCAGCAGCGCGTGGTTGGTGACGACGACGTCGACCTCGCCGGCCCGCGCCCTGGCCAGCTCGGCGAAGCACTCGGCCCCGCTGGGGCAGCGGGTGGCGCCCAGGCACTCCTGGGCGCTCACGGAGAACTGCCGCCACGCCTGCTCGCTGACGCCCGGCACCAGCTCGTCGCGGTCGCCGGTCTCGGTCTGCTCGGCCCACTCCTGGATGCGCTGCACCATGCGGCCGGTCGCGCTCACCTCGCGCGGGTCGAAGAGCTGGTCCTGCTCGTCCTCCTCGGGCCAGCCCGCCGTCGCCTTGTAGCGGCACAGGTAGTTGCGGCGGCCCTTGAGTATGGCGAACGTCGGCTCGTGCGGCAGCTCCTTGGCCAGCGTCTCGGCCAGCCGGGGCAGGTCGCGGTCGACCAGCTGGCGCTGCAGCGCGATGGTGGCGGTGGAGATGACGACGGGGGAGTCGCTGTCCATGGCGTGCCGGATCGAGGGCACGAGATAGGCCAGGGACTTGCCGGTGCCCGTGCCCGCCTGGACGGCCAGGTGCTCTCCGTCGTCGATGGCCTTCTGCACCGCGCGGACCATGGTGAGCTGGCCCTGCCGTTCGCTCCCGCCGAGAGCGTTGACCGCGATGCTGAGCAGTTCGTCCACTGGTGGGAGATGGGAGTCCGGCACGGCAGTAAACGCTACCTGCATTCCGGGGTCGCCGCGCCGAACGCGGTGTGATCGGCCAGACGCATCCCGGCGTTCCCGGATACTCCCGGCGGGTTGCGTGGCACACTGGGCGATCGGAACTCCAACTGGTCGCGGAAGTGCCTCACAGGGTGTGACCGGAGGGAGTCCGGGTGTAGATGGTCAGGCCGGTTCCTCTGGGTTTTCCGGGGTTGAGTGGACGAATAAAGGCTGGTTAAAGCAGTATGTCTGCCATGTCGGAAGTTGTCCCGTTGCCGTCGTTCGGCGAAGTCTTCTTCGATGCACGAGGTCAGGAGCGGTGCCTCCGCGTCACGTGGCATGAGGGGACACTGGTCCTCAGCCTGTGGCGCGGTGAGATGTGCACAGCGAGCTTCCGCATGCCGATGGAGGATGTCGGCCGGCTGCTCGACACCCTCGACGAGGGGTTCGCGGAGGCGACGGGCGAGCAGCCCGCCGTGCCCGCGCACGACCCCGGCACGGAGGTCATGCCGGGCACCGGCACGTACCACCGGCCCCAGCAGCACAGCCAGCAGCAGCCACCGCCGCCGCCGCCGCAGCTCGACGAGCGGCCCACGGCCGCCCTGTCGCCCAACGACGTCCTCGTGGCCAGGGGCCCGGCCCCGCAGGACAAGCTGGTGGCCTCGTACGGCGAGACCGCGGCCCCCAGGGACACCACCCCGGCGTACGGCGAGCCCCGCACGCCCTTCACCGGCCCGCAGTACGTGGAGACGACGGGGCCGCAGCCGAGGTACACCGGCGACCCCTTCAGCGGCCCCCAGTACACCTCCGACCCGCTGAGCGGCCCCCACTACACGCAGCAGCCGCCGCCGGCCGCCGAGCCGTTCACCGGCCCGCAGTACATCGACAGCGCCGAGCCCGTCTACCAGATGCCCGGCGGCGACCAGCGCAGGCAGTCGCCGATCAGCACCGACCCGCTCGGCTTCCCCTCCCAGGCCGCCGAGCCGTACCAGCCCGCCGCGCAGCAGCAGCCGTACCAGCAGGACCCGTACTCCTCCGACCCGTACGGGAGCCGGCGCTCCGACGGCTACCAGCCGGCCCAGCCAGAGCCCCAGCCGAGCACGGCGGGGCTGGGCACGCCCATGCACGGCATCCCGGGGGCGGGCCGCCGCCGCGCCGCTCCCCAGCAGCCGCAGCAGCCCGTCCAGGACTACGGCTCCTACCAGCAGCAGAGCCCGCAGCAGCCCCCCAACCCGGTGGACCCGCTGCTGGCGCTCGGCCGCCAGGAGCAGTACCCGCCGCAGGACCAGTACGGGCAGGACCAGTACGGGCAGGACCAGTACACGCAGCAGCCCGACGCGGGCATGTCCCGCCCGTACGTCGGGGACCCCATGTTCTCCACGGGCGAGCGCCTGCGCCCCGAGCAGCCCGACTACCACGAGAGAAGCGACCGCAGGGAGTGGTGACGCCCCGCCTCGGCGCGGCAGGTACGCTCTCGGCGGGACGATTGGGCTGAGGCGGTCGTCGGCTCGCGATCGCCCGGCTGGGGGCTGGAGGGGCGCCGGTGGATCCGAGCATGGGTTTGCAGTTGCTGCTGCTTGCCGGGGGTGCGGTCGGCGTGGCGGCCATCGCGCGGCGCAAGGGCTGGCCGGCGCCGCTGCTGCTGGTGGCGGCCGGGCTGCTGGTCTCGCCGCTGGTGCCGTCGGTGCCGCTGCAGCCGGAGCTGGTGCTGTACGTGTTCCTGCCGCCGCTGCTCTACTCCGCCGCGCTCGACAGCTCCTACCTGCGCCTGCGTGACGTCAAGCGGGCCGTGGGGCTGCTGTCGATCGGGCTGGTGCTGTTCACCACGGCCGTCGTCGGGCTGGTCGTGCACCTCATGCTGCCCGATCTGCCGCTGGCGCTGGCGTTCGCGCTGGGCGCCATCATCGCCCCGCCCGACGCGGTGGCGGCCGTCGCGGTCGGCCGCCGGCTGGGGCTGCCGCGCCGGTCGCTGACCATCCTCATCGGCGAGAGCCTGTTCAACGACGCCACCGCGCTCACGCTCTACCGCGTGGCCATCGGGGCGGCCGTGGGCGGGGCCGTCAGCCTGTGGGAGGGGCTGGGGGAGTTCCTGTTCGCCGCCGCAGGCGGGGTGGTGATCGGGCTGGCGCTGGCGTTCGCCTTCGCCTGGATCTTCCAGCGCACCCGTGACTCGCTGGTCGAGAACACGCTGATGCTGCTGATCCCGTTCGCCGCCTACCTGGCGGCGGAGAGCGTGCACGCCTCGGGCGTGATCGCGGTCGTGATCGTCGGCCTCTACCTGGGCAACCGCATGCATCTGCGGGGGTTCGGCACCCGGCTGGTGTCCGACGCGGTGTGGAAGGTCACCGACTTCTTCCTCGAGGCGATCGTGTTCGCGCTCATCGGGCTGCAGCTCGTGACCGTGATCGAGGGCATCACCGGCTACAGCGCCTGGGCGGTCGCCGGGTACGCGGTGGCGGTGCTGGCGGTGACGATCGTCAGCAGGTTCGTGTGGGTGTTCACGGTGACACTCGTGATCAAGGTGTGGCGCAGGGGGAGCGCGCCGTCCTCCGCCGAGTCGGTGATCCTCGGCTGGGCGGGCATGCGGGGCGTGGTGTCGCTGGCGGCGGCGTTCTCGATCTCGGGGGTGGCCCCGCGGGACCGGGCGCTGCTGCTGTTCCTGACGTTCACGACCGTGATCGGCACCCTGCTCATCCAGGGCACCACGTTCCCCGCGCTGATCAGGCGGCTGGGCGTGTCGAGCGAGCAGGAGCAGTACGAGGACCGCCTGGCCGAGGCGGCGGCGCAGCAGGCCGCGCTGGAGTCGGGCCTGGCGGAGCTGGAGCGGCTGGTCGGGGAGCTCGACGGCGAGCCCGACGAGATCCAGCGCCAGGTGATCGACCAGCTCAGGGAGAAGTCGTGGCGCCGCTCGCTGTCGGCGTGGGAGCGCCTGGGCGGCGGCACGGGCGCGGGCGGCGCCGAGACGCCGAGCGCCCTCTACCGCCGCCTGCGCCGCGACATGCTGCAGGCCGAGCGACAGGTGTTCGTCCGGCTGCGTGACGAGCGCCGCCTCGACGACGAGGTGCTGCGCGAGGTGATGGCGCAGCTCGACTTCGAGGAGGCGATCCTCGAAAGGTGATCCTCACCCCATCTGGTTGTCCACGAAGCACCACCGCCAGTCCTCGCCGCGCTCGTACGACTGCATGACCGGGTGACCCGTCTCGTGGAAGTGCCCCGTGGCGTGCTTGGCCGGGGAGGAGTCGCAACATCCGACGTGCCCGCACTCCAGGCAGCGCCGCAGGTGCACCCAGCGGCCCCCCACGGCCAGGCACTCCTCGCAGCCCTCCGGAGTCTTCGCGGCGGGGTCGTCGGCCTCGGAAAGATGCTCACAAATTGCCATACCGGAAATCCTAGGCGCACCGTGCCGTGCGAATTTCGGCCGGGCCTCTTGTCGGTCGCTGAGCAAGCGTGGACATTGGCCTCATCGGGGGGAGTGATGTAGGCCACACGATCCCGGGGAGCCGCGCGTGCTGGAGGTACGCAATCTCGAAGTCGTCTACGACGACGTGATGCTCGTCCTGCGCGGTGTGAGCATCCGCGTGCCGCCCGGCTCCGTCGTGGCGCTGCTCGGCGCGAACGGCGCGGGCAAGACCACCCTGCTGCGGGCCCTGTCGGGGCTGCTCGGCGTGCACGACGGCGAGATCACCAAGGGCGAGGTCACGCTGGAGGGCGAGCCCATCCACGAGCTGCGGCCCGCCCAGATCGTCCGGCGCGGCGTCAGCCAGGTGATGGAGGGCCGGCGCATCCTGGCCGAGCTGACCGTCGAGGAGAACCTCAAGGTCGGCGGCCACACGGCCGCCGAGTCCCACCTGGACCGCGTCTACGGCCTGTTCCCGGTGCTGCGGGAGCGGCGCAGGAGCGTGTCGGGCTACCTGTCGGGCGGCGAGCAGCAGATGCTGGCCGTCGGCCGCGCCCTGATGGCGGGCCCGAAGTACCTGCTGCTGGACGAGCCCAGCCTGGGCCTGGCGCCGTCGCTGGTGGGCCAGGTGCGCGACCTCATCGTGGAGATCAACCGCCAGGGCACGACGGTCCTGCTGGTCGAGCAGAACGCCACGATGGCCCTGTCCATCGCCTCGCACGGCTACGTCATGGAGACCGGGAAGATCGTGATGGACAAGCCGTCGCGCGAGCTGCTCGCCGACGAGGACATCAAGGAGTTCTACCTGGGGGCCGTCCGGTCGTTCCGCGAGGTCAAGCACTACAAGCGGAGAAAAAGATGGCTCTCCTGACGTTCGAGGACGTGCATCTGAGCTTCGCCGGGGTGAAGGCCATCGACGGGGTCTCCTTCGAGGTGCGGCAGGCGGAGCTGCTGGCCCTCATCGGCCCGAACGGCGCGGGCAAGACCTCGATCTTCAACGTGCTGTCCGGCGTCTACCGGCCGCAGCGCGGGCGGGTCACGTTCCTCGGCGAGAACCTGCTGGCCCGCCGGCCGCACGAGATCGCCGCCATGGGCCTGGCCCGGACGTTCCAGAACGTGGAGCTCTTCCACAACCTGACCGTCCTGGACAACCTCATGCTCGGCCGCCACCACCACTTCCGCTACGGCGTGCTGCCGGCGCTCGCCTGGTACGGCCGAGCCAGGCGGGCCGAGCTGGCCGCCCGCGCCAGGATCGAGGACATCATCGACTTCCTGGAGCTGGAGGCGTGGCGCCGCCATCCCGTGCGGCTGCTGCCGTACGGGATCCAGAAGCGGGTCGAGCTGGGCCGGGCGCTGGCCATGGAGCCCCGGCTGCTCCTGCTGGACGAGCCCGTGGCCGGCATGAACCTGGAGGAGACCGAGGACATGGCCAGGTTCGTGATGGACATCCGGGACGAGCTGGGCATCCCCGTGGTGCTCGTGGACCACGACATGGCGCTGGTCATGGACCTGGCCGACCGGGTGCTCGTGCTCGACTTCGGCCGCCCTGTCGCGCTCGGCGACCCGGCCGAGGTGCAGCAGGACCCCGCGGTCATCGAGGCGTACCTGGGAGGGACCGCATGAGCGCGGGCACCGCCGTGGGGACGGCCACCATCGTCACGAGGGTGCGCGAGCGCGCCAGGAGCGCCCCCGAGGCCGTCGCCATGCGGCACAAGGACTTCGGCATCTGGCAGGAGGTCACCTGGGCCGCGTACTGGACGCAGGTCGAGCTGGTCGCCCACGCCCTGCTCGCGCTCGGCGTCGAGCCGGGCGACCGGGTGGCCGTGCACTCCGAGAACCGCCCGGAGTGGCTTTACGCCGATCTCGGCACGGTCGCCGCGCGCGCCATCACGGTCGGCCTGTACCCGACGAACCCGCCCGCTGAGGTCGCCTACCTGCTGGCCGACTCCGGCGCCAAGATCCTCCTCGCCGAGGACCAGGAGCAGGTGGACAAGGCGCTGTCCGTCCGCGACGAGTGCCCCGAGCTGCGGCGCATCGTCTACCTGGAGCCGCGCGGCATCCGCGGCCGCTACGACGACGACGTGCTCATGTCCTGGCCCGAGCTGCTCGCGCTCGGGGCGGAGCACCGCGCCGCGCACCCCGGCGCCGTGGAGCGCCGCATGGCCGAGGCGGAGCCCTCCGACGTGATGACGCTCATCTACACCTCCGGCACCACGGGCCCGCCCAAGGGCGTGATGCTCACCGTCGCCAACGTCGAGTTCGCCGTGCTCACCCTGGTCGAGGGCGGCGGCTTCACCTCCCCGCCGCCCTCGGAACGCGATCTCGCGCTGTCGTACCTGCCGCTGTGCCACGTGGCCGAGCGGGCGTTCACCGTGTGGTTCAACTCGGCGGCCGGGGTGCAGGTGAACTTCGCTGAGTCCATCGACACCGTCCAGGCCAACCTGCGGGAGGTGCAGCCGACGATCCTGTTCGGGGTGCCGCGCATCTGGGAGAAGGTCCTGGCGCAGGTCAACATCAGGCTGGAGTCGGCCTCACCGGTGAAGCGGGCGTTCACCAGGCTCTGGCTGCGGGTGGCCGACCGGGTCGGCGACTCGCTGGTGCGCACCGGCGGCCGGCACACGCCGGGGACGCGGGCGGCGTACGCGGCGGGCTGGGTGTTCTGCTACCGCTCGCTGCGCGAGCGGCTCGGCATGCGGCGGGTCCGCTACGCCGCCTCCGGCGCCGCGCCGATCGCGCCGGACGTGCTCAAGTTCTACATGGGGATCGGCGTGCCCATGCACGAGGTGTACGGCATGAGCGAGAACACCGCCGTCGCCACCGCCAACCGCCCGGGACGGGTGCGCCTGGGCACGGTCGGCGAGCCGCACCCCGGCATCGAGCTGAAGATCGACGAGGCCACCGGCGAGATCATGACCAGGCACCCGGGCAACTTCGCCGGCTACTGGCGCAACCCGCGCGCCACGGCCGACGTGCTGGACGAGGACGGCTGGCTGCGCACCGGCGACGTGGGCGAGTGGGTGGACGGCACGCACGTGCGGATCACCGACCGCATGAAGGACATCATCATCACGGCCGGCGGCAAGAACATCGCGCCCAGCGAGATCGAGAACGCGCTGAAGGCGTCGCCGTACGTGAAGGAGGCCGTGGTGATCGGGGACCAGCGGCCGTACCTGGTGGCGCTGATCGGGATCGAGCTGGACACCGTGGGGGAGTGGGCGCGGCGGCGCGGCCTGCCGTACACGACCTACCGGGATCTGTCGGGCAAGCCGCAGGTGCGCGAGCTGGTCCAGGGGATCGTGAACGGGGTGAACGAGCGGTTCGCGTACGTGGAGCAGGTCAAGCGGTTCGCGTTCCTGCCCAAGGAGCTCGACCACGAGGACGGCGAGCTGACCGCCACGCAGAAGGTCAAGCGCTCGGCCATCGCCAAGCTCTTCGAGGACCTGGTCGAAGGGATGTACGCCCGGTGAAGGGGTTGCTGGAGTCGGTGATCAGGGGCCTGGGGAACGGGTCGGTGTACGCGCTGCTCGCGCTCGGCTTCGTGATCATCTACAAGGCCACGCGGGTGATCAGCTTCGCCCAGCCCGCCCTCATGCTGGCCGGGGCCGTCGCGGTCAGCTACCTGGCCGGGGTGACCGGCTTCCATGCGGCCGTGCTGCTGGCGGCGCTGCTCATCGCGGGCGTGGCGCTGGTCGTCGAGCGGGTGGCGATCAGGCCGATGGTGGGCCGGCCGGTGTTCGTCGTGGCGATCATCACGCTCGGCATCGACGTGGTGCTGCGGGTGGTGGTGAACGCCTTCATCGGCCGGGACGTGCGCCAGGTCGGGGACCCGTGGGGGTTCACGCAGGTCTCGCTCGGGCCGCTGGTCGTGCAGTCGCGCTGGCTGGCCATGATGCTGGTCACCGCCGTGCTGGTGGCGCTGCTGTTCGTGTTCTTCCGCTACACGCGCTACGGGCTGGCGATGCGGGCGGCGGCCTTCGACCAGGAGATCGCGCTGGCCCAGGGGGTTTCGGTGGGGGCGGTGTTCGCGCTGTCGTGGGGGCTGGCCGGGTTCCTGGCGGCGATCGCCGGGATGTTCGTCGGCACCGGGCAGGGGATCGAGCAGATGACCTGGGTGATCGCGCTGAAGGCGCTGCCGGCGATCATCGTGGGCGGGCTCGACTCGCTGGGCGGGGCCGTGGCGGGCGGGCTGGTCGTGGGCGTGGTGGAGTCGCTGTTCCAGTCGTACCAGGGGGAGTTCGCGCCGTGGCTGGGGCAGAACTTCGCGGTCGTGTCGCCGTACGTGGTGATGCTGCTCGTGCTGCTGGTGCGGCCGTACGGGCTGTTCGGGACCCGGGAGGTCGAGCGGGTATGACCGAGACGCGGACCTCCGCGGGGGCACCTCCTGACATACCGACCGGCCGGTCCCGGCGGGTGCGCGGCCGGCCGCTGCTCTACACCTCCTACGCCCAGGACATGGCGCTGCTCGACACGCCCGCCAAGAAGGTGTCGACGGGGCTGCTGGTGCTGGTGGCGTTCGCGCTGGCGGTGCTGCTGCAGGACCGGTCGCTGGAGGTGCTGGCGGGGGCGTACGTGCTGGCCATCGGGGCGATCGGGCTCAACATCGTCACCGGGTACGCCGGGCAGGTCTCGCTCGGGCACGCGTTCTTCGTCGCGATCGGCGCGTACACGGCGGCCGCCCTGTCGGGTCCCCCTGATGGGGAGAACGTGGGGTACGGCGTCGCCGAGCTGTGGATCTGGCTGCCCGCCGCCGGCCTGGTCGCCGCCGCGGCCGGGGTGCTGGTCGCGCCGCTGGCCACCCGGCTGCGCGGCCTCTACCTCGCCGTCGTCACGCTCGGGCTGGTCTTCCTGGGCGAGCACATCTTCAAGGAGTGGCAGGAGCTGACCGGCGGGCCCGGAGTGGGCAGGGAGGCGGCGATCCCGCAGCTCCTCGGCGTACGGCTGGACCAGGACGGGCCGCTCGGCACCAAGGAGCAGCTCCTCTACACGCTCATGCTGACGCTGCTCATCGTCTTCGCCGTGGCCGCCCGCAACCTGGCGCGCTCCCGCATCGGCCGCGCCTTCGCCGCCATCCGCGACCGCGACATCGCCGCCGCCGTCATCGGGGTGCCGCTGACCCGCTACAAGGTGCTCGCCTTCGGCGTCTCGTCGTTCTACGCCGGGTGCGCGGGCGGGCTGCTGTACACGATCTCCGGGTACGTCGAGCCGGGGTCGTTCAACCTGCTGCTGTCGGTGCAGTTCATCGCGATGGTGCTGATCGGCGGGGTGGCGACGGTGTCGGGGGCCGTCGCGGGGGCGCTGTTCATCTCGCTGCTGCAGCCGGTGACCAGGTCGCTGCCGGCGCTGGTGCCGTTCATCAGCGGGGACACGACGCAGACACCGAACGTGTTCCAGGTCGAGACCGTCCTGTACGGGCTGCTGATCGTGCTGTTCCTCATCTTCGAGCCACGGGGCCTGTTCGGCCTGTGGATCCGGGTCCGCAACTACTGGAAGTCCTGGCCTTTCTCGTACTAGCTCGCTCCAGGAGGGTTCTCCATGAAGAGTCGCTATGCAGTCCCTGTTGTCGCCATAGCGGCCCTTCTGTCCGCATGCGGCGTCTTCCGGGGGGACGACCAAGGCAGTGGAGGCGGCCCCGCCGCCCAGGCTCCAGGTGTCACCACCGAGCCCTGCCCGTCCGCCGTGGACAGGAACAAGGGCTGCATCTACCTCGGCACCATCTCCGACCTCACCTCCGGCCCCTTCGCCGCGCTCGCCGTCCCCATCACCGACGCCCAGAAGGCCTTCTGGGCGCGCGTCAACAAGGCGGGCGGCATCGGCGGCAAGTACGAGGTGGACGTCACCAGGTACGTCAAGGACAACAAGTACAACCCGGAGGTGCACCGGCAGGTCTACAACGAGATCAAGGACCAGGTGCTCGGCCTCGCCCAGACCCTCGGCTCGCCCACGACCGCCGCCATCATCGGCGACCTCAAGGCCAACAACGTCGTCTCCGCCCCCGCGTCGTGGACCTCGGCCTGGGAGTTCGAGGACGTCATCGTCGAGACCGGGTCGAACTATTGCGTGGAGGCGATGAACTCGGTCGACTACGCGGTGGACACGTACCGGGTGAAGTCCGTCATGGCCGTCCACCTGGCGGGCGACTACGGCGCGGACGCCGCGGCCGGCGCCAAGGCGGCCGCCGAGCGCAGCGGCCTGACCTTCACCCACGTCGAAACCCCGACCGGCGCCACCGAGCAGGGCCGCGCCATCACCGAGATCACCAAGAACAAGCCCGACCTGGTCATCCTGACCACGGGCCCCGCGGACGCCGCCACGATCGTCGGCCAGTCGGCCGCGGCCGGGTACAAGGGGCGCTTCATCGGCACGGGCCCGACGTGGAACCCGGCCCTGCTGCAGTCCCCCGCCGCCCCCGCCCTGAAGGCCCTGTACGAGCAGTCGGCCCCCGGCAAGCCCTGGGACGCCGACACCCCCGGCCACAAGGCGATGCGGGAAGCGCTCCCCGGCGTCACCCCCAACGACGGCTACACCTCGGGATGGGCGTGGGCGTACCCCATGAAGGCGGCCCTGGACGCGATGGTGGCCGGCGGGAACGTGAGCAGGAGCGGCCTGCTGGCGGCGGTGAAGACGCTGAAGACGGTGGACTACGAGGGCATGCTGCCGGCGGAGGCGGGCAACTTCGCGGACCAGTCGGCGGTCTTCAGGCAGACGCTGATCAACAAGGTGGACGACAAGGCGACGACGGGTGTCACCATGGTCAAGGACTTCTTCACGGGGCCGACGGCCCAGGCCTACACCTTCGACGGCCCCTGCTTCTCCAAGCTGTAGGTGGGCCCGCGCCCCCACCCGTCGCTCGATCACCGACCGGGCCGTTGTGTGCTCTGAACCCCTCTCCGGCCCGGTTGACACTCTGCAACCTAAGTTGCCTGAAAGACTGCAACCTCGGTAGCCTACAGTGGTGATGAAAAAGCGGGACCTGGAGCGGCGGATGCGCAGGCTGGCCAAAGAGTACGGCGTATCTGTCCACTCCACCGAAGGCGGCAGCCACACCAAGTGGCATGCCGGATCGGAGGCGATGCCTGTCCCGCGCCATTCGGAGGTCAACGAACGTACGGCCAAGGGAATCCTGGAGAACTGGGAAAGCATTCTTGTCGAGGTCGCGAAGGAGCAGGAGCAGCAGTGAGCAAGCGTGACACCTACACGATCACCGCCAGCAGGAGTGATGACTGGTGGGCCTTGACCGTCTCCGGACCCGGCCTGAAGCGGAGCTTCCACACGCAGGTCAAGCGCTTGGAACAAGCCGAGGACATGGCGAGGGATCTCGTGGTCACGATGCTGAATGCGGACGTCTCCGAGGTCGATGCCGAGTTCGACTTGACCGTGGCCGATGATGAGGTCGCAACGGAACTGGAAGCTACGCTGATGACCCGCCTCGCGGCGACTGTCGTCAGGCAGAAGGCCGCCGAAGCGACGCATGCAACGGTGGCTGATTTGGCGCGAAGAGGTTACGTTCACCGCGACATCGGTTACCTCCTCGGCATGTCACATCAAGCAGTCGGAAAGCTCCTGAACGAGGAGGAGAAGGGGACGACCGCATCTGCCGAGGACGCCAGTACTCGTTCTCTGCGGGAATTGCTTGATCGGCTTCACACGACGGGCGACACGGAAGCGCTGTTCAAGTCCTATCTGCTCGAGGTGTCCGCGGGCGATCCGCCGGACCGTAAGTTGAACAGGCTGAGGGCGTTGGGTGAGCAACTGCGGCACGGCGCACGACGGCGGCTGACAGACGCCTGACCGTACAACGAACACCGTCGCACGACGTGCCGGCTGACCTGGACCCCGGGCCGGGCGACGGCCGAGGGCCCGCGCAGGGGCGTCGCGGCAGGGCACTAGAGTGCCTGCGGCGTGCCGGATTCGACAGGAGGCGAGATTCGCATGGGCGACGAGACGCCGAGGCGGGAAGGAGTCCAGGGCAGCGGTCCCGCAGGACCAGCTCCCGGGGGTCAGGCTTCCGGCGTGCCGCGCGTGCTCGTGCGGCGGACGTTGCCGACGGAGCCCGCCGTGCGGGGCTCAGCGTCGTTGTTCCTGTCGGAGGCGCAGCGTCAGGGCCTGAAGGCCGGTCGCCGGATGTTGTACGTCGGGCTGGAACCGGCCGGCGACCACGTGGCGGCCTGCCTGCGGATCGAGCCGGGCACGGACGTCGTGGCGCGGCGCAAGATGATGACCGCGAACGACGTCCCCGTACGCATCGCCACGAGCTACTTCCGCGCCGACCTCTTCGGCGGCACCCGGCTCGCCGAGCCGGACTTCGTGCGGCCGTCGCTGCAGTCCGCGCTCGTCGCCCTCGGTCACACGTTCGGCCGCGCGGAGGAGAGCCTGGTCGCCCGGCCGCCGGTGGCGTTCGAGCGGGAGACGCTGGAGCTCGATCCGGGGGAGTGGATCGTCCAGGTGCTGCGGGCGAGCTACTCCACCGCGGACACCCCCGTCCACGTGCTGGAAACGATCTGCGCCGCGAGCCGGCACGTCTTCTCCATCGCTCAGGTCTCGGGCCACGACGAGTTCTGAGGCCCGCTCATAAACCGTTTTACGGCCGGGGCCGGGGCGTGCGAGCATCGGCCGATGTCCGGATCGCGATGTGAGCTGCTGCGCTGGCAGTTCGAGTTCACCTGGTCACTGTTCGAGTACCACCTGGAACGGCTGCGGCCGGAGGACTTCCTGTGGGAGCCCGCCCGCACCTGCTGGACCGTGCGCCGCGACGCCGCGGGGGTGTGGGAGCCGGACTGGGCGGAGACCGAGCCCGACCCCGTTCCCGTGCCGACGATCGCCTGGGTGAGCTGGCACATCGGCTGGTGGTGGAGCGTGACCATCGATCACGCGCGGGGCCGGGCGCTGCGCGACAGGTCGGAGGTCAGGTGGCCGGGTGACGGGGAGAGCGCCGTCGCGTGGCTGCGCGGGCTGCGGGAGGAGTGGCTGGCGGTGCTGGGGCGGCTCACCGACAGTGACCTGGAGGCTGCGGCGCCGTTCCCGTGGCCGGAGGAGTCCGGGCACACCGTGGCGCACATGCTCGCCTGGGTCAACGCCGAGCTGATGAAGAACGTCACGGAGATCGGTCAGCTACGGCTGCTGCGCGCCGCCGGCCTCCGCTGAGTCACGGCATCGCCTCGAGATCCGCCATGAGGCCGAAGTGGTCGCTGGCCCAGACGCCGTCCACCGGATGGTCGAAGATCTGCCGGCAGTTCACCAGCCGCAGCGTGGGCCCGTTGCCGTGGCACCGTACGAAGAGGTAGTCGATGCGCCGGCCCGTTTCCAGCGGCCAGTTCCCGCTCCGCACCAGCGGGTTGACCGGCGTGAACGTGTGCCCGGGCGCGTCGGGGTGCGCCCACCGCCACACGTCGCGGTAGGCCACGCTCATCCCCTCCAGGGATTGCAGCCCGGCCCAGAACCGGACGCCGGCGGACTCGGGCGGCGCGTCGAAGTCCCCCGCCACCACCACGTGCACGCGGTCCCCATCCCCGGCGACCTCCTCGACCAGCCTGGCCGCCCGGACGGCCTGCAGCTCGCGCTCGTGCTCGTGGCCGAGCCGGAAGGAGGGCTTGTGGTTGACGAACAGCAGCGGCACCCCCCGCAACTCCGGGACCAGCACCTCGGCCAGCCCGACCCACCCCGCGAACTCCGACGGGTCCACCCGGGAGGTGACGTCCAGACGCATCTGCCGGACCTCGCGCAGGGGCCAGCGGCTGGCGATCGAGGCCCGCGTGCCGTCGGCTTCGCCGCCTTCCTGGTGGACGACGTGGTAGCCGGGGCCCAGCAGGTCGACGACCTGGTCGTAGTCGTCCGTCACGACGGACTCCTGCAGGGCGACGAGGTCCGGGTCCAGGTCGCGCAACCCGTCGATCAGGAGTTGCCTGCGCCTGCTCCAGGAGCCGTGGCGGGCCCAGAGGTTGAGTGTGGCGACGCGCATGCCTCCGGCGCTACCCGGACGAGGAGATCGAGAACGGGATCAGCGGCCGAACCAGCGAGCCGTGGAGGGGACGGCGAGCAGGATGACGGTCGCCGCCGGGACGGCGCTCTGGAAGAGCGTGCTGAACAAGCTGATGTCGCTGTCGAACAGGGGCTTGGCGAGGATCAGGGCACCGGTGGCCGCCTGGATGGCGATGGCCGCCCAGCGTACCGGCCTCCTGCGGGACGGCCAGCGGGCCACCACCAGCCACAGGAGCGCCGTGACGGCGGCAGATGCGAGCAGGAGCAGCAGGAAGGGGGCGGCGAAGCCGGATGAGGCGAAGAGGTAGACGCAGAGGGCGATCCCCGCGAAGCCGGCGCCCATCTGGAGGGTCAGGATGAACCTGGCGATGTGCGCGGTGACCGGCATGTGTTCGACCTGTAGGTCCTGAGTCACGCGATCATTCTGTACGACAAGGGACGGATCCGTGCTGGGGAGGGCCCGGCACGAGGGCAAGGACGGGCATGTCGAGGCTTGCGTTTGCTTCGTTCATTGCGGATACTTCGTTTAGGAGGTAACGGCGATGACGGAAGTCCAGGCGAAGCGTCTCGAACCCGGCACCATCGACGCCGAGGTGGCCGGTCGCGCCATGCGCCGGATCAAGGATTACCTGCTGCGCCATCCCGAGCAGAGCGCCATCCCGGTCGCCGGGGAGCATGGTGGGGAAGACGCGCTGATCCTGCCGCGGAGTGCTGTAAGTCTGCTCGTCTTCATCCTTGCTCAGGCGGCTCAGGGGCGCGGTGTGACCGTCATACCGTCGAACGCCGAACTGACCACGCAGCAGGCGGCGGACATGCTCAACGTGTCGCGGCCCTACTTGATCAAGCTTCTCGAATCAGGCGAGATCCCCTTCCGGCTTGTGGGTAAACACCGTCGCATCACGTGTGAGGCGCTGCAGGACTACAAGCGCCACGACGACGCCAAGCGCCGGGCCGCCGCCGACGAGCTTTCGGCGCTAGGGCAAGAGCTAGGTATCTGATCCATGGCCTTCGTGGTGCTCTACGACGCGAACGTGCTGTACGGCAACACGCTCCGTGACCTGCTCATCCGCATCGCCATGGCAGGCCGGATACGCGCGAGATGGAGCCGCGGCATTCTCGATGAGATGGAGGACAATCTCGCGGCCAACCGGCCCGACATTCCGCGGGAGAAACTGGCCAGGTTGCGCCGCCTGATGAATGCCGCGGTCAGAGACAGCCTGGTGGAGGGCTACGAGCCGCTGATCGAAGGCTTGAAGCTGCCCGATCCTGGTGACCGGCATGTGCTGGCCGCGGCGATCAAATGCGGCGCGCAGGTCATCGTCACCTCGAACCTGAAGGACTTTCCCGCACAGGACATGGCCGTTTGGGGCATCGAGGCCAAGTCCCCTGATGACTTCGTCCTGGATCAGATCGATCTCGACCATCGCATCGTCTGGGCATGCGTGCAGCAGATCGCCGACTCGCGGACCAATCCGCCGGAGACCGTCGGGGACGTGCTCGATGCACTTGAGAGCGCGGGCCTGGTGGAGTCTGTCACCGCCTTGCGCGCCGGCTAGGGGGCGGACCTGAGGCTCTCCTGCATTTGCGTGCCCATCTTCGACGTGCCAGTCGGCCGACCCGCGTCCTCGTCGGGCGAGGACGCGGGTCAGCCGTTACGCTCGCCTACTCCAGGACGTCTTCGGGAGCCAGGGTCACCTCCGGGGTGGCCTCGCCGTCCTTCGGCCCCTTGTCGGGGCGGCAGCTCTCCGAGCAGCCCTCGAAGCGGGCCTCGTCGATCGGCGTGAACGACGTGGCGGGCACGCCGCGCAGCGCCGACAGCATCGTGTCGCGCCAGATGGGGCCGGGGATGCTGGCCCCCTGGACCGCCCCGTAGTACCGGCCGCCGATCGTGACGCCCGTCAGCTTGTGCTGCTGGGAGCCGCGCGGGTCGCCCAGGCTCACCGCGCCCGCCAGGTCGGGGGTGAAGCCGGCGAACCAGGCCGAGGCGTAGTCGTCCGTGGTGCCCGTCTTGCCGGCCGCGTCGCGGTCGAGGCCGCCGACGCCGCTCATCGTGCCCTCGGTGAAGACGCCCGACAGGACTTCGGCTGTCGCGACCGCGATGCCCGGGTCCAGAGCCTGGCGGCATTTCGGGCGGTAGCGGGTGGTCTTGCCGTCGCGGTCGGTGATCTTGGTGATCGCCAGCGGGGCGCAGTACGTGCCGCGGGCGGCGATCGCCGCGTACGCCGTGGCCACCGTGACGGGGTCGGACTCGTTGATGCCGAGCGTGAACGTCTCGTACTCCTGCAGCTTCTTGCCGTCCGCGCGCCGGATGCCGAGCGACTTGGCCGTCGTGACCGTCTCGCAGAGGCCGACCCGCTCCTCCAGCTCCATGAAGAACGTGTTCACCGAGTCCCACGTGCCGGTCCTGAGGGTCTTCCAGCCGGGGGAGCCCTCGTCGTTGGTGACGGTGTGGGTCGGGTCGCCGATGTTCTGGCCCTTGCACGTCTTGAACGTCGAGTACGCGGGCGCCCGGTAGCCCGCGCCCGCCGCGATGCCGTCGTCCAGCTTCATGCCCTGCTGCAGGGCCGTGATGAGGGTGAACGTCTTGAACGTGGAGCCGGGCTGGAAGCCGATGCCGCCGCCGTGGGCGGTGTTGGCCACGACGTTGTAGGAGATCTCGTTCTTGGCCGCGTTCCGGCCGTAGCGCCGGCTGGCCGCCATGGCCTTGATCGCGCCCGTGCCGGGTTCGACCAGGGCCTGGGCGGCGACGGGGGCGTCCGACGGGTGCACGTACCGCTTGAGCGCCCGGTCGGCCGCCGCCTGCATGGCCGGGTCGAGCGTGGTCGTGATCGTCAGGCCGCCGCGGTTGAGCATCGTGAGCCTGGCCTTGGCGGTGCGGCCGAAGTCCGGGTTGCCGAGGATCTCGTGGCGGACGTAGAGGCAGAAGTACGGGTACTGGCTGCTCTCGCAGCCGCCCGGGATGCTGGTGCCCTTGTAGCCGAGCTTGGCGGCCTTCGCCTGGGCCGCCTCGGCCGCGGTGATCTTGCCCAGCTCGGCCATCCGGTCCAGGACGACGTTGCGCCGCTTGAGCAGGCGCTCGCGCTGCTGCTTGCCCAGGTTCGGGTCCGTGGCGTTGGGGTCCTGGACGGCGCCGGCCAGCGTGGCGGCCTGGGGGAGGGTGAGGTTGGCCGCGGAGACGCCGAAGAAGCGCCTGGCCGCCGCCTCCACGCCGTACGCGCTGGCGCCGAAGTACGCGATGTTCAGATATTTGGCGAGAATCTCGTCCTTGGTGTACTTCTTCTCGATGCCCATCGCGTACCGCAACTCGTTGAGCTTGCGCGCGTAGCTCGCCTCGACGGCCGCGTTCCGCTCCTCCTCGGTGTCGGCCGAGTTGAGCAGCACCTGCTTGACGTACTGCTGGGTGATGCTGGACCCGCCCTGGCTCACCTTGCCGGACTGCAGGTTCGTGGCCAGCGCGCGCAGCGTGCCCTCGATGTCGATGGCCCCGTGCTCGTAGAAGCGGAAGTCCTCGATCGCCACGATCGCCGTCTTCATCGTCCCGGCGATCTCGTCGAACCCGACGACCTCGCGGTACTCCTCGTAGAAGCGGGCGATCTCCCCGCCCCTGGCGTCCCGCACGATCGTGACCTCCGCCGGCGGCGGCTCGGCCAGGTCGAGCGGCTTGAGGTTCACCTCGCCCGCCGCCGTCACGAAGCCGAGCCCGGCGCCCCCGACGGCCGGGACCGCGATCGCGGCCACCACCAGGCCCGCCGCCGCGCCCGCGGCGGCCAGGCGCACGATGTTCGTCCCCCGACGCGACATCAGAGCCTGCCGAGCCCGCGGGCCAGGATCGTGGCGGTCTTCGCGACGGTCGCGTCGTCCGCGGCGGCCACCGTGCGGTGGGTGTAGACGGCCAGGATGATCGGCGCGCTGGACGTGCCGGACGGCCAGACGACGGCGATGTCGTTGGCGCCGCCGATCTCGGCGTTCGTGCCCGTCTTGTCGCCGATCTTCCAGGTCTTGGGCAGGCCGGCGCGGATGCGCGCGTCGCCGGTCTTGTTCGCGATCAGCCAGGCGTTGAGCTGCTCGCGGTCCTTGGCCTGCAGCGCGTTGCCCGCCGTGAGCAGGCGCAGGTCACGGGCGATGGCCGCGGGCGTGGTGGTGTCGCGCTTCTCCTTGGCGGTCCAGTCGTTCAGCTCGGTCTCGTAGCGGTCGAGCCGGGAGATCGGGTCCTTGAGCGAGCGGAAGTACCTCGTCAGCCCCGCGGGCCCGCCGATCTGCTTGAGGATCATGTTGGCCGCGGTGTTGTCGCTCTCGGTGATGGTCGCCTCGCAGAGCCTGGCGACGCTCAGGCCGTCCTCGACGTGCTTCTCGGTGGTGGGGGAGTTGGGCTTGAGGTCGGCGGCCGTCCACTTGACGACCTTCTCCATCAGCCCGGGCTCGGAGGTGCGGGCCCTGTGCAGCGCGGCCGCGCACAGCGGCGCCTTGAACGTGGACAGCAGCGGGAAACGTTCGCCGGAACGGTATCCGACGGTCTTGCCGGTCGCGGTGTCGATGGCGTACGCGCCGATGCGGCCCTTGAAGGACGCCTCCAGCGCGCGCAGCTCCTTCTTGACCCGCGCCTGCGCCGCGTCCGGCGACGCCACCTGCTGGGTGGCGGGGGTGGCAGCCGAGGCCGTGCCCGTGGTGAGAGCGCCGCCCGCCACGAGGGAGACGGTCAGGGCGGCGGCCGCCTGGAGCGCGGCCCGGGTGCGGAGGTGTCGCATGCGTATGTCCTCGCTGTCGTGCGATGGGTCCGGAGGTGAGGAGCAAAGCAGATGCGATCACGTCATGTCTAATAGCGATATCGCGAAACGAGCGATATCCGATGTCTTATGAGTGCAGGTCAGCGGCGGATGAGCAGCAATGCCAGGAGGCCGGCGGCGACGAGGCCCGCGGCGTGCAGGCACAGGGTCGGCACGATGCCGAACCGGTCGCCGAGCGCGCCCGCGAGCGTCATCCCGAGCAGCCCCGTGGCGGCGCGGGCGCTGACGAGCACGCCGAAGACGGCGCCCGTGCGGTCGGCGGGCGCGCGGGTCTGGGCCAGCGTCATGAGGCCGGCCATCGAGGCGGCGGCGGGCACCCCGGCGGCCATCGCCCCCACGAGCCGGGCCATCTGGCCGCTCTGCCCGTGCAGCGCGTTGGCGCGTACGAGCTGCTCCTTGGGCACGACCTGGGGCAGCTGCGCCTTCTGGGCGGGGAACAGCACGGTGCTGAGCACCCTCGTCCACAGCGCGACCGCGTACAAGTCGCGGTTGCCGCCGAGCAGCGCCCGGATCCCGTCGCGCTGCCGGTGGGGATGATCTTCCGAGGGCATGCCTGGAATCTGCGGTCCCGCCGGAGGGCTTGTCCAGACCTTGCTGAAACGGCAACAGGATTCGCCTGACGCGCCCTGCGGGCCGGATAGTGCCTGGGAACGAAAGGGAGGCACGCACATGTCACAGACCCACCGCCTGGTCGAGGTGCCGGGAGGCCGGATCCACGTGGTCGAGCAGGGCAGCGGGCCGCTGGTCCTGCTGGTCCACGGCTTCCCCGAGTCGTGGTACTCCTGGCGCCACCAGCTGCCCGCCCTCGCCGCGGCGGGCTTCCGCGCGGTGGCCGTCGACGTGCGCGGCTACGGCCGCTCCTCCGCGCCCGCCCGCGTTGCGGACTACCGGATGCTGGCCCACGTCGCCGACAACGCCGCCGTCGTGCGCGGGCTCGGCGAGAGCTCGGCCGTGATCGTCGGTCACGACTGGGGTTCCTCGATCGCCGCGAACAGCGCCCTGCTCAGGCCCGACCTGTTCCGGGCCGTCGGCCTGCTGAGCGTCCCGTACGCGCCGCGCGGCCCGCACCGCCCCACCGACGCGTTCGCCGCGATGGGCGGCGACGAGGAGTTCTACGTCGGCTACTTCCAGGCCGAGGGCCGCGCCGAGGCCGAGATCGAGCCGGACGTGCGCGGCTGGCTGGCCGGCTTCTACGCCGCCCTGTCGGGAGAGGGGCAGGGCGCCTACTTCGTGCCCAGGGGCGGCCGGCTGCGCGACCGCTTCCCCCAGGACACCCTGCCGTCCTGGCTGACGGAGGCCGACCTGGACGTGTACGCGGGCGAGTTCGAGCGGACCGGCCTGACCGGAGCCCTGAACCGCTACCGCAACGTGGACAGGGACTGGGAGGACCTGGCGGCCTGGGACGGCGCGCCGATCACCCAGCCCGCGCTGTTCATCGGCGGGGCGCTGGACGCCAGCACCACCTGGATGGCCGGTGCCATCGAGGCGTTCCCCCGGACGCTGCCCGGCCTGGCCGGTGCCCACCTCCTGGACGGCTGCGGGCACTGGGTCCAGCAGGAACGGCCCGAGGAGGTCAACCGGTTGGTGATCGATTGGTTGCGCGGAGTGACCGCAGGTGAGTGAACCCTTGGGTAGGGTCGAGGTATGCGACATCTCAAGAGCCGGTTCCTGCCGCTGGCCCTGTTCGCCGCAGGCGTCCTGGCTGCCGGGTGCAGCGAGGTCAACAGCACCATCGACAAGGCCCAGGCGTGCCTCGAAGCCCCCAAGATCATAACTGAGCTGGGTGCGGAGATCAGCAAGCTCACCAACGACCCGCAGGCCATGGACAAGGCCATCGACGACGCCGCGAACAAGCTGAACGGCGTGGCCGACCAGGCCGCCAACACCACGCTCAAGGAGGCCACCGACAGCATGGCCAGCACCTTGACCAGCATCACCGTCCAGGACGCCAACGACGCCGTGGACGCGGTGCAGAAGGTGACCTCCGAAGGCGCCGCCTATGTGGAGAAGGTGGCCCAGGCCTGTAGCTGACGTGCTCGGATAATCCCGGCTTCTCTAGGGGAAATGGGTACGAATTAGCGTTTTTCTCATGGAACCCGACCCGCGTTTCACCTTGGCCAACGAACGCACCTTCCTCACCTGGCTGAGCACGGCGCTGGCGCTCAGCGCGGGTGGGGTGGCCATGGCGGCCGTGCCGTCCGATGTGTTCGTGCCGTGGATCCGTACCGGGCTGGCCATCGTGCTGGTCACCCTCTCCGCGCTCGCGGCGGGCATGGCCTACCCCCGCTGGCGCAACATCCAGCGCGCGCTGCGCCAGCAGGCGCCGCTCCCGCCGCCCGCGCTCGCGGCCGTCTTCGGGTACGGCGTCGCCGCCGTGGCCGTCATCGCGCTCGTCCTGATCATCCTGTCCGCGTGACCGCATGACGGCCGAAGAGGAGATCTGGGACCGGGGGCTGCAGAGCGAGCGCACCCGGATGGCCTGGGTGCGCACCGCCGTGGCCCTGTCCACCGGCGGGCTCGGCGCGGCCGGGCTCGCGGTCCGTCACGGCCTGCCCGCGCTCGCCACCGCCGCCTTCGCCCTGTCCGCGCTCTGCGGCGGCGTGCTCCTGATCAGGACGCGGCTGCGTTACCGCCGGGTACAGGCCGCCCTGCACGCCGGCAGGCCCCTGGACGCCGGGCTCGACGCGCTGCTCGCCTGGCTCGGCACGTTGGGCGTGGTCGCGGGCGCTCTCACCTTTGTCTTCACCATTCGGTGAGCCTGGTTGCGGATTTATCCGGAGGAGGCGGACACTCGAAATCAGGGGGTGACCGCAAGGTGGAAGAAGAACTGAGAAATGTGCCCTTCGAGTGCCGGGGCTGCTGGCACGTCTGGCAGGAGGACTACGTCGTCAGGCGCAGCGAGGACGACCATGGCAACGAGGGGGAGGTCTGGCTGCGCGCCGGGCTGCGCGTCCCGCCGCCGTCGTCGGGCGCCGTCTGCCCGCAGTGCGGCTCCGAGCAGGCGACCACGTTCCCGGACGGCTACCTGGCACGCCATCCGGAGCTGATCCCACCGGCCGAGCCTGTCGTGCCCGACGCGACGCCGCTGCTGAGCCCGGTGCCGAAACCGCTGTACTGACTCCGCAACCTGACAACCGGTAAGGATTTCGTGGCCGCCGGTGTCAGGAGCCCGTCTTGAAGGGGAATCGTAGCCGGGCGGACACTTTCGGTGACACGGCGACCGACAAGCCGGGGGTGGTCCTTGTGCCCGGGTTCGACACCTGCGAGACGTGGCCCTTCGAATGCCTGCGCTGCCTGCACGTCTGGGAAGAGGAATTCGTCGTCAGACACCTCTGCGACGACTACGGCAACGGGGGCGACCTCTGGCTCAGCTCGGGAGTTCCCGTGCCGCCGCCCTGGTCGAGCGCCTGCTGCCCGGCCTGCGGCGCGTACCGCGTGACCTGGTTCCCCTCCGGGTACCCGACCCGCCACCCCGGGCCCGAGCCCGAGACCGAGTCCAAGTCCGAGCCCGAGACCGAGCGGGTGTCCTGTCCGGCGGCGCCGCCGGACAGGACACCCGCTCCTCTTCCGGAGCGGACGCGCCTGCCCGGCAGGCTGCTGGTCGCGCTGGGCGTGCCGCTGGCCCTGTTCGTCGGGTACGAGCTGTACGCCAACGCCATGGCCGCGGCGCACCCCCAGCCCTAGGGCCGCCTAGGAGCTGAGGCTCTCCAGCCACGCCCGGTGCAGCCCGGCGAAGCGGCCCGCGGCGGCGATGAGCTGCTCAGGCGGCCCGTCCTCGACGATCCGGCCGCGCTCCATCACCAGCACCCGGTCGGCGATCTCCACGGTCGACAGCCGGTGCGCGATGATCAGCGCCGTGCGCTCGGCCAGGATCGTGCGCAGCGCCCGCTGCACCAGCCGCTCGCTCGGCACGTCGAGGCTGGAGGTGGCCTCGTCGAGGATCAGCACGGCCGGATCCGCCAGGAACGCCCGGGCGAAGGCGACGAGCTGCCGCTGCCCGGCCGACATCCGGCCGCCGTGCTTGCCCACCTCGGTGTCGTAGCCCTGGGGGAGGCCGGAGATGAACTCGTGCGCGCCGATGGCCTTGGCCGCCTCGCGTACCTGCCGGTCCGTGGCGTCGGGCCTGCCGAACCTGATGTTGTCCGCGACCGTGCCGTTGAACAGGAAGTTCTCCTGCGTCACCATGACCACGGCCTGGCGCAGCGTCGGCTCGTCGAGCCGCCGCAGGTCCACGCCGTCGAGCAGCACGCGCCCCTCCGTCGGGTCGTAGAAGCGGGAGATGAGCTTGGCCAGCGTCGTCTTGCCCGCGCCCGTGGCGCCGACCAGCGCCACGCTCTGTCCCGCCGGGATCGTCAGGTCCAGGCGGGGCAGGATCGGCATCTCCTTGACGTAGGCGAACTCGACGCCGTCGAAGCGCACCTTGCCCCGCGCCCTGCCCTCCGGCAGCGCCGCCGGCTCGCGCGGCTCGGGCACGGAGGGCTCCTCCTCCAGCACGCCCGACAGCTTCTCCAGCGCCGCGCCGGCCGACTGCAGCGTGTTGTAGAACTGGCTGATCTCCTGCATCGGCTCGTAGAACGAGCGCAGGTACAGCATGAAGCCGGCCAGCACGCCGGGGGAGACCTCGCCGCGCAGGGCCAGGTAGCCGCCGTAGAGCAGCACCGCGCCGATCGTCATGTTGCCGATCAGCTTGACGCCGGTCATGAACGTCGCGCCGAGGATCATGCTGCGCGCGTTCGCGTCGCGGTAGTCGTCGTTGAGCTGCTCGAAGATCTCCTGGTTGCGCGGTTCCCTGCGGAAGGCCTGCACCGCGCGGATTCCGATCATCGACTCCACGAAGTGAACGATCACCAAGGCGACCGTCTCGCGGGTCCGCCGGTAGACCGTGGCCGACTGCCGCTGGAACCACTTGGTGAACAGCAGCAGCAGCGGGATCGGGATCAGCGCCACCAGGCCGAGGTGCACGTCCAGCACCAGCAGCAGCACCGCCGTGCCCACCAGCGTCAGCACGGCCTTGACCAGCGCGTCGAACCCCGACTGCACCAGCTCGGCGATGGCCTCGATGTCGGAGGTCAGCCGGGAGATCACCCGGCCCGAGGTGTACTTCTCGTGGAAGTTCAGCGACAGCCGCTGGAAGTGGTCGAACACCCTCCTGCGCAGCGTCAGCAGGATGCTCTGGCCGACCGCGCCCATCAGGCGCAGGAACGCCTGCCGGGTGAGCGCCTGCGTGACCGCGGCCGCCAGGATCACCCCGACCACCGTCACCAGGACTCCGGAGCCGGAGCCGTTCGTGATCGGCGGGATGCCGTGGTCGATGCCCACCGAGACCAGGTAGGGGATCGACAGCCCGGCCGCGTTGGAGATCACGATGATCAGTACGAGTAGCGCGATCCTCTTCTTGTACGGCCGCAGCAGGTCGCCGAGCAGCCGCCGCGAGCGCGCCCGAAGCAGCACGGACACCTTGTCCGACAGCTCCTCCTGATCCTCGGAGGCGACGCCGCGCCAGGAACCGCTCTTCTCCTGGACCGTCGTGGTCATCGAAGCGCTCCTTCCGCCGCGTCGTCGAAGTCGGCGTCCTGGGCCAGCAGTTCCCGGTACTCGGGCACCTGCGCCAGCAGCTCGCGATGCTGCCCGACGTGCGTGATCGTGCCGTCGCGCAGCAGCGCCACCTTGTCGGCCAGCAGCACGGTGGAGGCGCGGTGGGCGACCACGATGCCGGTCGCGTCGCGCAGCACGTGCCGCAGCGCCTCCTCCACCAGGGCCTCGGTCTCGGCGTCGAGCGCCGACAGCGTGTCGTCGAGCACGAGGATGCGTGGCTTGCTCAGCACCGCCCTGGCCAGCGCGAGGCGCTGCCGCTGCCCGCCGGACAGGGAGAGCCCCTGCTCGCCGATGCGGGTGTCGAGGCCCCATGGCAGGTCGTGCACGAACATGGCCTGCGCGGTCTGGATGGCCTGCTCCAGCTCCTCCTCGGTGGCGTCGGGCCGGCCGAGCTTGAGGTTCTCGCGCACGCTCATCGAGAACAGCGTGGGCTCCTCGAACGCGGTGGCGACCACCGAGCGCAGGGTCTTCAGATCGAGGTCGCGCACGTCGTGCCCGTCGATCGTGACCCGGCCGGAGGTGGGGTCGATCAGGCGGGGCACCAGCGCGGTCAGCGTGGTCTTGCCCGCCCCGGTCGGGCCCACGACGGCGACCGTCTCGCCCGGCCGGACCTCCAGCCAGACGTCGTTCAGCACCGGCTCCTCGGAGTCGGCGAAGCGGAAGCCGACCCCCTCGAAGCGCAGGTGGCCGCGCGGCTCCTCGATCGTGCCGGTGCCGCCCTCGATGGCCGGGACGGTGTCCATGACCTCCATGAGCCGGTCGGCGGAGGTCATCGCCTCCTGGGCCATGACCAGGAGGTAGCCCAGGCTCGCCACGGGCCACACGAGCTGCAGCATCAGCGTGGTGAAGGCGATCAGCGCGCCCAGGGTCAGGGTGCCGGAGCCGACCGCCAGCGCGCCGATCAGCAGCACCAGGGCCAGCGTGATGTTGGGGACGATCTCCAGGAAGGAGAAGAACTTGGCCGACAGGCGCACCTTGTCCATCGAGGAGCCGTAGACCTTGCGCGCCGCGTCGTCGTACTGGTCGTAGACGTGGTGGCGGCGGCCGAACGCCTTGATCGTGCGGATGCCGATCGCGGACTCCTCGACGAGCGTGGCGAGGTCGCCCTGCTCGTCCTGGACCTGACGGGAGATCTTGATGTAGCGCTTCTCGAAGCGCTGCGACGTCCACACGATCGGCACCACCGAGGCCAGCACCAGCAGGCCCAGCGGCCAGTACATGTTCAGCAGCAGCACGGTGACCGTGATGACCTGCAGCACGTTCATGACCAGGAACAGGGCGCCGAAGCCGAGGAAGCGGCGGATCGTCGAAAGGTCCGTCGTGGCCCGCGATAAGAGCTGCCCGGACTGCCAGTCGCCGTGGAAGCCCATGGGCAGGCGTTGCAGGTGCTCGTACAGGTCGTCGCGGACGGCGGTCTCCAGGCCGAGCACCGGTTTGACCTGGATGTAGCGCCGGAAGAGGATCAGCAGCGCCTCGAGTGCGCCGACGCCGATCGCGAGCAGCCCGAGGGGCAGCAGCGCGCCGGAGTCACCGTGTTCGACGGGACCGTCGATGACGGTCTTGATGATGAGGGGGAACACGATGACGAGAGCGACACCGACGAGTGCGGTCAGCCAGATGACGATCAGTCTGGCGACGTACGGGCGGAGGTACGGCTTCATCCGCCACAGGGAGTTGGAAGACAGCAGGGGACGGCGAGGTTTCTGCGTATCGGGAGGCATCCCTTCTAGGCTAATACGTGGGATCAACCGATTTTCTGTGGCCCCAAGGTCGGATTTCTGTACATGACGTGCGGAAACATGAATGCTCATGCACTTTCGGCGGGCCGATACCTATGTTGGAGTTGTCATGATCGAGCCATCGGAGCTGCCGTACCTGCGGCGCTGTGTCGAGCTGGCCACCCGGGCACTGGAGGTGGGTGACGAGCCGTTCGGCTCGGTGCTGGTGTCCGGCGACGGGGCGGTGCTGGCCGAGGACCACAACCGGGTGGCCTCCGGCGACCGCACCCGGCATCCGGAGTTCGCCCTCGCCCGCTGGTCCGCCGAGCACCTGACGCCCGGGGAGCGTGCCGCCGCCACCGTCTACACCTCCGGCGAGCACTGCCCCATGTGCGCCGCGGCGCACGCCTGGGTGGGGCTCGGGCGCATCGTGTACGTCGCCTCCTCGGCCCAGCTCGCCGGCTGGCTGGCCGAGCTGGGGGCGCCCGCGCCGCCCGTGCGCACGCTGCCGGTCGGCGAGATCGCGCCGGGAGTGATCGTGGAAGGGCCCGTGCCCGAGCTGGCCGAGGAGGTACGCGAGCTGCACCGCCGCTTCTACACATCCGTTTGACCTGCTGTTTGTACGCTCCGTGACATAGTCGGACACATGGTGCACGGTCGCTCCATCAGGGCCCGGGTGACGATCGCGACGGTGGTCTCCTTCGGGCTCCTCATCCTGGGCGGAGTGACGGTGATCTCGGCGACGTACCCGGTGCAGGCCAGGGCCGACCTCATGGAGCAGGCCGCCAAGGCCAGCCGCCGCGTCACCATGATGATCGACGACCAGCCCTTCCCCGGCCACATCCCGCCGCAGGACAGCGTCGGCCTGCTGCAGGTCGTGGACGCCGAGGGCCGCGTCGTGGCGGCCAGCGCGGCGCTCGCCGGCCAGCCGCCGCTCACCTCGGCCAGGCCCTCCGGCGGGGACTCGCGCGTCAACGGCCGGGTGTGCCGGCCCGAGGGCTGCGTGGTCGTGGTGGGGACCAGCAACCGTTCCACCGCGTACGGGCCGGCCGTGGCCTACGCGGCGGTGCGCGAGCCGTTCCTGCTGCGCTCGTCCTTCCTGCCGGCCATGTTGTACGGATCCGCCGCCGCGCTGGTGGCCCTGCTGGGCTGGGCCGCCTGGTACGGGGTCGGGCACGTGCTGGCCCCCGTGGAACGCATCCGCCGGGGCCTCGAACGGATCAGCGCGGAGGACCTCAGCCGGCGGGTGGAGGTGCCCCCCAGCGAGGACGAGGTGGCCGAGCTGGCCGTCACCGTCAACGACACGCTGAGCCGGCTGGAGGACGCCGTGGAGCGGCACCGCCGGTTCGTCTCCGACGCCTCCCATGAGCTGCGCACGCCGATCGCGGGGCTGATGGTACGGCTGGAGGCGGGGCTGGAGGAGCGGACCGAGGCCGACTGGCTGGCCGCCATGGTCGACGCCCAGCGGCTGGCGGACATCGTCGGGGACCTGCTGCTGATGGCCCGCCTGGACGCGGGCACGGAGATCGGCAGGGAGCGGATCGACCTGGGGCGGCTGGTGGAGGAGGAGGTGGCGCGGCGGCCCGCGCGGCTGCCGGTGACCCTGCGCGTGGAGCCCGGGGTGTTCGTGGAGGGCAGCCGGTTGCGGCTGGCCAGGGTGCTGACGAACCTGCTGTCCAACGCCGATCGGTACGGGGACTCGGCGGTGCGGGTGTCGGTGCGGGGGAGCGGGGACGAGGCGGTGCTGGAGGTGGCCGACGACGGGCCGGGGATCCCCGAGGAGTTGCGGGAGCGCGTTTTCGAGCGGTTCACCCGGTTGGATCGCACGCGGTCGCGGGACACCGGCGGGAGCGGGCTAGGGCTGCCGATCGCCCGCGACATCGCCAGGGCCCACGGGGGAGACCTCCGGATCGAGGACGGGCCGGAGACCCGGCTGGTCATGCGGCTGCCGCGCGAGTAGGGCGCGCAGCTCCTCGGGGTCGAGGTCGGGCCGCTGCTCCAGCACCTCGATGACGCGGCGCCGGCGCTGGTGGTGCCTCTTGTCCTGCCCCGTGTCGTGCGCGTCGTGCGCGTCGAGGACGGCGTGCAGGATCGTGATCACGTCGCCTGTCGGCATCCGGTGCACGTCCGCCTCCAGCTGCCTCAGCACCCGCTCGGTGTAGCGCCGGTTCGGCGGGTGCTCCAGGGCGGCCAGGTACAGGTCACGGTGGGGGGTGCCGCTCAGCAGGAGCCTCAGCAGGTGCGCGACGGGGCTGCCCGGTTGCGCGTCGAGCCGCCCGCCGATCTCGGCCGCGTAAGGAAGCAGGTCGAGGAAGAGGTGCGCGAGCGCGGTGTCGTCGCGGAAGGAGATCTCACGCATCCAGCCGCTCGTCGGTGCCCCGCCGGTGGCCCTGTGCTGGTAGGGGTAGCCCGCCATGACCTCGCCGGGCCAGGTGAACAGGCTCATCTCGCGCAGGTCGAAGGCCGGGCTCCGGTTGAACTCCAGCCGCATCGACCTGCTCCCGCCGTTCAGGAAGTGGCGGACCCAGATCGTGCGCATGAGCGAGTCCCACTCCGCCCTGCTGAGCTGGGAGTGCCACAGCCGGGCGATCCTGCGCCAGCGCTCGTTCGCGTGCTCGGGCTGCTCGACGTCGAACAGCTCGGCGCCCGACAGGGGCTCGTCCGACGACAGCACGGCGAGCAGCATCAGGTTGACGCTGTAGGCGGCGCAACGCGCGGTCAGCTCGGCCCGCACGGGCTGGTACGCGTCGTAGGCGGCGCCGGGCCCGGCCTGGAGCGACTGCGCGAACAGCTCGCACAGGTGACGCGTCAGCAGCGCGCGCCGGTTGCCGGGCACCTGGCTCGCGATGCCGTGCCTGAGGAAGTCCACGGTGGGGGCGCGCACGCTCAGGGCCGCGAACGACAGCAGCGCCTGGAGCAGGTCGTCGCTCGCCCGGACAGGCCGGCGGCGGGACTCGGCGAACGCCAGCTCCTCCGCCATCTCGACGAGCTCCCTGACGACCATGCGGGCGACCAGGTACTCGCCGAACGTCGCGTGCAGGAACTCGTAGGTCTTGAGCCGCTGCTCGTCGCGCAGCGCCTGCGTCGTGTGGATGAAGAAGAAGCCGCCGATCACGCCCTCCGCCGGGCTCAGGGGGCGGCGCAGGCCCCGCGGGCGGTGTGCCTCCTGCGGTCGCAGCGCCCGCAGGTCGGCGTCCAGGTCCTGCTCGGCGATCCACTGCAGGCCGCGGTTGAACATCGCGAACGCCGTGATCGACAGGCGCCGCAGCTCGTCCTCCACGGCCTGCCCCAGGTCGTCGTCCGCGAGGTGCGGGCGGGACTTGCCGACCTCGCGGACGGCGAAGTCGTGCAGCAGCCGCTCGTACAGCTCCGCCTCGTGGAGGTCCTCGCGCAGGTGCCGCAGGGCGTTGGCGTCGGCGTCGTAGAGGGCGAGCATGAGCAGCAGCAGCGGCTGCTCGCCGAGCTTCGGCACCGCCAGCACCCGGTCCAGCGACAGCGGCAGCAGCCCGCGGCCGAGGAAGTACTCGTGGTTGGCGTCGTTCCAGGTGGTGACCCACCGGCGGATCTGGTCGTCCCCGAAGGGCTCCAGCCGGATGACGTACGAGCCTTCGGGCAGCCGCGCCCGGTCGGCGACGGCGATCCTGGAGGTGACGACGACCGCCAGCGCGCGGTCCTTCTCCGCCTGGTCACGCTGGAACTGGGCGACCCGCTCCAGGTAGTCGGTCTGGTTCACGCCCGTCGCCTGCAGCAGCTCGTCGAACCCGTCCAGCATGACGACCGGCAGCGCGCCCTCGGCGGCGTAGGCGAACTCCGGCCAGGACATCTGCTCGTCCAGCGCGGCCCTGATGCCGTGCTCGATCTGTGCGAGCACGTCGGCGTCGGCCGGGACCCCGCGCAGCTCGACCCTGAGCGGGAGGAACTCGGTGGCGGGCAGGCGGGCGGCGAGCATGCGCGTCAGCACGGACTTGCCCGCGCCCGGCTGGCCGAGCACCAGGAGGGGAGCCTCGGTGGCCTGGGGAAGCGTGAGGTGGCCGGACAGGAAGGCGTCCAGGTCGCGGCGGTGGGGGAGCCTCGCCCAGTCCTCCTCCAGCGCGATCGAGCGATGGGCGCCGGACATCAGGCGGTAGCCCGGGTTGACGTAGCCCTCGTCCAGGGTGGGGATCGCCATCCCGGCCGGCATGCGGGCCGAGGAGACGATCGGCCGCTTGAGCGCCGCCTTGTTCGACCGGAGCAACGCCGCCAGCCGGTCGGACAGGGTGCGGCTGGAGGGGATCCTGGCGAGCTGCTCGTGGATGCCCGCCAGGCCCCGTGACAGCTCGGCCCTGGTGGCTTGGTGATCGATCCGGTCGGACCAGCACGCGACCTCGGGGAACTCGGCGGCGAGCCGGCGGAACAGCTCCTCGTAGCGCTGGAGCGCGCGGGCGGGCACCTCGTCGAAGAGCCTGCTCCGGGTGGTCTCGTCCCAGGTGTCCCACACGGCGAGACCCTGCACGAAGCTGAGCAGCGGGTCGGTGAACACCGTCCGGTAGAGGGTCTCGAGTTCGCCCAGCACGTACTCGTAGGGGTGGGCCGGGGTGGGCAGCGGCAGGGGAACGATCCGGATGGGGTGGCCGTCGGTCCGGGTGATCCGGCGCTGGTCCTCCGGAGTGAGCTCGCGCAGCACGTCCACCTCGGCCAGCGCCTCCAGGTAGGCGGTGGCCACGATGACCGAGTGGGCCGCGACCAGCCGCTGCGTCGCGTCGTACCTGCTCAGGCCCTTGACCTTGTCGCGCAGCGTCCGGATGAAGGCGTCGCCGAGCCGCACCGCCTCCGCGCGGGCGTCGAACAGGTCGACGGCCTGCATCCCGAACAGTGCCAGGGACGACGCCCTGTCGAGGAGGTTCGTGATCCTGCTGGGCCCGCCGAGCAGGACCAAGGCGTCGTGATAGGTCAGGATCTGGCGCACGCCTCCAAGTCTGCCGAAACGCGCGGCATCGCGGGGCCGGTTACCGGCCGTCCATAGAATGAGCTATGAGCACCGAGCCCCTGTCCCGGGCACGCATCGTCGCCGCCGCCATCGGCCTCATCGAGCGGGAGGGCGCCGACGCGATCTCCATGCGTCGCATCGCGGCCGAGCTGGGCGTGGGCGTCATGTCGCTCTACAACCACGTGCCCGGCAAGGACGCCCTGCTCGACGGGGTGGCCGAGGCGGTGCTGAGCCAGATCGAGTTCACCGACGACCCCGACGCCCACTGGACCGACCGGGTGCGCATGCAGGCCAGGGCGTTCCGGCAGATCGCCCACCACCACCCGCGCTCCACGATGCTGGTGGTCAGCCGCCAGCTGCACTCCGCCGCCGGGCTGCTGCCCGTCGAGCGGGCGCTGGCCACGCTGCGCAGCGCCGGGTTCGACGGGGCGGACGCGGTGCGGATGTTGCGGATGTTCATCGCCTACATCGTCGGCTCGCTGCTGAGGGAGGTCGGGGTGACGCCGACGTTCGCGCCCGTGCAGACCAGGACGATCAGGGCCGACGGGGTGGATCCCGGGCTGTTCCCCGAGGTCAGCTCGCTGTCCGCGCTGCTCGACCAGTGCGATCACGAGGAGGAGTTCGAGTTCGGGCTCGAACTGCTGATCAAGGCGATCGAGGCGTACGCGGGGCGTCGGGAGGGCACCCGGTGAGCCGCTCCGGGTGCCCTCCTGAGCCGGCTAGTACCAGTTGTGCGATTTCCAGTGCCCCCAGGCGCCGCAAGGCCTGCCGTACCTCCCCTTGATGTAGGCCAGACCCCAGCGGATCTGGGTCTCCGGGTTGGACTTCCAGTCACGGCCGGCGCCGCTCATCTTTCCGGCCGGCAGGGCCTGCGGGATGCCGTACGCGCCGGATGAGTGGTTGAGCGCCCGGTGGTTCCAGTTGCTCTCCCTGGTCCACAGGTTGTCCAGGCAGCGGAACTCGCGATAGTTCCAGGCTCGCTGCACGACGTGGTCCAAGGCGATCTTCTTGTTCCTGCTGGCGGGCCGGACGGCCGCCATCTTCGGTCGCGCCGACGTGGTCCAGATCCCGGTCCTGATCGGCTGCTTCGACTCGGCCAGGGCGGTCGTCGCCCTGATCGGCGGTTGCGATTCGGCCAGGGCGGCCGTTGCGCCGAGTGCGGTGAAAGCGGTGACGGAAACGAGTGTGCCGCTGAGCGCGCGTTTGCTGTCCAAGGCGATCCTTGCTGTCGGGTCGCGTGCGGACAGGCGCCCTGCACGGGCGCCCCGCCGTCCGCGTCCGTGGCTCGGACGCAGAGGGTCCGCGCGGCCCTCCGGGACGCATCTTGCCTCCGCCCGGTCGTGCTGGGCGGCCCGGAGGGCACCGCGACGTGTCCTCTAGCACGATTCCTATTACGCGCTGTCACCGCGGGTCATACACCAAGACACGCGAAGGACAGGTGTTTGTGTGACCGTTGCGGATAAAAGGGCGGCTCGCTGGGCCGGGATTGCCCGGTCGCCGCCCGATAGGGCGGCCCTTGCCGGAAACAGCGAGCAAGCCTGGGGTTTGGCTCAGTACCAACCGTGGGATTGGAAGTGCCCCCAGGCGCGACACGGCGACCCGTAACGCTGCTTGATGTAGCCGAGACCCCACTTGATCTGCGTGCGCGGGTTGGTCCGCCAGTCACGTCCTGACGAGGCCATCTTGTGGCCGGGGAGCGCCTGCGGGATGCCGTAGGCGCCCGAGCCGTTGCCGGCGCGGTGGTTCCATCCGCTCTCGCGGTGCCAGAGCTTCACCAGGCATCTGAACTGGGTGCTGTCCCAGCCACGCGCGGCCACCATGGCCTTGGCGATGGTCTTGTTCCTGCCGCTGGTCTGGGAGCTCTGCGCCTGTGCGGCCGAGGCGCCGCCCGCCGCCACCAGGGTGGCGGTCAGGACCAGGACGCCGGTACGGCGGAGCATGGGCATGCGGGTTCCCTTTCGAGGGGGTTCGTGGACCGCGCCACCCTGCCCGATAGGCTCCCTTTACAGCGAATTGACCATGGAAACGTAGATCGTCAGTAAAGATCTCGATATATACCTTTTCATGCGTGTTTGTCGGAAAAATGAGGACTGCGTCACAATTTCGGCCTGACTCGTTCTGTAGGGTCGAACCATGAGCCTCAGCGACATCCCGCTTCGCACTCTGACGAACGAGCCGACCACGCTGGCAGAGCTGGCTTCGGGCAAGCCCGCCCTCATCGTCAACGTGGCCTCGCGATGCGGCCTCACCCCGCAATACACCGGCCTGGTCAAGCTCCAGGAGCAGTACGGCCCGCGCGGCTTCACCGTGATCGGCATGCCGTGCAACCAGTTCGCCGGGCAGGAGCCCGGCACGGCCAAGGAGATCCAGCACTTCTGCTCCACCACCTACGGGGTGGACTTCCCACTGCTGGAGAAGTCCGAGGTGAACGGCCCCGGCCGCCACCCCCTGTACGCCGAGCTGATCCGGACGCCCGACGAGCAGGGAGAGGCGGGCGACGTGCAGTGGAACTTCGAGAAGTTCCTCGTGGACGGCCAGGGCCAGGTCGTGGCCCGCTTCCGTCCCCGCATCACCCCGGAGGACCCGGCGATCACCTCGGCGATCGAGCGGCTGCTCTAGCCGTTCGCCGAGGAGGTGTGCGCGAGGACGGCCCGCGCCAGCTCCTCGTGCACCTCCGGCGGCAGCGTGTGCCCCATGCCCTCGATCATCATCAGCCGCGCGCCCGGGATCCGCTCGGCGATGAGCGCGCCGTGTCCGGGCTTGCACGGCTCGTGGGTGCCCTCGATGACCAGGGTGGGCGCCTTGACCAGGTGCAGCACGCCCACCGGCTCGAAGTCCGGCCTGGCCGCCGCCGCCAGGCGGTGATTGGCCACGGCGTCCAGGTCGCGGGCCCGGTCATAGATGCGCTCCTGCAGGTGGCGCGCGGCGTCCTCGTCGAACGGCAGCGCATCGCCGTGCAGCACGCGCTGCTCGGCGATCATCACCTCGATCCGCTCGCGCCGGCCGGCGGGCGGCGGGGTGGCGATCAGCTCGCGGTAGAAGGCCACGAACTCCGGCGTCGGCTCCGGCAGGCTGCCCTCCGGCTGCGGCTGGCCCATCAGCGCCCGCATCACCACCATGCCCTCACGCTCGCCCAGCGGCGAGGAGCCGATGACGGTGAGCGTGCGCACCCGCTCCGGCCGCTCCACCGCGATCAGCTGGCCCAGCAGCCCGCCCGCCGAGTGGCAGACCAGGTGCGCGCTCTCCAGGCCGTGCGCGTCCATCACCCGCAGCACGTCGTCCTTGACGTCGTCCCAGGTGTACGGCTCCTTCTCGAAGTCCACGGTGCGGGAGCGGCCCGTGTCGCGGTGGTCGTAGCGGATCACCCGCCGCCCGCCGGCGGTCAGCCTGCCCACGAACTCGTCCGGCCACAGGATCCCCTGCGACATCGAACCCATGATCAACAGAATCGGCTCGTCGGCGGCGTTGCCGAACTCTTCACTCCAGATGTCGTTTTGCATGCTCAAAGCATGTCCTACCGGCTTACGGGTGCCTTCCGTAGAACTACTAGCCGCGCCAGTTCAGTACGGGTGCCGATGCCCAGCTTCGGATAGATCTTGTAGAGGTGGTACTCGACCGTACGCGGGCTGAGGAAGAGCTGCGCGGCGATCTCCTTGCTGGACAGGCCGTCGGCGACCAGCCCGGCGATGCGCAGCTCCTGCGGGGTCAGCACGTCCAGCGACGGGCCGCGGGCGGGCTCGGCGCTCTCGCCGGGCCCGCTCTCGCCCGGCCCGCTCCGGTCCGACCCGGTCCGGCCCGTTCCGCTGAGGCCCGTTCCGCTGAAGTTCGCCCCGCTGAGGTCCGCGCCGCTCAGGCCTGCCCCGCTCTCGCCCGCCGCGCGCAGCTCGCCGTGCGCGCGCCGCGCCCACGGCCGCGCGCCCGCCCGCTGGAACGTCTCCAGCGCCGCCCGCAGGTGCGGGCGCGCCTCGCCCGGCCGGTGCGTCCTGCGCAGCCGCTCGCCCAGCAGCAGCGCGGTCCTGGCCGCCTCGTACGGGTTCGCGTGCAGCCGCAGCGCCTCCTCGAAACCCTCGTGCCCGCCCGTGACCTGGGCCCGGCACCTGGCCAGCAGCGCACGCGACTCGGCCGTGGCCGCGTGCGCCGACCACCGCTCGTACGCCTCCAGCGCCGCCCCCGCCGCCTCCAGGTGGCCCGCGCCCACCGCGGCCTCGATCCGGTCCGGCGTCGAGCGCCACACCACCGTCGGATGCCCCGCGCCCGGCCCCGCCGCCGCGATCGCGGTGAACCGGTCGTGCGCCGCGGCGAACCGGCCCATCCCCAGGTCCAGCATGGCCAGCGCGTACGCGGCCACGCCCGCGCGCAGGCCCACCCGGTGGGGGAGCGCGATGGCCAGCGCCTCCTGGGCCAGCCGGCGGCACTCGTCCTCCTCGCCGCGCAGCGCCGCCAGCACCGCCAGGTTGGCCAGGTGCGCGGCCACCGTGTTGCTGTAGCCGGCCTCGCGGGCCAGCTCCAGGCCCTCGTCGGAGACGGCCTGGCTCTCCGCCAGCCGGCCGGCGATCCGCTCGGCGGTGGCCACGAACTCCAGCACCACCGGCAGCTGCCCGACCATGCCCGACACCCTGGCCACCCGGCCGGCCCGCGCGGCCAGCTCGGCCGACAGGTCGGCCTCACCCAGGTAGCTGGCCGCCGCCGTCGCCCACAGGAACCCGGCCGCCTCCGTCAGCTCCCCGGTCCTCGCCAGCGCCCGCCTCAGGAGGGCGTGCGCGGTGTCGTGGGGATGCGCGGACGCGCGCTCGCCCTCGGCGTGTGCGCGTTCGCTCTCGGCCCGTGTGCGCTCGCCGGAGGCCTGCGCGGCGCCGTCCAGGTGCGCCTGCCCGTGAGCAGCCTGAGTGTCGTCGTGCAGGTGTGCCTGCCCGTGAGGGGCCGGCGTGCTGTCGTGGGGGTCGGCAAAGGCGCCGCCGGAGAGGGTCAGGCCGATGCCGGTCAGGACGTCGCGCAGGAACCCCTCCGGGTGCGCCGCCGCGCGGCGGCCGATCTCGACGATGGCGGCGGTGTCGCCCGCGTACGAGGCCGCCTCGGCGGCGTCGGCCAGCATGTCCAGGCTGTCGCCCGCGGCCAGGATCCGCACGGCCTCGGCGGCGCTGCCGGAGTTCAGCTCGAACCGGCCGCGCAACTGGGCCAGCTCCATCCCCAGCGCGGCATCACCGGCCGCGTGCTCCCGGGCCTCGGCCAGCAGCGACTCCGCCTGTCCCGGGCGGCCCCCCAGCCAGGCGGCCACCGCGGCGTCCTTGAGCCGGGCCGCCCTGGCCGCCCTGTCGGGGGTCAGCTCGGCGGCCCTGACCAGGGCGGTGGCGGCGTCGCCGTAGCCGCCGCGGTCGCGGGCCCGGGCGGCGGTCTCGGCGAGCGCGGCGGCGACGGACTCGTCCTGGCCGAGCGCGGCCGCCGCCAGGTGCCAGGCGCGGCGGTCCCCGTCCGACTCCCCGGCCAGCACCCGGTGCGCCTCGCGGCGGTCCGCCGGGGTCGCGGACTCGTGCACGGCCGACCGGACGAGCGGGTGGCGGAACCGTACGGACGCGCCCTCGACCCGAGCCAGGCCGGCCGCCTCCAGCTCGTGCAGTGCCTCCCGGCCCGCGCCCATCCGCCCGGCGGCTCGCAGCACCACGTCCAGGTCGCCCTCGACGGCCGCGAGCAGGGCCACCAGCCGGGCACCCGCCGGCAACGCCGCCACCTGCTCCCCGAAGAGCCGCGCGCCGCCCGGCAGCGGGTCGGGCAGCGGCTCGCGGCCGGCGAGCTGCCCGGGGCTCAACCGCCGTACGGTCTCGCGCAGGGCCAGGGGGTTGCCCCTGGTCAGCGCCACGAGCTCACGCTTCACGGCAGGCGCCATCGCGCCGCCCTCGCCACCCCCGGGTTCGGCGAGCGCCGGAACGCCCGCTCCACCGGGCCCGGTGCCGGTCCGCGGGGCGGCGTCCGGGGAAGAGGAGGCGGGATGGCGAGTGGCGTCCGGGAAAGGGGAGGCGGGGTGGCGGGTGGCGGCGTCCAGGAGGTCGGTGGCCGCCGCCTCGGGCAGGCCGCCGATGGGCAGTGACGGCACGCCCTTGACCGGAGCGTCCCCCCGTACCGCCAGCAACATCGCGATCCGCTCCGTGCCGAGCCGTCTGGCGGCGAACAGCAGCGCGTCGGCCGAGGCGCGGTCCGCCCACTGGAAGTCGTCCACCACGCACACCAGCCCGTCCGGCACGGCGGCCTCGCTCAGCAGCGACAGCACCCCCGCCGCCAGCAGGAACCGGTCACCGGACGCGCCCCCGCCCAGCCCGAGGGCCCCGCGCACGGCCTCGCGCTGCGGCTCGGGGAGCGCGTCCAGCAGCCCGGCCGCCGGCCGCAGCAGCTGGTGCAGGGCGGCGAAGGCGAGGTCCGACTCGGGCTCGACGCCGGTCGTGCGCAGCACCCGCATGGCCCCGCCCCGCGCGGCCGCCAGGTCCAGCAGGGCCGTCTTGCCCACGCCGGCCTCGCCGCGCAACACGAGCGCGGCGCCCGCGCCGCCGCGGGCCCGGGAGATGACGTCCTCGATGGCGGCGATCTCCGCCGATCTACCGAACAGCACAGACGCCCACTGTAGGGCCGCCGCCGGCAGGGGCGAACGTCGCACACGCAGGGTACGCATTCGTCACTGTGGGTATCGAATGCTCCGAGATGCAAAGGCCGAGGGGGCTCGCGAATGACGACAAATCCGTATGCGGCATCGCCGTTCAGCTATGTCGCCGAGCCGGCCGTGGCCCCGTACTCGATCGTCGAGCTGATGCCCGGCGTGCACAACCTGTGCGAGTACGTCCGGCTGGCCGCGGGCGAGCGGGTGCTGCTGATGATGGAGCACACCGTCGACCCGGTCGTCGTGCAGGCCATCGCCGCCGCGGCCACGCTGCGCGGCGCCGACGTGCGCATCCTGTCGGTGCCGCCGTTCAGCGCGGGAGGCTGGGACCGCGAGGCGCCGCTGCCGATCGAGACGGCCGCCTTCCACGAGGCGGACGTCGTGATCAGCGGCACCTGGTGGGGCGAGGTGCACACGGAGCCGCTGTTCTTCGACCAGATCAGGTCCCGCTCCGTCCGCTTCCTGTCCCTGCACATGACCGCCACGGCCGGCGCGCTGCTGACCGGCGCGCGGCTGCCCGTGGAGGTCTTCCACGCGCTGGTGGCCGGGGCGCTGCGCCGGCTCCGCGCGGCCTCCTCGATCAGGGTGACCTCCGCGCGCGGCACGGACCTGACGTTCTCCGGCCTCACCTTCGAGGACCCCGGGCCCGGCGGGCTGCGGCCGGGCGACTGGCGGCCGTTCCCGTACGGCGGCGTGAACTTCTGGCCGACCGGCACCGAGGGCGTGCTCGTCGTCGAGGACAGCACCGTCACCGGCGTGCCGGAGGAGCCGCTGCGCATCACGCTGGAGGGCAACCTGGTCCGCAAGATCGAGGGCGGGGCCGCCGCCGAGCAGCTGCGCCGCTACGCGCCCGGCGGCTTCTACATGCGCCACGCCCTGTTCGGGCTGAACCCGAAGGTGCGCGTCGCCGGCGGCACGCAGTTCGAGCGGGAGAAGCACGCCGGGGCGTTCTACTGCGGCCTCGACGGGCTGACCGACGGCGTGCCGGTCACGACGGGGCCCGGGTTCGCGCACTGCGACTGCCAGGTGGACCGGCCGACCGTGGTCGTGGACGGGGAGACGTTCGTCGAGCGGGGGCGGCTGCTGCTGCTCGACGAGCCGGAGATCCGGGAGGTCGCGGCGCGGTTCGGGCCGCCCGAGGTGATCCTCGACGACAACCCCGTGATGATCCTGCCGCGCCGCTACACCGGGCTCCGGTAGAGGGCCTCGACCAGCGAGCGCACCCGGAAGTCACCGCCCTCCAGCAGCTCGGAGCCGCGGTTGGGCACGTACCCGAAGGCCAGGCCGCGTGCGGGGTCGGCGAAGGCGAACGAGCCGGTCGCGCCGCTCTGCCCGAACAGGCCGGTGAGACGCTCGGGCGCGGGCCAGAACGGGCCGCCGGGCACGGCGAAGCCGATGCCCCAGGCGGTCCGCACGCGCAGCACCTGGTCGATGCCGTCGGCCTGTGGCGTGCGCACCCGGTCGAGCAGGTCCGGGCCCAGCAGCCGCACGCCGTCGACGGGGCCGATCAGCGCGGCGAAGTAGCGGGCCAGGGAGTGGGCGGAGGCGACGCCGTCCATGGAGGGGCTCTCCACCTGGTACGTGCGCCGCTCGTTCGCCGCGTCCCAGCCGAGGGCGACGCTGCCGTACAGGGCCCGGTAGGACAACGAGCCGGGATCGTGCAGCGCCTCGACGAACCCGGCCAGCTCCGGCACCTCCATGCCCAGGCGGACGGACTCGGCGTCGGGGACCACCACCGTGGCCAGGCGCGACATCGCGGCGTCGGGCACCCGCACGTAGCAGTCGAGCCCGAGCGGCCCCGTGATCTCCCGCGCCAGGAACTCGCTCAGCGTCACTCCTGACACCCTGCGGACGAGCTCGCCCGCGAGGTGGCCGATGCTGACCCCGTGGTAGCCGTGCGCGGTGCCCGGCGGCCACTCGGGGGCCGCCGCCGCGAGCGCTTCGGTGATCGGCGTCCAGTCCCGCAGGTCCTCCCAGGTGATGGGCCGCATGTGCAGGCTCGGCAGGCCGGCGCGGTGGCTGAGCAGCGTGCGTACGGTGATCCGGCCCTTGCCCTGCTGCGCGAACTCCGGCCAGTAACGCGCCACCGGGGCCTCCAGGTCGATCTCGGCGCGCTCGGCCAGCAGGAGGAGCGCGCCGGACGCGAAGGCCTTGCAGGTGGAGGCGAGGGGCGCGATGGTGTCGCGCCGCCAGGGGCGGCGGGTGGCGGGGTCCGCGAGGCCGCCCCAGAGGTCCACCACCGGTTCGCCGTACCGGTAGACGGTGAGCCCCGCGCCCACCTCGCCGCCGTCGGCGAAGTTGCGCTCGAACGCCTCCCGCACCGGTTCGAGGCCCGGTGCCACCGTGCCCTCGATCGTCGTCATGGTTCCGCTCTCCCTTCTCCTTACCTTCCGGTCGGTAGGGTGAAGGCGACGGTAGCCTACCGACCGGAAGGTAGGCAACCGCTGCTATGCTGACGGCTCTCGTGAGGGAAGGGGCATCGTTGGCCGGGGACGACACCAGGTCGCGGATCATCGAGACGGCGCGGGAGCTGTTCACCGCGCAGACGTACCGCGCCGCCTCCATGCGTGACATCGCCGAGCGCGTCGGGATCACCAAGCCGTCGCTGTACCACCACTTCCGCAGCAAGAGCGAGCTGCTGGCGAGCCTGGTGGGGCCCCCGATCGACGAGCTGGAGGCGGTGATCGGGGCCGCGTCGTCCCGCGCCGAACCGGAGGAGGTGCGGCGGGCGGTGCTGGAGGGCTGCCTGGACGTGATCCTGGCGCACCGGGAGACGATGGCCCTGCTGCTCCGCGACGCCTCCGTGTACGGCGACGAGACGACCGAGATCATGTCGCGGGTGGTGGGGCTGATGAACCGGGCCGTGGAGCTGCTGGCGGGGCCCAGCCCTGACTGGCGGCAACGGGTACGCGCGGCCCAGGCGCTGGCGGCCGTCGCCGACCCGATCGGTCAGCTCCCCGACGTCCCGGCCGCCGACCTGCGTGCCGAGCTCCTGCGCGGCGCGGGCGCGATCCTGGCCCCCGGCTGACGGCTCCGCGGTCCGCGGGCGTCGGCCCCGGCTAGCGGCGCGGGCCGCAGCTCCCTCTGACGATGAGCTCCGTGGGCAGCACGATGGAGCGCGCCCTGCGGCCGGCCGACCGCAGCACCAGCTCGGCCGCCCGGTAACCCATGTCGCGGCCCGGCTGGGCGATCACGGTCAGGGGCGGCGAGCACAGCTCGGCCCAGGGCACGTCGTCGTACATCACGAGGGACACGTCGCGCGGCACCCGCAGGTCCAGCTCCCTGGCCGCCAGCACCGCGGCCTCGCCGAGCACGTTCCCCCCGGCGACCACCGCCGACAGGTCGGGGCGGCTCTGGAACAGGCCCGAGGCGGCGGCGTAGGCCGAGTCGCGGCTGCCCGTGCCGAACACGACCAGCTCCTCGTCCACCGGCGAGCCCACCGCCTCCCTGAACGCCGACACCCGCCGGTCGTGGCCGGGGCCGCCGAGGAAGGCGATGCGCCTGTGGCCCAGGCCGCGCAGGTAGCGGACCGCCGTGCGGATGCCCGCCCGGTCGTCGGCCAGCACGGACGGCAGCGACGGCGGCTCGGGCGAGCGGCCGGGAGCGGGCAGGGGGGCGGGCGGCGGAGCGGCGATCCCGTCCAGGAGCATGAGGTCGCTGACGGTCGCGGCGGCGGGGTCCTCCTCCTCGGGGGACGGCCGGGCAGGGAGGCGGTCGGCGAAGACCACCGTCATGCCCGCGCGGATCGCCGGGGCCCAGGTGTCCTCCTCGCCCGAGGGGACGGCGATGAGGCGGTCGACGCTCTGCTCCAGCAGCATGCCGATCAGCTCGGCCTCCTGCTCGGGGTCGCCGGCCGTGGAGCCGAGCACGACGGGCTCGCCGGCCGAGCGGGCGCAGGCGAGCACGCCCTCGGCGAGCTGCGCGTAGAAGGTGTCGGTCAGGTCGGGGACGAGCAGGCCCATGCCGCCGGTGCGGCGCTGGCGCAGGTTGCGGCCGAGCGCGCTGGGGCGGTAGTCGAGCTGGGCGGCCACGGCCAGGACCCGCTCCCTGGTCTGCGGGCTGGCCGAGCCGCCCGACAGCACCCGGGAGACGGTGGCGACGCCCACGCCGGCCGCCTCGGCCACATCCTTGATCGTCGCCCGCCTCTCCATGGAAACGATTCCATCATGGTTTCCGGGAAACTGGAAGTCGCCTGTGAGTACAAGGGCTGGTCATGCCGTAACCCTTGACACCGATGTCCGTTTCGGGTGAGATGCTTGAAAACGTATCCACGCCGAGTGGGGAGATTCGCTCCGTGCGGGCGAATCTGACGGGACCATCCGGGCCATCCGCCCTGGAGCGCGAAGGAATGTCATGGCATCCATCGTTCTGACGAACGTCGACAAGATCTACGCCGGTGGCGTGAAGGCCGTGAACGGGCTCAACCTTGAGATCAAGGATGGCGAGTTCATGGTGCTGGTCGGCCCGTCCGGTTGCGGTAAGTCGACCGCGCTCCGGATGATCGCGGGTCTGGAGGACATCAGCGGTGGCGAGATCGCCATCGGCGACAAGGTGGTCAACCACCTCCCGCCGAAGGACCGCGACATCGCGATGGTCTTCCAGAACTACGCGCTCTACCCGCACATGACGGTCGAGGAGAACCTCGCCTTCGGCCTCAAGCTCCGCAAGATGCCCAAGCCGGAGATCCAGAAGCGGGTCAACGAGGCCGCCAAGATGCTCGGCCTGGAGACCTACCTCAAGCGCAAGCCGGCCGCCCTGTCCGGTGGTCAGCGCCAGCGTGTCGCCATGGGCCGCGCCATCGTCCGTGAGCCGCAGGCCTTCCTCATGGACGAGCCGCTGTCCAACCTGGACGCCAAGCTCCGCGTCTCCATGCGCGCCTCGCTCAACCAGATGCACGAGCGCCTCGGCGTCACCACCGTCTACGTCACGCACGACCAGGTCGAGGCCATGACCCTCGGCGACCGCGTCTGCGTGCTGCGCGACGGTCTGCTGCAGCAGGTCGACACCCCGCAGAACCTGTTCGACAAGCCGGTCAACCTGTTCGTCGCCGGCTTCATGGGCTCGCCGTCGATGAACTTCGTGACCGCCGAGCTGGTCCGCGGCGACGGCGGCGCCGCCGTGACCTTCGCCGACATCAAGCTGTCGATCCCCGAGGCGACCTTCTCCGAGAAGCCGGGCCTCGACCAGTACATCGGCAAGAAGATCATCCTCGGCATCCGCCCCTCCGACTTCGAGGACGCCGCCTCCGCCGGCAACCACGCCAACGGCTGGGCCACGCTCCCGGTCAAGGCGGAGGTCACCGAGGAGCTGGGCTCCGAGATCAACGTGCTGTTCCTGATCGACGCCCCGCCGGTCGAGCACAAGGACACCGTCGCCGCCGCCGACGCGGGTGACGAAGAGGACGCCACGCTGCCGCTGTCGGGCGACAAGTCCCTGTGGACCGCCCGCGTCAACGCCCGCAGCCACGTGCGCCCCGGCCAGAGCATCGACCTGGTCGTCGACACGCACAACCTGCACTTCTTCGACCCGGCCTCCGGCCTGTCGATCGGCCACGAGGCCAACCGCTGACACCACATTCCCGGCCGCGGGCGTGAGCCCGCGACCGCCTGGGCCCCCACCGCGACCCCCTCCCGCGGCGGGGGCCCGTCCCTTTTTCCCGTACGGCCGTCCGCGGGCCTTCCCGTACGGCCGTCAGCGGCCGATCCGCTGCGACACCATGGCCTGCAGGCGGCGCGGCACGAGCCGGCCGATCGCCACGATGAGCTTGTAGCGCAAGTCGGGCACCGACACCCGCCTGCCCAGCGCCAGGTCGCGCATCGCCTCGCGCACCACGTCGTCGGCCTTCAGCCACAGGAACCAGGGGATGCCCGAGGCGTCCATCGAGGCCCGCTGGTGGAACTCGGTGCGGACGAAGCCGGGGCACAGCGCCATGACCCTGATGCGCGGGCCGACCGTGCTCGCGGCCGACTCGCTGAAGTTCACCACCCACGCCTTGGACGCGCTGTAGGTGCCCCGCGTGAAGAACGCCGCCACGGACGCGACGTTCACGATCGCGCCCCGCTCCCGCTCCCGCATGCCGGGCAGCGCCGCCAGCGTCAGCCGCAGCACGGCCTCGCAGTGCACCTTGAGCATGCGGACCTCGTTCTCGACCGGCACGTGCGGGAAGTTGCCCGCGTTGCCGAAGCCGGCGTTGTTGACCAGCAGATCGACGCCCTCGCGCAGCCTCGACTCGACCCTGGCCAGGCCCTCCTCGGTCGACAGGTCGGCGGGCAGCACCTCGACGCCCACGCCGTACCTGAGCTTGAGCTGGTCGGCGACCTTGGCGAGGCGGAGCTCGTCGCGCGCCACGAGGACGAGCGAGTAGGCCTCGGCGGCCAGGTGACGGGCGAAGGCGGCGCCGATGCCGGCCGTCGCGCCAGTGATCAGTGCGGTTGGCATGCCTGCACCTTAACGGTCATGGCAGGATGGGCAACGTGCGCCTCGTCGTGGCCGGGATGCTCCTCATGGCCCTCACCGCATGCACGCCCGAGCAACCCGCCGGGTCGGCCACCCGCGCCCCCACGGCCACCGCCCCCGCGCCCTCGCCGCGCACCGGCCTGCCCGAGCCGCAGACGAGCACGCCCGCGCCCGAGCGGGGCGAGCTGCGCTTCACCGAGATCGCCAAGCTGGAGCAGCCGGTGGCGTTCGCCGTGCGCGAGGGCGACGACCGGCTCTACGTGGCCGAGCAGACGGGCCGGCTGCGCACCACCGACGGCAGGACCGTGATCGACCTGTCCCGCGAGGTGAGCACGGGCAACGAGCAGGGGCTGCTCGGCGTCGCGTTCCACCCCACGGGCCGCTGGGTCTACCTCGACTGGACCGACGCGCAGGGCCACACCCACATCACCGAGTGGGCCTACGACGGCGAGCGCGCGACCGGCAGGCGCGACGTGCTCAAGCAGGACCAGCCGTTCGCCAACCACAACGGCGGCCAGCTCGCCTTCGGCCCCGACGGCTACCTCTACATCGCCTTCGGCGACGGCGGCAGCGCGGGCGACCCCGAGGGCAACGGCCAGGACCTGGGCACGCTGCTCGGCAAGATCGTGCGCATCGACCCGCGCGGCGACCCGTACGAGATCCCGGAGGACAACCCGTTCGCCGGCAGGCGGGGCGCGCGCGGCGAGATCTGGGCCTACGGCCTGCGCAACCCCTGGCGGTTCAGCTTCGACCGCGGCACCGGCGACCTGTGGATCGGCGACGTCGGGCAGAACGCGTGGGAGGAGGTCGACCACCAGCCCGCGAGCTCCAAGGGCGGCGAGAACTACGGCTGGAACCTGCGCGAGGGCAGGGCGCGCTTCCGCGACGGCCAGGCCCGCGACCTCGTCGAGCCGGTGATCGTCTACCCGCTGAACGAGGGCGGCAACTGCTCGGTGATCGCCGGGTACGTCTACCGCGGCGAGCGGATCCCCTGGCTGAAGGGGCAGTTCCTGTACGGCGACTTCTGCGCCGGATGGGTCAGGGCCGCGCCCGCGGCCGACGTGGCGGACTCGGCCGAGGTCGGCCGGGTGGATCAGCTCTCGTCGTTCGGGGAGGGCCCCGACGGCGAGTTGTACGCGCTCAGCCTGCAGGGTCCGATCTATCGGATCGAGCCCGCCTGACCCGCTCGATCAGCGACTCCACCTGGTCGTTCAGCTTGGCGCCCCTGGCCCAGCCCGCGTAGTGGGTGAGGAAGACCGCCACCTCCCGCAGCTCGGCCTCGCTCAGCTCGCCGGCGCGCAGCGCCACGTCGAGCTGGACGTCGGTCATCTCGTGCAGCCCCTGGCCGACGAGCAGCCCGAGGAGGAGCAGGCGGCGCTCCCGCACCGTCAGCACCGACCGTGACCACAGGTCGGCGAACTGACGTTCGGCCGTGATGCCGAAGGAGTCCACGGTCTCCATCGCGGGTTCTGTCATGGTCCGCTCCAGGGGTGGTCGATAGGGATCCTCATATCTTTCGCTACTTACCGGGATGTACCAATGGGGGTTGCATGAACGTTGTAGCGGAGCGCCGCAGCCCCTGCGCGGACGCCGTTTTGGTCTGTAACAAGTAAAGCCAATGCTTGGCCAAGATTTGGTCAAGATTTCTCACCGCACGGCGAGCTGATTTCCCTCCAAAGCGGGCACAACAACTCCGTCGGTCCGTCATGCGGAGGTAAGCCCTGGTGAAAAAGACACGGGCTTTGATCGCGCTCATGGCCGCGGTCCTGATGCTGTCCGCCTGCGGACAGCCGGAGTTCACCTACGTACGCGACAAGAGCGGCACCACCTACTTCAGGGTGCCCGCCTCGTTCACGCAGCTCGACGCCCATCCCATCGAGCTGTACCTGTCCGGCGACCATCCCCGCTCGCAGGCCGCGCTGCTGCGGGCGCAGCGGGTCTGGTCGACGGCCTTCGACCAGTCAGCGGATCCATCGGTCAACCATCTCCTGGGCTCGACGGAGCCGTTCGTCTACGCCACCGTGCACCAGCTCACCGAGGAGCAACGGGACTCGATCTCCCTGAACAGGCTGCGCGACTTCATCCTTCCGGTGACCGAGGAGATGCGCACCGCCTACCTGCAGCAGGCGATGGCCATGAACCAGCCGCCCATGTTCAACCGCTTCGAGCCCATCAGCGATGAGGTGCTGACCCTCGACGGCGGCGCCAGGGGAGTCCGCGTCCGCTTCAACTACCAGATCGGCAACGACGTCCAGACGTTCGACCACACCGCCATCCTCGACGAGAAGGGCGCCACGGTCTCCGTCATGCTCATCGGCTGCCAGTCGGTCTGCTTCGCGAAGCGCACCGCCGAGTTCGACAAGATCGCGAGTTCGTTCAAGCTGCTCCGGCTGCCCGGATGAGGGAGCATCATTGACCACCACGATTCACCATGAAGGGCTGCGCGCCCCCGGCAGCGGGCCCAATGATCCCGAATCCGTGACCAGGAAGAAGATGCAGCTCTGGGACCGGAGCAAGTTCCTCGTCGTCCTCGTGCTGGCCTACCTCGTCCTGACCTGGAAGGTGATGGCCGACTTCGAGGGCGTCATCTCCTTCCCCGAGGCCGCGCAGCAGATCGCGATCGCCTACCAGTGGATCTTCTGGCTGCTCGGCGCGGAGATCATCAGGCAGCTGCACTTCTTCGTCAGCGAGCACTGGTCGGGCTACCACCGCTTCTGGAGCCAGAAGGTCTTCGGCGGGTTCGAACGCTGGACGCACCGCCGCTTCGACGACTGGACGCGGTTCCGCCTGGCGCGGGCGCTCAAGATCGTGTTCTTCGTCACGCTGATCGCCCTGGTGCTGGGGGCGGTGCTGGACGTCAGCCCGTTCACCGCGCTGCTCCAGGCGCCCGCGCTGCTCTGGCAGGCGCTGCCGTTCCTCCTGCAGATCGTCTTCCTGTTCTTCGTCATCATCATCCAGTTCGTGGGCCTGTTCTGGTTCCTGTCCAGGGGCGGCGTCGAGACGTACTTTCCCGACGACATCAAGACCCGCTTCCACGACGTGTGGGGCCAGGACCACGTGGTCGAGCGCGTCCAGGAGAACATCGTGTTCCTGGAGCGGCCCGACGAGATCGAGAGGCGCGGCGGGTACGTCCCCAGCGGCCTGCTGCTGTGGGGCCCGCCGGGAACCGGCAAGACCCTCATGGCCGAGGCCGTCGCCGGTGAGACCGGCAAGCCGTACGTGTTCGTGGATCCGGGCGCGTTCACGAACATGTTCATGGGCATCGGCATCCTCAAGGTCAAGTCGCTGTTCAGGAAGCTGCGCAAGCTGGCCCTGCGGTACGGCGGCGTGATCGTCTTCTTCGACGAGGCCGACTCGCTCGGCAAGCGCGGCAGGCTGGCCCAGCAGGGCCCGCCCGGACAGGGCGGCGGCTTCGCCGGCCACTCCGGCCTCGACGGCTGCCACGGCATGAACTACCTGTCCGAGGCCACCCGCCAGGTGCTCGCCTTCAAGGGCGGGCGCCACGCCGAGGAGGAGCCGGGGCTGCGCGACCGCTTCTTCATGGGCGGGGGCATGATGAACAGCGGCGACCCCGGCACGCTGCAGGCGCTGCTCACCGAGCTGTCCGGGCTCAAGAAGCCGCGCGGGTTCTTCAACCGGCTGGTGCGCCGGCTGCTCGGCATGCGGCCCAAGCCGCCGCCCAAGTACCGCATCCTCGTCATGATGGCCACCAACCGGCCCGACGCGCTGGACGAGGCGCTGCTGCGGCCGGGCCGCATCGACCGCATCTACAAGGTCGGCTACCCGTCCAAGGCCGGGCGGGTGCGCACCTACCAGGGTTACTTCGACAAGGTCGAGCACGAGCTCACCCCCGAGCAGATCGACAAGCTGGCCACGATCACCCCGTACGCCACCGGCGCCACCATCAAGGACCTGGTCAACGAGTCGCTCATCACCGCCATCAGGGACGGCCGCGAGGTCATCACCTGGTCGGACGTGCTGCGCGCCAAGCGGCTCAAGCAGCTCGGCCCGCCCGAGGACGTCGAGTACATCGAGCGCGAGCGGCACGCCGTGGCCGTGCACGAGGCCTGCCACGCCGTCGTCGCCTACGTCACCCGCTTCCACCTCGAGATCGACATCGCCACCATCGAGAAGGGCGCCGACTACCTGGGCATGGTCGCCTCGATCAAGCCCGAGGACCAGTTCACCCGGTGGAAGTCCGAGCACGAGGCGGACATCATGGTCTCCCTGGCCTCGCTGGCGGGCGAGCGCATGTTCTTCGGCGAGGACAACTCCTCGGGCGTCTCCGGCGACCTGTACTCCGCCACGTACCTGACGGCGATGATGGAGTCGTACTGGGGCATGGGCTCGGGCGTCACGTCGCTGCCCGCGCTCCAGGAGCTGGAGATCATGGGCGGCAAGGCCGTGCGCAAGGCCGGTGGCGGCGGCGCCATCGGCATCACCGACAGGGAGCCGAGCAGGAACCAGCCCGACATGACGCCCGACGTGCTGGGCGAGCGCATCGAGTTCAACCTGGTGCGGCTGCTGGAGAAGACCGAGGAACTGCTGCAGGAGCACCGCAGGCAGGTGCTCTGCCTGGCGCACGCGCTGGAGACGCACAAGACGCTCAACGGCGACGACGTGGTCGCCATCATCCGCGGGGAGCCGGGGCCGCTGCTCGACGGCAGCATCTACGCCTCCGACGAGCTCTACCAGGAGCTGGAGGACTACCACCGGGACGCGGTCAGGGCGCACAAGGAGCACAGCCGGATCGACCGCGAGCTGCCGGGGCACCAGGAGCCGGTCGAGGCGGTGCCGGCCGCCTTCGGTAGCGCTCCCGGCGCCGTGATCGTCCAGACCGCGCCGACGGTGCTCCAGGCTCCTGGGCTCGGTTCGCCGCCTGTGCTGCAGGCACCCGGGCCCGGTTCGGCGGCGGTGGCCCAGGGGCCGCCGCCGTCGCCTGCGGGCGCGCCTCTTCCCCTGACCCCGCCCGTGGGGCCGCCCGTGCCGCTCGCGCAGCAACCCCCTGCCGCCTCCGGGCCGCCTGTCACCTTCGCGCCGCCCGCGGCCTCGGCCCCGGCTGCCGTTTCGGGCTCGGCTGCCGTTTCGGGCCAGGTCGCCGCTTCGGGCCTGCCCGCCGAGCAGTCCGATCGGCCGGAGTTCGTGCCCTGGGCCGGCCCCGCCCAGCCGCCCGCGCCGGCGGAGCCGCCGGTGTCCGTCGTCGTGGGCGCCCCCGCCCCCGCCGCCGCGCCGCCTGCGACGCGGCGGGCCGTGGGCCGGATCTGGCTGGTCATCGCCAGCCTGCTCGGGCTCGTGGTGCTGTCGATCATCGCGGCGCTCGCGGTGACGGGCACGCTGGCGGGCGGTAACGGCAACGGCTCCGGGTCCGCGGCGTCCGGCGTGGCCTCGCCGGGGCTGCTGCTCCTGCTGTTCGTCGTGGTCGTCGCGGGGATCGTGGGCGCGGGGCTGGCGTTCGTCGCGATCAAGGGCATCCGTACGGCGCAGGCCAAGGCGGAGCACGAACGCGACCAGGCCCACGCCCGCGCCCAGCTCCTGGCCGCGGCCATGGACCCGGACACGGCCATGCGGCTGCTCGGCTACGACGGCAACGGCACCGACCGCCGTACCTGACCGGAAGGCCGCGTGCGGGCCGGGGCGTTCCAGCGAGCGCCCCGGCCCGCTCGTGCCGGCCTCACTCGCGGTCGTGCTCCTCGTGGGCGCGGCGCAGCAGCGCCATCAGCTTGTCCTCATCGCGGATCTGCCTCCTGAACTTCTCCGGCAGCCGCCTGAGCTGCTCCTCCCCGGCCAGCAGCCTGGCGAAGAGCTCCGCGCGCAGCTCGGGGTCGTGCTCGACGTCCAGGTACTGCTGGGCGTGCCGGCGCACCGTCGACACCGTGTTCTGCGCCCGGCCCCTGGCGCTGGCCAGCGAGGCCACCACCGTGACCGCCAGCACGCCGATGATCACCGACAGGGACAGGCCCGTGCTGATCTCCATCACCGGCACCGGCTCGCCGTCGTTGACGAACGGCACGTTGTTCTCGTGCAGCGCGTGCAGGATCAGCTTCACCCCGATGAAGGCGAGGATGAAGGCCAGGCCGTAGGAGAGGTAGATCAGCCGGTCCAGCAGCCCGTCGATGAGGAAGTAGAGCTGCCGCAGCCCCAGCAGGGAGAACGCGGTGGCGGTGAAGACGAGGTAGACGTTCTGGGTGAGGCCGAAGATGGCCGGGATCGAGTCCAGCGCGAACAGGATGTCGGTCCCGCCGATGGCGATCATGACGAGCAGCATGGGCGTCATGACCCGCCTGCCGTCCTGGACGGTGAACAGCTTGTCGCCGTCATAGGTGTCACTGGTGCGCAGCAGCCGCCGGGCCACGCGCACCATGAGGTTGTCGGGGGAGTGGCTCTCCTCGCCCTCCGGCTTGAGCAGGTTGCCCGCCGTGAGCAGCAGGATGAGCCCGAACAGGTAGAACACCCAGGAGAACATGTTGATCAGGGCCGCGCCGACCAGGATGAACCCGCTCCTGGCCAGCAGCGAGAAGGCGATGCCGAACAGCAGCGCCTTCTGCTGGTCGGCGCGCGGCACCTTGAAGCTCGACATGATGACGAGGAAGACGAACAGGTTGTCGACCGACAGCGCCTTCTCGGTCACGTAACCGGCGAAGTACTCCGCCCCCGGGTCCGAGCCGCCGAAGATCCAGACCCCGGCGCCGAACAGCAGGGCGATCCCCACGTACAGGGCCGACCAGATCGACGCCTCGCGCAGCGTGGGCACGTGCGACTTGCGGACGTGGAAGAAGAAGTCGAACAGCAGCAGCCCGACGATCCCCAGGATCGTCAGCCACCACACCGCGGCGGAAACGTGCACCAAGGCTCCCTGTGCCGGCCGTCGTGGGGGAGGCGACTGCGGACGCGTGTCGTCGCAGGTGGTACCCGGTGGGCCGGAGCCCATGCGCCGTGCGGTAGGAAGGAGATCATGCATGTGATCGTCATCGGCGGCGGCATCGCCGGCGCGAGCGCCGCCTTCGCGCTGGCCCGCAGGGGCGCGGCCGTCACGGTCGTCGACTCGGGCGAGGCCGGGCAGGCCACGGCGGCCAGCGCCGGCATCATCGCGCCGTGGGCCTCCGCCGTTGAGGGGCCCTTCTACGACCTGTACGCGGCCGGCGCCGCCTACTACCCCGAGGTCATCGGGCTGCTGGCCGAGGCGGGCGTGGAGCGTACCGACTACCGCCGCACCGGCGAGCTGCTCGTGCACGAGGACCCGGCGCGGCTGGACGAGGCGCAGGCCCTGGTCGAGGCGCGCGCCCGCGACGCCGGCGGGATCGTCGGCGAGGTGCGGCGCATCGGCAACGACGAGGTACGCGCCCTGTTCCCGGTGCTGGCCGACACCCTGGAGGGCGTGTTCGTCCCCGGCGGCGGCCGGGTGGACGGGCGCACCATGCGCGACGCGCTGCTCCAGGGCGCGGTGCACCACGGAGCCCGGCAGGTGCGCGGGCGGGCCAGGCTGCGCCCCCAGGGCCCGCCCCTGGTGGAGGTGGACTCCGGCGTGCTGGAGGCCGACGCCGTGCTGGTGGCCTCCGGCGCCTGGGCCAACGAGCTGCTGGAGCCCCGCGGCCTGCGCCTGGCGGTCGAGCCGCAGCGCGGCCAGATCACCCACCTGCGCCTCGACGGCGTCGACACCAGCGGCTGGCCGTCGGTGCACCCGCTGTCGCACCACTACATGGTGGCCTTCGACGACTCGCGGGTGGCGGTGGGGGCGACCAGGGAGACGGGCAGCGGGTTCGACGCGCGGGTGACGGCGCGCGGGCAGTGGCAGGTGCTGTCCGACGCGTTGCGGATCGCGCCGGGGCTGGCGGACGCGACGCTCATCGAGACGCGGGTCGGGCTGCGGCCGCTGCCGTCGGAGCAGGTGCCGATCGCCGGGCCGCTGCCGGGGGAGGACGGGCTGCACGTGGTGACGGGGTTCGGCGCGGCGGGGCTGACGATGGCGCCGTTCACGGGGGACGCGCTGGCCCGCTCGATCCTGGACGGGACGACGGTGCCGGAGCTGGCCCCCTTCGCCCCCTGAACCGGGCACGGCCGCCGCACGTCTTACGGGTGTGCTCAGACTCACCCTCCTCCTGCTCGCCTGCCTGACCGCCTGCTCGTACGGCCAGGCGCCCTGCACGCTGAGAGCCGGCCTGGAGGGCGTCCACGTCGAGGTGGACCGGGCGGTCGCGGCTCGCGCCCGTCACCTGGCGATGGAGGTCTGCTGGGACGGCGCGTGCAGGCGATCGAGCGGTGAGCTGATGCCGTCCACGCGGGTGACCGGGCATACCTGCGAGGGCGAGGCCTGCTCGGCGACGGCGGTGCGCACGGGCGGCAAGTTCGGGTTCGGCACGATCAGCGGGCTGCCGAAGCGGCCGGTCGAGGTACGGCTGACGCTCGGCGACGGCGGCTCCGAGCCGGTGCTGACCCGTACGATCAGGGTGACGCCGAGGGCCACCTTCCCCAACGGGCCCGACTGCGGGGAAGGCGCTCCCCAGGTGACGCTCACAGTCGCGGCCGACGGAACCGTGCGGGAGCGGTGACCTCAGCGAGGTAAAACGTTCCGCTTAACACGGCGTTCACATTCGGGCAAAAACCGGGAAACGGCCATCCATAAGACTCGGCGTGGCTGAGAAAAACCCCGAAAGGACCGCCGTGAGCTACAAGGCTGAGTACATCTGGATCGACGGCACCGAGCCCACGGCTCTGCTGCGCTCGAAGACCAAGATCCTTGCCGACGGAGCCGAGCCTCCGGTCTGGGGCTTCGACGGCTCCAGCACCAACCAGGCCGAGGGTCACTCGTCGGACCGCGTGCTCCGCCCCGTGTTCGTCTGCCCCGACCCGATCCGCGGCGGCGACAACAAGCTGGTCCTGTGCGAGGTCGAGGAGATCAACGGCGACCCGCACGTCAGCAACACCCGCGCCCTGCTGCGCCCGATCGCCGAGCAGTACGCCGCCCAGGAGTCCTGGTTCGGCATCGAGCAGGAGTACACCTTCTTCAAGGGCAGCCGCCCGCTCGGCTTCCCCGAGGGCGGCTTCCCCGCCCCGCAGGGCCACTACTACTGCGGTGTCGGCGCCGAGGCCGTGTTCGGCCGCGAGATCGTCGAGCTGCACCTCGACCGCTGCCTCGCCGCCGGCCTCGCGATCTCCGGCATCAACGCCGAGGTCATGCCCGGCCAGTGGGAGTTCCAGATCGGCCCGGCGGGCCCGCTCGAGGTCTCCGACCACATGTGGGTCGCCCGCTACCTGCTCTACCGGACCGCCGAGGAGTACGGCGTCGAGGCCACCCTCGACCCCAAGCCCGCCCGTGGCGACTGGAACGGCGCCGGCGCGCACACCAACTTCTCCACCAAGGCCATGCGCGAGAGCTACGAGGCCATCATCACCGCCTGCGAGGCGCTCGGCGAGGGTGACAAGCCGATGGAGCACGTCACCCAGTACGGCGCCGACATCGAGCTGCGCCTCACCGGCCACCACGAGACCGCCCCGTGGAACAAGTACAGCTACGGCGTCTCCAACCGCGGCGCCTCCGTGCGCATTCCGTGGCAGGTCGAGGTGGACAAGAAGGGTTACATCGAGGACCGCCGCCCGAACGCCAACGTGGACCCGTACGTGGTCACCCGCCTGCTGGTGAACACCTGCTGCGCCGCCCTGGAGAAGGCCGGCCAGGTCTGATCGTCCTGCGGCGGGAGCGGGGCCCTTCGCGAGAGGGGCCCCGCTTCGCTCATGCCAGGCGGAAGTCCAGGTCGGGGACGATGTCCGCCACGTCCATCTGCGCCTTCTGCAGGCGCCCCGAGTGGTCCCAGTTCATCGCCTGCCAGCGGGTGAACTGGTCGAGCACCCACATGCCCGACTGGCGGCTGCCGTTGCCCGACTTGCCGTTGCCGCCGAACGGCAGGTGCGCCTCGGCACCCGAGGTGGAGTTGTTGACGCTGACCATGCCCGCCGAGATGCCCTCCCTGAAGCGGAAGGCGTGCTGCGGGTTCGTGGTGTAGATGGAGCTCGACAGGCCGTAACCGGGCAGGTTGGCCAGGTCGAGCGCCTCCCGCATGGTGGAGAACGCGGTCACGCCCACGATCGGGCCGAACGTCTCCTCCATGAACAGCCGGTCTCCAGGGCGCACGCCGTCCACCACGACCGGGTGGTAGTAGAGCCCGTCGCCGCCGTCGAAGCCGCCGCGCGGGTTGTCCTTCGTGATCCGGCCGGTCGCCCCGGTGACGACCCGGTGGTGCGGCTCGATCCAGGTCAGGTACTCCTCGTACCGCTCGGCGAACTTGTGGTCCAGCAGCGGCCCCGCCAGCACGTCCTGGCCCGGGTCGCCGATCCTGGCCGCGCCGACCGCCCGCGCGAACCGCTCCACGAACGCCTCGTGCACGCTCTCGTGCACGATCACCGTGCCCAGGCTGGTGCAGCGCTGGCCGGCGGTGCCGAAGCCGGAGAACAGCGCGCCCTCGACGGCGAGGTCGAGATCGGCGTCCGGCATGATCACCATCGGGTTCTTGCCGCCCAGCTCCAGGCAGGCCGACTGCAGGTGGCGGCCCGTCAGCTCGCCGATCTTCCTGCCCACCTCGCTGGAGCCGGTGAAACCCACCTTCTGCACCGTGCCCTCGCCGAGCGCCCGCTCCAGGCCGCTGAAGGTGTCGGCGCCGCCGGCGAAGACGACGTTCAGCACGCCGTCGGGCAGGCCCGCCGCCGTGAACAGCCGGAACAGGGCGTGCGCGGAGGCGGCGGCGTACTCGGCGGGCTTCCACACCACGGCGTTGCCGCACAGCAGCGCCGGGACGAGGTACCACGACGGGACGGCCACCGGGAAGTTGCCCGCCGTCACCACCGCCGCCACGCCGATCGGGTTCCTGAACGTGAACAGGTTCTTGTCCGGCATCTCCGACGGGACCGTCTGCCCGTACAGCCTGCGGCCCTCGCCCAGGAAGAAGTCGCAGGTGTCCACGATCTCCCTGACCTCGCCCAGCGCCTCGGCGTACGGCTTGCCGATCTCCTCGGTCACCAGCCTGGCCAGCCGCTCGGTGTTGGCCTCCACCAGCCGCCCGATCGAGGCGATCACCCGGCCGCGCACCGGCGCGGGCACCTTGGCCCACTCGCGCTGCGCCTCCTTGGCGGTGCGGCAGGCCGCGGCGAACGTCTCCGCGTCCGCCAGGCCGACCCGCGCCACGACCTCGCCCGTGCGGGCGGGGTTGATCGACTCGTACGTGCTCGCGGCCTGCGCGTCCTTGCCGCCCACGATGGAAACGATTTGTCGGCTCACCGGTGCCCTCCTCGTAAGTTCTTTCGTAGACGCTAGCTCTCCCGCGCCAGTTTGCGCAGCTCCGGCCCGTAGACCGGATCGGCCAGCGCCGCGGCGAACTGCGCCCGCAGGTAGTTGAGCGGCGAGCCGGTGTCCCACCAGGTGCCGTCGATGACCTGGCCGTACACCGGGTTGGCCGCGGCGTGGCGGTGCAGGGCGTCGGTGAGGTAGATCTCGCCCTCGGGATGCTCGTGCCAGCGGCGCGTGGCGGCCTCCAGCTCGGCGACCACCCCGGGGGTGACGACGTAACCGCCGATGGCGGCGTACTGGGAGGGGGCCTCCTCCGGGCGCGGCTTCTCCACCAGCCCCGAGATGCGCAGGCGGCCGCCGCCGAGGTCCTCCTCGACGATCGGCACGCCGTAGCGGGCGGCGTCCTCGACCGCCATCGGCATCAGGGCCAGCACCGGGGCGCGCGTGGCGGCGTAGGCGGCCTTGAGCTGCCTGGCGCGGGGCACCTCGGCCACGAACACGTCGTCGGCCCACAACACCATGAACGGCTCGTCGCCGATGACCCGCGCGGCGTTCAGCACCGGCGTGCCGTTGCCGTACGGGCCGCGCTGGTACAGGTACGTGATGTGGGCCAGCGACGACAGCTCGGCCACCGCGTCGGCCAGGTCGTCCTTGCCGGACGCGCGCAGCTCCCGCTCCAGGTCGCCGTCAGGGGCGAAATGCCGCTGGACGAGCTCCTTGCGGGCCGAGGTCACGATGGTGATCTCGTCGATGCCGGAGTCCACGAGCTCGCGGATGGTGTGCTCGATGACCGGCTTGTCGCCGATCGGCAGCATCTCCTTGGGCAGCGCCTTCGTCAGGGGCAGCAACCGGGTGCCCAGCCCGGCCACCGGGATCACGGCCTTGCGGATCATGGGTCTCTCCTTGTGCGGTCGGCGCGACGGGACGGACGTTACCCCAGGGGCCGGTCCGTGATCCTGCCGGCCGGTACCTGGCCGATCACGTACCTGGCGTTGGCCGCGATCCCCGGGCTGGTGTGCAGGTAGTAGGGGAGCTGGATGAGCGCCATCGACAGCGCCCAGCCCCTGCCGCGCGCCCACGTCGCGTCGCCGACGCCGTTCTCGATGCGCGGCAGGCGTACGGACAGGTGTTCGCCCAGCCGGTAGACCGCGTCGACCGTCCCGGAGGAGGGGAACGGTTCGACGGGCAGATCCGCCCCTTGCGGGAACTGCGCGGCCAGCAGGCGGCGTACCAGAGAAACGTCGATTTCCGCCTCGTCGGCGTGCATCTTGCCCATGAAGGGTCAATGGCAGGTTCAGCCGGCCGTGTGCCGCAGCACCGGCCACTGGGCGACCGCGCCGCCGGGCGGGGCGCCCGCGAGGTGGGCGGCGCGCGCCGTACGCGTCGAGCACCGTGATCACCACGAGCGGGTGGGAGGCGGGGATTCCGCGGCCGACTCCGAAATATCGTGATTTGCGATGACCGCCAGGTGATGTGCCAGGTCGGCCAGCGCGCGCGAGGCGGCCAGCTCGTCCCCGATCACCGGCTTCGACGGGTCCGCCGGATTGCGGCGCGCCCGGCCGGTCCCGGTCACCTGCTCGCCTTTCGCGGTGGTCAGCGTCGCCTGCGCCGAGGTGTCGTCACCGGCCTCGGTGAGCGCGATGCGCACGGTCCATTCCTTGGTGTCCATGTCCCGCCCCTTACCGGCAGGCCGCCGGTAAACCTGGCGATCAGCCGGTCAGGACGGTGATGCCCGGCTGACCGCGTTCGCTCCTCCGCTCGGGAAGGCCGGGCCGGGCGAAAAATTTCAGAGAGGGCCTTACCTCTGAAGAAGATTTGAGCAGAAAGCGCAAAAGTCTGGACCAACGGGGGCCCGGAGGTGACGATTCGATCATCGGCGGTGATCGTGTCATGGAGCCAGGGAAAGGCTGGCCGCGCCGTCAAGATCGTCTCCTCGAGCAGCGAGACCCCACCGGGCTCTCGCGACTGTCGACGGCTGGCTGAGCACCGCACAGCTCGCTCAGCCGGTCTCCCCGTAACCCCCGGAGGAGCTCAATGGATCAGCCGAGTGAGTTAGACCTGCCTGACTCCCGATGGAACGGCCTGCAACCAACCCCCCAGGAACCGGATCGCCCCGACTCGTCGTGGAATCGTTTCGCGACGCGGGAAGCCAAACCCGAATCGCGCTGGCCCCGCAGGCTGGCCCCTGTTCTCTCGATCGTCCTGATGGTGGAGATGGCGTACGCCATGCCCGCCTACGCGGCCCCGCGCTCGGCGCCGGCCGTGCAGAAGGAGACGCCGGTGACGGGCGGGAAGGTGCCCGTCAAGCCGCCGCTGGCGGATCCCGTCGCCAAGCAGGCCTGGAAGGCGGCGCCCGCCGTCACCTGGCCCAAGCCGCAGAAGGCGGAGCTGGGCGGCTCGGTCACCACCCTGAAGGCCGGCTTCCCGGTGAAGCTGGCGCCGGGGACGGCCAAGGCGGCGCAGGCGACGGCCCCGATCAGCGTCGAGCTGCTCGACACCGACCGTCTCGGCCTGGCGATGCGCGTCACGCCGGGGCAGGGGGTGGCGGCGGCGGCCGCGGCCAAGCCGGTCAAGACCCGCCTGGAGGTGGACTACTCCGGCTTCCGGTACGCCTACGGCGGTGACTACGGCTCCCGGCTGCGCCTGGTGAAGCTGGAGGAGTGCGCGCTGACCGGCGCGGCCGGCTGCGCCGCGCCGCAGCCGGTGAAGAGCGACAACAACGCCACGAGCGGCACGGTGACCGCCGAGGTCGAGACGGGCGGCCTGTACGCGCTGACCGCGGCGGCGTCCGGCCCGTCGGGCGACCACGCGGCCACCTCCCTGGCGGCCTCGTCGGACTGGAGCGTCGGCACCCAGTCGGGCGACTTCACCTGGAGCTACGACCTGCGTACGCCTCCGTCGCTGGGCGGCGAGGAGCCGGGCGTGTCGCTGGGCTACTCCTCGCAGAGCGTGGACGGGCGCACCGCCTCCACCAACAACCAGGCGTCCTGGGCCGGTGAGGGCTTCGAGCTGAACCCGGGCGGCTACATCGAGCGCCGCTACAAGTCCTGCATGATCGACGGCAAGAAGACCGGCGACCTGTGCTGGGACCAGGACAACGCCATCATGTCCATGGGCGACTCGTCGGTCGAGCTGGTCAAGGACGCCACGACCAAGCAGTGGCGGCCCAAGCGCGACGACGGCACCCGGATCGAGGCGCTGACCGGTGCCACGAACGGCGACAACAACGGCGAGCACTGGCGGGTGACCACACCGGACGGCACCCAGTACACCTTCGGCCTCAACCGCCTGCCCGGCTGGGTGAGCGGCAAGGCCGAGACCAAGTCGGTGCAGACGGTGCCGGTGTTCGGCAACAACAGCGGTGAGCCCTGCTACAGCAGCACCCCGGCCAACGCCTGGTGCCAGCAGGCCTACCGGTGGAACCTCGACTCCGAGGTGGACACCCACGGCAACGCCACCACCTACTGGTACGCCCAGGAGACCAACCACTACGGCCGCAACATGAAGCCGGAGCTGGGCACCCCGTACGTGCGCGGCGCTTACCTCACCCGCATCGACTACGGCTACCTGAAGAACGAGCTGTTCACCAGGACGCCGGCCGCCCGGGTGCTGTTCGAGACCGCCGAGCGCTGCCTGCCCAGCGGCACCGTCACCTGCGCGCCCGCCGAGCTGAAGAAGGAGACCGCGAGCCACTGGCCGGACGTCCCGTTCGACCAGATCTGCGACGCGGGAGTGAAGTGCGTCGACCGCCTGGCGCCGACGTTCTTCACGCGCAAGCGGCTGACCAAGGTCACCACCCAGGTGCTCAACGCCGCCGGGCAGTACTACCCGGTGGACTCCTGGGCGCTGGCCCACCAGTTCCCCGCCTCGGGTGACGGCATGAGCCCGGCGCTGTGGCTGGCCTCGATCCAGCAGACCGGCCACGTGGGCGGCACGATCACGCTGCCCCCGGTGAAGTTCACCGGCGTGCAGCTGCCCAACCGGGTGGACGCCCTGGAGGGCCGCGCCCCGCTGGTCAAGTGGCGGGTGCAGGCCATCAACAACGAGTCCGGCGGCGAGCTGCGGATCAACTACTCGGCGGCCGACTGCAAGCCGGGCGACGTACCGGCGGCGGACAAGAACACCAGGCGCTGCTTCCCGCAGCGCTGGGCCCCGCCGAACGAGGCCGAGGTCACCGACTGGTTCCACAAGTACCTGGTCACCCAGACCGTCGAGGTCGACCGGGTCGCCGGCTCCCCGAACGTGGTCACCGACTACGAGTACCTGGACGGCGCCGCCTGGCGCTACGCCGAGAACGTCCTGGTCAAGCCCGAGCACCGTACGTGGTCGGACTTCCGCGGGTTCGGCAGGGTACGGGTGCGCGAGGGTGACGGGCAGGACACCAAGCGCACGCTGACGGAGTTCCGCTACTTCCGCGGCATGCACGGCGACAAGCAGGCCGACGGCTCCAAGCGCGTCGCGCAGGTGGAGGACTCCGAGGGCGTCAAGCTGGACGACCTGGACCAGCTCGCCGGGTTCGAGCGGGAGGAGATCCTCTTCGACGGCGACGGCGGAACGCTCCTGACCGCGACCGCGCAGCAGCCGTGGTCGGTCAAGACGGCCGAGTCCACGCAGGGCGGCGTCACCAAGGCCGCGTACGTGGTCCAGCCCAAGTCCATGGTCACCCGCGCCGCGATGCCCGGCGGCAAGTGGCGGCGCACCGGCGAGGAACGCGAGTACGACACCAAGGGCCTGCTCCTGCAGGTGGACGAGAAGGGTGACCTGGCCAGCACGGACGACGACGAGTGCACCCGCTACACCTACGCCCGCAACGACACGTCCTGGATGCTCGACTACCCCAGCCGTGTCCAGAAGGTCGCGGCCGGCTGCGGCACCGCGGTCTCCACGCTGGCCGCCGGTGAGGTGCTCTCCGACGAGAAGGTCCAGTACGACGGCCAGGCGAACGGCCAGCCCCCGACCAAGGGCGACGTGACCGCGGTCCAGGAGGTCGTCTCGGCCGACGGCCAGACGATCACCGGCAGCACCCACACCTACGACGCCTACGGCCGGGAGACCAGCGAGACCGACCCGGTCGGCACCAAGTCCGTGACCGCCTACAGTCCCGCCGCCGGTGCCCCGGCGAGGGAGACCACGGAGACGAACCAGCTCGGCCACCTGGAGCGCACCCAGCTCGAACCGGCCTGGGGCGAGCCCGTCTCCGAGATCGACGCCAACAACCGCCGCGTCGACCTGGAGTACGACGCGCTGGGCCGCCTGATCAAGGTCTGGCAGCCCGACCGCAGCAAGGCGGCAGGGCAGTCGCCCAGCACCGAGTACTCCTACACGGTGCGTTCCGACGGGCCCAGCGTCGTCACCACCAGGACGCTGCGCGCGGACGGCGGCTACACCGTCAGCCACGAGCTGTACGACGGCCTGATGCGCGAGCGCCAGACCCAGGAACCCGCGCCCACCGACGACCAGACGCAGGACCCGGCGCTGCGCGACGGCCGCACGATCACCGACACCTTCTACAACTCCCAGGGCGAGGAGTACAAGCAGAACACCGGCTACTTCGCCACGGGAACGCCGTCCACCGCGCTGCTGGCGGTGGCCGACGCCGCCGTGCCGAGCCAGGTCGTGTCGCTGTTCGACGGCACGGGCGAGAAGAACGCCGAGGTCTTCAAGGTGAAGGGCGCGGAGAAGTACCGCGTCACCGCCAAGGAGGAGGGTGACCGGATCCACATCACCCCGCCGCCGGGCGGCACGGCGACGACCCGCATCGGCGACGCCGAGGACCGGCTGATCGAGCTGCGCCAGTACAAGGGCGCGACCCCGACCGGCGAGTACGAGTCCACCAAGTACGCCTACGACCACGCGGGACGCCTGTCCACGGTGACCGACCCGGCGGGCAACGTCTGGCGCCACCACTACGACTTCCGCGGCCGGGAGATCAAGACCGAGGACCCGGACAAGGGCGTCACGACCACCACGTACAACGACGCCGACGAGATCGTCACCACGACCGACTCGCGCGGCAAGACCCTGTGGTACGGCTACGACGCGCTGGGCCGCAAGACGCAGCTGCGCGAGGGCTCGGCGAGCGGCACGCTGCTGGCCGAGTGGAAGTACGACGCCCTGGCCAAGGGCCACCTGAACGCCAGCATCCGGTACGTGGACGGGCAGGCGTACAAGGCCGAGATCGACGCGATCGACGCCGACTACCGCACCCTCCGCCAGACCGTGACCGTCCCGGCACGGGAGGGCAAGCTGGCGGGCTCCTACCAGCTCAACACCCGCTACACGCTCGACGACCAGGTCCAGTCGATCAGCTTCCCGGCGGGCGGCGGGCTGGCGGAGGAGCAGGTCGTCTACACCTACGACGCGCTCGGCCAGCCGACCAAGGTCACCGGCCTGTCGGCGTACGTGAGCGCGGCCCGCTACTCCAAGCTCGGCGAGACCCTGCAGTACGAGCTCGGCGACGGCGACAAGAAGACCTGGCTCACCTACACCCACGACGAGGGCACCCGCAGGCTGACCGGCATGCGGCTGGACCGGTCGGGCGCCGCCTCCAGCGACCTGGACCTCGCCTACACCTACGACGCGGCCGGCAACGTCACCAAGATCGCGGACAAGGCGAACCAGGACACGCAGTGCTTCACCCATGACCATCTGCGCCGGTTGACCTCGGCGTGGACGGCCACGGACGACTGCGCCAGCGGTACCCCGCAGTCCGCCACGATCGGCGGCGTGGCCCCGTACGCGGTCAGCTACGCCTACGACGTCACCGGCAACCGGACCAAGGAGACCAAGCACGCCTTCGGCAGCGGGGGCGAGAGCGTACGCACCTTCACCTACCCCACGGCGGGCGGCAAGCAGCCGCACGCGCTGCAGGCTGTCGGACAGGACCTGTTCGAGTACGACGCGGCGGGCAACACGACCAGGCGCAAGGTCGGCAACTCCGACCAGAGCCTGGTGTGGGACGCCGAGGGCAACCTGGAGTCGGTGACCGAGGCCGGCAAGACGACCTCGTTCGTCTACGACGCGGACGGCGACCGCCTGCTCCGCAAGACGCCCACCGACGCCACGCTCTACATCGACGACATGGAGCTGCGTCTCGACTACGCCAAGGACGCCGTCGAGCAGACCCGCTACTACACCATCGGCGGCGAGGCCATCGCGGTGCGCACGCCGGACAACCAGGTCTACCTCATGGCCAACGACCACCAGGGCACCGCGCAGGCCATGGTGAACGCCGGCAACGGCGAGCTGGCCGTACGCAGGCAGACCCCGTTCGGCGAGGACCGGGGCTCGCCACCGCCGTGGTGGCCGGGGCAGCGCGGGTTCGTCGGCGGCACCAAGGACGCGACCACCGGCCTCGTCCACCTCGGCGCCCGCGAGTACGACCCGGCCAACGGCCGCTTCCTCTCGGTGGACCCGATCATCGACGAGGAGGATCCGCAGCAGCTCAACGCCTACGCCTACGCCAACAACAGCCCCGTCACCATGAGCGACCCCGACGGTCAGCTGTTCTGGTTCGCCGTCGGCATCGCGGCGAGGATCGCGGCGCGTGCCATCGCCAGGCGGCTGGCCCAGGCCGCTGCCAGGCGGGCGGCGGCCGCGGCGGCCAGGCGTGCGGCGCTCGCCGCTGCCAGGCGCAGGGCCGCCGAGGCGGCCAGGAAGCGCGCCCTGGAGGCGGCCAGGCGCAGGGCCGCCGAGGCCGCCAGGAAGAAGGCGGCCGAGGCGGCGAGGAAGCGGGCCGCCGAGGCCGCCAGGAAGCGGGCGGCGCTGGCGGCCAGGAAGAAGGCCGCGCTGGCCAGGCAGCGGGCGGCAGCGGCGGCTGCCAGGCGACGGGCGGCGGCGGCGCAGCGCAGGGCCGCGGCTGCCAGGCGACGGGCCGAGGCCGCGCGCAGGGCAGTGACCAGGCGGGCGAGCAGGCCCTCCAAGGCCACGGTCAGGCACCGGCCCGCAACCCGCCCGACCAGTCGCAGGTCGGTCCAGCGGCAGTCGCCGCCCAAGGCGCAGCGCAACGCGCCGAACCCCAGCCAGAGCCAGTCGCGCGGGCTGAGCGAAGCGCAGAAACGCTCGATCGACGAGCAGCTGGGGAGAGCCCGGCCCACCGGGGCGTACACGAGGAGCAGCAGGACCGAGACGGAAGGCATCGCGTGGCAGGGCACCGGACACGGCCCGGCCTCCAAGCCGTACGCGTCGGAGGCTCCGCGTTCGCAGGGGTTCGGGTCGAAGTGGTGGACGCGCGCCTATCGCGTCTGGGAGATCTTCAGGCCGCCGGCGGTCCCGCCGAACTGATGCTCCACTGACGCGGCGCGACCGCAGTAGACCGAAGCTCCCGGCCGGACGGCGCAGCACGTCCGGTCGGGAGCTTCTCCTGTCAGGCGTGGAAGTCGGCGAAGTCGAAGCCCGGCGAGACCAGGCAGCTCACCAGCACCTCCGTGTCACCCGCCGGGCGGGCCGACTGCCACACGCCGCCCGGCACGACCGCCTGCGGCACCTGGCCGTGCTCGACGCCGGGGCCGAGGACGACCGTCTCGTCCCCGATCGTCAGGTCGAGCGGCCCGCCGCGGTGCCACAGCCAGATCTCCGCCGAGGTGACCATGTGCGGCACGGACTCCTCGCCCGGGTGCAGCAGGAAGTAGATGGCGGTGGCGCTGGCCCGGGGCCCCGGATAGCCGTCCGGCGTGAACGTGACGGGCGAGCGATAGGTCTCCTTGAACCAGCCGCCCTCCGGGTGGGGGAGCAGGTCGAGGGCCTCGGCGATGGGCGGGCGTTCGACGAAGGCGACGGGGGCGCCTGTGACGTCCCTGCGCAGGAAGCGGTTGCCGTCGAGGACGAGCTGCCCGGCGAGCGGGCTGGCCAGGGCCGCCGCCTCGTCCGGGACCTCGGTGGACGGGCCGTCGGGGTAGATCCACAACTCCACATGCAGAGTTTATGAGGATATTTCGGACAAGTGCTGTCTCTGTTGATGACCTTGTCCGTTCACCTGGCGTACGGTTCCTCATATTTTAATATTTTTTCACCGGCAATCAGACCCACGAATGAGGCAAGACCAGGTGAAACCCGACCAGTGGCGCTCGCTGCTCGACAGCAGGGCCTCCCGCCGCCAGATGCTCACGTACGCCGGCGGCGTAGCGGGACTCGTCGCGCTGGGCCAGGTGCCCGCCGGGGCGACCGACCGCACCCCCGCGCTGCCCGCGAACCCGTTCACGTTGGGCGTCTCCTCCGGCGACCCCCGCCCCGACAGCGTCGTGCTGTGGACCAGGCTCGCCACCGAGCCGCTGGCCGACGACGGGCTCGGCGGCATGCCGCGGGCCGGCGTGCCGGTGCGGTGGGAGGTCGCCGAGGACGACGGCATGCGCCGCGTCGTCCGCAAGGGCGTGGCCACCGCCAGGCCCGAGCTCGCCCACGCCGTCCACGTCGAGGTGAACGGGCTGCGCCCGGGCCGCGAGTACTGGTACCGCTTCGCGGCGGGCGACGAGACCAGCCGCGTCGGCCGCACGAAGACCGCCCCCGACCCCCGCTGGAACAGCGAGATCTCCTTCGCCTACGCCTCCTGCCAGCAGTGGGAGAGCGGCTTCTACACCGCCTACCGCGACATGGCCGCCCAGGACCTCGACCTGATCGGGCACCTCGGCGACTACATCTACGAGCTGGCCATCGGCGCCACGGGCGGCCAGCGCAGGACGCCGCTGTCGGCCGCGCACAACGCCCCCACCATGACGCTGTCGCAGTACCGGCTGCGCCACGCCCTGGTCAACTCCGACCCCGACCTGCAGGCCGCCCGCGCCGTCGCGCCCTGGTTCTTCGCGCTCGACGACCACGACGTGGAGGACAACTGGGGCGCCGACCTGTCGCCCACCGGCGGCACCCCGGAGAACTTCCTGCGCCGCCGCGCCGCCGCCTTCCGCGCCTTCTTCGAGAACCAGCCGATGCGCCCCTCGGCCCTGCCCACGGGGCCGGACCTGTCGATGTACCAGCGCATCCCGTACGGCAGGCTGGCCACGTTCCACGTCCTGGACGAGCGGCAGTTCCGCAGCGCCGCCGACATCGCCGCCCGGCTCGACCCGAGCCGCACCATGCTCGGCGAGCAGCAGGCCGCCTGGCTGCTGGACGGCCTCGGCCGCTCCCGCAGCACCTGGAACATCCTGGCCAACCAGGTGCAGATGTTCCAGCTCGACCGGCTCACCGACCCCGGGCTGCAGCAGCTCAACCCCGACACCTGGGACGGGTACGCCGCCGAGCGCGACCGCCTCTGGGCCGGGATCACCGAGCGGAAGGTCGCCAACCCGGTGGTGATCACCGGCGACGCGCACGTCAACTGCGCCGCCGAGCTCAAGGCCGACTTCGCCGACCCCGGCTCCCCGACCGTGGGCGTCGAGTTCCTCGGCACCTCGATCACCTCCGGCGGCAACGGCTCCGACATGACCACCGGCGGGGCCGAGTGGCTGGCGGCCAACCCGCACCTGAAGTTCTTCAACAACCAGCGCGGCTACATCCGCTGCCACGTCGCCAGGGACACCATGCGGGCCGACTACGTCGTCGTCGACAAGGTCACCACGGCCGACGGCACCGCCTCCGTACGCAAGTCGTTCGTCGTCGAGTCCGGCCGACCCGCACTCCAGGACGCGTGAGCCATGAGGAGATCCGTCTACTTCGCCGCCGCCCTCGCGCTCGTCCCCCTGGGCGCCGTGCCCGCGGCCGGCTCCACCACCGCTCCCGAGCTGCCCAGGACCCCCGCGGGCCAGGTGCTCGTGGTGCACGCCAACCTGCAGGACTCGCTCCGCCCGGCCGACGCCGCCGACACCACCGACCTGGAGAACCTCGCCGCCCGGCTGGCCGCGAAGCTGCCCGCCGCGCCCGACGCGCTCGTGCTCAACGAGGTGCTCGGCCCCGGCGCCCGCCGCCTGGCCTCCAGTCTGAGCAGGGCCACCGGGTACCGGTACCGCGTGGAGGTGGCCGGGGAACGCGCGGCGTTCCAGGCCGACGGCTCGGTGCGCGAGACAGCGATCATCCTGAACGCCGACACCATGACCGGCTCGCGGCCCTCCGGGTACGAGCGCGTGCAGGACGAGGACCAGGCGTACACCGCAGCGGCCAGGCGCGACGGCACCCTCCAGGTGCCGCTCCTCGCCGTCCACCCCGGCGGCGACCCGGCCACGGCGACCGCCGCGTTCACCGCGCTGGCCGCCGCCAGGTTCCCGCAGGCGCAGGTCCCCGTCCTCGGCGGCGACTTCAGGGCCGCCCGCTGCGCCGTGCCGGCCGCGGACCAGCCGATCGGCTGCGCGCCGCAGGCGTTCTGGGCCGACCTGACCGGGGCGAAGGCGTACAGCGACGCGCTCTTCGACAAGGCCGACGCGCAGAGCCGCAGCCACAGCGGGTACCTGTTCGCCCGCGGCCAGGTGCTCTCGGCCGGGCTGGACACCGCCTACGACGCCGACCTGCCCGACCGCGCCGCCTGCAAGCCGTCGTTCGACGCCGGCCGTCCCCGCTCGGCCCCGGCGGCGTGCCGCGGCACGTACTACGCGGACGCGCCGTTCGGCTGGGCGCTGCTCGCCGCCGGGCTGCCGGTGCAGGAGTCGGTGACGCCGAGCCGCGTCGCGCTGGACCACTGCGAGCTGGCCGTACGGCAGGCCGAGGTGGCGGCCAGGGTCGTCAACAACACCGGCGAGGCGATCTCCAGGCCGCTGCGGGTGACCGCGCAGGACCCGCTGACCGCCACCCCCGCCACCGGCACCCTGGACGTCCCCGCCGGGCAGGCCGCCACCGCCGTCGTCAGGATCACCGCGCCCAGGGACACGCCCCCCGGCGAGCACCGGATCACCGTACGCGCCGGCGACCACAGCGCGGAGATCCCGGTCACCGTCACGGAGGGCTGCACGGAGCCGCAGGTGTACGCCAGCAGCTTCCACGCCGGCTTCGGCCCCGAACGGGCCGTGGACGGGGACATCGGCACGTTCTGGCACTCCGAGTACTCGCCGCCCACCCCGCTCCCGCAGTCGATCACCCTCAACCTGGGCGAGGTCAAGCAGATCTCGAAGATCGACTACCAGCCCCGCTTCGACGGCAACCTCAACGGCACGATCCTCGACCACAAGGTCTACGTCAGCACGGACGGCCAGACGTTCACCGAGGTCGCGGCGGGCACGTGGGCGCTGGACGCCCGGCTCAAGACGGCCACGTTCGAGGCCGTGCAGGCCCGCTACGTCCGGCTGGAAGGGCACCGCGCCAGCGGAGGCTCCTACCTGTCGGCGGCCGAGGTGAGCGCGGGCTGAACCCGGACGTCCGGGATCATCCGGACGCCGCGCGGATTGTCGGTACGCCTGGGTAATCTGCGGCAGGTGACTGAACGGTGGAGCCGCGATCAGGTGCTCGCCCTCGCCCCCGACGCGTCGTCCCAGAAGGCGGCGCAGGGGGTGGCGGCTGCCGGCAAGTGGTCGCTGCGCGGCACGACGGGCACCGTGCTGTACGGCGAGTGCAAGGGCAGCGGCGCCAAGCCCTACCTGGCGGCCGTCGACCTGAGCGAGCCGGCGTACCGGTGCAGCTGCCCGAGCAGGAAGTTCCCGTGCAAGCACGCGCTCGGGCTGCTGCTCCTGTGGTCCGCCGACGGGGTGCCCGCCCAGGAGGCGGCGCCGCAGTGGGTGACGGAGTGGCTGGACGGGCGCGCCGAGCGCGCCGCCAGGTCGGCGGCCCGGCTCGACGCCGCCCGCGCCCGCCTGGCCGCCGGCGACGACGGCCCCCAGCCGGGCCCCGACCTCTCGGCCTCCGGCTCCGACCTATCGGCCCCGGGCACGGACCCTTCGGCCTCCGGCTCCGACCTGTCTGCCCCGGGCATCGACCTGGGCATTCCCTTCGATGCTGGTGCTGGTGCTGGTGCTGGTGCTGGTGCTGGTGCTGGTGCTGGTGCTGGTGCGGGCGTTGGGCAGGGTGGGCAGGGCGGGGGTGTTCCGCCCGGCTCCGGGGGGCGGGTGGAGTCCGTACGTCATCAGCGGGTGGCAGCCGGGCTGGCCGAGCTGGAGAGGTGGCTGGCCGACCAGGTGCGGCAGGGGCTGGCGGGCGCACAGGAGCACGACTGGGACGGCCTGGCCAAGCGGCTCATCGACGCCCAGGCACCCGGCGTGGCCGGCGTCGTGTCCCGGCTGGCGCGGGTGCGCGCCGAGGAGGGCTGGCCGGGGCGGCTCCTGGAGGAGTACGCCCTCGTCAACCTGCTCGCCGTCGCCTACCGCCGCCGGGCCGAGCTCACGGAGCCCCTGGCCCAGACCGTGCTGATCCGCACCGGCTTCCCCGTCACGAGGGAAGAGGTCCTGGCCGGGCCGCCGGTGCGCGATCACTGGGACGTGCTGGGCGGGCGCGACGAGTCCCAGGACCGGCTGACGGCCCGCCGCGTCTGGCTCCGGGGCCGCCGCACCGGCCGGCCCGCCCTCATCCTGTCGTTCGCCCCGCAGGGCCAGCCGCTGGACGCCTCCCTGGTCACGGGCACGACCATCGACGCCGACCTCACCTACTACCCGGGCGCCGCCGCCCTCCGCGCCCTCGTAGCCACCCGCCACGCCACGATCCCCCCACCCGCCGCGCCATCGCGCGCCGCGCCTGCCGCGCCTGCCGCGCCCGCCGGGCATGCCGGGTCTGCCGCGCCACTGGCGGCCGGGCCTGTCGCGCCCGCTGGGCCTGTCGCGCCCGCCGCGCGGTCGGCGGCCGTGCCGCCCGGGGTGTCGCCTGACGAGGCGCTCGACGAGGTGGCGTGGGTGCTGGCCGAGGATCCGTGGACCGAGTCGTGGCCGCTGGTCCTCGCCGGCGTGATCCCCGGCCGCACCGCCATCGGCGGCCTCCCGCTCCACCCCCGCGCGCACGACCCCTGGCGGCTGATCGCCGTCTCCGGCGGGCGCCCGCTCACGGTGGCGGTCGAGTGGACGCCGCAGGGCCTGCGCCCCCTGACCACCTGGGACGACGACGGAACGACGGTGATCCTGTGACCGGCTGGGACGACCTGGCCTCGACGGCGCTCGTGGGCACCGACCGCAGACCGTACCCCGGCGACCTGCTCGAAGCGGCGGCCGTCGAGGTGGCGCGGCGGCGCGCGGGCCGCCGGGTGAACGAGCCCGGCGGCATGGAGCCCGCGCCCGGCGAGGAGCGCGAGGCGGTGGGCAGGCGCGCGGCCGAGCGGCTGGGCAGGCTGCTCGGCGGCGAGCACGAGAGGCTGATCCCCGAATGGCTGGCCGCGGCCGCCGCCACGGGCCGCAGGGTGCCCGCGTACGTGCTGCCCGAGCTGCTGGAACGCGGCCGCCGCGACCGTTCGATCAGGGTGCATCTCGGCGTGCTGGCCGGGCAGCGCGGCCGCTGGCTGGCCGGGCTCAACCCGGCCTGGGCGTACCTGCTGGAGGAGCCGACGGGCGAGACGTGGGAGCTGGGCGGCGCCGCCGACCGGCGCGCCCACCTGAGCACGCTCAGGGCGGCCGACCCCGGCCAGGCCAGGCGGCTGCTGGAGAGCACGTGGGAGCGCGAGACGCCCGACGACCGGGCGGGGTTCGTGGAGGTGCTGGCCGACGGGCTGAGCATGGCGGACGAGCCGTTCCTCGAGCAGGCGCTGGACGACCGCCGCAGGGAGGTGCGCCAGGCCGCCGCCAACCTGCTCACCCGCCTGCCCGGCTCGCGCCTGTCGCAGCGCATGGCCGAGCGGGTGCGCGCCTGCGTGACGATCAGCGGCGACGCGATCTCCGTCGAGGCGCCCGCGGCCTGCGACAAGGAGATGGAACGCGACGGCGTGCGCCCGAAGCCGCCCCGCGGCATCGGCGAGCGCGCCTGGTGGCTGCAGCAGATCATCTCCCGCGCCCCCCTGTCCTTGTGGGGCCGGCCGCAGGCCCTGCTGGCGATGAAGATCCCCGACTGGGACGCCGAGGTGAAGGCGGCCTGGGTACGCGCCGCGGTGCTCCAGCGCGACCCTGAGTGGGCACGGGCGATGTTCGGCTGGGACCCGATCGCCGACCTGCTCGAATGCCTTCCGCCCGAGGAGCAGCAGGAGCTGGCCGCCCGGTTCGTACGCGGCCACGACCTCGACAGCCAGTTGATCATGGTGCTGGGCGGCGTGTCGTCCCACTGGCGCGAGGGCCTGGCGACGGCCGTGCTCAACAAGATCGTGAAGGTGAACACCACGCAGCCGTGGAACCTCGGCGAGCTGGTCAAGCTGGCGGGCGAGCACATCGACCCGGCCCTGTTCGAGCTGGCCGAGGACTACTCGCCGGCCGAGCCCATCCAGCAGGTCGCCGCCCTGCTGCGTTTCCGTGCTGACATGTACAAGGAGCTTTCCCGATGACCGTTCTGCGCCCGCACGCGGAAGACCAGTACGCCGAGGAGCTGGCCTTCCTCGCCAAGGACGACGACCGGCCCAGGCCGCCGGGCTGGAAACTGTCGCCGTGGGCGGTGACCACGTACATCCTGGGCGACGGCGAGCGCATCAGCCCCAAGTACGTCGGCGCGCGCCGCATCGTCGAGGTGGCCGTGGCGACGCTGGCCACCGACCGCGCGCTGCTGCTGCTCGGCGTGCCCGGCACCGCGAAGACGTGGCTGTCGGAGCACCTGGCCGCCGCGATCAGCGGCGACTCGACGCTGCTCGTGCAGGGCACCGCGGGCACCGCCGAGGAGGCCATCCGGTACGGCTGGAACTACGCCCGGCTGCTGGCCGAGGGCCCGTCGATGGAGGCGCTGACCCCGTCGCCGGTCATGCGCGCGATGGCGGAGGGCCGGGTGGCCCGGGTCGAGGAGCTCACCCGCATGCCGTCCGACGTGCAGGACGCCCTGATCACCGTGCTGTCGGAGAAGACGCTGCCGGTGCCCGAGCTCAACCGCGAGGTGCAGGCGGAGCGCGGCTTCAACGTGATCGCCACGGCCAACGACCGCGACCGGGGCGTCAACGAGCTGTCCAGCGCGCTGCGCCGCCGCTTCAACACCGTCGTGCTGCCGGTCCCCGCCACCGCCGAGGAGGAGGTGGACATCGTCGCCCGCCGCGTCGCCCAGCTCGGCCGCTCCCTGGAGCTGCCGGAGACGGCGACGGGGCTGGCGGAGATCCGGCGGGTGGTGACGGTGTTCAGGGAGCTGCGCACGGGGGTCACGGAGGACGGCCGCACCAAGGTCAAGTCGCCCAGCGGCACCCTGTCCACGGCGGAGGCCATCTCGGTCCTGACCAACGGCATCGCCCTGGCCGCCCACTTCGGCGACGGGGTGCTGCGCCCGGCGGACGTGGCCGCGGGGATCGTGGGCGCGGTGGTGCAGGAGCCGGTGTCGGACCGGGTGGTGTGGCGCGAGTACCTGGAGACCGTGGTCCGCGAGCGCTCCGACTGGCGCGACTTCTACCGCGCCTGCCGCGAGGTGTCATGAACGGCGTCCCGACGGCCGGCGGAGGCCGGGTGGGCGGTGTCCCGGCCACGTGCGGAGGCCGGGTGGGCGGCGTTCAGGTCCAGGAGGAGGTGCTGTGAGCGGTGTGTCGGTCCTGGGGGTGCGGCATCACGGGCCTGGTTCCGCGCGGGCCGTGCGGCGGGAGCTCGAACGGCTGCGGCCCGACGCGATCCTCATCGAGGGCCCGCCCGAGGCCGACGCCCTGGTCACGCTCGCGCCCGGCCTGGAGCCGCCGGTCGCGCTGCTCGCCCACGTGCCGGGCGAGCCGTCGCGGGCCGCGTTCTGGCCGTTCGCCGCGTTCTCGCCCGAGTGGCAGGCGATCCTGTACGGCACGTCCGCCGGCATCCCGGTGCGCTTCTGCGACCTGCCCGCGGCCCACTCCCTGGCCGGCGACCGCGAGGAGGACGCCCCGGGGGACGACGACGGAGAGGACTCTCCGGACGCCGCTGGGGAGCGCGAGCGGCACCCTGGCATGCGGATGGACCCCATCGGCGCGCTGGCCGCCGCGGCCGGGTACGACGACCCGGAACGCTGGTGGGAGGACGTCGTCGAGCACCGGGGCGGCGACACGCCGTTCGAGGTGATCGCCGAGGCCATGGCCGCCGTACGCGAGGGTCACGAGCCGGGCGGGCGTGAGGCCAGGCGCGAGGCGTACATGCGCAAGACCCTCCGCGCGGCCGTCAAGCAGGGATTCGGCCGGATCGCGGTGATCTGCGGCGCCTGGCACGTGCCCGCGCTGACCGGCCCGCTGCCGTCCGCCGCCGCGGACAACGCCGTGCTGCGCGGCCTGCCGAAGGTGAAGGCGGAGCTGACGTGGGTGCCGTGGACGTACGGGCGGCTGGCCTCCTGGAGCGGCTACGGCGCGGGGATCACCTCGCCCGGCTGGTACCACCACCTGTTCGAGGCGCCCGACCGGCCCGTGGAGCGGTGGCTGGCGCAGGCGGCGGGGGTGCTGCGTGACGAGGGGCTGGCCGTGTCGTCGGCGCACGTCATCGAGGCCGTACGCCTCGCGGGCAGCCTGGCCGCCCTGCGCGGCAGGCCGCTGGCCGGGCTCGGCGAGGTCACCGAGGCGGCCAGGGCGGTGCTGTGCGAGGGCGACGACCTGGCCGTGGAGCTGATCCAGCGGCGCATGGTCGTGGGCGACCGGCTCGGCCACGTCTCCGACGGCACGCCGATGGTGCCGTTGCAGCGGGACCTGCGCGAGCAGCAGCGGCGGCTCAAGCTCAAGCCGGAGGCGCTCGACCGGGAGATCGACCTCGACCTGCGCAAACCCCTCGACCTCGACCGCAGCCACCTGCTGCACCGGCTGGCGCTGCTCGGCGTGGGCTGGGGCACGCAGGGGCAGGCACGCGGCAAGGGCACGTTCAGGGAGACGTGGACGCTGCGATGGCGTCCCGAGCACGACCTCGCGCTCATCGAGCACGCCGCGCTCGGCACCACCGTGGTCGCGGCGGCGGCGCAGCGGGCCGCGGACCTGGCGGGGGAGTCGTCGGCGGCGCTGGCCGACCTGACGTCGCTGGTGGAGCGGTGCCTGCTGGCGGACCTGCCGGAGGCGCTGCCGGACGTGCTGGCGGCGCTGTCGGCCAAGGCGGCGCTCGACACGGACGTCACCCACCTGATGGCGGCGCTGCCCGCGATGGTGCGCGCCCACCGGTACGGCGACGTGCGCGGCACCTCGGCGGAGGGGCTGGCGGTGATCGTGCGGTCGATGCTGGAGCGGATCTGCGTCGGGCTGCCGGTGGCGGTGACGGGGCTGGACGACGGGGCGGCCGCGGACCTGCTCAGGCACGTGGACGCGGTGCACTCGGCCGTCGCCCTCCTGCCCGACACACCTGGCGGCGCTCCGGACGGGGCGGGGCCCCGGGGGCGCTGGCTGGGCACGTTGCGGGGCATCAGCGACCGGCAGGACCTGCACGGACTCATCGAGGGCCGCCTGACCAGGATCCTGCTGGACTCCGGCGAGCTGGACGACGCCGGTGACCGCATGTCCAGGGCCATGTCACGGGGCCAGGCTCCGGCGCGGGCGGCCGCGTGGGTCGAGGGCTTCCTGGCCGGGGGCGGGCTGCTGCTGGTGCACGACCCGCGCCTGCTGGCCCTGGTGGACGGCTGGCTGACCGGGCTGTCCGGCGAGCAGTTCACGGACGTGCTGCCGCTGCTGCGCCGCACGTTCGGCGCCTTCGCCGCGCCGGAGCGCAGGGCGATCGGCGAGCGGGTGCGCTCGGCCGGCCGCGACGAGGGGGAAGGGGAGCAGGACGTGGACGAGCGCCGCGCCGCGGCGGCCGTCGCCACCGTGCTCTCGATCATCGGGAAGGCGAGCGGATGAGCGTGGCCGGGCGAGACGGCAGGCGTGGAGGGGTGGCGGGGCGATGAGCGCGGCGGACGAGCGGATGCGGCGGTGGCGGCTGGTCCTCGGCGGCGGTCCGGCCGACGGCACGGGGTGCGGGCTGGAAGGCGTGGACGCGCGGATGGACGCCGCCCTGGCCGCGGTCTACGACCAGGGCGGGCAGGGCGGCCAGGGCGGCGAGGACGGCGACCGCAGGCAGGGCGGCCTCGGCGCGTCGGCGCCGCGGGTGGCCAGGTGGCTGGGCGACATCCGCACGTACTTCCCGTCCACGGTCGTCCAGGTCATGCAGAAGGACGCGATCGAGAAGCTGAACCTCATCAGGCTCCTCCTGGAGCCGGAGATGCTCGAGGCGGTGGAGCCGGACGTGCACCTGGTCGGCACCCTGCTGGCGCTCAACAAGGTCATGCCCGACCAGGCCCGCGAGTCGGCCAGGGCGCTGGTGCGCAAGGTGGTGGCGGAGCTGGAGCGCAGGCTGGCGCAGAAGACCAGGGCGGCCGTGTCGGGGGCGCTGGACCGTTCGGCCAGGACGCACCGGCCCAAGCGGGTGGCCGACATCGACTGGGACCGCACGATCAGGGCGAACCTGAAGAACTACCTGCCGGACAGGAACACCGTGGTCCCGTCCCGGCTGGTGGGCTACGCGCGCAGGCAGCGCTCGGTGCAGCGGGAGGTGGTGCTGTGCATCGACCAGAGCGGTTCGATGGCCGCCTCGGTGGTGTATTCGAGCGTGTTCGGGGCGGTGCTGGCGTCGATGCGCTCGCTGAAGACGTCGCTCGTCGTGTTCGACACGGCGGTGGTGGATCTCACCGATCAGCTGCACGACCCGGTGGAGGTGCTGTTCGGCACCCAGCTCGGCGGCGGCACCGACATCAACCGCGCCGTCGCCTACGGCCAGGGGCTCATCTCCCGGCCGGCCAATTCGATCTTCATCCTGATCAGTGACCTGTACGAGGGCGGGATCAGGCAGGAGATGCTGCGCAGGGTGGCGGCGATGACGCAGGCCGGGGTGCAGGTGATCGTGCTGCTCGCGCTGTCCGACGAGGGCGCGCCGTTCTACGACCACGAGAACGCCGCCGCGCTGGCGGCGATGGGCGTGCCCGCGTTCGCGTGCACGCCCGACGCCTTCCCCGGCCTGATGGCGGCGGCGATCGAGCGCCGCGACATCGCGCGCTGGGCCGAGCGGCACATCACCCCCTGATGGCAAGCCGGCGCACCTCGACGGTGGCCCATCGCGCCATGACGGCGTGCCCGCACACCCCCATGGCGGTGACGAGCGGCATCGCGCGCCCCGGCGCGGGCGTCACGCACCGTGCGGCTGCTGCTCCGGGCGGGCGCGGCGCGGCAGCAGGTACGACAGGGCGAACGTCAGCAGCAGCAGCCCGACCTCGACCCACACCGTGACCTCCATCGACGCCCCGAACTCCCACTGGTCGGCGAGCAGATCGAAGAACAGCGTGCCGAGCACGGCGGTGCCGAAGGCGCCGCCGAGCTGCTGCACCCCGGTCAGCGTGCCGGAGGCCGAGCCCGTCTCGTGCGGCTCGACGCCGGCCAGCACGATGTCGAAGAACGGCGCCATGGTCAGCCCCATCCCGACGCCGACCAGGGTCAGCCCGGGAGCGAGCTGCCAGCCGCTGACGTCGACCCCGGCCACGTGGATGGTGAGGGCGAGCGCGGCCGCCCCGGCCGCCATCACGACGGTGCCGATCTGCATGAGGCCGCGCCCCAGCTTCTCCTGCAGCCCGGCCATCGCCAGGGCGAAGCCGGCGACGCCGCCGATGGCCTGCGGCAGCGCGGTCAGTCCCGCCTGGAGCGGGGTGAAACCGAGCCCGGCCTGCGTGTAGAAGCTGAAGACGACGCCGAATCCGGTCATGCCGGAGAAGAAGGCCAGCCCGGAGACCAGGCCGCCGATGAAGGCCCGCTTGCGGAACAGGGAGGGCGTGACCAGCGGATCCCGGCCGGACCTGGCGCGGCGCGACTCGTACCGGCCGAAGAGGACGAACAGCGCGGCGGAGGCGGCCATGGACACGAACGTCCAGGCCGGCCAGCCCGCCTCGCGGCCCTGGATGAGCGGGAAGATCAGCAGGAACGCGGCGATCGAGACGAGCGCGACGCCGGGCAGGTCGAGCCGGGTGGCGTTGGAGAGGCGGAACTCGGGCAGGAAGCGCAGCGCGGCCAGCACGGCGGCCAGCCCGATGGGCAGGTTGATCAGGAAGATCATGCGCCAGCCCGTGCCGAAGAAGTCGGCGTCCACCAGCCAGCCCGCCAGCACGGGCCCGCCGACGGAGGAGATGGTCATGACCGGCCCGAACATGCCGAACGCCTTGCCCATCTCCTGCGGCGGGAACATCTCCCTGATCAGCCCCAGCCCCTGCGGCAACATCACGGCTCCGAACAGGCCCTGCACCGCCCGGCCCGCGACGAGCATCTCGGGGCTGACGGCGACGCCGCACAGCAGCGAGGCGACGGTGAAGCCGGCGGCGCCGATCACGAACATGCGCTTCTTGCCGAACAGGTCGCCGAGCCGCCCGCCGGTGATCAGGCCGACGGCCATGGCCAGGGTGTAGCTCGCGCCGAGCCACTGCACGAGGCTCTCGGAGCCGCCGAGCTCCTCCTGGATCGTGGGGGCGGCGATCGCGGTGACGAGCGCGTCCAGCAGGTCCATGACCTCGGCGGCCAGGATCACGAACAGGGCGACCCAGCGCCAGCGGTAGGGCGGGGCCTCGGTCGTCGCCCCGGAGGCGGTCACTGTCATGACAACTCCTTCAAACGGTGTTCTAGTCAACGAACGGCGTTCGTCAACGAACACCGTTTTAGTGACGAACGGCGTTCGTGTCAAGTACAGTGTTCGTATGAGCAAGGACTCCCGAGACGTGCCGGCGCCCCCGTGGCGCAAGTCGCGCCGCCCCGCGCAGGTCAAGCGGCAGCAGCTCAGCCAGGAGCTGATCGTCGAGACCGGGCTGCGCATCCTCGACGCCGAGGGGTTCGACGCGCTGAGCATGAGACGGGTGGCCCAGGAGCTCGACACCGGCCCCGCCTCGCTGTACGCGCACGTGTCCGGCAAGGAGGAGCTGCTGGAGCTGATCTACGACCGGGTGCTCAGCGAGGTGCGGCTGCCGGAGCCCGACCCGGCCCGCTGGAAGGAGCAACTGCGGGAGTACGCCCTGGAGGTGCACCGCGTCTTCCGCGACCACGCCGACGTGGCCAGGGCGGCGCTGGCGAACATCCCGACGGGTGAGAGCTCGCTGCTCGCCGGCGAGTTCACGTACGGGCTGCTGATCGAGGCCGGCATGCCCCCGGTGGAAGCGTCCCTGGCGATGGACCGGCTCACGCTCTACCTGGTCGGCGACGCCTACGAGGGCTCCCTGCACTGGGCGCGGATGCGCGCGGCCGGGATGAGCGGGCCCGAGGAGTACTTCCAGGCGTTCGTCGCGCAGATCATCGCCTACTACGAGGGCCTGCCGCGCGAGCGCTTCCCGCACCTGAGCAAGCACGTGAAGGACCTGACCGCCGGCGACGGCGAGGACCGCTTCAACTACGGGCTGGAGCTGCTGCTCGACGGCATCGAGGCGCGCATGCCCAAGGCGTAGACGGCAGGGCCTTAGGCCGAATTGCCTAGGCCCTGCGCCCGATGTGCTGACCTGGGCCTTCGCCATAGTTTGCCGGTATGACAACGACTGTTGAAAGTCCCGTGGGAACTCCGGCGAGCGTGGTCTCGCCGCAGTACCGCGCGCTCAGCGTCGGGCTGGTCGCGCTGGTCACGTTGCAGGCCTTCGAGGCCATGGCGGTGGCCACGGCCATGCCCGTGGTGGCGCGCGAGCTCGACGGCATGCACCTGTACAACCTGGCCTTCAGCGCCACCCTGGCGGCCAGCGTGATCGCGACGGTGCTGGGCGGCCGGTGGAGCGACGTGCGGGGGCCGCTCCAGCCCATCGGCGCCGGCGTGGTGACGTTCGTGGCGGGGCTGCTGCTGGCCGGGCTCGCGCCGACCATGGAGCTGTTCGTCGCGGGCCGGTTCGTGCAGGGGCTCGGGACCGGGTTGACGCAGGTGGCGTTGTACGTGCTGGTGGCCAGGGCCTACCCGCCCGCGATGCATCCGCGGGTGTTCGCCGCGTTCTCGGCGGCCTGGGTGGTGCCCTCCATGATCGGCCCGGCCATCGCCGGCTTCATCGCCGAGAACCTCGACTGGCGGTGGATCTTCCTCGGCGTCACGGTGATCGTCGTCCCGTCGGCGCTGCTGCTCTGGCGCGGGACCGCCGGCAGGGCCGTGCACGAGGGAGTCGCCGCGCCGGCGCCGGGCCTCGGCCGCAAGCTCGTCTTCGCCACCCTGACCGCCGTCGCCGCCGCCCTCATCCAGTACGGCAGCGCGCTCCAGCTCGCCGGCCTGCCCCTGCTCGCCGCCGGCATCGTCCTGCTGGCCGTGTCGCTGCCCAAGCTGCTGCTGCCGGGCTCGATGCGGGCCGCCCGCGGCCTGCCGACCGGGCCGCTGCTGCGCGGGCTGGCGTTCGGCTCGTACACGGCGGCCGAGGTGCTCATCCCGCTCATGCTCAAGTACGAGCGCGGCCTGAGCGTCACCGCGGCCGGCATCGTGCTCACCATCGGGGCGCTCGGCTGGTCCACCGGCTCCTGGCTCAAGGGCCGCGGCATGATCGGCAACATGGCGGCCCTGCGCGGCGGCGCGCTGCTGATCGCGGCCGGCATCTCGCTGGTGACGCTCGTCCTGATCGATCCCCTGCCGCTCGTGCTCGCGCACGTGGGCATGGCCGCCGTCGGCCTCGGCATCGGCGTGCTGCACCCGACCGTGTCGGTGCTGGTGCTGGAGATGTCGAAGGAGGGCGAGGAGGGCAACAACACCGCGGCCGTGGGCGTGGGCGAGTCGGTGTTCACCGTGGTGGCCGTCGCGGTCAGCGGCGCCCTGTTCACCGCCGCCGCGCAGAACTACGCGGTCGGTCTCGCCTTCACCATCGGGCTCGCGGTTCTGGGCGCCGTGCTGGCCCCGCGTTTCGTTCACTCCCGGGCAGCGGGCACTATGGAGGGAACCGCGTCATAAGGGGGGTACATGCCGCGAGTGCGGGAGCTCGAGGTCTTCCGGCTGGTCCTGCCGTACGGCAGGAGGACGGAGACCCTGCTCGTGAAGCTCACCGACCACGGGGGCATGACCGGATGGGGCGAGACGACCGCTCCTGCGGCGAAGGCCTGGTCGAGGCTGGAGGAGTCGCTGGCGGCACTGCTGGTCGGGGTCGACTGGGAGCATCCCGACACGGTGGCCGGCGGCGACTCCGCGGTGGACATGGCCTGCTGGGACCTGTGGACCAGGATGCGCGGGGTGCCGCTCGCCGAGGCGATCGGCGGCACCCGCACCTCGCTCATGGCCACGGTCCGGCTGGCGCCCGACCCGTCCGTCGAGAGCCTCGTCTCCCGGGTCAACCAGCAGGTCTGCGCCGGGTACGGGCACGTCACGCTGGACGTCAGGCCCGGCTGGGACGTCGAGCCCGTACGCGCGGTGCGGCAGGCGTACCCCGCGCTGACCCTGGCCGTCGACTGCGGCAACGCCTACTCCGACCTCGGCCAGCTCGTCGCGCTCGACTCCTACGGCCTGGAGGTCATCGAGCGGCCCTTCGCCACCTCCGACGTCTACGCCCACGCCTCGCTCCAGGACCAGGTGACCGCCTCGGTGGCGGTCGAGGCCGGCTCGTCCGCCGAGCTGGACGACTACCTGACGCTGCGGGCGGCACGCGTCCTGCTGCTGCGACCGGCCGCGTTCGCCTCGCTGTCGGAGGTCAGGCGCGCCCACGACAAGGCCGCGGCGGCGGGCTGGGACATCCAGTGCACCGGCGGCCAGGGGGCGGGCCTGGCCAGGGCGGCCACGGTGGCGGTGGCCAGCCTGCCGGGCTGCACGCTGCCGTGCGACGTCACGCAGCCGCCCCGCCAGAACCAGATCGTCACCCCGATCGTCGGCGCGAACGCGGGGGTCATCGCGGTGCCGCTGACCCAGTCGGGGCTCGGGCACGACATCGACGAGACGCGGGTGCGGCGCCTGTCGAAGGAGTCGTTTCGCGCGTGACGCCGGAGCGTGAGCCCGGCGGCGTCAGAGGGTGAGCTGGTGATGCCAGTTGATGCCGCCGATGACGTCGGACAGCAGGTAGAGACCCTGGCCCGCCCGCATGAGCGCGTGACGGACACCCTGCGTGCCGCTGATCACCCCGGGAGGCGCCGGGGTGTTCATGGGGACGAGCGGCACGAGCACGGTGGCCAGGGCGGCGGTGGCGAGCAGTAGCTGAGCGCGGCGGCGCATGTCGGACCTCCTGGGTGACGAGTTTCCGGCCCAGGAGACCACGACCCACCCGGGTCCGGCCGGGTACGCCACAGCGGCGAGGCAGGTTCTTTACGCTCCCGCGCTCATGCCGGGTCTCCTGCGCCCCTCCCGGGCTCGCGATCATTCCGGCCCCTCTCCCTCATATCGAAGTTCCGCGAAATGTCGGCCTATACTCGTACCGATGGCTCAGGACGACACCTCCGCGCACCTCGTCGAGGTCTTCAAGGCACTCGCCAACCCCGTGCGCCTCCAGGTGCTCCAGTGGCTGCGCGACCCCGAGGCGCACTTCCCGGTGGAGACCGGCATCGCCGACCCGCACGAGGTCGGCGTCTGCGTGAGCCACATCCAGGCCAAGCTCGGCCTCGCGCAGTCCACCGTCTCCGCCTACATGGCCTCGCTGGAGCGCGCCGGGCTGGTGCGCTCCACCCGGGTCGGGAAGTGGACGCACTACAGGCGCGACGAGGAGCGCATCTCTCGCCTGGTCGAGGTGCTCGGCAACGCGCTCTGACCACCGGGTCACCGGCATCCGTGTCCTATCATGTACGCTCATATCGAAAATAAGCGATATGTCGATGGAGGGCACATGGGTGCGATCGAGGGCATGGACCTGGGGCGGTTCGGGGTCTGGACGTTCGACTTCGACGGCCTGCCGGCGAGCGCGATGCGCGAGTCCGTGCGGGAGCTCGAGGAGCTGGGCTGGCAGGCGATCTGGGTGCCGGAGCTGCGGGGGCGGGAGGCCATGACGCACGCGGGGTTCCTGCTGTCCTGCACCGAGCGGATCAAGGTCGTCAACGGCATCGCGCAGATCTGGTCCCGCGAGCCCCGGTGGACGCAGAGCGCGGCGACCCTCCTGGCCGACGCCTACCCCGGCCGTCACCTGCTCGGCCTGGGCTTCGGCGGCGCCAAGCGGCCGGGCGCCAAGCCGTTGCAGGCGATGGGCGGCTACCTGGACGCCATGGACGCGGCGGCGGACGCCGTTCCCGCGCCGCGAGGGCGGATGCGGCGGCTGCTGGCGGCGTACGGGCCGAAGATGCTGGAGCTGGCCCGCGACCGGGCCGACGGCGCGCACACCTACCACGTGACGGTGCGGCACACGGCGCAGGCGCGGCAGGCGCTGGGGGAGGGGCCGTTCCTCGGCGTGGAGCAGGCGGTGCTGTTCGAGAGCGACCCCGGCAGGGCGCGGGAGCTCGCCCGCGAGCACCTGCACCCCTACTTCACCACGCCGTACAACATCGCCAAGTTCCTGCGGCTGGGCTACACCGAGGCGGACATCGACGGCGGTCGCGGCAGTGACCGGCTGGTGGACGACCTGGTGGTCTGGGGCGACCTCGACACGATCGCCCGCAGGCTGCACGACCACCTCGACGCGGGCGCGGACCACGTCGGGATCCAGGTTCTCGCGCGCGGCGCGTCCGCCATGCCGCACTGGCGGCGGCTCGCCGGGGCGCTGCTGTGATCTACAACGTAAAGGAGGCGGCTAGCCCTTCGCGGCCGAGCTCCCACACCCTTCGGTGAGCCCCTTCGTGGGGTCGTCACCGGTCTCCTTCGCGGGCTTCCTGGTCTTCTTCGGCGAAGGCGAGGCCGACGAGGAGGGCACGGACGAAGCGGGGGACGAGGACGACGGGCTGGCGGAGGCGGCGACGGGCGCCTTGGTGCGGGTCGAATCGCGGACCGCCTTGGCCGCGACGTCGCGGATCTTCTCCCAGTCCGGGTAGCCGGTGTTGATCAGCGGCGGCACGAACTGCACGCTCGTCACCTCGGCGTCCTTGACCTTCAGCGCCAGCGGCACGAGGTGCTCCAGCCAGGTGCGCGGGATGTCGGTCCTGATCAGCTCCTTGGTGGCCAGCGCGACCTGGTTGAACCTGGACAGCACCGTGCCGGGGTCGGCCTGGTCGAGGATGGCGCCGAGCACGCACCGCTGGCGGCGCATGCGGGTGTAGTCGTCGCTGTAGGTGCGCGAGCGGGCGTACCACATGGCGTCGGCGCCCTTGAGCTTGCGCGTGCCGGCCTTGACCAGGCCCTCGTTGTACTTGCCGAAGATGACGTCCTGCTCGACGGTGATGGTGACGCCGCCGATGGCGTCGATGAGGCGGGCGAAGCCCCACATGTTGACCAGGGCGTACCAGTCGACCTTGAGGCCGAGGGTGTAGCCGATCGTGTCCATGAGGACCTTGGGGCCCTGGTGCTGCTTGCCGCCGAAGATCTCGGGGTGGGCGTCGGCGTACTCCCAGACGCTGTTGAGCAGGTCGCTGGCGCCGCCGTTGGCGTCCTTGGGCAGGTCGAAGCCGTTGGGGAAGCGGCGGGCCATCGGGGTGCCGGGGCGGAAGCGCACGTCCTCGAGGTTGCGGGGGAGGCTGAACAGGACGGTGTTGCCGGTCTTCACGTCGATGCTGGCGAGGTTCATGCTGTCGGTGCGGACGCCGACGCGGTTGTCGTCGGCGTCGCCGCCCAGCAGCAGGATGTTGACCCGGTCGCGGCCGGCCCAGGGGTCTTCGGGCTTGGGCTCGGGGGCCGGGGTCTCGCCCTCGTTCTCGGGGGCCTGGAAGATGTTGTCGAGTGCCTGGCGGGAGGTGCTGGCCGTCTGTGCGGCGAACCCGAAGGGGACCACGACCGCGACGGCGAGCAGCCCGGCGACGGTGCCGGTGAGGATCTGCGCCGACTGCGCCAGCCGGCCGGGCCGCAGCACCACGAACGAGTGGACGATCATGGCGAACCACGCCACCCCGAGGGCGATGGTGCCGAACATGATGGTGGCGAGCCAGGAGTCCTTGGTGATCGAGCCGGCCAGGTTGCCGATGTCGTTGGTGAGGACGAACGCGAGCAGGCCCAGCAGGAGGACGGCGTACAGGGAGATGAGGACGAGGCCTGTCCTGCGCCAGCCGGCACGCAGGTGAGCGGCCCCGGGTGCGAGTGCCGCCAGCACCAGCCACCCGAGGACCGCTCCGGCGCTCGATGGTTCCTTAGCCTGCCGCACGCCTTCCCCGTTTCCCCGCGAATTCCACCATAGGCGCAAAGTCCGCAACCTGCGGTGAACCGCATGGGTGCGGTCGCCTCAGGCTCCCATAGAGGCGGCAGCCTATGCATCAGATACGAAATATGTCTTTATCGGAGGGTGAACATCAGTAACCGAATAAGATTCGGGGCATGGCCTTCACGGAGATCGAGTACGGGGTGACCGATCGCATCGCCACCGTCACATTGAAGCGTCCCGAACGGCTCAACGCGTTCACCTTTACGATGCGCGGGGAGTTGATCGAGGCTTTCGATCTCGCCGACGCCGATGACGACGTGCGCGCGGTGGTGGTGACCGGCGCGGGCCGGGCGTTCTGCGCCGGTGCCGATCTCGGCGGCGGGGGCGGCACGTTCGGGCACCGTCAGGAGGGCGAGACGGTGGACGGGGCGCCGCGCGACGGCGGCGGCACGGTCGCGCTGCGGATCGCCCGCTCGCTCAAGCCCGTCATCGGCGCCATCAACGGGCCGGCCGTGGGGGTCGGGGTCACGATGACGCTGCCGATGGACGTGCGGCTGGCGTCGGAGACGGCGCGGTTCGGGTTCGTGTTCGCGCGGCGGGGGATCGTCACCGAGGCGGCGTCGAGCTGGTTCCTGCCCAGGATCGTGGGCATCGCCCAGGCCATGGAGTGGGCGGCGACCGGCCGGGTCTTCCCCGCGTCCGAAGCCCTCGAAGGGCGGCTGGTCTCGCGCGTCCTCCCGCAAGGGGAACTGCTGCCGGCGGCGTACGCGCTGGCCCGCGAGATCGCCGACAACACCTCGGGCGTCTCCGTGGCCGCCATCCGGCGGCTGATGTGGTCGGGCCTGTCGGCGTCCTCGCCGTGGCAGGCGCACGCGGCGGACTCCCGCCTCATGACCGAGCTGGGCGGCGCGGCCGACGCGGTGGAGGGGGTGACGGCGTTCCTGGACAAGCGGCAGGCCGACTTCCCGATGAAGGTGAGCCAGGATCTGCCGCCCGGAGTGCCGTCGTGGCCGGACGATCCCTATGGTGTCTAGCATGTACGAGATCACCGTGCTGCCCATGCCCGACGACTTCGAGGGCCAGGTCGTGGCGACGCTGGTGAGCAGGAGGGCCGAGGCGGGCACCCGCCGCGCGGTGCTCTACCTGCACGGGTTCACCGACTACTTCTTCCAGGACCACCTGGCCGAGCACTACGTGCAGCGCGGCATCGACTTCTACGCGCTCGACCTGCGCAAGTACGGCCGATCGCTGCTGCCGCACCAGACCAGGGGGCTGATCAGGAGCGTCACCGACTACTTCCCGGAGATCGACGAGGCCGTGCGGATCATCCGCCGCGACCACGACGAGGTGACGATCAACGCCCATTCCACGGGCGGCCTGATCGCTCCGTTGTGGGCCGACCGGGTGCGCGGCCGGGGCCTGGTGCAGGGGCTCGTGCTCAACAGCCCGTTCTTCGACCTCAACGTGCCCGCCCCGCTGCGGCTGGCGGCCGACCTGCTCAGGACGCCGCTGTCGTACAGCCGGCGGGTGCTGCCGCTGGGCTCCAGCACCGTCTACGGGCAGACGCTGCACCGCAACGAGCAGGGCGAGTGGGACTACGACCTGGAGCTCAAGCCGCTGGGCGGCTTCTCCGTGCACGCCATGTGGCTGGCCGCGATCCGGCGGGCGCAGCGGCGGCTGCACCAGGGCCTGTCGGTGGACGTGCCGGTGCTGGTGCTGGCCTCCTCGACCGGGCTGCGGGTGCGCGACTTCGTGCCGGAGGCCCGCTCGGCCGACATCGTGCTCGACCCGCGGCACGTCGCCCGCTGGTCCACCGCGCTGGGGCCGCACGTGACGTGCGTGCGGATCCCGGACGGGCTGCACGACCTGGTGCTGTCGGCCGAGCCCGCACGCAAGCAGGTCTTCGCCGAGCTGGACCGCTGGATGAACGCCTATCTAGGGCAGGGTCACCCTGATGCCCAGGGTCACCAGGGGAACGAGAACAGGCCGTAGTAGGCGGCGGCCACCAGCAGCAGGCCGGTGCCGCCGAGGACGCCCCCGACGGCCACGTGCTGCCACCGGCTCGGCTGCAGCCCTTCGCGCAGCGCCGAGACGTACGCCGCCACCGCCGTGACCTCCTGGATCAGCATCAGCACGGCGAGCAGGCGCACGACCAGCCAGCCGGCCAGCACGGCGGGCCACGCGCCCGCCTGGTTGACCGAGAACAGCACCAGCAGCGTGATGAACGCCACCACCGAGGCCAGCAGGCCCAGCCCGGTCCAGGCCATCCGGCTGAGCCTGCGCCTGATCGGCGGCCACAGCCTGGCGTTGGTCTCGACGGGTGTCTGGCGGCGGTGGCGCAGGCGTACGACCACGGCGGCGACCGGGCCGGCCACGTAGCCGACGGCGGCCAGGCAGATGGTCAGGCCGAGCATCGTGCCGCCGGCGTACCAGGGGGCCGCGGGCACGTCGCTGGCCTCGAACCGCTGGACGGGGGTGGCGCCGGCCATGTGCACGGCGGGCCTGGACGTGCCGGGCAGGCCCTTGATCCAGTTGGCCAGGGTCTCGAGGTATCCCTTGGTGAAGGGGCCGCCCTTGACGCGCATGGCGTGGTCGCCGTCGGCCATGAAGCGGATGGTGTAGTCGTCGTTGCCCGCCTTGCGCATCGCCGTGATGAGCGCCTTGGTGGACTCGACGAAGGGGATCGAGGGGTCGGTGGTGCCGTAGAAGGCCAGGATCGGCTGCTTGACCTGGCTTAACGCGGGCATCGCGTCGTAGCGCAGGAAGTCGAACCCGACGCCGCCCATCGCCCTGGTCAGCAGGTCGCGGGCGCCGATGGGGGCGCGCAGCCGCAGGAGCTGCTCGTTGAGCGCCCAGGCGACCTGGCGCAGCGGGGAGACGTTCGGCGAGGACACCAGCACCATGAACCCGACCGACGAGCTCTTGGCCGCCGCGATCGGCGCCACCCAGCCGCCTTCCGAGACAGCCCAGATGCCGACGCGCGCCGGGTCCACCTCGGGACGGGTGCGCAGGTACTCCACCATCCGCAGCGCGTCGTCGGCGAGCAGGCCGAAGTCGCGGTCGCGGAAGTTGTAGCCGATCGTGCGCTTGTCGAACGCGATCGTCGCCACGCCCGCCCTGGCCAGGAACTCCGCCTGCGGCGTGAACTCCGTGCGCGAGCCGTTGCCCGAGCCCGACACGAACACCATCGCCGGGTGGCGCCCAGGGGTGAGCGGCACCCGGAGCGTGCCCTCCAGCCGCTGGGCCTCGGCCGGGATCGAGATCTCCTCGCTGCGGACGGGATCGGCGGCCACCACAGGCTTCAGCTCGCCGGCGGGCTGCGCCGGGATCGCCTGGAAGGCTGGATCGACCTTGAGCGGCGGTGGGTCGAACGCGGGTGGCAGTACGTATCCGACCGAAGCGAGAGCCACCAGCACCAGACCGGCGGCGACGCTCAAGGTGCCACGGCCAGTGCGCATTGGCCTCCCCATGTGCGTTGTTTTGCCCGCTGATCTTCCAGCCTACTCCCAGCGTGTGGGACTGGAGGTACCTCATTTGTCGGTGAGACCTGTTAGCTTCCTGCGACATGCGGATCCTGCACACCTCCGACTGGCACCTCGGGCGCTCCTTCCACCGGGAGAGCCTGCTCGCGGGGCAGGCGGCGTTCATCGATCACCTGGTGGAGACGGTGCGGGCCGAGCGGGTCGACGTGGTGGCGGTGGCCGGCGACGTCTACGACAGGGCGCTGCCGCCGGTCGACGCGGTGGCGCTGCTCGACGAGGCGCTCGGGCGGCTGCGCGGGGCCGGGGCGCGGGTGGTGCTGATCAGCGGCAACCACGACTCGGCGCTGCGGCTGCGGTTCGGCTCGGCGCTGTTCGAGGCGGCGGGGGTGCACGTGCGCACCTCGCCCGGCCAGTCGTGGGAGCCGGTGCTGGTCGACGGCGTCGCCTTCTACGGCATCCCCTACCTGGAGCCCGAGCTGGTGCGGGCCGAGTGGGAGCTGCCCGACCGCAGCCACACGGCGGCGATCTCGCATGCGATGACGCGCATCAGGGCCGATGCCGCACGCCACCGGGCGTCGGTGGTGCTATCCCACTGCTTCGTGACGGGCGGGCAGGCCAGCGACAGCGAGCGCGACATCAGCGTCGGCGGGGTGGCGCACGTGCCGCTGCGGGCGTTCGACGGGGTCGACTACGTGGCGCTCGGCCACCTGCACGGGCGGCAGCGCATGTCGGAGACCGTGCGCTACTCCGGCTCGCCGCTGGCGTACTCCTTCTCCGAGGTGGGGCAGCTCAAGGGGTCGTGGCTGGTGACGCTGGGGGAGGGGGCGGAGTTCGTCCCCGCTCCGGTGCCGCGCCCGGTCGGCCGGCTGCGCGGGGAGCTGGAGGAGCTGCTGACGCTGCCCGCGTACGCGGCCTACGAGGATCACTGGCTGCAGGTCGTGCTCACCGACGCCGTGCGCCCGAAATCCGCCATGGACCGGCTCCGCGCCCGCTTCCCGCACACCCTCGCCCTCTCCTTCGACCCGGTGGGCGCCGCACCCGCCGCGCAGCCCGTACGCCTCAGCGGGCGGCCGGAGGCGGAGGTGGCGCTCGACTTCGTTCGGGAGGTGCGCGGCGAGCCTGCCGCACCCGAGGAGGAAGACCTGCTAAGACAGGCCATCGAGGCGTCCAGGGTGAAGGAGACGATGGCGTAGATGCGGCCGCACAGGCTCACGCTCACGGCGTTCGGGTCCTTCCCGGGCACCGAGACGGTCGACTTCGACGCCCTGTCGGCGGCCGGGCTCTTCCTCGTCCACGGGCCCACCGGGGCGGGCAAGACCACGATCCTCGACGCGCTGTGCTTCGCCCTCTACGGCCAGGTGCCCGGGCAGCGCAACAGCGCCCGCAGCCTGCGCTGCGACCACGCCCCGCCGTCGGTGGGGCCGTCGGTCACGCTGGAGGTGACCATCCGGGGGCGCTTACTGCGCATCCAGCGCTCCCCGGCCTGGCTGCGGCCCAAGCTGCGGGGCTCCGGGGTCACCGAGGAGAAGTCCAAGGTCGTGCTGTCGGAGTGGCAGGGGGGCGACTGGCACGGGCTGACGACGCGGCTGGACGAGGCCGGGGACCTGGTGGGCGGGCTGCTCGGGATGAACGCCGACCAGTTCTGCCAGGTGGCCATGTTGCCGCAGGGGGATTTCGCGCGGTTCCTGCGGGCTGATGGGGATGAGCGGTCGAAGCTGCTGGAGCGGCTGTTCACCGTCAAGATCTTCACTTCGGCCGAGTCGTGGCTGGCCGAGCACCGCAAGCTTGCCTGGCGGGAGGCGCAGGAGCTGCGGCAGGAGGTGGACTTCGCCATCAAGCGGGTGGAGGAGGCCGCGGGCGACGACCTGCCCGCCGCGCTGACCGCCTCCGCCACGCCCATCTCCGCCGCGCCTGCGTCGGCCCCGTCTGGGTCCATCGCGCCTGCGTCGGCCGGGTCCGGGCCCGCCGCGCCCGCGTCCGCCCCGTCTGAGTCCTCCGCGCCCGCTTCGTCCGCGCCCGCGTCCGATGTGCCTGTGCCTGCTGCGCCGGCCGCGCCGACGGATGATCCTGCGGCGCCACCGGCCCTGTTCGACCTGCCCGCTGCGGCGCGGCCGAGCCCGTCCGGGGCCGGCGCGGTGAGCGGCGGAGCGCCGGAGGACGGCGGTGGCGCGGGCGATGAGGTGCCGTCGCCGGAGACCGACCCGGTGCGGTGGGCGGGCGCCCTGCTGGAGGCCGCGCGGGCCGTCGTGCTGCGCGCCGACGAGGAGCACGCGGCGGCCGGTCAGGCGCTGCGAGCGGCGCGGACGCGTTTCGAACGGGCCGCCGCGCTCGCCGACCGCCAGCGCCGCCACGCCGAGGCGCTCACCCTGCGCCGCACCCTCGACGAGCGCGCCGACGAGCGCGCCGACCTGCAGGCGATCCTCGACGACGCCGCCAGGGCGGACCGCGTGGTCCCGCTCATCACGGCCGCCCGCCAGCGCGCGGAGGCCGCCACCAAGGCCCGCACGCTGGCCGCCGACGCCCTCGCCCGCGCCCGCCCCCTCCTCTCCGCCACCGGCCTCGCTCGCGACCAGGGCGGCCCGGCCCGCGACCAGGGCTCCGCCGCCGGTCTGGTCCGCGATCAGGACTCCGCCACCGGCCTGGCCGGGGATCAGGACCTCACGGCGTCATCCGGTCATGCCCCGGATCAGGACCTCGCAGCGCCGTCCGCTCACAGCCCAGGCGGTACGGACGAGCGGGACACGGGCCGGTCCTCGGCGTACCGGAGCGCGGAGCCGTCCGTGGCCGAGCTGGCCGGGTTGGAGCGGCGGCGGCAGGACGAGATCGCCCGCCTGTCCGAGCTGCTCACCGAGGAGGCCAGGCTGTCGGTGGTGCGGCGCGACCTGCTGCGCGTCGAGCAGGAGCTGGCCGAGCTGGTACGCGCCGACGAGGCCGTGGCCACGCGGCTGGCCGTGCTGCCCGGGCTGATCGAGCAGGCCGAGGCCAGACTGGCCGAGGCGCGGGTGGACGCCGCCAGGATCCCGGCCGCGCGGGCCGTACGCGACGCCGCCGCCCACCTGATCGAGATCGACGGCGAGCTGGCCAGGCTGGCGGTGGAACTGGACGCGCTGGCACAGCGCGAGGCCGAGGTGGCCGCCGCCGACGCCGAGCTGCCCGGACGGCTCGCCGACGCGAGCGCCGCCCTGACCGAGGTACGCGCGCAGGCGGCGGCCATCCCCGCCGCGACCGCGAGCCTCGACGCCGCCAGGGCCGCGCTGGAGGCCACCCACCGGCGGGAGGCGCTGGCGGCGGAGCTGGAGGCGGCCGTGGCCGCGCACCAGGTGCTGGTGGACCAGGCGCAGGCGGCGCGGGAGCGCTGGCTCGACCTGCGGCAGGCCCGCATCGACGGAATGGCGGCCGAGCTGGCGCGCGACCTGGCCGAAGGGCGGCCGTGCGCGGTCTGCGGCTCCGAGCACCACCCTCATCCGGCCTCGCCGGCCGCGAGTGCTCCTTCGGCCGACGACGAGCAGGAGGCCGAGAGCGCCCACGAAGCCGCCCTGGCCGAGCGCGAGGCCGCCGAGCGGGCGCTCGCGTCGCTGGAGTCACGGCACGCCGACGCGGTCGAGGCCACCGGCGGGCTGGACGTGGTGGCGGCGGAGGACCGGGTGGAGCTGGCCGAGCAGGAGGTCTCCCGCCTGCAGGCGGTGGCCGACCGCGAGCCCGCCCTGGCCGCCGCGCTCGAACGCGTCGAGATCGAGCGCGAACGGGTCCGCGACCAGTCCAGGGAGCTCGCCGAGGCCCTCGCCGCCCACCGCGCCCACCACCGCCACCTGGAGTCCGAACGCGGCCGCGTCCGCACCCAGCTCGCCCAAGCCGTCACCTCCGGCGCGGTGGCCGCCGCGGGCGGAGGTGTCATCGCAGACGCCGCTGAGGCGCAGGGCAGTTCTGGCACGGACGCCGCTGTGGCGTACGGCGGTGCCGGGGCGGAGGCCGGGGAGGTGGACGGTGAGCGGGTGCTGGCCGAGGCCGAGCGGGAGTTGCGGAGGCTGGAGGCGTCGGCGGGCCGGGAGCGGGTGCTGGCCGAGGAGGCCGCCGGGCTCCGGCGCGAGAGGCAGGAGCTGGAGGAGCGGGGCCGCCAGGTCGCCGCGAGGCTGGCTGCCGGGCGTACCAGGCACGAGGAGCTGAGCGGCGACGCCGGGAGGCTGAGCGCGAGGCTGGACGCGGCACGCGGCGACGACGTCACCCTGACCGCCCGGCTGTCGAGGCTGCACGACGAGGCGGAGCTGCTGCGCGAGGCGCTGGAGGCCACGCAGGCGGCGGTGGCGGCCCGGGAGGAGCTGGAGCGGGCCAGGCGGGCGGCCGAGGAGGCGGCGGAGGAGGCCGGGTTCGGGGACGTGCGGGAGGCGGAGGCCGCGTACCGGAGCCTGGCCGAGCGGGAGAGCAAGGCGGAGCTGCTGCGCAGGCTGGACGACCAGCACGCCGCCGTGACCGGCGTGCTGGCCGACCCCGAGCTGGTGGCCGCCGCGGCGGAGCCGGCGCCGGACCTGGCGGCGATCGGGGCCGAGCGGGACGGGCTGGAGCAGGCGTACACGAGGCTGGCCAGCGCCCGCGACCGGGCCGAGGCGCGGGCGCGGCGGCTGGCGGAGCTGTGCGGCGAGCTGTCCGGCCGGATCGAACGCTGGCGTCCCGCGGCCGACAGGCACCGGCTGGCCGAGCGGATGGCGGCGCTGGCCAGCGGCACCTCCGGCGACAACCAGTGGAGCATGAGCCTGTCGTCGTTCGTGCTGGGCGAGCGGCTGCGGCAGGTGGTGGCGGCGGCGAACGAGCGGCTGGACCACATGTCGGGCGGCCGTTACCTGCTGCGGCACGACCTGCGCAAGACGGCGGGCTCGCGGGCCCGCGCGGGCGGCGGGCTCGGGCTGCGGGTGGCCGACGGGTGGACCGGCGTCGACCGGGATCCGGCCACGCTGTCCGGCGGCGAGAGCTTCATCACCTCGCTGGCCCTGGCGCTCGGCCTGGCCGACGTCGTCACGGCGGAGGCGGGCGGGGCGGAGCTGGGCACGCTGTTCGTGGACGAGGGGTTCGGCACGCTCGACGAGGACACACTGGACGGCGTGCTCGACATCCTCGACGGGTTGCGCGACGGCGGCCGGGCCGTGGGCATCGTCAGCCACGTGGCCGAGCTGCGCTCCAGGATCACGGCGCAGCTCAAGGTGAACAAGACGCGTACGGGCTCCACGCTCAAGGCCGTGGGAGTCTGACAGCACCACCCCGGATCTACCCCTGAGGAGTCATCGATGCGTGTCGTCGTCACCGGAGCCCACGGCAAGGTCGGCAGGGCGGCCGTCAGCGCCCTGGTCGCGGCGGGTCACGAGGTGACCGCCACCGATCTGACGCGACCGGTCTGGGAGCGGCGCGAGCCGGGCGAGCCGCGTTACGTGCAGGCCGACCTGACGGACGCGGGGCAGGCGTTCGCTGTCGTACGCGGGTGCGAGGCGGTGGTGCACGCGGCGGCCATCCCCGACCCGACGGCCAACGCGCCGCAGGTGGTGTTCCAGAACAACCTGATGGCGACGTTCAACGTGCTCGAGGCGGCGGTGCGGTTCGGGGTGCCGCGGTTCGTGAACATCTCCAGCGAGACCGTCCCCGGGTTCTTCTTCGCCGAGCGGCCGTTCCTGCCCGACTACGCGCCGGTGGACGAGGAGCACCCGATCCGGCCGCAGGATCCGTACGCGCTGGCCAAGCACTTCGGCGAGCAGCTCATGGACGCGGCGGTGCGCCGCTCGGACATCCGCTGCATCTCGCTGCGCCCGAGCTGGGTGCAGCACGAGGGCAACTACGAGCGCAACCTCGGCCCGCAGGTCCGCGACAGCTCCCAGGCCGGGGCGGGGCTGTGGAGCTACATCGACGTGTACGACCTGGCGGACGCGATCGTGCTGGCCACCGAGTCGGACCTACCCGGGCATGAGGTGTTCTACATCGCCTCGCCGGACAACGCGGGCGGGCACGACTTCGCCGCCATGCTGCGCCGCTATTTCGGCGACCGCATCGAGCTGCGGCCGCTGGCCCGCCCCGACGCCTCGGGCATCTCCTGCGCCAAGGCCCACCGGCTGCTGGGCTGGACGCCGAAGCGGTCGTGGCGGGACTACCTGGACGAGAACGGCCGCACCCGTCAGGGGTGATAGCGGAGCCAGACGAGGCCGCCCGGCAGGCTCTGCGCGGTGATGAGGGTGAGCGGCGCGGCGGCGGGGCGGTCGCCGTACCAGAAGCGGGTGGCGCGCTCGCCGGCCAGGCAGGGGTGGACGAGCAGGCTGACCTCGTCCACCAGCCCGGCCGCGAGCAGCGCGCCGATGAGCCGGCCGCCGCTGTCGACCCGCACGACGCCGACCCCGTCGTCGCGGCCGAGCGTGCGCAGCGCGTCGGCGAGGTCGACCCGGTCGGCGCCCGTGACCAGCTCGCGCACCGGCAGGCCGGCCGGGCGCGGGGGAGTGGCGCGGCAGCGCAGGGCCACGACGTCGCACCAGTGGCCGGCCGCGCGCAGCGCCTCCCACTGGCTGACCCGGCCGCGGCCGTCCACGACGGCCAGCAGCGGCCCGTCGGGCGCGGGGCCGGGCTGCTCGGCGCCGGCCAGCGCCTGCTCCTGGGCGAGGATGGTGTCAGCCCCTGCCAGGGTGAGGTCTTCCTCCCAGGTCTGGGCGAGCTGGTAGAACCGGGCGACGTCCGGCTGGAATCCCGTGGTAGCTCCGTCGGCGGACACCGCGACGTGGGCCACCACGTAAGGACGTTGCGTACCTGAAGGCATGGCCTCACCGTACGTGGTGCGGCGGGCCGGCGCCGAGCGGCCGGGGGAGCCCGGCCCGTACGCGCGCGGCTGTCAGTCGAGGGCGGCGATCAGGTCGGGCAGCGTGGCGGGGTCGTGGAAGAGCGTCGCGCCCAGGCCGGTCAGCCGGGAGGGGGGCGTGAGGCCGCCGGCGAAGGCGAAGCAGCGCATGCCGGCGCGCATCGCCGCCGTCACGCCGAACGGGCTGTCCTCCACCACCACGCAGCGCTCGGGCTCGGCGCCCATCGTGGCCGCGGCGTGCAGGAACAGGTCGGGCTCCGGCTTGCCCCTGGCGACGTCCTCGGCGCTGAACACCCGCCCGTCGAACCTGCCGGCCAGCCCGGTCAGCTCCAGGCTGCGGCGGATGGTCGGGTGCCGGCCGTTGGAGGCCACGCAGTAGGGGATGGACAGCCGGTCGAGCGCCGCCTCGATGCCGTCGATCGCGCACAGCTCGGCGGCGATCGCGGCGGCGTAGTCGGCGTTGACCTGCTCGCGCCAGCCCGGCGGGGTCTGGCCGACCTGCTCGGCCCAGTACTCGTTGGTGCAGCCGACGAACCGCTCGGCGTACTCGGTCTCGTCGATGTCCCAGCCGAGCCGCCGCAGCGCGGCGGTGCCCACGCGTACGGAGATCGGCTCGCTGTCCACAAGAACCCCGTCACAGTCGAAGATCACCAGATCGACGGCCAAACCCGTGCCCCTCCCAGTGGTTGATACGTGACATTGCGCAGGTGGTAGCGTCTGCGTATCGCTTCACAAGACGCTAGTCCGCATAGTGAGACACATTTCATGACGACTTCCCCCCAGACCGCGGCGCCCAGCCGGTCCCGGATCGCGGCGGCCAGCCTCATCGGCACCGCGATCGAATTCTATGATTTCTACATTTACGGCACCGCCGCGGCCCTGGTGCTCAACACCGCGTTCTTCCCCGAGATGGACTCGGTGGCGGGCACGCTCGCCTCGTTCTCGACGTTCGCCGTGGCGTTCATCTCCCGGCCGCTCGGCTCGGCCGTGTTCGGGCACTGGGGCGACCGCGTCGGCCGCAAGTCCATGCTGGTCGTCTCGCTGCTGGTGATGGGGCTGTCGACCGTGCTGATCGGCCTGCTGCCCGGCTACGCCTCGATCGGCGTGATCGCGCCCGTGCTGCTCGTGCTGCTGCGCTTCACGCAGGGCATCGGCCTCGGCGGCGAGTGGGGCGGCGCGGCGCTGCTGGCCACCGAGCACGCGCCGCCCGGCAAGCGCGGCCTGTACGCGATGTTCCCGCAGCTCGGCCCGTCGGCCGGATTCATCGTGGCCAACGGGCTGTTCCTGATCCTCGGCGCCGTGCTGAGCGACGGGCAGTTCGAGAGCTGGGGCTGGCGGCTGCCGTTCGTGGCGAGCCTGCTGCTGGTCGTCGTCGGCCTGTACGTGCGGCTGAAGATCTCCGAGACCCCCGTCTTCCAGGCGGCCATGGACCAGCGCCGGATCGCCAAGGTGCCGTTCGCCGGGCTCATGCGGCACCAGTGGCGGCGCGTGCTGCTCGGCGCCGGCGCCATGACCGTCGCCTACACGCTCTTCTACACCGCCACCACCTACTGCCTGGCCTACGGCACCGACACCCTGCGGATCCCGCGGACCACGATGCTCGCGCTCACCATGGTCGGCGTGGTGTTCATGGCGGCGGGCACGGTGGTCTCGGCCCTGGTGTCCGACCGGCTGGGCCGCCGCCGGACGCTGATCTGGGGCACGGCCGCGGCGATCGCGTGGGGGCTGGTGATGTTCCCGCTGATGGAGACCGGCTCGATCTTCCTGGTCGGGCTGGCGCTGGCCGGGGCGCTCGCGCTGATGGGGCTCGTCTTCGGGCCGATGGGGGCGTACCTGCCGGAGCTGTTCAAGACCGAGTACCGCTACAGCGGCGCGTCCGTCGCCTACAGCCTCGGCGGCGTGCTCGGCGGCGCGGTGCCGCCGCTGGTGGCCACCAGCATGCAGGCGGGCGGGCTGGGCGTCATGGCGATCGGCGGGTACGTCTCCGCGATGGCCCTGCTGAGCCTGCTCTGCCTGCTGGCCCTGCCGGAGACCGGTGACCGGTCGCTCTGAGACCTCGCCGCCGGAAGTTGTCACAAACGGCGGCGCTGTCCCGTCCATGGGGTGAAGAACCCGAAAGGAGACGGGGCAATGAGGAAGCACATCCTGATCGTCGGTGGCGGATACGTCGGCATGTACGCCGCGATGGGGCTGCGGAAGCTCGTCCGTTCCGGCGAGGCGACCGTCACCGTGGTGGACCCGCGCGGCTACATGACCTACATGCCGTTCCTCGCCGAGGCGGTCGGCGGCTCGATCGAGCCGCGCCACGTGGCCGCCCCGCTCGGGCAGGTGCTCAAGGGCATGCGGGTGCTGACCGGGCGCGTCACGCGGGTGGACCACGAGGCGCGCAGCGCCGACTTCCAGCCGGTCCAGGGCCCCGCCAGGACGATCGAGTACGACATCCTCGTCATGGCGGCCGGCTCGATCACCCGCGCGCTGCCCATCCCCGGGCTGGCCGAGCACGCGGTCGGCTTCAAGAGCATCGGCGAGGCCGTGCACCTGCGCAACCGCGTGCTGGCCAACCTCGCCGCGGCCGCCTCGACCGACGACGAGCAGGTACGGCGCAGGGCGCTGACGTTCGTGGTGGTCGGCGGCGGGTTCTCCGGCGTCGAGGCGCTGGCCGAGATGCAGGGCCTGGCCGACGAGGCCGTGCGCTACCACGAGGGCATCGAGCCCGCGGACCTGAGCTGGACCCTCGTCGAGGCCAACGACCACATCCTGCCCGAGCTGCACCCCGACCTCGGCCGCTGGACCGTGGACGCGCTGCGCAAGCGCGCCGTGGACGTGCGGCTCGGCACCCGGCTCGCCTCGCTGGCCGGCGGCGTGACGGTGCTCTCGGACGGGACCGAGATCGACGCCGGCACGGTGGTGTGGGCGGCGGGCGGGCGGCCCAGCCCGCTCGCGGCGGCCAGCGGGCTGCCCGTGGACCGCATCGGGCGGCTCCTCGCGACCGAGTACCTGACGGTGGCGGGCGTCGAGGACGCCTTCGCGGCCGGTGACGGCGCCGCCGTGCCCGACCTGACCCGGCCGGGCGAGTTCACCGCGCCCAACGCCCAGCACGCGGTGCGGCAGGCCAAGCTGCTGGGGCGGAACCTGGTCGCGTACGTGCGGGGGCGGCGGCTCAAGCCGTACCGGCACGCCTATCTCGGCTCGGTCGCCGGGCTCGGCCACCACCAGGGGGTCGCCCAGGTGTACCGGATCAAGCTCACCGGCCTTCTCGGGTGGCTCGCGCACCGGGCCTACCACCTGGGGTGGGTGCCGACGGCCCGGCACAAGGCCGCGGTGCTGGCCGACTGGTTGCTGGCGGGGCTCTTCCGGCGCGAGACGGTGCGGCTGGAGGCGATCGAGCACGCGGACGAGGACTTCCGCCAGGCGCTGGCCGCCGACCAGGCGAACGAGCCCGCCCGCCCGGCTGCGGCGCACGAGCAACCCGTTCACGACGCGCCTGCTCCCGGCGAGGCCGTCCACGACGCGCAGGCCGCCGGGGAGGCCGTTCACGATGTGCCTGCTCCCGAGGAGGCCCTTCACGACGCGCAGGCCGCCGGGGAGGCGGTTCACGACGCGCCGGCCCCTGACCAGGCCGTTCACAGCGTGCCGGCCGCGGGAGAGGCCGGGCCGGGTGCTCGTCAGGCTCCGGCCGCGTGAGCGGCGGGCCTGACCGGCCGCCGGTCAGGCGTAACCGGGGAACATCAGCGACAACTCGCGCGGGTAGGCCGCGATCAGACGCAACTCGTCGTCCGTGAGCGGCCTGCCCGTCATCGCGTTGCAGAGCTGCACCAGCCGGAACGACTCCTCCTCGTCGGCCACCTCCACCCCCAGCCCCTCCATGACGTGGCGGAACCCGGCCTTGCCGCCGTACTCGCCGGTCAGCACCACCCGGCCCGGCCGCGCGTGCCAGTCCCAGGGGAACGGCCCCAGCGTCGCCTCGTCGTACAGCTCGTAGTTGCCGTGGTCCTTCAGCGCGCCGTCGGCGTGGATGCCCGACTCGTGCGCGAACGCGTTGCGCCCCACCCCGACCTGGTTGTACGGCAGCGGCTGCCCCAGCGCGTAGCTCGCCCACAGCCCGAACCGGCGGGCCCACTCCAGGTTCAGCGCGTCCCCGATCCGGGCCGACTCGAGCCCGAACCCGTGACGGAAGGCCAGGATCGTGGAGAGCAGGTCGGCGTTGCCCGAGCGCTCGCCGATGCCGTTCACGCAGGTGTTGATCCACGCGTCCTGCCCGGCGTCGAGGTCGCCGAGCGCGCCGGAAACGGAGTTGGCCACGGCCATGCCCAGGTCGTTGTGGCAGTGGGTCTCGACGGGCATCGCGGTGGCGGAGGCCAGCTTGGCGAAGCGCTCGCGGATCCGGTCGGGCGTGTCGCCGCCGATGGTGTCGCAGTAGCGTACGCGGTCGGCGCCCGCCTGCTTGGCCGCCAGCGCGAACTCCAGCAGGAACCCGTCGTCTGTACGGGAGCCGTCCTCGGCGTTCACCCCCACGGTGAGCGCGCCCGCGTCCTTGGCCACGCGGACCGCCGCCGTCATCTCCCTGATGATCGCGTCCCTGTCCAGCCGGCCGCGGAACTTGTTCTGGATCATGTAGTCGGACGTCGAGATGGACAGGTTGTAGTGCTTCAGGCCGAGAGGCGCGGCCTTCTCCACGTCCTGCGGCACACCCCGGCACCACCCGGACAGCCTCAGCTCCCCGAACGCCCCCGCCTGTGCCAGCGCCACCTGCGCCCGGACGTACGGGACCTCGTGGAAGAGGAACGGGAAGCCGATCTCGGACTGAGCCACCCCCAACTTGGCCAGATAGAAGTTGACCATGGTCTTGCCGAACTTCGACAGGCCGGTGCGTGCGGTCTGCACGCCGTCCCGGTTGGTGACGTCGAGGAAGTGAACTTTTGGCATGTCCTCACGTTGACATGCGCGTTCAACGTGGATCAATATTGATTTTCGTCAACTATGGGAGGGCTGGGCGGCTGTGGAGTGGATCGACGCGGCCACGGCGGCGGAGCGACTGGGCGTCAAGCCCGCCACGCTGTACGCGTACGTGAGCCGGGGGGTGCTGCAGCGGCGGCACGGTGAGGACGGGCGGCGCAGCCTCTTCTCGGCCGAGGAGATCGAACGCCTCGCGCGCCGGGGCCGGCCCCGCAGCCAGCCGCCGGAGCTCGTCATCGAGTCGGCCGTGACGGCGCTCGGCGTCGACCGGCCCTACTACCGGGGGATCGACGTCCTGAGCCTGGCGGGCACGGCCTCGTTCGAGACGGTCGCCGAGTGGCTGTGGACCGGCGACCCGGCAGTCTGGCGCCCGCCCGCCGAAGGCACGGGCGAGGACCGAGGCAGAGCGAGGCGGGATGGCCGGCCTGCCGAGGGCATGGGCGAGGACCGAGGCAGGGAGAGGCAGGGCGGCAGGCCCGCCGAAGGTGCGGGCGAGGAGCGGGGTGGGGTGAGGCGGGGTGGCCGGCCGTGGCGGTGCGAGCCCGAGGAGGGGTTGCGGGCCGCCGTCACCGCGCAGCGCGGGCTGCCCGACGACCTGCTGCCCCTCGACCGGCTCCAGGTGATCACCACGGTGCTCGGCGCGTCCGACACCCTCCGCTACCAGCTCGACCCCGAGTCGGTCACCGCCACCGGCCGCCGCCTGATCGCGGGCCTGGTGGACGCGCCGCCCCCGCTGAGCGACCCCCAGGGTGACTCCATCGCCGAGCGCCTGTGGTCCCGCCTGTGCCCGCACCCCGCCACCCCGGCCCTGCTCACGGCCATGGAGGCCGCGCTGGTGCTGCTCGCCGACCACGAGCTGGCCGCCTCCACGCTGGCCGCCAGGGTGGCCGCCTCCGCCAAGGCCGACCCGTACGCGGTGGTCCTGACCGGCCTCGGCGTCCTGGGCGGCCCGCTGCACGGCGGAGCGTCGTACGGCGCCGAACGCCTGCTGGCCGAGATCGCCGAGCCCCGCCACGCCGCCCGCGCCATCGCCGAACGGGTGCGGCGGGGCGAGCGCATCCCCGGCTTCGGCCACAGCGTCTACAAGAACGGCGACGGCCGCGGCGCCGCCCTGCTCGACCTGGTCAAGCAGGCCGCGCCCGGGCACGGGCGGATCGCCGCGGGGGAGGCCGTGCTGGCGGAGATGCGACGCCGCCGCCTGCCCGACCGCAACATCGACTTCGCCCTGGCCACCCTGTCCGCCGTCAGCGGCATGGTGCCGGGCGCCGGAGAGGCGATCTTCGCGGTGGCCAGGGTCGCGGGCTGGCTGGCCCACGCCATGGAGGAGTACGAACGCGGCTCCCTCCTCCGCCTCCGCGCCTCCTACACCGGCCCGCCGATCGCGTGAGGTCGCCTCGGATCGCCGGGCCCGCCGATCAGGTGAGGTCGCTTTGAACCGCCGGGCCCGCCGATCAGGTGAGGGCGGGCGTGCCCCGATCCACGTACGCCGCCAGGGCGCGCACCCGCTCGGCGTGCTGGTCGTGCCCGACGATCACCGGCGGCTCGTTGTACGGCATCGCGTCCGACGACCGCCGCAGCTTGATGTACTGCCCGCAGGCGTCGATCGCGTACGGCTCCATGTCGTCCTGCAACGCCCCGATCACCGTGATCCCGTACGTCTCCCCGATCCTCCTGAACAGCGCCACGGCCTCCCGCCGATGCTCCTTGCCCAGGTTGCGCCCCAGCTCGTCGAGCACCAGGCACAGGTGACCGCCACCGGACGACGCGATGGCCGCCGCGCACACCAGCTTGACGGCCTTCTCGTCCATGAGCGCCGTGTTGGCCCGCCGGTTGTACGGCACGAACCCCTGCCCCTCGCCCCGCCGCCACTTGGGCGTCACCCGCCACTGCCAGCGCTGCTCGGGATCGGCCGGCGCGGGCGGCACGGGGAACTCGAGGGTCGCGCCGTAACCGCCGTAGGAGGTGTCGAGCTTGTCGAACTCCTCGGCCACCCGCGCCAGCCGCGCCTTGATCGCCGCCGTCAGCGCCGCCCGGTGCACGGCCGTGGACTGGGCCGCCTCCTCGGCGCCCCTGGCCGCCGCCGCCAGGTCCCGCTGGCGCGAGACGAGCTGCGCCTCGATCTGCCGCCGCTGGTGCCGCTCGTACTCCTCCTGCCCCCGCAGGTACGACGCCAGCGCCCCGCACACCGCCGGGAACGTCGCCTGCTCGCGCGCCGTGCTGCCCTCCCGCTCGCTCAGCAGGAACCGCAGCTCCTCCGGGATCTCCGCCTCGTCATCCGACGGGAACGTGTCGCGCAACGCCTGGTCGAGGTGGCGTTCGGCGACCCGCCACCACTCCTCGGCGGCCCTGGGCCGCTCCTCCTCGGGCAGCGCCTCCAGCCATTCGCGGGCGGTCTCGACCGTGCCGCCCCAGTCGGCCGCCAGCGCGCCGAGCTTGAGCGCCTCCCGCTCCGCCCCGACTTTCGCCTCCTGGTCGCGGGCCTGCGCCCGCTCGGACTCGTGCCGGTGCCTGCGGCCCTCCAGCCGCTCGATCTCCATGTCCCTGGTACGCGCGCGGAAGTCCAGCGCGCCCGCCTGCCGCTCGGCCTCGGCGACCTTCGGGGTCAGCTCCTCGATGGCCGCGTTCAGCTCGCCCAGCCTGGCCCGCCGCTCGCCGAGCTTGGCCTCGATCTCGGCCAGGCGCACCCCGGCCCTGGCCCCCTCCAGCCGCCGCTGCGCCTGCGCGACGGCCTCCTCCCCGTCGTGTACGGCCTGCGCCGCGCTCTCCTGCACGTCCTTGGCCCGGTTGAGCCGCTGCTCGGCGGCCTTGATCCGGGCCTCCCGCCCGGTCGCCACCCCGTCGAACGCCCCCACGACGCTCACCCCGGCCGCGCTGACCAGCACCGACCCGGGCAGCTCCGCCAGCGCCGCGGCGGCCTCGTCGAGCTGGGAGGCGTCCACGATCACGGCATGCTCGTTCGGCCACCCGCGCAGCTCACCCAGCGCAAGCCCGGCCCCAGCGCCGGCCGCGGTACCGGCACCAGCCGCGGCACCGGCTCTCGTACCGGCACCGGCACCGGCACGAGAGCCGGGCAGGGCCGTCGGGGGCGTGTGGGCGGCGTCGCGGGCCTGCTCCGCCACGTCCAGGGCGTCCAGCAGGCCGGTGGCGCCGATCCCGGCCGCCGCCAGCGCGTTGAGCTGGGCCGCCGCCGGGCCGCCCTCGGCGTCGTCCAGCGCGGCCTGCGCCGAGGCCACCTCCTGGTCGGCCACGCCCAGGGCCTTGAGCGCCTCGTTGAGCCGCAGCCGCACCTCGCCCAGCTCCCGCTCGGCCGCGGGCACGTCCCGCCCGTCGGCGAACCGCCGGGTCTCCTCCAGCCCAGGGATGAGCCCGCGCAGCTCGTCGGCGGAGTTCTCCGCCACGGCGCGGTCGGCGTCGAGCTTGGCCGCCCGCGCCTGCAGGGCCGACAGCTCCTTGCGGGCCTGCGAGACCTGCCGGTCGAGGGTGTCCTCGCGCAGCGTGGCGATCTCCGCCTTCACCATGGCGATCGCCTCGCCCGCCGCCTCGCCCGCGGCGCGGTGCCGTTCGAGGTCGGCGACCAGCGCCTCGTCCTTGGCCGCCGCGTCGGCCAGCTTGCGCGCCTGCCGCCCGCGCCAGCACCGCAGCGCGTCGGCCAGCCGCACGCGCGCCTGGTCCCGCCGGTCGAACGTGGTCAGCAGCGCCTTCGACTCCGCCTCGAACTCGGCCAGCCGCTCGGCCGCCTGCGCCGCCCGCACCCGCTTGGCGTGCTCGTCGCGACGGGCCTCGCGCTCCTGCTCCAGCTCGGCGTCCAGGCCGGTGAGCGCGGCGATGGCCTCGAAGACGCGTTCAGGGGTGATCTCGTTGAGCGGCTGGGAGAGCAGGTTGGTGGCGACCTTGCTGCGCACGGACGTGGACAGGAACGACACGCACCTGACCTTGTCGCCGTAGAGCACCTTGGTCAGGTCGCGGGCCACGACGTCGCGCCGCCCGGCCGACCTCGGCAGTGACGCCCAGATCTCGTCGGCCCGCGCCACCCGCTCGGCCTCGGACGGGGACGCCGCCAGGTGCACACCCTCCCGCCAGCGGATCTCCAGGTGCGGCGCCTCCTGGTTGACCTTCAGCCACACGGTCAGCGCCCCGCCCGAGGTGTCGGGCACCTCGAACAGCTCCCCACCGCCGCCGTCGGCCTCCCCGAGCACGAGCTCAGCACCGCCGCCGCCATTCCCACCGCGACCGTCACCGCCCCCGGCGAGCGCGAGCCCAGCGCCGGAAGCCGTCCCACCGGCCGCCCCACCGGCCGTCGTGCCTCGGGCCACGTCACCGGAGGGGGCCGAGGCGGTGGCGCGTTCACCGTCGGTGCCGTCCGGCGGAGGGGCCGGGTCGAAGCCGTTCATGCCGGGCGGCCCGAAGACGCCCACGATGTAGCCGTGATCGGCGCTGGCCCACTGCCGGGCCCCCGCGCCGCTGGCCAGCTCGGCGTTGAACAGCAGCTCCGACACCGCCTTGGCGCCCGAGGCGAAGCGCCACTGCTCGTCACCGAGCAGCGCGGTGATCGAGGCGATGAACGAGGACTTGCCCGCCCCGTTGGAGTCCTTGGGCCCCGCACCGGCCACGACGATGAGCGTGCCGGGGACGGTGGGCACGGGATGGGTCGACAGCCGTGAGATGTTGACCGCCTGCATGGCGATCAGCACCCGGTCCCCGACGACGTTCTCCACCTGCGACACCTCGAACCCCCGTAACCCTTCCATCCATCAGAAAAACGCTCTTACTTGGCGGATCTACGCGCCAGCACGGCGGTCGCGAGCGGGGTGTTCGGCCCGGCCGCCAGGATCAGCTCCTCCTGCAACCGCCGCCGCGCCGCCGCGGTGAGCCGGTGGAACTGAGGCCCCGGCACGTAGCCGCCCGCCTCCTCGCCCGCCTTCACCTGGCCGAGCAGCCCCGCGTGCCGCAACGTCCGCAACGCCGACTCCAGCTCGCCGATCGGGAGCTGGGTGTGGCGGCGCAGCTCCTCGACCGGCGTCGGGTGCGGCGACAGCCACGAGTCCTCCGGCAGCAGGCCCTCGGCTCGCGGGATGGCCACGGAGTGCACCAGCACGAGCGTCAGCACCGCCCGCTCGCTCACTCCCAGCGGCCCGCGCGCCGTCTCGGGCGTGCCGGCGGCGTCGAGGGCGCCGATGGCGGCGGCCGCACCGTCGTCGTAGCCGGAGATCCAGCGGTCGCGGTGCTGGATCAGCGTACGGCCGCGCCTGGCCAGCATCTCGCCCAGCGTGCGGCGCAGCGCCGGGTCGCGCAGGGCGGCGAAGCGCACCTCCGGCACCGGCTCGGCGGCGTGCTCGACCACCATGAACGCCGCCACCAGCTCGGCCCGCCGCCGCTCGTCGTAGCCGCCCAGCAGGTCGTCGAACTCGGCCGCGCCTGCCTCGACCCGGCCACCGACCTCGGAGGCCTCCGCGGCCTCGGCGGCCTCCGCGGCCTCGGCGGCCTCCGCGGGTTCGGCGGTCTCGGGGGGTTCGGCGGTCTCGGCCCGCTCCGTGGCCTCCGCCTCCCGGCTCCCGCCGCCGGCCTCCGCTTCCTGGCTCCCGCCGCCCGGCTTCGCGCCCCCGGCACCCCGGGCGGCGGCGATGATGTCGGCGTCGCCCACCACGGTCAGCTCCGGCCGCTCGGGCTCCGGCAGGCGCCGCACCAGCTCCTGCAACTGCGCGTGCGCCTCCACCGGCCACAACGCGCAGCGCGGCCCGAGCAGCACCACCCCGTCGTCCATCACGATCCAGGCCGAGTCGTGCAGCCGCCGCAGCGCGCCGCGCGCCCAGTTGCGCATCAGGTCGTCGGTACGCCCGATCAGCTCCCGGTAGGTGTCGAGCACCAGCTCCACCGGCGCGGGATCGCCCGGCCACGGGTCCACGGACAGATCGGTCCAGCAGCACTTGAGCACCGCCGCCAGCACCCGCCGCGTCTCGCCGGAGCGCTCCACGGGCACGGGCGCCACCTGGTGCTCCTCCAGCAGCGACGGCGTCACCCCGTCGGGCCAGACGGGCAGGGCGTCGCCGGTGGAGTCGGGCCTGGTCAGCCGGATCATGCCGGGGGCGGCGGGAACCCCGGCGCCCAGCCGGGCGGGCCCGTAGGCCCGCACCAGCGCGTGGGAGACGGCCGCTTGTCGCTGATCCATCACAGGCGCTCCAGGTAACCGTGCGAGAGCCAGGCGGGCTCGCGATCGGGATCGACGGTCAGCCCGTCGGCCCAGGCGAGCCGGTAGGGCAGCTCGGGCCGCAGGTCCACGGTCGTCAGGTCGGCCAGCATCCGCCGCGCCGCGACCCAGTCGGAGCCGAGCACGTCGGCCAGCGCCACCCGCGAAGCTCCTCCCAGCAGGGACTCGGCCATCCGGGTGAGCCGTTCGAGCGCGGCGCCGGGCGAGGTGTCGAGCGAGGACTCGGGGCCGGGGTCGGGCAGCGTGGAGCGCGGGGGAGTGGGCTGGGCGGGGGCCGGCCGCGGGGCCTCGTCGACGGCCCGCGCGATGGCGGCGGGATCGTGCCAGGGTGCGGGCGCGTCGAAGAGGAACCCGTCGAGCACGGCCGCGAGCCGCTCTCTCGACGCCGTCTGCGCGAACGTGCGCCACGTCTCGGTCGGCAGCAGCGTCAGGTTGCGCGTCGTGCCCGCCGAGTCGGCCAGGCGGCCCGCGGCGCGGCGCGAGGCGTCGCTGTAGGCGTAGATGGCGGCCCGCAGGTCGGTGCAGACCCGGTCGAGCTCCGGCCAGCGGGTCAGGATCGTGCCGTGCAGGCTCTGCGCCCGCCGCGCGATCTCCTCGGTGCCCCACAGCTTGGGCGCCTGCTCGCGCAGCTCCTCGATGGTGCCGGTGGTGAGCGTGATCAGCTCCAGCGCCCACAGCCGGAACGCCCGCGCCAGGTTGAGCGCGCTCTGCCTGGCCTCCTCCATCGTGGTGCGCGGGTCGGCGACGTTGAGGTCTTCGAGCGCCAGCAACCGGTGCATCTCGGACTGGCCGCCGTCGTCCATCATCCGCCTGATGAACATCAGCCCCACGACGCTGGTGAACGAGGCGCGGTAGCGGAGCTGGTTGGGCTTGGGGAACACCTCGCGGATGGCGCCGAGCCCCTTGAGCACGCGCAGCCGGTTGTCGAACTGGTCGGTGGGGTAGGCGCGGCAGGCGAAGCGCATCTGCTCGTGCGTCAGCCACTCCTCGCCCGCCTCCGCGAACGCGGCGAACAGCGTCTCGGCGATGTCGACCAGGGCCGGGTCGTCGACCACCGCCCCGCTGTCGCGGGCCAGCGCGGCGAACATGCGGCGGTAGGTCGACAGGACCGCCTCGTCGGTGAGGACGGAGTCGAGGGTCAGGGGCTGTTCGGACACGGGCTCTAAGGTACGGCTTCACACCGACACTCTTGGCACTCTCGCACCGGCGCTCCCATGGCTACCAGCCGGTACATACCCGGGAGGGACGCCCGGGCGCTAGGGTGATGCCCGTTGTTCCGGGGCGAAACGCTCCCTAGTCGTACAAACCGGGGTGGGTAGGCAAGGTGAGCGTGCTCCGCGGTGATCGTGCCACGGCGGTGATCGCCGGGGTGGCGGCCGTGATCCTGGTCGCCGCGGCGGCGTGGTTCGGCGTGGGCGTCTCCAGCGCCAACCCCAAGCTGGCCGACGTCGGCGCGTGGTTGTGGACCGCGGCCCGCGGCAGGATCGTGCACGTCAACGGCCTGTCCGGCGAGGTGGACGGCTACCTCGACGACAAGGCGGGCCGCCGGCTCCGCGTCGTCCAGGACGGCGGCAACGTCCTGCTCGTGGACGACAGCACCGGGTACGTCAGCCGCGTCGAGCCCAGCCAGCTCACCGTCACCGAGACCCGCGACTTCGGCGCGGCCGGGATGCAGCTCGCCATGTCGGGGAACACCGCCTACGCCGTGGACCCGGCCGCGGGCAAGGTCCAGCAGATCGACCCCGCCACGCTGGACACCGTCGGCGCCGCGCTGACCCTGCCGGGACCGCTGGGCGCGGCCCGCGTCGACGGCGGGGGCCGCCTGTGGGTGCCCGTGACGGCGCAGGGCCAGGTCGTCCCGGTCTCGAACGGCGCCGCGGCGAGCCCGATCAAGGTCGGCGAGCCCGGCGAGGAGCTGTCGGTCACCATCGCCGGCGGCCTGCCCGTCGTGGTCAACACCAGGGCCGCCACCGCCACGATCATCGGCTCCGACGGGGGCGTGGGCGAGATCACCCTGCCCAAGGGCGTGGCCCAGGCCGCCAGGGGCGGCGCGCTCACCCCGGCCGGCACCGAGGGCTCCCTGGTGCCGATCCTGGCGCCCGGCGACTCGGGGCTGCTCGTCGTGATCGACACGAGCTCCAACGCCGTGCTCAGCACCAAGCTGGCCACCGGCGACCCGGCCGACCTGGGAGTGCCGCAGGTGCTCGGCACCAAGGTGTACGTGCCGGACCAGGGCCGCGGCGCGCTGATCGTCTGGGACAGCGCGTCGGGCGGCCGCCCGACCACGCTCCAGGTGGCGCAGGAGCCGGGCCCGGTGGACGTGTTCGTCAAGGACGGCCTGCTCTGGGCGAACGACGAGAACGGCGACAAGGCCGTCGTCATCGACCCCGAGGGCCGCAAGCACGACGTCGACAAGGGCGACTCCGACGTACCGGGGCCGTCCACCACCCCCAAGCCCAGGCCGACCCCGAGCACCGAGCCCACCCAGCCCGACACCCCGCCCGAGCAGGAGCCCGAGCAGGAGCCCGACCCGGACCCGGTCAGGACCACCGACCGGCCCAGCTCCACCCCCACGCCCACCCGCGAGACGCCCAGCAGGACCCCCTCCCGGACGCCGTCGCCCAGCGCGCCCTCCGCGCCGGGCGCCGTGACCGCCAGGTCGGGCCCCGGCAAGGTGACGGTGACCTTCAGCGAGTCCACCGGGGGCGAGGTCGAGCGGTACACGCTGAAGACCTCCGGCGACGGCAGGTCCACGCCGCAGTCGGTGGACGCGGACGGGCCGTTCCAGTTCGAGTTCACGGGCGGCGACTGCGCGAACGAGTACACGTTCACCGTGGTCGCGCACTGGTCGGGCGGCGAGGTCGAGTCCGAGCCCAGCGCCGGGGTGCGGCCGTGCGTGGCGCCCGGCTCGCCCACCGGGTTCGCGGCCAAGGCCAGGAACCGGGGCGCCGAGCTGACCTGGACCGCCCCCGAGGGCGCCGACGACGCCACCACGTACGAGCTGACCGGCGCCGCCACCAACAGCGGCATCAAGGGCACGTCGTTCACCGTGGACGGGCTCAAGAACAACCAGAAGCACGCCTTCAAGCTCAAGGCCAGGAACGCCGCCGGCGAGAGCCCCGACGTGGCCACGGCCGAGGTGGACCTGGCCTACCCGCGCCAGCAGTACAAGAACGCCAGCAACGACGACACCAACACCCTGATCCGCCCCGGCCCGTCGACCAGCGGCACGGCCGGCACGATCCCGAAGGGTCAGTACATCACCCTGACCGTGATCTGCCAGGTCAAGGGCGCCTCGTACACCGACTCCTCGACCGGCAGGACGAGCGACGTCTGGAACCGGATCGAGAGCCAGTACGGCAACGGCTACCTGAACGACACTCTGGTGGCGACTCCGGACGGCGGTTTCCCCGAGGGGCCGCTCTTCGAGTGCACCGACTGAGAAGGGGACTCAGTTGACCCAGTACAACTACCAGGACCACCAGTTCCAGCAGCCGCCGCCGGTGTACGAGCCGCAACAGCAACCGCAGCAGCAGCTCGCCGGCCAGTTCGCGCAGCGCTTCCAGCTCCTGGCCGCCAACATCGAGCGCATCATCCGCGGCAAGCACGAGGCCACCGAGCTGGCCCTGATCTGCCTGTTCGCCGAGGGGCACCTGCTCGTCGAGGACGTCCCGGGCACCGGCAAGACCACGCTCGCGCGCTGCCTGGCCGCCAGCGTGGACGCCGAGTGGCGGCGCATCCAGTTCACCCCCGACCTGCTGCCCAGCGACATCACCGGCGTGTCGATCTTCAACCAGGCGCACCAGAAGTTCGAGTTCCACCAGGGGCCGGTCTTCGCCAACATCGTGCTGGCCGACGAGATCAACCGCGCCTCCCCGAAGACGCAGGCCGCGCTGCTGGAGGTGATGGAGGAGCGCCGGGTCACGGTGGACGCCGAACCGCATCCGGTGCCCCGGCCGTTCCTCGTCGTGGCCACGCAGAACCCGGTGGACATGGACGGCACGTACCCGCTGCCCGAGGCGCAGCTCGACCGGTTCCTGATGAAGATCTCCGTCGGGTACCCGGACCACGCGTCGGAGGTCGAGGTGCTCAAGGGCATGCCGACGGGGCCGCAGGTCGAGCGGCTGCCGGTGGTGGCCAGGTCGTCCGACGTGGCCGGCATGATCGACTTCGCCTCGCGCATCCACGTGGCCGACCCGGTCTACGACTACATCGTGGCGCTGTGCGGCGCCACCCGCACCAGCCCGCACCTGCGGCTCGGCGCCAGCCCCCGGGGGAGCCTCGCGCTGCTGCGCGCCGCCCGGGTCAAGGCCGCCGCGGCCGGGCGGCACTACGTGGTGCCCGAGGACGTCAAGGCGCTGGCCGTGCCGGTGCTGGCGCACCGCCTGATCCTCACGCCGGAGGCCGAGCTGCGCGAGGTCACCGCGGCCGCCGCGCTCGGCGAGATCCTCGCCGGGATGCCGGTGCCACAGGCGGCGTAGGTGCAGCCGTCGCCACCGGCCGGGCCCACGGCCGCGCAGCCGTCGCCACCGGCCGGGCGCGCCGCCGCGCAGCCGTCGCCACCCGCCGGGCGCGCCGACGCACGGCCCTCGCGTACCGGGCCCGCCGCCGCACAACCCCCGCGCACCCGGCTCACCGCGGTCCTGACCCCGCTGGGCTGGGGCACGCTGGCCGGGGTCGTGGTGCTGTACGCCGCCGGGTTCGCGCTCAGCTACCCCGAGCCCGTGGTGCTGGCCACGGGCGCGCTGCTCGCGCTGGCCGCGGCCCTGGCGTGGACCGCTCCGAGACCGCGGCTGGAGGTGCGCAGGGAGGTCACCCCGGTCAAGGTGCCGCGCGGCGACGCCGCCGTGGCCGTCCTGAGCGTGACCAACCTCGGCCGCCGCGGCCTGTCCGGCCTGCGCGCCCAGGACCGGATCGGCTCGTCGGAGCACACGGTCGACCTGCCGAGGCTGCCCAAGGGGGCGGTGCGCACGGTGTCGTACCCGCTCCCGACGGACACGCGGGGGGAGATCCCGGTGGGGCCGCTCGTGCTCGTGCGCGCCGACCCGTTCGGGCTGACGCGCCGGCTGCGCGAGTACGGCCGGCCCGTCACCCTCCTGGTACGCCCGCGCACGGTCGCCCTGCCCGTCCCGCCGTCCGGCAAGGCCCACCACCTGGAGGGGCCGGCCAGCGACAACGCGCCCGCGGGCACGGTCACCTTCCACACCCTTCGCGAGTACGTGCTGGGCGACGACCTGCGCCACGTGCACTGGCGCTCCAGCGCCCGCACGGGCACCCTGATGGTCCGCCAGTTCATCGACGCCAGCCTGCCCACCACGACGGTGCTGCTCGACACGCGGGGCCTGACGGAGCCGGCCGTGGACGCCGCCGCCTCGGCCGCCGTCGCCGCCGCCCGAGCCGGGTTCCCGGTACGCGTCCTGACCGGCGACGGGCCGCTGCCCGACACGAAGACGGACCCCGAGGCCGTGCTGGACCGGCTCGCGCTGGTCCGCCCCGGCACGGCCGGGGTCACGGAGGCGCTGCGGACGGCCCGGGGCGGAGGATCGCTGGTACTGGTGACGGGCGACCCGTCGGAGGCGGGGCGGATCGCGGGGGCACGGCGCCGCTTCGACCGCGTCATCTGCGTGTACGTGGGCCCTGGCCCGGCTCCGGCCGGCCCGCCAGGGGTGACGGTCGTGCCGATCGTGTCCCTGGAGGAGCTGCCCGCGGCCTGGAGGTCCCGATGACCCGCGGCATGCGGCGCGCCACCCGGCCGGACCCGCCCGGCGGCGTCCTGCACGACGCCCGGCGCGACGTCCGGCGCGACGCCGTGCAGGGCGGGCCGTTGTGGCTGCGGCCGGCCGGGCTCGCCGTCGTGGCGGCGCTGGCGGGCGTGGCGGGCTGGGGTTTCCACCGGGTGTTCCCCGGCAGCGAGCTGCTCCTGGCCGTCGTCCCCGCCGCAGTCGGCCCCGCGGCCATCGCCGCCGTGACCCGCGGCCGTCCTCTGTGGCTGGCGCTCCTCCTGGACCTCGTCCTCTGGCTGGCCGGCACCATCCCCCTGTACGGGACGCTGTCACCGACCGTCCCCGCCGACGTCGTCAACGCCTGGCACGCCCTGCTCACCACCCTTCTGCCCGCCCAGCCGGAGCCGGAGCTGCTGGTCCTCGTGCACACCCTCGTCTGGGCGGCGGCCACCATCGGCGCGGAGACCCTTACCCGCACCGCCACGCGGATCGCCGCCGCGCTTCCCGCCCTGGCCGTCCTCGGTGCGGCACTGCTGCTGGGCGTGGACGGCGAGGGCTCGAACCTGCCGGTGGCGGCGGCCCTGTTCGTGCTGATCGCCGCGCTGGCCCTGATCCGCGACGGCCGCTCCCCGGTCTGGCTGCTCGCCGGGATCCCGGCCGCCGCCGCGCTGGCCGGGCTCGCGCTGGTGGTCGGCCCGCTGCTGCCCATCGCCGCCGAGCCGTACAACCCCCGCCAGGACGCCGACCTCCCCCCTCCCGCCCGCGTGGACAGCGTCAGCCCTCTCGACCGGGTCTCGGCGTGGTTGCAGATCCCCGACCGCGAGCTGTTCACCGTCGAGGCCGGCAAGCCGCAGAACTGGCGCCTGGCCGTGCTCGACCGGTACGACGGCGTCCGCTGGACCTCCAGCGCCCGCTTCCAGCCCACCGGCGGCCGTGTCCCCGAGGGCGAGTGGGCGGGCGCCGCGGACGTGGTGCGCCAGCGCATCACGTTCGGCGGCCTGCCCGGCACCTGGCTGCCCGCCGCGGAACGCCCCGAGGAGGTCACCGGCGTGCGCGGCCTGGCCGTGGACCCCGCCAGCGGGTCGCTGCTGGCCGGCGCCAAGCCGGCCAAGGGATTCAGCTACGAGGTGACCTCCCGCGTGCCGCGGCCCACGAAGGCGGACCTCCTGGCCGCCGTCCCCGTCCGTGACGCGAGCCTGACCGCCTTCCCCGACGGGCCCCAGGAGCGGCTCTTCCGCAGGCTGGCCCAGCAGGCGGTCAAGGGCGCCGGGGAGCCGATCAAGCAGGCGTACCGGCTCCAGAGCTACCTGCGCACGAACGCCGCCTACGACGTCACCGCGCCCCCCGGCCACTCGCTCAAGGGCCTGGAGTTCTTCTTGCAGACCACGCACAGGGGGACGTCGGAGCAGTTCGCGGCCACGTTCGCGCTCATGGCCAGGACGCTCGGGCTGCCGTCGCGGGTGGTCGTGGGGTTCAGGCCGGGCGAGGAGTCCGGTGGCGTTTATCACGTCAAGTCCGGACATGTCATGGCGTGGGCGGAGATCAAGTTCGAGGGGCTGGGGTGGCGGCCGTTCTACCCGACGCCGGGCCGCAGCGGGGCCAAGGACGACCACGAGGTGGCCTCCTCGGCGATCGAGGAGAGCGAGAAGCTGGAGGGCGAGTTCGCCAAGGGGGGCAGCGACCGGCCCAAGCAGTCCCAGCCGCAGGCGGCGGACCAGGGCGAGCAGGCGGCGAGCGGCCCTGACCCGTGGCTCGTCGCGGCGGTGGCGGCGGGCGGGCTGCTCGTGGCGTACGCGGGCGTGGTGGTCGCCGTGCCGTGGCGGCGCAGGCACGGCCGCCGCGGCGCGCCGGAGCCCGCGCAGCGGGTGCTGGGGGCGTGGCGGCAGGCGTGCGACGATCTGGGGCTCGGCGGGGAGCGCGCGCTGACGGCGGGCGACGTGGTGTCCCGCCAACCGGGCGACATTTCCGCACATCTCTACCCGCTAGCCGAAATTTCCAATTTCGTGCGGTACGCGCCCGACGAGGTCACCGACGCCGCCGCCACCGAGGCCTGGCAGCGCAGCGACGCCATCCGCAGGGCCGTCCGCGCCCGCAAGCCCCTCCTCGCCCGCCTGCGCGACCGCCTCCTCCTGCGATGATCGCCCCATGAGAAGCGCCGAGGCCCAGCTCCTGCACCGCCCGCCAGGCCTGACGGCAGGCGAGATCGTCAGGCGCCTGGCGGCCATGCAGGCCCAGGACGTCCCCTCTGCCCTGCTGGCCTTCCGCGCCCGCTCCGCCACCCTCACCCCGGCGGACGTCGAGGCGGCCTGGCAGTCCCGCGAACTGGTCAGGACATGGGGTCCGCGCGGCACCCTGCACTTCGTGCACGCCGACGACCTGCCCTGGATCCACGCCCTGACCAGCCGCTCCACCGGAACCCTGCGCCGCCTCGCCGAGGAGGGCGTCACCGGCGACGACCTCCTGGCGCTCATCACCGGCGCCCTCGCGGGCCAGGGCCCCCTCACCAAGGCCGACCTGGAGGAACGCCTGAAGGGCAGGGCCCGCGGCCAGGGCGTCGTGCACCTGGTGGCGCTGGCCGCCCACCACGGCCTGGCCGTCCTGGGCCCGCAGCGCGCGGGGAAGCCCACGTACGTGCACGCCGCCGACTGGCTCGGCGCCCCCGTCGTCCCCGAGCCCGACCGCGAACGCGCGCTGAAGGAGCTGGCCACCCGCTACCGCCGCGCCCACCTCCCTGCCACCCCCGACGACCTGGCCGCCTGGTCGGGCCTGCCCCTCGGCGAGGCCCGCACGGCCTGGCGCCTGAGCCCGGCACCCCCGCCGCCGCTCGAGGCCGCCCCGCTGGTACGCCTCGCCCCCGCCTTCGACGAGTACCTGCTGGGCTGGCGCGGCAGGGACCCGATCCTGGCCCCCGAACACGCCAGGAAGGTGTTCCCCGGCGGCGGCGTCCTGCGCCCGGTCGTGCTGGTGGACGGCGTGATCAGGGGCGTGTGGGGGAGGAGGGGCGCCGAGGTGAGCGTGCAGCCGTTCGGCGAGCTGCCCGCCCTGGACGACGAGCTCGCCGACGTCCGCCGCTTCCTCGGGCGGCCGTGAAAGCGATCCGGTGTATCGGGTGATTACAGAGGAGTACTGATACATCGGAAGGTTGCTCATGACGGGGGAGACCATCGCGGCCACGGTGCCCTGGACGGCCCGCGCGCCAGGGCGTCCTGCACGAGCAGGCCCCGCGCTACGGCCTGTACGTGCACCGCCGCCTCGGGGTCGCCCTGCGCGCGATCCGCGAGAGCGGGGCGGAGGTGCCCGAGCGGCTGCTGGCCAGGCGGCGGGCGCTGGAGTCGTACGTGGCCCACGCCACCCAGCCGGACGGCCACCTCGTCCCCATCGGCGACAGCCCGGCCGACGCCCGCGCGGACGGGTTCCCGCACGAGGGGCCGGTGGTGCGGGTCTTCGACGGGGGCTACGTGTTCGGCAGGAGCGCCTGGGACGATCCCTCGGCCGCGTACTACTCGATCAGGTTCGGCCCGGGCAGGCGGCTGCACGGCCACGAGGACCACCTGGGCGTGACCTACTCCGCCCAGGGCCGCCGCATCCTCGTCGAGGCAGGCTTCCACTCCTACGAACGGACCGGCTACGTCGACTGGACCCGCTCCCCCGAAGCCCACAACGTGCCCGTCCCGGCCTCCGGGACCTTCCGCCCCGGCACGCCCACCCGCCTGCTCCATTCGTCCATCGGCCCGTCGAGCCAGTCGTACGAGCTGGCCGACGAGGCCTACGGGGTGACGCGGACGCGGCGCGTGCTGGTCGGCCACGGCCCGGACGTGATGGTCGTGCACGACAGCGTCCCCACGGGCGCCCTGCGCAGCCTGTGGCACTTCGACCCGGCGCTGAGCGTGCTGTCGCGGCGTGACGGGACGGTGGTGCTGGGGGACGGCGACGGCTTCACGGTCTCGCTGCTCCACCTGCCGGGGGAGGGCCAGGCGGTGCGGCCGGCGCTGCTGTCGACCGGCTACCTGCGGACCGCCGAGGGCGTCACCGTCGTCTCCCCGGAAGCGCCGGGCGTGCTGACCGTGATCACGGTGAATTCTGCTACGGGGGACTAGCATTCCGCTGTGAAGAACAAGCCCCTGTACGCGCTGGGCTCGGTGGACAACGCGCTGCTCGTGCTGCACATGCTGCGCGACCGGGGCAGGCTCACGGTCACCGACGTGGCCGGCGAGCTGGGCATCGCCCGCTCGACCGCGCACCGGCTGCTGGCGATGCTGGTCTACCGCGACTTCGCCGTACAGGACGAGCAGCACACGTACCTGCCGGGGCCGTTCCTCGCCGCCACCCCGGCCGTCCCGGGCGGCTCCGCCCTGCGCGAGCTGCGCGCCCGCACCAGACCCGCGATGGAGGCGCTCTGCGCCCGCCTCCAGGAGACGGTGAACCTCATGGTCAGGGTGGGCACGGAGGTCCGCTTCCTGGACAGCGTGGAGTCGCCGCAGCTCCTGCACGTGGGCGACCGGCGCGGCACCATCCTGCCCGCCCATCTCGCCTCCGGCGGCAAGGCCCTGCTCGCGGTGCTGCCCCCTGAGCACCTGTGGGAGCTCTACGCGGACCACCCCGCCAGGGAGCGCGCGGTCCTGACCCACGAGCTGGCCGAGGTCCGCGCCCGCGGTCACGCCCTCAACATCGAGGGCACCGAGCAGGGCGTCTCGGCCATCGGCGCGGCCCTGCGCAACGGCCGCGGCACCGCCGTGGGCGCCTTGTCGATCTCGGTGCCCTCGGCCAGGTTCGGCCCCGATCAGGTCGCGACGTACGCGGAGGAGCTGCGCCGCGCCATCGCGGAGGCCGAGCAGTCGCTGACCGACTTCCCTGACTGATCCACCGGATCAACGTAGGGTCCAAGGAGAGGCGCTCGTCGCCCGGGGCCCGCGGGACCCGGGCGGAGGCGCCTGCCATCGAGAAGCGGACCGTGAGGAGAAGGGCAGTGGCGACGTGGGTGGCAGGCAGTTACGCGGCATTGGTGATCGTCCTCGGGATGGTGGCCGGGTTCACTTCGCAGCGCGGCTTACCGGACCGCTACACGATGATCCAGGCCGCGCTCACCCTCCCCTTGAGCTATGTCGTCTCCCGGACGACGCTGAACGGCCTCGCCTGGATCCTGGCCATCGACGTGGTGGGCCTGATCCAGGCCGCCATGCTCTGGCTGCTCCTGGCCGGCCTCAGCCCGTGATCACCGGGCCCGCCGTCAGAGCCAGTTGCGGCGCTTGAAGACCGTGTAGAGCGCCACACAGACGGCGCCCATCAGCACGATGGCGAACGGATACCCGAACGCCCAGTGCGTTTCCGGCATGAAGTCGAAGTTCATCCCGTACACGGTGCCGACCAGGGTGGGGGCGAAGAGGATGGCCGCCCAGGCGGAGATCTTCTTGACCTCCTCGCCCTGCTGGATGCTGGCCTCGGTCATCCGCGCCATCTCCGCGTTCTGGGCCTGGGTGACCAGGGTCGAGTTGACGACCAGGATGTTCTGCAACATCTGGCGGAAGGAGGAGATGCGCTCGGTGACGGTGATCGCGTGGTCGGCCGCGTCGCGCAGGTAGCTCTGCAGCTCGTCGGTCACCCCGTACTTGCGGGCCCCCGCGATGAACCCGTGGATCATCCCGACCAGCGGCGCCGTGGCCCGCTGGAACTCGATCACCTCGCCCGACAGCTCGTACACGCGCCGCGACACCGACGGGTCGCCGCCGAACACCTGGACCTCGATCTCCTCGATGTCCTTCTGCAGCCCGGCCACCACCGGCGCGTACCCGTCGACCACGGCGTCGAGGATGGCGTACAGGACGGCCTGCGGGCCCTGCCGCAGCAGCTCGGGGTCGGACTCCATGCGCTTGCGGACGGCCTGCAGGTCGGGGGCCTCGGCGTGGCGTACGGTGATCACGAAGTTGGGGCCGACGAAGACGTGCACCTCGCCGAACGCCACCTCCTCCACGTCGTCCAGGTAGCGGGCGGCGCGCAGCACGACGAACAGCGTGTCGCCGTACCGGTCGGCCTTGGGGCGCTGGGAGCCGACGATGGCGTCCTCCAGCGCCAGCTCGTGCAGCTCGAACTCCTCGCCGAGCTTGACCAGCTCCCACTCCTTCGGACGGTACAGCCCGATCCAGGCCATGGCGTCCGGCATCTGCTTGAGACGCTCGAAGGCGTCGGCGAGCGAGCCGGGGTTGTCGACCCGCTCGCCGTTCCGGTAGATCGCGTTGTCGATGACCGTGGGCCGGTAGGGGCGCTCCTCGGCGGCACGCGGGTCCATCGAGTGCTCGGGAGCCTCCTCGCGGGCGTCCCCGCTGCGCCTGAACCCCTTCACCCTGGCCATCGCCCCTCCCGATAACGACTACGACGGACGCAGCTCGGCGAGCTGCTGTGCCGCGCGGTCCCTGATGGTCTTGCGCCACAACGGTGTCCATCCGAACAAAAGCCCATGTGGCCTGCCAAGTGCCATTTTCGACCATCGCCGGAAATCGAAGTCGTCGTGATGGCGAACAATGAGGTCGTCCTCGAACCTGAAGAACGAGTCGATCTCGTTGACCACCTCGCGGCCCGTCCGGTGGAAGGTGTAGCGGGAGGTCCAGTGAGCGGTCGCGGTGAAGTCGTCGGCCCTCACGTCGCGGTACGCCGACTTCAACCCGTCACGCACGCCGAGCTGGAGCCGCCACATCCGCATCACCCTGTCGCGCCCCTCGACCTCCTGGAAGATGGGATCGCCGAAACTGACCTCGGGGTGGTAACAGCGCTCCATGGCCGCGTAGTCCGCCCGGCCGAGAGCGTCGTAGAAGGCGCTGATGAGCGCCACGTGCCGATCGTTCACCCCTCTATCAGATCACGGCCGCCCCGTTGCCCCGGCACGTGGCGGCCCCATCGCGCGAACGGAGCCCCCGCGAGCGGCCCGGGTTCCACGAGGAAGACCCTTTACCGCCGCCGGGCCGTGAGTTGACCGGCTAGGGTTCTCCTCGATGGACAAGTTCTGGGCCCACCTGATCAAGGTTCAGCCTGACCCCGACCCCTGGGTCGTGGTGGTCTCGGCTCTCCTCGCGCTGGTCATCGTCGGTTTCCGCATGCCCTGGCAGGTGTCCAGGGGGCTGATCACGATCGCCCACGAAGGCGGCCACGCGCTGATGGCGCTGCTCACCCGGCGCAAGCTGGAAGGCATCCGCCTGCACTCCGACACCTCCGGCGTGACGCTGACCAGGGGCAGGCCCACCGGGCCCGGCATGGTGCTGACCGCGCTCGCGGGCTACCTGGCGCCCCCGCTGCTCGGGCTCGGCGCCGCCTGGCTGACCGAGCAGGGCCGCGTCACGCTGCTGGTCTGGGGCGTGCTGCTGCTCCTGGTCTGCATGCTGCTGCTGATCCGCAACCTGTACGGGGCGCTGATCCTCCTGGTGACGGGCGGCGCGGTGTTCGCCCTGATCATGTACGCGCCGGCGGACATCCAGCAGGTCGTGGCCCTGGTCGCGGTGTGGTTCCTGCTGTTCGGCGGGATCAGGCCGATCATCGAGCTGCAGCACAAGCGGCGCCGCCGGCAGGCCAGGGACTCCGACGCCGACCAGCTCGCCAGGCTGACGTTCCTGCCCGGCGGGTTCTACGTGTTCTTCTTCCTGCTCGTGTCGGTGACGTCCGTGCTGTTCGGCGCGTACCTCATGAACCCCCTCTAGTCCCGATATTTCGCACTAAACTCCTCAGCAACAGGGGGAGAGTGGAGTGCTGCCAGTCGAGGACGCACCCGGGTACCGGGTACTCGATCAGGCGGGCCAGGGCGGATTCGCCGTCGTGTACCGCGCCTACCAGGAGCGCCTCGATCGGGTCGTGGCGCTGAAGGTGCTGTCCGTGGACCGGGTGGACCAGCGCACGATGCGCAGGTTCCAGCGCGAGCTGCAGCTCACCGGCCGCCTCACCGGCCACCCGAACGTCGTGACCGTCTTCGACACCGGCGTGACGCGCTCCGGCAAGCCGTACATCGCGATGGACTTCTTCGAGAACGGCTCGCTGCGCGACAAGATCCGCAAGGAGGGGCCGCTCCCGCTGCCCGACGTGCTGCGGGCGGGCGTCAAGCTGGCCGGCGCGCTGGCCGCCGTCCACGAGGCCGGGGTCCTGCACGGCGACATCAAGCCGCAGAACATCCTCATCTCCCGGTACGGCGAACTCGCGATCGCCGACTTCGGCGTGGCCAGGGTCGTGGACTCCTCGGAGATCTCGGTCACCTCGCAGGCGTTCACCCCGCTGCACGCCGCCCCCGAGGTGCTCACCGGCCGGCCCCACTCGGCCTCCACCGACATCTACTCGCTCGGCTCGACCCTCTACCACCTGCTGGCCGGCCAGCCCGCCTTCCACAACCCGTCCGACCCGTCGATCGCGCCGCTGATGTACCGGGTGCTCAGCCTCGACCCGCCGCCGATCAACCGGCCGGACGTGCCCGCGGCGGTGTTCGAGACGATCCTGCGGGCGATGTCCAAGCAGCCGGAGACGCGGTACGGGTCCGCGCGCGAGCTCGCCCGGCACCTCCAGGCGCTGCAGGCGGAACTCGGCCTCCCGGTCACGGACCTGGTCGGCCAGGACCCCGCCCCGGCCCCACGCCAGGACCCCGGCCCGGCGCCGCAGCCTCCCACCGGCGCGCACCCGGGCGCGCACCCGGGCGCGCAGGGCATCGGCTACCCGGGCCCGCACTCGCCCGCCCAGCACGCTCCCGGCCACCCGGCCCCGGGACACCAGCCCACCGGCGAGCTCGCCCCGCCCGCTCCCACGATGCCCCCGGCCGGCGGCGCCTCCCGCACCGGCAGGATGATCCTGATCGGCGGCGCGGCGGCGGCCGTGGTCGTGGCCGGCACCGCCCTGGCCGTCCACCTCTCGACGCAGCCGCCTGCCACGACCACCACGACCACCACGACGGACCGGCCCAGGACCGGCACTGAAGAGCAGGAGCCCATCGGCAAGAAACAGGTGGCCGCCCTGGCCCCCCGCCAGGTCAAGGTGACCGCCGACCAGGGCGAGCTGGTGGAGCTGCGCTGGTCGTTGCCGGCGGGCGCCCGCGACTACCCGGTGGTCGTCCAGCGCTCCCCGGTCGAGAAGGGCGGGCAGGCCATCACGCCCCTGTCGCAGGGCGCCACCTCGACCCGCCTCGCCGGCCTCGACCCGGACAGCGGCTACTGCTTCCTGGTGGGCGTCCCGCTGCGGATCTCGGAGACCTCCACGGTCGCCTGGTCGAAGCCGGCCTGCATCAGGGGCGCCGTGGCGCGGTCAACCCAGTAGCTTGCGGGCCGCCTGCTCGATCTCCTCCTCCGACAGCAGCACGTGATCGGCCGCCTTCCCCAGAGGGATGAAGCTGTCGGACGAGGTCACCCGCCCGACCGCCCCGGTGAACCCGGCGTCGAGCAGCTCGGCCACGATCCCTTCTGAGACGCCGCCGCTGTGCCGGGTCTCGTCGGCGATCAGCACGTTCCCGGTCAGCTCGGCCGCCCGCAGCAGGTCGTCGATCGGCAGCGGCGCCAGCCAGCGCAGGTCGAGCACCCGGCACCCGTACCCCTCCTGGGTCAGCCGCACCGCCGCCCGCAGGCTCATCCGCACCCCGTTGCCGAACGTCACGATCGTCAGGTCGCGCCCGTCGCCGTAGGAGCGCGCCCGCCCGATCGGCACGTGCGTCTCCGCCCAGCGCGCGGGCGGCGCGTACGGCGCCAGCCACCCGCCGTCGCCCTCGTCGAACAGGTCACGCGTGTGGTAGAGCGCGATCGGCTCCAGGAACACGCAGACGGACCCCGAGGTGCGCGCCGCCGCCAGGCACGTGCGCAGCATGGCCGAGGCGTCGTCGGGCCGGGCGGGCGAGGCGATGACCAGCCCGGGGATGTCACGCAGCGCGCCCACCGCGTTGTCGTTGTGGAAGTGCCCGCCGAACCCCTTCTGGTAGGCGTACGAGGCCACCCGCACCACCATCGGGTTGGTGTACGCGCCACGCGAGAAGAACGACAGCGTGGCCGCCTCCCCGCGGATCTGGTCGAGCGCGTTGTGCAGGTAGGCGAGATACTGGATCTCGGGCACCGGCAGCAGCTTCGACACACCCGACCCGAGCGCCAGCCCCAGGATGGCCTGCTCGTCGAGCAGCGTGTCGAACACCCGTCCCGCCCCGAACCGCTTCTGCAGCCCGCGCGTCACGCCGTACACGCCGCCCTTCTTGGCGACGTCCTCGCCGAACACCGTCATCTCCGGATAGACGGCCAGCGCGTCGGCGAGCGTGCGGTTGACGGCCTGGGAGAGCGTCATCGGCTTGTCGTTCTCCGGCAACGATCCGGCGAACGCCTTCTCCCTGACCGCCGCCGTGGCCGCCATCGGGCTGATCCTGGCGATCAGGTCCGGCTTGCGCGGCGCGATCGGCTCCATGATCTCCTCGGCCGAGCTCAGCCGCGGGCTGCGCGCCGTCTCCTCGGCGATCCTCAGGACGTGCTCGCGCGCCATCTCGTACGCCTTGAGCAGCTCGTCCGGCGTGATCAGGCCCGCCTCCACCATCAGGGCGGCGGTGCGCAGCAGCGGATCGCGGTCCAGGTCCGCCCTGATCTCCCGCTGCGTGCGGTACGCCGACTCGACGTCGGAACCGGCGTGCCCCATGAGCCGCACGGTCGACAGGTGCAGGAAGACCGGCGATCGCCGCTCGCGCACGTGCCGGACGGCCTCGACGGCGGCGTCGTACGCGGCGGGCAGGTCGCAGCCGTCGGCGGCGATGTACTCGATGCCGGGCCGCCGGGCGGCCGCCTCCACCCAGCCCTTGGGGGTGCGCACGCTGATGCCGATGCCGTTGTCCTCGCACACGAACAGCAGCGGCAGCGCCTGACCCTGGTAGGTGGCGTAGGAGGCGGTGTTGAGACCGGACAGGGCGCTGGCGTGGTTGATGGAGGCGTCGCCGAAGCTGCACACCGCGATGGCGTCCTGCGGCCAGGCGAAGGGCACGCCCAGCGCGCGGGCGCGCTCGATGGCGAACGCCACGCCGACCGCCCTGGGCAGGTGGCTGGCGATCGTGGAGGTCTGGGGGATGACGGCCAGGTCGGGATGGCCGAACACCTTGTGCCGGCCGCCCGCGATGGGCTCGTCCGCGGCGGCGGTCAGGCCCTTCAGCACGTCGCGGATGCCCTGCTCGGGGACCCGCCCGGCCTGCTCGGACCTGGTCAGGTAGAAGGCGCCGGAGCGGTAGTGCAGCAGCGCAGGGTCGGTGGGCCGCAGGGCGGCGGCGACGGCCGCGTTGCCCTCGTGGCCGGCCGAGCCGATCGTGTAGTGACCCTCGTCGCGCTCGCGCAGCCACCGGGCCGCGATGTCGAGCAGCCGGCTGTCGAGCTGGCGCCTGAACAGCGACCTGCACTGCTCCCCGGTCAGGGACGTGCCCTCGCGGACCGGCAGCCCCGGATCTCGGGCCGGGCCCGCCTCGAGCGTCGAAACCGTCTCGATGAAGTGAGTCTCAACTGTGTCGCGCGCCACAGCATCGATTATGTCCCTGATCGGCCCTGACGTCTGCCGGACGCCGGCGACAGGTTGTGGACCGCTCCTTTTGACCCTGACTGATAACTGTTTGTCAGAAATCACAACTTCACCGGCGGCATGCACGTCTACTGGTAGAGCACACGTGGCACCCTCAATGCCGCGTTGGACCAATGGGGTCTCCAGAAAGGAACCCGCATGTTACAACGCATCCGTGTCGCCGCCCTAGCCTTCGTACTGGGCGTCTCAGGGACGATGGCCCTGGCCACGCCCGCGGCGTCGGCGGCCCCCACCCCCACCATCACCAAGGTCGAGCTCAGCCCGGCCGCGCCCGTCGTGGTCTTCGACAGCGATGTCAGCGTCACGTTCACGTTCACCACGACGAACGCGACCACGGCCGGCCTCAAGCTCAACGGTGACACCGTCAACGTCACGTCCACGGCCGTCACGGGCGGGCTGAAGTGGACGGGCACCAAGTCCTTCGGCGCCGGAGCCGCAGGCAAGTGGAACTACGCCGCCACCGCCTCCGGCGAGGGCGGCTCCGTCACCCAGTCCGGCTCGTTCGACGTCGTCAAGGCGCTCACCACCAAGATCGGCGACCTCGACGCCAGCCCGGACCTCGTCGACAAGGGCGACACCATCCGGGTCACCGGCCGCCTCCTCGCCGACGGCGACGGCTACGCCGGCCAGAGCGTGTCCATCACCTTCCGCGAGCGCGGCTCGGACACCTACCGCGAGGCCGCCAAGGTGACGACCGGCCGCGGCGGCTGGTTCGGCGCCCGCGTCCAGGCCAACGCCACCGGCTGGTGGCGCGCCGAGTTCGCGGCCACCGGCACCGCCAGGGCCTCCGTCAGCGACGCCGACAGGGTGGACGTCAGGCGCGCCAGCCTCGGCAGCCGCATCGCCGGCTTCGACGCCGGCCCCGAGCCGGTGGACAAGGGCGACAGGCTGTCCTTCTCCGGCGCCCTGCGCGTCGAGGGCCGCGGCGGCCTGCCCGGCCAGCGCGTGTCGATCTTCTTCAAGGCCGACGGCTCCAGCCGCTGGGAGTACGTCACCAGCGACGTGACCGGCCGCCACGGCCGCTTCGGCGCCTCCGCCGAAGCCGTCACCTCAGGCTGGTGGCGTGCCGAGTACCGCGGCACGCGCGGCGTCAACGGCTCGGTCAGCAGGCCCGACTGGGTGAAGGTGAACCAGCCCGCCCCGCCGCCGGCGGAGAAGGCGGACACCCGGGTGATCAAGTTCAACGCCTACCCGGAGCCGGTCAAGCGCGGCAAGTACCTGAGGTTCAGGGGCCTGCTGCAGATCGACGACGAAGGCTCGTGGGAGGGCTACTCGGCCAAGGTGGCGCTGTTCTTCAAGCCGCTGGGCTCGAAGAAGTGGCAGTTCGTGAGGACGACCTCGTCCGGTGACAGCGGGCGGCTCTACACGAAGGCCAAGGCCTGGAAGTCGGGACACTGGAAGTTCGTGTTCGGCGGCGACGGGGACACCTACGGCGATCACAGCCGTACGGACTACGTCCGCGTGAAGCGCTGACCACCTGAACACCGCGACGAGGCCCGGGGCACCTGCCCCGGGCCTCGTCCTACTCGGCCCTGCGGAACTGCAGGACCGCCACCCCCAGCAACACCACCCCCAGCCCCGCCACGATCCCCAGCTCGAGCCCCACCGGCACCTGGAAGCCGAACCACCGCACCCCGGGATTGAGCATCGCCTCGGCCGCCGCCGGCACGTCCAGGTACGCGAACACGGCCTGCCGCATCGGGTCCACCGCGTACGTCATCGGGTTCACCACGGTCAGCACGTGCAGCCACGAGGGCAGGTTGGCCAGCGGGAACATGGCCCCCGACAGGAACATCATCGGCATGATCGCCATCTGCATCAGCCCGAAGAAGGTCTGTATGTTCTTCATCCGGGCGGCCAGCGTCACCCCGAAGGCCGTGATGGTGAACGCCGCCAGGAACATCTCCAGCAGCAGCGTGACGATCAGGCCGGGCGCGTACGGCACGCCCACCAGTCCCGCCATCGCCAGGATGACGATGCCCTGCCCGACGGCCACGACGGCCCCGCCCAGGCACTTGCCGATCACGATCGCCCCCCGCGACACGGGCGCGACCAGCATCTCCCGCAGGAAGCCGAACTCGCGGTCCCACACGATGGACCCGGCCGAGAACATGGCCGTCATGATCACGGTCATGGAGATCATGCCGGGGTACATGAAGGTGCGGTAGTCGACCCCGGGGATCGACCCCTGTACCAGCGACCCCAGCCCCGTCCCCATGACGAACAGCCACAGCACGGGCTGCACGAGCATCGACAACATCCGGGTGCGGTCGTTGACGAAGCGCAGCATCTCGCGGTGCAGCACGATCTTGACGGCCCGGAGGTCGTGCCCGGCGCCGCGGGCCGGCACCCGGACGCCGATGGCCTCTGACGCCATGACTATCGCCTCGCCATCGCTCTCATCCACGCCATGGTGTCGTCGCCCGCCTCGGCGTCGCGGATCGTGGAGCCGGTGTAGGACATGAACACGTCGTCGAGCGACGGCCGCGACACGCTCACCGACTTGATCGGGATGCCGAGCTCGGCGAACAGCCGCGGCACGAACTGCTCGCCGGACGCCACCGCGAACGTCACCGCGCCCTCGTGCACGGCCGCCTCCAGTCCGAACCGCTCCCGCAGCGCCTCGATCGCCGCGGGATCGTCGGGGGTCTGGATCTGTACGCGGTCCTTGCCGACGCCGGCCTTGAGCGCCTCGGGGGAGTCGATGACCACGACCCGGCCGTGGTCGATGATCGCGATCCGGTCGCAGTACTCGGCCTCGTCCATGTAGTGCGTGGTCATGAAGATGGTGATGTCCTCCATGAGCCGCAACTGGTTGATGTAGCCCCAGATGGCCGAGCGGGTCTGCGGGTCGAGTCCGACGGTGGGCTCGTCGAGGAACAGCACGCGGGGCGAGTGCAGCAGCCCGCGCGCGATCTCCAGCCGCCGTTTCATGCCGCCCGAGAACGTCATGACCTTGGCGTCCTTGCGGTCCCACAGCGCGACCATCTCCATCACCTTGCGGATCCGGTCGTGCACCGCGCCCTTCGGCACGCCGTACAGCTCGGCGTGGAAGCGCAGGTTCTGCTGGGCGCTGAGGTAGCCGTCGAGGGTGGGGTCCTGGAAGACCAGGCCGATGTTCCTGCGTACCTGGTCGCGCTCCTTGACCACGTCGTGACCGGCGACCGTGGCGCTGCCGCCCGTGGGGTTCACCAGGGTGCAGAGCATGCTGATGGTGGTGGTCTTGCCGGCGCCGTTCGGGCCGAGGAACCCGAACACCTCACCGGGACGCACCTCGAAGTCGACGCCCTTGACGGCCTCGACCTTCCCGTACGCCTTCCGTAATCCGCGTACGGACACCGCCGCGTCCGCGGGCATCTAGTCCTCCGCGAGGATCTGGAAGACGGACCTGCGCGTCTGCTTGATCAGCTTTCTGGCCTCGGCGAGCTGCCGCTCGCTGCCCGTCCGCACCAGGTGGCTGAAGGTCTCGTCGAGCTGGGCCCACAGCAGGCGCAGCTCGTGGTGGTCGTCGGGGACCGTGCGGGCGACCTCCTCCCAGGGAGCCTCGTCGGCGTGCCTGGCGGCCTGCGCGCGGCCCTGCTCGGTCAGCCGGTATCTCCGGCTCCCGCCCGACTCGTCCCCGGTCACCAGCCCTTCGTCCTCGAGCTGCTGCAACGCCGGGTAGACCGATCCCGGGCTGGGCCGCCACACCCCGCGGCTGCGCTCCTCGATGCCCTGGATCATCTGGTAGCCGTTCCGCGGCCCCTCGTGGAGCAGGGCCAGCAGGGCCGCTCTGACGTCGCCGCGGCGGATCCGGGGCGGGGGCTGCTGCCAGTGGACGACGTGGTGCGGCGGCGGGGGCGCGCCGGGCGGGAAGGGCATCGCCACCGGCCCCGGTGGAGGGTAGGGGGGCGGCGGGGGCGGGGGAGCGTCCCAGAACTCGTGATGGTCGCGCATGATCGCCTCCAACTATCGAGATATGCTGACGATATATCTCGATAGTTGAGCCGACAAGGCGATGGCGTTAAGTTAACGAGCCTTAACGAACGCACGCGGCGATGGCCGCGCGGGCCATCGCGTGCAACATCGGGCGCATGTCCTGCGCGGGCAGCTCGCCCGCGCTGTGCGGGGTCGAGTTGAGCAGGCCGAACACCGCGTGCGTGGCCGCCCGCAGCCGCGCCGCGGGGCACTCCGGATGCAGCTCGGCCAGCACCGTCACCCACTCCTCGACGTAGAGCCGCTGCAGCCGCCTGATCTGCCGGCGCGCCGGCTCGGGCACGTTGCCCAGCTCCCTGTCGTGCACGGTGATCAGCGCCGGATGGTCCGTCGCGAAGGTGATCTGCACGTCGAGCAGCGCGTCCAGCGTCTCGTCCGGGCCGGCGGAGCCGGTCACGACCGTGACGGCCGACTCGCGCAGCCGCGAGCTGACGTCGAGCAGCATCTCCGACAGCAGGGCGTCCTTGCCGTCGAAGTGCCGGTAGAGCGCCGGCCCCGAGACGCCGACCGCGGCGCCGATGTCCTCGATCGACACGCCGTGGAAACCGCGGGCCGCGAACAGCCGGGCGGCCGCCTCCAGGATCTCCGCGCGCCTGTTGCGCCGGCTGCGGGTAGGGGTGTCAGAGGCGGTGGTCACGTCTCACATGCTAGACGATGACGTTAATGATGACTAACATCTGGAGCCATGAGGAGCGAATGGCCGGTGCTGAAGACGGCTGTGGAGCCCGGGAGCAAGGCGTACAAGCACAACGCCGAGCTCAACGAGCGGCTCGCCGCCGAGCTGCTCGAACGCCTCGCGACCGCCGCGCTCGGCGGCCCCGAGCGGTCGCGGCGGCGGCACGTGGAGCGCGGCAAGCTGCTGCCGCGCGAGCGCGTCGACGGCCTGCTCGACCCCGGCTCCCGCTTCCTGGAGCTGTCGCCGCTGGCCGCGAACGGCCTCTACGACGACCAGGCCCCGGCCGCGGGCATCATCACCGGCGTCGGCCGCGTCTCCGGCCGCGAATGCGTGATCGTGGCCAACGACGCCACCGTCAAGGGCGGCACGTACTACCCGATCACGGTCAAGAAGCACCTGCGCGCGCAGGAGGTGGCGCTGCACAACCGCCTGCCCTGCGTCTACCTCGTGGACTCCGGTGGAGCGTTCCTGCCCCGGCAGGACGAGGTGTTCCCCGACCGCGAGCACTTCGGCCGCATCTTCTACAACCAGGCCACGATGTCCGCGCGCGGCATCCCGCAGATCGCCGCCGTGCTCGGCTCCTGCACGGCCGGCGGCGCGTACGTGCCCGCCATGAGCGACGAGGCGGTCATCGTCCGCGGCCAGGGCACGATCTTCCTGGGCGGCCCGCCGCTGGTGAAGGCGGCCACCGGCGAGGAGGTCACGGCCGAGGAGCTGGGCGGCGGCGACCTGCACGCGCGCGTCAGCGGCGTCACCGACCACCTGGCCGAGGACGACGCGCACGCGCTGGCCATCGTCCGCGACATCGTCTCCACGCTGGCCCCGCGCGCCGAGCGGCCCTGGCGGACGATAGCGCCGGAGCCGCCCGCCCACGACCCCCGCGACCTGTACGGGCTGGTGCCCGCCGACACCCGCCAGCCGTACGACGTGCGCGAGGTGATCGCCAGGATCGTCGACGGCTCGCGCTTCCTGGAGTTCAAGGCCGAGTACGGATCGACGCTCGTCACCGGCTTCGCCCACGTCCACGGGCACCCGGTGGGCATCCTGGCCAACAACGGCATCCTGTTCAGCGAGTCGGCGATGAAGGGCGCGCACTTCATCGAGCTGTGCGACCAGCGCCGCATCCCCCTGCTGTTCCTGCAGAACATCAGCGGCTTCATGGTCGGCAAGGCTTACGAGGCGGGCGGCATCGCCAAGCACGGCGCCAAGATGGTGACGGCGGTGGCGTGCGCCCGGGTGCCCAAGTTCACGGTGGTGATCGGCGGGTCGTTCGGGGCCGGCAACTACGCGATGGCGGGGCGGGCGTACTCGCCCAGGTTCCTGTGGATGTGGCCGAACGCCCGCATCTCGGTCATGGGCGGCGAGCAGGCCGCGAACGTCCTCACCACGGTCGGCGACGCCGACCCCGACGCGATCAGGGCCCAGTACGAGCACCAGGGCAACCCCTACTACTCCACGGCCAGGCTCTGGGACGACGGCGTGATCGACCCGCTCGACACCCGCACGGTCCTGGGCCTGGCGCTGTCCGCGGCGGCCAACGCGCCGCTCGAGCCCGCCGGTTACGGCGTCTTCCGGATGTGACGCATGCTGTTCGACCGTGTTCTGATCGCCAACAGGGGCGAGATCGCCGTACGGATCGCGCGCACGCTGCGCGGGCTCGGCATCGCGTCCGTGGCCGTGCACACGCCGTCCGACGCGGGGGCCAGGCACGTCCGCGAGGCCGACCTCGCCCTCGAGGTGCCGAGATATCTGGACATCGAGGCCATCGCCGGCGCGGCGCTGGCCTCCGGGGCGCAGGCGGTGCATCCCGGCTACGGGTTCCTCGCCGAGAACGCCGCGTTCGCGCGGCGCTGCGCCGAGGCCGGGGTGGTGTTCGTCGGGCCGCCGGCCGCCGCCATCGACGCGATGGGCGACAAGATCCGCGCCAAGGCCACCGTGTCCGCCGCCGGGGTGCCCGTGGTGCCCGGCGCCACCGAGCCTGGGCTGGAGGAGTGGCGCGACTTCCCCGCCCTGATCAAGCCGTCCGCGGGCGGCGGGGGCAAGGGCATGGTGCTGGTCCGGTCGGCCGCCGAGCTGCCCGACGCCCTGGAGTCGGCGCGGCGTACGGCGCTGGCCGCGTTCGGTGACGGCACGCTGCTGATCGAGCGGTACGTCGAGAACCCCCGCCACATCGAGATCCAGATCCTCGCCGACACCCACGGCAACGTCGTCCACCTGGGCGAGCGCGAGTGCAGCCTCCAGCGCAGGCACCAGAAGATCATCGAGGAGGCCCCGTCGCCCTTCGTCTCCCCCGAGACGCGGGCCCGCATGGGCGCGGCGGCGGTGGAGGCCGCCCGCTCGGTCGGGTACGTGGGCGCCGGCACGGTCGAGTTCATCGTGGACGGCACCACCGGCGCCTACCACTTCATGGAGATGAACACCCGGCTGCAGGTCGAGCATCCGGTCACCGAGCTGGTGACCGGCCTGGACCTGGTGGAGCTGCAACTGCGGGTGGCGGCGGGGGAGCGGCTGCCGTTCGGGCAGGAGGACGTGCGGCTCGACGGCCACGCGGTGGAGGCCCGCGTGTACGCCGAGGATCCGGCGCGCGGCTTCCTGCCGACGGGCGGCCGGATCCTGACGCTGCGGGAACCCGGCGACGCGGGCCCCGGGCCGGTCTCCGGCGGCGGGGTGCCGAGCGGCGCGGTCTCCGGCGGCGCGGTGCCGAGCGGCCCGGTTTCTGGCGGCGGGATGCCGAGCGGGCCGGGCTCCGGTGGGAGGGCGGTCGTCCGGGTGGATTCCGGGCTGGTCGAGGGCGGCGTCGTCGGCAGCGAGTTCGACCCCATGCTGTCGAAGGTCGTCGCCTGGGCGCCGGACCGGGCCGCGGCGCTCAGGGCGCTGGACCGGGCGCTGGCCGGGACGGCGGTCCTCGGCGTGGTGACCAACATCCCGTTCCTGCGGGCCCTGGCCGCGCATCCGGCCGTCGTGGCGGGCGAGCTGGACACCGGCCTGGTCGAGCGCGTCCTGCCCGAACTGGTGCCGGACGCGGCGCCGCCCGAGGAGGTCCAGGCCGCGGCGGCGCTGGTCTTCCACGCCATGCCGCAGGGCGACGACCCGTGGGAGGTCACCGACGGGTGGCGGATCGGGGAGCAGGCCTGGACGACGTGGCGGCTGGAGTCCAGGGACGGCGTGCACGCGATCCAGGTCCGCGGGCTGCCCGAGGAGTCCGCCGAAGTCCTGATGAACGGCGAAGCGGTGCGGGCGCGCATCCGGCCGGGCAGCGACCTGGCCGTCACGATCGGCGGGCGCACCACGCGTTACCTCTGCGTACGCGACGGCGACACCCTCTGGCTCGGCAGGGACGGCGCGTCCTGGCCGCTCACCCGGCACCTGATCGGCGACCCCGGCGACCGCGCGGGCGCCGCCTCGGCGGCCGACGGCGTGGTCAGGAGCCCCATGCCCGGCACCGTGCTGGTGGTCAAGGCGCAGCAGGGCGACCGGGTGAACGAGGGCCAGCCGCTGCTCATCGTGGAGGCCATGAAGATGGAGCACACGGTCACGGCCCCGCGCGACGGCGTCGTCTCCGAGCTGTCCGTACGGGCCGGCCAGCCGGTCGACATGGACGCCGTCCTGGCCGTGGTCACCAGCGAGGAGGCGTGATGCCGTACCCCATGGAAGGTCTTCCGCACCAGGTCACGATCTACGAGGTCGGCCCGCGCGACGGCCTGCAGAACGAGTCCGCCGTCATCCCCGTCGAGGTGAAGGCCGAGCTCATCGACCGGCTCGCGGACGCGGGGCACAAGGTGATCGAGGCGACCAGCTTCGTGCACCCGAAGTGGGTGCCGCAGCTCGCCGACGCCGAGCAGCTCCTGACCAGGCTGCACAGGAAGCCGGGCGTGCGCTACCCCGTGCTCGTGCCGAACCTGCGCGGCCTCGACCGCGCCCTCGACCTGGGCGTGGACGAGATCGCCATCTTCGCCAGCGCCACCGAGACGTTCGCCGCCAAGAACCTGAACCGCAGCCTGGAGAGCCAGTTCGAGATGTTCGAGCCGGTCGTGGCCAGGGCGCTGGACAACGGGATCAAGGTGCGCGGCTACGTGTCGATGTGCTTCGGCGACCCCTGGGAGGGGCCCACGCCGATCGCGCAGGTCGTCACGGTCGGCGAGCGGCTGCTCGGGCTGGGCTGCTACGAGCTGTCGCTGGGCGACACGATCGGCGTCGGCACCCCGGGTCACGTCACGGCCCTGATCGAGGCCTTCCGCACGCCGGAGCGGCTGGCCGTGCACTTCCACGACACCTACGGACAGGCGCTGTCCAACACCCTGGCAGCGCTGAGATCGGGCGTCACCACCATCGACGCCTCCACGGGCGGCATCGGCGGCTGCCCGTACGCCGAGTCCGCCACCGGCAACCTGGCCACCGAGGACCTGGTCTGGATGCTGCGCGGCCTCGGTATCGAGACCGGCCTCGACCTGGGCAAGCTCGTGTCCACCAGCACCTGGCTGGCGGAGCTGCTCGGCAGGCCCAGCCCGTCCCGCGTCGTACAGGCGCTTTCGAAAGGCTGAGACATGCTCAACGACGAGTACGAAGAGCTGCGCAAGACGGTAGAGGCGTTCGCCCGTGAGGTGGTCGCGCCGGTGATCGGCGACTTCTACGAGCGGGAGGAGTTCCCGTACGACGTCGTGCGGCAGATGGGCGTGATGGGGCTGTTCGGCCTGCCGTTCCCCGAGGAGTACGGCGGGATGGGCGGCGACTACTTCGCCCTCTGCCTGGCCCTGGAGGAGCTGGCCAGGGTCGACTCCAGCGTGGCCATCACCCTGGAGGCGGCGGTGTCGCTGGGCGCGATGCCGATCTTCCGGTACGGCACCGAGGAACAGCGCAGGCAGTGGCTGCCCAGGCTGACCTCGGGGGAGCGGCTGGGCGCGTTCGGGCTCACCGAGCCGGGCGGCGGCTCCGACGTGCCGGGCGGGATGCGGACCACGGCCGTGCTCGACGGCCACGAGTGGGTGATCAACGGGACGAAGGCGTTCATCACGAACTCCGGCACCGACATCACCGGCGTCGTCGGCGTGGCCGCGCTCACCGGCGAGCGGGAGATCTCCACGATCCTGGTGCCGAGCGGCACGCCCGGGTTCGCGGTGTCGAAGAAGTACTCCAAGGTCGGCTGGAACGCCTCCGACACCCGGGAGCTGTCGTTCACCGACTGCCGCGTCCCCGCCGGCAACCTGCTGGGCGAGCGCGGGCGCGGCTACGCCCAGTTCCTCCAGACCCTCGACGAGGGCCGCATCGCGATCGCGGCGCTCGGCGTGGGGCTGGCGCAGGGCTGCGTGGACGAGTGCCTGAAGTACGTCAGGGACCGAAGGGCGTTCGGCCATCCGATCGGCCACTACCAGGCCATCCAGTTCAAGATCGCCGACATGGAGGCCCGCACGCACACCGCCCGCCTGGCCTACTACCACGCGGCCGAGAAGATGGTGGCCGGGGCGCCGTTCAAGAAGGAGGCGGCGATCGCCAAGCTGGTCTCCTCGAACGCGGCGATGGACAACTCGCGGGAGGCGACGCAGATCTTCGGCGGGTACGGGTTCATGAACGAGTTCCCCGTCGGGCGCTTCTACCGCGACGCCAAGATCCTGGAGATCGGCGAGGGCACCAGCGAGGTGCAGCGGATGCTCATCGCGCGGCAACTCGGGCTGGGCGACCTGTGAACAGGTGTTTGCTAAATGCGCTCGCGACGATCTAGGGTCGTTGGTCATGACGGCTGACGATCTTCTCATCAGGAGGGCGGAGAAGTCGGACGCGGACGAGGTGTTCGCGCTGGCCCGCGAGTTCGGCCTGACGTTCAGGCCGGAGCGCGACGCCTTCGACGCCGCGCTGCCCGCGTTGCTCGCCAACGACGACGCCCTGCTGCTCACTGCCGTCGTGGGCGGACGGGTGCACGGTTACCTGCTCGGGTTCGTGCATCTGACGCTGTTCGCGAACGGGCCGGTCGCCTGGGTCGAGGAGGCCATGGTCCAGTCGGGGTCGCGGCGGCAGGGGATCGGGCGGGCGCTGCTGGAGGAGTTCGAGCGGTGGGCCCGGTCGCGCGAGGCCGGGTACGTGGCGATGGCGACGCGGCGGGCGCCGGAGTTCTACCATGCGCTGGGGTACGAGGCGTCGGCCACGTTCTTCCGCAAGGTCCTGCGCTGAGCCCTTCCACGAGGTTCTGCCTCGGCCCTTTCGCGAGCCCCTGCGCTGAGCACTCCCGCGCACGAGTCCTCCGCTGAGCGCGTACAGCGGGGGCTGGCGGATGTTTCTGTCTCAGGCGGATGGCATCCTTGGGGCGTGAGTATCCATGCCGTGAGCCCTCTGTTCGTCGGGCGTGCCCGCGAGCTCGCCGCTCTCGGTGACGGCCTGGCCCGATCGCGGGCCGGGGCGTCGTCCACCGTGCTGGTGGGCGGTGAGGCCGGGGTCGGCAAGACGCGGCTGGTCAAGGAGTTCGTCGACCACCGGGCAGGCGACGCCCTGGTGCTCGTCGGCGGCTGCCTGGAGCTGGGCACGGAGGGCCTGCCGTTCGCGCCGTTCACCGCCGTGCTGCGCGGGCTGGTGCGCGAGCTGGGCCGCGACGCGGTGGCCGCGCTCGTGCCCGGCGGCAACGCGCGGGCCCTGGGGCGGCTGCTGCCCGAGTTCGGGGAGCCGGGCAAGGACGGGCCCGAGGCCAGGGCGCGGCTGTTCGAGCAGGTGCTCGGGCTGCTGGAGCGGCTGGCCGAGGAGCGGCCCGTGGTGCTGATCGTGGAGGACGCCCACTGGGCCGACCGCTCCACCCGCGACCTGCTGACGTTCCTCGTGCGCTACCAGCGCACGGCGGCCCGCCTGCTCATCGTGGTGACGTACCGCACCGACGAGCTGCACCGCAACCACCCGCTGCGGCCGCTGCTCGCCGAGCTGGGCCGGGTCGAGTGGGTGACCAGGGCCGAGCTGCGCAGGCTCACCCGCAGGGAGGCCGTCGCGCTGGCGGCCGGGATCCTGGAGCGGGAGCCGTCCCCCGCCGACATGGACCTCATCTACGCGCGCAGCGAGGGCAACCCGCTGTTCGTCGAGGCGCTGCTCAACGAGTGCGGCGGCGGCGAGGCGCTGCCCGAGTCGCTGCGCGACCTGCTGCTGGCCAGCGTCGAGCGGCTGCCGGAGGAGACGCAGGAGCTGCTGCGCGTGGCCAGCGCCGGCGGCCAGCGCATCGAGCACGCCCTGCTCAGCGCCGTCGCCGGGCTCGACGAGGGCGCGCTGTCGCGCGCCCTGCGGCCCGCGGTGGCGGGCAACGTGCTGGTGGTCGACGGCGAGGGTTACAGCTTCCGCCACGCGCTCATCCGCGAGGCGCTCCACGACGACCTGCTGCCCGGCGAGCACGTCCGCCTGCACACCCGCTACGCCGAGGCGCTGGAGCGCGACCTGTCGATCCTGCCCGCCCCGCGCGGCGCGATCGAGCTGGCCCACCACTGGCACTCCGCCCACGACTCCACCTGGGCGCTGACCAGCGCCTGGCACGCCGCCGCCGCGGCCCGCAAGTCCACCGCCTACGACGAGCAGCTCCGCATGCTGTCCCGCGTGCTGGAGCTGTGGGACCAGGTGCCCGACGCGGCCGAGCGCATCGGCGCCGACCGCATCGACGTGCTCAGGCAGACGGCCACGGTCGCGCACCTGTCCGGCGAGTACGAGCGCAGCATCGCCATGGCCAGCGCCGCGCTCGACGAGCTCGACCACTGCGTCGACCCGATCAGGGCGGCCATGCTGCTGCGCCAGCGCGGCCTGACCCGCTACGACCTGAGCCGCCCCGGCCACCTCGAGGACCTGCGCGCGGCCGCCGCTCTCGTGCCCGCCGACCAGCTCAAGCTCCGCGGCCAGGTGCTGGAGAGCCTGTCGCGCATGCTCCACCGCCCGGAGGACCGGCAGGAGCGGCAGGCCACGGCCCGGCACGCCATGGAGATCGGCCACGAGGTCGGCGACGCCAACGTCGAGGCGCACGCGATGATCAGCCTCACCTGGGGCCACTCCTGCTACTCCGACATGGACTCCCAGCTCGCCGCGTTCGCCGAGGCGCGCCGCATCGCCTCCCGCGACGAGGCGTACAACGCGCTGATGCGGTGCGCGATCTCCGAGTCCGACGCCCTGGAGGGCGCCGGCATGCACGAACGGGCCGCGCAGGTCGCCCGCGAGGGGGTCGAGGAGTCCCGCCAGTACGGCCTGGCCCGCACGTCGGGCACGTTCCTGTCGATCAACCTGGCCGAGCCGCTGGTGTCGCTCGGCCGCTGGGACGAGGCCCTCCAGGTGGTCGAGCACGCGCTCGAACTGGCGCCGCCCGCCCCCTACCGGGCCAGCCTGCAGGGCCTTGCCACCGACATCGCGCTGGCGCGCGGGCAGTTCGACAGGGCGGAGAAGCTGCTGGAGGCGTCGCGGAGCGTGCTGTCACGGGGCAGCTACCGGGACCAGACGACGCTGCCCCACCTGTGCAGGGAGATCCGGCTGCTGCAGGCGCGGGGGCAGCTCGACCAGGCCGTGGAGACGGCGGCGCGCGCCCTGGACGAGCGCGACCTGGTGAGCAACCCGCGTTACTCCTGGCCGGTGCTGGTGGCCGTGGCGCAGCTCGTCTGGGCCGTGGTGCCGTCGTCGCGGCTCCTGGACGCCACGGCGGGCCTCGCCGGGACCGGTCCGAGGGAGCCCGCGGAGCTCACGGAGCCGAGGGCGGCGGAGCTCGGGGCGGTCGCGCGGCTCGCGTTGTCGCTGCTGCCGCGGCTGCGGGCGCTCGGCGGGGAGCTGCTGGCCGAGGGCGATCTGCAGCAGGCGCACCGGCTCACGTTCGGCGCGCTGACCGGGCCCGAGGCGCCGCTGGAGCACGCCGCAGAGGCGGTCGCCTGGCGGCTCAAGGCGTGGGACCTGGCGGTGGGGGCGTGGGAGGCGCTGCGGGAGCCGTACGCCGAGGCGCTCTGCCTGATGTCCGCGGCGCGGGCGGCGCTCGCGTCCGGCGACCGGCAGGGGGCGGCGGCCCGGATCACCCGCTCCCGCGACCTGGCCCGCGAGCTCGGCGCCACGCCGCTGCTGGAGCAGCTCGACGCCTTCGCGCGGCGGGCCAGGATCGGCGGCGGCCCGGAGGAGACCGCCGGCGGGCAGCCGCTCGGGCTCACGGCTCGCGAGCTGGAGGTGCTGCGGGAGGTGACGAGCGGCCGGAGCAACCGCGAGATCGCCGAGGAGCTGGTCATCTCGGTCAAGACGGTGAGCGTGCACGTGTCCAACATCCTGGCCAAGCTGGGAGCGGCCACGCGCGGCGAGGCGGCGGCCACGGCCCACCGCATGCGCCTGTTCGACTGACGCCCGCTGCGACGTGGCGGGTGCCAGGACGCGTCACTGCGGCTTGTAGTGGGAGAACACCTCCCGCACCTCCGGGGGCGAGCAGGCCAGCGCGCTCTCGTCGGGCTCGGCGCCCGTGACGTGGGGCAGGTGCACGACGAGGTCGTAGGCGTCCAGCGGGCTCACGGGGGCGTGGAACGAGCCGAAACCGGCGCGCTGGACGGTGGCGGCGCGGACGGCCTCGGCGTCGGCGGGCGACAGCCGCCGCAGGTCCGTGACGAAGGGGCCGTCGTGGCTGGCGTGCATGAGGGCGTCCAGGCTGCCGGGCTCCGGAGGCTGCGCGGGGGCGAAGAGCGTGCCGGCCTGGAAGGCCGCGGCGTCGGCGTTGAGCATCTGCCCGGTGCCGAAGGTGGCGCCGATGACCAGGTAGTCCTCGCCGAGCCGGTCGGCCAGGTGCATGCCCATCGGGGTCACCGGGTCCATGCCGGGGAGCACGCCGGGCCAGCGCTGGACGTGACCGTTGTGGGCGGCCAGGACGATCCGGTCCTCCCTGCGCAGGATCCATTCGACCGTGTCCGCGATCTCGGCGTCTCGGTTGTACATCACGCTCCGCTGGTCGCCGCGGCTCATGTCGCGGACGACCGCCTCCAGCGTGACGACGAGCCGCATGGAGCGCAGCGCCCGCTCGTACGCCTCGGCGCCGGTGCGCCGGACGTACTCCAGGCGCCGGCCCTTCAGGCGTGCGGCGAGGTCGGCCAGGCCCGCCGTCAGCGCGTCCTTCGTCCCGGCCGGGAGTTGCGCGTAGGCGGCCATGGTCGCGGGGGCGGCGAACGCGGACGTCGCCGCGAAGGCCGCGGCCGTCTCCCGGATGGCCGGGTCGATGCCGAAGCCGGGGTCGGCCTGCGCGAGGTAGGCGGACACGGCGTCCAGGCCGGGCAGCAGGGAGGCGTTCTGGCCGCCCAGGTCGATGCCGTAGAAGCCGACGGGGCGCCCGGCGGTGGCGTTGTGCCGGCGCATCCACTCCAGGTGCGCGCCCATCTGCCGCCACAGGCCGGTCAGCGAGGTCAGGCCGCTCGCCATGATCTGGCCCAGCCGCCCGTCTCCGCCCCGGACCCAGGCGTCGGTCCGCCCGCCCTCCGTGAAGCCGGTCTCCATCGCGTACGCGCCGAACCCGTGCCGCTCGGCCAGGTAGCGCAGGAGGCGGTGGCGCAGCTCGTAGGTCTCGCGGTTGTAGTGCGCGCTCTCGCCGATCGCCACCACCCGGGCGTCGCCGATCGCGTCGTCCACCCACTCGAGGTCGTCCAGCGGGGCGGCCGGATCGAGCGTCCGCAGCGGGATGACCGCCTGGTCGCCGAGCCTGGCCTGCGTTGTCGTCGTCACGGGGCGCCCTCCCTCAATGTTCCTAACTTTGGGAACAGTACCAGGTATGGGAACATTGGGAAATGGACACGCTTGAGCTGATCTTGCATCCCATCCGGTTGCGCATCATGTGGGCCTTGTCGGGCGGGCGGGTCCGCACCACGTCCGAGCTGTGCGAGAGCCTGCCCGACGTGCCCAAGACGACCCTGTACCGGCACGTCGGCCTGCTCGCCGACGCCGGGCTGCTGGAGGTGGCCGGCGAGCAGCGGGTGCGGGGGGTGGTGGAGCGCCATTACCGGCTACGGCGGGATGCCACCGACATCGACCTCGACACGGCCAGGTCGATGACGCTGGAGGATCACCGGCACGGGTTCGCGGCGGCCATGGCGGCGCTGCTCGCCGAGTTCAACGCCTATCTCGACCGGCCGGCGGCCGATCCGGAGGCCGACCGCGTGGGGTACCGGCAGGGCACGCTGTGGCTCACCCCTGAGGAGATGGGGGAGGTCGCGATCGAGTTGCGGGACGTGCTCAGGGCCCGCGCGGGCAACGGGCCGGGGGCGGGGCGCGTGCCGTACGTGCTGAGCGCGATCTTCTTCCCGACGGAGGAGCCCGGGGAGGGCGGCGTCAGGCGGTGAGCTGGGCTTCCAGGCGGTAGCCGTCCACCGTGACGTACACCTGGTCGCCCGGGCGGGCGTTCAGGCGCATGAGGACGGGCTGCAGCGAGTCGAAGACCGGCTGGTGACCCTGCCAGACCAGGACGATCGCGTTGTCGCCCGGCCCCGTCACCGACAGCAGGGTGCCGGGGCGCATGCCGAGCTGCGCCGCGTACCCCTCGGGCACCGCCACCGGGCCGCCCCTGAGGTGCTCGGGCGTGACCTCGATGCGCTGCCAGCGGCGCGGGTCGGAGGACGGGCTCGGCAGCGGCGGAGGAGGCGTGGACGGGGTGCCCGCCAGGCCGCCGGCGGGCAGCATCGACGAGCGGCCGCCCGACAGCGCCGACAGCGTGGCGAGCGCGGCGGAGGGGTCGATGGATCCGGCCGTCGCCGCTGGGATGGGCTGGCCGCCGCGGTGGTGGTGGCCGTTGGCGCCGGGCGTGCGGCGGGGGAGGGGCTGAGCCGGCGACGGTGCGGCGGACACCTGGCCGGGCCCCGTCTCGGGAGGCAGCGCGTCGAGCCAGGCCTTGGCCGAGTGGGCGCGGATGCCCAGCTCGCTCATGAGCTCCACGACGTCGGCGTCGGGCGAGCTGGAGGCCAGGAGCTGCCTCGTACGGGCCTGCAGGCCGTGGATGTCGCCCACGACGAGCCAGCCGTCCTGGAGGCGGCGGTCCGGCATCAGCGTCACCAGCACCCGCCACAGCGGCGTGCGCAACGAGGGGACCATCACCGGGTGGGCCGGGTCCGCGCCGATGAGCTGATCCTCGGTGGCCGCGGCGCCCAGCCACTCGGTCAGGCGGAACATGTGGCCGGTGACCGGCGCGGACTCGGAGGAGCGCAGCCACTGCAGGACGCGTTCCTCGGCGGTGCGCTGGGCCTGGGAGAGCGCCTCCCGCTCCACCAGCATCTTGTGGGCGAGCGTACGCAGGCTGACCGGGTCCTCGGCGAACAGCCGGTGCACGGCGACGGCCAGCTCCAGCTTGTCCAGGCTGCGGAAGAGGCTGTCCACGACCCGGACCATCGCGTGGTCGGTGTCCGAGGGGACGGGGGCGGAGTAGCCCTTGGCGGGGTCGGCGCCGCCGGGGAGGGGCGGGATCGAGCCGGCCGGGGTGGCTCCGGGCGCGCCGGGAAGCGGGGAGGCGCCGGGACGGGAGCCGGGGACGCCGGTGGCGGAACCTGGCGCGCCGGCGTTCGAGCCGGGAACTGCGGCGCCCGGAGTGCCGGGGACGGAACCGGGCGTGCCGGGGACGGAACCGGGTGTCCCCGGCGCGCCTGGGACGGGGCCGGGCGTGCCGGGACGGGGCGGGAGGGCGCTCGGGTCCTGGCGCCCGGACTGCGGGCCCGCGGGGCGCTGCGGGAGGCGTTCCTGCTGGCCGGGGGCCGGGCGCTGCGGGAGGCCGCCCTCGCCGGCGAACCCCTGACGCGGCCCGCCCGGGGATTGCGCGGGGAACGAGCCCGTCTCGCGCGACCCCGGCGTGCCGTCGGCCGCGGGGAAGGGGCCTGTGTTGCGTTCGCCGGGTACGGCGGGGAACGAACCGGTCTGGCGCTCCCCCGGTACGGCAGGGAAGGAGCCGGTCTGGCGTTCGCCTGGCACGGCGGGGAAGGCACCGGTCTGGCGGGACCCGGGCGTGCCGTCGGCCGGGGGCTGAGCGGGGAAGGAGCCCGGCTGGCGCTCGGGAGTCTGCGGCCCGCCGGGGAAGGAGCCCGGCTGGCGTTCCGAGGGTTGTTGCGGTGCGCCGGGGAAGGACCCGGGCGCCGCGTCGGCGGCCGGCGCGGCCGGGAAGGAGCCGCTCTGGCGCTCCCCAGGTATGGCGGGGAAGGAGCCCGTCTGGCGCTCGCCGGGCACCGCCGGGAAGGAGCCGGTCTGGCGTTCACCGGGCACCGACGGGGAAGAACCCGTCTGCCGCTCGCCGGGTACGGCGGGGAAGGAGCCGGTCTGGCGCTCGCCGGGCACCGCCGGGAAGGAGCCCGTCTGGCGTGCCCCGGGGCCGCTGTCGGCGGCGGCGGGAAGCGGGAAGGAGCCGGTCTGGCGCGGCCCGGCCGCCGGCGAGGGCTGCGCGGCGAACGAGCCCGTACCGGCGGAGGAGGCGGGCGCCTGGCCTCGCTGGAGCGGCCGGGTGACCTCCGGATGGCCTGCCGGGGCGGCGGCGACGGGAACCTCGCGCTGGGCCGGGATGCGGCCGAGGATCTCGCGGAAGACGGACCCGATCACGGCCTCGGGCGTGGCCGACGGGGTCGTCAGGTCGCTGGGCGACAGGCGGCGCAGCCGCTGCCAGCCGCCGAGGCCGGTGATCGCCGTACGAGTGGCCTCGGGCCAGCCCGGCAGCGCGGGATCGATGTGGTGAACCGTCAGGGCGGGCAGCAGGTCGGCCAGCGGCAGGTGGTCCCAGCGGGAGGAGGCCAGCCGGGCCAGCCGGTCACAGATCCAGTCGAGCCCCGCCGTGCCGAGCGCCTTGGACAGCGCGAGAGAGGACCACCACCCCGCGGGCAGGCGCGGATCCCCCAGCGCCTCGGCCACCTGCTGCGGGCGGCTCCAACGCAGCGCAGGGACTAGGTCGCTCAGGCAGATCGATGACTCGACTTCCATCGGCGGACCTTATCCTCCCCAGTGAGCCGCGTGGTGCTGCCCGTAACGCATGTGGCTAATGGTGCAGCCTACGCGGCAAGCTATCAATCAGTGTGAATAGGGTAAAGACGGTTCAGATCCAAACCGTACCGTGGACGGCCGCCCACCTGGGCCACACATTCCGCACCAGCACGGCAACCGGCCTGCAAGGCGGCCTGTTCGCCGGCGCCGAGCAGTTTCGCGGCGAGGAACCCGGCGGCGAACGCGTCACCCGCCCCCGTGGAGTCGACGACCTCGGCGGACACCCCCTCAGCGGTCGCCACCACCTCGCCGTCCACGGCGGCCAGCGCGCCCTGTGCGCCCAGCTTCACCACCGCTGTGCCATATCTCTCACTCAAGTGTACGGCCGCCTGCTCCGCCGTCCGGGCACCGCTGAGGAGAAGGGCCTCGTCGAGGTTCGGGATGATCAGGCCGGCGGGCGCGGTCTCGCGGGTGAAACGTTCAACGCCGAAGTCGCGCAGCGGGCCCGTGGAGGCCGGGTCGATGCTGATCGCGACGCCGGCCGCCGCCGCGTCCGCCATGGCCCGCCTGGCCAGGCCCAGCCCGGCCTCGGCGAACAGGATGTAGCCCGACAGGTGCAGCCGCGTCACGCCGTCGAGCAGGGCCGGGTCCCAGTCGGCCGCCGAGATCAGGCCGCCGGCGCCGCGGTTGGTGAGCATCGAGCGCTCACCGCTGCGATCCACCATCGCGATCACGACGGCCGTGGGACGGTCGGGATCCACCGCCACGTGCGGGTGCACGCCCGTCTTGACCAGCTCGGTGGTGTGCCATTCGCTGCTGTCGTAGCCGAGCCTGGCCAGCAGGTGCACCTCGGCGCCCAGGCGGGCGGCCCAGGCGGCGGTGTTCGCGCCGGAGCCGCCCGGGCGCAGCACGATGTCGGCCGCCGTGTCGGTACCGGCCCGCACCGGGGAGCCGTGCAACGCCACCACATCGGTGACGACGTCCCCGATGATCAGGAGGGCGTTGCCGGTCACGGTCTGGCCCAGGCGACGGCGATCCGGGCCGCCAGGGCGGTGTTGCCGCGCACGGCGGCCAGGTTGGCCTCCAGCGAGGCGCCGCCGGTGCCGTTCACCAGGTAGCCGAGCAGGAACGGGGTGATCGCCTGCCCCTTGACGCCCTCGCGCTCGGCGGCGGCCAGCGCCTCGCCGAGCACGCGGTCGTGCAGCTCCGGGTCGAGCTGCTGGTCCTCGGGGACCGGGTTGGCCACGATCAGCGCGGTCTCGGGACCGCCGAGGACGTCCTGGCCGCGCATGATGGCCGCGGCCTCGTCGGGCGACTCGATCCGCCAGTCGATCGGCTGGCCGGAGGAGTGCAGGTAGAAGCCGGGGAAGGTGTCCGTGCCGAACCCCACCACGCTCACGCCGCGCGTCTCCAGCCGCTGCAGCGTCGCCGGCACGTCGAGGATCGACTTCACGCCCGCGCAGACGACGGTGATCCGCGTGCGGGCGAGCGTGTCGAGGTCGGCGGACTCGTCCTGGTCCTCGGTCCAGCCGCGGTGCACGCCGCCGAGACCGCCGGTGGCGAAGACCCGGATCCCGGCGCGCGCGGCCAGGAACGACGTGGCCGACACCGTGGTCGCGCCGCTGGCCTTCAGCGCCGCCGCCAGGGGCAGGTCGCGCTGGCCCAGCTTGCGCAGCCCGGGCTCGGACGCGATGCGCTCCAGCTCCACCTCGTCCAGGCCGATGCGGGGCACGCCGTCCAGGACGGCGATCGTGGCCGGTACGGCGCCCGCCGCCCGTACGACTCCCTCCAGCTCCCGCGCCACCTCCAGGTTGCGCGGCTGCGGCAGCCCGTGGGAGATGATCGTGGACTCCAGCGCCACGACCGGCGCGCCCGCCGCCAGGGCCTCGGCGACCTCGTCGGACGGCTGCAGGATGGAGTCGGTGGTGCTGCGCATGGTGAGTTTCGTGCTCCTTGAGTGGTCCTGGGCCTGCCTACGGGGAACGGCCACTTTCGCGGTATTTGTTCCAAATGGAGCAGGGTACGGGCCCCTGGCCCGGCCGTCCACTCCGAGGATCACACGAGGAGCGCGACCCCGGCCAGGGATGTGGCCGCGATGATCGCCGTGGCGATGCCGCCGAGCAGCGCCGCCCGGCCGCCCCGCAGGAGTCCGCGCACGTCGATGCCGGTGCCGAGGCCGAACAGGGCGGCGGCCATGAGCACGTTCGTCACGCCGGGGAGCGCGCCGGTGACCGCCGCGGGCACCAGCCCGGTGCTCCGCACGGCCGCCATCGCCAGGAACGCGGCCACGAACAGCGGCACCACCGGCGGCCTCCGCCCACCCTCCCGCCGCTCCGGGCCGGCCGCCCCCGCCGCGGCCGCGTTCTGGGCGGATCGCTCGCGGTAGGTCGTCAGTGCCACGATCGGGGCTAGGAGGACGACGCGGCCCAATTTGACCGTCACGGCGGTCGCCAGCACGCCCGAGGCGGCGCCGATCGCGGCCACCTGCGCCACCTCGTGCACGGCCGCGCCCGTCCACACGCCGAGCTGGGCCGCCGACAGGTCCATGAGGCCCGCCAGCAGGGGGATCAGGGCGATGGCCGCACTCCCGTACAGGACCACGACGCCGAGCGCGCTCGCGGCGGCCTCGTCCTCGTCGGGCAGGTCCGTACTCTCGCGCATCGCGGCGATGGCGGCGGCGCCGCAGATGGCCACGCCCGTGGCGATGAGCAGGGACGTGCCGCGGCTCAGGCCCAGCCTGCGCCCGATCGGCGGCGTCACGGCGAACGTCACGCCGGTCGCCACCGCCACGACGGCCAGGCTCTGCCAGCCGAGCGCCAGCACCTGAGGCACGGCGATCTGCAGGCCCAGCAGGGCGATCGCCACCCGGAGCACCCGCCTGGACACGAACGCGAGCCCCGGCCTCAGCCGCTCGCCGACGCCCACCACGCTCGCCACGGCCGCTCCGGCCGCGACGGCGACGACCGCCGGGGTGAGGGCCGGGACGAGCCGGTTGACGAGCGTCGCGAACGCCACCGCCACGGCCGCCACGGCCACCCCCGGCCACAGCAGGCCGATCCGCGCCGTCGTACGCCCCATCCACCGGCCACCCGCCTCACCGAAGGCGCTCCACCGGGAGCCGGGCCAGGCGGGGCGCCCCGATCGAGGCTCCGGTGCTTCGCGGCGCGTTCCCCGGGGCGGCCCGTCCGGGCGCGGCCGGTGACCCCGCACCAGGCGTGGCCGGGTCCGCTGCAGGGGGTCGCGGGCGGCGGGGTCGCGCGGGGTGGTGAGCATGATCCCAGTCTTCGGCGCGGGAGGGACGCCCGGTAGCCATGCCTTGCCTGGAAGGCCATAGCCTGAGGCTATGAGTGCGCTGCCGGATCTCGACTCGCTCAAGCTCCTCGTCGACGTCGGCGAGCTGGGCAGCCTCGGGCGGGCGGCCAGGGCGGCCGGGATCGCGCAGCCGTCCGCCAGCAAGCGGATCGCCCTGCTCGAACGCCGTCTCGGCCTTCCCCTGCTCGAACGCACCCCCCGCGGCTCCACGCTCACCGCCGAGGGCAAGATGGTGGCCGGCTGGGCCACGCAGGTGCTCGCGGCGGCCCAGGAGCTCATGCGCGCCGCCCAGGCCGTACGTCTCAGCGAGGCCGCTCATCTGCGGGTGGCGTCGAGCATGACGGTGGCCGAGTACCTCGTGCCGCGCTGGCTCGGCGAGCTGCAGCACCGGGAGCCCGACGTCCAGGTGGGGCTGGACGTGGTCAATTCCGCCGACGTCGCGGCCCGGGTGCTGGCCGGGGAGGTGGAGCTGGGGTTCGTCGAGGGGCCGAGCGTGCCGGACGGACTGGCCGTGCGGGTCGTCGGGACCGACCGGCTCGTGGTCGTGGTGGCGCCCGAGCATCCGTGGGCGCGCCGCCGCACCGTGCTCAGGGGGCCGGAACTGGCCGCCACGCCGCTCGTCGTGCGGGAGACCGGCTCCGGTACGCGGGAGACGCTCGACGTGGCGTTCGCCGCGATGCATCGGGCCAGCCCGCGGCTGGAGCTGGGATCGAACTCGGCGGTGAAGGGGGCGGCGCAGGCCGGGGTGGCGCCGGCGGTGCTGAGCGGGTACGCGGTGGAGTCCGACGTGGCGACGGGGCGGCTGGTGGAGGTGCCGCTCACGGGGGTCAACCTGGTCCGCAGCCTGCGCGCGGTGTGGCGCCGAGGCCGCCCGCTGACCGGCCCCGCGGCGACCCTTCTGGCCATCGCGACCCGCCCCTGACCGGCTGACGACCCCGCCGCCGGGGCGGTGCTCCTGAGCGAGGTGGGCGCGGGCCGGTGAGGTGCGCGGCGCGTTGACAGGTGGGGCGCGTTGACGGGTGGGGCGGGGCGGGTCGTAGGGTGCGAAGGTGGCTTCGTATGACGTGGTCGTGGCAGGGGGCGGGCACAACGGGCTGGTCGCGGCGGCGTACCTCGCCGGGGCCGGGCGGCGGGTGCTCGTGCTGGAGCGATACGCGCACGTGGGCGGCCTGGCGGTATCCGCGCGGGCGTTCCCCGGCGTGGACGTGCGCCTGTCGCGGTACTCCTACCTGGTGAGCCTGCTGCCCACCCGGATCGTCCGCGACCTGGGGCTGGACCTGGAGCTGCGCCGCCGCCGGTACGCCTCCTACACCCCCAAGGGCGACACGGGCCTGCTCGTCGACAACGAGGACGACCTGCGTACGGCGGCCTCGTTCAGGAACGTCACGGGCGGCGAGGCCGACCACGAGGCGTGGCGGCGGTTCTACGGCATGACCGCCGAGGCGGCGCGCGCCCTCGCTCCCACGCTGCTCGAACCCCTGCGACCGCAGGCCGAGATCGAGCGCCTGGTCGGGCAGGAGGCGTGGCGCGACCTGTTCGCGCGGCCGATCGGGGAGACGGTGGACGAGCGGTTCCGCGACGACACCGTGCGCGGCGTCGTGCTGACCGACGCGCTGATCGGCACGTTCGCCGACCCGGCCACCGACCTGCTGGCCAACCGCTGCTTCCTCTACCACGTGATCGGCGACGGCACCGGCGACTGGAACGTCCCGGTCGGCGGCATGGGCGCGGTCTCCGGCGCGCTGGAGGCGGCGGCCAGGCGGGCGGGCGCCGAGATCAGGACCGGGGCCGAGATCGTCGGCATCTCGCCGTCGGGCGAGGTGACGTTCGTGGCGGACGACGGCGAGCACACCGTGAGCGGCGGGCACGTGCTGGTGAACCTGCCGCCGGCCGTGCTCGACCGGGTGATGGGGCGGCCGGAGGCGGCGCTGCCCGAGGGGGCGCAGCTCAAGGTCAACATGGTGCTCACGCGGCTGCCCCGGCTCAAGGACGCCGCCGTGGATCCGCGGGCGGCCTTCAGCGGGACGTTCCACATCAACGAGGGACGCGATCAGCTCGCGGCGGCGTACGAGCAGGCGGCGCGCGGCGAGATCCCCGAGCTGCCGCCCGCCGAGGTCTACTGCCACTCGCTGACCGACGCGTCCATCCTCGGGCCCGACCTGCGCGGCAGGGCCGAGACGATGACGCTGTTCGGCCTGCACATGCCCACCCGGCTCTTCCGGAAAGATCCGGAGAAGGCGAGGAAGCTGGCCCTGGACGCCACCTTCGCCTCCATCAACGCGGTCCTCGCCGAGCCCATCGAGGACTGCCTGCTCACCGCTCCCGACGGCACCCCGTGCGTCGAGGTCAAGACCCCGGTGGACCTCGAACGGGACACCGGGCTGCCCGGCGGTCACATCTTCCACACCGACCTGAGCTGGCCGTACGCCGAGGAGGGCGGGTGGGGGGTGGAGACCGAGCACGAGCGCATCCTGATGTGCGGCGCGGGCGCCCGCAGGGGCGGCGGCGTCAGCGGCATCGGCGGCCACAACGCCGCCATGGCACTCCTGCGTTAGCCCGGCGCCCAGCCGGTACGGGCCCCCTGCGTCGGACCGACGCTCAGCCGGTCTGGCGCTCCGGCGGCGGCCCGAGGCTCAGTCGGTGACGAGCTTGGAGGCCACCTCCAGGGCCACGTCCGCCCGCTCGCCCTCGTCCAGGTCCATGTCGAACAGGAACGGCGCGCTCCCGAGTATCACCGCGAACACCGCCAGCCGGGCCTCGAACTGCTTGACCGCGTCCGCCCCCGGCACGGCCAGCACCGACAGCATGCCGACGATCCGGCTCCGCATGCGCTCCCCGGCCACGTTGTGCTGCATGACGCCCTGATTCACCTGGGCGAACCTGAACATCGGCCGCCACTGATCCTCCATCAGCCCCGACATGCGCCGCAGGATCTCCCGGCGTGACTCGGCCGTCCTCGGCTGCTCCCCGGCCCAGGCCATCAGTTCGTCGATCGAGTCGCACAGCCGGTCCACCACGCTGGCGAGGATGTCCTCCTTCGTGCGGAAGTGGTAGTAGAGCGCCGGCCTGGTGATCTCCAGCCGCTCGGCCACCTCCTGCAGCGAGGTCTTGTCGTATCCGCGCTCGGCGAACAACTCCAGCGCCACCTGCTGGATCCGCTCACGTGTGTCCGTCCGCCGGCCCGCCATTCCGCTCCCATCACTTGACGGCCCATCGCATCATTGCTTACTTTCGCGTAAGTAAGCAATGCGATCGGCTTCTTGGGGGCAACACTATGGCGCATTCCTTCCCAGTTCCGCGTACCTGCCCGTTCGCGCCGCCGCCCGAGTACGAGCGGATGCGCGAGCAGGCCCCGCTCGTCAGGGCCTCGCTCCCCAACGGGGACGTCTGGCTCGTCACCCGGCACGCCGAGGCCCAGCGGGTGCTCGCCGGCAGCGGCATCAGCACCAGCCCGGCCACGCCCGGCCATCCCAACGCCGCCCTCCACACCGCGCCGCCGCCGTCGCCCGAGGAGGCGGCGGCCATGGAGAAGTTCCTGGCCGGTCACTTCATCGACCTGGACCCGCCCGAGCACACCAGGTTCAGGCGGCTGCTCATCCCCGAGTTCACCGTCAGGCGGATCAGGGACCTGCGGCCGGGGATCCAGGCGCTGGTCGACCGGCTCATCGACGACATGGTCGCGCAGGGCTCCGAGGCGGAGCTGGTCGAGGCGTTCGGGCTCGCGCTGCCCTCGCTGGTGATCTGCCAGCTCCTCGGGGTCCCGTACGCCGACCACGAGTTCTTCCAGGCGCGAACCCGCGAGATGCTCAGCTCCGACGGGGACTTCCACACGCCGGCGTTCGCGATCAGGGACTACCTCGACGGGCTCGTCACGGACGCCGAGAAGGCCCCGAAGGACGACCTCCTGGGCCGGCTGATCACCGGCGGGCGGCTCACGCACGACGAGCTGGTGGGCGTGATGTTCCTGCTGCTCGTCGCCGGCCACGAGACCACCGCCAACATGATCCCGCTGGCCACGCTCACCCTCCTGCGCCACCCGGACCAGCTCGCCGCGCTGCGCGAGAACCCCGACCGCTGGCCCATGGCGGTCGATGAGCTGCTGCGTTACCACTCGATCGTGGACTGGGTGGCCTTCGACCGGGTCGCCGTCGAGGACCAGGAGATCGGCGGTCAGCTCGTCAGGAAGGGCGAGGGCATCTTCGTGCTCGGCGCCTCGGCCAACCGCGACGCGCGGGCGTTCGAGCGGCCCGACGACTTCGACGTCGAGCGCGGCGCCCGCCACCACGTGGCCTTCGGGTACGGCGTGCACCAGTGCCTGGGCCAGAACCTGGCGCGCGCCGAGCTGGAGATCGCGCTGCGCACGCTGTTCGAGCGCCTGCCCGGCCTGCGGGTGACGGTGGCCGATGAGGAGCTGCCCGCCAAGTACGATGGACCCATCTTCGGGCTCACTTCGATGCCCGTCGCGTGGTGATCCTCATAAGACCTCTGTGAGGTCGTTCATCACGTTTTCATGATGAGCCCCTAGCGTTTGTAAGCATGAGTGAGCCCGCACGGTTGCTGGTAGTGGACGACGAGCCCGCGTTGCGCGAGGCTCTGCAGTCGAGCCTGGAGTTCGAGGGCTACAAGGTCGTCACCGCCGACGACGGGCAACAGGCGCTCGACGCCCTGGCGGCGGAGCCGTACGACGCGGTGCTGCTCGACGTCATGATGCCCAGGCTCGACGGGCTGACCGCGTGCCGCAGGCTGCGCGGGTCGGGCAACCATGTCCCGGTGCTCATGCTCACGGCTCGCGACGCGGTCGGCGACCGGGTCTCCGGGCTCGACGCGGGGGCCGACGACTACCTCGTCAAGCCGTTCGAGCTGGACGAGCTGCTGGCCAGGGTGCGGGCCCTGCTGCGGCGCGGCGCGCTCAGCACGGGCACGGCCGAGGGCGACACGCTCTCGTACGGCGACCTGCGCATGGACCCGGCGACCAGGGAGGTCACCCGCGGCGACCGCAGGCTCGACCTGACCAGGACCGAGTACCTGCTGATGGAGCTGTTCCTGGCGCACCCGCGCCAGGTGCTGACCAGGGACCAGATCCTCAGCGAGGTGTGGGGCTTCGACTTCGAGCCGACGTCCAACTCGCTCGACGTGTACGTGATGTACCTGCGGCGCAAGACCGAGGCCGGGGGCGAGCCGCGCGTGATCCACACCGTGCGCGGGGTGGGTTATGTGCTCAGGACCACGCCGTGAACGGTGGCGGGCTGGGTGAGCGCCTGCGCGGCCTGGCCACCCGCGGCACCCTGCGCACGCGGCTGACGCTCCTGGTGACGGTGGCAGTGGCGCTGGCCATCGCGATGTGCGCGGGCGCGTCGTACTTCATCCTGCAGACCCGGCTCATCGGCAACTTCGACCAGAGCATCCTGGAGTCGGTGCGAGGGGGCGACAAGGGGTTTCTGGAGCGCAACTGCACGCCGGAGGGCGCGCGGGGCCCGTTCGTCGACGGCCTGGCGACTTTGCTGTACGCCGACAACACCACCTGCTCGATCGGCCCGTCGCCCATCGTGCCCGACTACGAGAAAGACGCGCAGGCCTTCGAGCCGTGCGAGCCCGTCTACCGCTACGGGACGACGCGCGACGGCAAGGACGTGCGCGTGGTGACGATCAACTTCAAGCCCGGCGTGGCGGTCATGGAGGCCAGGCCTGTCGGGTACATCCAGCGCACGTTGCGTAACGCCGGGATCATGCTCGTGGGCATCTCCGTGCTCGGCGTGCTCGGCGCGGCCATGGCCGGGCTCGCGATCTCCCGCTCCGCCCTGCGCCCGGTCGGCGACCTGACCAGGGCGGTCGAGCACATCGCGCAGACCGAGGACCTCGACACGCGCATCCCCGTCCACGGCAACGACGAGATCGCCCGCCTGTCCTCCTCGTTCAACGCCATGACCGCCGCCCTGGCAGGCTCCAGGGAGCGCCAGAAACAGCTCGTCGCCGACGCCGGCCACGAGCTGCGGACCCCGCTCACCACCCTGCGCACCAACATCGACCTGCTGCTGCGCAGCGAGCAGACCGGCCGCAGCCTCGACCCCGGCGCCAAGGAGCGCCTGCTGGTCAACGTGAAGGCGCAGTTCGCCGAGCTGTCCACGCTGGTGGCCGACCTGCTCCAGCTCGCCAGGGGCGACACCGACCACGAGCCGCACGTCGAGCTGGGCCTGCACGAGGTGGTCACGGCCGCCGTCGAGCGCGCCAGGCTGCGCGGCGCCGAGGTCGTCACAGACCTGCGCCCCTGGTACGTCGTGGGCAGCGCCACCTCGCTGGAACGTGCCGTGCTGAACCTCATCGACAACGCCGCCAAGTTCAGCCCGCCGGGCGCCCAGGTCGAGGTGAACCTGCGCGACGGCCGCCTGACCGTGCGCGACCACGGCCCCGGGCTGCCCGAGGAGGAGCTGCCGCACGTCTTCGAGCGGTTCTGGCGCTCCCCGTCGGCGCGCGGCCTGCCCGGCTCCGGGCTGGGGCTGGCGATCGTGGCGCAGGCCGTCACGGAGGCCGGCGGCACCGTGAGCCTGGAGAACGCCCCGGACGGCGGAGCCATCGCCACCATGGAGCTGCCGGGAACTCTCATCCGTAACTCAGAATCGGATAAGTCGCCTTAAAGACCCCAAACGTGTCCTTAGCTGCATGGAAACCACAGCAGTGCGGACCCGCCTGGTCGAGGTGGTCGTCCCGGTCCACAACGAGCAGCGGGCGTTGCGGGCCGGCATCACCCGGCTGCAGACCTACCTCACCGGGAACTTCCCCTACGGCTTCCGCATCACGATCGCCGACAACGCCAGCACGGACAACACCTGGCAGCTCGCCACCGAGCTGGCCAGGGAGCTGCCGAACGTCCGGGCCGTGCACCTGGACGAGAAGGGCCGCGGGCGGGCCCTGCGCAGGGTGTGGTCGCAGAGCGAGGCCGACGTCGTCAGCTACATGGACGTGGACCTGTCCACCGACCTCGACGCGTTCCTGCCGCTGGTGGCGCCGCTGCTGTCCGGCCACAGCGACCTGGCCATCGGCACCCGCCTGGCCCGCGCGGCGCGGGTGGAGCGGGGGCCCAAGCGGGAGTTCATCTCCCGCTCGTACAACCTGCTGCTCCGCCTCGGCATGGGCGCCGGGTTCTCGGACGCGCAGTGCGGCTTCAAGGCCGCCCGTACGGAGATCGCCCAGGCTCTGCTGCCCGGGGTCGAGGACGAGCAGTGGTTCTTCGACACCGAGCTGCTGCTCCTGGCCGAGCGCCACGGCCTGCGCATCCACGAGGTGCCCGTGGACTGGGTGGACGACCCGGACAGCCGGGTGGAGATCGTCCAGACCGCCCTCGACGACCTGCGCGGCCTGGTGCGGGTCGGGCGCAGGGCCCTGTCCGGCGCCGCCCGCATCCCCGTGCCCGCCAGGGTCGAGCGGGCCGAGCTGCCGAAGGGCATGGCCAGGCAGCTCCCGCGGTTCGCGGTCGTGGGGGTGATCAGCACGCTGGCGTACCTGCTGCTGTACTCGCTGCTGCGCCAGGTCGTGCCGCCCCTCGCCGCCAACGCGGTCGCGCTGCTGGTCACCGCCGTGGCCAACACCGCGGCGAACCGCCGCTTCACCTTCGGCGTCAGGGGCTCGGGCGGGGCCGTGCGGCACCAGTTCGAAGGGCTGATCGCGTTCCTCGTCGGGCTGGCGCTCACCTCGGGCAGCCTCTCCCTGCTGCCCGCCGGGGTCTCCCACGCGGTGGAGCTGATCGCGGTCATCGTCGCCAACGCGGCGGCCACGCTCGTACGCTTCCTGCTGCTGCGCGCGTGGGTCTTCAACCCCGAGCGGAGGGCCACCCGATGACCACCACCGCCGTCAGGCCCGGGCACCGGGCCGCCGGCAAGCGCGGCGCGCTCGCCCGTGCCCTCCTCGGCGCCGAGGACGACCCGCGCTGGTCGCGGCCCGCGCTGTGGGCGGTGCTCGCCGTGGCGTTCGTCCTGTACGCGTGGGCGCTGAGCGGCAACGCCAACGAGTACTACGCCGCCGCCATCCTGTCGGGCACCCGGAGCTGGAAGGCGTTCTTCTTCGGCGCGATCGACGCCGGCTCCTTCATCACCGTGGACAAGCCGCCGCTGGCGCTGTGGGTGATGGGGCTGTCGGCGCGGATCTTCGGCTACGGCACCTGGAGCATGCTGCTCCCGCAGGCGTTCGCCGGGGTGGCCGCCGTCGGCCTGGTGCACTCGGCCGTGCGCCGCGCCTTCGCCGCCTCGCCTGGCTCACGGCCTGCCGGGGGCCACCTCGCCGCGCTGATCGCCGCCGTCGTCATGACGCTCACGCCGATCACCGTGGCGATCAACCGGGACAACAACCCCGACACCGTGCTCGTGCTGCTGCTGGTGCTGTCGGCCTGGTTCTGCCTGGAGGCGCTGCGGACGGGGCGGCTGCGGCCGCTGCTGCTGGCGGCGTTCTTCGTGGGGCTCGGGTTCAACGCCAAGATGTTGCAGGCGTACCTGGTGGTGCCGGCCTTCGCGCTGGCGTACCTGGTGTGCGCCGGGGTGCCGTGGCTCAAACGGGTGGGGCGCCTGCTGGCGGCCGGGGTCGTGCTGGTGGCGTCCAGCGCCTGGTGGGTGGTGGTCACCGACCTGTGGCCTGAGGACTCCCGCCCCTACATCGGCGGCTCCACCGACAACACCGTCCGGGACCTGGTGATCGGCTACAACGGCCTCGGCCGTGTCTTCGGCCAGGACCGGGGCGGCGGTGGCGGGGGCTTCGGCGGGGAGCCGGGGGCCGGGCGGCTGTTCAACGACATCCTGGCGGGGCAGATCTCGTGGCTGTTGCCGTTCTGCGCGGTGACGCTGGCGTTCGCGATCCTGCTGCGGGTGCGGCGCCTGCACGCGGACGGCGGGCCGGCGGCGGCGGCCTGGCTGGTGTGGGGCGGGTGGCTGGTCGTGCACTACGCGGTGTTCAGCTTCTCCAGCGGCACCTTCCACCCGTACTACACCACCGCCCTGGCTCCCGCGGTGGCCGCGCTGGCCGGGACGGGGTTCGTGGTGATGTGGCAGGCGTACCGGCGGTCGCGGGCGTGGGCCTGGGCGCTGCCGCTGGCGGTGGCGCTGACCGGGGGCTGGTCGTTCGTGGTGCTGCGCCGCACGCCCGACTGGCTGCCGTGGCTGGCCTGGATCGTGCTCGGGGCGAGCCTGGTGGCCGTGGTGGTGCTCGTGCTGGCCAGGGTGCGGGCGCGGGTGACGGCGCGGTTCGCGGCGGTCGCGCTGGCGGTCGCGCTGGCGGCCGCGGTGGTCGCCGGGCTCGCCGGGCCCGCCGCGTACGCGGTGACGCCCCTGCAGTCCCCGATCAACGGGACGAACCCGACCGCCGGCCCCTCGCCGGGACGGACGGGCCTCGGCGGGCCCGGAGGCACACCAGGACGGATGCCGGGCGACGGACAGCTCCCGGACAGCGCGGGCCAGCCGGGCGGCGACCCGCAGAACGGGCGGACGGCGGCCGAAGGGCGAGGCAGCGGCCGGTCCGGCCTCATGGGGCGGGGCGGTCCCGGCGGCGGCGTCGGCGACGCGATGGCCGCGTATCTGGTCGCCCACCAGGGGAGCGCGACGTGGCTGGTCGCGGTGGGCAGCGCGCAGCAGGCGTCCGGCCTGATCCTGTCCACCGGCAAGCCCGTGATCGCCATGGGCGGCTTCACCGGCAGCGACCCCGCCATGACCGTGGACCGGCTCCGGTCGCTGGTCTCCTCGGGACAGCTCAGGTACGTCATGCCGGGCAGCGGTGGCGGGCCCGGCCGGGGCAACTCGGAGGTGACGAGCTGGGTGCAGCAGAACTGCACGGCCGTGGACGGCCAGGACGGGCTCTACGACTGCGCGGCGTAGGCGAGGGCGGGGCGCGGCCGCGGCGGCGCCCCGCCGGGAACGTGGACCGGCCCGAGCCGCGGAAGGTGCTCCACAAGGCGGGGTGCTGTCGAGCAGAGCCGTACAGAGCGGTTGTAAGGTAACGCCGCATGGGGGTGCGGGACGATCCAGGAGCGGGCCTGGCGGGCGCGGCGCCGGCTCCGTACTGGCGGGCGCCCACGGAGATCGAGCGCGGCCTGTACGACGCCAGGACGCGCGGCGACTGGCCCGCGTACTTCGACGTCCTCGCCCAGGTGAAGCTCTTCCACGCGATGTCGCGGTCCCAGGCCGACTCCCGGCAGGACTGGAACTTCTACAACCCCGTCCGCTGGGATCCCCGGCACGGCGTCCGCAGTCTGGTGTTCCTCACCGACGGGATGCTTCCCGCGCCCGTGCCGGACCCGGTCTTCTTCAGGACCGACCTGGCGGCCCTCGCCCACGACTGGCCTGGGGGCGAGGCATGGCTGGCCGTCAACCCGGGCAGCCCGTGCGAGGCGTTCTTCCCCACGACGGCCGCCCACCGGCAGGTGTGGCGCCGGCACACCGAGCGCGCGACCGTCGCCCCCGGCAACCGGCTGCGCACCCTGTGGTCAGGCGGCCCGCTGCACGGCCCGGTCGCCCACGGGCTCGCCTGCGGGGCGCTGCTCTGCGTCAGCAACGGCTCCCTCTGGAACGCGATGGGCTGGCACGGCACCGGCTACGTCGGCGAGAGAAAGCGCCTGCGGGAGTGGTGGGAGATCACCACCCCGGCGGCGCTGGCGAACGCGGTGGAGAAGCTGCTCGCCGGCCGGATGAGCAGCCCGGTCTGGGGCTTCGTGCTGGGCGTGCGCCGCGGCCTCGCCCTCGACTACGGCGGCGTGGTCGAGGTCGACCACTGGCGGCAGGTGACCGCGCGCGTCCTGCGCAGCCGCGCGGCGGAGGGGCCGGAGCCGCTGAGCGAGGCAGAGGCGGAGGCCATGGCCGCCGGGGCGCAGCGGCTCATCGGGCGCATCGTCCGGTACGAGGCGCGCTTCCGCGCGGACGGGCTGCTCGCCGAGGGCCGGTTCGTGCACTCGGTGGAGGCGTGGGACTACGGGCGGGCCTCGAAGATGGCCCGCTGGGGGCTCGGCGCCCGCTTCTGCACCCTGGAGGAGGCCGAGCAGGCGGTCGTGCGCGCCGGGCGGGTCAGCCGGATCAACTACCGCTCCTGGGAGGACTTCTCGGCCGGCTACATCCTGGGCCGCTGCCTGCACTTCGACGAGGAGGAGTTCGGCGACTGGTACGGCGAGATGCTCGACGCGCACCGCATCCTGACGACCGACCCCGACAGCCCCTGGCTCAACATCCCGTTCAAACAGCCCTAGGCGGGCAGGGCGGCCAGGAGGAAGGCGAGGCGGGCGGCGGCGGACTCGACGTCCTCCGTGGTGCCCAGGCGGTAACCCCACGAGGTGATGAAGGCGCCCTCGTCGGAGCAGGTCACGGTCTCGGCGAGGGTGGCCGAGAAGCGGTTGCGGACCGATACGTACGCCGGGTCGCTGGACAGCGCCAGGCTCTGCACGGACAGGTCGGCATGACGACCCGCGTGCCAGGCGAACCGCTCGAGGCAGAGCGCGGTATCAAGCATCATGCGTCACCTCCGCATCGTCTCGCGTCAGAATTGCACGATCTTGCGGTGGGGGGCAAGCAATTGCTGCGGTTAATGTGGGGTTTGTTTCCGGTAATCGTGAAGAATCGCGATGATGACTTCCCGCCCCGTCTCCTCGAACTCGGCCGCCTTCGCGTAATCGTCGAACGCCCGGACGTAGAAGGCGATGTCATCGGGATCGCTCAGGATCAGGTCCTTGGTCATCGTGGCGACCGCGACCATGGCCTCGTTGTAGATCCAGAAGCCGTTGACCGGGTTGGCCGGCAGCTCGGTGCCGAACGGGATGACGCCGAACTCGACGTTCGGCAGCGTGCTGACGGCGAGCAGGCGGTCGAGCTGGCCGCGCATCACCTCGGGCGGCGCCAGCATCGTGCGCAGCGCGGCCTCGGTGACCACGAACCTGAACGTGCGCGTCCGGTCGTAGAGGATCTCCTGGCGCTGCATGCGCACCCGCACCGCCGCGTCGATCTGGTCGGCCGCGCTGTAGAGCCGCTTGACCTTGCGGAACACGTGCCTGGCGTACTCGGAGGTCTGCAGCAGGCCCACCATGATGCCCGGCTCGAAGACGCGGAAGACCTTCGTGCGGGCCTCCAGGTCGCGGACGTCCTCCTGGATCGCGGCCAGGCCGCTGCGGTGGCGCTGCTTCCAGTCGTCGTGCCGTTCCAGCAGCGCGATGGACTGCCTGATCAGCTCGTCCGTCGTGTCGGGCGAGGCGTTGACGGCCTGCGCCCACACGACCACGTCATCCTCGGTCGCCGTCTGCCGGGCGTTCTCCAGCCTGGAGACCTTGGACGGCTGCCAGCGCAGCCGTTCGGCCAGTTCCTTGCCCGACAGATGGGCCGCCTCGCGCAGCTGGCGTAGCTGGCTGCCGAGGTCGATGCGCGCCTGCTGAAAGGACGTCACGGCGCAAGAGGCTAGCCTCGCCGGTGCCGATCATGCCAGGGCCCGCCGCAATTGTGATCAACCGGTTGCCGTCGGTGTTCCTCCGCTGCTCGGGAAAGCGTTTGCCTGGCGGGCACGGGTTTCCTCGGCGTCCGGGAGGACGCGGCGGGCGATCTCGGTGATGAGCTCGCGGGGGACCTCCACGGCGGCCTCGCCGTCGAGGACGTCGCGCAGGTCCGCGAGGGCCTCCGCGTCGGTGACCCGGAGACCTTGCACGACGATGGTGCCGCGGTCGGTCTCGTACAGGGTGGGACAGGCGCCTGCCTCCGAGGTGGAGCCGAGGAACCGCATTCGCATGACGATCCTTCCCCGATTAATTGAGCAATTGCGCGCAATTGTATGCCCGGGGGTTTCCCCTGTGATCGTCTTTCCGGAAATCGTGATGGGGAGACTGATCAGTCGAGGGCGCCGTTCATGAACTCCTGGGCCCGTTCGAACAGCGCCAGCGTGGTCGCGTGCAGCAGGTCGCCGATGTCCTTGGGCGCCTTCCCGGCGAACGCCCTGGCGTGGGTGCCTTCGAGCACGATGCCGAGCTTGAAGCAGGCCATCACCGCGTACCAGTCGATGGCCGACATGTCGCGCTCCGACAGCGCCGTGTAGTACGCGACGAGCTCGCGCGGCGGCGGCAGCCCCGGCACGTGGTCGTTGCCCGACGGCCACATGGCCAGCAGCCAGCCGAGATCCACCAGCGGATCGCCGATCGTGCACATCTCCCAGTCCACGATCGCGGCCACGCGGGGGCCGTCGGGGGCGAACATGAGGTTCGCGAAATGGTAGTCGCCGTGCATGACGCCCGGCGTGAACGTGCGGGGCAGGTGGCGGGTGAGCCAATCGGCCGTCTCGCGCAGGCCGGGGATGTCGGGCCCGGGATAGCCGTCGAGCTCGCCGTACGAGTCGAGCTCCGTCAGCCAGCGCGGCACCTGCCGCTCCAGGAAGCCCTCGGGCCGCCCGAACCCGGGCAGCACCGCCGGATCGACCCGCCCCAGTTCGGCCAGCGCGGCGGCGGCCTCCAGCCCCATCCGGTGCCTGATCGCCGGGTCGGACGCGTGCGGCTCCGGCAGCCCCGTCGAGGGGTTGAACCCGTCCACCGGCTCCATCAGGTAGAACACCGGCTCCCGCGCCGTCTGCGCGGCCACCAGCCGGGGCGCCGGCACGGGCGTGTCGCGCAGCGCCGCCAGCACCCGCGCCTCGCGGCGCAGCACCTCGTTGCTCTTGCGGCGGGTGTGCAGGGGAGGGCGGCGCAGCACGTACGGGCGGCCGCCGCGCTCGAAGCGGACCATGACGTTCTGCGTGCCGCCCAGGACCGGCGCCGGGTCGCTGATCGGGCCGCCCGGCAGCCCCTCGGCGTCCATCCACGCGCCGAGCTCGTCGAAGTCGATGGCCCCGACGTCGATGTGGGTGGAGGTCATGTACCGCCCCTCTACAGAACGATATTCTGGTGCTCGACCCTATGAGAGCGCCGCACGCAAGGTCAACCCAGCGCCTGCATGAACGGCAGGTACTGGCACGACCGGTCGCCCGGCAGCTCCCCGCCGCGCACCATCATCGACACCTGCCACGGGCTGCCGATGCCGTGCTCGCCCGCCCACGCGATGAGCGCCTGCCTGGACAGGTCGAAGTCCATCCGCACCTCGCCGCCCGCGTGCAGCGCCAGATCGCCGATCAGCGCCCTGGCCGTCTCCTCGTCCCTGGCAACGACCGGGCCGATCACCGTGTTGTCGTCGTTGCGCCAGCAGTGGCCGAAGCCGCCCTCGGCGACCCGCACCTGCTCGCCGAACCCGAACATGCGCCGCAGCAACGCCGACCGATCCGTGCCGAACACCTGCGCGTCGAGCCGCAGGATGCCGTCGAGATCCGCCTGCGTGGCCGGGCGGGTGCGGCCCGACGGCTCGCCGCGGAAGACACCCGTGTGCTTGGCGGCCCGGCCGACGACGCGGAAGCCGAGCCGCTCGTACAGGGGGCGGCCCATCTCGGTGGCGTACAGCGAGACCGTACGCCCGCCCGCCTGCTCCAGCACGTGCTCCATGAGCCTGCGGCCCAGCCCCTGCCGCTCGAACCTGGCGGCCGTCAGCACCATGCTGATCACGGCGTGGTCGTCGCCGTAGCGGGTCAGGACGTTCGTGGCGGCCAGGCCGTCGCCGTCGGGCGCGTCGATGCCGTACGGCTCGCCGATCTCGAACAGCAGGCCCCACTTGTGCCGCTCGGGCAGCCAGCCGCGGTCCTTGGCCAGCCGGGCGCAGTCGTCGAGGTCGGTCTGGGCGAGGCGGCGAACGGTCATGGAGGGCATTCTTCTGCATGGACGACGGATGACTCAAAGTGATTATCGGCACTGTTCGGAGGGCTGGATGACGCACGTGGCGGCCATCGACGTGGGCGGCACCACCATGAAGGGCGGGTTCGTCGCCAGGGACGGGACGATCCACCACGTCGAGCGCCGCCCCACGCCCCGCGCCGGCGGCCCCGCGCGGGTCATCGCCGCCGTCTCCGCCTTCGTCGCCGACCTGGCCCGTCCCCGCGACGGCGTGCGCCCGCTGGCGGTCGGGCTCGCGGTGCCCGGGCTCGTCACGCCCACCCACGCGGTCTTCTCCGCCGCGTTCGGCTGGCGCGACGTGCCCGCGCACGCGTTCGCCCCCGACGTACGGCTGCCGGTGGCGCTGGGGCACGACGTGCGGGCCGCCGGGGAGGCGGAGCTCGCGTACGGGGAAGGCGGGCGGGACGTGCTGTACCTGCCCATCGGCACCGGCATCGCGGGGGCCGTGGTGCTGTCGGGCGCGCTGTACGGGGGCGCGGGCGGGTGGGCCGGGCAGGTGGGCCACATCCCCGTGCGGCCCGACGGGGCGGCCTGCGGGTGCGGGCAGCGGGGCTGCCTGGCGGCCTACGCGTCCGGCGGGGCCGTGGCGGCGCGGTGCGGCCTTCCCGGCGCCGAGGAGGTGGTCCGGGCGGTGCTGGCGGGGGACGCGCGGGCCGTGGCGGTGTGGGACGAGGCCGTGGAGGCGCTCGCTCTGGCGCTGGCCACGTACACGCTGGTGCTCGATCCCGAATCCATCGTGATCGGCGGCGGGGTCTCGCAGGCGGGCGACACCCTCCTCGTGCCGCTGCGGGAGCGGCTGAGCGCCCGGCTGGGCTTCCGGCAGGCGCCGGAGGTGCGGGCGTCGTCGCTCGGGGCCATGGCGGGGCTCATGGGGGCGGGGCTGCTGGGGTGGCGGGCGGTGCCAGGGGCGTAGGGACGTCCACCGGCTGCGCTCGCAGCTCCTCGCCCAGCGCCTTCGCCTGCGGGTCCATCCGGGGGCTGGCGGCCACGCCCCTGCCCAGGAGGCCGTGGACGACGAAGTTGAGCGCCTTGATGTTGGGGAGGTCGTGGCGGTCTACGCGGTAGGGGGCGAGATGGGGCAGGAGGCGTTTGAGGGTGTCGGGGGTCAGGTGGGCCGCCAGCCAGTCGTAGCGGGCCCGGGTGTCGGTCCAGACGCCCAGGTTGGCGTTGCCGCCCTTGTCCCCGGAGCGCGCGCCCGCGATGCGGCCCAGGGGGATGGTGGTGGTGCCGGGCTCCCGCGCGTCCGCGTGCGGGGGTGGCTGGGCGCCGGCCACGGGCGCTGGGAGGGGTGCGGGGGTTGCCGGGCCCGCGCCCGCTGCGGGCGGCAGGTGCGTACGGTCCGGAGGGGGCGGGAGGGGGAGTTCCGCGCCGTCCACGAACACCCTGGGGTGCACCTCCGAGACCGGGACCAGCACCGGCCAGTACACCCCGTACGGCGAGGCGTTGCCCGGCGGGGAGAGGCCGTAGAAGCCCGGGTAGCTGGCCAGGCCCGTCTCCACGACGGCGGACGAGAAGGCGCGGCCGGCCTTGCGCTCGTCCGTGGACATCACGGTGATGCGGAGCAGGCCGGAGTCCGTGAGCGTGACGTCCACCTCGTCGAACGACTCGCGCGGGACGCGGGCCCAGAGCGCCTCCTCGGCGACCCGCGCCTTGGCCGGCACGTCCAGGCCCGTCAGCACCAGCGTCATCGTGTTCCGGTAACCGCCCAGGTAGTTGACGGCGACCTTGAGGGTGTCCGGCGGCGGTTCGCCCCGGACGCCGGAGACCAGGACGCGGTCGGGGCCGTCGTCCGACAGGGTGATCGTGTCGAAGCGGGCCACCACGTCCGGGCCGAGGTAGCGGGGGCCGCCCAGCTCGTAGACGAGTTGCGCCGTGACCGTGCCGATGGAGACCAGGCCGCCGGTGCCGGGGTGCTTGGTGATGACGGACGAGCCGTCCGCGCGCAGCTCGGCGAGGGGGAAGCCGCAGTGGGCCAGGTCCGGTACGTCCTGGAAGAACGCGTAGTTGCCGCCCGTCGCCTGGCAGCCGCACTCGATGACGTGCCCCGCCACCACCGAGCCCGCCAGCGGGTCGAGGTCCTCGGGCCCCCACCCGTACCGCCAGATGCCGGGGCCGGTCACCAGGGCGGCGTCCGTGACGCGGCCGGTGACCACCACGTCGGCGCCCGCCGACAGGGCGGCGGCGATGGGGCGGCCGCCGAGGTAGGCGTTGGCGGTCAGCGGGGTCGCGGTGAGGTGCTCGCCGGTGTCGGCGTTGACGAGGGGGAGCGGGTGGCCGGTGAGGTCGTCGCCGGTGACGTACGCGATGGACGGGGACAGGCCGAGGCGGGCGGCGAGGTCGTGGACGGCGTCCGCGCAGCCGGCCGGGTCGAGGCCGCCCGCGTTCGTCACGATCTTGATGCCGCGGTCGAGGCAGGGCCCCAGGACGTCCTCCAGCTGGCGCAGGAACGTCGGGGCGTAGCCAGGGCGGCCCTTGAGCCGGTTGCCGGCCAGGATGAGCATCGTCAGCTCGGCCAGCCAGTCGCCGGTGAGTACGTCGATCGGGCCGCCCTCGACCATCTCCCTGGCGGCGGAGAGCCGGTCGCCGTAGAAGCCGCTGCAGTTCGCGACGCGCAGCACCATGATCAGCCCTCCTGGGGCACCCACGCGGGCGGGCGCTTGGCCATGAACGCCGCGATGCCCTCCTGGCCCTCCGCCGAGGTGAACCGCTCGGCCGACAGCTCCGTCATCCGCTGCAGCCCTCCCCTGAACGACATCGCCGGCACCTCCCTGACGAGCCGCTTCGTGATCGCCAGCGCTTCCGGGCCGCCCTTCATCAGCATCTCGGCATGGCGGGCCACGGTCGCGTCGAGGCCCTCGGGCGGGACGGCCGCCGACAGCAGGCCGATCTCCACGGCCCGCGCCGCGTCGAAGACCTCGCCGGTCAGGAAGTACTCGGCCGCCGCTCGGGCACTCAGCCTGCGCAGCACCGGCACCGCGATCATGGCGGGCGCGACGCCGAGGCGCACCTCCGTGAACGCGAACGACGCCGTCAGCGGCGCGATCGCGAAGTCGCACGCGGCCACCAGCCCCAGGCCGCCCGCCCGCGCGGTGCCGTTGAGCCGGCAGATCACCGGCTTGGGGCTCTCCCAGATCAGCTCCAGGACCTCCGGGAACGAGGCCGTCACCGGAGCCCCGGAGGCGCGCTGCTCCTTGATGTCGGCACCCGAGCAGAACACGTGCCCCGTGGCGGTCAGCACGATCACCCTGGCCTCCGGCTCGGCCAGCGCCCACCGCAGCCGGTCGGCCAGCTCGGCCAGCAGGCGGCTGGACAGCGCGTTGCGGTTGGGCGGCGAGTCCAGCGTGATCGTCGCGACGCCCCCCGCGAGCTCCTTGTGCACCAGGTCTGTCATGAGTCCCCCTCCTGGATGATCACCAGCACCGCGCCCGCGTCGACCTGCCGGCCCTTCTCCACGCCTACGACGGACACCACGCCGTCGGCCGGGGCGGTGATGCGGTGCTCCATCTTCATCGCCTCCAGGACCAGGACCGCCTGGCCCCTCACCACCCGATCACCGGGCTCCACCTCGACCCGCAGCACGTTACCCGGCATGGGGGCCAGGAGGGATCCGGGCGCGACGTGCTCGGTGGGCTCGGGGAGGCGGGGGACGGGGGTCAGCTCGGCGTGCCCGCCCGCGTGGTCGACGCACACGCTGCCGGGGTAGTGGGCGATCTCGTACGTGCGGCGCAGGCCGTCGTGCTCCAGGATCACCCGGTACGGGTCCGCGGCGGCGACGGTGACACCCTCGGGGAGCGGGTCGTAGGTCACCTCGCCGGTCTCCTCGAAGCGGATGGTGCGCGGCTGGGAGCGCACGTTCCGCCAGCCGGCGGGGAGGCCGGGGAGAACGCGGGCGCGGCTGCGATTGAGCGCCGCCACGGCGAGCGCGGCCGCCAGCCCCGCGTGCCCGGCCTCGGCGGGCTGCTCCGGGGCCGCGGAGGACGCGCGGACAGGGCCGTCGGGGTCGAGGAAGCCGGTGTGCGTGCTACCGGCCACAAACTCCCGATTTGTCAGGATATTTACGAGCAAATCCCGGTTGGTGGTCAAGCCGTGCAGCCGGGCCCGGCGCAACGCCGACACCAGCCTGCGCACCGCCTCCGCCCGCGTCGGCCCATGCGCCACCACCTTGGCCAGCAGCGCGTCATAGTGCGGCGACACGACCGACCCCGACTCCACCCCGGCATCCACCCGCACGTCGCCCGGGATCTCGAACCGCCGCAACACCCCGGCCTGCGGCACATGATCGGCGTCCTCGGCGTACAACCGCGCCTCGACCGCCCACCCCACCGGCGGAGGCGGCCCGGCGGGCAGCGCGGCGCCCTCCGCCACCTCGATCTGCAGCCGCACGAGGTCCACGCCGTGAACCAGCTCGGTCACCGGATGCTCGACCTGGAGCCGGGTGTTCATCTCCAGGAACGCCACCCGGTCCCCCTTGACCAGGAACTCCACCGTCCCGGCCCCGACGTACCCGATCGTGCGCGCCGCCCGGACCGCGGCCTCGTACAGCAGCGACCGCGTCGCCTCCGAGATCCCCGGCGCGGGACACTCCTCGATCACCTTCTGGTGCCGCCGCTGCACGCTGCACTCGCGCTCGCCCAGCGCCCACACGGCCCCGTGCCGGTCGGCCAGCACCTGGACCTCCACGTGCCTGGCCCGCTCCAGCAGCGGCTCGGCGAACACCGTGCCGTCGCCGAACGCCGCGGCGGCCTCCCGCCGCGCCGACTCCACCGCGCCGGCCAGCTCCCCGGGCTCGCGCACCACCCGCATCCCGCGCCCGCCACCACCCGCGGACGCCTTCACCAGCAGCGGGAACTCCTCAGGCGCGGCGAGGTCGAGCGAGGGCAGCACCGGCACCCCAGCCTCCGCCATCAGCCGCTTCGCCCCGATCTTGACGCCCATGGCCGCGATGGCCTCGGGCGGCGGGCCGACCCAGACCAGCCCGGCCGCCAGCACCTCCCGCGCGAACTCCGCGCTCTCGGACAGGAACCCGTAACCCGGATGCACCGCGTCCGCGCCCGAGGCCCGGCAGGCCGCCAGCAGCCGCCCCACGTCCAGGTACGTGTCGGCCGGACGCGTGCCCGGCAGGCGTACCGCCAGGTCGGCCTCGGCCACGTGCGGCGCGTCCGCGTCGGCGTCGGAGAACACGGCCACCGTGGAGATGCCGAGCGCCCGGCAGGTACGGAAGACGCGGCGGGCGATCTCGCCCCGGTTCGCGACGAGCAGGCGGGTGATCACGGCCGGAACACCCCGAATCCCGCCGCCTCGGGCACCGGCGCGCTGTTGATCGCCGACAGGCACATGCCCAGCACGGTACGGGTGTCGCGCGGATCGATCACCCCGTCGTCGTACAGGCGCCCCGACAGGAAGAAGGCCAGCGACTCGGCCTCGATCTGCGCCTCCACCATCGCCCGCATCGCCGCGTCGGCCTCCTCGTCGTACACCTGCCCCTTGGCCAGCGCCGACGCCCGCCCCACGATGGACAGCACGCCGGCGAGCTGGGCGGGGCCCATCACCGCCGACTTGGCGCTCGGCCAGCTGAACAGGAAGCGGGGCTCGTACGCGCGCCCGCACATCCCGTAGTTGCCCGCCCCGTACGAGGCGCCCATGACGACCGTCAGGTGCGGCACGGTGGAGTTGGACACCGCGTTGATCATCATGGCGCCGTGCTTGATGATGCCGCCCTGCTCGTAGTCCTTGCCGACCATGTAGCCGGTCGTGTTCTGCAGGAACAGCAGCGGCGTGCGCGACTGGTTCGCGAGCTGGATGAACTGCGTGGCCTTCTGCGACTCCTCGCTGAACAGCACCCCGCGCGCGTTGGCCAGCACCCCCACCGGATACCCGTGGATCCGCGCCCACCCGGTCACCAGCGAGGCCCCGTACAGCGGCTTGAACTCCGCGAACTCGCTGCCGTCCACCACCCGCGCGATCACCTCGCGCGGGTCGAACGGCACCTTCAGGTCCTCCGGCACGATCCCGAGCAGTTCCTCGGCCGGATACACCGGCTCCGCCACGCCGGGATCGGGCGCGCGGCCCAGCTTCCGCCAGCCCAGCGAGGCGACGACGCGCCGCCCGATCCGCAGCGCGTCGTGCTCGTCCTGGGCCAGGTAGTCGGCCAGCCCGCTGACCCTGGCGTGCATCTCGGCCCCGCCCAGCGACTCGTCGTCGGACTCCTCCCCGGTCGCCATCCTGACCAGCGGCGGCCCGCCGAGGAACACCTTGGCCCGCTCCCGCACCATCACGACGTGGTCGCTCATCCCGGGCACGTACGCCCCGCCCGCCGTCGAGTTGCCGAACACGAGCGCCACCGTCGGCACCCCCGCCGCCGACAACCTGGTCAGATCGCGGAAGATCTGCCCGCCCGGAATGAAGATCTCCTTCTGCGTCGGCAGGTCCGCGCCGCCGCTCTCGACCAGGTTCACGTACGGGAGCCGGTTGCGCAGCGCGATCTCCGCCGAGCGCAGGGTCTTCCTGAGCGTCCACGGGTTCGAGGCGCCGCCGCGCACCGTGGGGTCGTTCGCGGTGATCACGCACTCGACGCCCTCGATCACCCCGATCCCCGTCACCACGCTCGCCCCGACGGGGAAGTCGCTGCCCCAGGCCGCCAGCGGCGACAGCTCCAGGAAGGGGGAGTCGGGGTCGACGAGCAGCTCCACCCGCTCCCTGGCCAGCAGCTTGCCACGGGCCCGGTGCCGCGCGACGTACTTCTCGCCGCCCCCGGCCACCGCCTTGGCCTGCTCGGCGTCCAGCTCGGCCAGCTTGGCCAGCATCGCCGCGCGCCTGGCGCGGTAGTCGTCGCTCCCGGTGTCGAGCCTGCTCCTGATCACGACGTCCTCCCGGCGATCATGCCAAGCACGCTAGCCCAGGCATGGAACGAGCCGCCACCCCGTGACGGGTGGCGGCTCGATCGTCGTGCCGGATCAGCTGCAGTGGCTCCAGCCGGACTTCCAGCTGTAGGAGCTCCACGAGCCGCCCCAGATCACGCACTTCTTGGCGGCGGGCAGGCGCACCGGGCCGGCGTACGCGGTGAACGAGCCCGAGTTGTTGCCGCTGGAGCCGCCCTTGACCTGGAGGATCGCGCTCATCGGCATCTTCTTCGGGTGGACCAGGCGCGACATCGTGACCACGCAGTTCTTGCCCGCGCTGCTGTTGTACAGCAGGTAGATCGTGGCGTTGGCGCCCAGCGACCGCGAGTCGACGATCTTGTAGCCCGCGCCGCACACCGCCGTCGGCTTGTACGTGTTGGGCTTCAGCGACGTGCTCGGCTTGTCCGCCTCGCCCTCCGCGCGCACGGTCGTCGTGGGGCCCGAGGTCGGCTTCTCCGTCGGGTCCAGCTCGGGCTCGACCAGCGTGGTCTTCTTCTTCTTGGTCGGAGTCGGGGTGGGCGTGGGCCTCTTCGTGGTCGTCTGGGGCCTGGGAGCCTCGGTGACCACCTGCGGAACCTGGGCGATGGGCTCCTTCGTCGGCTTCTTGGTCTTCTTGGTCTCTTCCGGCTCGATGTCCAGGGTGGGCACCGGAGCCGCGCTGTCCGTCGGGATCACCACGGGCGGGGACTGCTGAGCGGTCGGGGGCTCGCTCGGCTGGCCCGCGCCGCCCGAGCCGCCGTCGGTCTCGTTGCCGGAGGTGCCCACCGCGACGACCGCGGGCTCCTTGCTGTTGGCCTGCACGACGATCGCGCCCGCCACGACGAGCAGCGCCGCTGCGGCGGCACCCGACAGGGCGAGCGTAAGGGTACGGCGCTGCTTGGCGGGCACCCCGCCACCCGGCCGCGTACCGGCTGCCCCGGCCGCGCCGGGACCGCTGGCCGCACCGGGACCGGCGGGACCGTTGGGCCTGCCCGGCCCGCCTCGGCCGCCCGGCCCATGAGGCCCGCCCGGACCCGCGGGCCCGCCGTGGGCTCCCGCCTGGAAGGGCTGGCCGGGACCGTGCGGGGGCATCCCGGACGCGGCCGACTGCTGGCCGCCGTTGGGGCCGCCGTGCATCCCGGGAGCGCCCTGCGGGCCACCGGCCTGCGCGCCGGCTGCCAGCGGGCCGCCGGCCTGCGCGCCGGGGGCGCCGGCTGCCTGCGGGCCGCCGGGCATTCCGGGCTGCGGGCCGCCGGCCGGCATCCCGGCCTGGGGCGCTCCGGGCGGCATCCCGCCGGGCCCGCCCTGCGCCGCGCCACCCTGAACGGGACCGCCGTGGGGCGCGTTGCCTGCAGAACCGCTGTGGGGGCCGTTGCCCGCGGGGCCGCCGTGGGGCATGCCCGCCTGCGGTCCGTTGCCCGCGGCACCGCCTTGGCCGGAACCGCCCTGGGCCGCGTTGCCCGGCAGGCCGCCGTGAGGCGCGCTGCCGGCGGGGCCGCCCTGGGCCGCCGCGGCCGCCTGGCGGCCGTAGTCGCCCGTCTGCGGCGGGGGAAGCTGCTGGGGGCCGGTCGGCTGGTGCCATGGCCCGGGGTAGTCGTCCTGGTTCGGCGCATCACCGGGACCGCCTGAGCCGTCAGCGCCCGCCTGAGCGGCACCGGCAGCCACACCGCCGGCGACACCGGCGCCGGCGGCGGTCTTCTGGCCGCCCGTCACCGGCTCGATGGCCGCCTTGGGCGCGGGCTGTCCCGTGAGGTGGACGATCAGCTCGTCGGCGCTGGGCCGCTGCGCCGGATCCTTCGACAGGCAGGCGGCCACCAGGTCGCCCAGCAGCCCCTCCATCTTCCCGAGCTCCGGCTCCTCGTTCAGGATCCGGTTCATCACCACGGGAATGGAGTCGGCCCCGAAGGCGGGCTTGCCCGTCGCGGCGAACACCATCGTGACGCCCCAGGCGAACACGTCGGCCGCCTCCGACACCTGCGCCCCGCTGAGCTGCTCGGGCGCCAGGTACGAGGGCGTCCCCATGGCCATCCCGGTGGCCGTGGCGCCGGGGGAGTCGAGCGCCCTGGCGATGCCGAAGTCGATCACGACGGGACCCTCGGGCCCCATCAGCACGTTGGCGGGCTTGAAGTCGCGATGCAGGATCCCGGCCCGGTGGATGGCCGCGAGGGCGGTCGCCGTACTGATCGCCAGCCGCTCCAGGGCCGCACCCCGCCGCGGCCCCTCGTTGATGACGAGCTCGCGCAGGGAAGGCCCGGGCACGAACTCGCTGACGATGTACGGCCGGCTCCCGTCCAGGTCGGCGTGGAGCACCGGAGCGGTGCAGAACCGGGCGACGCGCTGCGCCACCGCCACCTCGCGCAGGAAGCGCGTCCTGGCGTCGGCGTCCGCCACCAGGGCGTTGTGCAGCAGCTTGACCGCGACTTGTTCCCCGGAGTCGCTCTTGCCGAGATAGACAACGCCCTGGCCGCCCTCGCCGAGCCGGGCGACGATGTCATACGCCCCCAGCCGCCGCGGATCGTCCGCCGCCAACGGCTGGAACTGATTCACGTCGGACCCCCATCACAACCCAATAGATGAGGCAAAACGCTACCAGCGTGACCCTCGGGGCGTCTGCCGGACCTATCAGAAGTTTCACGTTTTGACGATGAAAGTCAGGCTTCCGTCGCAGGTCGTGTGCGCCTGGAAGCCCAAGGTCACGGCTTGGTGAAGGCAAGATCCAATCGTCGGCCGTCAGATCGCCTTGCCGGGATTGAGGATGCCGAGGGGGTCGAACACGGCCTTGATCCCCCGCTGCAGCTCGCCCACGACCGGCCCGGACTCCAGCTCCAGCCAGCGCCGCTTCAGCAGCCCCACGCCGTGCTCCCCGGTGAGCGTGCCGCCGAGCTCCAGCGCGTCCTTGAACACCTCGTCCGCCGCGGCCCACACCTCCGGCGGCGGCTCCACGGTGCCGTGCTCGAAGATGAAGACCGGGTGCAGGTTGCCGTCGCCGGCGTGTGCCACCGTGGCGATCCGCACCCCGTGCCGCACCGCCGCCGCCTCGATCCGGCCGATCATCTCGGCCAGCGCGGAACGCGGCACGCACACGTCCTCCACCAGGCACGCGCCCTGGCGCTCCTTGGCCCCGTAGGCCAGGCGCCGCAGCCCGATCAGCTCGTCGGCCTCCTGCGGGCTCGACGAGACGGCGACGAACGAGGCGCCGTTCTCGGTGCAGATCCGCTCCATGCGCTCCACGGCGGCCTGGCTGTCGGCGGCGTCGGACTGGCCGATGAGCATGGCCTGCGTGGCGGGTTCGAGGCCGATGTTGCGCCACTCGTCGATGGCCTGCAGCGTGGCCCGGTCGAGCAGCTCCATCAGGGACGGCTGGCAGCCGGCCGCCATGATCGCCGACACGGCGGCCCCGGCGTCCCGCAGCGAGGAGAAGTCGGCCGCGAACGTCGCGGGCGGCGCGGCCGGCGCGCGCCGCAGCCGCACGGTGGCGGCGGTGATCACGCCGAGCGTGCCCTCGGAGCCGACGAACAGCCCGGTCAGGTCGTAGCCCGTGACGCCCTTCATCGTGCGCCGCCCGGTGTTCAGCACCCGGCCGTCGGCCAGCACGACCTCCAGGCCGAGCGCCGAGTCCCTGGTCACGCCGTACTTCACGCAGCGCAGCCCGCCGGCGTTGGTGGCCAGGTTGCCGCCGATGGTGGAGATCTCGTACGAGGACGGGTCCGGCGCGTACATCAGCCCGTGCTGCCTGGCGGCCTTGTCCAGGTCGGCGGTGATGACGCCGGGCTCGACGACGGCGATCTCGTCGGCGGGGGAGAGCTCCCTGATCGCGGTCATCCTGGCCAGCGAGAGGATGACCGAGCCGTCGCCGGCCACCGACGCGCCGGCCAGGCCGGTGCCGCCGCCGCGCGGCACCACCGGCACCCGGTGCTCGGTGGCCCACTTCATGGTGGTCACCACGTCGTCGCGGGAGGTGGCGAGCACGACGCCGAGCGGCTTGCCGGGCTCCAGGAACGTGCGGTCGCGGGCGTAGGAGTCGATCACGTCGGGGTCGGTCAGAACGCGGGCTTCGGACAGAGCGTCCACCAGGGCATCAATCGGTCTCACACTATGCACCTTATGGTTTGCGCAGTGCGTTCCTTAAGGCCAGACTGCCCGGGTGACTGTCGGGTGCCCGGTGTGTTTGGAGACTGACCAGGTTGTCGCGGTTCCCGGAGTGGTGGCCGCCGGGACCACGTACAAGATCGGGCGGGTCAGGTTACCGGGCACGCGGGAGGTCGCGGACCTGCCCACCCAGGCGGCGCTGGGCGCGTCGAAGCACGTCATGAGCCGCACGCAGCTCGCGGTGTGGCTGTCGTTCCCCAGCCGCCACTACACGCCCTGGGCCAGGAACCAGGGGTACGTGCTGCTGCTGGTCGCGGCGCTGGTGCATCTCGTCGTGTCGCTGGTGATCGCGATGGGGCAGGACCCGAACTGGGGCGAGGTGCTGCTGGCGCCGTTCTGCCTGACGGGCCTGTTCTGGGGGTTCGGCCTGCTGAACGTGCTCGGCGCGCACGGCGCCCGCAAGCGCGACACGCTGGAGGCCCCGGCCAGGGAGAAGGCCCTGACCGTGTGGGAGAGCCTGTACTACTGCGCCCGCGACAACGTCGCCTTCGAGCCGGGCGTCGGCGTCACGTTCCACCCGAGCGAGACGCGCGAGTACATCTTCGGCTTCAGGAACGGCGGCGGCCCCCGCCAGTGAGGCGAGGGCCGCGGCGCCTGGTCCGGTCAGGCGACCGGTCAGGCGACCGGTCCGGCGGTCGGTCAGGCGTGCTCTTCGGCGACCAGGCGGACGCAGACGGCCAGGCCGTTGATGGCCTGCTCCAGCTCCTCCAGGCCGGGGTAGGTCGGCGCGATCCTGATCGTGCGGTCGTCGGGGTCCTTGCCGTACGGGTGCGTGGCGCCGGCGGGCGTCAGCGCGATGCCCGCCGCCTTGGCCCTGGCCACCACCTCGGCGGCGTGCGGCACCTCCAGGCTGATGAAGTAGCCGCCCCGCGGGCTCGTCCAGGTGGCCAGGTCGCCGAGCCGCTCGGTCAGCACCTTGTCGACCAGCTCGAACTTCGGCCCGATCAGCTCGGCGTGCCGCCGCATGTGCGCGGCCACGCCGGCGCCGTCACGCAGGAACTCCACGTGACGGAGCTGGTTGATCTTGTCGGGGCCGATGGACTGCTTCGAGGTGTTGTGCAGGAACCACTTCACGTTCGCCGGCGAGCCGCCGAAGAACGAGACGCCGGAGCCGGCCAGCGTCACCTTCGAGGTCGAGGCGTAGACGAACACCCGGTCGGCGTTGCCGTGCTCGGCGGCCAGCGCCAGCAGGTCGGCCAGCTCGTCGGGGGTGTCGGTGAGGTGGTGCACCGCGTACGCGTTGTCCCAGAAGATCCGGAAGTCGGGCGCGGCCGTCTCCATGGCGGCCAGCCTGCGCACGGTCTCGTCGCTGTAGGTGAGACCGGACGGGTTGCTGTACTTCGGCACGCACCACATGCCCTTGACGCTCGCGTCCTCGGCCACCAGGCGCTCGACGACGTCCATGTCGGGGCCTTCCGCGTTCATCGGGACGGGGACCATCTTGATCCCGAACCGCTCGCAGATGGTGAAATGCCGGTCATAGCCGGGGACGGGGCACAGGAACGTGATCTCCTGCTCCTCGACCCACCGGCGCGCGGCGCCCGGCACCGGGGTGAGCAGCGCGTGCACCACGGTGTCGTGCATCATGGCCAGGCTGGAGTTGCCCCCGACCACGAGCTGCTCCGCCGGCACCTGCACCAGCGGCGCGAACAGCTCGCGCAGCTCGGCCAGGCCCTGCAGGTTGCCGTAGTTGCGGCCGTCGGTGCCGTCGGCCGCCTGGTACGACGTGGGCAGTTTCAGCAGATCGTCGGAGAGGTCGAGCTGGCGCGGCGACGGCTTTCCCCGGGTGAGGTCGAGCGAGAGCCCTCGCTGGACGAGGTCGGCGTAGTCACTCTGGGCGGTCACGAGCATCTCCTCCGATTCTGTGTGGCCTACGAAGGATAGAAGATGTCACCAGGTAGGCCGGTAAGTATCCGGAATGTGGACCGCGCCGGGGCCAAAGGTTTCGCGGGCGAATAACAAAGAACGCCTAGCCGAGCGGCGATCGTTGGCGTGGAATGGGTAGATCGGGGCAGGCACAACTCCGCGTCGGAGGGGAGCAGCCGTGACGACCGTTCGAGAGACCTCGATCGAGCAGGTCAGGCGCCGTCGCACCGGGACCGTCATCGCATCCTGGCTGTCCACGACCGATCACAAGGTCATCGGGTACCTCTACCTGATCACCTCGTTCGGGTTCTTCCTCGTCGCCGGCGTCATGGCCATGTTCATCAGGGCCGAGCTCGCCGCGCCCGGCATGCAGGTCGTCAGCCAGCAGCAGTACAACCAGCTGTTCACCATCCACGGCACGGTGATGCTGCTGCTGTTCGCCACCCCGCTGTTCGCCGGGTTCGCGAACGTGGTGATGCCGCTGCAGATCGGCGCGCCCGACGTGGCCTTCCCGCGGCTGAACGCGGTGGCGTACTGGCTGTTCCTGTTCGGCGGGCTGATGGTGCTCGCCGGGTTCTTCACGCCGGGAGGGGCGGCCGACTTCGGCTGGTTCGCGTACACGCCGCTGGCGTCGTCGATCTACTCGCCGCAGGTCGGCGCGGACCTGTGGATCATGGGCCTGGCCCTGTCCGGCCTCGGTACGATCCTCGGCGCGGTCAACTTCATCACCACGATCATCGGCATGCGGGCGCCCGGCATGACCATGTTCCGGATGCCGCTGTTCACCTGGAACGTGCTGCTGACCAGCATGCTCGTGCTGATGGCGTTCCCCGTGCTGGCCGCCGCGCTGCTGGTGCTGGAGTCGGACCGCAAGCTCGGCACGCAGGTCTTCCTGTCCGACAACGGCGGGCCGATCCTCTGGCAGCACCTGTTCTGGTTCTTCGGCCATCCCGAGGTCTACATCATCGCGCTGCCGTTCTTCGGGATCATCACCGAGGTCATCCCGGTCTTCAGCCGCAAACCGATCTTCGGCTACATGAGCCTGGTCGGGGCCACGATCGCGATCGCCGGGCTGTCGATGACGGTGTGGGCGCACCACATGTTCCCCACCGGGCAGGTGCTGCTGCCGTTCTTCTCGTTCATGACGTTCCTCATCGCGGTGCCCACCGGGGTGAAGTTCTTCAACTGGATCGGCACGATGTGGCGCGGGCACCTGACGTTCGAGTCGCCCATGTTGTTCGCCGTGGGCTTCCTGGTGACGTTCCTGCTGGGCGGCCTGACGGGCGTCATCCTGGCCTCGCCGCCGCTCGACTTCCACATCAGCGACACCTACTTCGTCGTCGCCCACTTCCACTACGTGGTGTTCGGCACCGTGGTGTTCGCCATGTTCGCCGGGTTCTACTTCTGGTGGCCGAAGATGACCGGCCGCATGCTCGACGACCGGCTCGGCAAGGTGCACTTCTGGACGCTGTTCATCGGCTTCCACACCACGTTCCTCATCCAGCACGTGCTCGGGCAGCTCGGCATGCCCCGGCGCTACGCCGACTACGGCGTGGCCGACGGCTTCACGGCGCTCAACCAGATCTCCTCGGTCGGGGCGTTCCTGCTCGGCGCCTCGACGCTGCCGTTCCTCTACAACGTCTGGAAGACCGCCAGGCACGCGCCCAAGGTCACGCTCGACGACCCGTGGGGCTACGGCAACTCGCTGGAGTGGGCGACGAGCTGCCCGCCGCCGCGCCACAACTTCACCTTCATGCCCCCGATCCGCTCCGAACGGCCGGCCTTCGACCTGCACTACCCGCACGAGGAGCCCGCCGAGAAGCCGGAGGCCGACCAGGGAGGCACCCCGGAGGTGCCGCCGCGCCATGACGCGCCCGGCTGACCCTCCTCCATGATGTTTCGCCTATCCAGGGAGATCGGCGATGACAGGCACGAAGATTCCCTTCGACCCCGAGACGGCCCCCTGCGGGAAGAAGTCCGGAGGTGATCGCCTCGTCGACGACGACGGCTACGGTCTGGTCATCCGCGACCAGCTCTTCGACTGCGGCTGCCGTCGCATCCGGCACGAGTACCACGACGGCAGCATCCACCTGTCGGCCATCCGCCACGACGGCAAGCGGGTGAAGGACCAGATTCAGCCAGATCACGGAAAGTGACGTCAATGATCGATGTGCTCATCGTCGGGGGAGGCGGAGCCGGGCTGCGAGCGGCCGTCGCGGTCGCCGAGACGGACCCTTCGCTCAAGGTGGCGGTCGTGTCGAAGGTCTATCCGATGCGCAGCCACACCGTCTCCGCCGAGGGCGGCGCCGCCGGGGTGATCGGCGACGGCGACACGCTCGACGAGCACTGTTACGACACGATCTCCGGCGGCGACTGGCTCTGCGACCAGGACGCCGTGGAGGCGTTCGTGGCCGAGGCGCCCAAGGAGCTGATCCAGCTCGAGCACTGGGGCTGCCCGTGGAGCCGCGAGAGCGACGGCCGCGTCGCGGTGCGGCCGTTCGGCGGCATGAAGAAGATGCGCACCTGGTACGCGGCCGACAAGACGGGCTTCCACCTGCTGCACACGCTGTTCCAGACGACTCTGAAATATCAGGACGTCATCAGGTACGACGAGTGGTTCGTCACCAAGCTCGTCGTCGACGACGGCCGCGTCCACGGCGTCGTGGCCGTGGAGATCAGGACCGGCCGCATCGAGACCATCCCGGCCAGGACCGTCATCCTGGCCACCGGCGGCTGCGGCAAGGTCTTCCCCTTCACCACCAACGCCGCCATCAAGACAGGCGACGGCATGGCCCTGGCCTACCGGGAGGGCGCGCCGCTGAAGGACATGGAGTTCGTCCAGTACCACCCCACCGGCCTGCCGTTCACCGGCATCCTCATCACCGAGGCGGCCAGGGCGGAGGGCGGCTGGCTGATCAACAAGGACGGCTACCGCTACCTGCAGGACTACGACCTGGGCAAGCCCACGCCCACGCCGAAGCTGCGCAGCATGGAGCTGGGCCCGCGCGACCGGCTGTCGCAGGCGTTCGTGCACGAGCAGCACAAGGGCCGCACCGTGGACACCCCGTACGGGCCCGTCGTCTACCTGGACCTGCGCCACCTCGGCGAAGGCAAGATCGACGCCCGCATCCCGTTCGTGCGCGAGCTGTGCCGCAGCTACCAGAACCTCGACCCGGCCACCGACCTCATCCCGGTACGCCCGGTCGTGCACTACATGATGGGCGGCGTCCACACCGACCTCGACGGCGCCACCCCGATCGCGGGGCTGTTCGCGGCCGGGGAGACGGCCTGCGTGAGCATCAACGGCGCCAACCGGCTCGGCTCCAACTCGCTGCCCGAGATCCTCGTCTTCGGCCGCCGGGCGGGCATCGCGGCGGCCGCCTTCGCCAGGGAGCACCGCGACGCCGAGCCGCCCGCCGTACGCAGCCAGGGCGATGACGAGCGGCGGCGGTTGGAACGGGCCCGGGAGGGCAGCAAGCACGGTGAGCGGATCGCCGACCTGCGCGAGCAGATGCAGCACACGCTCGAAGGAGCCGCCGGCATCTACCGCACGGGCGACGAGCTGGCCAAGGCCGTGGACACGCTCGCGGACCTGCGCGAGCGGGCCGAGGAGGCACGTGTCGAGGACGCCAGCACCGCCTTCAACACCGAGCTGATCAACCTGCAGGAGCTGCACGGCATGCTGGAGATCGCGCAGACGATCGTGGCCTGCGCGCTGAACAGGCAGGAGTCGCGCGGCGCGCACCAGCGCACCGACTTCTCCGCCAGGGACGACGAGGCGTTCCTGGCGCACTCGCTGGTGCACCGCGCGCCCGACGGCACGCCGTCGGTCGGCCTGCTCCCCGTGACGATCACCCGCTGGCCTCCGGGAGAAAGGGTTTACGGCCGTGACTGACACGACGGAAGCGGTACGGCAGGCGGCGGGCACGCGGACGATCCGGCTGGAAGTGGCCAGGTACCGCCCGGGGCAGGACGCCGAGCCGGCGTTCCAGGGCTACGACGTGCCGCTGATGAACGACTGGGCCGTGCTCGACGGGCTCAACTACATCAAGGACCAGCTCGACGGCAGCCTGTCCTACCGCTGGTCGTGCCGGATGGGCGTGTGCGGCTCGTGCGGCATGACCGTCAACGGGGAGGCCCGGCTGACCTGCGGCACCTTCCTCGCCGAGTACGGCGAGGGGCCGGTGCGGATCGAGCCGCTGAAGGGGTTCCCGGTGATCAGGGACCTGGTGGTGGACATCGACGACTTCCTGGCCAAGCTGTCGTCCGTGCGGCCCTGGCTGATCAGGGAGGGCGAGGACCTGCCGCTGACCGCCGAGTACGCCCAGACGCCCGAGCAGCTGGAGGCGTACAAGCAGTACAGCATGTGCATCAACTGCCTGCTGTGTTACTCGGCCTGCCCCGTCTACGTGCTCGACCCCGACTTCCTCGGCCCGGCGGCGATCGCGCTGGCCCAGCGCTACAACCTGGACTCGCGCGACATGGGGGACCGGTTCGACGTCCTCAGCCAGGACGACGCGGTGTGGGGGTGCACGTTCGTCGGCGAGTGCACCCGGGTCTGCCCCAAGCACGTGGACCCGGCCGAGGCGATCCAGCGCTACAAGCTGACCGCCGCCCTGCGTTCGGTGCTGCCCTGGAGCAAGCGGTGAAGGCGCATGACGAGGTGACGCCGAGCGCCGCCGTACGGACCACCTCGGCCGCCTACCGGCCCCCGCGCGACAACCTCTGGTTCGCCCGCACGCGGTACTGCACGATCTTCGTGCTGCGCGAGCTGACCAGCGTGTTCGTGGCCTGGTCGATGGTGTTCCTGCTGATGCTGGTCGCCGCGGTGCTCGACGGGAGGACGGCGGAGTTCGCGGCGCTGGCGTCACGGCCGTGGATGATCGCGATCAACGTGGTCGCCCTGGCAGCGACCGCGTTCCACTCGGTCACGTTCCTGAACCTCGCGCCCAAGGCCACCGTCGTGCGCCTGGACGGCTACCGGCTGCCCGCGTGGATGATCCAGGGCGGCAACCACTCGTTGTGGCTGGTCGTCTCCGCGGTCATCGCCTTCTTCGTGCTGAGGGGGTTCCGATGAGGCGGACGCTGGAGCCGTACCTGTGGCTGCTGTTCAGCGGCGGGGGAGTGGTGGCGGCGCTGGTGGTGCCGGTGCTCGTGCTGCTGTTCGGGGTGCTCATGCCGCTCGGGATCGTGGACTGGCCCACCGCCGAGCACCTGCGCGGGCTGCTGGACGGCGTGCTCGTACGGCTGGCGCTGGTCGTGGTGGTCGTGCTGTGTCTCTTCCACGCCGCGCACCGCATCCGTCACACCAGTGAGGAACTGCTCGGCATCGCCAGGTTCGACCTGCTGGTGGCAGTGATTTGTTACGGCGGGGCTATTGCGGGCGGGGCCGCCGCGGTGCTGTTGATGTTCTGAAATGTCGTAGTTTGATCACGTTTCAACAACGTACTTTACGTTCGGTTGACGTACCCCTTAGCGTCCGGCATTGCACACCCTATGGCCATGCGCCCGGCGACCCCGGGCAGAGAGGGTTCCTGGTGCCACGTTCTAAGCGCCTGTTAGCAACGATCCCGGCGGTCGCCCTCCTTGGCGCCGCCCTGTCCACGCCGCCGGCAGCCGCGACGTCCGTCGCGAACTACCAGCCCACGGCCGCGGACTACTACATCAACTACGCTCCTCCGGCGGTCCCCGAGGACACGAAGGAGCCGACGCTCAACGACGCGAGGTCCCGCTCGCTCACTCCCGCGCAGAAGTTCGACAGGAAGTTCAACAGCGGAAACCCGGCGACCGGCCGCATTCTCGCCGCCCGCGAGGACCAGGCCATCAAGACGGGCCGCAACCCCGCTGAATGGATCTTCAAGAACACCAAGCAGACCCGCACGGCCAAGCTCCTGACGGTCCTCGTCGAATTCAACGAGCAGGCCAACGACGACTTCTCCGGCTACAACCGGCTGCGCAGCACCCAGAGCGAGCCGGACGACTGCGTCGTCGAGCCGCCGGGCACGCTCCTGAACGGCCCGCTGCACAACCAGATCCCCGACCCGGCCACGCTGCCGCACAAGGACAACAACTCCTTCTGGGTCAAGGACTTCAGCACCGAGCACTTCAACAAGATGCTCTACACCGACAAGGGCATCACCGAGCGCGTGCGCCCGGACCTGAAGGACCCGCGCGACGGCAAGCCCGGCATCGACATCTCCGGCTTCACGATGAAGAAGATGTACGAGGAGATGTCCAAGGGCGCCTACTCCGTCACCGGCTCGGCCGTCGGCTGGATCAAGGTCCCGCACTCCGAGGCGTGGTACGGCGCCGCCGCCTGCGGCAACCCGCCCCAGGACATGTCGGGCCACCCCGACAACCCGCTCGGCGCCCAGCAGCTCCCGATCGACACGGTGAACGCGCTGGCCCAGGCCCAGCCGGACTTCCCGTGGGCGGACTACGACGTCGAGGACATCTCCGACGCCGACGGTGACGGCAACTTCGCCGAGCCCGACGGCGTGATCGACCACCTCGTGCTCGTGCACGCCGGCAAGGACAAGTCCTCCGACGGCGGCGCCCAGGGCACGTACGCGATCTGGGCCCACTCCAGCGCGGTGGCCGGCGGCTACAAGATCCCCGGTACGGACAAGAAGATCTCCAACTACATCGTGCAGCCCGAGGACTCCGGCGTCGGCGTCTTCGCCCACGAGTACGGCCACGACCTGGGCCTGCCCGACCTGTACGACACCTCGGGCGCGGCCAGCTCCGCCGTGGACTTCTGGGACCTGATGTCCAGCGGCTCCCACTCCGGCCCGATCTTCCAGTCCATGCCGACGCACATGGGCCTGTGGGACAAGTGGGTGCTCGGCTGGGCGAACCCGAAGACGTTCAACCCCGGTGACGCCGCCAGGCTCGTCACCGTCGGGCAGACGTCGCGCACGCCCAAGCTCACCCAGGACGGCGTCCGGGTCAACCTGGCCTCCACGCCGCTGAAGATGATCGACGTGCACAGCGGCTCGAACGCCTGGTGGAGCGGCCTCGACCAGGACTGGGCCAACCTCAGCCTGCAGCGCGACCTGCCCGTCCCCGCAGGCACCGATCTCAAGCTGTGGATGTGGAACAACTACGAGATCGAGCAGGACTGGGACTTCGGCTTCGTCGAGGTCTCGACCGACGGCGGCGAGACGTGGACCCAGCAGAAGGTCTACGACGAGGCCGGCAACGAGGTCACCACGCCGGACGACTACCCGGACCCGTACAAGAACCTCAAGACCTTCGGCAACAAGAAGTACGGCCTCACCGGTGACACCGGCGGCGCCTGGCGGCACGACTACGTGAACCTGACGCCGTTCGCCGGGCAGGCGATCAAGCTGCGGCTGACGTACAACACCGACGCCGCCTACCAGATGCGCGGCTGGCACGTGGACGACTTCGAGCTCACCAACGGCGGCACCGCCGTGTGGAGCGACGACGTCGAGACCGACACGGGCTGGAAGCCCCTGCACGGCACGTTCACCAACACCAGCGGCACGGGCTGGACCCGCAACAACGGCGAGCGCGAGATCCAGCGCTTCTACCTCGCCGAGTGGCGCAACTTCGACGGCTTCGACAAGGGCCTGCAGTACACCTACGACACCGACTACCTCCGTGACGGGGCGTGGAAGGTGCAGAAGGTGAAGTACAACGCGCCCGGTCTGCTCGTGTGGTACCGCGACTCGACGTACATCAACAACAACATCAACGACACCCTCAGGCAGCCGCCCAGCCTCGGCCCCAAGGGCAGCCTGCTCGTCGTGGACTCCCACTTCGAGCCGCTGCGCCGCACCGGCGTCGCGGCCGAGAAGGACCCGACGCTGCAGAAGAACCTCCAGGGACGGGTGCAGACCTCCAACGCCGCGTTCGGGTTCGGCAAGACGTACCCGTTCAAGGAGTGCCTGGAGGCGCCGGACGAGCCGTTCAGCGAGTACTGCACGGACTTCCCCGCGCAGAAGGGCGTCTCCGCCTTCACCGACGCCAAGACCTGGTACCCGGGCCTCGAGGCGATCGACGGCGGCCTGTACTTCCGGGACGCCGACGCCTCGGTGGTCGTGCCGTCGAAGGGCGACCAGGCGTACACCACCCGCGTGGTGCACCAGGACGGCACCCCCGCCACCGAGCTGTACGGCCAGGTGGCCGCCGGTTCCGTCCTCGGCACCGGCAACCCCGGTGACGAGGGCAAGGCGCTGGGCGTGCAGTTCAAGCTGGTGAGCCCGCTGCCCGGGAACCTGGGCGCGATCGTTCACGTGGTTCCCCCGAAGAAGTAATCATTCAGAGGGCCGCCGGTAACTCCGGCGGCCCCTACGATTAATGACCATGAGCGAACTGCGCACCAAAGATGAGCACACCGAGGCGATCCGGCGGGATCGCCGGGTGGCGGTGGTGGTGAACACTCGCTCGCGCCGCGGCCGCCGCCACTACTTCGAGGTGATCGAGCAGATCCACAACCTCGGGTTCGAGCCGCTGGCGGAGCTGTCCGTCTACAACACCAAGAAGCTGCGCGACCTGCTCGACACCGCCCTGGCCACCGACCCCGACCTGCTCATCGTCGGCGGTGGCGACGGCACCCTGTCCACGGCCGTGCGCCACGTCGCCCACCGCGACGTGGCGCTCGGCGTGCTGCCGCTGGGCACCACCAACAACTTCGCGCGCAGCCTCGGCCTGCCGCTCGACCTGGCGGGGGCGATCAGGGTGTTCGCCACCGGCAAGGTGGCCGACATCGACCTGGGCATGGCCGACGACCGGCCGTTCGCGAACCTGGCCAGCTTCGGCGTCTCCGTCGAGGTGGCCGGCAAGGTCAAGCCGTGGCTCAAGCGCATCGTGGGCCGCCCGGCCTACCCGCTCACCGCCCTGACGATCCTGCCGAACCACCAGGCGTTCCGCGCGTACATCACGGTGGAGGGGCAGCGGCACGAGCTGCTCACCCACCAGCTCAACATCGCCAACGGCCGCTTCCACGGCGGCTGGCAGGTGGCCAGGGACATCAGCATCGACAACGGCATGCTGGTGGCCTACCAGCTCGGCTCCGGCAAGAAGCTGCGCCTGCTCGGCGAGACCCTGCTGCGGGCCACGACGGGCCGCTGGCGCAGCCTGGCGGGCGGGCCGTTCGTGGTGGGCAGGGAGATGCTGCTGGAGACCGACCCGCCGATGGCCGCCGACGTGGACGGCGAGGTGCGGCTGCGCACTCCGATCAGGCTCCGCGTGGTCCCGAACGGAGTGCGCGTCATGGTGCCCGCCGCCTTCGAGGACCGCTGAGTCAGCGGCTCAGGTCCAGGAAAATCCCATGTTTTCGCCCTTTCCCTAGGTTGCGGCTTCTTCTACTTAAAGTAATCGAGCAATCGCTGTACGTCACGGGCTGGGAGAGTGCGAAGGGGGCGTGCGTCCGGAGCTGCGAGCCTTCGTGCGCTCAGAGCTCCGCGAGCCCTTCGTACGTCAGGGCTCCGGGAGCCCCTCTTGCGTATGGGGCTCCGTGAGGCCGTCGCGCGTTGGGGGCTCCGCGAGCCCCTTGTACGCCGGGGCGAGCGCCCGCTCCAGGTCGCCGGGCGGCGGGAAGACCCGCAGGAGCAGGTCGGGGGCGGCCGCAGCGGGACGGCGCTCGGGCCGGTGCGCCGTGGCCCCCGGCGCGTAGAAGTCGGCCAGCCGGTCCGCGAACGGCACGTCCGCCACCCGCAGCGGGTCCGCCACCGGCTCGTCCGCCAGCGAGCCGAGCAACTGCTCCCTGGTGCGCCCGCGCCAGGCCAGCACCAGGAACGGGTCGTCGTCGAACGACTCGGCCAGCAGGTAGAGCACCGCCGACAGGTGCTTGCAGGGGAAACCCCAGTCGGGGCACGAGCACTCCATGTCCAGGTCGCGCGGGAACAGGTCGACGCCCATCGCGGCGAACAGCTCCTCGATCTCCGTCGGCATCTCGCCCGCCAGCAGCCTGGCCCGGTAGACGGCCTGCGCCGCGATCGACTCCTCGATGGCGGTCCAGCGCGCCTCGCCGTACGCCTCGATCCGGATCACGACCTCGTAGGGATCGGGCCGCGACCCCTGCACGGCGGCCGTGACCTCACCGGCGGACAGGTCGATGGACAGCACCTGGCCCCGGCGGGCGTAGGCCCGGCCACGCGAGAGCCGGCCCTTGTCGCAGATGCGCTCCAGGATGTCGATGAACCGCCGCGACCACCAGGCTGAGCCGATGCTGCCGCGCTGCGACCGCGCCTTGATCCCACCCTCGACCCTGATCGGCCTGCCGGCCTCGAACCAGGCCATCAGCCCACCCCCTCGGCCGTCAGGCGGAACACCTCGCGCAGCTCTTCGGTGGACAGGTCGGTCAGCCAGTCCTCGCCCGTGCCGACGACCCGCTCGGCCAGCGCCTTCTTGCGCTCGATCATCTGGTCCACCCGCTCCTCCAGGGTGCCGGCGCAGATGAGCTTGCGCACCTGCACGTTCTTGCGCTGGCCGATCCGGAACGCGCGGTCGGTGGCCTGGTCCTCGACGGCCGGGTTCCACCAGCGGTCCACGTGGACGACGTGGTTGGCGGCGGTCAGGTTGAGCCCGACCCCGGCGGCCTTGAGCGAGAGCACGAACAGCGTCGGCTCGGGGTCGTGCTGGAAGCGGTCCACCAGGCGGTCGCGGGTCTTCTTCGGCAGGCCGCCGTGCAGCCAGAGCACCGGACGGTCGAGGCGCTGGGCGAGATAGGGCTGCAGCATGGTGCCGAACTCGGCGTACTGCGTGAACAGCAGGGCCTTCTCGCCCTCCGCCAGGATCTCCTCCGCGAGCTGCTCCAGGCGGGCCAGCTTGCCCGACCTGCCGGCCAGGCGGGAGCCGTCCTTCAGCAGATGGGCGGGGTGGTTGCAGACCTGCTTGAGCTTGGCCATGGCTGACAGCACCAGGCCGCGCCGCTCGATGCCCTCACTGCTGTCGATCTTGGCCAGCATGTCGTCCACGACCGCCTGGTAGAGCGTGGCCTGCTCGGTCGTGAGCGGGCACCACTCCTTGACCTCCATCTTCTCCGGCAGGTCCGAGATGATCGACTTGTCGGTCTTGAGGCGGCGCAGGATGAAGGGGCCCGTCGCCCGTTTGAGCGCCGTGGCCGCCTGCTCGTCCTGGCGGGCCTCGATCGGTTCCTGGAAGCGGGTCCTGAATCGCGAACGCGGTCCCAGCAGGCCCGGGTTGGCGAACTCCATGATCGACCAGAGCTCGGCCAGGTGGTTCTCCACCGGGGTGCCCGTCAGCGCCAGCCGGGTGCCCGTGGGGATGGCCCGCACGGCCTGGGCCTGCAGCGTGCCGCTGTTCTTGATCGCCTGAGCCTCGTCGCACACGACCCGGCGCCATGTGTACCGCTTGAGGGTCTCCAGGTCCCGGTGGGCGGTGCCGTAGGTGGTGATCACCAGGTCGGCGTGCTCGATCCCGGCCGCGTCGCGCCCGCTGCCGTGGTGCACGTACACCCGCAGGCCCGGCGCGAACCTGGCCGCCTCACGCTGCCAGTTGCCGATCAGCGACATCGGGCACACCAGCAGCGTCGGGGCGGTGACGCGCTCGTCCAGGCCCGTTGGGACGGGGGTGCCCTCGTGCGCGGGCGTCGGGCCGGGGGCGCGCTCGTGCACGAGCAGCGCCAGCGTGGTGATCGTCTTGCCGAGCCCCATGTCGTCGGCCAGCACCCCGCCCAGCCCCAGCTCCGACAGGAAGCTCAGCCACGCCAGCCCCCGCTCCTGGTACGGCCGCAGCGTGGCGTCCAGGCCCGGCGGGGTGGCCAGCGGGGTGAGCCGCCGTTCGGCCTGCCCGGACAGCAGGTCGCCCAGCACCCCGTCGGCGTCGATCTCCAGCAGCGGCAGCTCCTCGTCGTCGCTCTGCACGACCTGCCGCAGGATCTCGGCCGCGCTGGCCTCGCCCGTACGGCTGCCCTCCACCGCCCTGAGCGCGGCCTTGAGCTGCCTGTCGTCCAGCTCCACCCACTGGCCGCGCACCCTGACCAGCGGCACCTTGAGTCTGGCCAGCTCGGCCAGCTCCGCCTCGCTGATCGTCTCGTCACCCACCGCCAGGTCCACCCGGAAGTCGACCAGCTCCCGCATGCCGAAGCCCTGGCCCGCCGCCGCCGACTGCTGCTTCCTGGTGCGGGTGGTCAGCTTCAGGCCCAGCCGCGTACGACCCGCCCAGCGCGGGAGCTGCACTCCGAACCCGGCCGCCTGCAGCAGCGGCGCGGCCTGCCGCAGGAACCCGAACGCCCCGGCTGTGTCCAGCGTCAGCTCGCTCGGCTCCGGCACGCGCAGCGCGCGGTCCAGCTCCGGGTAGAGCCGCACCGCCCGCCCGAGGCCGGCGAGCAGCTCCCGCTCCGGCTTGCCCGGCAGCCCTGTCACTCCGCCCCAGACCTGCGAGGCCGGGACATAGAGGCTGGGGTCGTCGACAGCCTGCAGCGCCAGCTCCACCCGCCAGTCGTCGGTGCCAGGGGTGTCCTTGATATCGCTGGTGTCGGTGTCGGTGTCGGTGTCGGCGTCTGTGTCGATTGCTGTGGTCGTGGCGGTGGCGCCCACGGCGTTGGTGGGCTCCAGGAGGCGGAAGCACACCCGCGTCGCGCCCTCGGACGTCGTCACCGCCTCGTGCCACCTCTCCAGCTCGCGGCGGAGTTCCGGCACGTCGGGGCACGTCGGGCCGTCGCCGGTGAGCGCGGCCAGCCAGCGCTCCTGGAGGGTCCTGGGCGGCCTGGCGAGCAGGGGCTCGGTGAGCGTGTGGCGGACGATGGCGTCGGTGAACGCCTCCAGGGCCTCGCGCTGGACGTCCGTGGAGTGGCGTTCGACCGAGGACGTACGGCAGGCGGGCGGCATGGCCAGGGCCAGGTCACGGAAGTAGGCGGCGTCGGCCCCCGTGAGGACCGGCCGCCACACGGCCCTGGCGTTGTCCTCGGGGGCTGCCCACTTGACCATGGGGTCGTCTTCGGAGCCCGACGGCGTGGCACTGATGTCGTCTCGGGAGGTCGACGGCGCGGCCATGGCGGCGTCTCGGGAGATCGCCGGTATGGCCATGGCGGCGTCGCCCGGGCCGCTCGCGGCGTGCTCGCGGCCTGCGGTGGTGAGCGGCACGAGCTGCGGGATCACGCGGCCCCGTCGTACCAGGTCGTGGGCGAAGGCGGCGACGGCGGCCCAGTGGCGCGTGGTGGCGGTGCCGGTGTGTTCGGCGAGGACACGCAGGGCGTCGGCCGTGGGCGGGACGACGGCCGGCACCTGCCACAACCGCAGCTTCGGCCGCGCGACCTCGGCCATGCGCCCGGTCTCGGGCGAGGGCAGCGGCTCCCGGGCCGAGCCGGGCAGAAGCAGCTCCAGCACGTGTGGCCCGGCGCCGGGCTTGGGCACGCGCGGCCCGGCACCGCGCCCGAGCACGCGTGGCTTCGTGGCACTCCCGGGGGCTGGCGGCTCGATCAGGGGCGGCTCGGTGCCGCGCCCGGGCGCGGGCGGCTCCTCGCCGAATCCGGGCGCGGGCGATGGGGAGCCCGCCTCGCCCGTCGGCGGGGTGTTGAGGCCGAGAGCGGCGGCGATGTCGGCGGCGGGGGCGGCGAACGGATGGGGGTGCGGGGCGCCGGCCGGACGCGCACGCCCTGAAGCGGCGCCCCGCCGAGAAGCAGCCGGGGCGCGGGAGCCGGCTCCCGCTGAGGTGACGGGGCGAACAGAGGTACCGGTGTAGGGGGCGAGGTCGGCGGTGGTGGGGGTGGACTCGGTCGCGGCGGTGGTGGTGGTCTCGGCCCAGAAGGCGAGCCCGTCCGTCGTCCAAACCCCGTGTACCAGCACCCCGGCAGGTTACCCGGACCGGCGGAAGATCGGGGCAGGCCGTCTGGAGCCTGTGGACAACCGGCGGTTAAGGTCGAGAGCATGAGGTTCTCGGGGGCCGAGGGCAGGTGGCGTGAAGGGCTCGGCACGCTGCGCGACGTCGTACGCCAGGAGCTCGTCACCCGCCAGCTCACCGCGCACCTCCCCGCGACCCCCTGCCGCATCCTCGACGTCGGCTCCGGCCAGGGCACGCAGGCCCTCAGGATGGCGTCCAGAGGTCACCACGTGACCGCGCTCGACGCCTCCCGCGAGCTGCTCGGCATCCTGGAGGCCGGGATCCAGCCGGGCATGCGCGTCAGGACCGTGCAGGCCGAGGCCGAGCGGCTGGCGGAGCTGTTCGAGCCGGGGGGTTTCGACGCGGTTCTCTGTCACGGGGTGCTGATGTACTTCGACGACCCCGGCCCGCTCCTGGCCGGTCTGGCGGGCATGCTGGCTCCCGGCGGCGTGCTGTCGCTGCTCGTGCGCAACGGCGACGCGCTGGCCATGCGGCCCGCGCTGCTGGGCGACTGGGCGGGGGCGCTGCGGGCCTTCGACGAGCCGTACTACCCCAACAGGGTCGGCGTCACGGCCAGGGCCGACCGGCTCGCCGAGCTGACGCGGCGGCTGGCCGAACAGGGGCTCAAGGTGCGGCAGTGGTACGGCGTGCGCGTGTTCACGGACGTGGCGCCCGACGGCGCGCCCGTCCCCGGGGATCTCGACGGCCTGCTGGCGGCCGAGGAGCGGGCGGGGCGTACCGACCCTTACCGGGCGGTGGCCGCCCTGACGCATCTCATCTGCCAGGCCGGCGCCTGAAGGGGCCGGGATGACGTGTCTCGCCTGTCCGGCCGGTGTCTGAAGGCCGAGGGACGGCGCATCCCGCAGGCCAAGGGGCGGCGCATCCCGCAGGCCCAGGCACGGCGCATCCCGTCTGTCCGGCCGGTGCCCGAAGGTGTAGGGACGACATATCTCGTCTGTCACGCCGGTGCCCGAGGACGTAGGATCGAAGTATGGAGCGTCCAGGATCGTGGTGTGAGCGGCCGAAGCCGCAGGCTCCCTCGTGCGAGCTCCCGTCCCCATGGAGCAAGCCGAAGCAGCCCGACAACTGGTGCGAGGTCCAGAAGGACCCGGTGGTTTCCGTGCTCGGTTTCCTGCTGAAGACGGCGGCGAAGAAGCGCCGCTGAGCGCTTTTTGCGCGTGATAGAAGGCCTTTTGTCTGGGTAGTCGCCTTCCTCAGCGGAGGAGGCGAACATCGTGAACGACACCCACAAACTGGTCAACGATCTCTCCGAGCAGGTCACCAGGCTCGTGAAGGATGAGCTTCGCCTGGCCAGGATGGAGCTCACGGAGAAGGGCAAGCGCGCCGGATTCGGCGCGGGCCTGTTCGGCGCGGCCGGGATGGTCGCGTTCTTCGGCGGTGCCACGCTGGTGGCAGCCGTCGTCATGCTCCTCGCTCTGGTACTGCCCGGGTGGGCGGCCGCCGCCATCGTGGCGGGAGCGCTGTTCATCGTCTCCGCCCTGCTCGGGCTGTTCGGCAAGAACGAGGTCAAACGGGCCACGCCGCCGGTCCCCGAGGAGGCCATCGCGAGCGTCAAGGCCGACATCGACATGGTCAAGGAGAGGGCGCGGCGATGAGCGAGACCGACCCCGGATACAGCGAGCAGCACGCCGGTGACGTCGGCGCCCGCAGAGCGACCGTGGGCACTCCGACCGAGCGCGAATCCATCAATGTCCCTCCCACCAGGCCGGGCGCGGCGGAGAACGCGCGAGAGGCCGAGGTGGCCAGACAGGAACACGAGACCTTCATCCCCGAAGCCCCCATCCCGGACGAGCGGTCAGAAGCGGTCGAGCACCTGCGGACCGAGGAGGAGTCCATGCGTGGGGCGCATGGGGAGGACGACGAGGAGGATGAGGACGACGTGCGCAAGAACATCGAGGAGACCCGAAGAGAGATGGGCGAGACCGTCAGCCAGCTCGCGGCCAAGGCCGATGTGAAGGGCCGGGCGGGGCACGCGGCCGAAGTGGCCAAGGACCGGGCCGGGCACGCGGCGGAGGTGGCCAAGGATCGGGCCGCCGACGCGGCCGAGACCGTCAGGGGCAAGGCCTCCGAGGTGGCGGGCAAGGTCCGCGACCACACGCCCGACCAGGTCAAGGACGCCGCCGCCGGAGCGAAGAAGCGGCCCGTGGTGCTGATCGCGGCCATCGGCGCGGTGACCGCGTTCGTGCTGCGCCGCATGATGAGGCGCCGCAGGGCGGCCAAGTAGGACATGCCCTCCCCCCAGGCTGTCCCCGACCATCCTGCCGAGCTGCCGCGCAGGGCGTGGTGGCACGTGTTACGGCGGACGATCGCCGAATTCCGCGACGATCGTCTCCAGGACCTGGCGGCGGGGCTGACGTACTACGCCGTGCTGTCGATCTTCCCCGCGCTGATCGTGCTGGTGTCCCTGTTCCGCCTGCTGGGCAGGCAGGACGCGGCGGCGGTCGTGGGCAGCCTGCTGGCGGTGGCGCCCGCCGAGGTGCGCAGCGTGATCGACCAGGGCGTGCGGGCGGTCGAGGGCACGGACTACGCGGCGAGTGTCGTGGCCGCGGCCGGGCTGCTGATCGCCCTGTGGTCCGCCTCGGGCTACATCGGCGCCTTCATCAGGGCCGGCAACGTGATCTACGACATCGAGGAGGGGCGACCGTTCTGGAAGCTCACCCCGCTTCGGCTCGCCCTGACGGTGCTGACCACCGTGCTGCTCGCGGTGGGAGCGATCGCCGTCACGCTGACCGGGCAGCTGGCCGAGGCCGTGGGCGCGGCGCTGGGCGTGGACGACGCGATGGTGACGGCGTGGAACGTGGTCAAATGGCCGGTGCTGGCCCTGGTCGCCGCAGGCATGATCATGGTCCTGTACTGGGCGGCGCCCAACGTCCGCCAGCCCGGCATGCGCTGGCTCACGCCGGGCGGGCTGCTGGCGGTGGTGCTGTGGGTGCTCGTCTCGGGTGGCTTCGCCCTGTACGCGGCCTCCTTCGCCTCCTACGACCGGACGTACGGGACGCTCGCGGCGGTCGTGGTGTTCCTCGTCTGGTTGTGGTTGTCCAACATGGTGCTGCTGCTCGGCGCCGAGCTGGACGCCGAGCTGGTCAGGCAGCGCAAGATCGCCGAGGGGCAGCCGGCCGAGCGGGAGCCGTACGCGGTGCCGAGGGATCCGCCCGAGCCCGATAACCTGCCGGAGTGATACGCCGGACATCTGCCGCAGCCCTGCTCGCCCTCCTGGTGGCAGGGTGCGGCGCCGGGTCCGCGGTGAGCGACTACGGCAAGGTGGTCAAGGGCTCGAAGGGCGCGACCGTGCAGGTCGAGGTGCGCTCCGGGCAGCGGTTCTCGCTGGCCGTCACCGACAATCCCTCGGTGGGCGACAGCTGGGACCTGGTGGAGTTGCCCGACGCGAAGGTGGCCTCGTTCATCAGCGAGGAGCACGAGAGCCAGGGCGGCGGGCCGGGATCCGGGCGCACGACCTACTTCGTGTTCAACGGCAAGCTGCCGGGCACGACCGAGATCAGGCTGTTCGACTGCTGGCGATGCGGGCAGGCGAGGACGCCCGCCACGGAGGAGAGCAGGCAGCGGTCCGGAGAAGCGATCTTCGCCGTGACCGTCGTCCCGCGTTAGGCTGGCGATCATGGACTTCCTCCGGGTGCGTGCCTCGTCCGACGGCACCGAGACGATCTCGTACTGGACCGGTGACGTCTACGGCTGGCAGGACGACGACGGGCCGCACCACCTGTTCGGGTTCGAGGGGCTGAACGTGGCCAGGGCCGTCGAGACCGAGGCCGGCTGGCAGCTCCTGACCAGGGAGGCCGCGCTCTACCTCGACCCCGGCAGCCGGGAGGTGCTCGACTCCTGGCCCAACCCGTTCACCGGCCGCGAGGTCGAGGTGCAGCACGTCTTCAACGACCCGGTCAACCAGCGGCTGGGCGCCTACCCGGTGCCGGAGACGCGGCTCGGCGGTCAGGTCGTCTACAACGTGGACGTGCGGCTGGCCTACCCGTCGCCGCTCAAGGTGGCCGACTTCCCCGACAACTCGGCCGGTGACACCTACCGGGCGCTGGAGCTGTTCCAGTTCTTCGCCTCGGCGGCCGACGTGGAGTCGGGGATGGCGGACGTGCCGTGCGTGTTCTCCTGGTGCCGGGTCTCGCCGTGGCTGCCGTGGATGGCCATGGGGCAGCGCGGGGGCGGGCTGGTCTACCACTGCCGGGGCGCCAAGGTCGAACAGGTGCCCGAGCGGCTGCGCGAGCGCGTGGGTGAGCACTTCCTGCACGCGCCGCAGGAGTGGTCGGCGCCCAACATGACGAGCTGGACGGCGTTCGCGGATAGGGTCGGGCGGTGAGCACCGACCTGTTCTGCGAGATCATCGCCGGGGAGCGGCCCGCGTACGTGGTGGGCTCCGACGAGGTGGCGATCTCCTTCCTCGACACCCGGCCGGTCTTCAAGGGCCACGTGCTGGTCGTGCCGCGCGCGCACGTGGAGACGCTGACCGACCTCGGCGACGTCGGGCCGTTCTTCGAGCGGGTGCAGGCCATGGCGCGGGCGGTGGAGCAGGGGCTGCAGGCGGGCGGCACGTTCGTGGCCATGAACAACCGCATCAGCCAGAGCGTCGCCCACCTGCACGTGCACGTCGTGCCGCGCAACAAGAAGGACGGGCTGCGCGGGTTCTTCTGGCCGCGCACGACGTACGACTCCGCCGAGGAGGCCCAGGCGTACGCCGACCTCATCGCCAAGGCCCGCTGACCGGCTAGGCTCTGGCCGCGTGGAGTACCTGGTCGGCGTGGCCGTCGTCGCGGTGCTCGTCGGCGTGCCCTCGATCGTGCTGTGGCGGGTCATGCGGGGCCGGCGCGAGCTGGGCACCAGCCCCGCGGAGCGGGCCACGTTCGAGACCCTGCACACCGCCTCGCTCGCCGGGCCGCCGCTGCGGGCCGGCCTGACCGCCGACGGCGCCGAGCGCGCCTCGCGGCACCTGCGCGCGCTGCTCGGCTCGGCCGCGCTGGCGATCACCGACGTCGAGCGCCTGCTCGTGTACGACGGCGAGGGCGACGACCACCACGCCGAGCAGGCGTTCGAGCACGCGGCCGCCACCTTGAAGGACGGCCGCACGCAGGTGCTGACCATCGACTGCGACCTGCTCGAATGCCCCGTCAGGCACGCCGTGGTGGTGCCGCTGACCACCGACGACCGCGTCGTGGGCGCGCTGGCCGCCTACGGGCAGAACGCCTCGGCCGGGCTGGTCAGGGCCGCGCAGGAGGTGGCCGGCTGGGTCGACTCGCAACTGGAGCTGGCCGAGCTGGACCGCTCGCGCACGCTGCTCATGGAGGCCGAGGTGCGGGCGCTGCGCGCGCAGATCTCCCCGCACTTCATCTACAACTCGCTCACCACCATCGCCTCCTTCGTCCGCACCGACCCCGAGCGGGCCAGGGAGCTGCTGCTGGAGTTCGCCGACTTCACCCGCTACTCCTTCCGGCGGCACGGCGAGTTCACCACGCTGGCCGAGGAGCTGCGCTCGATCGACCGCTACCTGATCCTGGAGCGGGCCAGGTTCGGCGACCAGCTCCAGGTGACGCTGCGCATCGCGCCCGAGGTGCTGCCGGTCGCGGTGCCGTTCCTGTGCCTGCAGCCGCTGGTCGAGAACGCCGTACGGCACGGCCTGGAGAGCAAGAACGGTATCGGCCGCATCACGATCATCGCCGAGGACGCCGGCGCCGAGTGCCGCATCAGCGTCGAGGACGACGGCCTCGGCATGGACCCCGACAGGCTGCGCCGCATCCTCGCAGGTGAGATCACCCCCGCGGGCGGCGTCGGGCTGGCGAACGTGGACGAGCGGCTGCGCCAGGTGTACGGCGACGAGTACGGCCTCGTCGTCGAAACGGCCAGCGGCGCGGGCACCAAGGTCAACATCAGATTGCCGAAATATCACCCAGGCGTCTCTGCCCGTTGACCTCGATCTTTGTTGTCGGTTTCATCACTGTCTATGGCACAACTCCGGGTACTCGCGGTAGATGACGAGCTGCCCGCCCTCGAAGACCTGTCGTACCTGCTGCGCGCCGATCCCCGCATCGGCGAGGTGGTCACCGCCAGGGACGGCGCGGCGGCCCTGCGGCTGCTCGACCGCGCCATCGCCGACGGGCGGCCGATCGACGCCGTGTTCCTCGACATCAGGATGCGCGGGCTGGACGGCGTGGTGCTCGGGCGGCTGCTGTCGCAGTTCGCGAACCCGCCGAGGGTGGTGTTCGTGACCGCGTACGAGGAGCACGCGGTGGACGCGTTCGAGATCAAGGCCGAGGACTACCTGCTCAAGCCCGTCCGCCCCGAGCGGCTGGCGGAGGCGATCAGGCGGGTCGCCATCTCCGCCGACGTGCCGGTGGAGGGCGGTGAGAGCGACACGATCCCCGTCGAGCTGGGCGGGGTGACCCGGTTCGTCTCCAGCGCCGACGTCATGTACGTGGAGGCGCACGGCGACTACGCTCGCCTGCACACCGCCGCGGGCACCCACCTGGTGCGCATCCCGCTGGCCACGCTGGAGGAGCGGTGGGCGTCGTCCGGGTTCGTCCGGGTGCACCGCAGCCACCTGGTGGCGGTCAAGCACATCGAGGAGCTGCACATCGACTCCGGCAAGTGCACCGTACGGGTCGGGAACACCGAGATCCCGGTCAGCCGGCGGCACACGCGCGAGCTGCGCGACCTGCTGGTGCGGCGGGCCAGGAAGGGCAGGCAGGAATGAGCCCCGAGCCGCGTCCCGGCCGCCGGGCGGACCTCTCCCGGGGCAGGGCCGATGTCCCGCGCCGGGTCGTCGTCACCAGCCCGCGCACCGCCGCCGCCAGGCGCCCCCGCTACCCCGCCACCCGGGAGATCGACGAGCAGACCCGGCTCGGCGAGGTCTACATGCACTCCCTGCTGCGCACCCAGTTCCGGCTGGCCCTGTTCGTCTGCACGGTGCTGGCGTGCGTGGTGGGCGGGCTGCCGCTGCTGTTCCTGCTCATCCCCGAGCTGCGCGAGGTGGACGTGCTCGGCCTGCCGCTCCCGTGGGCGGTGCTCGCCGGCCTCATCTACCCGGCGTTCGTCATCGGCGCCTGGCTCTACGTCCGCCAGGCCGAGCGCAACGAGCGGCACTTCGCCGAGCTGGTCGAGCGCCGGTGAACGGGCACCGGGCACGGCGTGGCGCGGAGCCGGCCGCATGAGCCTGACGGCGGTGCTGGTCGTGGTGGTGGCGGCCGTGCTCATCGGAGCGTTCGGGATCAGGTTCTCGCGCACCACCTCCGACTTCTACGTGGCCTCCCGCACGGTCAGCCCGCTCTGGAACGCCTCGGCCATCGGCGGCGAGTACCTGTCGGCGGCCTCCTTCCTGGGGGTCGCCGGGCTGATCCTGTCCTTCGGCGTGGACATGTTGTGGCTGCCCGTCGGCTGGACCGGCGGGTACCTGGTGCTGCTGGTGCTGGTCTCGGCGCCGCTGCGCCGGTCCGGGGCGTACACGCTGCCCGACTTCGCCGAGGCCAGGCTGGAGTCGATGACCGTGCGCCGCACCGCGAGCGTGCTGGTCGTGCTGATCGGCTGGCTCTACCTCATGCCGCAGTTCCAGAGCGCGGGCCTGGTGCTGCGCACGATCACCGGCGCGCCCGTGTGGGTGGGTGGCCTGCTGGTCGCGGTCGTCGTGGCGGTGAACGTGCTGTCGGGCGGGATGCGGTCGATCACGTTCGTGCAGGCGTTCCAGTACTGGCTCAAGCTGACGGCGCTGGCGGTGCCGCTGGTGTTCCTGCTGATGGCCTGGCAGGCCGACGGGGCGCCCAACGTCAGCGCGGCGGACGCGGCCACCTGGCAGGTGCCGCTGGCCGGGGGCAAGGAGTACGGGCTGTACTCGACGTACTCGCTGATCCTGGCCACGTTCCTGGGCACGATGGGGCTGCCGCACGTGCTCGTCCGCTTCTACACCAACCCCGACGGGCGGGCCGCCCGCCGCACGACGCTCGTGGTGCTGTCGCTGCTCGGCGCCTTCTACCTGCTGCCCGCCGTGTACGGATGGCTGGGCCGCATGTACACGCCCGAGCTCGTCCGCACGGACACCGTCGTGCTGACGCTGCCCTCCCGCATGATCGGCGGCACCCTCGGCGACCTGCTGACCGCGCTGGTCACGGCGGGCGCGTTCGCCGCGTTCCTGTCCACCTCCTCGGGCCTGACCGTGTCCGTCGCCGGGGTGATCGCCCAGGACCTGCTCAAGGGCGGGGTGCGCTCGTTCAGGATCGCCACGCTGATGGCGGTGGCGGTGCCGCTGGCCCTGGCGCTGTGGGCGCGGGCGCTGCCGGTGGCGGACGTGGTGGGGCTGGCGTTCGCCGTGGCGGCCTCGTCGTTCTGCCCGCTGCTGGTGCTGGGCATCTGGTGGCGGCGGCTGTCCACGACGGGGGCGCTGGCGGGACTGTTCGTGGGGGGCGGGCTGGCCTGCGCCGCCGTGCTCGTCACGATCGTCGCGGGGCCGCAGCGGGGGCTGGCGGGGGCGCTGCTGGCCCAGCCGGCGGCGTGGACGGTGCCGATCGCGTTCACGGTGATGGCGGCCGTGTCCTTCCTGACCCCGCACCGGGTGCCGCCCGGCGTGGCCAGGACCATGGTCAGGCTGCACACGCCGGAGGACCTCGACCTCGACCGCGGCGACTGGCGTCCCCGCTCGTCCTAGCGCGTCACCCGCTCGATGGCTCAGGCCCAGCGCTCGTTGAGGCGGTCGGCGCCGGCCTGCTCGTGGGGCAGGCCGCGGTGGCGGGGCAGCGCGGGGACTTGGCCGTCGTGACCGTGGAACGGGGGTGGCCGACGGTGCGGACCACCGTTACGGCCGGTGACTCCGCGCTGCCGGCGGGGGTAGGACAGTGACGCGAGTGCCGTGAGGAGAGGGGACGCCGATGGCCGGCGTGGAAGGGCATGGGACGCGGTCGGCCGCGCCGGGTGGGCGCGAACCGGCGGCGGCCGCTGCGCCGGGCGGGCGCGGGGCTGAGCCCAGAGCTGAGCCTGGGGCTGGGCGCGGGGCCGGGCCTGGGTCCGGGGGGCCGAACGTGCGTGGGTGGGGTGCCGGGGTGCCCGTGGAGGCGCATCCGGCCCTCGCCGCGGCGGCCTCGGCGGCGCTGGACGCGTACACCACCGCCACCGCCGAGCACGACCGCGCCACCCTGGCCGCCGTCGTGGCGGACGGGGCGGACGGCACCCCGACCATGCGCATCGACGTGCTCGTCGAGGACGCGATCCTGAGAGCCCTGGCCGGGCACCCGGTCAACGTCCTCTCCGAGGAGACGGGCTGGGTGGACAACGGCTCGGCGCTGACCCTCGTCATGGACCCGGTGGACGGCTCGGCCAACGCCGCCGCCGGCGTCCCCCTGTCGGCCTTCTCGGCGGCCGTGGCCGAGGACGGGGTCTTCACCGAGGCGCTGACGGTGTGGCTGGACACCGGGCGGAGCTGGTGGGCCCGGGCGGGCGAGCCGTCCTCGCTGCGTACGAGCGGCCGCAAGGCGCTCGCGGGCGCCGCGGTCTCCCTCCTGCGGCCCCATCCCGCCAATCCGGGGGCCGCAGCGGCCTGGTGGGAGGTGGCGCGGCGGGCGGCCCGTGTGCGGATCCTCAGCACGAGCTGCCTGGAGGGCGCCCTCGTGGCCCAGGGCGCGACCGACGCCTTCGCCGACGCCGCCACCGACACGCACCGGCTGGTGGACCTCGCCGCCTCCGTCGTGCTGGCCGAGGCGGCGGGCGGGGCGGTCAGGGACGTGTTCGGGCGGGCCGTCGAGCTGGACACCGACCTGACCAGGCGGTGGAGCGGCGTCGTGGCCGCCACTCCGGAGCTGGCCGACGAGCTGGCCACGGTCCTGCGCGAGGCCTTCCAGACCGGACGCGACGGCTAGCAGGGCGACGGCGGCTCCTCGGCGGGGCCAGTGCCCTGCCCGGGACCGGTGCCCTGCTCGGGGTCGGTGTCCTGTTCGGGGACGGCAGGGTCGGCGGGGGTGGCGGGGGTGGCCAGTGCGGCTGCCACGCGGAAGTCGATGCGGATGTCGCGGTAGGTGACGTTCGGCTCCACCTGGTCGGGCAGGTTGGTGCGGTCGCTGCCCCAGGCGCACTCGCCGCCGGGCTCCGCCTCCGCGTGCACCGACACCTCCGGTCGCTCGTGGAAGCGGAGCTCCCTGGCCGTGGCGGAGGCGCTGATCTCGACGTCCGGGGTGCGCGGGTGCTCGGGTTTCGGCATGGTGCTGATCACTTCCGGTGGTGGCGGCGCTTGAAGAGGTAGCGGTGGTGACGGTGCTGGGACTTGCCGCCGCTGTCCGCGCCACCGGCCGTGGCCCCGGCGTCCGGTACGACCTCTCCGGTGCCGGTTCCCACGTCCTGCACGACTTCACCGGCTCCGGCTCCCACGTCACGCACGACCTCGCCGGTTCCCGCTCCGACGTCGCGCACGGCGCCGCCTGCCCCGGCCCCGACGTCGCGCACGGCGCCGCCTGCCCCGGCCCCGACGTCGCGGACGGCGTCACCGGCTCCCGTCCCCACGTCGCGCACGGCGCCGCCTGCGCCGGCCCCGACGTCGCGGACGGCATCACCGGCACCCGCCCCCACATCCCGCACCGCGTACCCGGCGCCGCTCCCGATGTCCCGCACGGCCGTGCCGAGGTTCCGGGTGAGGTTCTCCAGGATCTGCGGGTTGTCGTCGATGGTCTGCAGCACCCGGTCGATGATGCGCGCCACGTTGTCCAGCCGCACCTTCAGCAGCGCCTGCGCCTCCACGCCCTTGATCGTGAGGTTGACGGAGCCGAGGAACACGTCGGCGCCCACGCTCAGCTTGAGCAGATCGAGCACCTCGGCCTGCAGCGACACCTTCGCCCGCAGGTCCTGCACGTCGAGGCTGATCTCGTCCACCAGGACCACGGGCACGTCGAGGTAGACGTCCGGATCGATGGCCTCGCTCGAATCCCCCGCGCTCTCGGACATGGCCCACCCCCCAGCCGAGTGGTTACCCACCCGGCGACGGCTCTGCCCCTGACATGGGGAGACGTGACCACGTCTTGAGACGGCGGTCAGGCGGGCGGAAGCTCGCCGGAGCCGCGCGGCACCAGCTCCACCGGCACCTTGATGCGGCGGGCCGCCGGCGACGGGTTCAGCAGGAGGTCCACGGCGGCGCGCGCCAGGCGGGCGGTGTCGTAGCGGACCACGGTCACGCCGGGGTTGAACACGTTCGCCAGCGCGAAGTCGTCGAACCCCACGTACGCGGGTCGTTCGGGCCGCTCGCGCAGGGCCTGCAGGATGCCGATGGCCGCGCGGTTGTTCGTGGCGAAGAACGCCGTGGGCGGCGAGGGCAGGTCGAGCAGCCTGGTGACCTCGCCCGACACCTGGCCGGGGTCGTACAGCTCGCGCACCACCAGCTCCTCGTCGGCCGGCACCCCCGCGCCGGCCAGCGCGGCGCGGTAGCCGGTCGCGCGGTCGTGCACCGAGCTGATCCCGTCGTCGTCGGAGATCAGCGCGATCCGGCGGTGGCCGCGGGCGAGCAGGTGCTCGGTGGCGATGCGGCCGCCCCACACGTCGTCGAGCAGCACCACGTCGGCCCCGTCCAGGCCAGGCGGCACCCGGTCCACGAACACGGTGGTGAGACCGGCATGCTCGGCCAGCCAGGAGTGGTCGGCCGCCGAGGGCACGACGATCAGGGAGTCCACGCCCCTGGCGTACATGGACTCGATCAGCATGCGCTCCTTGTCGGCGCTCTCCTCGTACGAGCCGAACACCACCAGCGCCTCGTGACCGGCCGCGGCGGCCTCGACGGCGGCGGCCAGGCGCGAGTAGAACTCGTTGGAGATGTTCTCCATCACCAGCCCGAGCGTCAGCATGGTCGCGCCCCTGGCCAGCCGGGCGGCGGCCTCGTTGCGGCGGTAGCCGAGGGCGCTGATCGCGGCCTGCACCCGCTGCTGCAGCGACGCCCGCACGTGGGGCTCCTGGTTGACGACCCGGGAGACGGTCTTGAGGCTCACACCCGCTTGCCGGGCGACGTCCGCCATGGTCGGCTTGCGCGTTGTCATAGTGTGCCCCCATGAATGATGAATGGATCTGTGGCCGGTTGGGTGAGGACGAGCCTTGGATGCTGGGCGCGGTCAACCCGCCGGTGTTCGAGAACTCGGTGTTCACGTTCGCGACGGCGGAGGAGCTCGGCGAGGCCGTCAGGAACGAGGACGAGCGCTACGTCTACTGGCGGGGGACCAACCCGACGGTGGATCTCGCCCAGCGTAAGCTCGCCGCGCTGGAGCGGGGAGAGCGGGCCAAGTGTTTCGGGTCGGGCATGGGCGCGATCTCGGCGACCATCTCCTCGCTCGTGTCGGCCGGCGATCACGTGCTGGTGCTCGGCGCGGTCTACGGGCCGACCACGCAGTTCCTGCGTTACCTGGAGAAGTTCGGGGTGACGCATACCCACGTCAAGGACCTCGAGGAGGGTGACAGCGCTATCAAGGCGAGCACCCGCCTACTCTACTTCGAGTCGCCGTCCTACATGGCCTACGCGGTGGTGGACATCGCCGAGGTGACGGGGTGGGCGAAGGAGCGGGGGCTGGTGACGGTGATGGACAACACGTGGTCCACGCCGCTGTTCCAGAAGCCGCTGACGATGGGGGTGGACCTGGTGGTGCACTCGCTGTCGAAGTACATCGGCGGGCACAGCGACCTGGTCGGCGGGGTGGTGGTGGGGCCGGCGCGGCTGATCAGGCCGCTGGCGCTGACCGAGTTCCAGCTCTACGGGGCCGCCATGTCGCCGCACGACGCGGCCAAGGTGATCAAGGGGCTGCGGACGCTGCCGGTGCGGATGGCGGCGCACCAGGAGCGCGGCCTGGCGGTGGCGGCGTTCCTGCGGGACCATCCGGCCGTGCGGTCGGTGAACCATCCGGGGCTGCCGTCGCATCCGGGGCATGCGATCGCGCTGCGGCAGATGTCCGGCTTCTCCAGCCTGTTCAGCCTGGAGCTCGACACGGAGTCCCGCCCGGAGGTCGGGGCGTTCCTCTCCAGGTTGCGACATTTCCGGATCGGGGTGTCGTGGGGCGGGTTCGAGAGCCTGGTGAACGCGCCCGCGCTGTCCACCGAGGAGAGCGTGCGGGCCACCATGGGCATCCCGGTCGGTCTCGTCCGGCTCTCGGTCGGCCTGGAGCCCGCGGAACTCCTGATCAAGGATCTCGGTCTGGCCCTGGAGGGAATGTCCGCCTAACGTGACTGACAGCGCTGTCTGACCTCGCGGGAGGCTCGTCATGAGAAACCCCGTCCTGGTGGCCACGGCCGCCGTCGTCACGTTGGCACTCGCGGGCTGCGGCTCCGGCTCCTCCGGTTCGCCGGGGGAGATCCGGCTGCGGATGATCGAGAGCCTGACCGGACCCGAGCGTACGAAGCTCATCAAGTCCCTCATCGCCGACTTCGAGCGGGCCACCCCGGGCGTCACCGTCGAGCTCATCTCCCCGCCGCTCGACAGCGCCGACCAGAAGATCACCCAGATCCTGCAGACGAAGAAGGGCCTGGACGTGCTGGAGGTGCGCGACCACACGGCCAAGTCCTTCTCCAACAACGGCTGGCTGGCCGAGCTGCCCACCACGGACTGGCCCGGCTGGCCTGAGCTGACCGAGCTGGCCCAGAAGAAGGCGGTGGAGGTCGGGGGCAAGGCGTATCTCATCCCGTACGGGTTCTACCAGCGCACGCTGTTCTACCGTACGGACTTCGGCATGACCGAGCCCCCGGCCACCTGGCAGGAGCTGTACGAGTCCGGCAAGCGGATGACCACCGGCGACCGGTACGGCTACTCCTTCAGGGGCGGCAAGGGCGGCGCGGACTACGCGGTGATGATGATCAGCGCCTACAACGGCGACGCGCTGAACCCGGAGAAGTCCTTCTACCTGAAGGACAAGCGGACGATCTTCTCCACCCCCGAGGCGGCGCAGGCCCTCGACCTCTTCGTCAAGATCTTCAAGGAGGCGTCGCCGCCCGACTCCGTGTCCTGGGGCTACCCCGAGATGGTCCAGGGCTTCACCTCGGGCGTCACCGGCATGCTCATCCAGGACCCCGAGGTGATCAAGACGGTCGAGGAGAGCGGCGTCACGGCCTGGTCCACCGCACCGATCCCCAAGGGCCCCACCGGGTACGCCTACCAGCCCGTCGGCTACGCCGGCTGGGGCGTGACCTCCTTCAGCGAGCACCCGCAGGAGGCGGTCAAGCTGGTGCAGTTCCTGTCGGAGGCCAAGCAGAGCATCGCCTTCGCCAAGGGCAACTCGCTCATCCCGATCTCGAGGCAGGCCCAGAACGACCCGCAGTTCTCCCAGGGCGCGTGGAAGGCGTACCTGCAGGCCCAGCAGGACCCGAAGCAGGTGATCACGATCAGGCCGGTGGACTATCCGGGCTGGAGCCAGTTCCTGGTGGACTCCGACCGTGACGTCCAGGCGCTGATCACCGGCAAGAAGACCACCGCCGAGGTGCTCAAGGCGTGGGACGCCTTCTGGGTGGACCAGGCCAAGAAGGTCTCGTGAGGACGTTCACCGTCCGCAGGGCCCGGTTCATCGCGCTGTGCCTGCTGCCGGGCGTGGTGTTCGTGGCGCTGTTCACGTACTACCCGATGGTCCGCGGCGCGGTGATCGCCTTCCAGCGTTACAACCTGTTCGACGTGACCTCCACCCCGTTCGCCGGCCTGGAGAACTTCCGCGCCGTGCTGGCCGAGGACCGCTTCTGGACGGCGCTGCGCAACACCGGCACGTGGGTGGCCGTCTCGCTGTTCTTCCAGTTCGTCCTCGGCTTCGGGCTGGCGCTGCTGCTACGCGGGCACTTCCGGGGGCGGGGGCTCTACCAGGCGTGGGTGTTCTTCCCGTGGGCCATGTCGGGGTTCCTGATCGGGCTGCTGTGGCGGTGGATGTTCAACGGTCAGTTCGGGGTGGTCAACGACCTGCTGCTGAAGGCGGGCCTCATCGAGGAGCGCATCGGCTTCCTGGCCTCGCCGGGGTGGGCGATGACCTCCGTCATCGTGGCGAACATCTGGTACGGCGTCACGTTCTTCGCCATCATGATCATGGCCGCGCTGCAGTCGGTGCCCAGGGAGCTGTACGAGGCGGCGGCCGTGGACGGGGCGTCCCGGCTGCGCCGGTTCTGGCACGTCACGCTGCCGCACATCCGGCCCACGCTGGCGCTGATCGTGCTGCTGCGGATCATCTGGATCCTGAACTTCCCCGACCTCATCTACGCGATGACCGGCGGCGGCCCGGCAGGCAGCACCGACATCATCACCACGTTCCTCATCCAGCAGGTCATCGGCGGTGACTACGGCCGGGCGGGCGCGGTCGGCCTGCTCGTCCTCGCCCTCCTGCTCTCCTTCAGCATCTTCTACCTGAACGCCACCCGATTCGAGAAGGCCCGATGAGCCGCGTCGGCACCGTGGCCAAGGCCGCCGTGCTGGGCGCCTGGCTGCTGATCACCCTGTTCCCGCTGTACTGGATCGTCGTCACCTCGCTCAAGCCCAAACCCGAGATCTTCTCGGTGCCGCTGCGCTACTGGCCGGTGAACGTCACCTTCGAGCACTACGCCGAGCTGTTCGAGTTCGCCGACTTCGGGACGTACCTGCTGAACTCGCTCCTGGTCTCCCTCGTGGCGGCGGCCGTCGTGACCGCCATCGGCGTGCTGGGCGGCTACACCCTGGCCCGCTTCGCCTTCCCCGGCCGCGGCGCGCTCGTGCTGGCCTTCCTGGTCACCCAGATGATCCCCCTGTTCATCGCGCTCGGCCCGCTCTACCTGCTGATGTCCGACCTCGACCTGCTCAACCGGCTGGCGGGGCTGATGCTGGTGTACGTGGCGATGCTGGTGCCGTTCTCGACGATCATCATGCGCGGCTTCTACGAGCGGGTGCCGGTGGCGCTGGAGGAGGCGGCGCAGGTGGACGGGGCCTCGCGGCTGGCGGCCATGGTGCGGGTGGTGATCCCGGTGATGCTGCCGGGGATCGCGGCCACCTTCATCTTCGCGTTCGTGCAGTGCTGGAACGAGCTGTTCCTGGCGATCACGTTCATCGACAGCGAGGACGCCAAGACCGTCCCGGTCGCCATGAACTCCTTCATCACCCAGTACGACATCGACTGGGGCTCGATGGCGGCGGCCACGGTCGTCTCGGTGCTGCCGACGCTCGTCCTGTTCGCCGCCATCCGCCGCTACATCGTGGAGGGTCTGACGGCGGGGGCCGTAAAAGGGTGAAAGGGGTGCCCAACCGCTCGTCGTGCGAACCAGACCTTTCACCGCAGGCCATCCCCAACTAATCGCCTGACGGCACCGCCTCACCGAACAACCCTCCTACGGATCTCCACGACGGGTAGGTTGCGCTCTTACGTTGGGCGTGATCCGCATCACAGTGGAGGTCTCGTGACGACTAGAGAACATGACGCGTCGGTCTATGAACAAGTGCAGGAGAGCAGTGAGTTCCAGGAGCTGAAAAGAGCCTTCCGCCGCTGGACGTTCCCCATGACCGTGGCGTTCCTCGCGTGGTACCTGCTCTACGTGGTGCTGTCCGGATGGGCGCGCGGCTTCATGGGGATCAAGCTGCTCGGCGAGATCAACGTCGGGCTGGTCCTCGGCCTGCTGCAGTTCGTGTCCACCTTCCTCATCGCGTGGGCGTACGCCAGGCACGCGGAGAGGAAGCTCGACCCGATCGCCGACAAGCTGCGCCACGAGGTGGAGGAGAAGACTCAGTGAGCTCGACGACCCTGGGGATGATCCTCTTCCTCACCTTCGTGGCCGCCACCCTGGCGATCACGTTCTGGGCGAGCCGCCAGACCAAGACGGCCGCCGACTACTACGCGGGCGGCCGGTCGTTCAGCGGCGTGCAGAACGGCCTGGCGATCGGCGGCGACTACATGTCGGCCGCCTCCTTCCTCGGCATCGCGGGCATCATCGCGCTGTCCGGTTATGACGGGTTCCTCTACTCGATCGGCTTCCTGGTCGCCTGGCTGGTGGCGCTGCTGCTGGTGGCCGAGCTGATGCGGAACTCCGGCAAGTTCACCATGGCCGACGTGCTGGCGTTCAGGATGAGCCCGCGCCCGGTCCGCACGGCGGCGGGCGTGTCCACGATCGTGGTGAGCATCTTCTACCTGCTGGCCCAGATGGTGGGCGCGGGCGCGCTGGTCGGCCTGCTGCTCGGCATCACCGGCGAGGCGGGCAAGGCCTGGACGATCGTCGGCGTGGGCGCGCTGATGATCGTGTACGTCGTCTTCGGCGGCATGAAGGGCACCACCTGGGTGCAGATCGTCAAGGCCGTGCTGCTCATGGGCGGCGCCGCCCTGGTGACGCTGCTGGTGCTGGGCAAGTACGGCTTCAACCTGTCGGCCCTGCTCGGCGAGGCCGCCACCAAGAGCGGCCCCGCGGCCAACCCCGGCAGCTTCCTGATCCCCGGCCTGAAGTACGGCACCGAGGCGCAGGGCCTGGCCGGCAAGATCGACCTGATCAGCCTGGGCCTGGCGCTGGTGCTGGGCACGGCGGGCCTGCCGCACATCCTCATCCGCTTCTACACCGTCCCCACCGCCAAGGACGCCCGCAAGTCGGTCCTGTGGGGCATCGGCATCATCGGCGTCTTCTACCTGCTGACCCTGGTCCTCGGCTTCGGCGCGGCGGCCCTGGTGGGCAAGGACGCGATCGTCGCGGGCGACAAGGCGGGCAACACCGCGGCCCCGCTGCTGGCACAGCAGATCGGCGAGGACATCTTCGGCCCGGTCGGCGGCACGCTCCTGCTGGCGCTCATCGGCGCCGTGGCCTTCGCCACGATCCTGGCCGTGGTCGCGGGCCTGACCCTCGCCTCCTCCTCCAGCTTCTCCCACGACCTGTACGCGCACGTCTTCAAGCGCGGCCAGGCCAGCGAGCGCCAGGAGGTCGTGGTGGCCCGCCTGTCCGCGCTGGTCATCGGCGCCGTCGCGATCGGCCTGGGCATCCTGGCCCAGGGCCAGAACGTGGCGTTCCTGGTGGCCCTGGCGTTCGCGGTGGCGGCCTCGGGCAACCTGCCGGCGATCCTCTACAGCCTGTTCTGGAAGAGGTTCAACACGGCCGGCGCGGTGTCCGCCATCTACGGCGGCCTGGTCTCTGCCCTGCTGCTGGTGATCTTCTCGCCGGTGGTCTCCGGCGGCGAGACGGCGCTGTTCAAGACGGCCGACTTCGTGCTGTTCCCGCTGAGCAACCCCGGCATCGTCTCGATCCCGCTGGGCTTCCTGTGCGGCTGGCTCGGCACGATCCTCAGCAAGGAGTACAACGCCGCCAAGTACGCCGAGATCGAGGTCCGCTCGCTCACCGGCGTCGGCGCCGAGAAGGCCTCCGAACACTGACGCCAACCCCCTGGCGAGGCGCCCGTCCCCCCTGCCCCGGGGCGCCTTGCCCAAGGAGGGCCCGGCCGTGACCAACGGCCGGGCCCTCTCGCGTGTACGGGATCCCCGGCGGGGAAGGAGGTGCGGGCGTCCCAGTGGGGCGTCCCACGCCTCTGGAGTTTCTTAACAGGACAGAAACGCAGTGAAGTGAGTGGTTGACGGGATTTCAGCGGTATGGGTACGTTCTCAGATGTGTGAACGTTGCCACACTGGCCTGGCGCCACGTGGCCGTCATCAGCATGCCTGATGCCCCGCTTGTTCAGTGTGGAGGCGAAACCCCTATGAGATCCCCGCTCGTCCGCTGGTCCGTCCTTTCGGTGTCGCTCGCGCTGGCGCTCACCTCGTGTGCCAAGGGCACCGGTGGCGCCGCGGCGCCCGCTCCGTCGGCAGGCCAGTTCAACCCCGGCGCCTCCTACCAGGGCACCATCTCGGTCATGGGCTTCGGCGCGACCGACGAGATCGGTGAGACCCGCGTCGAGCTGGCCAAGAAGTCGCTCAAGGGCGCGGACGTGAAGCTGATCGAGGGCGACCTCGACATCCAGCAGTTCCTGTCGGCGGTGGCGGCCGGCGACCCGCCGGACATCATCTACGCCAACCGCGACCAGATCGGCACCTTTGCCTCGCGCGGCGCGATCATCCCTCTCACGCAGTGCGTCCAGGGGGAGCAGATCGACACCTCGATGTACAACAAGAACGCGCTCAGCCAGGTGACGTTCGGCGGCGAGGTCTACGCGATCCCCGAGTTCAACCAGGTCCAGATCACCATGGCCAACGCCGACCTGCTCGGCAAGGCCGGCCTGACGATCGCCGACGTCAACGGCTCCAACTGGGACAAGGTCACCGCGGCGACCAAGAAGCTGGTCAAGGCGCCCGGCGGCAAGCTCCAGGTGATCGGCTTCGACAGCAAGCTGCCGGAGTTCCTGCCGCTGTGGGCCAAGTCCCTCGGCGCCGACCTGCTGTCCGCCGACGGCAGGACCGCCCAGCTCAACACCCCCGAGGTGGTCAAGGCGCTGCAGTTCGCGGTCGCCATCTACGACGCGCAGGGCGGCTTCGCCAAGGTCAAGGCCGTGCGCGACTCGGCCGACTTCTTCGGCAAGGGCAACCAGTACGCCGAGAACGCGCTGGGCGCGATGCCGATGGAGCAGTGGTACGTCAACGTGCTCAACGACGTCTCGCCCAAGGCGCCCATGGCCTTCGACACCTTCCGCACCCCCGAGGGCAAGCCGCTGGCCTACTCCTCCGGCTCGTCGTGGGCCATCCCGAAGGGCTCCAAGAACCCCGGCGCCGCCTGCCGCTTCGCCAAGACGATGACGCTGGTGGAGTCGTGGAAGGCCGCGGCCCAGGCTCGCGTGGACAAGCGCAAGGCCGAGGGCAAGCCGTTCACCGGCGTCCTCACCGGCAACGTCAAGGCCGACGAGGAGATCCAGAAGATGGTCACCTCGGGCGGCGAGCCCTGGGACTCCGGCGTCAAGGCCGTCTACGAGGCCAACCAGAACACCTTCAGCCTGCCGGCCAACCCCGCCGACAAGGAGTTCAAGGACGCCTGGCAGGGTGCGGTGAACCGGGTGCTCAACGGCCAGGACGAGCCGCAGGCCGCCCTCGACAAGGCGCAGAAGGACGCCCAGGCGGCCCTGGACAAGGCATGGGCCGACTGGACGAAGCGAACGAACTAAGGCAATGTCCCTCTCGCACACCAAGGCGCCGCGCTGGCGGTCCATGCGGTTCATCGAGACCCGCGCGGCGCTGCTGTTCATCAGCCCCTGGATCATCGGCTTCCTGATCTTCACCGCCTGGCCCGTGATCAACAGCGCCTACCTGTCGCTGACCGACTACGACGTCATCAACGACCCGTCGTTCATCGGCTTCGACAACTACGTGACCCTCTTCGAGGACCCGAAGGTCGGGCTGGCGCTGCGCAACACGTTCCTGTTCACCGTGATGTCCGTGCCGACGCAGCTCGTCGTCTCCCTCGGGCTGGCGCTGCTGCTCAACAGCGCCACCAAGGCCACCGGCTTCTTCCGCACGGCCTTCTTCCTGCCCAAGATGACGCCGCCGGTCGCGGTCGGCATCCTGCTGCTGATGCTGTTCAACGGCCAGGACGGCGTGATCAACGCCTTCCTCGGCGTCTTCGGCATCGACGGCCCCGCCTGGACCACCGACCCCGCCTGGGTCAAGCCGGGCCTGGTGCTGATGAGCCTGTGGACCGTCGGGTCGTCGGTGGTCATCATCCTGGCCGCGCTGCGCGGCGTGCCCCAGGAGCTGTACGACTCCGCCCTCGTGGACGGGGCCGGATGGTGGAAGCGCACGCTGCGGATCACCGTGCCGATGATCAGCCCCACGCTGTTCTTCCTGTTCATCGTGGACAGCATCAACGCCCTGCAGTCGTTCACCGAGGCGTACACCGCCTTCTTCGGCTCGGGCAACACGACCTACAGCAACGACGCCGCCCTGTTCTACGCGATCTACCTGTTCCAGCAGGCCTTCGAGTTCCTGCACATGGGTTACGCCTCCGCGCTGGCCTGGCTGCTGTTCATCGTGATCATGGCGATCACCGGCGTGCAGTTCGTCGTGACCAGGCGGTTCGTGCACTACGAAGGGGGGAACCCGTGAGGCGGCTGCCGAAGATCCTGACGTGGGTCGCGCTGAGCGCGTTCGCCCTCGCGTTCATCTACCCGTTCATCTGGCTGCTCAGCGCCTCGTTCAAGCCGCGCAGCGAGGTGTTCGACCACCGGATCCTGCCCGAGACGTTCACCTTCGACAACTACATCAAGGTGTGGCAGGAGGCGCCGCTGGCGCTGTGGATGTTCAACACGCTGCTGGTGACGGTGCTGGCCGCGGTGGCCGTGACGATCACCAGCGCGATGGTGGCGTGGGGCTTCGCCTACTTCCGCTTCCCCGGCAGGAACGCGCTGTTCGGCCTGCTGCTGGCCACCATGATGCTGCCGGGCGCGGTCACCATGGTCCCGGTGTTCCTCATCTGGAACTCCCTCGGCATGGTCGGCACCCTGACCCCGCTGTGGGCGCAGAACCTGTTCGGCAGCGCCTTCTACATCTTCCTGCTGCGGCAGTTCTTCATGGGCCTGCCGCGCGAGCCGTTCGAGGCGGCGAAGATCGACGGGGCGAACAACTGGAAGATCTTCACCAGGATGGCCCTGCCGCTGTGCAGGCCGGCGGTCGTGGTGACGCTGCTGTTCGAGTTCCAGGCGGCGTGGACCGACCTCATGCGGCCGCTCATCTACCTGCGTGACTCCAGCACGTTCACCGTGCCGCGCGGGCTGAAGGCGCTGCTCGACCAGTTCGGGTTCGGCGGCGAGTGGCACTGGGAGATCGTCATGACGGCCAGCGTGATCACCACGATCCCGATGATCATCCTGTTCTTCCTCGGCCAGAAGCACTTCGTCAAGGGCATCGCCACGACCGGGAGCAAGGGATGAGCTTCCCCGACGGGTTCCTGTGGGGCGCCGGCACCTCCGCGTACCAGATCGAGGGACACCACGGCCGGGGGGAGTCGGTGTGGGAGGTGTTCTGCCGCCGCCCCGGCGCGGTCGAGGGCGGCGGCGACGGCTCGCGGGCCTGTGACTCGTTCCTGCGCTGGCGCGAGGACATCGAGCTGATCAAGGAGCTGAGGCTGCGTGCCTACCGCTTCTCGACCGGCTGGTCCCGGGTGATGCCGGACGGCGCGCACGCCGACCCCAAGGCGCTCGACCACTACGAGCGCTTCACCGACGCGCTGCTGGAGGCGGGCGTCGAGCCGGTGCTCACGCTCAACCACTGGGACATGCCGGCGAGCCTGACGTGGGCCGAGCGCTCGTCCGTAAACGCTTTCACCCGCTACGCGCAGGCCGTCGCCGACCGGCTGGCCGACCGCGTGACCTGGTGGATCACCCAGAACGAGCCGTGGATCATCGCCCTGCTCGGCTACCAGCTCGGCCTGCACGCCCCCGGCGTCGCCGACCTGGGCACGGCCGTCAAGGCGGGCCACCACGTGCTGCTCGGCCACGGCGCGGCGGCCGACGTGCTGCACGCGCACGCCGGGACCAGGGCCGGTTGCGCGCTGAGCCTGTTCCCCTGCGACCCCGCCACCGACAGCGAGGCCGACCGGGCGGCGGCCCGGGGCTCCGACGGCTACGTCAACCGCTGGTACCTCGACCCGCTGCTGGGCGACGGCTACCCCGCCGACATGCGCGAGCACTGGGAACGGGCGCTCGGCCACGGCCTGGACTTCATCGAGGACGGCGACGAGGCCGCGATCGGCGGGCGCAGCGACTTCCTCGGCATCAACTACTACACGCGGCGCGTCATGGCCGCCGCGCCGCCGGACCCGTTCCCCTGGAGGGTGGTCGGGCCCAGCGGCGACGTGGCCAGGACCGACGAGGGCTGGGAGATCAACCCGGGCGCGCTGCGCGACCTGCTCGTCGGGCTGAGCCGGCGCTTCCCCGGCACGCCGCTGATGATCACCGAGAACGGCGGCGTCTTCGGCGACGCGCCCACCCACGACGGCCGGGTGCACGACAACCGCAGGATCGCCTACCTGCGCGACCACGTGGCGGCCGTCGAGGCCGCTCTCGACGCGGGCGCCGACGTGCGCGGCTACCTGCACTGGTCGCTCATGGACAACTTCGAGTGGGCGCTGGGCTACCGGCCCAGGTTCGGGCTCGTCCACGTCGACTACGCCACCGGCGCCCGCACCGTCAAGGACTCCGGGCGCTACTACGCCCGGCTCATCGCCGGGGGCGGCACGGCCCCCGCCCTGCCCAGGATCGAGGCTTTCGGCTAACCCATGCGGATCACCACCACTGACACGGCCTACCACCTGGACAGCGGTCACTACCATCTGACCGTCTCGCGGACCGACCCCAGCGCCGAGCTGGTGGGCTGGATGACGCTCAACCTGCTGGCCTCGGTGAACACCAGGGGCGGGCGCGACGAGACGTACGAGACGCTGCCCCCCGTGCTCGTCGAGCGCGAGGGCGTGGCCATCTTCGACTTTCCCCAGCGCACCACCGAGTGGGACGCCAAGACCGTCCGGCTGACCTGCACCCCCGAGACGATCGAGCTGGAGGTGCGGGTCGAGGGTGACGGCGTGCTCGGCGACGTGACGCTGATGGGCGGCAGGGCCGTGCTCAACACCCGCGCCGCCGGCACGTTCCGGTCGGGCATCCACGCGCGCGGCGTCTTCAGCCCCACACCCGCGCACCCCGTGGGCGCGGTGCGGCCGGTGTCCGCGCCGGTCGCGCTGACCGTCGTCGGCGACGCCTCACCCGGCCGGCTGCACGCCGTCTTCTCCCCGCCGCCCCTGGTGCTGGCCTTCTGCAAGGACGAGCCGGACGGCGCCACCGCCGTACCGGCCGGCGACTGGCTGGGCGCGTCGGTCCGCGCCGGGATCGCCGATCTGACCTTCACCGAGCTGACGTACGAGCCGCTGGACGGCGGCGCGCTGCTGCGCTTCGACTACGAGTGCCACACCGAGGTGCGCGGCTCGTGGACCTCGCCCGCCGTGGTGTTCCGCGCCGCGTCCTCGCCCTGGGAGGCGATCACCCAGCACCGCGCCGACCTCGTCGGGCACGGCCTGGCCCCGTCGGGCGTGCCCGAGCGGGCCGGCTGGTGGAGCCGGCCGATCTTCTGCGGCTGGGGCGCGCAGTGCGCCAGGGCCGACGGCGTCTCCCCGGTGGAGCTGTCGCGGCGTGACCTGTACGACGAGTGGCTGGCCAGGCTGGAGGAGCACGGCATCGTGCCCGGCACCGTCGTCATCGACGACCGGTGGCAGCTCACGTACGGCGACTGCGAGCCCGACGAGGCCAAGTGGCCGGCGCTGCGCGAGTGGATCGCCGACCGGCACGCCCGCGGCCAGCGCGTGCTGCTGTGGTGGCGCGCCTGGTCGGCCGACGGGCTGCCGACGGAGGAGTGCGTGACGGACGCGGGCGGCCGTCCCGTGGCCGCCGACCCGTCGAACCCCGCCTACCGGCTGCGGATCCGGGCCATCATGGAGCGGCTCCTCGGCGACCTCGGCGCCGACGGCTTCAAGATCGACTTCACGCAGTGGTTCCCCAGCGGCTCGCACCTGAAGGCGTACGGCTCCACCTGGGGGATCGCCCTCCTGCACGAGCTGCTCGCCACCATGTACGACGCCGCCAAGCAGGTCAGACCCGACGCCCTCATGATCACCCACACCCCGCACCCGGCCTTCGCCGACGTCACCGACATGATCAGGCTCAACGACGTGCTCGAGTACGACGCCCGCGGCGACCTCGTGCCCGCCGTGGACCAGCTCCGCTACCGGCACGCGGTGGCCACGCACGCCATGCCGCACCACCTGATCGACACCGACCAGTGGCCGATGCCGAGCCGGGCCGACTGGCTCGCCTACGCGCGGGCCCAGCCCGAGCTCGGCGTGCCCGCCCTGTACTACGTCGAGTCCATCGACAACACCCGCGAGCCGATCACCGGCGCGGACCTCGACCAGGTGGCGGCGTGGTGGGGGCTGCGATGAGGCAGGCCGAGGTGGTCGTGTACGGCGCGACCTCGGCAGGCGTGTGCGCCGCCGTGGCCGCCGCCCGGCGCGGCCTGGACACCGTGCTGCTCGAACCCGGCCGGCACGTCGGCGGCATGACCTCGGGCGGGCTCGGTTACACCGACGTCGGCGACGCCCGCGTGCTCGGCGGCATGGCCGCCGAGTTCCGCCAGGCGGTCGCAAGCGCCTACGGGGTCGCGCCCGGGCACTACGCCGGGCCCGAGCCGCACGTCGCCGAGGAGATCTTCCTGTCCTGGCTGGAGCGGGCCGGCGTGGAGGTGGTGTTCGACGCGCCGCTGCGCGCGGTGGTCACCTCCGGGGAGCGGATCGTCTCGGTGGCGGATCACGCGGCCGGGGTGTTCGTGGACGCCAGCTACGAGGGCGACCTGCTGGCCGCCGCGGGGGTGTCGTACCGCGTCGGACGCGAGGACCGCTCGCTGCACGGTGAGACCTTCGCCGGGCGGCGCGAGGTGGTGCCCGGCATGCACAACTTCCCGCCCTGGATCTCGCCGTTCCGCGCCGACGGCACGCTGCTGCCGCAGGTCGCCGACGGGCCGATGGCCGAGGTGGGCGCGGGCGACGGCGGCGTCATGTCGTACGGCTACCGCGTCTGCATGACCACCGCGCCCGGCCGGATCCCGTTCGAGCGGCGGCCCGGCTACGACGAGGAGCACTGGGAGCTGGGGCGGCGGCTCTTCCGCCACTGGCGCGAGCAGGGCGTCGAGCCCCGCGCGGGACGCCTGGTCGGCCTGGAGCCGAACCTGCCCCGGCGCAAGTGCGACGGCAACTCGCTCGGGCCGTTCTCGCTCAGCGTGCTCGACCGCTCGGCCTGGGCCTACCCCGACGCGGACGCCGCCGGGCGCGAGCGCATCCGCCTGCACCACCTCCACCACGCCCAGGACCTGCTGTACTTCCTCTCCCACGACCCCGAGGTGCCCGCCGCCGTGCGGGCCGAGCTGTCGCGGTGGGGACTGCCGGCCGACGAGTTCGCCGACACCGGGCACCTGCCGCACCAGCTCTACGTGCGCGAGGCGCGGCGGATGCTGGGGGAGACGCACCTGACCGAGCACGACCTCCTCCAGGGACGGCCGCAGCCGGACGTGATCGCGATGGGGTCCTACCACCTGGACATCCGTGAGGTGCAGCGGACCTGGCGGGAGGTGTACGAGCATCCCGACCCGGTGCCCATGGTGGTGACCGAGGGGTACCTGTCGGTGGGGGTGGCGCCGTACCAGATCCCGTACGGGGCGATCGTGCCGCGGCGGGAGGAGTGCGCGAACCTGGTCGTGCCGGTGTGCGTGTCGGCCTCGCACGTGGCGTTCTCCTCCATCCGGATGGAGGTGCAGTACCAGATGCTCGGGCACGCCGCCGGGCTGGCCGCCGCCCAGGCCGCGGGGAGCGGGAAGGCGGTGCAGGACGTGGACGTGACGGCGCTGCAGGAGGAGCTGCGGGCGGCCGGTCAGGTGCTGTCGCTCTGACCGGCGCCCGCGCTCGGGGTTCTCAGGCGGTGACGCGTTCGAGCACCTGGCGGGCGAACGGCGGGATGACCTTGCGCAGCACGTTCGCCTCGTGCGTCTCGGCGCGGGCCAGCGCCTCCTCGGCCGCCGCCAGCGTGCCCGCACCCGTCAGCAGGTCGAGCGCGGCCAGCCCGGCCGTGCCCATGTCCCTGGCCGCCGACACCCACCGGGCCAACTCCCTGGCGATCGGCCCCGGCACGCCGGTCGGCAGCTCCGCCAGCCGGGCCAGCTCGGTTCGCAGCAGCTCGTAGGGCCCGCCCTCCAGCGCGGCCGCGCACAGGGCGGTCAGCGCCGGGCTCTGGTCGTCGCCGGGCGGCCACGCCGAGCACGCCTCCACCAGCGGCAGCAGCTCCGCGGCCCCCGGCAGCAGCCGGATCGCGCGCCGGTGCGAGCGCGCCGGGTCGTAGGCCGCCAGGTGCCAGGCGTAGTCGGCCACCGTCGTCAGCGCGATCCGCGAGGCCGCCGCCTCCACCATCGGGTTGGCGGTGATGCCCTCCAGCGGCACCTCGTCCAGGTCCGTGGCCCGCCCGACCAGCGGCCCCAGGAAGACCCTGGAGAAGTCGAAGTCGTTGACCGGGAAGTTGTCCCACAGCGCCACCCGGTGGCCGTAGGAGGCCGCCGCGGCCGTCATGTCGTAGGCCGAGATCGCGCCCACCACCACGTCGGAACCGGTCCACCAGACCAGCACGTCGGCGGGCAGCTCGGCCGCCAGCCGGTCGCGGTAGGCCGTGCGGGCGGTGCCCGCGTAGTCGGTGGGCACCATGGTCAGCGGCCGGTCCGCGCCGTGGGGCGCGAGGAAGTGCTCGGCGAAGTCGCGGCAGACCGCCGCGTGGGCGCTCGCGCTCGCCCCCTCCGCCGTGCCGTACGCCTCCCGGTCGGGCAGGTGGCTCAGCTCGGGCGGGATGTCGTCGAAGAGCAGCGCGTACTCCCTGACGCCCGCCTGCCACACCTGCTCGGCCTTGGCGCGCAGCGCCGCCCGCTCGGCCGGGTCGCTGTAGACCATCGACAGGCCGGGGCTGAGCGCGAACACGAACCGCACGTGCCGCGCCGCCGCCTCCGCCACCAGCTCGGCCAGCCGCGCCAGCTCCTCCTCCGGGTACGGCTCCCGCCACCGCTCCCGGTGGAACGGGTCGTCCTTGGGGGCGTACACGTAGGCGTTGAGCTTGTGCCTGGCGGAGAAGCGCAGGTGGTCCAGGCGGTCGGCGTGGGTCCACGGGGTGCCGTAGAAGCCCTCGATCGTGCCCCGGAGCGGCAGGTCGGGCCAGTCGCGGACGTCCGACTCCGGCACGCACGCCGCGTGCTCGGAGCACGGTGCCGCGGCCAGCGCGACGAGGGTCTGCGCCCCGTAGAACGCCCCGGCGGGGTCGGCTCCCACGATCGTCACCCGGCCGTCGCCGGCCGTCAGCGTGTACCCCTCCGGCGGCAGCCCGGCGCCGGCGTCGACCCGCACCTCGATCACCGCCGGGGCGTCCGGAGTGGACGGGAGTGCCCGGCGCAGCTCGCCGACGGCACTTCCGGCAGCCGCGTCGCCCTGGACTCCAGCGTCACGGAGCTCCACGTGCGAAACACCGAAAGTAGCCTTTTTCGGACAGGGAACAATCCACTCCAGGACATCCATTGTGGGAACGATACCGGATAGGATCTGGCCTCGTGGCCAAGGAAGTTACCGAAGTCGTGCCCGGGGTGCTCCGCGTCGAGGACACCTGCCACGTCTACGTCATCAAGGCTCCCGCCCTCCAGGGCGGGCAGCGCACCGGGATCGCCGTCGACTTCGGTTCCGGGCGGGTGCTCGACCTGCTCGACGAGCTCGGCCTCGACCGCATCACCGACGTGCTGGTCACCCACCACCACCGGGACCAGGTGCAGGGGCTGCACCGGGCGGTCGAGGCGGGTGTGGCCGTCCACGTGCCGCCCGTCGAGCGCGACCTGTTCGAGAAGGTCGGCGAGATGTGGGAGGGACGGCAGCTGCTCAACGACTACGACCTGCGCGACGACCGCTTCTCGCTGCTGGAGCCGGTCGCGGTGACGGGCGTGGTGCCGGAGTATCGGACGGCCCGATACGGCGGGGTGGACGTGCGCGTCCTGCCCACCCCGGGGCACACCCCCGGCTCCGTCACCTACGTCCGGGGCGGCGTCGCCTTCACCGGCGACCTGATCTACGCCCCCGGCAAGGTGTGGTCGCTGGCCGCCACCCAGTGGTCGTACACCGAGAACGAGGGCCCCGCCATGGTCGTGCTCAGCTCTGAGCTGCTCCAGCGGGAGGAGCTCGACGTGCTGCTGCCCTCGCACGGCGAGCCGATGACCGACCCGAAGGACGCCCTGGCCCGCCTGTCGGCCGCCATGCAGCGTTACGTGGACTTCCGCCGCCCGCACCCCTGGGACGTGCGCGGCCTGCTGAACAACCCGTTCGTGCAGGTCACGCCGCACCTGCTGATGAACAGGAGCAGCCAGTCCTACAGCTACGTGCTGCTGTCGGAGTCGGGCGCGGCCATGGTGTTCGACTTCGGCTACGACATGTCCACGGGTCTGGTGAAGAGCACCGCCCGCGAGGCGCGCCGCCCCTGGCTGGCCTCCCTGCCCGCGCTGCGCGAGCACTACGGCGTCACCGATGTCGAGGTCGCCCTGCCCACCCACTACCACGACGACCACGTGGCCGGCATGCCGCTGCTGCGTGACGTCGAGGGCACCGCGATCTGGGCACCTTCCCACATCGCCCCCATCCTGGCCGCGCCGCTCCACCACGACCTGCCGTGCCAGTGGTTCGACCCGATCCCCGCCGACCGGGTGCTCGGGCTGGGGGAGACGGTGCGCTGGCGGGAGTACGACATCACGGTGCACGACCTGCCGGGGCACACGCTGTTCGCGGCGGCCTACGAGTTCGAGGTGGACGGGCACCGGGTGCTGGTGACCGGCGACCAGCAGGACGGGATGGGCATCCCGGACGAACGCCAGGAGATCCTGAATTTTCAGTACAAGAATAGGTTCCAGATCGAGGACTACCGCAAGAGCGCCGCGCTCTACCGGCGCCTGCGCCCCGATCTCATGGTCAGCGGCCACTGGCGGCCCCGCTGGGTGGACGACGACTACCTGCACATGATGACCGAACGAGGCGAGGAGCTGGTCGCGCTGCACCACGACCTGCTCCCGCTCGACCGGCTCGACCTCGGGGCTGACGGCGTGCTGTGCCGCCTGACGCCGTACTATACGAGCGTCCCCGCGGGCGGCGAGGTCGTGCTGACGGCCACCGTGCGCAACCCGTGGCCGGACAAGGTCGTGGCCACCGTCGAGCCGGTGGTGCCGCCCGGGTGGCGGCGCGAGCAGGGATCCCTGACGCTTAGGTTGCCCGGAGGGGGTATGGAGCAGGTGCATCTCCGTCTCGGCGCCGACGTCGTGCCGCGGCGCCGCGTTCGTCTCGCAGTCGATCTGACCATCGGCGATCTGCGTCTCGGGCAGCACGCCGAGGCGCTGGTCGACGTGGTCGCGGAAGGGATTCGATGACCGTAGAACGGCGCAGCGCCCCCCTCGGCCGTTCCCGCCGCCCCACGATCAAGGACGTGGCGGAGGCCGCCGGCGTCTCCCGCTCCACCGTCTCCAGGGCGCTGACCGGGCGCGGCTACGCCGCCAGCGACGTGCGCGAGCGGGTGCTGCGGGCCGCGGCCGAGCTGGGTTACGTGCCCGACGTCATGGCACGCACGCTCAAGCAGCAGGTCAGCCGGTCGGTCGGGGTCCTGGTGAGCGACCTGCGCAACCCGTTCTACGCCGAGCTGGCCGCCGGCGCCAGCAGGGAGGCCCGCGAGCGCGGCTACACCATGGTGCTGGCCGACACGAGCCTGTCGGCGCAGGCCGAGGCCGAGGCCGCGGAGGCGCTGGTCGCGCTCCGGGTGGCCGGGGTGGTCGTGACGCCCAACTCCTCCGCCGTGTCCACCTACCTCGCCTCCCACGGCATCCCGGTGGTCGAGGTCGACCGGCAGTTCGCGGCCGGCTCGACCGACGGCGTCGTGGTCGGCAACCGCGTCGGCGCCCGCACCGCCACCGCCCACCTCGTCGGGCTCGGCCACCGCAGGATCGCGCTGTTCATCGACGAGACCGACTGGACCACCGGGTACGAGCGCTACCAGGGCTACCTGGAGGCGCTGAACGCCGGTGACATCAAGGTCGATCCCGGCCTGGTCGTCTCCTCGGGCTGGGACGTGGCCGACTCGCGCCGCCGGGCGCTCGACATGCTGCGCGGCCCCGACCGTCCCACAGCCGTGTTCGCCGCCAACAACGTGCTCGCCGAAGGCGTCTGGCGGGCGATCGGCGAGCTGGGCCTGCGCGTGCCCGGCGACATCAGCCTCGTCGCCTTCGACGACGCGCCCTGGATGAGCATGGTCTCGCCCACGGTCAGCGCGGTCTCGCAGGACACCTTCAACCTGGGCGCGACCGCCGTACGCAGGCTCGGCGAGCGCATCGAGCGCCCCGAGTCCGACTCGGTCACGACCGTGCTCAACGTGCGGCTCGTCGAGCGCGAATCCACCGCGCGGCCGCCCGCCGTCTGACATTTCTCCCACCCGGTGCGTTGACCCGCGGGGAAAGGTCGCCCTAGGATCCCGTGTGGGAACGATGTCACAGCCTCAACGCGGCAGTCGTTCCCGTCGGAGGCCCAATGGAGCACGATCTTCCCGCCGTCCTGTCCCTCGACATCGGCGGCACCAAACTCGCCGCGGGCGTGGTCACAGGCGATGGCCTGATCCACGGCTGGCAGGTCACCCCCACCCGCAGGGAGGAGGGGCCGCGACCCGTCCTGACCAGGCTGTTCGACCTCGGAAGGAAGGCGGTCGCGGAGGCCGGCGTGCCCGAGGTGGCCGCCGTCGGCATCTCCTGCGGCGGCCCGCTGGACACCACGACCGGCGTCCTGGAGTGCCCGCCGCACCTGCCGGGATGGATCGACGTCCCGATCGTCTCGCTGGCCACGGAGGCGTTCGGCGTCCCCGCCGCCCTTGAGAACGATGCCACGGCCGCCGCGCTGGGCGAATTCCGGTACGGCGCGGGCCGCGGCACCAGCACCATGCTCTACCTCACGATCTCCACGGGGGTCGGCGGCGGCTCCGTCATCGCCGGGCGCCTGCACCGTGGCGCGGCCGGCAACGGCGGCGAGCTCGGGCACGTCATGGTGCGTCCGGGCGGGCGGAAGTGCTCGTGCGGGCGGCGGGGCTGCCTGGAGGCGTACGCGTCCGGCACCTCCATCGCCGAGCGCGCCCGCGAGGCCCTGGCCGCCGGCCGCCCCTCGTCGCTGTCCGCCCTCGCGCTCCCCACGGCGCAGGACGTCTCGCGCGCCGCCGAGGCGGGCGACCCGCTCGCGGTCGAGGTGTGGGACGAGACCACATGGGCCCTGGGCACCGCGCTCACCGACCTGGTGAACGCGTTCGAGCCGGAGCTCGTCGTCCTCGGCGGCGGCGTCACCCGATCGGGCGCCAGGCTCCTCGACCCCGTCGCCGCGGCCGTCGCCAGGGACGCCATGCCGCCCGCCGCCCGCGCCGCCCGCTTCGAGCTGGCCGAGCTCGGCGACGGCGTCTGCGTGGTCGGCGCCGGCGCCGTCGCCCACGACCTCATCACCGGCGCCAAGTCCTGACCTCGCCTCAAGAGCCGAGTCCGACCTCGCCTCAGGAAAGACCCATGCCTGATCTTCCCCCGATGCCCCCGATCCCCGGCGTCCTCGCCGAGCACCTGGCGGGCCACCTGGCCGCCGCGCGCGGCATGACGGCGCTCCTGCCCGACGTCGAGCAGGTCGCGGACCTGCTCATCGACACCTTCACCCGCGGCGGCACCCTCTACACGATGGGCAACGGCGGCAGCGCCGCCGACGCCCAGCACCTCACCGGCGAGCTGATCGGCCACTACAAGCGCGACCGCCGCCCGCTGCCCACGGTCACGCTGACCACCGATGCGACCGTTATGACGTGCATAGCCAACGACTACGCCTATGATGACGTCTTCGCCCGCCAGGTCCGGGCGCTGGCCCGCCCGGGCGACGTCGTGGCCGCGTTCACCACGAGCGGCAACTCGCCCAACGTGGTCAGCGCGCTCGAGGCCGCACAGACCAACGGCGCGGTGACGGTGCTGTTCGGCGGTGGCGACGGCGGCGCCGCCGCCAAGCACGCCGACCACATCCTCCTCGCCCCCAGCTCAGAGACCCCGCGCATCCAGGAGATCCACACACTGATGCTGCACATGATCAGCGAGAAGGTCGACGCATGGGCGGCCGCGTGACCCGGCGAGTGGCGCCCATGTCGAACGCGCCCTCCGGCAGCCAGCCGCGCGACCTTCCCAGAGCCCCCAGGCCCGCGGCGTCCCCCGCCCGCACCCTGCACATGATCGGGAACGCGCACCTCGACCCGGTGTGGCTGTGGCCGTGGCAGGAGGGGTACCAGGAGGCGCGGGCCACGTTCTGGTCGGCGATCCACCGCATGGACGAGTACCCGGACTTCGTCTTCACCTGCGACCAGGTCGTGCTGCTGTCGTGGGTGGAGGAGTCGGACCCCGAACTGTTCGCCAGGATCCGGGAGAAGGTGGCCGAGGGCCGCTGGGTCATGGCGGGCGGCTGGTGGGTGGAGCCCGACTGCAACATGCCGTCGGGCGAGTCGTTCGTCCGCCAGGGCCTGTACGGGCAGCGTTACCTGAAGGAGAAGTTCGGCGTCACGGCCTCGGTCGGCATGAACGTGGACCCGTTCGGCCACAACGCCATGCTGCCGGCCATCCTGCGCGGCCAGGGCATGGACTCCTACTGCTTCCTGCGCCCGGGGCCGCACGAGAGCGAGCTGCCCGGCACGATGTTCTGGTGGGAGGCGCCCGACGGCAGCCGCGTGCTGGCCTACCGCATCCCGTTCGAGTACTGCAGCCCGCCCGGCGAGGTGGCCGGGCAGACGGAGAAGGCGCTCGGCCAGCTCGACCGCTCGCTCGGCGACCTCATGATCTTCTACGGGGTGGGCAACCACGGCGGCGGCCCCACCAAGGCCAACATCGAGTCCATCCACCGCTACGACCGGATGGGCACGTTCGGGGAGCTGACGATGTCGTCCCCGCGCCGCTACTTCGACGAGATCGGCAAGCGGCTGGGCGAGCAGGGCCTGGCGGAGCTGCCCGTGTGGCGCGACGACCTGCAGCACCACGCGGCCGGCTGCTACTCCGCGCACTCCGGGATCAAGGCCTGGCAGCGCAGGGCGCAGGCGGCGGTGCTGTCGGCCGAGCGCTGGGCCGCCGTGGCCGGCCACGACGCCCGCGCCGACCTGGAGCGGGCGTGGAAGCAGGTGCTGTTCAACCAGTTCCACGACGTGCTGCCCGGCTCGGCCATCGAGCCCGCCTACGACGACGCCCGCGACCAGCTCGGCGAGGCCGTGGCGATCTCCAAGCGGATCATCGCCAGGGCGCACAACGTGATCGCCCGCGACATCGCCGTGCCCGAGGAGAGCGGCACCCAGCCGGTCGTGGTGTTCAACCCGCACCCGTGGCCGGTCACGACCCGGGTCGAGATGCAGTACGGCCTGGCCCCGAACGGCGTGCACGTCGTGGACGCCGACGGAGCCGACGTGCCCTGCCAGCGCACCCAGTCGGTCGCCACCACCGACGACAAGGGGCGCGGCGCCACCGTGTTCCAGGCCGAGCTGCCCGCGCTCGGTTACCGCCTCTACCGGCTGCGCCAGGGCCCCGGCGCCCACCCGGCCGGCACCCTGCTCGCTTCCGAGCACCACCTGGAGAACGACGTGCTCCGCCTGGAGCTCGACCCCGTCACCGGCTGGCTGTCCAGCCTGGTCGACAAGCGCACCGGCGTCGACCTGCTGGCCGGGGCCTCCGGCCCGCACACGCAGGTCTGCGAGGACCCCACCGACACCTGGGGACACCGGGTCGTCTCCTACGACTGGCCCGGCGAGGAGATGGTCACCACCGACATCGTCCTGCGCGAGCACGGCCCGCTGCGGGCCCGCCTCCGGGTCGAGCGCGAGTGGGGCCGCTCCACCATGGCCGAGGAGTTCATCCTGGGCGCGGGGGCCGACGACGCCGTCGAGGTGCGGGTCACGCTCGACTGGCGGGAGCAGGCGCACCTGATGAAGCTGCGCTTCCCCGTCGGGCTGGAGAGCCCCGTGGCCACGTACGAGATCCCCTTCGCCCACCTGAACAGGCCCATCGACGGAGCCGAGGAGCCGGCCCAGTCGTGGGTGGACCTGTCGGGCGCCGTGCACGGCGCGCGGGCCGGCCTGGCCGTGGTGAACAACGCCAAGCACGGCTACGACGTCTCCCCGCCGAGCCCCGGGCGCAGCCACAGCATCGGCATCACCGCCGTGCGCAGCCCGGTCTACTCCTGGCACGACCCCCGGCTGCTGGACCCGGACGGCTACTACTCCTTCCAGGACCAGGGGACGCAGCGGTTCTCGTACCTGCTGGTGCCGCACGCGGGCGACTGGCGGGTCGCCGGGCTCACCAGGCGGGCCGCGCTGCTCGGCTCCCCGGTGCGGGCGATGCTGGAGAGCTTCCACGACGGCCCGCTGCCCAGCGCGCGCGGCTACCTCGACGACGGGGACGGGCAGGTCATGGTCACGGCGGTGAAGCTGCACGAGGACGCCCCGCGCGACCTCGTGGTGCGCGCCGTCGAGAGCACCGGGCGGCCCGCGGTGGCGACGCTGAACATCCCCATGGCCGGGATCAGGCTCATCGCCGACTTCGGGCCGAGCGAGATCCGCACGTTCAGGATCCCGCTCGACGACCCGCTCTCCGCGATGGAGACCGACCTGGTCGAGCTGGGCGTCCGCAAGGGCGCGTTCACCGTGGAGGCCTGGTGATCGGCGGTGTCGGTGAGGTCGGTGAGGTGGGCGGCCCGGTCGCGGACCTGCCCAGGGCCGGCTCACCCGTGGTCGTCCCGGATCCCGACGGCGGCGAGGTGCTCGTCGAGCTGCTGGACGCGGCCGGGCCGTTCGGCGTGGAGTGGCGGTGGGGGGAGCGGCGCCCCACGGGCCGCCGCGAGCTGAGCCTGAACATCCGGTACGACGGCGCCGCGCCCGCCGCCGCGACCGTCCGCGTCAGCAGGTCGGTGACGGCCGCCGGCGATCCGTGGTGGCTGATCCCCGGCCTCTTCTACGGCGAGAACCGGCCCGCGGACTGCCAGCGCGTCTTCCCCCGCTTCGAGGCGGGCGCCGACCGCCCCGAGGAGATGGTCTCGGCCCGCTGGGGCTTCCGCGCCGACCGGGCCGCCACCCCCGCCGTCCTGGTCTGGGGCGACACCGGCGGCACCGCGCTGATCGCGGACGAGGAGTCGCCGCTCGGCCCGACCGGCCTGGCCATCGAGCACGAAGCAGGGCAGGCGACGATCGCGCTGCTGTTCCCGTACCGGGAGTTCCCGGTCACCTACTACGGCTCCGCGCTGGCGCTGCCCCCCCGGGCCGCCACGCACGTGTGGCAGCCGGGCGAGTCGCACGTCCTCACGCTCGCGACCGGCGCGCTGTCCCCGGACCGGCACGCGTACGCGCCGCTGCTGCGCGAGGACCGCGACCTGCGCCTGCCCGCCGCCCCCGTCGAGCCGTGGGAGGACGTCGCGGAGGCCGCCGACATCGCCGCCGAGGGCCTGTACCGCTGGCACTACGACCCCGACCCGGGCGTGCTGCTGGAGACGGTCGGGTTCGACAGGGAGGTGAGCGGCACCAACGGCGAGCGCGTGGACCGGCAGGCCATGCACGTCGGCTGGGTGAGCGGGATCCCGTGGGCGGCGGCGCTCCTGGAGCACGGGCTGCGGAGGGGACGGCCCGAGCACGTCGCCGCCGCCGAACGGGTCATCGACTTCATCTGCGCCGACCTGTCGCCGTCCGGCACGTTCTGGGGCACCTGGTACCGGAAGTCGGGCTGGTCGCAGAGCTGGAGCCACGTCAAGGACGCCCTGCACGCGCGCACCCTGGGGGAGGCGACCCTCTTCCTGCTGCGCGCGCTGCGCTCGCGCCCCAGCCCGGCCTGGGAGGCGGCCGCCCGCTCCAACCTGCGGGTGATGGCCGCCCGCCAGCGCCAGGACGGCAACCTCGGCACCCTGCACCACGCCGCCACCGGGGAGGTCCTGTCCTGGTCCGGCGCCTCCGGGCTGACCTGGGTGGCCGCGCTGGCCGAGTCCGGCGACCCCGATCACCTGCGGGCGGCCGAGCGCGCCGGGGAGTACTACGCCTCGTTCGTCGAGGACGAGTTCGTCTACGGCGCCCCCGAGGACGTGGACCTGGCCCCGACCTCGGAGGACGGGTACGCGGCCGTGATGGCGTACATGGCGCTGCACCGCCGCACCGGCGCCGCCCGCTGGCTCGACCTGGCCCGCCGCGCCGCCGACTGGACGCTCACCTTCCGCTACACCTACAACGTGCGCTTCGGCCCGCGCACCCCGCTCGGCCGCTACGGCTTCGCCACCCGCGGCGCCGACCAGGCCTCGCCGTCGAACCAGCACCTGCACGCGTACGGGCTGGTGTGCACGGCGGAGCTGATGGAGCTGTCGGAGGCGCTCGGGGACCCGTACTACGCGGAACGGGCGCAGGAGACGCTGGACTGCTTCCGCCAGCTCCTCCCAGCGGCCGACGGCGACCTCAACGCGTACCGGGGCATGATCACCGAGCGCTACTACCAGACGGACTGCTTCCAGCCCAAGGGCATGTACCTGACGCTGTCGCACGCCTGGAGCGCGGGGGTGCTGCTGCTGGCGTGCGAGCAGGTCCTCGCCCGCGGCGGTGCGAGGCCGGACGGGGCAGTGCCGGACGGGGTCGTGCCGGACGGGGTCGTGCCGGACGGGGCCGGGCCGGACGGGGCCGGGCCGGACGGGGTCAGGCCGGGCGGGGTGCCAGCCCGAGCGTAAGGGCGGCGTGCTGGACCCAGGCCGCCAGGAACCGCTCGGGATCGAGGTCGCCGGGGGTGTGGCCGATCATGATCTGGAGCAGCGGGTAGTACGTGAGGGAGGCCAGCAGCACGGCCGCGGTGGCCTCCGGATCGTCGGCCTCGACGTTGCCCAGCTCGCGCTGCGCCGCGATCCAGCTGGCGCCCTGGGCGTACACGCCGGACAGCACGCCCTGCCACATGCCCTCGAACAGCTCGGTGAACCCGTCGAACTCCCGCAGCATGATCCGGATCAGCTCCCGGTCCTCCTCGATCACCTGCCACACGGCCCGGGCCATCCGCTCCAGATCAGCTCGCGGATCGCCGGTCGCGCCGGTCGTCTCGCCGCCGCGTTCGGCGATCCGATCCAGGTTGCGCCGCACCGCGGCCTCCAGGAGCGCCTGCTTGGAGGGGAAGTGCTTGTAGAGCGCGCCCGAGCCGGTCGTCAGCCCGCAGGCGGCCTGGATGTCGGCCACGGAGGTGGCGGCGTAGCCGCGGGTGGAGAACAACCTGACGGCCTCGTCGATGAGGCGCTGCCGGGTCACGCCCGGTGTGGATCTCGCCATGGTAAGAGAGTACTCTCTCACTATGCGGGTCTTCATCACAGGCGGCACCGGCGCGATCGGCGGCCACGCCGTCCCGGCGCTGGTCGCGGCCGGTCACGAGGTCACCGCGCTGGCTCGCACCCCTGACAGGGCCGCCGCGCTCGAACGGCAGGGGGCCAGGCCCGCGCGGGTGTCGCTGTTCGACCGGGCCGGGCTGGCGGTGGCGTTCGAGGGGCACGACGCGGTGGTCAACCTGGCCACCGCGATCCCCTCGATGAGCCGCTTCATGAGCGCCGCGGCCATGCGCGCCAGCCATCGCGTACGCGCGGAGGGCTCCGCCGCCGTCGTGGCCGCCGCGCTCGACGCCGGGGTCGGCCGCGTCGTGCAGGAGTCGGTCTGCATGCTCTACCGCGACGGGGGCGACCGCTGGCTCGACGAGGACGCCCCGGTCGACCACTACCCGCTGACCCGGGGAAACTTCGCCGCCGAGTCCAGCGCCCGCCGCTTCGCCGAGTCCGGCGGGGGAGTGGCGGTGGTGCTGCGGCTCGGCTGGTTCCAGGGGCCGGGGGCCGAGCACAGCGAGCAGCTGTTCGCGCAGGCCCGCCGCCACGTCGGGATGATCCTCGGCCGTCCGGGCGGCTACGTCTCCTCCATCCACCTGGCCGACGCCGCCTCCGCCGTGGTGGCCGCGCTGGAGGCGCCCGCGGGCACGTACAACGTCGTGGACGACGAGCCGCTGACCAAGCGGGCGTACGCGGACGCGCTCGCCCGCGCCGCCGGGGCGGCCGCGTGGGTGCGCGGGCCGGGGCGGCTGGCGTACGTGTTCGGCGACCGGCTCACCTCGCTCACCCGCTCGCTCCGGGTCGGCAACGCCCGCTTCCGCGCGGCGACAGGGTGGGCCCCGCGCTATCCGAGCGCCCGCGAGGGGTGGCTCGCCACGGCCCGTGTCCTGCTGGGGGTCAGCGCTCGCGCACGTCCTTGACGAAGATGATCCCGTCGGTCTCGCCCAGGTGGGCCGGGTCGAGCGGGAAGTACCCGTGGTTGTCCGCCACGTCCGTGCGCTGGGCCGGCTCGGTCCCCGCCATGGCCGCCACCAGCAGGCGCGAGTCGACCACGTACCGTTCGCCGGGGAGCGTGGCCAGCACGCCCTCCACCGTGCCGGGATCAGGGACGCCGAGCCCCTGATGGCGGACGGTGCCGAGGGCCGAGGCCAGGAACGCGTACCCGGCGCCGAGGCGTGCGCCGGCGATGGCGCCCGCGCTCCACCACTCCAGCGCCATGTCCGCGAGCTGCCACCGGCTCTTCTCCCGCTGGAGGTGACGGTTGTGGGCGAAGACCAGCGCGGGGCCGTGCTGGGCGATGGCCTCCAGGTTGCCGGCCATCATCGCGTCGCGCAGCCCCAGCATCCGCCCGACGCGCGCCGGCGACGGCTCGGCCATGGCCGCGTGGTAGCGGAGCAGCCCCGTGGCGGTGCGCGCGTACAGGTGCGCCCGCTCCTGCTCCTCCCGCGAGGTCGCGCGGATCAGGTGCGGCGCGTGCACGGTGAGCAGCGGCACGAGGTCGTCGGCGAGCAGGCGCAGCTCGGCGACGTCGGGGGAGTTGCCCACCGACTGGGACGGGTCCATGGCGGCGGCCTCGTTCGTCCACCGCTCGTCGGGGCCCAGCAGCCGCTCCAGGGTGTCGCGGGAGCAGGGGAGGGGGACGCCGGCCGCCGCCAGGTGGTCGTGGAGGGCGACGAGCGCGTGGCGAGGGCTGGCCGCGCTCATCATCTCCAGGGGCGCGTCGAAGCCGAAGAAACGCAGCCGGTCCTCGGCGGGGCGGCCCTCGTTGTACGCGCGCATCCAGCGCAGGAGGTCGCGGGTCGCCTCCCGGTCCCAGAAGCCGTGGCTGAACCCGGTCCGCATGACGTCGTCCAGCGAGCCGGCGCCCGTCCGGACGTACTCGTCCACCACCAGGCCCGCCACGCAGTCGCTCTCGAGGGCGATCGCGCGGTAACCCTCCTGCTCGACCAGCTCGCGGAAGATCTCGTTGCGCAGCTCGTGGATCGGCCGCTCGTCGTGCAGGGCCTCGCCCAGCCCGAGCAGGCGGGGGCGGGCGGGCAGCGAGCGGACGAGCCGGGTGACGGCCGCGACGCCCTCGACGTCGAGGTCCCGGGCGGCGTCGCTGATCGAGGGGGCAGCACTCATGACACGGTCCTGTTCTGTCGGGGGACGTGCCTTCTACGGTATCGTTGAAGTGACTGTTGAGACTTTGACGCCGGTTCCGCCGCGGCACCGCTGCCGGACCCTCAACACGGTGAGGTACGTCATGCCCCGAGGGCGGCTGCGGCCGGTGGATCTGGCGCGCGAGCACGGCCTGTCCACCCAGGCGGTCCGCAACTACGAGGAGGCCGGGATCCTCCCGGCCGCCGCGCGTACCGAGCACGGCTACCGTACCTACACGGGCCGCCACGCCCAGGCGCTGCGCGCGTTCCTCGCCCTGGTGCCCGCGCACGGGCACGCGACCGCGACGGCGATCATGCGGGCGGCGAACGAGGGCGCCACCGAGGAGGCGCTGCGGCTGATCGACGAGAGCCACGCCCAGCTCCTCGAGGACCGGCGCACCCTCCAGGCGGTCGAGCAGGCGCTGCGCTCCCTGGTGCCGTCGCGCGAGCCGGAGCCCGCCGGCGGTGTCACCTTCATCGGGCCGCTCGCCAGGAAGCTGGGGATCCGCCCCGCGACGTTGCGCAAGTGGGAGCAGGCCGGGCTGGTCGTGCCGCGCCGCGACCCGGCGACCGGCTACCGCGTCTACAGCGCCTCCGACGTCCGGGACGCGCAGCTCGCGCACCAGCTCCGGCGGGGCGGCTACCTGCTGGAGCAGATCGCGCCACTGATCCGGCAGGTGCGTACGGCGGGCGGGCTCGCGCCCCTGGAAAGCGCGCTGCGCGACTGGCAGGCACGGTTGTCGGCCAGGGGGCGGGCGATGTTGCGGGGCGCGGCGGCGCTGGAGGCGTACCTGGACGGGCAGGCGTGACACCTCATGGCCGGCCCCCTGCCGGCAGCGCGGGGAGAGTGCGAGAGGGCTCGCGAGCCCTCTCGCCCGGGGTCAGCTACCTACCGGCTCCGCGCGCAGCCGGGCCGAGTGCTTGACCAGCGTGATCAGGACCTCCCGGCTGGAGTCCCGCTTGCGGGCGTCGCACATGATGATCGGGATCGACGGGTTGAGCTGCAGCGCCAGCCGCACCTCGTCGAGCTCGAACGTCGGCGCCCCCTCGAAGCAGTTGACCGCCACCACGAACGGCGTGCCGCGCCGCTCGAAGTAGTCGACCGAGGGGAAGCAGTCGGCCAGCCGCCGGGTGTCGGCGAGGATGACCGCGCCCAGCGATCCTTCCGCCAGCTCGTCCCACACGAACCAGAACCGCTCCTGCCCCGGCGTGCCGAACAGGTACAGGACGTAGTCGTTGCCGAGGGTGATCCGGCCGAAGTCCATCGCCACGGTGGTGGTGCGCTTGGCCTCCACCGAGGTCAGGTCGTCGACGCCGATGCCGCGGTCGGTCAGCACCTCTTCGGTGCGCAGCGGCCGGGTCTCGGAGACCGCGCCCACCATCGTCGTCTTGCCCGCGCCGAACCCGCCGGCGACCAGGATCTTGATCGCCGTCGGCAGGCGCGGACGCTCAGAGCGAGCGAAGACCATCGAGCACCGCCCTGTACATCTTCATGTCGTGCATGTCCACCTCGGATCGGGGTTCCTGGGCAGAGACGAGTTCGCGGTCGAACAGGTCGCCGAGCAGCACGCGGATGGTGCCGGCCGGTAGGTCCAGGTATGCGGCTATCTCGGCTACGGACTTGGGTTCACGGCAGAGCTGGAGTATGCGCAGGTGCTCGGGGTCCAGCCCGGCGTCGGGCCCCGGCGGCGGACCGATCGCCAGCGCCATGGAGATCAGGTCGAACCTGCCGTGGGCAGGCTGGGTACGGCCACGGGTCACGACATAGGGCCGGATGATCTCCGGATCCACCCAGTGCTCGTCCGTGGGCTCGTCCGCGCCTCTCACCGGTCGCTCCCGGCGATGGCCTGGGCGTTGCGCGCGCCGGAGGTGAGGTACTGGCCCACCCGCGCGACCATCATCGCCATCTCGTACGCCACCAGCCCGATGTCCGCGTTCTGCGCGCACAGGACGGCCAGGCAGGCGCGCTCGCCGGCCGCGGTGACGATGAGGAACTGGTTCTTCCACTCCACGACCGTCTGCCGTACCGCACCGGCGGAGATGTGGTCGGAGACGCCCTTGGCCAGGCTCTGCAGTCCGGAGGCGACGGCGGACAGGTGCTCGCCGTCGGTCCGCTGCAGCGCGGCCGAGGAGGCCATCAGCAGCCCGTCGGACGACAGCACGATCGCGTGCTCGGCCTCCTTGACCCGGTTGACCAGGTCGTCCATCAGCCAGTTGAGGTCGGTGCCCGCGGTGGGGGTCATGCGTCACCTCCTTGCTGTTCCTCCAGCATCTTGGCCGCCTGCGAGCGGCCGCGACGGGTTCCTGACTGCAGAGATCCCATCATCGCGCGGATCTCCTCCGGCGAGCGCTCGTCATCGTCCTCCTCAAAGTCGGGCTGCGTGGGCGTGTCGTCACGCAGCGCTGGCGCCAGGTTGGCCTGGGGCACCCGAAGGGGGAGCCCCCCTGGTGTGAACTCGGTCACAGACTGCTGCTCCGGTTCGGCTGGCGTTTCGGCTTGTGGTTCCGGGGCGGGCGCGGGTTCGGGCCTCGGCACGGCTTCCGGCCGGGGCCGAGGGGCGGGCGGGGGTGCGGGGGCCGGGACGGCGGTGGGCCGCGACGGGAGCGTGCGCACGTTCTCCGCCGTGGCGGGCCGGGTGGCGGTGGCCACGGCCGGCTGCCTGCGCGGCAGCCGCTCCCGCTCGCCGCCGCCGGGCGGCTCGGGCGTGGGGTCGAGCTGGACGAGCTCCTGCGGCAGCAGCACCACGACCGTCGTGCCGCCGTACGGGGACGCCTTGAGCACCACCTGGATGTCGTGGCGCTTGGCGAGCTGGCTGACCACGTAGAGCCCCAGCCGGGCGGTGCCGGTGATGCGGAACTCGGGCGGGTCCGCGATGCGTTCGTTGGCCGCCTCCAGGTCCTCGGGCTTCATGCCCAGGCCGCGGTCCTCGATCTCGATCACGTACCCGTTGGCCACGAGCTGGCCGCTGACCTGCACGTTCGTGTACGGGGGCGAGAACGACACGGCGTTCTCGATCAGTTCGGCGAGCAGGTGGATGACGTCACCGACGGCGCGGCCGACGAGCACCACCTCGCCCATGGGCATGAGCGAGACGCGCGTGTAGTCCTCGACCTCGGCCAGCGCGCCGCGGACCACGTCGACCATGGGCACCGAGCGCCGCCACGTACGCGCGGGGGAGGAGCCGGACAGGACGATGAGGTTCTCCGCGTTGCGCCGCATGCGGATGGCGAGGTGGTCGAGCCGGAAGAGCTCCTTCAGCTCCTCGGGGTCGGTCTCGCGGCGCTCCATCACGTCGAGCACGGTGAGCTGGCGGTGCACCAGGCCCTGCGTCCTGCGCGCGAGGCTGAGCAGGATGTCGCGGATGCTGCGGCGCAGCTCGGCCTGCTCGGCGGCGACGGCGATGGCGGTGCGCTGCACGGTGTTGAACGCCTGGCCCACCTGTCCGATCTCGTCGTCACCGAAGTCGAGCGCCGGGGCCTCCTTGGCGACGTCCACCTCCTCGCCGTGGCCGATGCGCTCGACGATGCCGGGCAGGCGCTCGTCGGACAGCTCGTGGGCGGCGTCGCGCAGCTTCTTGAGCTGGGCGAGGAGCTGTCTTGTCGTGGTGATCGACAGCACGATGGAGGCGACGACGGCGAGCAGGCCGAGGCCACCGGCGAGGACGAGCCGGACGATGACGCCGACGGCTCCGGGCACGGCCCGTTCGACCAGCCGGTCACCCCCGTCGGAGATGAACTTCTCCAGCGCGGCGCGGGCGGGCTCGGTGGCGGAGCGCCATTCCTGGGCGGTCACGGCAGGCGGGATCCCGGCGTCGGACTGGGCGATCCGCTGCTCCAGGATGTGCAGCTGCTGCACCGCACGGCTCTTCGCCCAGATCTGGTACGCGGCCGCGTCCGCGGGCCCGAGCTGGGCGGCGGCCTTGTCCAGGGAGATCCGGTAGAAGCCGGACAGCCGCACGAACTCGGTGTGCTCCGCCTGGGTGAACCCGCCCCTGGCCAGCGCGCCGGCGAAGAGCGCGTCCTCGCGGGCCAGGTACTCGCTGGACTGGCTGATCGTCAGCATGGTCCGCGCGTCCTTGGCGATCTCCTTGTCGTCCAGCGCGGCCACGCCGTCGAACATGCGATACAGGGAGTCGATGACGTCGTTGTAGGCGTCGGCGGTCTGGGGCTGGTCGAGCCGGCCGCTGTCGATGGTCTTCCGGGTCGCGCTGATCCCCTCGGTGATCTTGAGCGCCTCGTCGATGCGGCGGGTCAGGGTGGCGTCGGCGGCGAACCGCACGCTGGCACTGGTCGCGGACTCGACGAGCGTGCGATGCGCCGTGTCGGTCTTGGCTCGCTGATCGCGGAGCGACTTGTCGGGCAGCCGTCTCGGGCTGCCCAGAGCCTCCATCGTGATCCGGCGCTCGCGCTGGAGCTCCGCGAGGAGAACCTCGGCAGGCTGCACCGCGCCGCTGTCGACCGTGGTGGCACCCAGCAGGTTGACGCCCTCACGCAAGGTGACCCAGGCGGCGAAACCCCACAGCGCGACGAGCGACACCAGCAAGGCTGTCACCTTGGCCCGCACGCTTGAGTTACGCAAACGCATATTAACCGTCCAGGTCAGAGGGGGGCGTCAAGCCGAATGTCAAGACTTTAGTGGATATTTCTGCAAACGGCACCCGGGACACCCTAGCAACGCCGCAAGGCCCACTCAAGGAGGGAAAATCCTAGTACATGGCGTAAAGTCCGAATTTACCGGGATTCTAATGCCGGAGCGCCCAGGTGCAAGGCTGCCAGGATCGCCGCCCTGACAATGGCGATGGGAGTGTAAAGGTCCTTGTCATGCCAAAGTGACGGATAGTCCGACATATCGCCCATACGCTGCAAGTATGCGTGCCCTCGGGCGGCGGCATGAGCGTACCGCTCGTCCACGGCGCCGCCCCGCACCCGCTCCGGGAGCAGCAACGCCTGGATCGCGTACGCGGTCTCCTCGAGCGTGCCCTCCCAGCGTCCCCACGACCCGTCGGCACGCTGGGTGTCGAGCACCCACTCCCGCGCCATGGTCACCGCCGCGGCGTGCTCGCGGCCACCGTACTCGCCGAGCGCGAGAACGCAGCTCAGCGTCGCGTACAGCGGTGACGCGTGCCAGCGGTCCTCCCAGTTGCCCGCCGGGTGCTGCCGCTCCGCCAGCAGGTCGGCCAGCCGGCTCCTGACCTCCGCGTACGCGCCCGCCCTCGCGGGGGCGGTGGCGGCGTACGAGCCGAACGCGTCGAGCACGTGGGCGTTGACGCTGATGGAGAAGCCGTCCTCGCCCTGCCAGGTGCAGAAGTGCGTGCCCGTGTCGAACGCCAGCAGGCTCCCGGGATCGAGGGCCACGCCGTGCAACGCCAGGGCGTGCAGCGCGACCGAGGTGGTGTCGGCGTCCGCGGGAAGCCCGGGGCCCGCGGAGGTGCCCGCCGGGCCGATCGACGCCCTGAGGTCGGCCAGCATCTCCGGCGGCACCTGGACGCTGAGACCCGCCCGCGAGAGCCAGGTGAGCACCCAGCCGCGCTCGAAGACCGTGATCGGCAGCCCCACGGGGACCGGGCCTCCGTACCGGGTGACGACGGCCTCCAGGTGGCGCAGTGCGAAGTCGGCTTCGAGCTCGGCGCCGGTGGAGAGCCAGGCGGCGGTCGCGGCGGGCGATGCGCCGATCGTGCCGATCACCGTGGGCCGGACGGAGCGCGCGCCGCCCGACAGGCCGGTGGCCTCCAGGGCGTGCAGCAGTTTCTCCGGCAGGGTCGCGCCGGACTCCACCACCCGGCGGACCTGCTCGACCCGGCTGTGGTCGAGCCCGGGGGGCAGAGGGAGCGGCGCGCTCGCGCCGTGGGCGTTGATGAGCGTGACCAGCCCAGGGACGATCAGATCGACGGCTGGCATGTCGGGCACGCCGGCCACCCGGGGCAGCCGCTCGTGCAGTGCGGCCAGGCCGCTGCGCGCCGCCAGTGCCACGTGCTCCATGTCCTCGGGAAAGAGCCCTTCGCCGGACCCCGACGCGACGGTGAGCAGGGCCTCCGTGGCGCTGAGCGTCGGCACCAGGCCGTAGCCGTCGGGTGCGCCCCACGAGCCGTCAGGACGCTGCGTGCGCAGCAGGTAGTGGACCCGCTCACGATGCCCGATCAGCCACGGGGCCAGGGTGACCAGCCGCCCCGTCTCGTAGACCGACGCGGACACCTGCCCCCACGGCGTGGACATCAGCGTCGCCACCAGCGCGCCGGCCTCGCGGGTGACGTTCACATCTCTCCCCAGTAGTCGGTGATGCCGTAGAAGCCGGTGTTGAAGCCCAGCTGCCGCTCCAGGTACAGCGCCGCCCTGGGCGAGCTCTCACGCAGCGGCTCGATCAGCTCGGCCGCCATGCGTGAGTGCCGCGCCATGCGCTCGATCACCTCGTCACGCTCGGCGCCCAGTGTCAGGGCGTTGGCGTCGCCCCAGCGGCTCTCCCTGTCGTACGTGGTCAGATCGTTCAGCAGCCGGAGGTAACGCTGCACCTCGTCACCGGCTTCGCGAACCCGGTCGAGGCCGGACGGGCTCCCGGGGTCGCCGATGGACAACCAGTGCGAGAGGTTGACGAAGGAGGAGCCGCAGCTGTCCGCGTTCGCGAGGTACTCGTCCAGATCCAGGGCGGCCCCGGACGCACGCCAGTTCCACTCGCGCTGCATCGCGGTGAGCATGCGCTCAAGCTGGTCGCACCAGCGAGAGTCCCCGCCTAGATCGTCGCGGAGCTCGGCGAGGAAGCGGGTGAGCGGGCTGTCCGGCTCCCTGCGGCCGGCGGCCACGGCCACGCAGTCGCCGACCAGCGCGGCCACCTCCTCCCGCGAAGTGGCGACGTGGTCGATGAGCAGGTCCGCGGCGAACACCCACAGGGCCGCCCGGTTGACCGCCCGCAGCTCGTCCGCGGTGGCCCAGGGCGAGCCGAACGCGCCGACCAGGCCCAGCGAGTGGAAGAAGCCGGGGTCGAAGGGCCTGGCGGGGAAGAGCTCGGGATATCGGGCGGCGTGGCGGCTCAGGTCGCGGGCGCACTCGACGCCCAGCGCGCAGGCCCTGCCGAGGCCCGCCGCCATGGCCGGACCGCTCATCCGCGCCCCACGGGGACGAGGGTCATGGAAAGCCGGGCATCCGCCCGTAACGTCGAGGCCAGCCGGGGGAGGACCGGGCCGTCGGTGTGCAGCACCGGCCGGTACCTGCACAGGATTCCGGCGACCAGCAACAGCGCCTCCATCGTGAACAGGCGCGGGCCCAGGCACGAGTGCGGCCCCGCCGAGAAGGGGAAGTAGGCGTACCGGTGCCGCCCGCGGCCGTTCTCCGGCGTGAACCTCCCGGGGTCGAACTCCAGCGGCCGTTCCCAGAACTCGGGCAGCCGCTGCGTCAGGAACGGGCTCAGCACCACCGTGGACCCGGCGGGGATCTCCACCCCGCCGATCGTGTCGGCGTGGATCGCCGTCCGGGGCAGGATCCAGCCGGGCGGATAGAGACGTACCAGCTCGTCCAGGAACATCCGCAGGTAAGTGAGCTCGGGCAGGTGGGCCAGGGTGACGGGTCCGGGGCCGACCACCCGTTCGATCTCCTCGTAGACGTTGGCGGCGATCTCCGGATGCGCGTCCAGCACCGGCCAGACCCAGGTGAGCGTGGTGACGGAGGTCTCGGTGGCGGCGCCGTGGACGGCCACCATGTCGTCGCGGATCAGCCGGTCCATGTCCGGCTCGCCCTTGCGGGCCTCGCACAGCAGGGAGACGAGGTCGTTCTCGTGCTCGCCGCGGGCCTTGGCGTACCGGATGCGGGGGTAGACGACCTCGTCGATGGTCCTGATCGCCTCCCGGAACGCGCGGTCGCCCGGTAACGGGAAGCGCTCAGGAACGGACGGCAGCAGCAGCCGGATCGAACGGGCGGTCACGCCCGTGTCGTAGGCCGGCGCCAGCCGTTCGATGTCCGCGTCGGAGATCGTGGAGCCCAGGAAGAGCCGGACGATCGCCGGGTGGATCAGGGCGGAGACGGTGTCCGCGATGTTGATGGGCCGCCCGGGCACCACCACCGTGTCGATGAGATCGGTGACGATCGCAGCCATGCGCTGGGTGAGCGAGTCGACGTAGCGAGCCGTGAACATCGGTTGGAGGATGCTCCTGCTGGCCTTCCAGCCGGGGCCGTCCGACAGGATGCCCTGCCCGATCAGCGGGCCCAGCGGGTCCCAGAACATGCCCGTCCGGAGGTAGTTGGGCTGGTGCGTCTTGAGCACGTGTTGCACGTGGTCCGGATGGGTGATCAGGTACGGGCGGAACGGGCCCATGTTCAGCCGGACGAGCTCGCCGTTCGCTTGCCGGCCCGCCTCTTCGACGGCGCGGAGGGGGTCACGTGCGTTCCTTGCCAGGAATCGGAGAAGGGGCAGGGTTTGGGCATGACGGGTCGGCACGCCGCCGAACGACACCGGACCTCCATCGCATCCGTCTCGGATGACGGACATTCACTGACAAAAGTTAAGCTGCTCGTGGAGTATCACACGACACTTCTGATAATTTCAAGATCGCGGTGAGCAAGGAGCACGTGCATGGACGTCGGCCACTCAGCCCCCATCGGGCCCGGTGAGGAGGCCGTCGCCCGCTGCCGGAGGCTCGTGGAGCCCGCGCTCCGCGAGGCCGTCGCCGTCCTGCATCCCTGGGGCGCCACGATGGCGGCGTTCACGCTGGGATGGTCCGGCATGGACGGCACGCCCCGCGATCACAGCGCGGGCAAGGGCCTGCGTCCGGCCATCGCGCTGCTGAGCGCGGAGGCGGCAGGCGGCAGGGCGGAGCCGGCGCTGCCGGCGGCGGTGGCCGTCGAGCTGGTGCACGCCTTCTCGCTGGTGCACGACGACATCATCGACAACGACGAGCGGCGCAGGCATCGCGATGCGCTCTGGAAGGCGTACGGCGTGGGGCCGGCCCTGGTCACCGGTGACGCGCTCCTGGCGCTGGCCGTCAGGCAGCTCGCCGGCCATCCAGGGGCGATGCGCCACCTGTCGGCGGCACTCGTCGAGCTCGTGCAGGGCCAGACCGCCGACATGGCCTTCGAGCAGCGTACTTGGGACGGGCACGACCGGGTCTCCACCGATGAGTACCTCGAGATGACGGCCGGTAAGACCGGCGGCCTGCTGGGGGCGGCCGCGGCGGCGGGCGTCGAGATGGGAGGCGCTCCGGAGCTCGCCCAGCGGATGTGGGACGTGGGACGGGATCTCGGCGTGGCCTTCCAGATCGTGGACGACATCCTGGGCATCTGGGGGGACCCGGACGTCACGGGTAAGCCCGTGCACAGCGACCTGCGACGCGAGAAGAAGACGTTGCCGATCCTCGCCGCCCTGTCCTCGGGCACCATGGCCGCCCGCGAGCTGTCAGCCGTCCTCATGTCGGGCGCGACGGACGACGACACGGTACGGTACGCCGCAGACCTGGCCGAGCGGGCCGGTGGCCGGACGGCGGCCCAGGCCCTGGCCGAGCGGTACCTGTCGTCGGCGCTGGGCACCCTGGACCAGTGCCTGCCGCAGGCCCGAGACCTCCGCGCCCTGTGCGACTCGCTGGTCAAGCGCGTCAGCTGACCTGCCGCGCGCCGATGGCGGACATCAGCATGGGATAGGCCCGGTGCAGCTCCCGCTGCCAGGACGTGTGGTTGTGCCCGCCGCGGTGGAAATGGGTGCGCACCGGGATGCCCAGCTCCTCCAGGCGGCCGGCGAACGCCCTGGCCGCCCGGTTGGCCAGGTCCTCCACCAGGTCGCCCTCCCCGGCGGAGACGTACAGCCGGACCCCCTTCAGCTTGTCCGCCAGGTCGTAGGGGTTGTGCGCGCGCCAGACCTCGCGCTGCTCCTCCGGGTCGCCCCAGATGCGCTTCCAGTCGGTGCCGAAGCAGCCGATCGCGGTGCCCGCCATCACGGCCTGCGGGACGCCGGGGCCCAGGATGTGCAGGGCGCCGCTGAACGAGGCCGCCGCCTCGAAGTGCCCCTTGGCCGCGTACAGCATGGCGCCCTGCCCGCCCATCGAGTACCCCGCGACGGCCTGCCGCGGGCCCGCCCGGTAGCGCGCTTCGAGCAGCGGCAGCAGCTCCTCCAGGTGGTGGCTCTCCCAGCGCGGCGGGCCACCCTCCCCGCCGTTCCACCAGTCGGAGTAGCTGCCGCACTCGCCGCCGTCCGGCATCACGACGAGCACGCCGGTGTCGCGGGTGAGGGCCTCGACGTCGGTCCTGGCGGTCCACGAGGTGTGGTCGTCGAGCCCGCCGTGCAGCAGCCACAGCACGGGCCAGCCGGTACGGGACTCCCAGCCGCGCGGAAGCAGCAGGCGCACCTTCGCGGTGGCGTCGAGCGCCCGCGACCTGATCGTCAGCTCCATCCTGCGCTCGTCCAACCGGCGTTCGCTCACGAGCTCGGTCCGGGCCGGAGCGGGTTCCCGAGCCGGTTCCTGGCCGGGCGGATCCTGATCGCCGGGCCGCAGCACCGCCACGGCCGCCAGGCACAGACCGGCGGCGACCACCACGCTGACCAGGCATCCTCGTAACCGGGGCCGCATCGCGATCTCCTTGTTGGATGTGCGGATAATAGCGGGATGAGATCCATAGGCACCACGGACCTGTCCGTGTTCCCGATATCGCTCGGCACCAACGTCTTCGGCTGGACGGTCGACAAGGAGACGTCGTTCACCATCCTGGACGCCTACGTCGACGGCGGCGGCAACTTCCTCGACACGGCGGACGTCTACCCGTACTGGGCCACGGGGGAGTCCACCTCTGAGACGATCATCGGCGAGTGGCTGGCCTCGCGCCGCAACCGCGACTCGATCGTGCTGGCCACCAAGGTCGGCATGCTGGAGGGGCTCGAAGGGCTCGCGCCGGCGACGATCAGGACGGCGGTCGAGGACTCGCTGCGGCGGCTGCGTACGGACTACATCGACCTCTACTGGGCGCACGTCGACGACCACGACACGCCGCTGGTGGAGTCGCTGGCCGCGTTCGACGCGCTGATCCAGGAGGGCAAGGTCCGCCACGTCGGGGCGTCCAACTACTCCGCTGGGCGGCTGGCGGAGGCGCTCAAGATCTCCGACGCGGAGGGGCTGGCCAGGTACGTCGCGCTGCAGCAGCCGTACAACCTGGTCGAGCGGGGCTACGAGGGCGAGCTGCGGGAGGTCGTGGCCGGGGAGGGGCTGTCCAGCGTGCCCTACTTCGGGCTGGCACGCGGGTTCCTGACCGGCAAGTACGCGCCCGGCGTGGCCGTGGACAGCCCGCGGGCAGGGAAGGCGGCCGAGTACCTGGAGACCGCCCACGGACCCAGGACGGTGGAGGCGCTGATCGGGCTGGCCAGGGAGCGGGGGGCCGCGCCTGCCTCGGTGGCGCTGGCCTGGGTGGCCGCCCAGCCGACGGTCACGGCGCCGATCGCCAGCGCGCGGAACCTGGAGCAGTTGCGGCCGCTGATGGAGGCGGCGGCGCTGACGCTGAGCGCCGAGGAGCTCGCCATCCTCGACGAGGCCTCCCGCTCCTGACGCTGTGCGGGCACGGCCGGACCCCTTGCCGCCGCGGCCGGCGTGCGGTGGCAAGGGGACTTCGGCGTGCCCGGGGGTCAGGCAGCCGGCAGGCCCTGCCGCGTGCACCACTCGGCGACGCTGCCCGCCTCGCCCTCGACGGCCTGCGTCCAGTGCGGGTCGGCGGCGATCGCGTCCTGGACGGAGGCGTGGGAGGCGAACACGGCGGTCAGGCCGGTGATCTTGAAGATGCGCGAGATGCGGTCCGTGGTCATCACGAGCGCGAGCGAGCCGTCCTGCGTGCGCAGCCGCTTGAGACCGCCGACGAGCACGCCCAGCCCGGTCGAGTCGAGGAACTGCACCTCGCTCAGGTCGGCGATGACGTGCACGGTGCCCTTGGCCGCGAGGTCGATGATCTGCTCGCGCAGCTTGGGGGCGGTGAACACGTCGACCTCGCCGGCGACCTTGAGCACGGCGCAGCCGCCGACCGGTCCGACCACCTCAATGACGATGTCCTGCATCTCGCGCCTCACCATCGCTCGTGTCATCGACTACATTGACGGGGAACTCTGTGCATTTACAGTACTGCGGCGGGCGCGCGGCTGTCAATGGGTGGCTGTCGGTGTCATCGTGCAGAATGACAACCGGGTGGAAGGGGTGAGGGAATGCGGGTCGAAGAGGCCATCGGGCGGCAGATCGCCCGGTTGCGCGCGGAGCGCCGGATGTCGCTGACCGAGCTGGGCGAGGCGCTGGGGCGCTACCTGGACAGGCCGTGGAGCCGGCAGGCCGTCCACCAGGCCGAGCGCGGCCAGCGGTCCTTCACGGCGGCGGAGCTGACCGCGCTCGCGCTGGCCCTCGACACGTCCGTCCCGGTGCTGTTCCGCGTCGAGGACGAACGGATCGAGCTGCCCGGCGGGGCCGTCTCGCCCGAGGACTACCGGGGGATCCTGCTGAGCAGGGAGCCGGACATGCCGCTCGACGGGGTGGAGGAGCTGATCGTGGCCCTGCACGACATCGGCGAGGTGCTGGCCCGCCCGGCCCTGGCCCGCCTGGCCCGCATCGGCCGCGTAGCCGACCAGGTCGCCGGCCCGGACCTGTAACACCCACCAGCCCGCACCGCCCGGCCCGCGCCGCCCGGCCCGCGCCGCCCGGCCCGCGCCGCCCGGCCCGCATCCGCCGGCCTGCGCCTGGCCCGACTGCCGGCCTGCGCCCGCCTGGCTTGCGGCGCCCCTGCGCACCTGGTGGCCTCCCGGGAGGCGAGGAATGCGGCGGGACGGGCGGGTGCCGTGGGTGGGTCAGTGGTGGTCCGCCGATGACACGTCGAGGTCGCGCGGCGTGAGCCACCACACCGCCAGCGTGCCCGCCCCCAGCAGCACGGCCGCGACCCCGCTGGTGAGGACGAGGGAGTCGGTGAACGCCGCCGTGGCCTGCGCGGCGAGCCGGCCGCCCGCCGCCCCCAGCTCCCTGGCGACGTCGAGCGCCCCGCCCAGGGACTCCCGCGCGACCCCAGCGCCCGGCCCCGTGTACGCCACCTCGTTCCGGTACACGGCGGCCGCGACGCTGCCCAGGACGGCCACGCCGAGCGCCCCGCCCAGCTCGTAGCTGGTCTCCTCGATGGCGGCCGCGCTGCCCGACTTCGCCGGTGGCGAGCCCGACATGATGGCGGCCGAGGCGATCGCGAGCGAGCCGTTCCCTAGGCCGATCAGCGTCAGCGCGACCGCGACGGGCCAGTACCCCAGCGGGCCGGGCACCACGACCAGCAGCAGGAACGCCAGCCCGGTCAGCGCCAGCCCGCCGGCCAGCACCGTACGGGCTCCGATGCGCGCCGCCAGCGAGGGGGCCAGCGGCGAGGCGATGACGGCGGCCAGCGCGGCGGGCAGCAGCCGCACGCCCGTCTCCAGCGGGCCGTACCCCTGGACGAGTTGCATCCACTGCGCGAGCAGCAGCAACACGGAAGCCATCGCGATTGACGTGACGAGCGCCGTCACCACCCCGGCCGAGAAGGGGGCGCTGCGGAACAGCCTGAGCTCCAGCAGCGGATCCTCCCTGCGCAGGCACCGGACCGCGAACCAGCCCAGCGCCACCACCGCGACCACGGCGGCCACCAGGGCTGCGGGGGAGGTGAGGCCGTACTTGCCGAAGTTCTTGATCGCGTAGACCAGGGCCACCATGCCCGCCATCGACAGCAGCGTGGCGACGGCGTCCCAGCGGCCGGGTGTCCGGTTCCTGGACTCCGGCAGCAGGAACAGGCCGAACCCGATCGCCACGGCCATGACGGGCACGTTCACCAGGAACGCGGCGTGCCAGCTGAAATGCTCCAGCAGCACGCCTCCCACGACGGGCCCCAGCGCGGCGCCGACCGCGGCCATCGCCGACCACACGCCGAGCGCCTTCGCCCGCTCGGCGGGGTCGGCGAACAGGTTCCGGATCATGGACAGCGTGGACGGCATGATCATGGCACCGCCGACGCCGAGCAGCGCCCGTACCGCGATCACCCCCAGCGGGCTGTCGGCCGCCAGCACGGCCAGCGAGGCCAGCCCGAACACCGCGAACCCCGTCATCAGCATCCGCTTGCGGCCCCACCGGTCGCCCAGCGCGCTCACGGTGACCAGCAGCCCTGACAGGACCAGCGCGTACGCGTCCACCATCCACAGCAGCTCGGTCGACTCCGGCCGCAGGTCCTCGGAGATGGCGGGCAGGGCGACGTTCAGCACGGTCATGTCCATGACCACGAGCAGCACGCTGGCCGACAGCACGGCCAGGCCCGCCCACCGCCGCCTCGACGAGACGGGCGATGTGGTGATCGTCATCCTTCCTCCCTTCCAGGTGCGGTGCCGTGCAGGAACGTGCTGATCAGCAGCCGCGGCACGTCCCGCCGGGCGACGTCCCCGTTGCGCAGGCTCTCCCGTACGGTGACGAGCAGCCCGTACACGGTGTTGCTGATCCAGCGGGCGGGCAGGTCGGCACGCAGCAGGCCCGCGCGCTGGGCGGCGGCGTAGAGCGCGATCTCGCGCTCCTCCAGTTCGTCGGTGCGCCGCTTCAGCTCGGGATGGCTCGCCAGGCGGTCGTCGGTCAGGCCGAACCCGTACTCGTCGGCCATGTCGATCACGCCCCCCAGCAGCTCGTTCATCGCCCGCTCCAGCGCCTCGGGGTCGCCGGACGCGGTCGCCGCCGCCACGCCGCTGGTCACCTGCAGGCGTTCCCAGTGGTCGTAGGCGCGGTGGGCGAGGGCCAGCATCAGCTCGTCGCGGCTGCTGAAGTGGCGGTGCAGGGTGGCCCTGCTGATCCCCACGGCCTCGGCGAGCTGCGCCATGGAGGCGGCCGGGCTCTCGTTGAGGCGATGGATCGCGGCCTTCAAGATCTGGTCACGTGTGGCGGCCATGTTTATACACCTACGTATCATTTGAGACATCTATGTCTCATACGATACTCGAACGACTCGTTCCTCGGGTAGTCGAGCGAAAGTTCACCTGATTCGCCCGGCATGTTCGGCGGCCCAGAGCGCAGCCGAGCCCGACCGCGCATGGCTCGGCAGGTGCCTCTCGCTCTCCCCTGATGGCGATGGAGTCGCAGGTGGGGCTATGGTTCGGAGCTGTGGTGATCGGTGACGCGCGCACGCGCATCCTGGACGCGGCAGAGCAGCTCTTCGCGGGTGGCGGCTACGAGGCCACCCCGACCGTGGTCATCGCCAAACTCGCGAACGTACCCAAGGAGCTGATCTCCCAGTACTTCCCGCGCAAGATCGACGTACTGGTCGCCCTCGTGAACGAACGCACGCACGTCGAGGAGGACGACCAGGTCGACGCGGTGCCGGGCGACCCTGCGGGCACGCTGGCCAGGCTGGCGCGCGTGCTGCCGCTGCGCGCCTCACCGGCGATGCGGCGCATCCTGTTCCGCGAGGCCGACACGCACGGCTCGGTCAAGGAGCGCCTCGGGCGCCTCAACGGCGAGCTGGCCAGGCGCGCCAGGTTCGCGCTCGGGCTGGCCCTGCCGGGCGCGCGCGGCGACGCGGCCAGGCTGGAGGTGGCGGCCGCCACGTTCGCCGCCATCCTGATCTACCAGGAGAACCTCTGCCAGCTAACGGGCCACCAGATCGACCCCGACGCCGTCGCGGAACTCATCGCCCACTCGCTCGTCTAGCAGCTCGTCCAGCGCCGTACGCAGGTGCTCCAGCAGGCCCCACACGTCGTCCACCCGCTCGGGGCAGGCCACGATGCCGAAGTCGAGCATGCCGTCGTAGGAGAAGCAGGTGATGTTCAGGCCGCCGCTCATGTCGGTCAGCACGGACAGCGGGTAGTACGACAGCACCCGGCCGCCGCACAGGTACAGCGGGAACTGCGGGCCGGGAACGTTGCTGACGATGAGGTTGATCGGCGGGCACGCCATCCCGGCCAGCCGGAAGATCGCCGGGGTGGCGAGGCTCGTGAGCGGTGCGGGCAGGATCGAGCACAGCTCGCCCAGCCACGTCGCCGGCGCCAGCGCGAAGCGTCGCTTGGCCGTGCCCATGGCGGCGACGACCGCCTGCAGGCGCTCCCTGGGATCGGGCAGGTTCGTGGGCATGGGGGCGACCATGGCCGAGATCTGGTTGCCGACCAGGTCCCCGGCCGTCGCGCTGCGTACCGCCACGGGCACGGCCACGACCAGCGGCTCCTCCGGCAACGCGTCCCGCTCGCGCAGCCACGAGCGCAGGGCCGATGTGCACAGGGTCATGACGACGTCGTTCACGCTCATGCCGTTGGCCTTGGCCACGTTCTTGACGTCCTTGAGCGAGAGCGAGCCGAACGAGAGGCGGCGGCGGGCGCTGATCGGGCCGTTGAGCGGGGTGCGCGGCACGACCAGGCCGGGCAGCTCGGGGCGGTGATGCTGGTCGCGGGTCACCATCCGCGCGGCCTTGGCGACCAGCTTCGCGCCGGGCAGGGCCCCCACGACCGGGATGGCGTCCAGGTCTCCTGCGGCTCTGACCACTGACCGCACGGCGCGGGCGGGATGCGTGGCGGTACGGAACGCGGCCCCGGCCAGCATCCCGATCAGGCCGGGAGCGTCGTCGGGGGTGTGGGCCGGCGCGATGTCGCGTGAAAGGCCGGGGTTCCCGCCGTGCGCGGGGGCCGGGCCATGCGGACGAGCGGCGCGGTGTGCCTGGCCGGAGCCGGACTGGCAGGCGACGGTGCCCACGGCCGTCGGCCTCGCGTCGCCGCTCGCCTTCGCTTCTCCGCCGTTCCTCGCCGTCGGGTGGCGGCTTCTCGGCGTCAGATGCCCGTCCGGGGTCAAGTCGAGCAGCGTGGCGAGGGTTTCCGCGCCCGAGACCCCGTCGATGGCGGCGTGATGCACCTTCGTGTAGACGGCCACCTTCCCATCGCCCAGCCCGTTGATCAGGTGCATCTCCCACAGCGGGTGCGCCCGGTCGAGCCGGCGGGCGTGGATCCGCGCGACGGCGTCGGCGAGCTGCCAGTGGTCCCCCGGCTCGGGCAGGGTCATCTCGAACAGGTGGTTGTCGATGTCGAAGCCGGGATCGGCGGCCCAGTAGGGGTGGTCCAGGCCGAGCGGCACCTCGGCCAGGCGCAGGCTGAGCGCGGGGGAGAGGTGGATGCGATCGAGGAGCAGCTCTGCCAGCGAGCTCCTGGTGACCGCGCCGTCCGCCGGGTCGAGTATCGCCAGCCCGGCCACGTGCGCGGCGGTCGTGGGCGTTTCGACATTGAGGAACTGGGCGTCGAGTGCGGTCAACTGGCGCATCGGCTCTCCTTTTCCCTGGTGCGGACAGCATCACACCAGGGGGTTTCCGCGAGGTTTCTGCGCGAGTCTTTCAGATGAATTCGGGTGCGCCGTACGAGTGATAATGGAAATCTCCAGCTCAGCCCGGATCGGTGACAATTTCCTATCCATTGACGACGTGAATGGGGTGTCGCACGACGGCGTCGAAGTGGTACCCGAACGGGTGGCGTGGCGTGGTGAGGGGTTGCGTGGCGCCGGTCTCGTCCGTGGCGCGCGCCATGAGCAGGCGCGTGCCCGTACGCTCAGGAGCCCAGGCGACGTGCCAGGGCAACCAGGCCTTGACCAGGTGCTGGCCATGGTGCTCTGCTGTGCGCCAGCTCAGCCCGCCGTCGAAGCTGACCTCCACCCTGACGATCCGGCCCCGGCCCGACCAGGATCGGCCGCGCAGGATGTGCGGGCCCGTGACAGGCACGCGCGCATTCCAGGGGACCTCGAACGCGCTCTTCACCGGCTGCGTCGTGACGTCGGGATAAAACACCGTGTTCCACGGTGTGCAGAGCGGCTCGGTCGAGATTTCCATGTCGCCGAGCCATTTGATCGACGCTATTCCCACCCATCCCGGCACCACCAGCCGTGCCGGAAATCCATGGTCGGGCGGCAGCGGGACGCCGTTCATTTCATAGGCGACGAGCACGTCGTCCATGGCCTTGCCGATGGGCAGTGGACGGCGGACATGACCGTGGTCCTCGAACGGCGCGTCGAGCCCGGTGGGCAGCACGTCCACCGCCTCGGGCCGCACCCCGGCCTGGCTGAGCAGGTACCTGAGCGGCACCCCGCGCCACCGCGCCACCCCGATCGCGCCCAGCCCCCACTGCGTGCCGGGGGCGCCGTCGTGCTGCTGCGTGCGGTAGAAGCGCCGCCCGTTGCCCGCGCACTCGATCGCCACGTCGTACGTGCGCGACGGCATGGCACGCAGCTCCTCGTAGCTGAACTCGCGCGGACATCGCACGCCCTCCCCATGGACGCTCAGCCGCCAGGTGGTGACGTCGATGAGCGGGGTGTAGGTGTGGTTGCGGACGAAGAAGCGGTCGTTCGGGGTGTGGTAACCGAGCCCCGCCATGGACTCCCAGCGCATCTCGGCGCTGTTGCCGTGGACCCTGAACAGGTGGTCGGGCAGCGGCTTCACGATCGCCGCGGTGGCCTGCTTCATGGAGCATCACCTCTTAATACCTATTTCCTACCAGGAAACCATTTAATCTCCTCGAGCTGTCTCCGCGCGCCCCTCATTGCCAAAATCTTCCTCGGCCCTGCGGGAACGTTCCATTCGTGCCGCACGCAGACCCCTACCCGAGGTCAGGCCCACCCCAACGCCTCCGCGGGCCATCTCCTCGTGGGGTGGCGTGCCGGCTCAGCCCGGTTCGACGGGGGTACCGGTGTTGAGGCGTTCGATCGGGGACAGGAGGCCCCGGCCCCTTCCGTTGTCGCGTAACCAGCGGGTCGCCTGGCAGGCGGACTCGGCGTACGTGCCGGCGTCCTTGCTCGCGGCGCTCAACCACTCGTCGAACGTCACGGGCAGCGGGCCCGACGGGGGTGTTTCGGGGCGGGCGCATCCGCCCAGAGTTCGTCAGCCAGAGAGCCGTTCTGGTCGGCCTGTGTCCCATCGGTGCCTGACGGAACCCCCAAGGTCGGGGCAAAACATCCGCATATATGGCGTTAAGTCCGTATTTGTGAGCAGAGGGCGCGGACACCGTCGAAAGGGGACCGCTCATGGGAGCCGCAACCCGCCTCGTCACGGGCGCCGCACTCGCCATCACCCCCCTGACCCCGGCCACCGCACTCGCCGTCACCACCCTCACCCCGGCCACCGCCGAGACCGCCGCCCGCCACTCCCCGACCTGCCACTACGTCAATCAGGCAGACGATCCGGCCCCCATCAGGCTGGGCCCGGGCAAGAAGCACCGCAAGACGGCCGAGTTCCCCCCGTCCGACGACCCCGTCAAGGCCACCTGCGCCGCCAGAGGCCGCGGCCCCGGCCACTGGGTGCGGATCAAGAGCGGTGACCACAAGGGCCACTGGGTCTGGCGCAACCGCCTCCAGGTCTGGACGGGGGAGTGATCAGCGCCCCAGGAAGGCCAGCAGCCGCTCCAGCGGCCACGTGTTGATGACGTCATCCGTGGTCAACCAGGCCCGCTGCGCGATCCCGACCCCGAACCGCTGGTTGGCCAGGTGCGGGATCGCGTGCGAGTCGCTGTCGATCGAGAACTTCACCCCGTGATGCCTGGCCAGCCGCACCAGGTCGGACGGCAGGTCGGAGCGGTCGGGGTAGGAGTCGATCTCCATGGCGGTGCCGGTGCGGGCCGCGGCGCGGAAGACGGCGTCCCAGTCGGCGTCCACGGGCTCGCGCTTGCCGATCTTGCGGGTCGTCGGGTGGCCGATGATGTCCACGTACGGGTTCTCGCAGGCGGCGATGAAGCGGCGGGTCATCTCGTCGCGTGACATGCCGAAGTGCGAGTGCACCGAGGCCACGCACACGTCGAACCCCCGCAGGACCTCCGCCGGCCAGTCGACCGAGCCGTCGGGGGCGATGTTGAGCTCCGTGCCGTGCAGGAGGCGCATGTCGGGATATTTCGCTTGCAGCTCGGCGACCCGGCCCCGCTGTTCGAGCGCCTTGTCCAGGGTCATGCGCTGCATCGCCAGGTCGGGCGCGTGGTCGGTGACCGCGTAGTAGGCGTAGCCGCGGGCGTGACCGGCCGCCACCATGTCCTCCAGCGAGGCGATGCCGTCGGTCAGGTCGGTGTGGGTGTGCAGGTCGCCCTTGAGGTCGGCCAGCTCGACCAGGACGGGCAGCTCGCCGGCGAGCGCCGCCTTGACCTCCCCGCCGTCCTCGCGCATCGGCGGCGGCACGTACTGCATGCCGAGCGCGTCGTAGATGTCCTCCTCGGACTCGGCGGCGATCACCCGCTCGCCCTCGAACAGCCCGTACTCGGACAGCTTCCAGCCCTTCTTCACCGCCATCTCCCTGATGGCGACGTTGTGCTCCTTGGAGCCCGTGAAGTACTGCATGGCCGCGCCCCACGAGCCGGCCGGCACCACGCGCAGGTCCACCTGGATGCCGGACGTGGTGCGGATCGAGGTCTTCTTGTCGCCGGCGGCGATGACCTCGGCGACGTACGGCTGGGCGCGGAAGTCGGCCATGATGGACTCGGGCGCCACCGCGAGAATGTCGATGTCGCCGATCGTGTCGCGCATCCGGCGCAGCGACCCCGCGTACGCGATGCGCTCGGCCTTCAGCGAGCCCATCACCTGCTCGGCCAGGGACATCGCGACGCCGATGTGCACCCGGCGGCCCGACTGCTCGAGCTGCTCGACGCCCTTGAGCAGGTTGGCCAGGGTCTTGGGGCCGAGGCCCTTGACGCCGTCGAGGCGGCCGGAGGTGATCGCCTCGCTGAGCGCCGCGGTGGAGTCGATGCCGTAGTCCTCGAACAGCATGATCGCCGTCTTCGGCCCCAGGGACGGCACCCTGGTCAGCCGCCGCACGCCGTCGGGCACGCGGCCCCGCAGGTCGTCGAGCTGCCGGAAGCTCCCGCGCTGCAGGAACTCCTCCATCTTCTTGGCGATGGCCTCGCCCACCCCGGGCACGGAGCGCACGTCGACGACCGAGATGTCCTCGGGATACCCGGCGATCGCCTTGGCCGCCTTCTGGTAGCTCCGCACCCGGAAGGCGTCGCCGCCGGAGAGCGCGAACAGCTCCGCGTATTCCTGCAGCGCTGCCGCCGCTTCCTCGTTTGCCCGCATGCCCCATACCTTAGGGGGCCGCTACGACAGTCCTGGCTACGACAGTCCTGGCTACGACGGTCCTCGCTGTGACGGTCTCGTCGTGCTGGTCGATCCACCGGACGCTGAGCCCGGCGGCGTGATCGGACGCCACCTGCCGCAGGAAGCGCAGGGCGATCTCCTCGGCGTCGCGGGCTGCCGGGGGAGCGGGCCGCCGCCGTCGCCGAGGCGGTCCGCAGCTCAGAAGCGCACCTCGCGAGGCCGGTACGGCGCCTCCAGGAAGGCGATCTCCTCCTCCGACAGCGTCACCGACACGGCGGCCACGGCGTCGTCCACGTGCCGCTCCTTGGTGGCCCCCACGATCGGCGCGCTGATCTCGCCCCTGTGCAGCACCCAGGCCAGCGCGATCTGCGCCGCGGGCAGCCCGCGGTCCGCCGCCACCTGCGCCACCCGCTCGATGATCAGCTTGTCGTTCTCCGGGTCGTACAGGTGGTCGATCCGCTCGTCCGAGCCCGTCCTGGCGGTCGTGGTGGCGGAGCCGGCCCTGGCCAGCACGCCGCGCGCCAGCGGGCTCCAGGGGATCACGCCCACGCCCTGGTCCGCGCAGAGCGGCAGCATCTCGCGCTCCTCCTCGCGGTAGAGGAGGTTGTAGTGGTTCTGCATCGAGACGAACCTCGTCCACCCGTTGACCTCGGCCACGTGCTGAGCCTTGGCGAACTGCCAGGCCCACATGCTCGACGCCCCGATGTAGCGGGCCTTGCCCGCCCTGACCACGTCGTGCAGCGCCTCCATGGTCTCCTCGATGGGCGTCTCGTCGTCCCAGCGGTGGATCTGGTAGAGGTCCACGTAGTCGGTGCCGAGCCGGGTGAGCGAGGCGTCTATGGCGTCAAGGATGTGCTTGCGCGACAGGCCGCGGTCGTTGCGTCCCCTGCCCATCGGGAAGTACACCTTCGTGGCCAGCACGTAGTCCTCACGCCTGGTGAAGGTCGCGCGCAGCACCTCGCCGGTCACGACCTCGCTCGCGCCCGCGCTGTAGACGTCGGCGGTGTCGAAGAACGTCACGCCCGCGTCGGCGGCCCTGCGGACGAGGGGCTCCGCCTCGTCCCGCGCCAGCGCCCACTGCTGCCTGGCGGGGTCGCCGTAGCTCATCATGCCCAGGCACAGCCGGGAGACCTTCAAACCTGAGTTACCCAGTCGCGTGTACTCCATGAAGTTCACCATATGACCAGATATGTCGCCGCTACCCAGGGGGTCCACGGGAAATCACCTGTCCAAAAACGGAAATGACCTTTACACGGGCGATGCCGATCAAGTGGATTAGAGGAACGTTGCAAAACGGTGGGCGCCTGGCGACGTGCCTGATCCGGCAGACCCGAACGCATACCGGGGGTGAGGTGGAAGACACACACCGTGGACTCATGTCTAGGGCGCGTGCCAAGCTCCGCGATCGGCGTGCCAGGTGGAAGGGCCTGCGCGCCCGGCTCAAGGATTTCTCGTCCCCTTACTGGCTGGGCGGCCTCGGGCTGGGGGCGGGGATCGCCGGGCTGTCGGTCCCGATCCTGACCGGGCTGGCGAGGTCGGGGGCGGTGGCCGAGGGCGCGTTGACGCTGCTCGTGCTGCTGGCCCTGCATGTCAGGTTCATCACCGAGACCCCGGTACGCCGTGCGGGCGCGTGGTGGATCGTGGCCGTGCAGGCGTGGCTGACGTACCTGCCGCTGACCGTGTTCGGCGCGGCGTGGACCCCGGTCTGCGGGCTGCTGGCGGGCGCGCTGCTGGTGATGGCGGGCCGGATCCGCTCGATCGTGCTGGTGCTGCTGGCCCTGGCGTGCGGGCCGGTGGTGCTGGCGGCTCCCGACCGGTCCATGATCGACCCGCTGTGGGCGCTGGCCGCCCCGCTGGCCGGCCTGGCCGAGTACGCGGTGCTCACGCTGACCAGGCGGGCCAAGCAGCTCGGCGAGGCGCGTACCGAGGTCATGCGCAGGGCCGTCGCCCTGGAGCGCCGCCGCTTCACCCGCGACCTGCACGACCTGGTCGGCCACCGGCTGACGGTGCTGGTGCTGAAGGCGCAGCTCCTGGAGCGGCTGGTCGCCGAGCGCGACGAGAAGGCGCGGGAGGAGGTGAGCGAGACGGTGGAGCTGCTGCGCAGCCTCTCGACCGACGTCAGGGCCGTGGCGCACGGCCTGCGCAGCTCCACGCTGGCCGCCGAGCTGGGCTCGGCGCGCTCCCTGCTGGAGTCGGCGCGGGTGCGCTGCCAGATCAGGGTGTCCTGCCGAGACCTGCCCGGCGACGTGGAGGAGGCGCTCACGCACGCCCTGCGCGAGGGCGTCACGAACGTGCTGCGCCACGCGGAGGCCCGCCAGTGCTCGATGCATCTCCTGGAACGTGACCACATGGTGCGCCTGACGATCAGGAACGACGGGGTGCGCCCGCCACGCCGCCCCGGCGACGCAGGCCAGGGCCTGCTGAACCTGGCCGAGCGCGTCTCCGGCCTCGGCGGCTGGCTGGAGGCCACCTCCTCCAGGACCGGCCAATTCACCTTCAGCGTGTACGTCCCACGGAAGAAATAACCGCCTCCCGGTCAATGGTGTGGATTTCACAAATGCCATACACATAAGCCTGTATTCGTGCTGAAGAATGTGACTAGCCGGACGGCTCCAACGGCGAGAGGCTACTGAGCACACCGCCCTGGAGGTCCCGCCCAGATGGATAAGTACGAGCTGTATTGCCTGGCCGATCAGTATTTCTACGACAGCCTTGAGCACAGCACGGCCGAAGACGCCGACTTTCCCATTCTGCGCAGGTCACTGCCCGCCGGCTGGTCCTCGGCCCTCACCGACACCTGGTGCTATTTCGCTCCGGACAACGAGCCGCCACTGCCTTCGCAGGGCTGGAAGATTCACGTGTCGGCCCGCGTCGAGGACGCGGAAAAAGCCATCGAAGCCATTTGGGACTACTGCTTGCCGCGCGGTATCGCGTTCAAGTTCCTGCGCGGCCTGCCCGTGCTCGTCATGGTGAACTCCAAGGCCGCCTCCCGAGCCTCCAGCGGCAAGCTCATCACCATCTACCCGCGCGACGAGGCACAGCTCGAACTGGTGCTCAAGGAGCTCGACGAGCTCCTGCGCGACGTGCGCGGCCCGTACATCCTCAGCGATCTGCGCTACAACGAAGGACCGCTGTTCATCAGGTACGGCGGCTTCGCCGAGCGCCACTGCCTGTCCCCGGCGGGCGAGCGCGTGCTGGCCCTCGAGGACGGCGACGGCACGCTCGTGCCCGACGTGCGGGGCGCCACGTTCTCGGTGCCGCCGTGGACGACGCTGCCGGCGTTCCTGGAGCCGCAGCTGGCCGCCCGCAACTCGGTGACGACGACCGGGCTGCCGTACACGATCGAGAGCGTCCTGCACTTCTCCAACGGCGGCGGCGTCTACCTGGGCCGCGACACGCGGACCGGCGAGCGCGTGGTGCTCAAGGAGGCCAGGCCGCACGCCGGGCTCGACGCGGCGGGCCGCGACGCGGTCGCCAGGATCGAGCACGAGCGCGACATCCTCGAACGCCTGTCTGGCCTGCCCGCGGCCCCGGCGCTGCGCGGCTACTTCACGCTCGGCGAGCACCACTTCCTCGTGCAGGAGTTCGTGGACGGCACGCCGCTCCAGCGGCGGCTCGTGCACCGCTACCCGCTCACCCGTGCCACCTGCACCGAGCGGGACCTGGCCGAGTACACCGAGTGGGCGGTCGAGACGCTGGAGGAAGTCACGCGCGCGGTCGGCTCGCTGCACGAGCGCGGGGTCGTCTTCGGCGACCTGCACCCCGACAACATCCTGCTGACCGACGACGGCCGGGTGGCGCTGATCGACTACGAGGTCGCCACGCTCGCCGACGACAGGGGACGCGCCGCGCTCGCCCATCCCGCCTTCGCCGCCCCGGCCGACCGCCAGGGCGTGGACGTGGACCGGTACGCGCTGGCCTGCCTGCGCCTGGGCCTGTTCGCGCCGCAGTGCACGATCATGCTGCCGCTGCACCGGCCGAAGGTGGCCCACCTCGGAGAGATCGTCAAGGAGACGTTCCCCGTGCCCCGCGGCGTGATCGACGAGGCCGTCGCCACCATCGCGGGCGGCGCGCGCGACGACACGACCGTGCCCATGCCGGGCGTGGCGAGCTGGCCCGAGCTGCGGGACGCCATGGCCAAGGCGATAGTGGCCGCCGCCACGCCCGGACGGGACGACCGGCTCTTCCCCGGCGACGTGGGCCAGTTCAAGCCCGGCGGCGGGCTCAACCTCGCACACGGCGCGGCCGGCGTGCTGTTCGCCCTGCACAGCACCGGCCTCGGGCCCTTTCCCGAGTACGAGCGCTGGCTGTGCGAGCGGGCCCGCCGCCCCGTCCAGGGCTCCGGCCTCGGCCTGTACGACGGGCTGCACGGCATCGCGTACGTGCTCGGCCTGCTCGGACACCAGCAGGACGCGCACGACCTCATCGACGTCTGCCTGCGCGAGAAGTGGGACCGCCTGGAATCGGCGCTCATCTCCGGGCTGCCCGGCATCGGGCTGAACCTCCTTCACTTCGGGTACACCGACCTCGCCCTGCGCGCGGTGGACATCTGCGCCGGGCGGCTCGACACCTCCGTGCCCGAGATCAGCGGCGGCGCCAACCCGCGCGCCGGGCTCATGCACGGCTCGTCAGGCCCCGCGCTGCTGTTCCTGCACGCCTACGAGCACACCGGCGACCCGGCGCTGCTCGACCTGGCGGCCACCGCGCTCCGGCAGGACCTGCGGCGCTGCCGCCACTCGGAGGACGGCTCGCTCCAGGTCAACCAGGGGTGGCGGCTGCTGCCGTACCTCGACGAGGGGTCCGCGGGGATCGCCCTCGTGCTGGAGCGCTACCTGCGGCACCGGCACGACGAGGCGTTCGCGACGGCGCTGGCCGAGCTGCGGCTCGCCGGACGCGCGGGCTTCTTCGTGCAGGCCGGGCTGTTCACCGGGCGCGCCGGGCTCATCGCGGCCGGCGCGGGGGACGTGCCCGAACTGGTGAAGGGGCTGCGGTGGCACGCGCTGCCGTACGCCGGTGGCCTGGCCTTCCCCGGCGACCAGCTCCTGCGCCTGTCCATGGATTTCGCGACCGGAACGGCCGGCGTGCTCTTCGCCCTCGCCTCGGTGATGGGCGAAAAACCCTGCCATCTGCCGTTCCTCGGGGCCGCACCCGAGCGGCCTCTCCCCGACGACACCACGGAAGGAGGTGTACGACATGGTACTTCTTGACCTTCAGGGTCTTGAGGCTCCCGCGGCCAGCGACGTGGCCAGCGGCGGCAGCACGCTGACCGTTCTCTCCTGCCACTCCGGCAAGCCCAGCAACCTCAGTGTCGCTCTCTGCCACTGATGTGCGAATAGAGGTCCCCGCGCCGTCCATCACGGCGCGGGGACATGCACGAGAGGAGGGGTCGCGTTGCGGGCAGGAGACCGGCTGGTCGTCAGCGCGGTACGGCGCGGCGGCCCATGGCCCGTCGTGCTGGCCGGCACGGCAGTCGTGGGAGCGGCCGGCGAGCTGGCCATCCCGTACCTGATCGGCCGCACCGTGGACGCCCTCGTGACCCGCCAGCCCGGCGGCACCCCCTGGCTGGCGCTCTGCGCCGGCGCGGTCGCCGCCGTCATGCTCTGCGAGAGCCTCGGCGTCTGGGCGCGCGGCGCCAGCGGCGCCCACGCCGCCGCGACACTGCGCTCCGGCGTGCTGCGGCACGTGCTCGGCACCGGCTCGGCGGCCACCCGCCGCTTCCCGGAAGGCGAGCTCGTCACCCGGGCCGGCCTGAACGCCGAGGAGGTCGGCAGGGCGCCCGAGACGGTGACCAGCGCCCTCGCGCTGCTCGTCCCCACGGCCGGCGCGCTGGTCGCGCTCACCCTCATCGCTCCCGTCCTGACGCTGACGCTCGGGGCGGGCATCGTCGTCATCCTCTTCGTCCTGCGTGCCTTCCTGCGCACGACGACCACGCTCGCGGGCGGGTACCAGGAGGCCCAGGGCGAGATCGCCGCCCGCCTCGTGGAGGCGCTGGGCGGCGCCCGCACGATCGCCGCCGCGGGCACGGCGGGCCGCGAGTCGCGCCGCGTGCTCGCGCCGCTGCCCGGGCTGCGCACGCACGGCATGGCGCTGTGGCGGGCCAACGCCTCGGCCGCCGTCCGGTCCGGGCTGGTCGTGCCGCTGCTGGAGGTCGCCGTCCTCGCCGTGGGCGGTTTCATGCTCGCCGCGGGCGACCTCACCATCGGAGAGCTGTACGCCGCCGCGCGCTACGCCGTGCTCGGGGCCTCGCTCAGCACGGCGCTCGGCCACATCAGCGGCCTGGCCAGGGCGCGCGCCGCCGCCGGACGGGTGGCCGAGGTCCTCGACCTGCCACCCGTCCGGTACGGCACCCGCGCGCTCCCGCCCGGCCCCGGCACGGTCGAGTTCCGCGACGTGGCCGCCGGCGGCCTGGCCATCGGCGACCTCACGCTCCCCGGCGGATCCGTCACCGCCGTCGTCGGGCGGTCGGGGTCGGGCAAGTCGCTGCTGGCCGCGCTGGCGGGACGGCTGGCCGACCCCGAGCGCGGCACCGTCCTGCTCGACGGCGTGCCCCTGGCGGAGCTGGCGGAGGAGGAGCTGAGGCGGGCGATCGGCTACGCCTTCGAACGCCCGGTCCTGGTCGGCGAGACCATCGGCGACGCCATCAGCCCGGTCAGCCCCCTCAGCGCCACCAGCCCCACCAGCCCCACCGCCCCCGAGCCGGCGCCCGTCAGGAAGGGGGCGGCCGCCGGCCCGGGCCTGTCCGCGGAGGCCGCCGTCCTCGACGGCCGGCTGCCGGCGGCGCAGCGGGTCACGGAGGCCGCCGTCCTCGACGGTCGGCTGCCGGCGGCGCGTCGGGTGGCGGAGGCCGCCGAGGCCGCGTGCGCGGACGCGTTCGTCCGGCGGCTCCCGCTCGGCTTCGCCACCCCGCTCGGCGACGCGCCCATGTCCGGCGGCGAGCGGCAGCGCATCGGCCTGGCCAGGGCGTTCGCCCGGGGGGAGCGGCTGCTCGTGCTCGACGACGCCACCTCCAGCCTCGACACCGTGACCGAGCGCCAGGTCGGCCAGGCCCTCACCACCGACCGGCTCGGCCGCACCCGCCTCATCGCCGCCCACCGGCTGGCCACCGCCGCCCGCGCCGACCAGGTCGTCTGGCTCGACGGCGGCACGGTCCGCGCGTGCGGGCCGCACCACGTGCTGTGGCAGGACCCGGCCTACCGGGCGGTCTTCCAGGGAGCCGAGGGAGCCGCGGGAACACAGGAAGCCGAGGAAGTCCAGGAAGCCAGGGGAGCCCAGGGAGCCGCGCCATGAACCCGCTCGTCCGCGCCCTGCGGCGGGAGCCGCGGCAGCTCGTCAAGCTCGGGCTCTGGTCGGTGGTCGAGGCGGCGCCCGCGTTCCTCATCGGGCATGCCGTCGCCCGCTCCATCGAGGACGGGTTCGGTGCGGCCGAGCCGATGATCGGGCTCGGCTGGCTGGCCGCGCTCGGACTCACGTGGCTGGCGGGGGCCGTGGCCGCGCGGCAGGTCGTGCTGGCCGTCGCCGCGGTGGCGGAGCCGTTCAGGGACGACCTCCTGACGCGGGTGGTGGAGGGCGCGCTCAGGACGGGCTCGGGGCGCGACAGCGGGGCCGTGGCCAGGGCCGGGCTCCAGGTCGAGCTGGCCAGGGACGCCTTCGCGGCCGTGGTCACGACCGTGCGCGGGTTCGTGTTCACGGTGGTCAGCGTCGTGCTGGGGCTGCTGACGCTGGCTCCCGAGACGCTCGTGCTCGTCATGCCGCCCTTCCTGGCCGGGCTCGGGCTCTTCCTGGCCTCGCTGCCCGCGCTGGCCCGGCGGCAGCGCGCGTACCTGCTGGCCGACGAGCGGCTGGCCGAGGCCATGACCGACATGGCGGGCGGGCTGCGCGACATCGAGGCGTGCGGCCTGCGGGAGAGCGTGACGGGCCGGCTCGAACGCCGGGTCGGCGCGCAGGCCGCCGCCGCGCGCACGCTCGCCCGGGTGAGCGCCGCCCGCACCGCGGCCCTGGCCGTCGGCGGCTGGCTGCCCGTCGTCCTCGTCCTGGCGGGAACCCCGTGGCTGCTGGACCGGGGCGTGGGGGCCGGGGTGATCGTGGGCACCCTCGCGTACGTCGCCCAGTCGCTGGCGCCCGCGCTCGGCGGGCTCGTGCACGGGCTCGGCGTCAGCGGCGTCCGGCTCGCCGTCTCGCTCGGCCGCATCCTCGCCATGGCGCCGCCCGCCGCCCCCGCCCCCTCCACGATCCGCCCGTTCGCGAGCGAGATCCGGCTCGACGCCGTCACCTTCGCCTACGGCCCGCACTCCGCGCCCGTTCTGGACGGCCTGGACCTGACGGTCCCCGAGGGCGACCACCTGGCGATCGTGGGGCCCAGCGGGGCGGGCAAGTCCACGCTCGCGTCCCTGCTCAGCGGCGTGCTGCGACCCGGTGAGGGCGAGGTGCTGGTCGGCGGCGTGCCCGCCGACCAGCTCGACCCCGCCGCCCGCGTGCTGATCCCCCAGGAGGCGTACGTCTTCAGGGGCACGCTCCGGGAGAACCTGCTCTACCACGCGGAAACCGGCACCGGGCCGGCGGAGGTCGTCGAGGCCGTCGAGGCCGTCGGCGCGGGCGGCCTGGTGGACGAGCTGGGCGGGTACGACGCGCAGGTCGAGCCCGGCGCGCTCTCGGCAGGGCAGCGCCAGCTCATCGCCCTGGCCCGCGCCTACCTGGCCCCCGCCCGCATCGTCATCCTCGACGAGGCCACCTGCCACCTCGACCCCGCCACCGAGGCCAGGGCCGAGGCCGCGTTCGCCCGGAGAGGCGGCACGCTCATCGTGATCGCCCACCGCCTGACCTCCGCCCTGCGCGCCCGCCGCATCCTGCTCATGGACGGCGCCCGGATCACGCTCGGCACCCACGAGGAGCTGATCCGGACCTCCCCCTTGTACGCCGACCTGGCCGGCCACTGGCACCCGGAGCCCGTGTCATGAAATTTCAAGACAGCTATCCGCCCGCCGAACGCCTCCCCCTCACCGAACGCCGCCACGGCCACGAGATCGACGACCCGTACCGCTGGCTGGAGGACCCCGCCGACCCGCGCACGCAGGCGTGGCTGGCGGCCCAGGACCGGCTGTGGCGCGACAGCGCCGCCGCGCTGCCCCAGCGGGAGCGGTTCCTGGCGCGGCTGACCGAGCTCAGGGAGACGGGCCTGGTGACCCCGCCCGTGTGGCGCGGTGACAAGCGCTTCCACCTGCGCCAGTCCCCGTCGCAGGAGCACCCGGTGCTCTGCTGCGACGACCGCGTGGTGCTGGACCCCATGGAGCTGGACCCCAGCGGCCTGACGACGCTGGACGACTGGCAGCCCGACCTGGAGGGGCGCCGCCTGGCGTACCAGACCTCGCGCAGCGGCGACGAGAAGGCCTGCCTGTACGTGCGGGACCTCGCCACCGGAGCGGTCGTCGACGGGCCCATCGGCGGCTGCCGCTACTCGGCGGTCGCCTGGCTGCCGGGCGGCGAGTCGTTCTACTACGTCCGCTTCCGGCAGGGCGTGTTCCTGCACACGATCGGCTCGGCCGAGCCCGACGTGCCCGTGTTCACCAGGGGCGCGATCTCGTACGGCGTGCAGATCAGCCCCGACGGCCGCTGGCTGACGATCTCGGCGGGCACCGCGTCGGGCAACTCGCTCTGGCTGGCCGACCTGGCCGGCCAGGACCCGGCGCCCCGTCCCGTGCAGGAGGGCTCGCACGCCCGCACGGCCGGCGCGGTGGCCTGCGACGGCCGCCTGTACCTGCTCACCGACAGGGACGCGCCCCGCCGCAGGCTCTGCGTGGCCGACCCGGGGAATCCCACGGCCTGGCGGGAGCTGATCCCGGAGGACACGGAGGCCGTGCTGGGGGCGTTCACGCTGCTCGACGGCGACCGGCTGCTCGTGTCCAGGACGCGGCACGCGGTCGGCGAGATCGCCGTGCACCACGCCCGCACGGGGGAGCGGCTGGGCACCGTGCCGCTGCCCGGCAACGGCTCGATCGCCTCGCTCACCTCCCGCCCGGGAGGCGGCCCCGAGGCGTGGTTCGCCTACACCGACGCCGTCACCCCCGCCGAGATCTGGCGCTACGACGCCCGCACGGACGCCACCACGCGCTGGTCCGCCGCGCCCGGCCGCGTCACGCTGCCGGAGGTGCGCAGCTCCCACATCGAGTACGCCTCCGCCGACGGCACCCTGATCCGCATGGTCGTCGTCGCGCGCCCCTCCCAGGGCGGCCCGCGCCCGGCGATCCTCAGCGGGTACGGCGGCTTCGGCATCCCCCTCATGCCCGGCTACGCCGCCGACTCCCTGGCCTGGGTCGAGGCGGGCGGCGTGCTGGCCATCGCCAACCTGCGCGGCGGCGGCGAGGAGGGCGAGGCGTGGCACCGCGACGGCATGCTGGAGCGCAAGCAGAACGTGTTCGACGACTTCGTGGCCGCCGCCGAGAAGCTGATCGCCGACGGCTGGACGACACCCGAGCAGCTCGGCATCTGGGGCGAGTCGAACGGCGGCCTGCTCGTCGGGGCCGCGCTCACCCAGCGGCCCGACCTGTTCGCCGCCGTCGTGTGCTCGGCCGGGCTGCTCGACATGGCCCGCTACCACCTCAGCGGCCTCGGCCCCTCGTGGACCGGCGAGTACGGCGACCCGGACGACCCCGAGCAGCTCGCCTGGCTGCTCGGCTACTCGCCCTACCACCACGTGAGCAAGGCCGCCGGCTACCCGGCGACGCTGTTCACGGCGGCGGCGGCCGACACGCGGGTGGACCCCATGCACGCCCGCAAGATGTGCGCGGCGCTGCAGTGGGCGACCGGCGGGGACCGGCCGGTCCTGCTGCGCCACGAGCCGGACGTGGGTCACGGGGCCCGGGCGGTCAGCCGCTCCGTCGCGCTGGCCGCCGACGTGCTGGCCTTTCTGGCGGCACATACCGGACTGAATTCAGGAATTTAAACATTTCAGATCCAACCCGATTCCCTGGCGATGCGGATGGCGTCGATCCTGCTGCGCGCTCCCAGCTTGGCCGTGGTCCTGGACAGGTAATTCCGGACCGTCCCCTCGGCCAGATACAGCGAGGCCGCGATCTCCCCGACCGACGCCCCGTCCGCCGCCGCCCCGATCACGTCCAGCTCGCGTGGCGTCAGCGGCGCATCGGCCGGCCGCATGGCCGCGATCGCCAGCTCGGAGTCGATGACCCGCTCGCCGTCGGCCACCCTGCGGATGCCGTCCGCCAGCCGCCCGGAGGGCGCGTCCTTGGCCATGAACCCGCGTACGTGCGCGTCGAGCGCCTTCTTGAGCAGCCCGGGGGTGCCGACCCCGGTCAGGATGAGCACCCCGCACTCGGGTAACTTCTCGTGCAGCTCACGCGCCGCGTCGAGCCCGTCCATGCCGGGTAACGCGATGTCGAGTACCGCGACGTCGGGCCGGGAGGCCCGGGCCGCGGCCAGGATGCGATCACCCCGATCGACCTCGGCCACGACCTCGATGTCCTCTTCATAGGCCAGCAGCGCCACGAGCGCCCCTCGTACCAGGTTCATGTCCTCAGCGAGCAACGTTCGAATCACCATGCGTCCTTGCGGTCGACCAGGCTTGCAACGTCTGCGGGCCTCTTTATCCTGCCGTATTGACCCAATCAAGAAAAGCACTTCTATTTAGCCGTAAAGCCGTTTTATCGCGGACGGCTCGTACCCTGATGGAGGCTTACCAAGCGTCTGGCCGGTTGGGAGATGTTGACGAACATGAAACCCCGCGTGCGGCCCCTTCCGCCCGAACAATGGGACGACTTCACCAAGGCCCATCCGTACAACGTGTTCGCCACCCTGGCCCGCCACCCGGGCCTGTACCAGGCGTGGCGGCACCTCCACGGCACGCTGCAGGACGGCACGCTGCCCGCCAGGGACCGCGAGCTGGCCATCCTGCGCACCGCCCACCACTGCGGCAGCGCCTACGAGTGGGCCAGGAACGCCCGCCTCGCCCTGGACGCGGGCCTCACGCCGCAGGAGGTCGAGCTGGTGCGCAGGCCGGACGCCCTGTGGTCGGTCGAGGACCAGCTCGTGCTCCAGGTGGCCGACGACCTCTACTACGCCGGCGACCTGACGGACGCGACGTGGGCGGCGCTGTGCGACCGCTACGACGAGGCGGGCCGGATCGAGCTGATCATGCTCGTGGCCCACCACGGCATGCTGGCCCTGGTGCTCAGAACGCTGAGGGTGCGGCCGGAGGACTGAGCACCGATCAGCGGGGGGTGATCATGGTGACGCCCGGCACGGAGCCGATCGAGGCCAGCGCCTTGCCGGCGTCGGCGAGCCCGATCGTGCGGGTGACGAGCTGGTCGGGGTGCAGGATCCCGGCCCTGATCATCTCCAGCATGGGCGGGTAGGCGTGCGCGGCCATGCCGTGGCTGCCCAGCAGCCGCAGCTCGTGGCCGATCACCCGGCCCATCGGCACCGGCGTCGCCCCGCCGGGCAGCAGCCCGACCTGCACGTGCCTGCCCCGGCGGCGCAGGCTCTCGACGGAGGCGGCGCACGTCGCGGGGCTGCCCAGCGCGTCGATCGACAGGTGCGCGCCGCCCCTGGTCAGCTCCCTGACCTGGGCCGCCGCGTCACCGGCAGAGCCGTTGACGAAGTGCGTGGCCCCCGCCAGCTCCGCCAGGTGCAGGGCGTCGGTGCTGATGTCCACCGCCACGACCCGGGCGCCGGCCGCCGTCGCGATCATCACGGCCGACAGGCCCACGCCGCCGCAGCCGTGCACGGCCACCCATTCCCCCGGGCGTACCTGGCCGACCTGTGCCACGGCACGGAACGCGGTGGCGAAGCGGCAGCCGAGGCCGGCCGCGGTGGCGTAGGCCATGTCCTCGGGCACGGAGACCAGGTTGACGTCGGCGTGGTCGATGGCGACGTACTCGGCGAACGAGCCCCAGTGGGTGAAGCCCGGCTGCGTCTGCCGCTCGCAGACCTGCTGCTCGCCGGTGTTGCAGGAGGCGCAGGAGCCGCACGCGCAGATGAACGGCACCGTCACCCTGGCCCCCGGCAGCCAGCCGCGCACGTCGGGGCCCACCGCCTCGACGACGCCCGCCAGCTCGTGCCCCGGCACGTGCGGCAGGACCTTGATGTCGGGGTCGTGACCCTGCCAGCCGTGCCAGTCGGACCGGCACAGCCCGGTCGCCTCGACCCTGATCACCGCTCCGTGCGCGGCCGGGGAAGGGTCGGGCAGCTCGCGCACGTCGAGCTCCCCACCGAAGATGTCAAAGGCAACCGCTCGCATCTCATGAGCTTAGAGTCAATTGCCGCAGCTCGCGCAAGGCCCGGTGCGATGGCGAGCCGGGTTCGGTGGTGTAGAGCACCAGGCGCAGATCGTCGCGGTCGGGCACCGGCATGACCTGGCAGATCGTCTCGATCGTGCCGACGACCGGGTGGTGGACGTGCTTGCGCTGCTCCCTGCGTACCGCGACCTCGTGCCTGGACCACAGCTCGGCGAACTCCGGGCTGAGCGCCAGCATCTCGGCCACCAGCGCCTGGATGGCCCGGTCCTCGGGGTAGCGGCCGGCGGCGATGCGCAGGTCGGCGACCGAGGCGCGGGCGAAGCGGCCCTTCTCCTCGTCGGTGAGGTGCTCGGCGATGTCGGGCGACATGAAGACCCAGCGGATGACGTTGCGCCGGTCGGGCGGCGTGGCGTCGAGATCGCCCATGAGCACGCCGGCCATGGTGTTCCAGGCGCGGATGTCGTAGCGGGCGTCCAGGACGTACGCCGGCACCTCCTCCAGGAAAGCGATCAGGTGCAGCAGGCTCCCCGGCACGTCCTCCCTGATCCTGGGCGGGTCCAGCGGCTGGTCCGCCAGGTGGAACAGGTGGGTGCGCTCGTCCTGGCCCAGCATGAGGGCCCGGGACAGCGCGTTGAGCACCTGCCTGGACGGGTGCGGGCCCCTTCCCTGCTCCAGCCGGATGTAGTAGTCGATCGACATGCCCGCGAGCTGCGCGACCTCCTGGCGGCGCAGGCCGGGCGTGCGGCGGCTGCCGCCGGCCGGCAGGCCCACGTCCGCGGGGGTGACATGGGCGCGCCTGACACGGAGGAATTCGGCGAGTTCGTCGCGGTTCATGCCTCCATCCTCGGCCGAAACGCGGCCCTGTGGGTGGTACCGCTGATCCCAGCCTCTCCAGGTCTCTCCCGCGAGCCCCTGACCTGGGCGAACGTGGGAGGCATGACGAAGATCGCACTCATCACGGGTGCCAACAAGGGCATCGGCTACGAGATCGCGCGCCTGCTGGCGGAGCAGGGCGTCACCACGATCGTGGGGGCGCGGGACGACGAGCGCGGCAGGTTCGCCGCGGAACGGCTGGGGCAGCCGTACGTCCGGCTCGACGTCACCGACGGGGAGAGCGTGGCCGCCGCCGCGAAGTGGATCGACAGCGAGTACGGCCGGCTGGACGTCCTGGTCAACAACGCCGGCATCACCGGCGACCCGGCCGGGTTCCTGCCCAGCGCCGCCACGGCCGCGCACCTCAGGCAGGTCTACGAGACGAACGTGTTCGGCGTCGTCACGGTCACGAACGCGATGCTGCCGCTGCTGCGCAGGTCGCGGGCGGGGCGGATCGTGAACATGTCGAGCGAGCTCGGCTCGCTGGCCATGGCGATGGACCCGGCCAGCCCCTTCGGCGAGTTCAACGCCCTGAGCTACAACTCCTCCAAGTCCGCGCTCAACATGGTCACCGTCTGCTACGCCAAGGAGCTGAAGGACACCCCCATCAAGGTGAACGCGGCCAACCCCGGCTACTGCGCCACCGACCTCAACGATCACCAGGGGTTCCGCACGGCCGAGCAGGGCGCGGCCATCGCGGTGCGGCTCGCGACCCTGGACGAGGACGGTCCCACCGGCGCCTATCTGGAGGATGCGGGCACCGTCCGCTGGTGAAGGTGTCAAGGCTGACATTTGGGACAGATTGGGGTGATGGGAAGAGATCTGGATAAGGAGCGATTTACCGAGGCGGAGTACACCCGCTTCGGGGAACGCATCCGGGAGCAGCTAGGCGTGTTGCGCGAGCTGCTCGACACCCCCGGCTTCGGTCAGGGCCCGATCACGATCGGGGCCGAGCTGGAGCTGTTCCTGATCGACGACGAGGGGCGTCCGCTGCCCCGCAACGACCAGGTACGGCAGGCCCTGGGCGACGACCGGGTGGTGCTGGAGCTGGGCCGCTACAACATCGAGGTGAACCTGACCCCGCTGCCCCTGGCGGGCAGGCCCTTCGAGCGGCTGAGCGCCGAGGTGCAGGAGACGATCACGAAGGTGGACGGGGCCGTGGCGGGCGGGGGCGCGCTGCCCATCGGCATCCTGCCGACGCTCGACACCGAGGACTTCACGCTGGGCGCGATGAGCGACCAGAACCGATACCGGGCCATGAGCAGGGGCATCAGGAGGCTGCGGCTGGAGCCGTTCCTCGTCAAGATCGACGACTTGGAGCTCTCGGTCGAGGACGTGATCCTGGAGAGCGCCAACACCTCCTGGCAGGTGCACGTCCGCACGCCGCCCGAGCACTTCGCCCGGCTGTTCAACGCCGCCCAGCTCGCCATCGGGCCGGTGCTGGCGGCGTGCGGGAACTCGCCGTTCTTCCTGGGGCGCGAGCTGTGGGAGGAGACCCGCATCGCGCTGATGGAGGAGGCCGCCGACGACCGGGACGTGCAGCGGCGCGAGCGCAGGGACGGGCGGGTGACGTTCGGCTCGGACTGGGTGCGCGAGGGCGCGCACGAGCTGTTCGAGCGGTACGTGCAGGACTACGACCCGATCGTGCCCGACCTCACCGAGGGGGCCGACCGGTACGAGGTGCCGGAGCTGCGGCTGCACCAGGGCACGATCTGGCAGTGGAACCGCCCCGTCTACGACCCCGCCGACGGCGGCCACCTGCGCATCGAGATGCGGGCGCTGCCCGCCGGGCCCTCCTGCGCGGACATGGCGGCGAACACGGCCTTCCTGCTCGGGCTGACGCTGTCGCAGGCCGAGCGGGACCTGACCGGCTACCGGTTCGCCACGGCGTACCAGAACTTCTACCGCGCGGCCATGCACGGGCTGGACGCCAAGCTCTCCTGGCCCGGCATGGAGGGCGAGCACGACGCGGCGGAGCTGGTGCTGCACCTGCTGCCCGAAGCCAGGAAGGGGCTGCTCGGCGCCGGGGTGGCGCCGAACGACGCGGACCGGGCGCTGGACGTGATCGCGCAGCGCACCCGGCTGCGCCGCACCGGCTCGGCGTGGCAGCGCGAGGCGCTGGAGCGCTTCGGCGGCGACCGGCGTGAGCTCGTCCGGCGCTACCGCGAGCTGGCGCTCTCGGGGACTCCTGTGCATTTGTGGAAGTGATCGCCAACCTTGCCCATCCCCGTTCCGTCAAACTGGTCAAGAGACGGAAAAGGTGAGGCAGATATGGCGGGTACGGGGATGGTTCCCACCGACAAGGCGGCATTTGCCCTCATTCGGGAGACGGGGGACCTGGCGGAGGGGGCGGCCAAGCTGGCCGGCGAGATCGGCGGCACGTCCGTCGAGGCGGTGCTGGCGCAGGCCAACAGGGCCGGCGAGCGCAAGGGGGCCGCGGCCGCCATGGGCTCGATGCGGCCCAGACCGGCCGAGTGGTACGCCTTCGACGCCAAGGACCAGGACACCGCCGACTGGTACCCGCAAGGCCTGACCGGCAGCGAGGATTCCGGCACCATCGGGATCCCCGCGTTCATGGTGAGCTGGTACTTCAAGCCGGAGGCGGGGGAGCGGGGCATCAGGGTGTCGTTCCTGAGCCCCAAGTCGCTGAAGTACCAGCACGCGCTGCTGGTGCAGGCCAAGCCGGACGGCTCGTACGGGCCGATCGGCATCCACGCCGGCGGCATCGCCTGCTACGGCGACCTGCTCTACGTCGCCGACACCACGCGCGGCCTGCGCGTCTTCGACCTCGGCAACCTGCTCGACCTGCGCACCGCCCAGAACGACCTGGGCGACGGCAAGCGCGTCGGCCGCCACGGCGGCAAGCTGCACGCCTTCGGCTACCGCTACGTCATCCCGCAGACCGACTTCTGGAAGGTGGCGCGGCCGGGGCCGCGGTTCTCGTTCGTGTCGATCGACCGCAGCGGCGACACGCCCAGGCTCATCACCGGGCAGTACCAGGACAAGACCCCCGACGGCTGGGTGGGGCGCTGGAACCTCGACCTGGAGGGCGGGGAGCCGGTGGACGCGTTCGTCATGGGCCATCCCAAGATCCAGGGCGCGATGACGTACCGCGCCAAGTGGTACCTGAGCCAGTCGGCCGGCTCCGCCGCCAACGGCAAGCTGCTGGTGTACGAGGGCGAGGAGCTGGAGACCAGGCCGTTCCCGATCGGGCCCGAGGACCTGACGGTGCAGGACGGCAAGCTCTGGAGCGTCAGCGAGTTCAGGGGCAAGCGGACGGTCTTCGGCGTCAGCCTCTGAGGTGCTCCTGGAGGACCTCGCGGTAACGGCGGTCGAAGGCGTCGTAGCGGGCCCGTAGCCCGGCGCCCGGCCAGCCGTCCGGTAGCAGCTCGGCGGGCAGCAGCGGGTCGGCCAGCAGGTGACGCAGCACGGCGGCCGAGACGAGGAAGCCCTCGGCCAGCCCCTGCGCGCGGTCGAGCGCCCGCTCCAGGCGCCGCGCCTCGGCCGCCCAGCCGTCCAGGTCCCACAGCAGGGGGGTGGGGTCGCGGCGCGGGCGGCCGTCGATCAGCGTGCACTGCGCGGTGACGATCTCCGGCCAGGTGGCGCGCACCAGGTTCGCCGGGCGCAGCCAGGTGCCCTCGCGCAGCTCGGCCAGGCGCAGCGCGGTCATCGTGTGCCGGAACGCGGCCCGGTCGGCGGGCGCGCGCCGCTCGGCGGTCACCACGGCCACCTCCCACGTGCCGTCCCACGGCCGCGTGTGCGGGTCGCGGCTCTCGTCCTGCCGGGCCTGGCGCTCGACGAGCCGCTGCGACAGCGTGTACTGCCCGTCGGCCTGCAGCAGGTCGCCGGCCGCGACCATGCGCGACAGCGCCACCCTGACCGTGCCCTCCGCGATGCCGAACAGCGCGCCGATGCGCACCAGGTGGCGGGCGGGCAGCCGGGGCGGGTGGCTGCCGAGCAGCGCGCTCAGCACCGCTGAACGGGCGCTCAAACTATTACGCTCTTCCATCGCGTGTCGAGTATATGTAACACTCGCGGGTATGGGCCGGTATCTCATCGAACCGTTCGACCGCAGCGACCGCTACGCCACCGAGTCCTACCAGGGCGGCGCCGGGCGCAACTGGTGGCGCTGCGACCCCACGCTCCGCCTGCTCATGCGGCGGCACCTGGGTGACGGCTACGCCTGGGCGGAGCCGCGCCTCGACCGGCTGGGCGAGCTCATGGGCGGCCTCGTCGCCGAATGCGCCGAGGAGACCGACCGCAACCCGCCACGGCTGGAGAAGTACGACAAGTGGGGCAGGGACGTCAGCCAGGTCGTCATGCCGCCGTCGTTCCACACCGCCCGGCAGGCGCTGATGGCCGACAACTTCACCTCCCCGTCCTTCGCCGGGCAGGCCCGCGCGAACGGAGCCGATCCGGCCGCGCTGGGCGCCGCGTGGACGTACCTGCTCGACCAGGCCGACATCGGGATGGGCTGCGCGCTTGGCACAGGCGGGGACATGGTGGTCTCGCTGGCCGAGAAGCACGCGCCGCCGGACGTACGCGATCGGGTGCGGGAGATCTTCGCCAACGGCTTCTACTCCGGCGAGGCCGCACAACTGTTCACCGAGCGGACCGGCGGCTCCGACCTGGCGGCGCTGGAGACCGAGGCGGTGCCCGCCGGTGACGCGTGGCTGCTGACCGGGTTCAAGTGGTTCGCCTCCAACGCCAACGGCTCGGCGTTCGTCGTGCTGGCCAGGCTGCCCGATGGGGCCGTGGCGCCGTTCCTGGTGCTGTGGGAGCGGCGCGACGGCAGCCGCAACGGGGTGCGCATCCGCAGGCTCAAGGACAAGCTCGGCACCAGGTCCGTCGCCTCGGCCGAGGTGGAGCTCGCAGGCGCGGAGGCGTTCCTGCTGGCCGGCGAGGGCTCCGGCTCGGGGCTCGGCACGATGATGAAGCTCACCAACGCCTCCCGGCTCGGCGTGGCCATGATGGGCGTCGGCGTCGCCAGGCGCGCGCTGGTCGAGGCGCTCTGCTACGCCCGCGCCCGCGAGGCGTTCGGCCGGCCGCTCGCCGAGCAGCCGCTCGTGCGGCGCAAGCTGAGCGAGCTGATCGTCGAGGTCGAGGCCGCGCAGGCGATGGTGTTCGACGGGCACGTCGGGCCCCGGCTGCGCCTGGCACCCGCCCTGATCAAGCTGCGCGCCGCCCGCCTCGGCGTGACCGCCGCCACCGACGCCATCGAGGTGCACGGCGGCAACGGCTACATCGAGCAGTGGCCGGTGGCCCGGCTGCTGCGCGACGCGCAGGTCAACCCGATCTGGGAGGGCGGCGACAACATCCTCTGCCTCGACGTGCGCCGCGCCATGCTCAAGGAACGCGCCCACCTGCCCTTCCTCGACCACCTGCGCGCCCTGGCCACCTCCGACCTGGTACGGACCCGCATCGACGACCTCACCAAGGCCATCGAGGCGTGGTCCGCGCTGGAGCACCCGGCGGCCGAGGCGCGGCTCTACCCGCTGGCGCAGTTCATGGCCGACGTCTACGCCGCCGCGCTGCTGGAGGACCAGGCCACGTGGGGGCTCGACGACGGCCGCAAGGCGCTCGTGGCCCGCCTGTACGCCGAGGCGCACCTGGTGGACCCGGGCCCGCTGCGCGGCCTCGACCGCCCCGCCGACGACCCCTTCGACGAACTGCTCGCGGGCGCCTTCAGCGTCAGCGAAGCTGCCGGGTGATCGACGGGTCGGTGATCGCGGTGTCGGCCGCCAGCAGGAACGCCTTGGACAGGATGACCGACAACATGCCGCCGTCCTCCTCGAACGGCAGGAACACCTGGTCGCCGCCACCGCCCGGGACGATGCACAGGTAGGCGTCGTTGGGCTCCATGAGGATGTTGCCGGAGCCCAGATGGATCTTGTACGTCCGCAGGTCGCCCTTGACGTGCAGGAACCGGCCGGACAGCGTGCACCGGCCGGCGACGGCCAGGCGGGGCAGCAGCCGGGCCAGCGCGTCGCGGCGCATCTCGGCGGACTCGCTGAGCTCGCCGAACCCGTACGACTCCCAGTACTCGCCGTGCCCCTCCGGATCCAGCCCGGTGGACGTGACGCCGACGGCCAGGTCGGCGTCACGCAGCACCTCCGACAGCGTCAGCGGCGGCACCTCGGCCAGCGGCACGCCGCGCCCCTCGGCGGTGAAGCGCAGGTCGCCGCTGACGCAGATGGAGACGGTGCCGCCGCCGTCGCGGTCGAAGGAGCCCTCGTCGAGGTGGAAGTCCCAGTGCGCGGTCAGGCCACCGGGCAGCTCCTTGGTGGCCTCGGCCTCGCCGGAGCCGTACAGCAGGCCCCAGTGGCCCAGCGACATGCCGCTCCAGCCGCGCTCGGTCAGCAGCGCCTTGGCCTGGCCGTAGCGCAGCAGGTGCCGGGCGAAGCGGCGCGAGTGGTGGCGGGTCTCCTCCTCGGCCGGGGTGAGCAGGTAGACCTCGCGGAAGGCCTGCTTGAACGGCTGGCGCAGCTCGTTCGCGATGAGGTGGTCACGCCACCCCCGGACCTCCTGCGCGCTGTGCGCGATGGGGTGCCAGAGCAGGACGGGCGTGTCGGGGAAGGGCTGGATGCGGCGGCCCGCCGGGTCGGTCAGCTCCCAGGCCCCGTCCACCCGCACCGGCAGCCCGGCGGGGCCCTGCAGGATCTCCCAGATCAGGGTGCGGGCGAACGCGCCGACGACCGGGTGGTCGAGGAAGTGGGCGCACACGTCCCGCCACCGCCAGATCCGCTCCGTGGCCAGCGCCCGCTCGATCCGGAACCGCTCGGCGGGCACCGCCTTCCTCAGCTCCTTGGCGGTGGCCCTGAACCCGGCGAGCAGCTCCCGATCCACCGCCTTGGGGATGGTCTCGCGCCCGTTGTAGGTGATCTTGCCGTCCAGCGACAGGCACAGCCCCTGCTCGGTACGGGTGCCGTCGGTGTCGAGCCCGAACGTGGGCGCGGTGCGGTCCAGCAGTTGCTCGGGGGAGAGCCCAGCCCCCTCGGCCACCTCGTTCAGCGTGCGGTCCACCGCGGCGAGGATCGTCTTCTTGCGGACCTTCGCCTGCACGCGGGCGAGCTGCGCGACCACGTCGAGGCCGCCGCGCCTGGCCAGCACCCCGATCGCGGCGTTGGCCAGCAGCTCGCTGCGCGCGTTCGCGCCCGAGCCGCCGATGCCCGTGCCCGCCGTCACGGCCACGTCGCCGAGCAGCGGAACCACCCACGGCTCGTCGATCAGCTCGCAGGTCCACACCAGGCCACGCAGCGCCGTGGCGGTGCACTGGCGCAGGAAAACGGTCTCGGCGTGCACCCTGTCGGCGTACAGATGCCGGACCACCGCCTCGCGATGGACCGCCAGCGCGCGTAGCACCTCGGGGATGACGTTCATGGCCGACGCGTTCAGCAGTTCCTTGGCCTGCTGAGTCCACCGTGGGCTGGGCTTGGAGGCGGTAGCGGTGCACCAGTGCCGCAGCAGTGGCCGCACCTCAGGGGACCCGAGCCGGGCAGCGAACTCACCGGCCAGCCGCGTCACGAACGCGTCCTCGTCCCAGAGCAGGTTGCGGACCGCTTCGGCCGGGTCGTCGGTCTCCGGCTCGCTGAGCAGCTCCGTCAACTGATCGCCGATGAGTTGCCACAAGCGGTCGTCGTACCAGCGTATGTTCCTGAGGTCCCACCAGCGCAGCGCGAACCGCCGCTCGGAGTAGGGGATCGAGGCGGCGGCGGCCACCGGCACCCGGTAGAAGTCCGGATCGTCCGCGGAGGCCGGGTGCGGGGCCCGGCCCGACACCCGCCACAGCCCGGAGACCGTGTTCTTGTCCCACTCCGTCACGCGCTCGGTCACCTGCCCGAGCAGCGCGCGACGCCGCTCGTCGCCAGGAGCGGCGCAGAACCTGACGTGCGCCCACGTCCCGAACGTCGCATCGCGCTCGCCGGCCAGCGGCTCACCGGCCTCGAAGGCGGCGTCGAGCCGCGCGAACTCCCGCTCGTCTTCCTCGGTGAGGTCACCCCAAGCGTCCATCGGCCATCCTGTCCCGTTGTCGTGCCGGACGATGGCGCTCATCTATAGCAACCGAGGACGACAGAACCGGGGCAGCGGATGGAAACGAGCCCGGAACGGTCGTCTTTCAAGCGAACGTCTCCCCGCGATCCGCGCCGCCGGTCCCTGGCCCGTACCACCGCATCGACGTACGCTCGGCACGTTCCCCGAGGAGAGCCACCGCACGTTCCCCCGAGGAGGGTCGCATGACCGTACGCATGGAGCGCCAGGGCCCGGTCACCACCGTGGTGATCAGCCGGCCCGAGGCGCGCAACGCCGTCGACCGCAAGACCGCCGACGCGCTGACCGAGGCGTTCCGTGACTTCGAGTGCTCCGACGCCGCCGTGGCGGTGTTGTGGGGGGAGGGCGGCACGTTCTGCGCCGGCGCCGACCTCAAGTCGCTCGACAACCACGTCGGCGAGGAGGGCGACGGGCCGATGGGGCCGACCCGGCTGCGCCTGAGCAAGCCGGTCATCGCCGCCGTCTCCGGGCACGCCGTGGCCGGTGGGCTGGAGCTGGCGCTCTGGTGCGACCTGCGGGTGGCCGAGCAGGACGCGGTGTTCGGGGTGTTCTGCCGGAGGTGGGGCGTGCCGCTCATCGACGGGGGCACCGTACGGCTGCCGCGGCTCATCGGCACGTCGCGGGCCCTGGACATGATCCTCACGGGCCGGCCCGTCGAGGCGCCCGAGGCGTACGCGTGGGGGCTGGCCAACCGGCTCGTGCCCGGCGGCACCGCCAGGCAGCACGCGGAGGCGCTGGCCGGGGAGCTGGCGCGGTTCCCGCAGGAGTGCCTGCGCGGCGACCGGATGTCGGTGCTGGAGCAGGACGGCCTGGAGGAGGGCGTGGCGATGCGCAACGAGCTGCGCCACGGCCTGGTGTCGCTGCCCGACGCGTCGGACGGCGCGGCCCGCTTCGCCGCGGGGGCCGGCCGCCACGGCACCTTCCAGGATCCGTGATCGGCGCTCCCCGGGGGTTGTCGGTCGGCCCGCGTATCGTGACCTTCATGCCTGACATCGAGGTCGCCGGGCGCGAGGTCCGCATCACCAGCCCCGACAAGGTCGTCTTCCCGCAGTCCGGCCGCACCAAGCTCGACCTGGTCCGGTTCTACCAGGCCGTGGGGGAGGCGGCGCTGCGCGGCGTGCACGGGCGGCCGATGGTGCTCAAGCGGTTCGTGCACGGCATCGAGCAGGAGGCGTTCTTCCAGAAGCGGGCCCCGGCCAAGCGGCCCGACTGGATCGAGGTGGCCGAGCTGAAGTACCGTTCGGGGCTGAGCGCGGAAGAGGTGGTCTGCACCGACCTGGCGCAGCTCCTCTGGGTGGTCAACCTCGGCTGCGTCGACCTCAACCCGCACCCGGTGCGCTCCGACGACCTGTCCAGGCCCGACGAGCTGCGCATCGACCTCGACCCTGTGCCGGGCGTCGAGTGGGCCGACGTGCTGCGCACGGCGCAGGTGGCCAGGGAGGTGCTGGCCGACTACGGGCTCGTGGCCTGGCCCAAGACGTCCGGCTCGCGCGGGTTCCACGTCTACGCCCGGATCGAGCGGCGCTGGCCGTTCGTGAAGGTGCGCAAGGCGGCCGAGACGGTGGCGCGCGAGGTGGAGCGGCGCGCCCCCGATCTGGCGACCAGCCGGTGGTGGAAGGAGGAACGGCACGGCGTCTTCGTGGACTTCAACCAGAACGCCTACGACCGCACCGTGGCCTCCGCCTACTCCGTGCGCGCCGTGCAGGACGCCCGCGTGTCCACCCCGCTGACCTGGGACGAGGTGCCGGGCTGCCGGCCCGAGGCGTTCACCATCGACACCGTGCCCGAGCGGCTGGCCGAGCGCGGCGACCCGTGGGAGGACATGGACCTGCACCCCGGCTCGCTCGACGGGCTGCTGGAGCTGGCCGAGGAGCTCGGCCCGGCGCCCAAGCCGCCGAAGGGCAGCGGGCGCAGGCAGCAGACGATGCCGGTGATCGAGATCGCCAAGGCGGAGCACAAGGACCAGGCGATGGCGGGGTTCGAGCGGTGGAAGGCCCGCCATCCCGAGGTCGCCGCCCGGCTGGAGGCCGCCGACGTGCTGGTGGACGGCATGCGGGGGCGCAGCAGCGTGTGGTACCGCATCCGCGTCAACCTGCAGCACGTGCCGGAGGGCGAGCGGCCGCCGCAGGAGCCGCTGGAGGTCGACTACGACCCGTGGGGGCGCGGCGCCCCAGAATCCTGAGGCCGGCGGCCCGGGCGCAGCCTCAGCCTTCGTGGCATCGGCAGCGCGAGATCAGGCTTCCGGCATCGGCGGCGCGGGCTCAGCGGCCTGAGATCAGGTTCGCCAGGCGCGCGTACGCCGACGTCGTGGCGACGCGTTCGTTCTCGTGGCGGTCGGCGGCGCGGAACAGCGCGTAGATGAGCTGCACCCCCGCCCACCGCAGCGGCTCCGGCTCCCACTGCCGCACCTGCCGCCCCACCCACGGCAGCCCCGTCAGCTCGCTCTCGCGGCGCAGCACCAGGTCGCGCAGCGTGCGGCCGGCCAGGTTCGTGGTGGTGACGCCGCTGCCGACGTAGCCGCCGGCCCAGCCGAGGCCGCTGGCGTGGTCCAGGTGCACGGTCGAGCACCAGTCGCGCGGCACCCCCAGCACCCCGCACCACGCGTGCTGGACGCGGACGTCGGCGGCGGCGGGGAAGAGCTTGACGAGCATGTGCCACAGCAGGGCGACGGTCCGCGCCTGGGTGGCGCCGCGCCGGTCGGTACGGGAGCCGAAGCGGTAGGGCACGCCGCGCCCGCCGATCGCGATCCGGTCGTCGGCCGTGCGCTGGGCGTAGACGTAGGCGTGGGCCTCGTCCTCCAGCAGCTCGTTGCCCTGCCAGCCGAGGTGCTTCCACACGTCGGCGGGCAGCGGCTCAGTGATGATCATGGAGCTGTTCATCGGCAGCCACTGCCGGTGCTGCCCGGCCAGGCTGGCGGTGAAGCCTTCGGTGGCGCGGATGACGTACTCGGCCGAGACGAGGCCCCGCGTGGTGACCGCCGACGCCGCAGTTCCCTGCCGCCTGGGCCGGATCTCGGTCACCGTCGTGTCCTCGAAGATGTGCACGCCCAGCCGCTCCACCGCGGCGGCCAGCCCGACGGCCAGCTTGGCGGGCTGGATGCGGGCGCAGTGGGGCGAGTACGACGCCTCCAGCGCCCCCGCCACCTGCACGCGCTCGCGCTGCTCGTCGCGGCCGAGCAGCCGCACGTCGTCCTCGCCGTAGCCCCAGGCCCGCAGGTCGGCGACACCGGCGCGCAGGCGGCGGCGCTGGGCCGGGTTGGTGGCGACGTGGATCAGCCCGCCCTTGTGCACGTCGGCGTCGATGCCCTCGGCGCGGGTCACCTCGATGACCTCGTCCACGGACCGGAACATGGCCCGCTGCAGATCGATCATGGCCTGCCGCCCGCGCGCCTTGGCGTGCCGCTTGCGCGACCCGGCGAACTCGGCCGAGAGCCACCCGCCGTTGCGCCCCGACGCGCCGAACCCGGCGAACTCCTTCTCCAGGATCGCGATCCGCAGGCCGGGGTCGGCCTGCTTCAGGTAGTACGCGGTCCACAGGCCGGTGTAGCCGCCGCCGACGATGGCGACGTCGTACTCGCGCGGCCCCGGCAGGGCCGGCCGCCGCATGGGCAGGCCGATCTGCCGGTACCAGAAGGAGACCCCGCCGTTGGCGAAGTCCTCGGTCAGCGGGATGCCTCTCATCACCGGACACATCTTCTAATAACAGACAGAAAGCAACAAGGCGGCGAAGTGTAATAAAACTGGACGTCCGGCTAGCTTCGTGTCGGGCGTTCGTACCCCTCGTCGCCCCCGTATACGTGCAGGTCAGGGTCCTGCTCCGGCTGCGTGGCCGGGCTGGTGGGGGAGGCGGTGTGCTCGGAGGCGAAGTCGTCCGACAGGAACGGGGGCGGCGGCATGAGGTAGTCGTGCCAGGTGATCTCGCCCTTGGGCGCCGCGTCGGTGGTGAGGTCGCCCGCGCGCTGCGCCGCGTACAGGCGGCCCGGATAGCGGACGGGCAGGCAGGGCCGGCGCAGCCCTGAGGCGCTCAGCCAGGTCCTGACCAGCTCCTCGGTGTCCAGCACCTGAGGCCCGCCGTACTCGATCTCCCGGTGCGCGGGGCCCGCGCTGAGCAGGGCGGCGGCGCGCGTGGCCACCTCGCCCGTGTGCACCGGCTGCCAGGGCAACGACCGGTCCACGGGCAGCACGGGCAGCGAGGCGTAGTCGCGCAGCCGCCGGTGCAGCCACTGGTGGAACGGGGTGGCGCGGAGGATCGTCCAGCCCAGCCCGCTCTCCTGCACCAGCCGTTCGGCCTCCAGCTTGTGCCGCAGGTGGCCGTAGGCGGCGCGGTCGGCGCCGACCATCGAGGTGAACAGCACGTGCGGCACCCCGGCCGCGTGCGCGAGGATCATCAGCGTCCTGGTGCCGGGCACGTCCACCGCGCCGCGTCCCTTGCGGCCGCTGGTGGCCAGGTGGGCGATCGCGTCCACGCCGTCCACGGCCTCCCTGACGCCGTTGCCGGAGAAGAGGTCGCCCCACATCCACTCGACGTTGCCGCGGCCGTCCCGCTTGGTACGGCTCAGCCCCCGCACCTCGTGACCCGCCTTGAGGAGCGCGGGCACCAGTGCCCCGCCCAACGTGCCGGTGGCTCCCGTGACCAGAATGCGCATGTGGGGTCCCCTACCCGCCACATTCGAGAAATGCCAATGAATCCCTGTTCCGCGTCTGCGGGCGGCAGAGCGGGGTAGGGCCGCACACATGGCTCGAATCGCATCCGAATCCCTGATCGAACGGCTCGCGGCATGGGGCGTCGACACCGTCTTCGGCCTGCCGGGCGACGGCATCAACGGCATCATGGAAGGGCTGCGGCGCCATCGCGACCGGGTGCGCTTCGTCCTCGTCCACCATGAGGAGGCCGCCGCGTTCATGGCCACCGGCTACGCCAAGGCCACCGGGCGCATCGGCGTGTGCCTGGCCACCTCCGGCCCCGGCGGCATCCACCTGCTGAACGGCCTCTACGACGCCAAGCTCGATCACGTGCCCGTGCTGGCCATCACGGGCATGCAGGAGACGTCCGTGCTGGGCACCGGCTACCAGCAGGAGGTGCACCTGGACAAGCTCTTCGCCGACGTGGCCGAGTACAACATGATGGTGACCAACCCGGCCCAGCTCCCCTCGCTGGTGGACCTGGCCATCCGTACGTCCTACGCGCGGCGCGGGGTCTCCCACCTCACCCTGCCCAACGACATCCAGGTGGCCGAGGCGGGGGCGGACCCGTACAAGAGCGTCGCCCCGGTGCGGGCGCCCCAGACGGCGCCCGTCTACCTGCAGCCGCCCGGCCTGCCCAGGCAGGAGGACGTGGAGTGGGCGGCCGAGGTGCTCAACCGGGCCGAGCGGCCCGCCATGCTCGTCGGGCAGGGCGCGCTGCACGCCAGGGAAGAGGTGCTGGCCGTGGCCGAGGCGCTCGGGGCACCCGTGGTCAAGACGCTGCCGGGCAAGGCGGTCGTCCCCGACGACTCGCCGTACACGACGGGCGGGCTCGGCCTGCTCGGCACCCGGCCGAGCGAGGAGCTGATGGACGAGGCGGACGTGCTGTTCATGGTGGGCACGAACTTCCCCTACTCCAAGTTCCTGCCGGAGGTGCGCGACACGCGGGTGGTGCAGTTCGAGGCGGACCCGACGAGGGCGGGGGCGCGGATCGCGACGGACGTGCCGGTGGTGTGCGACGCCAAGGAGGGCCTGCGGGCGCTGCTGCCGCTGCTGGGCCGCCGGGACGACAACGGCCATCTGGCGAAATATCAGAAGATGATGGCCAAGTGGCGCGCCGACATGGAGTCCCTGGAGAACCCCGACCGCGACCCCATCGCCCCGCAGTACGTGATGTCCATCCTCGACGAGCTCGCCACCGACGACGCCATCATGACCTGCGACAGCGGCACCATCGCCACCTGGGCGGCCCGCCACTGGACGATCCGCGGCGGGCGCGAGTTCTACCTGTCGGGCACGCTGGCCACGATGGCCCCCGGCCTGCCGTACGCGATCGCCATGCAGCACGCCTTCCCCGGCCGCCAGGTCATCGCCTACGTCGGGGACGGCGGCTTCTCGATGCTGATGGCCGAGTTCCTTACCGCGGTGCAGCACAGGCTGCCGGTCAAGGTCGTCATCAACAACAACAACTCGCTCGGGCAGATCCTGTGGGAGCAGATGGTGCTCGGCTACCCGGAGCACGGCGTGCGCTACGCCCAGCCCGAGGCCGACTTCTCCGCCTGGGCGCGCTCGTGCGGCGGGTTCGGGGCCAAGGTGACCAAGTCGGAGGACGTGGCGCACGCGATCGGGCAGGCGCTCCACCACGACGGTCCCGCGCTCGTGGACGTGGACGTCAACCCGAACGAGCCGCCCATGCCCGGCAAGGTCTCCTACGACCAGGCCAAGAGCTTCGCGCAGGCCTTCCTCAAGGGGCAGCCGCACAAGGCCGCCATCGCGACCACGCTCTTCAAGGACCGCATCCAGAAGCTGAGCGACTAACCGCCGTACGCGGTGGGAGCGACTAACCGCCGTACGCGGTGGCGATGCCGGCGGCGGCGGCGCGGAGCGGCTCCACCAGCCGGGGCAGCTCGCGGGCGCGGCGCGAGGAAAGCACGATGCCCAGCGCCGCCACCGGCCGGCCGTCCACCAGGACCGGGGCCGCCGCGGAGCACGAGCCGGGCGTCATCTCCTCATAGGTGAGCGCGTACCCCTGCGCCCGCACCGCCGTCAGCTCCCTGGCCAGCCGCCCCGGCTCGGTGATCGTGTGCGGGGTGGGGCGTTCGAGCTTGCGTGCCAGGTAGGACCTGACGAACCAGTCCGGCTCGTACGCCAGCAGCGCCTTGCCGACCCCCGTGGGATGCATCGGCAGCCGGCCGCCGGTCCTGGACACGATGGGCACGGCCCGCCTGCCGTACACCTTGTCCACGTACAGCACCTCCAGGCCGTCCCTGATCGCGAGGTGCACGTTCTCGCCCGTGGAGCCGAACAGGTCCTGCAACCACGGATGTGCCAGCTCCTGCAGCCGGTTCGGCGCGAGCTGGCCCAGCTCCCACAGCCGCGGCCCGACCCGCAGTCGCCCGTCGGGCGAACGGCTGAGCGCCTGCCACTCCTCCAGCTCGCCGACCAGCCGGTGCGCCGTGCTCAGCGGCACCCCGCTGCGCGCGGCCAGCTCGGTCAGCGTGAGCTGCGGGCGCGCCGCGTCGAACGCCCCCAGGATGGCCAGCACCTTGGACGTCACCGAGCGCCCCGCCTCCCGGGCTCCGCCTGACATGCCGCAATCCTGCATGAATTTTCCACTGAGTGGAAGAGTCCTCTCGGCGCGAACCCGCTCGAGGCTGGATGCTTCCTTCATGCGAACTCAGGTCGGGATCATCGGGGCGGGCCCCGCTGGTCTGCTTCTGTCACACCTGCTCCACCTGCGCGGCATCTCCTCCGTGGTGCTGGAGAAGCGCAGCCGCGACTACGTCGAGCGCCGCGTGCGCGCCGGGGTGCTGGAGCAGGGCACGGTGGACACGCTGGTGGAGGCCGGCGTCGGCGAGCGGATGCTGCGCGAGGGGCTGCCGCATCACGGCATCGAGCTCAGGTACGGCGGCGCGGGGCACCGCATCGCGTTCGACAAGCTCGTGCCGGGCCGGTCCATCACCGTGTACGGGCAGCAGGAAGTGGTCAAGGACCTGATCGCGGCCAGGCTGGCGGCGGGCGGGGACGTCAGGTTCGAGGTCGAGGACGTGGAGCTGCACTCGCTGGAGTCGCAGCCGTACCTCACGTTCGGCGGCGAGCGGCTCGACTGCGACGTCATCGCGGGCTGCGACGGCTTCCACGGGGTGTCCCGGCCGGCCGTCCCGGAGGGTGTCCTGAGCGTCTTCGAGCGCGACTATCCCTTCGCCTGGCTCGGCATCCTGGCGCGCGTGGCGCCGTCGTCGGAGGAGCTGATCTACGCCAGGACCGAGCGCGGCTTCGCTCTGCACAGCATGCGCTCGCCCGCCGTCAGCCGTTTCTACCTGCAGGTCCCCGCCGACGCCCGGCTCGACGACTGGCCGGACGAGCGGATCTGGGCGGAACTGCGGACCCGGCTGGAGACCGTGCCCGGCTTCACGCTGGCCACCGGCGAGATCATGGAGCGGGGCATCACGCCGATGCGCGGGTTCGTGACCGAGCCCATGCAGTACGGGCGGCTCTACCTGGCGGGGGACGCCGCCCACATCGTCCCGCCCACCGGGGCCAAGGGGCTCAACCTGGCCGTGGCCGACGTGCGGGTGCTGACCGAGGCGCTGGCGGCGTACTTCGGGAGCGGCTCCACCGAGCTGCTCGACGGGTACTCGGACGCGTGCCTGAAGCGGGTGTGGCGGGCCCAGCACTTCTCGTGGTGGATGACGACGCTGCTGCACACGTTCGAGGAGGACGATCCGTACGCGCGGAAGCTGCAGCTGTCCTACCTTGACTACGTGACGTCGTCGGAGGCGGCGGCCACGACGCTGGCGGAGAACTACGTGGGCCTGCCGTTCGAGCCGGGCCGCTGACCTCGGGACATGCCTTAGCCTTGGCGCGTGGTCTTCGAGGAGGGTTGGGCGGTTTCGCCCCTGCGCTGGCTCATGCACGCCCTGGGCGACGCCCAGCTCGCCAGGATGGACGGCGATCCGGGGCTGGTGGCCGCGGTCGATCAGCACGCGGCGGTGCTGCGTGACGCCATCCCGCTCGACCGGGAGACGCTGGGCGACTACCTGCTGGGCTTCCTCGACGAGCTGCGGCACCGCGGCTGGGCCTTCACCGGCGAGCCGGACGCGCCGTCGCTGCGGCTGACGGCGGTGTGCTGGCTGACCCGCGAGCTCGACCTGCTGGAAGACGGCCACCCCGCCTGAGCTTGAACGGGCAGTGCCCCAGGCGTTCGCCCGGGGCACTCGGGCCTCAGCCCGGGGAGCGCCCCGGGCGTTCGCCTCGGGCCTCAGCCCGGAGGCATGTCGGAGCGGTGCGCTCCGCCGGGCGACGTCCGGATCGGCGCCGTCTCCTCCGTCATGGCGCGGGCGTCCTCACGCCCCCGCTGGTACGCCTCGGCGTGCGCCCTGGCCTGCGGAGCCTCCTGCTCCATCCGCCCCAGCCAGCGCTCCCACCGCTGCTGCATGGGCCGGACGAGCCCGCCCCCGATGCCGATCGCCGCGATCGCCCCGATCGTGGCGAGCACCGTGACGAGCACGGGCGTCGTCACGGTCGTGGCCACGCCGATCTGGTTGAGCGCGGCGATGATGCCCAGCGCCCAGATGAACACCGCCGCCGCGGTCGCCAGCCAGCGGCCGTACGACAGCCCGCCGAGCATGCCGCCCACGATGTCCTTGACGGCCTTGGCCACCGCCCCGGCCACCACGATGATCACGATGGCCACGAGGGCCTTGGGCAGCCAGCCGACCACGCCGGCCAGCAGCGCCGAGACCGGATTGGGGCCGAAGACGTTGAAGGCCATCTGCAGGGTGATCAGCAGGATCGCATAGAAGACGATCTTCGCGAGCAGGCTGCTGGCGTCGTACTTGCTGCGCTCCAGCCAGCGACGCACGCCGCTGCGCTCCACCGCTCGGTCGAAGCCGACCCGTTCGAGCACCTTGTCGACGATCTTCTCCAGAGCCTTGGCCACGATCCACCCGATGAGCAGAATCACCAGGAACGCGACCAGCCTCGGCACGAACATCGCTATTTGCCGCCAGGCGTCTGACAGGCCCTGGCCGATGTTGATATCCACGGTTTCCTCCTCCGAGGAGCCAATGCATCGGCGCTACCCGCCCTTAATCGGTATATACACGCTCTGTCCCCAAAACTTCGCACAAGGCGACATATCCCCCATGGTCGGCCACCGCCACCGTTGACGCTCGGCTCTGGCGCGGCAAGGATGATCACTCTGGGGGTGCATCGATGACTTTCGCGCTGGAGGGGCCCGTGCTCGAAGGCGCGCGCGTCCGCCTGGAGCCCCTCGGCCATCACCACGCCGGCGACCTGGCCGTGGCGGCCGAGGAGGACCGCGGCGCGTTCGCCTTCACCTGGGTGCCGAGGGCGGACGAGGTCGGCGCCTACATCGACGCGCAGCTCGAGCGTCAGGCGGCGGGGCGGCTCGCGCCGTACGCGCAGGTGGACAGGGCGTCGGGCCGCGCGGTCGGCGTCACCGCCTACTGGGACCCGCGCCTGTGGCCGGGAGGCGACCGGTTGTGCGCGGTCGAGATCGGGTTCACCTGGCTCGGCGGATCCGCGCGAGGCGCCGGCGTGAACACGGAGGCGAAGCTGCTGCTGTTCGGCCACGCCTTCGAGAGCTGGGGCGTGGCCAGGGTCGATCTCAAGACCGACGCCCGCAACGAGCGCTCGCGGGCCGCCCTGGAGAAGGTGGGCGCGCGGTTCGAGGGCGTACTGCGCAGGTGGTCGCCGTCGTGGGCGCCGGGGGAGGACGGCCTGCTGCGCGACTCCGCGATGTTCTCCGTCATCGCCGAGGAGTGGCCGCAGTGCAGGGCGCGGCTGGTCCGGCTGCTGGAAGGGCGGGCCGGAAACGACAAACCCCAGACTCCGGCGGAAAGCCACGAGCCTGGGGTCGCACTCTCATAAGAGAGGGTGGACGATACTGGGATTGAACCAGTGACCTCTTCCGTGTCAGGGAAGCGCTCTCCCGCTGAGCTAATCGTCCTTTATTGAGTTGGAAACTCAGAGCGGAAGACGGGATTCGAACCCGCGACCCTCACCTTGGCAAGGTGATGCTCTACCACTGAGCCACTTCCGCATGGCGCTGGACTTACTTTAGCGGATCCTGGAGGGTCCGCAGATCACCGAGGTGGAGACGGGATTTGAACCCGTGTAGACGGCTTTGCAGGCCGCTGCCTCGCCTCTCGGCCACTCCACCAGGAGTCTTGCTCCGAGCGGAAGACGGGATTCGAACCCGCGACCCTCACCTTGGCAAGGTGATGCTCTACCACTGAGCCACTTCCGCGTGAGCCTCCGGCTACCTGCGCCGGGCCACGGGAAAACCATATCGTCTCCGGAGAGTGCCCGTGCGCACTGCGCGGCCCGCGGAGCGAAATTCAACCGATCAAACGCACGTCCTTGGCCATCACGAACATCACCCGGTGCCCGAGCTGGATCTGGTGGTAGCGGGTCTTGCCGGTGGTGGTGACATGCTTGGCCGGGGAGTAGGCGTTGGCGGCGTAATAGGAGCCGGTGACGGTGTCACCCACCGTGTACGTCTGCCCCGGCGCGATCTTGTACTTGAGCGGGGTCAGCGGCTGGTACGCGGCGCTCTTGTAGGCGGACTTCTCCGGGTACGCCCGCCCGTACACCTTCACCTCGCCCGACAGCGGCGTCACCATCGGGCCCCTGGCCGGGATGGCGGTCGGGTTCGAGGCCGGGTTGTGGAACCACGCCTTCTGCCCCAGGTACCAGATCGCCGTCCAGTCCCCCTGCCGGTCCGCGACGGCGTAACGCTGGCCGGTGGAGGCACGGGCGCTGTGGTCGTACACGCTGTACGTGCTCGGCTTGCCCGGGTGCTTGCCGAGGTCGGTCACCAGGGGAGCGCTCTGGCTCGGCGCCTTGTGCAGCCAGACGGTGGACGCCCCGTGCGCCGGGCAGGCCTGGGCGGGCTTGGTGGCCACGCAGCCGGTGAAGCGCGGCCGGTGGGAGGCGTACGAGGGGCGGATGATGATGGAATCGCCGTTCTTGGCGGCCTTGAACGGCTTGTTCATGAGCTCGAAGTAGTGCTCCCAGTCCCAGTACGGTCCCGGGTCCTCGTGCATGCCGGCGACCGTCTGCGGGGTCGTGCCGGGGACGTTGTCGTGGCCGAGGATGTGGGCCCGGTCGAGCGGGATGTCGTACTTGGCGGCCAGGTACCTGACCAGCCTGGCCGACGACCGGTACATCGCCTCCGTGTACCAGGCGCCCCCCTTGGCCAGGTAGCCCTCGTGCTCGATGCCGATCGAGCGGGTGTTGACGTCCCAGTTGCCCGCGTGCCATGCGATGTCGTTCGTCGGCACGTGCTGGGCGACATGTCCGTCCCTGGAGCGGATCGTGTAGTGCCAGCTCACGTACTTCGGGTTGCGGATCAGGCTGGGGATGCCCTGGTAGGTGCCCTCCGTGTCGTGGATGACGATGTAGTCGACCGAGCGCTTGCGGGCCAGGTGGTCGTGGTTGCCGTAGTCGCGGTCCTTCTTCTTGCCGAAGCGTTTGTAGGCGGCGGGCATCCACTCGCAGGTGAGCGAGGACGGGCACTCGGCCTGCGTCGACGGCTGGCCCTTGGGCGTGGTCTCCCACAGGGCTTCGGCGTCCGCTCCGGCCAGCAGGCCCGCCTCGTCGTCCGGCCACCCCTCGATGCCGGTGTCGGGTTCCCGGTCCGCCGGTGAGGCGGCCGGATCGGGTTGCCGGCCCGCCGGTGAGGTGGCCGGGCCGGGGTTCCGGGGTGCGGGTGAGGTGGCCGGGCCGGGGTGCTGGGCCGCGGATGAGGCGGCGGGGCCGGGGTGCGGGTTCGCCGGTGAGGCGGTGGCGCTGGGCCGCGCGTCCACCGGTGTCGCGCCCCCGCGCGCCGCGGGCAGGTCCGGTACGGGATCGAGCCGTACCAGGTGACCGTCGTCCGTACGGCGCTGCGCCCCCTCCCGCATCACCGAGAACACCTCGTCCGCGAACGCCCGGGACGCCACCGGATCATCCGTCCCCGCGTACCGGGCGACGGCCCCGTGCCAGTCGGCGGGCTCGGCGCTGGGGCGCTCCTGGTAGGAGGCCAGGAGGGCGGCGCCGGCGCGGATGTTCGCCGCCGGGTCCGTCCGCAGGCGCGCGGGCTCCACGCCGATCAGCCGCCCGGCCTCGGGGAGGGTCGTGCGGGGCGGGGCCGCCGCCGACGTGCGCAGCGCCGAGCGGGACAGGGCCTCGGTGACCGAGGTGGACATGGGCCGGGCGTCGTCCCCGCGGGGGTCGCCGAGGGCGTCCCCGATGATCGTCTCCCCGTGCGCGGAGGCGTGGCCGTGGGCGCGTACGTCGCCGGGGAAGGCGTCCACCAGGTGCATCGGCCCGTAGCCGCCTGCCGTGCTCGGCCGCCCCCCGTTCGCGTCCCACCGCGACTCCAGGTACGCCACCGCGAGCAGCACGCTCTCCGGCACCCCGTACTCCCGCGCGGCCGCGGCGAACTCGGCCTGCCTTCCCACGTCGGGCGCGGTGAGCGGCGGGACGTCGGCGGGTGCGGTGAGAACGCCGGCGGCCAGGACGACGGCGAGCCAGAGCTGCATGAAACATCTCCCCAGGAAAGTCACGATACGACTACTCAGCGTAACTATTCCCAGGAAAGGGATGTGTCAGACGGGTCGGATGATACGCATGAGATCAGCCAGATCCGCGGCGAATTCGGCATCCCAGTCATCGACCGTCAGATGCTCCGCCAGCCTCCGGTGCGCCGGGGCGTCCGCGTCGCCGCGCCGCGCCCGCGACTCGTTCGAGGCGCTGGAGAAGCGCCCGTTGGTCTCCGAGACCGCGAACCCGAGCACGAACGTGCTCACCAGCCGCTCCATCCGCGGCACCTCCGCCTCCGGCACCCCCGCCTCCAGCAGTGCCTGGTAGATCGCGTCCACGACGCGCACCCCGTCCGGCGTCACCGAGGCGCGGAAGAGCAACAGCGGGAAGACCGAAGGGTGCTGCCTGGCCACCCGCCGCGTCGCCCACGCGACCGAGGCCAGCCGCTCCTGCCACGAGCCACCGGGCTCGGCGGGGGCGAGCTCGGTGAGCAGGCGCCCCACCAGGCCGTCGAGCAGCTCGTCCTTGTTGCGGAAGTAGCCGTACAGGGCCATGGGCGTCACCCCGATGCGCTCCGCCACGGCCCGCATGGACAGGGCGTCGAGCCCGCGCTCGTCGGCGATCGCGAGCGCCGCGTCGAGGATTTCCGGTTGCCGGGAGGTCTTGAGCTTTCGCACGCGCCGAGTCTACAGTGTAGAGCAGTCTACGACGTAGACCGAGAAGGATGTGATGGTCATGCTGAGGGCCGAAGGGCTGGTCAAGCGGTACGGCGACGTCACCGCGCTCGACGGGTTCGACCTGCGAGTGGCGCCGGGGGAGATCGCGGGGCTGGTGGGGCACAACGGGGCGGGCAAGACGACGTTCTTCGAGATCGCCGCGGGGCTGACCGTGCCGGACGCCGGGTCCGTGCGGGTCGAGGGGGAGGTGGGGGTGGCGCCGCAGCAGCTCGCGCTCTACCCCTCGGTCACCGTACGGGAGACGCTGCGGCTGTTCGGCGGCCTGGCGGGGCTGCGCGGGCGGGCCCTGGCCGCGGCGGTCGAGGACACGGCGGAGGAGCTGGCGCTCACCGGCGTGCTCGACCGGCGGGTGGGCGTGCTCTCCGGTGGCCAGCAGCGCAGGGCGCAGGCCGCGACCGCCCTCCTGGCCGACCCCGACGTGCTGCTGCTCGACGAGCCCACGGCGGGCGCCGACCCCGAGACGCGCACGGCGCTGCTGGCGGCCGTGCGGCGGCGGGCCGAACGCGGCGCGGCCGTCGTCTACTGCACCCACTACCTGCCGGAGCTGGCCGAGCTGGCCGCCACGGTGGCCGTCGCCGGGAACGGCCGGGTGATCGCCCGCGGCACCGGCGCCGAGCTGCTCAAGGACCTGCCGGCGGAGGTACGGGTGAGCGTGGACGGCGGCCAGGACATCGCCATCACGACCACCGACCCGACCGCCACCCTGGCCGCCCTGCTGCGCGACCTCGACCGCCCGGTACAGGGCATCGACATCCGCCAGCCCTCGCTCGACGACCTGTATCGGGAGCTGTCCCATGACCGTGCCGCATGAACCCCGCGAGAGCCACCTGCTCAAGAGCCGTGCGCGCCGGATCGCCGTGCTGGCCGGCCACAACGTGCTGCTGCGCCGGCGCGACCCCGCCCACTTCGTCAGCTACCTCGTCATGCCCATGGTGCTCATGCTGATCTTCAAGGGCATGCTCGGCGAACCCACGCAGGCGGTCACGGGCCTGCTGGTGATGTTCTCGGTGCTGTCGATGGCCGACGTCGCCACCGCCACCCTCACCGAACGCACCTGGCACACCTGGAACCGGCTGCGCGCCACCAGGGCCACGGTGCTCGAGATGATGATCGGCAAGGCGCTGCCCGTCTTCGCCGTGCTGGTCGTCCAGCAGGCCGTGCTGCTCGGCTACGGCGTGCTCGCCGTCGGCATGCGCCCGGCGGCGGGGTCGATCGGGCCGCTCGTCCTGGCCGTGACGGCGTGGAGCTTCGCCCTGCTCTGCGTGGGCACCGCCATCGCCGGTGTCGTGCGCAGCCAGGGCGAGCTCAGCACGCTGTGCAACATCGCCGCCCTGTCGGTCAGTGCCCTCGGCGGTGCGCTGGTCCCGTACGCGCTGATGCCCGGCTGGGCGCAGGCCGTCGCGCCGGTCTCGCCCGGCTACTGGGCGACGACCATGCTGCAGGCGGCGGTCAGGGGCGATCTCGCCGGTACGGCGGGCCCGGCGGCGGTGCTCGCGGGCCTCGGCCTGGCCGCCGGAGCCTTCGCCTGCTGGCGGCTGAGCAAGGGCTGGAGCCGTGCGGCCATCGCCTAGAAGCATTTCCTGCCCGATATCGGGCAGGATGTTGGCGTGTCTCGTTCCAGAGCCGTAGTGTCCTCGTCTGTGTCCACGGCACGGCATCCGTACGAAGATCTCATCGCGCACCTCACGAGGACGAGCCCGCTCGGCCCCGGCGAGGCCGCCCGCGTGGTCGCCGACGTGCTGTCGTACTTCTCGGAGTCCACCGAGGAGTACGTCCGCCGCCGCCACGGCGAGCTGAAGTCCAAGGGCTTCACCAATGACGAGATCTTTCCCCGGATCGCCGCCGACTTACGGAGCCGGCGGGTAGCGGCTCCAGAGCTGTCCCTGAGGCAGCTACGCAGGATCATTTACGGATAGAGGAGACCTCGATGTGCGGAATCGTGGCCTATGTCGGCCCCAAGGACGCCGCGCCCATCCTGCTGGAGGGCCTGCAGCGGCTGGAGTACCGGGGCTATGACTCGGCCGGGGTCGTGGTGTCCAACAAGGGCTTGAAGGTACGCAAGGTCAAGGGCCGGGTGGCGGATCTGGCCAAGGTCGTGCCGGTCAGGTTCAAGGGCGGTCTGGGCATCGGGCACACCCGGTGGGCCACGCACGGCGTGCCCAGCGACGTCAACGCGCACCCGCACCTGTCCACCGACGAGCGCATCGCGGTCGTGCACAACGGCATCATCGAGAACGCCGCGGAGCTGCGCGCCAAGCTCGAGGCCGACGGCGTGGTGTTCGCCTCCGAGACCGACACCGAGGTGCTCGCGCACCTGATCGCCGCCGCGGTGGACGAGAACGACTCGCTGGAGGAGGCCGTCAGGAAGACGCTCAAGAGCGTCGTGGGCACGTACGGCATCGCCGTGATCGACTCCGAGCGGCCGGGCGAGGTGGTCGTGGCGCGCAACGGCAGTCCGATCGTGCTGGGCATCGGCGAGAAGGAGATGTTCGCCGCCTCCGACGTGGCGGCGCTGGTCCGCTACACGCGCCAGGTCGTGCACCTGGAGGACGGCGAGCTGGCCGTGCTCAAGGCCGACGGCTTCCACACCTTCGCCAGCGACGCCCGCGAGACGGCCAAGGAGCCGCTGACCGTCGACTGGGACGCCGGCCACTACGACACCGGCGGCTACGAGCACTACCTGCTCAAGGAGATCTCCGAGCAGCCCGAGACGATCACCCGCACCATGAGCGGCCGCCTCGACGAGCGCTTCCACGTGGCCCATCTCGGCGGCCTGAACATGGACGCCCGCGAGACCAGGGGCTTCCGCCGGGTGAAGATCATCGGCTGCGGGTCGGCGTACTACTCGGGCCAGATCGGCGCCCAGCTCATCGAGGAGCTGGCGCGCATCCCGTCCGACGCCGAGCCGGCCAGCGAGTTCCGCTACCGCAACCCCGTCGTGGACCCCGACACCCTCTACGTCGCGATCAGCCAGTCGGGCGAGACCTACGACACCCTCGCCGCCGTGCAGGAGCTCAAGCGCAAGGGCGGCCGGGTCATCGGCATCGTCAACGCCGTGGGCAGCGCCATCGCGCGCGAGGTGGACGGCGGCATCTACCTGCACGCCGGACCCGAGGTCTCGGTCGCCTCGACCAAGGCGTTCACCTCGACGTCGGTGGCGTTCGCGCTGCTCGCGCTGCACCTCGGGCGCGTGCGCGACCTGTCGCCCGCCGACGGGCGGCGCATCGTGGAGGGCCTGCGCAAGCTGCCCGGCCAGATCGAGCAGATCCTGCAGCAGGGCGACAAGATCGCCGAGCTGGCCAAGAAGTACGCGCCGCACCCGAGCATGATGTTCGTCGGCCGGGTGCGCGGTTACCCGGTGGCCCGCGAGGGCGCGCAGAAGCTCAAGGAGATCTCCTACGTGCACGCCGAGGCGTACCCGGCCAGCGAGCTCAAGCACGGCCCGCTCGCGCTGATCGGCCCCGACATGCCGACGGTCGCGATCGTGCCCGACGACGAGCTGCTCGACAAGAATCTCACCACGCTCGGCGAGATCCGCGCCCGCGGCGGCCAGGTGCTCATGGTCGGGCACCGCGAGCCCGACGCCAAGCTGGCCGACGACGTGATCGTGATCCCCAGGAACGAGATCGAGCTGGACCCGATCCTGCTCACGATCCCGCTGCAGCTCCTGGCGTACCACGCCGCGGTGGCGCTGGGCCGCGATGTGGACAAGCCGCGCAATCTGGCCAAGAGCGTTACGGTCGAATAGCCGACTTGAATTCAGCCACAATCTTCCCAAGGTAGTGTTATCCGGCTGGATACGACATAAATTCGATACTGTGCGGCAGTTCGACCACCAGAAGCCTCATCCCGCACGCATGTACGACTACATGCTGGGCGGGAAGGACAACTTCGCGGTCGACCGCCAGGCCATCGACCAGCTCGCCGAGCTGATCCCGGAGGCGGTCCCGCTGGCCCGCGCGAACCGGGCCTTCCTCCAGCGTGCCGTACGTCATGTCGCCCGCGCCGGGGTCGACCAGTTCCTCGACCTCGGCAGCGGGCTGCCCACCCAGGGCAGCGCGCACGAGGTGGCGCCCGGGGCCAGGGTCGTCTACGTCGATCACGACCCCGTCGTCGCCGCACACGCCACGGCCCTGCTCCGGCACTCGCCGGGCAGGGCCCGTTTCGTCCAGGCCGACCTGCTCGACCCCGAGGACGTGCTGGCCAGGGCCGGCGAGTTCCTCGATCTCGACCGGCCGATCGCGGTGCTGCTGGTCTCGATCCTGCACTTCCTGCCGGACTCGGCGGGGCCGCAGCGGGCGGTGGCCGTGCTGCGCGAGCGGATGGCGCCGGGTGGCTTCCTGGTGATCACGCACGCCACGACCCTGGGGGGGCTGGAGGACGAGGAGCGGGCCAGGAGGGTCTACCGGGGCTCGTCGGCCGGTGGCGGGACCGACCGGTCCCCGGGGCAGATCCGCGCGTTCTTCGGGGGCTGGCCGCTGGAGCCGCCGGGGCTCGTCCAGGCGACCGACTGGCGGCCGGACCGGCCCAAGCTGGTGGGGGACTGGTCGCTGCCGTCGTCGCTGATGGCCGGAGTCGGGAAGAAAGTCAGTTAAGCCTGAAAATCACGAAAAATCGCGAAGAATAGCGGTTTTGACTGTTGATCGCGACCCCCGTGTAGAGCGTCTAGTAATGGGTTAATAACCTAGAGTAATGGAGGATCCGGGGGAGAAGCACATGCGCCGGCGGCGGTTCCTCGCCTGCGGGCTCGGCGCCATCGCCTGCGTGGCCGGTTGCGGCACGGAACGGGCGGGGAACGTGGTGCGTACCGGATTCTCGATCAACGCGGGCGGGCGCCGCTGGGCCCGCGTGGGGCAGGCGTTCGCCGGCGCGGCCCGCGCCGCGGGCTTCGCGGCGGCCGTCAGCCACGCGATCGGCGGCAGCCCGGCGACCGGCGCCGGCCCGGCGGGTAGCAGCGGGCCGGCGGACGGGAGCGGCCCCGGCGGCCCGGTGGCCGGGGCCGGATTCGCGATCACGGTGAGCGGCCTGCCCGCGCTGGCCAGCGCCGAGCTGAACAACACGCAGAGCCTGCTCGACACCGCCACCCCGCTGGCCAGGCTCAGCGGCCAGATCGAGGTCGTGGTCGTGCCCGACCGCTCGCCCCTGCGGGACTTCGACGACTTCGCCGCCCGCCTCCTGGCCAGCCCCCAGCAGACCCTGCTGGCGGGCGGGCCGCAGGGCGAACCCGACCACCTGCTGTTCGGCCTGATCGCCAGGGCCATCGGCGCGGACGGCAGGCGGGTCGACTACACCGGCTACCCCAGGACGGGCGAGGCCGTCTCCGCGCTGCTGTCGGGCAAGGTGGCCGCCGCCGCGGGCCCGCTGGCCGACTGGCGCGCCCCCATCGGCCGCGGCCGGGTCAGGGCGCTCGCCGTCTCCACGGCCCGGCGCGTGCCCGAACTCGACGTGCCGACGCTCCTGGAGTGCGGCGTGCGGGTGGACTTCGCCGACTGGACGGCCGCGTTCGGGCCCGAGGACATGCCGGACGAGAGCCGCGAGTCGGCCGTGCGCATGTGCGAGGAGGTGATCGGGTCCAGCGCTTGGGAGGCGGCCTGCCTGGCGGCCGGCTGGGTCCCGATCCCGCTCGCCGGCGACGACTTCGCCCGCTGGCTCGGCACCGAGATCGCCCGTACCCGCGCCGTACTGCGGGATCTCGGCCTGCTCGACTCCACCAAAGCCACAACATGCTGGGGTAGTTGCGGGAACGGCCACTAGATGTAGGATCCTGCTCGTCGCTGGTTCGCCTCCCAGGAGGCGGAGCAAAAGGGAACCCGGTGCGATTCCGGGGCTGCCCCGCAGCGGTGAGCGGGAACGACCGCCGTCATCGGCACTGGAGAGATCCGGGAAGCGACGGCCAGTAGGTGCCATCGAGCGTGCCCGCGAGCCCGAAGACCTGCCAGCGGTGTGCCGGGTGCTGCCCGGCATGAGGTGTTCAAGGTCTCGAGGGTGGGCCGGAGCGCGACGCGGTATGCCATGGCGTGCTGCCGTGCTCTCGCATGCCCTCACGGGGATGAGGAGAGCGAACATGACTCAGATCGTCGAGGTTGACCGCCGTCTGGCCATCGAGGAGGCCGCCGCGCGGGTGATCGCCGACCCGGCCAACTCGCGGGTCGCCGCCCGGCTGCTGGCCGAGGAGATCGCCGACGAGGCCGCCGGGCACGGCGTGCGCTCGTTCTCCGAGTCGATCGCGGCCACCCACGCGGCCGGGCTGGTCCAGGACACGCTGGCCGAGTTCGTCGCCGCCCACGCCGCCGAGCTGGACGCGCTCGTCTCGGAGGAGGCCGACGACCGGTTCGAGTACTTCGGGCTGCGCACGGTCTACGACCGCTACCTGCTGCGCCACCCCGAGACCCGCGACGTGCTCGAGCGGCCGCAGCACTTCTTCCTCCGCGTGGCCTGCGGGCTGTCGGAGAGCGTCGCCGAGGCGGCCGAGCTGTACGGGCTCATGTCCACGCTGTCGTACCTGCCCAGCTCGCCCACCCTGTTCAACTCCGGTGCCCGGCGCCCGCAGCTGTCCTCCTGCTTCCTGCTCGACTCGCCGCGCGACGAGCTGGAGGGCATCTACGACAGGTACGGTCAGGTGGCGCGGCTGTCCAAGTACGCCGGTGGCATCGGCATCTCCTGGACCCGGGTGCGCTCGCGCGGCTCCCTCATCAGGGGCACGAACGGCCACTCCAACGGCATCGTGCCCTGGCTGCGCACGCTCGACTCGTCCGTGGCCGCGGTCAACCAGGGCGGGCGGCGCAAGGGCGCGGCCTGCGTCTACCTGGAGACCTGGCACGCCGACATCGAGGAGTTCCTGGAGCTGCGGGACAACACCGGCGAGGACGCCCGCCGTACGCACAACCTGAACCTGGCCAACTGGGTGCCCGACGAGTTCATGCGCCGGGTCGAGTCCGACGAGCTGTGGTCGCTGTTCGACCCGAAGGAGACGCCCGACCTCACGGACCTGTACGGGGAGGCGTTCGAGGCGAGATACCGCGCCTACGAGGCCGAGGGGCGATATGTCAGGCAGATCCCGGCGCGCACCCTGTACGGCCGCATGATGCGGACCCTCGCCCAGACCGGCAACGGCTGGATGACGTTCAAGGACGCCGCCAACCGCACCTCCAACCAGACCGCCCGCCCCGAGAACGTCATCCACCTGTCGAACCTGTGCACCGAGATCCTGGAGGTCACCAGCGACGCCGAGACCGCGGTCTGCAACCTCGGCTCGATCAACCTGGCCGCCCACCTGGTGGCGGGGGACGTGGACTGGGAGCGGCTGCGCCGCACCGTGCGTACCGCCGTACGCTTCCTCGACCGCACCATCGACCTCGGCTTCTACCCGACGCCCGAGGCCGAGGCGGCCAACAAGCGCTGGCGGCCCATCGGGCTCGGCCTGATGGGGCTGGCCGACGTGTTCTTCGCGCTGCGGCTGCCGTTCGACTCGCCGCGGGCGCTGGAGCTGTCCACCAGGATCTCCGAGGAGATCGCGCTGGCGGCGTACGACACCTCGGCCGACCTCGCCACCGAACGCGGCCGGCACCCGTCGTACGACGAGACCCGCGCGGCCGGCGGCGTCCTGCACCCTGACCACTACGGCGCGGCCTCGTCCCCGCGGTGGGACGCGCTGCGCGAGAAGATCGCCCGCACCGGCCTGCGCAACTCGCTCATGATCGCCATCGCGCCCACCGCCACCATCGCCTCCATCGCCGGCTGCTACGAGTGCATCGAGCCGCAGGTGTCCAACGTGTTCAAGCGCGAGACCCTGTCCGGCGAGTTCCTGCAGGTCAACCGCTATCTGGTGACCGACCTGCAGGCCCGCGGGCTGTGGACGCAGCAGCTCCGCGACGACCTCAAGCGGGCCGACGGCTCGGTGCAGGCGCTGCCCGGCGTCCCCGACGACCTCAAGGTGCTCTACCGCACGGCCTGGGAGCTGCCGCAGAAGGCACTCATCGACCTGGCCGCCGCGCGCCAGCCGTACATCGACCAGTCGCAGTCGCTCAACCTCTTCATGGCCAGCCCCACCATCGGCAAGCTCTCCTCGATGTACGCCTACGCCTGGAAGCAGGGCCTGAAGACCACGTACTACCTGCGCTCCCGCCCCGCCACCCGCATCGCCCAGACCACCGTCGCCACGGTGGAGACGGCCGTGGCGTGCTCACTCGAGAACCCCGAAACCTGCGAAGCCTGCCAGTAAGGAGCCCCTTCTCATGCTGCTCGACCCCGGAATGGACCTCACCCTCCGGCCCATGCGTTACCCGGACTTCTACGAGCGCTACCGCGCCGCGATCCGCAACACGTGGACCGTCGAGGAGGTGGACCTGCACAACGACCTCGCCGACCTGGCCAGGATGACGCCGCAGGAGCGGCACCTGATCAACCGGCTGGTCGCGTTCTTCGCCACCGGCGACTCCATCGTGGCCAACAACCTGGTGCTCAACCTCTACCAGCACGTCAACGCCCCCGAGGCGCGCCTCTACCTCAGCAGGCAGCTCTTCGAGGAGGCCGTGCACGTGCAGTTCTACCTCACGCTGCTCGACACGTACCTGCCCGACCCGGACGAGCGGGTCAAGGCGTTCGCCGCGATCGAGCACATCCCGTCGATCCGCGACAAGGCGGAGTTCTGCTTCAAGTGGATCGACTCCATCGAGAGCCTGCGGCGGCTGGAGACCGCCGCCGAGCGCCGCCAGTTCCTGCTCAACCTGATCTGCTTCGCCGCCTGCATCGAGGGCCTGTTCTTCTACGGCGCGTTCGCCTACGTCTACTGGTTCCGCTCCCGCGGCCTGCTCGGCGGTCTGGCCACGGGGACGAACTGGGTGTTCCGCGACGAGTCCATGCACATGGAGTTCGCGTTCAGCGTGGTGGACACCGTGCGGGCCGAGGAGCCGTCGCTGTTCGACGACGAGCTGGGCAAGCAGGTGACGCTGATGCTGGAGGAGGCGGTGGCCGCCGAGCTGGCCTTCGCCGAGGATCTGTGCGGGGAGGGCATGCCCGGCATGAGCGTGGCGCAGATGCGCCAGTACCTGGAGTACGTCGCCGACCAACGCCTGGTCAGGCTGGGTATGCCCAGGCGTTACGGCTCGGCGAACCCGTTCGCGTTCATGGAGTTGCAGGACGTGCAGGAGCTGGCCAATTTCTTCGAACGGCGTGTCTCCGCGTATCAAGTGGCAGTTGAGGGAAATGTGACCTTTGACGAGACGTTCTAAGACATTGGGGGCATGAGCGTGCAGTCTCCGGCTGACTGGCCGATCCTCGTCATCTCGGTGGTGGGCGCGATCCTGCTGGTGGAGGTGTCCAGAAGAGTTCTCACCAAGGTGGGCCGGAAATGGGCGCTGGCCCGTCACCTGGTGGAGCACTGCACGTGGCCGGCCTTCTCGGTGGCCGCCGTGGTGGCGTTCAACCTCGTGTTCGGGCCGGGCATGTTCGGCGACTCGGCCAGCGAGAAGGGCACCGCGGGCACCGTCGAACGGGTGCTGGGCCTGGCCACGATCGCCGCGGTCACGTGGCTGATCGTGCAGGCCACGTACGCGCTGACGGACGTCATCCTCGACCGCCTGGTGCTGGTCGAGGGGGAGCGCAACCGGCGGGCGCGGCGGATCATGACGCAGATCGCGCTGGTCCGCCGCGTCGCCGCCGCGATCATCATCGTGATCGCGGTCGGCGCGATGCTCTTCTCCTTCCCGCAGGTCCGCGCGCTCGGCGCCGGACTGCTCGCCTCGGCCGGCATCGCCGGCGCCATCGTCGGCATCGCCGCCCAGCCCACCATCGGCAACATGCTCGCCGGCCTCCAGCTCGCCTTCAGCGACGCCCTGCGCCTGGACGACGTGGTCGTCGTCGAGGACGAATGGGGACGCATCGAGGAGCTCACGCTCACGTACGTCGTGGTGCGCCTGTGGGACGAGCGCCGCCTCGTGCTCCCGGTCTCGTACTTCACCCAGAACCCGTTCGAGAACTGGACCCGCCACGGCAGCCGCGTCCTGGCCGTGTGCCTGCTGCGGGTGGACTGGTCGGTCCCGGTCCCGAAGCTGCGCGACGCGCTCTACGAGTTCCTGCAGGGCAACCCGCTGTGGGACCAGAAGGACTGGACCCTCCAGGTCACGGACGTGCTGCCGAACGGCCTGGTCGAACTGCGCGCCCTGATGAGCGCCGCCGACTCGCCGTCCTCCTGGGACCTCAAGTGCGACGTCCGCGAATTCCTGGTCAATTACGTCCGCGACAACTACCCGGATTCTCTGCCCCGCTTCCGCGTCGAAACCCCGGGGGGCCGCGTCGGCGCCGGCGAATAATTAAGTGGCACGCGACCCGATCACCGGTTTACCGTGGACATCGTCCAGCAGCGAGCGAGAAAGGCGGCGAAGTGCTCAACCCGATGACGACTCGACCCTCCGCCGCCACCCTGCCTGAGCTGCGGCGAAGGCTTTCCGGCTGATCCTCGCAGAGGTTCCCGGAAAGCCGTCTCGGACCACCTTCGAGGCGGCTTCCTCATTTATTTCGTCAACCGAGTGTGGGGCAGCTTGGTCAGCCCGCCTGCCTTGGGAGCAGGAGCACCGCAGGTTCGAATCCTGCCACTCGGACGACGGCCCTGAAAGAAAAGGGCCGCGGGCTACGGCCTGGCCGGCGGGAATGGCGCCCCCCGGCCGGACCTCGCCCTCGCCCCGGGCCGGCCCACGCCAGCCAAGCCCGGGGCCCAAGCCGCTCTGGCCCAACTGGCAGAGGCGCCGTCTTCAGGAGGCGGAGGTTCAGGGTTCGAATCCCTGGAGCGGCACACAGAAGACCCTGAACGTAACCCTGGCAGGGAAGCGTCCAGCTCCATCATCACTGTCAGTCGGCGACCGTCACCGTGGCGAAGGCGTTGACCATCCGGTGGTCGGAGCATGCCTTGTCACGATTCGCGCCGCAGAGGTGGCCGATGGGCTGGGAGTCAGCGGAATAGGACACCAACCGGTCGGCGGCGGCGAAGATCAGATCCACCTTGCGGGGCTGGCCGCAGGCTCCGAGGGTGGGGCTGCTCTCGGTCGTCTGCTCGCCCCAGCCAGGGCACTTCGAGTCCTGATCGTCCAGTTCGTGGTACCGGCCGCTGTTGTTCGCGTTGTTCACGGTGTCGACGCCGGGGTGGTACCAGGTGTCGAGCAGCGCGTCGCCGGGCTGGACGTTGAAGTCGCCGGCGATGAGCACGGTGTCGCCCTGGGCGTGGTCGCGGTCGAGGATGTCCCGCACGTACGTGAGCTGGGCGGCCTGGTAGGCGCGGTCGAACGTCAGGTGCGTGGTGCAGAACTTCACGCGAGTCCTGGTCGCGATGGGCGCGCAGAGCAGCTTGCGCTGCTTGTCGGACCCGTCGTAGGGCAGGGTGTGACGCTCGGTGGGCCCCAGGGGGAAGCGGCTGAACAGGGCCTGGCCGATGCCGGTGCCGGCACAGTAGGAGCTGCCGTCGGCGGGTCTCATCGGCTCGTAGCGGGCGAAGTTGAGCGGGTTCTGCGGCCAGCCGATCTTCTGCAGGTAGTCGATCATGGCGTCGTACTGGCTGTGGCAGATCTCGTTGACCGAGACGAAATGCGGGTTGCGTCCGCTGATGGAGCCGCCCATCGCCTGCAGGATGCCGTCGGTGGTGGAGCCGAGATGGTAACCGTGACCGGCGATGTTCCAGTGCCAGATCTGGTAGGTGGCCGTGGAGCTCGCCGAGGCGGGCAGCGGTGATAACGCCGAGATCAGCAACACCACGGTGGCGCATACGGCACGCATGACAGTCATGGGCACACCTCAGCACATGATCCTTGATCTCGCATCCGCCACCGGACCAGCTGGGGTGCGGGCTTGACCTAGCTGTCCAGGAGGCGGCGGCAGAGGGTTTCGTCGAACGGCAGGTGCCGGTGTTCGAGGAGGGCCGCCAGCAGGGCGCGTTGGGCTGGTGTCAGGACCGTGTGCTCGGTGAGCGGCTCCGGGAAGGCCAGCGCGACGAACGGGGCGAGGTCGTTGCGGTAGTCCAGGGTGAAGGAGAGGGTGGCCAGGCCCAGGGCGGCGGGCAGGACGGTGTCGAGGTCGTCCGCGCGTTCGGCGAGAGTGCGGGCGAGGTCGAAGTGGAGCCAGCCTTCCTGGCCGGGCAGATGGCGGTCGAACCAGTGATCGGCTTCCTGGGGGTTCTCCAGGGCGGCGACCAAGGCGCTCGTGGCCCGCGGATCGCCCGCGAAGCCGGGCGCCAGAGCCGCGCAGGCGCGGACCCCGGGGTGAGGATCGCTCAGCAACTGCTCCGGGAGCTCGCCCAAGGACGTGAGCAGGCAGGCGATGGTCGCCCGCTCCGCCGGATCGGGCGAGACGACGGCCGTGTCCGTGATGAGCTCGATCAGCGCTGCCCGGGCGTGGCCGAGCGCCTCATGGTCGAGGCAGTACGCCGCCGCGGTCATCGCAGCGATCCGGACGGCGGGCTCCGCAGCGGTGATCAGCGGGAGGGCTGCGGCGTGGACGTCGGGGACCACCTCTCTGCAGGCGAGCAGGTCCCGGGCCGCCATCGCCTTGCGGTACCCGGTGTCGCCGGCCGCCTCGAGCAGGGCGGCGGGCGGTGGCGTGCGCGTCGCCGGATCCGGGTCAAGGGTCCAGTCGCAGGCGCGGGCGGCGTCGCGGATCCGTTGCAGGTCCGCCTCGTCGCGTCCGGCCGGGTGGGCCTCACGCAGCAGTTCCTCGTCGCTTCTCATGAGGTCGCAGGCCTCGACGAAGATTGCCAGGTATTCCAGCAGCGCGGCCCGCAGCGGGCGAGGCTCAGCATCCCAGGGAAGGACATCCTCGACGACCACGTCCGTCGCGGGATCCGCCAGCGCCGCCGCCACGAACCTGATGAACGGCCCTGTCGCGGAACAGACGCTGCCCTGGTGCAGCATCGCGCCATCCAGATAGCCGACAGCGGCGCTCTGGGCCTCAGGATCGTCTCCGACGAGCGCGAGCAGCTGCCCCGGCGCATCCGAGGCCCGCCCGTAGGCGTGATCGAGGCTGTCCCAGTCAATCCGCATCAACGTTTCGAGCAGCGAATCCACCCATGGATCATGTCACCACCAGGCGATGGCATCGAGCTGGGGGACCGCTGCTCGCGGAGCCAGCACGTCGTCGGGTCGCGAGAAAGAGGGGGTTTCCTTGCGCACGCCGGGTCCGTTCCGGCCGCGTCAGCGATCGCCGCCGAGATCCGGCAGCGGGCCGACCTGGCCGTCCAGGACGAGGACGGCGAGACGGAAGGCTTCAGCCTCCTGCTCGATGTGCTGCTGGGCATGCCGCCCGCGGCTCTGGCGGCCTCCCGCGAGGTGGGACCGGCGCTGGAGGCGGTGCGGCGCCGCTTCGGCGACGGCATCACGACGTACGAGGAGAACGGCGAGATCCGCGAGTACACCGTGTATGAGATACGGCTCGCCGACCTCATCGAGGAGAAGATCGCCGAGCAGATCCAGAAGTGAGAAGCCCGCGGATGCCAGGACACATGAGATCTCGGATGAGCCAGGCCGTCCACGCGGGCGATCAGCTGACGGTCAAGCGGATCTCCAGGCACGACGGCGTCCACGGCGACAACCAGGCATGTCCGGCTGCAGCGCCTACGTCCGTCAAGGCCGTCCCGCACTGTCGTTGCGGCATGAACACCCCGGCAGCGGAAGCCGACATCGACGACGACCTTGTTGACCGCCTGATCCGCGCGCAGCACCCGGATCTGGCAGGCCCGCTTACCGCCGTTGCCAACGGCTGGGACAACGTCATCCACCGCCTGGGGGCGGACCTGTCCGTACGGCTGCCGCGCCGCCGGGTTGCCGTCGACCTCATCGTCAACGAGCAACGCTGGCTGCCCGTCCTGGCCGGGCTACGTCGAGGTCGCACTGCCCGTACCCGTCAGGACCGGCGTGCCCGGCGAGGGCTACCCGTGGCCGTGGACGATCGCGCCCTGGATCGAAGGCCGCACGGTCGCCGACGTGCCGCCGCCTGACCGTTCCGGCATCGCCGTCCCGCTGGCCGACTTCATGACAGGCCTCCACCGGCCCGCGCCGCCCGACGCACCGCCGCGTGGACGCCGACGAGGTGACCTGGGAGCGCGCACGGGGCTGGGCCCTCGCCATAGGCACTGCTCTGGTCGCCTGCTCGGCCGATGACCCTGGCATGGCGGCCATCGGCGATCACGCCCTCGACCAGGTGCTTCTCACCTAGAGGTGTCATGGAGCGCGGGGTGATGGCGTGGCTCGGTCGCCGGCGGCGAGTTCGGCGCGTGCAGCGAGGGCCGCGACGGTGTTGGCGGTCGCCGCTGGACTTCAACTCGGGCACGTGGTGTAGACGGCGGAGCGGCTGACGCCCACCAGCCGGGCGATGGACCTGTCGCCCTGCAACGCGAAGCCCCCGCTCTGGTTCTCGCGGACCGGGGCGGGGGCCTGCTCTGGCGTGTGAGGAACACACATCTCTCGGTGACAGACGGCATCTAGGTCGTTCCGAAGTCCGTTTCTACCGTCGAGGCATGACCACCAACCGCGTCGCCTTGATCGTGGGCGGGGCGCTGCTGGCAACCTCCACGCCGGCAGCACCAGCGCACGCCTCCGCCGCCTTGTACTCGTGTGACAGCGGGTACGTGCTCGAGATGGAGAACGGCAGTCTGCACGTGAGCGGCCACCCGTGCTCCGGGGCCTGGGACGGCTACAACGCGCACGTAACGCTGGAGACCGGTCCGGACGCGGGCACGTACTTCTGCGAGATCGTGTTCTTCGCCCGTCTCAGCAGCAGCGTCGACGGATTCACCTGCCACCTGACCTGACGCGAGACCCCGCTCGACCCCCTTGGGCTGGGCGGCGCTTCTCCAGGTGGGGGCGTGCCGCGATCTTCAACAGGTGTCTGCGCCGTCGAACGAACGGACGCCTCGCGGGACCTGGTGCCAGATCGTTTCGCCTGGGTCGACCGTCTGGCATGCGCTGTCTGTTCCGCGAGCCCACTTGAGCTTCAGCCGGAGCCGGGAGGTGCAGTCGTTGCGGGCGTACCCGGTCTTGGTGATTCGTCCCGTTGTTTGCCAGACGGCCACGCACATGGGGGCGTTACCGGCTGGTGCCGCGGCCATGGCCGGGGTGGAGGTGAGGGCGCAGCTCGTGGCGGCGACTACGGCGAGGACGGTTCGAACGGCTGGGCGCATGATTGCTCCTTCGATGTGGGTCGGTCTCCCGTGGTGGTCAGCAGGTGGCGAGCATCTCCTCCAGCGCCATCCGCTCCGAGACCCGCGTGGACAGGCCCCGGTCGTGCTTGACTCGCGCGGGCGTCGCACTGGCCATCGGCCCGGATCCGGTGATGCCGTAGGTGCCCGCGTGCGACCCCTCGGCGATCGTGGTGGCGGCCGGTCCGGAGCGAGCCTCGACGACGGCAGGGATGCCAGGCGGGCCGGCAGGGCGGCGCCGGCGGGGAGCGGGGCGAGGAGCAGCAGAGCGGCGGTGCTGACGGCGGGGGAGCGAGACGGCGCATGGCGGCCCTTCTGACTCCGCCCCGGACCAGGCGTTCGGCCTGGTCGGGGAGACGAGGCGGAGACAGAAGTGAACATCTCAGATTGGCACTGCGTGTCGGGATGGTGTCGCTGGACAGCATGTGACCTGCGGCTTTGGGCGTGTCACCTGTAACGCTGGCGGCCGGTCACGCAGAATCAGGACAGAGAACACAAAGCCCCGCTCCACCGCCGCCAATTCGGCGCGGAGAGCCGGCTTCTTCATGTGGTACGGCCGAGCGCGACCGCACCGACGGAGGCTCCACCTCCATGGCACCGCTACCGAAGCCGGGCCACTACCGGAATCCGAGCCGCGTCAACTCCGCCCGTATTCTCTCGGCGAGTTCCGGCTCGCCGGAGCCCAGCGGTACCTCATCGAGGCGCAGCACGCCCCGCAACCGGTGGGCGTCCAGATCGAGGTGTCCGAGGACCAGGTCGAGGTAGGAGTGAGCGTCACGCTGGGCGAAGGGGGCGAACGCCTGGCTCAGGTGCAGGCATTCGACGTAGGCAGCCGCGAGCTCGGAAAGGCCGGCTCGGCGGCTGGACAGCAGCCACAGGCGGAGCAGAGCGTTGGCCGGTGAGACGGCGCGGTCCGGCCAGAAGCCGGCGAAGGTCATGATGGATGTGCCGAGCTCGTCCGCCAGCGGCTGCACGGTGTGCAGCAGGGCATCCTCCTCATAGCCGCAGACGAAACGGAGTTGCCGCGCCGACGGCTGAAACTCGTTCATCATCCATGAGTGGGTGCCGCGCGTGGCCGAGTGGTAGGTCCAGTACGGATCCACGTCGGGCAGATCCGGCAGGCGCCCGGCGGCCCAGCGGATGATCACGTCGCGTGCCTCGCCCGTGCCCACGCGCTCGAGGTCGATGGCATGGATCAGGTTGAACCAGGCGTTGTAGCCGATCTGCGACTGCCAGAGGCGAGCCAGGCCGCGCCACCTGGCGATCACGTATCCCGGCTCGTCGAAGAGCTCTCCGCCCGAGACCTCCCCGGACGCCAGGACGAGGAGGAGCAACAGGTTGACGCTGTAGGCGGCGAACCGGGCCGGAACCGTCCTGAACGCCTCCACGCGTCCCGGCTGATAGGCGTCATACGTCGATGAGGTGCGGGACATGAGCGCGTCCCGGAACATGCCGAGCAGGAGGTCCTTTCCCTCGGGCAGTCCGGAGAGCAGTTCGTGCAGGAACTCCGGGATCGACTCGCGGGAGGAGAGCGGGGTGTGGGAGAGCAGAGCGTGCAGGAAGGCGCTGTCGGGGCTGGTGCGCCTGGCCCTGGAGGCGGAAAGCCGGGCCTGCGCCAGGAGGTGGCGCACTTCCTGCGCGGTGAGCCGGGCGACCAGGTACTCCCCGAACGTGGCGTGCAGGAACTCGTAGGTCTTCAACCGCCGCTCGTCCTGGAGCGCCTGAGCCTCATGGACGAAGAAGAAGCGTCCCACGGCCAGCTGGCTCGCGCTCAAGGCGGGCTGGAAGCTCCGGGAGGAGACGGGGGGTTCGGGCAAGAGGGCTTGGAGATCAGCCTCCAGCTCGTCCTCGGTGATCCACTGGCTGTCCCGGTTGAACATGCCGAACGCGACAACGGACAGCCGTAGCAGTTCTCTGTCGATGGCCTGCTCGAGCTCTGCCTCGCTGAGCCGGGATCCGTACTTCATGACCTCACGACGGGCGAAGCGGACGAGAAGCCGTTCGTAGAGCTCGGCCCGGGCCAGCTCGCCCTCGCGACGGAGCGGGTCGCCTTCCGCGTCGTAAAGGGCGAGCAGCAGTAACAGCAGCGGCTGGGTGGCGAGTTCCCCCAAGGAAAGTACGACGTCGGTGTCCATATCGGTGGCGTTGGCCCGGTTCCAGATCCCCACCCACCGGGCTACCTGGTCTCGTCGGAAGGGCTCCAGGCGGATGATGGCGCTGCCCAGGGGCAGCCGCGCGCGGTCCGCGACTGCTGTACGGCTGGTCACGATCACCGCGGTAGGCCTGCCCTGGGCGGCCTCACGCTCCTGGAACGCCGCCACCCGCTCCAGATAGTCGGAGTTGCCGATCCGCGTGGCCTGGAGCAGCTCGTCGAAGCCGTCAAGGAGCACCACCGCCACCACGCCGGCCTCGTGGACCGAGGTCCACGGGCGGTGCTCACCCGTCGCCTGGCGTATCGCGTGCTCGATCTGCGTCTGCAGGTCCGTCTCCATGGGAGCCTCGCGCAACGGCACGCGGACCACCGCCAACTCACCTGCCGGCAGCTCGGCGGCGAGGACCTTCGTCAGGACGGACTTGCCGGCTCCCGGCTGGCCGAGCACCAACAGCGGGTACCGGGTGGCGGCAGGATGTGTGAGGTGGCCGAAGAGGAAGGCACGGAGATCTGCTTGGACCGGCACCTCCGCCCACCAGCTGTCCTCTGCCGGTGCGGCCGCGCTGCCGGCTGCTGTGAGGCGGAAGCAGGGGCTGATGTAGGCGTCGCTCAGCGACGGGATCGTCACGCCCGCGGGGAGTTCCGTGGCCGACAGGATGGGCTTGCCGAGTGCCAGGCGATAGGCGCGGGACAGGGCGTCACGCACACCATGCGGCTCCGACCCCGACCCCACCGACTCCAGCAGTCTCCGCAGCTCACTCAGGCCGGCGTCCAGCCTCTCCCGAGTGGCCTGGTGATCGACCCGGTTGCTCCAGTACGCGACCTCCGGCACCTCGGCTTCGAGCCGGTGGAAGAGGTCGGCATACCGCTCACGCGCCTGGACCGGCAGCTCCGTGGCGAGCCATTCGTCGTGACGGCCGCGACGTGTCTCGTCCATCGACTCCCACCGCCGCAGCCCGCTGATGAACGACTTCAGCCGCGAGCCGAGCTCGGCATAGTGGGACTCCAGGTCCTGAAGAACGCTCTCGTACGGCGACGCGGGGCTCGGGCATGGCACCCGCATGCGCAAGAGCCGGTCCACCAGGTCGCCGAGTGCGGAGCCTTCGGCCCCTCCGCTCCCCGCGATTGCCAGCTCCTCCTGCCGCAACAGGCGAAGCTCCTCGTCGCTGAAACGACGGCCACCCTCAGCCGCCGCCTCGAAGAACGCGGTCACGACGATGACCGTGTGAGCGGCCGCGATACGTTGGGTGCGCGAGAAACGATCCAGCCCGCGCAGGCGGTCGCCGAGGCCGGTCCCGAGTTGCCGGCTGAGCCTGGCAAGCTCACCCTTGGCGTCGAAGAGGCTGAGCGCGAGCTGGCTGCCACCCCCGGTCGCCGCCAGGAGCAGCCCGCCTGTCAGCCGGTCGAGAGCATCGACGAGCCCGGTATCCGCACCGAGAATCCTGACAGCGTTGGTGTAGCTGAACCAGCCGTTCGTCACGGTTCGAGCATCACCGCGCACCCTCTCGTAAGCAATGCCGTCGCAGGCCGTGCCCGTCGCCGATGGGCGTTGCGAGGGCCCGGACCTCATCGGTGAGCGGTCGGACAGATGCCCGTCATGGTTCAGGGGCTACTGCGTGTCCCGGGGCGGCACTTCTGTGGCCGCTCCGCACGCGCGGCACCGCGGCCGTCCGGGTGGGCGGCCGCGGTGGGAGCGCTCAGGGGCGTGAGCCCGTCAGCGGAGGTTGAACGCGCGTAGCGTGGTCTGCTTGACGCGGTTGCCGGCCGCGTCCCACGCTTCAGCCTTCAGGCTGACCGCGCCCTTGGTGGCGCGGTAGTGCGGATACTCGGCGGTGGCGGTGTAGATGCCGTCCCGGCCTCGCCTGAGGTCGGCCTGCTGCCAGGTGGCGCCGTCGTCGGTGCTCGTCCAGAGCCGTACGCCCGCGATCGCCGGCATCTTCCCGGCCGAGGGCCCGTGGTAGGCCTCGATCTGGAAGGTGTGCCGGCGGCCGGCCGCCACCGTGTTGTCGATCGACAGGGTGCCGCCGAGGTCGTGGCTGACGTACACCGCGGGTACGGTGCGGCACTGCTCGACCGGCCCGTCGATCCACCAGGCGTAGCAGTTGACGCCCGGCCGCACCTGCTCCTTGCCCGGCGGGGCGGTGAACGTCCACTCCAGATCCTGGAGGTCGTTCTTCGCCGTCAGCCGGTAGGTGGCCGCCCCCTCGGGCAGCGGGTAGCGCGGCAGCGTCGCGAACGGCTCGACGGGCGCGTTCGGGAGTTCCTTGCCGTCGCGGTACAGGTGGAGCTCGTACCGGGGCTGGATGTCGCCGAACACCACGCCGTCGTCGCGCCGCTCCCCGACCCCGCTGACCATCGACGGAGTCACCCAGAGGTTGCCGTCGTGCACGCAGATCGCGCAGGGGATCCCGAGGTAGAGCTGCTCCAGCGGCTTGGCGTCCGGGTCACCGAGCCTGTACACCTTGTCGCTCGCGGTGGCGGCGCCCGGCGTGCTCGGCGTGGCGAACCACTGCTGGGCCGTGCGCCCCGGCCGGTCGAAGACGTCGGTGCGGTAGCGGGTCTCCTCCACCTCCTCGGCCGGGTCCGCCGTGACCAGCGCTGACATGCCCGCCTGGCTCACGAGCCGGGAGTCGAGCGGCCACACCCACTGGGACCTGCGGTTCGGCAGCGGGTAGGACCAGTGCAGCGCGTTCGTGCTGGTCGAGGTGTAGGAGACATCGTCGGTCCGCCACGTGCTGCGCCAGTTCATGTACCTGGTGTACGGCCCGGCGTGCACCTCCAGGTCGACGCGGTGGAGCTGGCGCTCGGTGACCCTGTAGTGCATGGAGTCGGGGACCCGCCCGTCCGCGTACGGTTTGAACACGTAGGAGTACGGCGTGTTCGGCGTGCCCTCGACCCGGATGGTGACCGGCGCGCGCCCGGCCGCCTCGCGCACCTTCATGCCCTCGGCGTGCGAGATGTACGCGACGGGGATGCCGACGGGCAGCAGCGGGCCGCTGAACGGCTTCTGCGTGATGGCCAGCGGGATCGGGCAGACGGCCTGCCGGTCGTTGAAGGCCAGGATGCCGGCGGCACCGGCGTCCCTGATCGGTCCCACGCGCTCGACCTGCAGCCCGCACGCCGTCCCGAACACCCCCTGCGCGGGTTCCGCGTCGATCAGGACGAGCGCCCCGCGCAGGTCCTTGCCCGCGAGATCCTCGGGAAGCCCCTTGCCGCCGTCGACCACCCGCAGGTCCTTGGTGCCCTCGAAGGGGACGTGGCCGGCATGGAGCTCCACCCGGTCGATGAGGTGCACCCGGGAGACGGGGTGCAGGGTCGTGCGCCGCGGCGTACGCATGGTCATCGTGACCTCGGGCACGCCGAGCTCCCACTGGCCGGTGAGGCGGAAGGCGCCCTTGGTGACCTTCTCGGTGGGCAGCGCCCACACCTTCTCCCACGCCCCGATGGGGCTGCCGTTCAGGAGGGTGCCGCCGAACACCTGGCCGTCCGGCAGGGTGCGCTGGAAGAACAGGTCGTAGTAGTTGTTCAGCGGCTGCGCGGTCTTCGGGGCGGTGAAGCGGATCTCGGTGGCCTTGCGGGTGTCGAGGACCAGCTCGGTGTCACCGGTGATCGTGAGCTCCGGCTCGAACAGCCAGCCCCGGTTGGCGCGGTCGTCGCCGTCCACCCAGTCGAGCACCTGCAGCACACTGACGGTGCCCTCGGGAACCCGGGTCACGACCACGCCGTCCTCCTGCACGTGGTACGGGCCGAGCTCTCCCTTGGCGCCCTCGACGTCCACGACGCTCATGGCCGTCGGGGTGCGCGGCTTGCCGTCCCGGTCGAGGGTGCGGATGGTCAGGTCGTACTTGGTGACGTCGCGCACCGCGCCCACCGGCGTGGTGAGCCGGACGCCGTCGGCCTCGGCCGTCACCGATCCGCTGTAGGTGCCCAGGGGGAGCCCGGCCGGGTCGAGGGTGACGGTGGTGCCGGCCGTCCCGCCGGCGGGGACCGTCAGCGTCGCGTCGGCGACCGCCACCTTGGCGCCGCCGCTCATCGCCGCCTTCAGGGCGAGCGTGACGGGCTGGTCGCCCAGGTTGACGTACGAGACCTGGCCGGTCCTCGGCGTGCCGGACTCGTCGAGCAGGCCGAAGTCCACCCGGCCGCCGGTCGGGCCGCCGGCGGCGAAGACCCGCTGCCGGGTCGCCCGCTCCAGGTCGACCCGCCCCGCGCCCTGCTCGTAGACGGTGAACCCGTCGTCCTTCGCGGTCGACATCAGCGCGGCCTTGAGCTGCTGGGCCGTCCAGTCCGGGTGCTGCTGCGCCATGATGGCGACGGCGCCCGCCACGTGGGGCGTGGCCATGGACGTGCCGGAAGCGCCGGTGTAGTGCTCGTTCACCGGGGCGCCCATGCTGGTGCCGGCCGACCGCGCGGCCACGATGTCCACGCCCGGTGCCGCGATGTCCGGCTTGAGCGCGCCGTCGTCCACGCGCGGGCCCCGGCTGGAGAACCCGGCGAGCTGGTCGTTCTTGTCCACCGCTGCCACGGTCAGCGCCGCTTCCGCGGCGCCCGGCGCGCTGATGCTCTCCTTGTTGTGGAGGTTCCCGGCGGCGATGACGAACAGCGTGCCGGTCTCGGCGGTCAGATCGTTGACGGCCTGGCTGAGCGGGTCGGTGCCGTCGCTGGGGACGCTGCTGCCGAGACTCATGCTGACAGTCTTGGATCCGCTGCGGGCGGCCCACTCCATGCCCTCGATGATCCACGACTCCATGCCCGAGCCCGCGTCGTCGAGGACCTTGCCCACGACCAGCTGCGCGCCGGGGGCGACGCCCTTGTGCTTCCCGCCGGAGGCGGCGCCGCTGCCGGCGATGGTCGAGGCGACGTGGGTGCCGTGCCCGTGCCCGTCCTGGACGGGCTGGTCCGGGACGAACGACTTGCTGTCGGCGACCTTGCCGGACAGGTCGGGATGGCCGAGATCCGCGCCCGTGTCGAGGACGGCGACCTTCACCCCGGTCCCGTCGTAGCCGCTCTCCCATGCCGCGGGCGCGCCGATCATCGGCACGCTCACGTCCAGGTCGGCCTTGACCTTGGCGTCCAGCCAGATCTTGGCGATGCCGGAGCCCAGGGCGCCCGGCGTCCTGGCCAGACCCTGCCCGGCGGCCTGCTCGGCGCGTACGGCCTCCCAGAACGTGCCCGCCTCGGCCTTGGCGATGTCGAGGGCCGAGGCGTCGATGCTCTCCAGCGTCCGGGTGGGGTCGCCGGCGGGGACGTTCGCGGCCGAGCGCCTGAGCGACGCCTCGGGCTGTCCTTCGGGGTACTGGACGATGACCGGCAGCTTCTTGGTCGCGTCGTCGGCGTAGCCGTTCTCGGCCAGGTACTTGACGTCGAACAGCCGCTTGTCCAGCAGCCCCGCCTGCACGGCGGCGACCGCGTCGTCCGGCAGCACGAAGACGCCGTCCGGGGTGAACTGGGTGAACAGGTTGATCCGGCCACCGCCCTGGCGGGTGCCGGGGGCCGGCTCGACCCGGTACTTGCCCGTGGCGGCCCGGGTGAGCTGGACCTTGTCACCGGTGATCAGCGTGACGACGACCTTCGCGGCGCGCACGCCGCTCAGGGGCACAGCCTGCTCCGCGGGGGAGGCGGCGGTGGGGGCGGGGGTGGCCGGCGGGGCGGAGGTCGCGGACGCGGGAACGGCTGCCAGTCCGGTGGCGAGCATCGTGACGGCGGTCAGCAGCACGCCTGCGCGGCGTGCTAACGGGGGGCGGGGCAGAGCCATGGTGGCCTTTCTGAAGGGGAGGGGGTTACACGGGCTCGAAGCCGTCAGGAGGCCTGGGCGGTGCCGGGGCGTCCTGATCGAGGGCGCCGGCCGGTTCGGGGACGCCCCGTCCGGCCGGGTCGGGGCCGTCCAGGTCCTGCGGACCAGGCTCTGGCGGAATTTCGGACATGCCGGAAGTGTGGCGGTCGCCGCGTGGGGTGGGGTATGGGGTGCCCTATGGGGAAAAATCCCCATTCTGGGTATTCAGGTGCCGGGGAGGAGGCGGGCGAGCTCCGTCCGCGATCGTGCGCCCACCTTGCGCATGGCCGCGCTCACGTGCTTGTCCACCGTCTTCGGCGACAGGAACAGCCGCCTGGCGATCTCCTGGTTGGTCAGCCCCTCCGCCGCCAGCCTGGCCACCTGCTCCTGGCGGGCCGACAGCGCGTGATCGCCTCCGGGCTGCGCGGGCCCGTGCTGCGCCGGCGCGGGCGGGCGGATCCCCCACCTGCGCCCCAGTCCGGTCGCGCGATCCAGGTCCGAGCGCGCGCCGAGGTCCGCGTAGAGCGTGACCGCCTGGCGGAGCCGCCCGGCGGCGCCCGGCTCGTCGAAGGCGAACAGGCAGGCCGCCGCGTGCTCGTGCGCCTGCGCGGCCTCGTACAGGGCCGGGATCCGCTCGAACGCGTCCGCGGCCGCGGCGAAGCCGGCCCCGGCCTCCGCCCAGCGGCCCTCCGCCTCGGCCAGCAGGCCGCGGGCGTGCCCGAGGACCGGCCCGGCCAGCGGCGCGTCGAGCCCGGCCAGCCGGGAGGCGTGCTGCTCGACCACGTCCACGGCGTCGGCGAACCGCCCCGCCGCCAGCAGCGCCTCCGTCAGCGCGGGCAGCACCCGCACCGCCACCGGCCACAGGCCGCTCGCCTCCCAGTGGACGGCGGCCTCGGCGGCCGTCGCGATCGCCGGCTCCGGCGCGCCCCGCGCGGTGGCCAGCCTGAGCAGCATGGCGACCGGCAGGACGAGATCGTCGAAATGCCCGCGCGTCCGGGCCGTGTCGATCACGTCGAGCAGGAGTGGCAGCCCGACCTCCCGGCGGCCCTGGACCGCGTCCAGGCAGAGGGTCACGATGTCCAGGAGGACGCGCTCCCCGGGTTCGTCCCCGAAGTCGTCCAGCAGCTTCTCCAGCCGCGCCGCCAGCCCTTCCCACGCGCCGTCCAGATAGTCGGCGACGGCCAGGTTCACCAGGCCACGAAGCTCCAACCGGCCGCGCAGGTCGGGCTCGGCCCCCTCCTCGATCGCGGCGACCAGCAGGCGGCGGCCCTCGCGGTGGTGGCCGCTGAACACGGCCCCGCCCCCGATGGAGCGGTAGGCGTTGACCTCGCGGCGCAGCAGCCTGCGGCCGGCGGTCTCCCGCCGCAGGTCGTCCGTCAGCCCGGCCCAGCGCGGATCGCCCACCTCCACGAGGATCATCGCTACCTTGCCGAGCACCAGCATCCGCATGGCGGGATCGTCGACGGCGGGCAGGGTCGCCAGAGCCTTCTGCAGCCAGACCTTCCGCTCGCCGACCGGCCGTCCGCCGGTCGGATGGCCCACGCCGACCATGGCCCAGGCGGCCAGCCCCGGCTGGCTCTCAAGATCCTCGGCGGCCTGCGCGAAAGCGTCCGGGACGCCGGCGTTGTCGGTCCGGGTGCGCTCCAGGTGCAGGGCGTGCAGCAGCCGGAGGTTGCCGCGCAGCGGGCGGGGAACGTCCTGCTCCAGCGCCCTGATGATCAGGGGCACGACGGGCGGCGGGCGCAGCAGCTCCAGGGCGGCCCAGCCGAGCTTCACCGTCAGCTCCGCCCGCCGTCCGGCCGGCAGGTCGGCGTTGTTCAGCACGTCCTCCAGCAGGCGCCCGGCCTCGGCGTCGTCGCCCAGCCGCGACGCCTGCTCGGCCGCCGCGACCGCGGTCTCCAGCCACGACCCGGTACGGCCCGCGTGACGCAGGTGGTGCGCCAGCCGCCCCAGCGGCACCGGGCGCAGCCTGCGGACGGTGTCGGCGGCGGCGGCGTGCAGCGCCTGCCGGCGGCCGAGCGGGATGGCGTCGTGCACCGCCTGCGCCGCCAGGGCGTGCCGGAACCCCACCAGCCCGTCCGCGCCGGTCAGCAGCCCCGAGCCGAGCACCTCGTCCATCGCCTCGACGTCACCGCCGGCGAGCAGGCCGACGGGCACCGGCACGTGCAGCACGGCGGCCCGCTCCGCGACCTCCTTGGCCCCCGGGGAGAGCCTGGCGACCCGCTCCTGCACCGAGGCGCGCACGCCGCTCGGCACGTCGAGCTCGTCGAGCGCCCGCCGCGCCCAGCCGCCCTCCCACCTGATCAGCGTCCCCCGGGTGCGCAGCAGCGCCAGCAGCTCCTGGACGGCGAGCGGCAGGCCCGAGGCCCGGGTGTACAGGTGCTCGGCGAACTCGGCCGTCACCTCGTCGGTCTCGAGGATCGCCGAGGCCATGGCCCGCGTCTGCGCGGCGTCGAGCGGCGGCAGCACCAGGTGCTCGCCGCTGATCGTGTCGGCGGTACGCGCGGTGATCGCGCGCACCGCGGCCGGCGCCTCCTCGCCCCGGTACGTCAGCAGCACGCGGAGCGTGCCGGGCAGCACGGACATCAGATAGGTGAGGAACTCGACCGTCTGCCCGTCCGCCCAGTGCAGGTCCTCGATGACCAGGATGGCGGGGCCGAGCGCGCCCAGCACCTCGGCGAGCCCCCGGAAGACCCGGTGCCGCTCGGCCGCCCGGTCGTCCAGCGGAGGCGGCGCGGCCGGCAGCGCCGCGGCGAGTTCGGGCAGCAGCTCGCGCAGGGCGCCCGCGACCGGTGACAGGTCCGCCTCCGCCAGGTCGGACGCCCGCCCCCGCAGCGCCTCGACGACGGGCCCCAGCGGGAACGGCTCCCTGATCTGCACGCAGGCCCCGCCGAGCACCCGCAGGCCGGCCACCGCCGGCGCGCCGAGCAGCTCGGCCGCCAGACGCGACTTGCCGATGCCGGCCTCACCCTCGACGACCGCCACGGCGGGCGCGGTGGCGACGAGCGAGACGAGCCGTGCGAGCTCCTTCTCCCGCCCTACCAGAACCGGGGAGACCACCCGCCCAGCGTGCATCCGATCATTGTTCTGCACACCTGGGCATCCAGCAAGATCCGTCCTGACCCCGGCGGCGACCGGGGAGAGGCACGCAGGAGACCCTGGGCCTGGTCAGCCTGCGATCAGGGCGTTGGCCTCCGTGATGAACTTGCGGGCCGCGGCGTCCGGGGACATGCGGCCGAACAGCACCTCGTCGGTGTACCGCTTGAGGATGTCCTCCATGGCGCTGGCGCCCTTCGGCGGGGCGGCGGGCGGGTCGGTGAGCTCGCCCTTGATCTCGTCGAGGAAGGCCAGCGTCTTCTTGTCGGCCTCGGGCAGGTTGTCCCGGACCGCTGCCAGCACGTTGGAGTTGGCGGGCAGGCCGCGGTCGCTGAGGATGATCGCGCCCGCCTCCGGGTCGTTGATCATGAAGTCGATGAACTCGGCGGCTTCCGCCGGGTGCGCGGACTTCGCCGCGGCGGTGTAGAACATCGCGGGCTGCAGGAACATGCCGCCCGGGGCGGCCTGCCGTACCTTGGGCATCCGCAGCAGCTCCATCTCCTTGCCGCCCGACGCCTTGTTGATCGCGCCGAGCTCGTTGCTCCACCACATGCCCATGGCGCCGTTGCCGGTGGCGAACAGCGACCGGTCGACGTTCTGGGCGCCGAGGGCGATGCTCCTGGCGGCGTCGGGGGAGCCCTCGGTCTCGATCAGTTTCCGGTGGACGGTCCACCAGGCCTTGATCGTGTCGGCCGAGATGCCGAGCTTGCTGCCGTCGTAGAAGGGCTCGCCTCGCTGAGCGGCGAAGATCTGCAGGAAGGCCGGGTTGAAGGCCTGCTGCGTGCCGTACACCTTGCCGCCGGTCCTCGCCGTGATGCTGGCCGCCAGGCGGATGTACTCCTCCCAGGTCCACGCGGTGTCGTCGGGCAGGCGCTGGCCCGCGCCTTCGATCGCCTTCGGGTCCGCGACCAGGCACCAGGCGTTGACGCCCGTGGGGATCGCGAACTGTTTCCCGCCGATGGCGCCGGTCGCCAGCACCTTGCTGTCGATGCCGGCGGTGTCGACCTCGCCGGACAGGTCGGCGAGAGTGCCGCGCTCGGCGTACTCCCGCAGGCCGCGGATCTCGATCGTGATGACGTCGGGCGCCCTGCCGCCCGCGACGTTCGTGGCCAGCTTCTCGTAGTAGCCGCCGAAGTCGGAGAACTCTCCCACGACGTCGATGTGCGGGTGCTTCGCCTCGAACTTCTTGATCGCTTCTTCGGTTCTCTTCTGCCGCACGTCGCTGCCCCAGTAGGCGAAGCGTAAGGTGACCTCGCTGCCGGCGCTCCCGCCGGCGCAGGCCGAAGTGGCGATCAGTACAGCGGCGGCCAGGCACGCCGCCGTCACCGTCGTCTTGCCGGAGCTCACGGTCCTACCTCCCGCAGGGCTTCAGGACGGCTCTCCGAAGGAGGCCGAACAAGATCGCAAGGCTACCTCCGGCTCCCGCCGCCGCGCAGGCATTCCAGCAGGAATGAGAGCGGCGCGAGGTTTGTTGATCGTGGGCATGGCGGACGACGTGGAGTTCAGCCCCAGCGACTGGGTGCGGGACCAGACGAAGAAGATCCTTGAGACCGGCACCACCGAGGGCATCGAGATCCTCGGATCGCCGGTCGTGCTGCTCACCCTGCGCGGCGCGAAGACCGGCAAGCTGCGCTACACCCCCGTGATGCGGGTCGAGCACGAGGGCAGGTACGCGGTCGTGGCCTCCAAGGGCGGCGCTCCGGAGCACCCCACCTGGTACTACAACATCAAGGCGCACCCCGAGTTCACGCTGCAGGACGGGACCGTCACGAAGGAGTACGTCGCGCGCGAGGCCGAGGGCGCCGAGCGGGCGCAGTGGTGGGAGCGGGCGGTCGCGGCCTACCCGTCCTACGCCGAGTACCAGGAGAAGACCGACAGGCAGATCCCGGTGTTCGTGCTCGACCCCAAGTGACCGGCGGGCCGGCGGCACCCGTGCCGCCGGCCGCCCTTCCCCGAGCCTCAGCCCAGCGAGCCGACCGTCACCCGCCATTCCCGCAGCGTGCGGTCCTTGGTGACCTGGAGTTGCGTGTAGGGGTCCTGGTCGACGAGCGCCCGCGCCGCCGCCTCGTCCTCCGCCCGCAGGATGATCATGCCGCCCGTCAGGTCCGTGTAAGGGCCTGCCGCGACGAGGCTGCCCTGCTCCAGGAGCTTGTTCAGATGCGCGAGATGGTCCTCGCGGCGCTCCGCTCTCAACGGAGTGTCGTGGTAACCGTAGGTCAGAACGAACAGTGCCATGTCAGCCTCCCAGCCCGTATACCCGTCGTGCGTTGCCGGCGAAAATGGCGCGCTGGTCGGCCGGCGACAGGTGTGCCAGCGCGTCCTTCCACGTGCCGACCAGGTGCGGCATGGTGGTCCAGAGCTTCTCGACCGGGAAGTTGCTGCCGAACATGGCCCGGCCGGCGCCGAACCGGCCGATCACCTCACCGGCGACGAAGGAGATGAGGCCGGGATCCACCCGGTGGACGAAGGTGCCCTGCCCGGTGAGCTTGACGACGACGTTCGGCCGCTCGGCCAGCGCGGCCATCCCGGCGCGCCACGACTCGGCGTACTGCGGGCCGATGAGCATGCCCGCGTGCACGAGGACGAAGGTGACGTCGGGGAAGGCCGCCGCCAACGCGACCGCGTCGGGCATCTGCTCGGGAAAGACCTGCAGCTCGAACAGCCAGCCGAGGTCGGCGAGCGCGCCGATGTTCTTGCGGAAGACCGGGTCCCGCATGCGGTCGGGCGCGGTGGCGTACCGGAACTCCGGGCGCTGGTGCCAGTGCAGCTGCTGCCGGACTCCCCGCACCAGCGGTGTGAGCGCGGCCTGGCGTCGCATGACCTCCGGAGCGGCGTCGTCGAACAGGTCGGCCGCCGCGACGACGGCCATCGGCCACCCCGTCTCCTGGTGGACGTCGCGGAGCCAGCGCACCTCGTCCACGACCCGGTCGAGCGGCCAGTTCGTCTGCACGTAGACCGACTCGCCGATGCCCGAGGCCGTGGCCTCGGCGGTGTACTCGCCGATCAGGTAGTCGCGCCTGATCGCCTCGTACGGCCCGAAGATCCGCGGCACCATCGGGCCGGACAGCCAGGGCAGATCCCGGGTCCGCCAGATGTGATGGTGCGAGTCCACGATGTCGCCCGTGTACGCCTCGGACATGACGATCACTCCCTGGCCATGATCTGTACCTGCTCGTACGCCGTTCGCAGGTCAGCTACGCCCGCGATGGTGTCCAGGTCGCCGAGCACGGCCGACATGCCGCGGGTGACCGGCCGGTACGCCGGGTCGCAGGCGAGCGGCGTCCACCACGACAACCGGTGGCCCAGCAGCGACAACCGCCGTACGGCCGCCTGCATGGGCCGGCAGTCGCCGCGCTCCAGGCCGTCCGAGAGCACGATCACCAGGGCGCCGCGCGCCATGGTGACATACCGGGCGTTGCCGAGGAACTCCTGGAGCGAGACGCCGATCCGCGTCCCCGCCTCGGCATCCAGGACGACCTCGCTCAGCGAGCCGACGGCCGTGTCGACCTCCCGCGCCCGCAGCGGCCCGGTGACGCGGGTCAGCCGGGTGCCGAAGGTGAACACCTCGACCCGATCGAGGCAGCCAACCGCGGCGTGGGCGAAGCGCAGGTAGCCGGCGCTGTGCTGCTTCATCGACCCCGACACGTCGATGAGCAGCAGCACCCGGCGCTGCCGCCGCGGCCGGTCCCGCCGCCGCAACGTCACGATCTCGCCGTGGCCGCGCCAGGACTCGCGGTACATCCTGGCGACGTCGATCCACGGGCCTCGGCGGCCGGGCCGGCGGCGGCGTGACCGGACCGTCGGCATCGCGCCGCGCAGCTCCCGCCGCAGCAGCGCGAGCACGGCCCGGTCCTCCTCGCTCGCCGGGCCGAACACCGGGCGCCTCTCGCGCTCCGCGGAGCCGGCCGCGAGGCCCGCCTCCCCGCCGAACGTCGCCGTGAGGGGAGCTTCGTCCCCCTTCCCGCGCGGCGCGGGGACCTCCTCGTCCGGAAGCTCCCGATCGGGAACGGGCCGGGTCCCGGCCTCCCCGAACCAGCGCTCGAACGTGGGGGAGTACACCTCCAGGTCCGCGCGGGACATGGTGAGCGTGCTCGCCCCGATCCAGTAGAGGTGCGTGGCGTCGCGCGGGCCGACGGCCTCGATCGCCTGGAGGAAGACCCGCTGCTTGGACACCGGCACGCGCAGGCCCTGATCGTGCAGGTCCCGCAGGAACCCGTGCACGTGATCGCGGACGCGCGCGACCAGGGACCGCTCAGTCACCGAACACCTCCGCGGCATGGCGGCTGACCAGCGCCAGGTCCTCCTCGTGCTTGACGAGCAGCCCGGCGGACCTGCGCATCGCCTCCGGCCGGCTCGAACCCTCGCCGGCCAGCGCCTGCACGCCGCGGGCCCAGGCGACCGACTCCGCGATCCCCGGCCGCTTCAGCAGCGCCAGCCCGCGGATCCGGTGCACGGCGGCCACGAGGCGGGCCGCGCTCCTGTCGTCCAGGCCGGGCGCCTGCGCCTGGATGATCGCCCGCTCCCGCTCGGCGTCGGGGAAGGGGATCCAGTGGTACAGGCACCGGCGCTTGAGCGCGTCGTGCAGCTCGCGGGTCCGGTTCGAGGTGAGGACGACGAACGGGGCGCTCGCCGCCCTGATGGTGCCGATCTCCGGGATGGTGATCTGGAAGTCGCCGAGGAACTCCAGCAGGAACGCCTCGAACTCGCTGTCCGCACGGTCGATCTCGTCGATCAGCAGCACCGCGCCGGAGACCGCCCGCAGCGCCCTCAGCAGCGGGCGCTGCAGGAGGAACTCCTCCCGGTACAGGTCGCCGGCGCCGCGCCCCTCCACCTCGGCGGCCCGCAGGGACAGCAGCTGCTTCGGGTAGTCCCACTCGTACAGGGCCTGGGAGGCGTCCAGCCCCTCGTAGCACTGCAGGCGGATCAGCTCGCGGCCGAGCACCCGGGACAGGACGTTCGCGATCTCCGTCTTGCCGACCCCCGGCTCGCCTTCCAGCAGCAGCGGAAGCCCGAGCACGCCGGCCAGGTGGACGGCGGTGAGCAGGCCCTCGTCGGCCAGGTAGCCCTCCTCGCCCAGCCGCCGGCCCAGCGCCTCCTGATCAGCCGGCACGGCCGGCCCGCAGCTCGTCGAGTCCGCGCAGCACCTTCTCCGGGGTGAACGGCATGCTCGTCAGCCGCACGCCGACCGCGTCGTACACCGCGTTGGCGATCGCGGGGATCGGCGCGTTGGCCGTCATCTCGCCGATGCCCTTGGCGCCGAACGGCCCGTTGCCGGCCGGCCGTTCGAGGAACACGCTCGTCTGCGCCGGGAGGTCGGCCGGCCCCGGCATCAGGTACTCGACGAAATCGACGGGGCCGTGCTCGCGCGAATGCGGATAGTACGGCTCCGTCGTCTCGAACAGCGCATGCGACAGGCCCATCCAGGCGCCGCCCTCGACCTGCTGCGTCGCGATGGCCGGGTTGAGCGCCCGGCCGACCTCGTAGGTGTTGTAGAGCCGCAGCACCTCGATGACGCCGGTCTCGTCGTCGACCTCGACCTCGGCCACCGTGCACGCGTGCGCCTGGCAGGAGTCGGGGTCCATCTCGCCGGTCTCCGGCACCGGAGTGCTCGGCTCCTTGAGGAAGATGCCCCGGCCGGAGATGGTCCGGCCCTGCCGGAAGTGCGCGGCGAGCGCGACCTCGCTGACGTGGATCTTCTTCTCCGGCGCTCCCTTGAGGCGGACGAAGCCCGTGCCGTCGGTCTCCAGGTCCTCCGCGTCCACCTCCAGCTCGTCGGCGGCGACCTGGAGCAGGACCTCCCTGGCCTCGCGGGCCGCCATGACCACGGCGTTGCCGACGCGGTGGGTGCCGCGGCTGGCGAACGTCCCCATGCAGTGGGGGCCGGTGTCGGTGTCGGCGGTGTCGACGATGATGTTCCCGAGCGGGACGCCGAGCGTCTCCGCCGCGCATTGGGCGACGACGGTCCGCAGCCCCTGGCCGAGATCCACCGAGGAGAGCGTGACCACGAACCCGCCCATGGTGGTGGCGTGGACGAGCGCCTGCGACGGGTCGCCGCCGAGGTTCATCCCGGTCGGGTAGTTGACGGCCGCGTATCCGCGCCCTCGCCGTAACGTCATCGCTCAGCCCTCCTGCCGATCGGTCGACGACATCGCCCGGTACTCCGGTGGAAGGTCGTGCCCCACCAGGCCGGCGGCGCTCTGGATCACCTCGACCAGCGCCGTGCCGGACGCGATCTTGCGATGCGCCTTCATGTCGCCGTCCCGGTAGGCGTTCCTGAGCCGCAACTGGAGCGGGTCCAGGCCCAGCTCCCGGGCGATGCGGTCCATCTGCGACTCCAGCGCGAAGTCGCCGATCGTGACGCCGAACCCGCGCATGGCGCTGGACGGCGTCCGGTTCGTGTAGACGCAGTAGCAGTCGACGTGGACGTTCGGGATCGTGTACGGGCCCGGCATGTGCGCCGCCGCCTTGGTGACGCCGTACGGGGTGTGCCGGGAGTAGGCGCCCGCGTCCACGTGGAGGGTGACCTGGCGGGCGACGATCCGGCCGTCGTCCATGACGCCGTCCCTGATGGAGATGTGCTCGGCCGCGCGGGTGGACGACACCTGCATCTCCTCGGCGCGGCTGTAGACGTACTTGGCGGGCCGGCCGGTGAGCATGGCGGCGATGCAGGCCAGAGGCTCGACGATGACGTCGACCTTGCCGCCGAAGCCGCCTCCGACGGTGCCACCGACGACGCGCAGGCTGGTGGGCGGGACGCCGAGGATGAGCGCGGTGTTGTCCAGGGTGAAGAAGGCGGCCTGGGTGTTGCTGTGGATCCGCAGCCGGCCGTCGCCCTGGGGGACGACGATGCAGCCGGTCGGCTCGGTCGGCGCGTGTTCGATCGGCGAGGAGCTGTAGCGGCCCTCGATGATCCGGTCCGCCTGCGCGAAGCCCCGCTCGACGTCGCCGAAGCGGATCCGGCGGCAGTGGTGTCCCTCGTAGACGAAGTGGTTGGTGCCCGCCTGCTTGATGATCGGCGCGCCCTCGGCCAGCGCCTCCTCGACGTCGAGCACGGCGGGCAGGTCGGTGTAGTCGACCACGACCCTGGCGGCGCCCTCGCGGGCGGCCTCCTCGGTCTCGGCGACCACGGCGACGATCGGCTCGCCGCGGTACAGGACCCGGTCCTCGGCCAGCACCGGCTCGTCGTCGGGACCCACACCGATCAGGCGCAGCACGACGTACCAGTTGTTCGGCACGTCCTCGTGGGTGATGACCCGGAGCACGCCCGGCACTTCGAGGGCGCCGGAGACGTCCACCCGGTCGAGGCGGGCGTGGTGCCGCGTGGACCGGTGGATCTTGACGTGCGTCAGCCCCGGCGGCGTCAGGTCCTCGAAGAAGACCGTGCGGCCGGTGACGTGACCGCGGGCGTCCGAGCGCTGGACCGCGGAACCGATGACGGTGAAGTCGCCCGCCCGCTCGCCCTTGAAGTACGCCTCGTCGATCGGCGTGACGCGGCCCATCAGGCGTCGGCCTTCGCGGGCGCCACCGGGGTGCCGGCCATCGGGGGTGCCGGCGGGCCGCCGGCTTCGGGGGGTGCCGGCGGGGCGCCGCGGCGGCGTTCCGCGGCGGTCAGGACGGCGGCGATGATCGGCTCGTATCCGGTGCAGCGGCAGACGTTCCCGCAGATCGCCTCGGTGACGTCCTGGCGGGTCGGGTCCGGCTTCCGGTCGAGCAGCGCGGTGGCGGACATGATCATCCCGGGGGTGCAGAACCCGCACTGCGTCGCGAAGAGGTCGACGAACGCCTGCTGCACGTCGCTGAGCCGGTCGCCGTCGGCCAGGCCCTCGATCGTCTCCACGCTGGAGCCGTCGACCGTCACGACGGGAACCAGGCACGAGACCACCGGCCGGCCGTCCAGCAGCACCGTGCAGCTGCCGCAGCCCCCTTGCCCGCACCCGCGCTTGGCCCCCATCAGCCCGAACGTCTCGCGCAGGGCGTCCAGCAGTGTGGTCGACGGGCGGGCGATCAGCTCCCGCTCGGTGCCGTTCAGTCTGAGCGTGACGATGGTCGAGGGCATACGCTCCCCTTTCGAGCTCACATCGGGCCCCTTCTCAAGCTCAAAGCCGGCCCCTTCTCAGGCCCATGGCGGCCCCCTTCAGGCCCCGAGCAGGGCACGACGCAGGTGGACGGGGTAGACCCGGGCGCGGTACCAGGCGGAGGCGTAGGCGTCGTCGAACGGCTCGACGACGTCCGCTCCGGCCGCCTCGGCGACGACCTCGGCGGTGAGCGGCGCGCCCAGCAGGACGCGCTCGGCGCCGGCCGCCCGCACCAGGCGGCGCGCGAGAGCGCCGAGGACGAGCCGGACGTCGCCGACCACGCCGTCCTCGACCGTGATCCGGGCCGCCACGGTGACGATGGATCCCGAGTTGAGCCGCCGCCGGCTCGCCTTGTGGAACCGGAACGTGCCGGCCGCCGGGGCCGTGAACCGGACCCGGGTCACCAGCTCGCCCGCGGGCAGGCCCTCCGTGACGATCCGTTCCAGCGGCTCGCGCCGCACGCCGCCCGCGCCGAGCACGTCCAGCTCCGCGTCCAGGGCGAGCAGGGCCGCCGCCAGGTCGCCGTACGGCTGCGGCACGAAGAGGTTGCCGGCCACCGTGGCGAGGCTGCGGACCGGAGGGGAGGCGATCGAGCGCACGCAGGGGGACAGGTAGCTCAGCCGGGCGTCGTCCTCGATGTCGGCGAGCGTGGTGGCCGCGCCCAGGACCACGGTGGCGCCGTCGACGTCGATGCCGCGCAGTCCCGCCCTGCGCAGGCTGACGAGCCGCAGCTCGCCCCCGGCTTCGTCGTTCAGCCGGGTCATCAGGTGGGTGCCGCCGCCCAGGGGGACGGCCCCCGTCCTGAGGCCCGCACGAGCCGCCTCGGCACTCTCCGGCATCTCAACCGATATCAGCATTTACGCTCCAATTATCGATATCGATAATTGGAGAGTAGATGGGATGATCCAAGAGTCAAGGGCACGGGAGGCTTGTTGTCCGAATCCACGGGAGTTCCGCGCTCCGCACGGCCGACCCTGAGCCGGCAGATCCGTGACGGCCTGCTGCAGCGGATCGTCGCGGGCGAACTCGGCGAGGGCGACCGCCTGATCGAGACCAAGATCGCCCTGGAGTTCGGCACCAGCCAGGCCCCGGTCCGGGAGGCGCTGCGGCAACTCGAGGGCCTCGGCCTCATCGAGAGCCAGCCCCGTCACGGCAGCCGGGTGCTGCCCTTCGCCGAGCAGACGATCCGCGAGGCCTACATCCTGCGGGCGGCACTCGAGGAGACCGCGACGCGGCTCGCGATGCTGGCCGGAGCCGTCCCCTTCGACCTGCTGGGGGAGGCCGTCGAGGAGATGCACCGCTGCGCCGGGGACGGCGACGTGCCCGGCATCGGCCTGGCCAGCGCCCGGTTCCACCGGCACGTCGTGCAGGCCGGCGGCAACGGGCTGCTGGCCCGCGCCTGGGAGGCGCTGCAGATCGAGGCGCGCACGGCCATCGCCCTGATGGTCACCATGCCGGAGCTGGCGCGGGTCGCCGAGGAGCACCGCGAGTTGCTGGAGGTCATGCGCGCCGGGGACGTCGAGACGGCCTGCCGTCACGCCCGCGACCACCAGTGGGCTTACGCCGACACGCCGCACGACCCGTACGGGATGCCCAGACGCCAGGACGGGAACGGGTGACGGCGGTCGCGGGTCGCGCGACGGCGGTCGGGGACGAGCGGCGGCGTCGGCGGTCGCGCGACGGGTGAGCGGAATAGGCGCGACCGCGGCAGCCGTTGGGTCTTGGGTGGCGCGATCGCCACGACGGTGGCGGATGATGCGAATGCTGTGTGCCTTCTGAAGGCATCGACCGCCTGACCCCAAGGAGCAGCGTTTGCGTAGCGACTCGGTCGAGGTACGTCCCAAGGCCGCCTCCGCGGTCTTTCCCGCCGGCGTGCTGGCGCCGCCACCCCGCACCCTGGTCGACATCCTCGACGAGACCGCGCGCCTGCACCCGGACGCGCCCGCGCTGGACGACGGCACCGTGTGCCTGAGCTACCGCGCGCTGCGCGCGGAGGTGGACCGGATGGCCGCGGAGCTCGCGGAGGCCGGGATCGGCCGCGGCGCCAGGGTGGGCGTCCGGATCGGGTCGGGGACGGCCGAGTTGTACCTGTCCATCCTCGCCGTGCTCGCCGCCGGCGCCGCGTACGTGCCGGTCGACGCCGACGACCCGGACGAGCGCGCCGGACTGGTCTTCACCGAAGCCGCGGTGGACGCGGTCATCACCGGCAAGGTCACCGTGCACGAGGGCTTCAGGAACGGCGGCGGCCCGCCCGAGCCGGACGACGACGCGTGGATCATCTTCACGTCCGGATCCACCGGCAAGCCGAAGGGCGTCGCGGTGACGCACCGGTCGGCGGCGGCGTTCGTCGACGCCGAGGCGGGGCTGTTCCTGCGGGAGCGTCCGCTGGGCCCCGGCGACCGGGTGCTGGCCGGGCTGTCCGTGGCCTTCGACGCCTCCTGCGAGGAGATGTGGCTGGCCTGGCGGCACGGAGCCTGCCTGGTGCCCGCGCCCAGGGCCCTGGTGCGTACGGGCATGGACCTCGGCCCCTGGCTGGCGGACAGGGGCATCACGGTCGTCTCGACCGTCCCGACGCTGGCCGCGCTCTGGCCGGTCGAGCACCTCGCCGGGATCCGGCTGCTGGTCTTCGGCGGGGAGGCGTGCCCGCCCGAGCTGGCCGAGCGGCTGGCCGTGCCGGAGCGGGAGGTGTGGAACACCTACGGGCCCACCGAGGCGACGGTGGTGGCGTCGGCGGCGCCGCTCACCGGCGGGCAGCCCGTACGCATCGGGCTGCCCCTCGACGGGTGGGACCTGGCCGTGGTCGGCGACTCGGGCGAGCCGGTGGCCATGGGGGAGACCGGCGAGCTGGTCATCGGCGGCGTCGGCCTGGCCCGTTACCTCGACCCGGAGAAGGACGCCGAGAAGTACGCGCCGCTGCCGTCGCTGGGCTGGGCACGCGCCTACCGCAGCGGTGACCTGGTCCGGGCCGACCCCGAGGGCCTGGTGTTCGTCGGCCGGGCCGACGACCAGGTGAAGCTGGGCGGGCGCCGGATCGAGCTGGGCGAGGTGGACGCCGCGTTACAGGCGCTGCCCGGCGTCACCGGCGCGGCCGCCGCCGTACGCACCGCCGGCGGCGGGCATCAGATTCTCGTCGGGTACGTCGTCACCGGCCCCGGCTTCGACGCCGGCGAAGCGCGCGAGCTGCTCGCCGACTCGCTGCCCGCCGCCCTGGTGCCGCGCCTGGCACCGGTCGCCTCGCTCCCGACCAGGACCTCGGGCAAGATCGACCGCGACGCGCTGCCCTGGCCGCTGGCCGGGCAGACGCCGTCCCCCGAGCTGACCCCCGCCGAGGCGCTGCTGGCCGAGCAGTGGACCGCCATCCTGGGGGTGGCGCCGGAAGGGCCCGACGACGACTTCTTCGCCAACGGAGGCACGAGCCTCGCGGCGGCCAGGCTGGTGTCCGTGCTGCGCCCCGACTACCCGGACGTGGCGGTGGGCGACGTGTACGCGCAGCCCACGCTGTCCGGGCTGGCCGGGCTCCTGGTCACCAGGGGCGAGCCCGAGCCCGGCCGGCCACCCGTGACGCCCATGCCGCGCCGGGCCTCGGTGATCCAGGCGCTGCTCATGGTGCCGCTGCTCACCGCCGGCGCCATGCGCTGGGTCGTGCCGCTGGCCGCGCTCGGCAACGTGCTGGCGCCGCCGTGGGCCCCGGCGCTGTCCTGGTGGTGGGTGACGCTGGGCGCGCTGGCGTTCCTGACCCCCATGGGACGGATCGGCCTGTCGGCGGCGCTCGCCCGGCTGCTGCTGCGCGGCGTACGGCCGGGCAGCCACCCGCGCGGTGGCGCCGTCCATCTCAAGCTCTGGTTCGCCGAGCAGTTCGCGGCCAGGCTCGGCGTCCCCGACCTGGCCAGCGCGCCCTGGATGACCTGGTACGCCCGGCTGCTCGGCGCCCAGGTGGGCGCCGACGCCGATCTGCACTCGCCCCCGCCCGTCACGGGGCTGCTCAAGGTGGGCAGGGGCGCGTCGGTCGAGCAGGAGGTGGACCTCAGCGGCCACTGGTACGACGGTGACGTCCTGCACCTCGGCGAGATCCGGATCGGCGCCGGCGCCACCGTCGGCTCCCGCTCGACGCTGCTGCCGGGCGCGAAGATCGGGAAGAACGCGCAGGTGGCGCCCGGATCGGCGGTCGCCGGCGCGGTGCCGTCGGGCGAGCTCTGGGCCGGCGTGCCCGCGTTCCGGCAGGGCAAGTCGCGCAAGCCGGGGGAGCGGGCCGCCCGCTCCGCCTGGGGGACGGCGCTGTACGGCGTGACGGCCTTCGCGCTCAGCCTGCTCCCGGTGGTCGCGGCCGGGGCCGCCCTCGCCGTCCTGGCCTGGTTCGCCGGCGGGACGCGCACGCTCGGCCAGGCGCTCACCGCCGCCCTGGCCGGCGTGCCGCTCGCGACGGTCGCCGGCATGGCCGTCTTCGCCCTGCTCACGCTGGTCAGCGTGCGGCTGCTCGGCCTGGGCCTGCACGCGGGGCAACATCCGGTGCACAGCCGCCAGGCCTGGCAGGCCTGGGCCACCGGGCGGCTGATGGCCTCGGCCCGCGTCTGGCTGTTCCCGCTGTACGCGAGCGTCCTGACCCCGGCGTGGCTGCGGGCGCTCGGCATGAAGGTGGGCCGGGGCGTCGAGCTGTCCACGGTGCTCGCGCTGCCCACGATGACGTCGGTCGGCGACGGCGCCTTCCTGGCCGACGACACGATGGTCGCCCCGTACGAGCTCGACGGCGGCTGGATGCGCATCGCGACGGCGCGGATCGGCAAGCGCGCCTTCCTCGGCAACTCGGGGATGACCGCCCCCGGGCGCAAGGTGCCCAAGGACGGCCTGGTCGGGGTGCTGTCGGCGACGCCGAAGAAGGCCAAGTCCGGCTCGTCGTACGTCGGCATGCCGCCCATGAAGCTGCGCCGCACCGCGGAGGAGGGCGACAGGAACCGCACCTACGACCCGCCCGCGCGGTACAGGGTGGCGCGGGCCGTCGTCGAGGCGTTCCGCGTGGTGCCCGCCATGTGCGCCCTCGCGCTCGCCGTCCTGGCCGCCGCCGCGTTCGCCGCCCTCGCCTCCCGGTACGGCCACGCCGCGGCGACCGCGCTGAGCGGCGTGGTCATGATGGCCGCGGGCGTGGTCGCGGCGGCGGTCGCGACGGCCGCCAAGTGGCTGCTGGTCGGCCGGATCAGGGCCGGCAGCCGGCCGTTGTGGAGCTCGTTCGTGTGGCGCAACGAGCTGGCGGACAACTTCGTCGAGGTGCTGGCGGCGCCCTGGTTCGCGCGGCCGTGGCTGGGAACCGCGCCGCTCAACGTGTGGCTGCGCTCGCTCGGGGCACGCATCGGACATGGGGTCACGTGTGACACGTACTGGCTGCCCGAGGCGGACCTGGTGACCCTGGGCGACGGCGCGTGCGTCAACCGGGGCTGCGTCCTGCAGACACATCTCTTCCACGACCGGGTCATGAGCATGGACACGGTGACGCTCGAGGCCGGCGCGACGCTGGGCCCGCACGGCGTGGTGCTGCCGGCCGCGCTCGTGGGCACCGACACCACGGTCGGCCCGGCCTCCCTGGTCATGCGGGGCGAGAACGTGCCCGGCCGTACCCGCTGGTTCGGCAACCCGATCTCGGCGTGGCGATGACACCGTACTTCCCCGGGCACGGCGACCACCGCTACGGCGTCTCGCACTACGACCTGAGGCTGGCCTACCGGATCCAGGCCAACCGGCTCGACGGCACCGCCCGGCTGACGGTGTCGGCCGCCGAGCCCCTCAGCGCGCTGGACCTGGACTTCGGCAGGCTCCGGGTCGCGGGCGTCACGGTCGACGGCGTGACCGCCCGGTACACGCACGGCGGGGGCAAGCTGCGCGTGACGCCGCCCACGCCGCTGCCGGCGGGGGAGCGGGCCGTCGTCGAGGTGCGCTACTCGGGCAAGCCCGCACCGGTGCCGAGCCCCTGGGGCGGGCTGGGCTGGGAGGAGCTGAGCGACGGCGCGCTCGTCGCCGGCCAGCCGATCGGCGCGCCGTCCTGGTTCCCCTGCAACGACCGGCCGGGGGACAAGGCGTCGTACCGCATCTCCGTGACGACGGCGTCGCCGTACCAGGTGATCGCGAACGGCGTGCTCGTGGACAGGCGGCGCGGCGCCGGGAACACGACGTGGGTCTACGAGCAGGCCGAACCCATGGCGAGCTACCTGGCGAGCGTGCAGATCGGGCGCTACCAGGTCTTCGAGTACGGCGGCTCCCGGCTGGCCTGCCCGCCGCGGCTGGCCGCCCGCGTACGCCACGACTTCGCCCGGCAGGACCAGATGACGGCGCTGTTCGGCGACCTGTTCGGGCCCTATCCGTTCACCGGCTACACCGTCGTGGTGGCCGACGACGACCTGGAGATCCCGGTGGAGGCCCAGGGCATGTCGATCTTCGGCAGGAACCACGTCGACGGCGTGCGCGGCTGCGAGCGGCTGGTCGCGCACGAGCTGGCGCACCAGTGGTTCGGCAACAGCCTCACCGTGGCCTGCTGGAGCGACATCTGGCTGCAGGAGGGCTTCGCGGCCTACGCCGAGTGGCTCTGGTCCGAGGCGTCGGGCGGCCCGCCCGCCGGCGACCACGCCCGCCGGTGGTGGCATCGCCTCAGCCTGCTCCCGCAGGACTTCATCCTGGCCGACCCCGGCGAGCGGACGCTGTTCGACGACCGCGTCTACAAGCGTGGCGCGCTGACCCTGCACGCGTTGCGCGCGGCCATGGGCGACGAGGCGTTCTTCGCCGCCCTGCGCGCCTGGACCGCCGGGCACCGGCACGGGACCGTCACCACCCGGGAGTTCGCCGGGCACGTCCAGCAGCACACCTCGCGACCGGTCGGGCCGCTGCTGTCCGCCTGGCTGCACGACAAGCCGCTGCCCGGCCTGGCCTGACCGCCTGCTTGGTGTGCCCCGGGCCGGTGTTCATCCCCGGACGGTCATGCGTGCCCCTCCGGTGCCGCTCGGCGGCTCCGGCCGCGCCCCGGCGCCCGGGTCCCGCTCGCGTCGGGGCCGGAGAGCTTCGTGACGTCGCCGGACCTGGAGGTGTCGTAGCCGCCCAGCGAGGAGATCCTGTCACGCAGGGCAGGCGTGCGTAGTGCGGCGATGAGATGGGCGGCCGAGTCGAGGGCGTGCCCGGCCAGCCCGATGTCGAAGTCCTCCCAGGCCAGGGGGATGAACTCGAGGTCCAGGTCGGTCGCGGCCGAGCGCACTGCGAGGCCGGCGTGGACGGTGCCGGTGGCCACGGCCAGGGCGACCTCGAGATGGGAGCCCACCTGCGGTCCTCGCAGGCCGTCCGGGTCGTGACCGGCGGCCAGGAGCAGCCGGTCCAGGAGGATCCGGGTTCCGGTGCCGGGGCGCCGGGTGGCGACGCGACGCGCCGCGAGGTCGGCGATGCCGGTGATGCGGTCGGGGTTGCCCGGCGGCACGATCAGGCCCTGCTCGCGCCGCCAGAGGTGGATCAGGTGCGGTTCCAGGCCGCGCAGCATGCCGAGCACGAAGGGCGCGTTGTAGGCGCCGGTGTGGTGCAGCAGGTGGATCGCGGCGCCGTCGGCGTGGCCCTGGCGCACCGCGCTGAGCCCGGCGATGCTGCCCTCGCGCGTGACGACGCTCAGCCTTCCGTCGAGCGCGCCGGTGAGGAGGTCGAGGGCGGGATCGTCGCTGCCGGCGAGGGTGAGGACCGAGTCCACGTGCAGGAACCGCCGGGCGGCGAGCGCGGCGCCGGGGGTCACGCGGGCCCGGCGGCGGTCGGCCAGCTCCAGCACTCCGGCGTCGGCCAGCCGGCGCTGTGCCCGGCTGACGGTGGAGGCGGTGGTGTGCCACTGCCGGGCGAGATCGCGGATGCCCGGCAGCTCGTCCCCGGGGTGGAGGGTCCCCGCGATGATGCGGTGAGCGAGGTCGGTGCAGATTTCCCGGTATCGGGTCACGTTCCGGTAATTTACCGGCTGGTCTGCCGAGCCGCCGCGCCGCGATCCCCCAGCCCGGTCAGTCGTCGGTGTAGCCGTACGGGGGCGTGATCGGCCTGCCCTCGGCGAAGCGGCCGGGGGAGAAGGCGGAGACGTCCACCGTCTGGGGCTCGCCCAGGGCCAGCTCGGACAGCGCGCGGCCGACCGCCGGGCAGATCTTGAAGCCCATCCCGGAGAAGCCCGCCGCGACGATCAGGCCCTCGATCCCGGCCACCGGGCCCAGCATCGGCCGGGCGTCGGGCGACATGTCGTAGATGCCGGTCACGCCGCGGGTGATGCCGGACTCGGCGAGGGCGGGGACGCGGCGCGCGGCTCGCCCGACCATCTCCACCACGTTCGCCTCACCGGGCACCTGGGGAAAGTCGTCGGGGTCGATCCCGGCACGCGGGCCGACGAAGTCGCCGAGCAGCAGGTTCCCGCCCGGCTCGGGGCGGAAGTACGTACGGGTGCCCGAGTCGATGCACGCCACCCGGGAAGCCGGCCCGTCCGGGCCGTCCCGCAGGACCGCCACCTCGTGGTACTCGGCCTCGATGGGCAGGTCCGCACCCACCGTCCCGAGCAGCGGACGGGTCCAGGCCCCGGTGGCGAGGATGACGAGATCGGCCGTGAGGTCGCCCTCGGCGGTGCGCACCCCGCGGACCCGGCCGCCGCCGTCGGCGAGGAGCGAGCGCACGGGGGTGTTGGGACGGTAGGCGACGCCCAGCTCCCGCGCCCGGGACAGGAAGTCGCCCGCCACGACGGCGCCGTCGCCGTAGCCCGCCCGGGGCTCGTACGCGGCGGCGACCACGTCGTCGAGCTGCCAGCGCGGCTCCAGCTCCAGCAGGTCGCCGGCCGTGATCACCTCTGCCTCGGCGCCGCACGCCTGCTGCATCTCGACGTTCTTGCGCAGCAGGTCGGCCTCGCCGGGCGAGACGATGCGGACGAACCCGCACTCGCGGAACACCGGTGGCCGGCCGACCCGTTCCGGCCACTCGCGGAAGAAGGCGAGGCTGTCCACCGCCAGGCGTACTTCCGGCTCGAACGTGTAGTGCATCCGGACGAGGGCCGACGAGCGGCTGCTCATGCCCTCGCCCGCGTGTCGCGCGTCGACGACGGTGACGGAACGCACCCCGCGTTCGGCAAGGTGGAACGCGGTGGACGCCCCCATGACGCCGGCACCGACGACGATGACCTCGGGCACTGCTCAAAACCTCCAGAGAGAGACGGATTATGCGAGGACCTTGGACAGGAACGCCTTCGTGCGCTCCTCCTTCGGGGCCACCAGGCATTCCCCCGGCGGGCCGGACTCGATGATGACGCCCCCGTCGAGCATGGCGACGGTGTCGGCGACCTCCTTGGCGAACCCGATCTCGTGCGTGGCCACGATCATGGTCATCCCCTGCCGGGCGAGGTCCTTCATGACGTCGAGCACCTCGCCGACCAGCTCGGGATCGAGCGCCGAGGTCGGCTCGTCGAACAGCATGACGTGCGGCTTCATCGCCAGGGCGCGCGCGATGGCCACCCGCTGCTGCTGCCCGCCCGAGAGCTGCGCCGGGTAGGCGTCGAGCTTGTCGCGCAGGCCGACCCGGGTCAGCAGCCGCTCGGCCTCCGCCTCGGCTCGCTCGCGCGACAGGCCGAGCACCCGCCTGGGGCCCAGCATCACGTTCTCCAGCGCGGTCATGTGCGGGAACAGGTTGAAACGCTGGAACACCATGCCGATGCGGGCCCGCTGCCGGCACAGCTCCGCCTCCGTCATCTCGTGCAGCCGGCCGCCGGCCTCGCGCAGCCCGACCCGCCGGCCCTCCACCTCCAGCAGCCCCGAGTCCACCCGCTCCAGCGCGTTGACGCAGCGCAACAGGGTGGACTTGCCGCTGCCCGAAGGGCCGAGCAGGACGAGCGTCTGCCGCGGGTGAACCGTGAGGTCGACGCCCCGCAGCACGTCGGCGGAGCCGAACCACTTCCACACCTGCTCCGCGCGGACCATCGGCTCGCCGTCCACGTGATCGGGCGCCGTCCCGTATCCCGCCGGGGCCGTGGCCCGGGCCTTGGCCCGCGCGGCGGCGCGGCGGCGCGCCCGGCGTTCGTGCGCGGCGGACGGCTTGACGCCGAACCCGCGGCCGAAGTACCGCTCCACGTAGTGCTGGCCGATGCTCACGATCGAGGTCAGCAGCAGGTACCACAGCGACGCCACGACCAGCAGCGGCATGATCTTGAAGTTCTGCTGGTAGATCTGCTGGACGCTGGTCATCAGATCCCGCCCGGAGATGACCGAGACCAGCGCGGTCATCTTGAGCATCGAGATGGCCTCGTTGCCGAGCGTCGGGATCAGCACCCGCATGGCCTGCGGCAGGATCACGAACCGCATCCTGCGGGCCGAGGACATGCCGAGCGACATGGCCGCCTCGCGCTGCCCGCCGTCGACCGAGATGATCGCCGCACGGACGAGCTCGGCGCAGTAGGCCGCCTCGTTCGTGGCCAGCGCCAGCACCGCCGCGGTGGCAGCGCCGATGAGCGAGCTCGTGGGCACCGAGCCGAAGACGACGCCGGTGAGCGGGATCCCGAGGAAGAGGTTCGGGTAGAGCGCGCCCAGGAATCCCCAGAAGATGATCTGGACCAGCAGGGGCGTGCCCCGGAAGAACCAGATGTAGCCCCAGGCGACGGCGGAGAGCACGCGATTGTCCGACAGGCGCATCACGGCGAGCAGCACGCCGCCGGCGATGCCGATGCCCATGGCCACGAGGGTCAGCTCGACGGTGACCGCGAGCCCGTGCAGGATCGAGGGCGCGAACAGGTACTGCCGGATCGAGGTGACGTCGAGGTTGGGGTTGTGCCACAACGACCAGCCGAGGGCGAACAGGAGGTACGCGACGAGCGCCGCCGCGGCCCAGCGGCCGTACCGGCGGACCGGCACCACGGCAACGGGAGGCGGCCGCTTCCCGGCGGGGGCGGGGACGGTGTCAGCGGGTGCCAAGGAGGTCACAACACTTTCTCTTTCTCGCGGGACGGGCGCCCTAGTCGGTCCCCTGGTTGATCTCCGCCTTGGCCAGCGCGATGTTCTCCACACCGTACTTGGAGAGGATCTTCAGGTAGGTCCCGTCGTCCATCAGCGCCTGCAGCGCCTTCTGCAGCGCCGTCAGGAGCGCGGTGTCCGACTTGGGGACACCGATGCCTTCGATGCCGCCGCCGAACTCCTCGGTGATCGAGGGGGCGTCGACCAGCTCGAACGCGTTCCCGTTCTCGAAGGTCTTGACGGCGTACGCGGCGGCGGAGGTGGCCTGCACGCGGGCCACCGCCTTGCCGCTCTTGATGGCCAGGAAGGCCTCGCTGTCACCGGGGAACGCCAGGACCGTGACGCCCGCCTTGCCCTGCGACTCGAACCGCTTGCTCAGCTTGCCGATCGCGGCCTGCTCCGAGGTGGAGCTCTGCACCGCGACGGTCTTGCCGGACAGGTCGGTGACGTCCTTCATGCCCTGCGGGTTGCCCTTGGCGACCAGCAGGGAGTAGCCGTCCTTGGCGTAGTCGACGAAGCTCAGCGACTCGCGCCGCTTGGGGGTGTCGAAGATGCCCGCCATGACGATGTCGGCCTTGCCTGCCAGAACGGCGGGGATCATGCTGTCGAAGGCCGTCTGGTCGAAGGAGGCCTTGACGCCGAGCTTGGCGGCCAGCGCCTGGGAGAGGTCGTAGTCGATGCCCGTCGGCTGGCGGCCGCCGGCCGTCGTGTACATCTCCCAGGGCGGATAGGGGATGTTGCTGGCCACCCGGATGACGCCGGCCGACTTGATCCGTTCGGGCAGCAGGTCGTGCAGGGCGGAGTCGGCCGCCGGTGTCGCGGCGGCCGGGGCGGTGCTCCCCCGGCCGCCCGCCTCGGGGGCGGGCGGGTCGGCGGCCAGGGCGCATCCGCCCAGCGTGACGACCATCGCCACCACGCTCAGGAACGTCTTGCGTCGTGCTCTCATCAGTGTGCTCCAACCGGTATCAGGGACGACGCCAGGTCCCGCATGAGGACGGAGCTGTCGTCGGCGGACTCCAGGTTCGCCAGGGCTGCCAGCAGCCGGGGGATCGACGCAGGCTCCAGCCGGCCGGCGGCCAGCCAGGAGAACTTGTCCCGCATCTCGTCAAGGGTCCAGCCGGGCTCGGGGTAGAGGACGTGGTCGACCCGGCCCGACGACAGCACGGTGCCGTCGGTCAGCGTGACGGTGACCACGGCGGAGTCGCTGCCCTCCGGGTCGTTGACCTCCGAGAGGTAGTAGCGGCGGGTGAGGTCGTCCGTCACCACCACGTCGATGCGCCGGCACAGCTCGGTGATCTCCGGCGAGCCCAGGCGCGCGTCCGCCACCTGCTCAGGCCCGACCCGGCCGTCCACCAGCATGGCCGCCACCGGCCAGGCCAGGTTGAACTGGGCTTCCTCGGTGGACCGCGGCAGCCGCGTGCCCAGCCGCGCGGCGTCGGGGTAGGTCTCGATGACGACGCGGGCGACGGACTCGGCCGGCAGCGGGTGCTCCGTCCGCAGCTTCTCGACCGCGAGCAGCGCGGGGTGGGTCCAGGCGCAGCTGGAGTACCGCTTCCAGGTGATGCCGCGGGGCAGGTAGTAGTCGCTGCCCAGGTCCGCCACGTACGGGTCGAAGCGCTCCTGGTCGAGGCTGGGCTCGATCCCGGTGAACCCGCGCCGGGCGAGGTCCGCCGCCAGCAGGCCGGTGAGCGCGCCGAAGCCGACGCCGTGCTTGACCATGCCGGGGGTGTCGATGGCGCGCATCATCGGCAGGTCGGGGGAGTCGTACTCGGCGATGCCCAGCGCGTGGCGTGTGACGTCCTCGTCGAGCCCGTGAACGTGGCACGCGATCGCGGCGCAGGCCACCGCGCCCCACGACCCGCAGGCCCGGTAGGTGCGCTCCGCCGAGTGGACCGCGCTCTGGTCGTGGTTGACGCAGCGGCCGGCGCGGAAGGCGATCTCGTACCCGACGACGATCGCGGTGATCAGCTCGCGCCCGCTGAGTCGCAGCTCCTCGGCCAGGGCGAGCGCGGTGGGGACGACCTGGGCGCCGGGGTGGCCCCAGGTGTAGATGCCGCAGTCGTCGATGTCCACGGCGTTGGCCGCGACCGCGTTGGCGAAGGCGGCGCCGCCCGTGGCCAGCGGGCTCCCGCTGACGATCGACGTGGCGGTTCCGGCGGGCCACCAGGCGTGCGCGAGGTCGTCGGCGACGCGCGCTGACGTGGACGCCCGGCCGGCGAGCATGGCCGCGAGCGTGTCGATCAGGCACATCACGGCCCGGTCGATCACCTCGCGGGGCAACTGTTCCCACGTGAGCTTGGTGATGAAGTCCGCCGCCGGGGAATCGCCGCGCATCCAGGCCGGGCCCGCGCTCCGGAGATCATCACGAAACGGCGCCGACATTTGTTACTCCAATGTTTCTGAAGGTATATCTTTGATGCGGGAAACAATTTCATTCGCCACAATGGCTTGTCAAGAAACGTCCTACCTTGTATTTGCGGAGAGCCGGAAGAGTGAAAATGCCTGTAGAAGCAAGTACCACCGCCCCGCCGGCTCCGGACGCCGCGAAGGAGGAGGCGGCGCTGGCTCTGCTCTGGAGCGCCGTCCACGCCCCCGGCGGCCAGGCGCCGTTCTGCCGCCGGTGCGGGGCGCACCGCTCGTTCCACCGGGTCTCGCGACGGCGCGCGTACGCGTGCGACAGTTGCGGCGCGCACGTCTACCCCGCCTCCACCACGCCGTTCGCCGGCTCTCCCGTGCCGCTCGCGGCCTGGCTCGACGCCGTCGTGATCATGCTGGACTCCCCGGGCAAGGCCCGCCCGAACCGGGTGGCGGGGGCGCTGGGCGTCGACTACCGGCGGGCCTGGCGGATGACCCGGCGCATCGACGAGGTGCTCCAGGCGGGCGGCGACGGCGCCGCTCTGCTGCACAGGCTGGCAGGCCTGTGGAAGGAGCAGGGCCACACCCGGCCCGACCGGGCCCCCGACCCGGGCAGCCCTGAGGACCGCATCAGGATCGCGGCGTGCCGGCTCATGGCCCAGCGCGGCATCGAGGCGACCCGCATCGCCGACATCGCCCGCGAGGCCGGGGTGTCGAACGCCAGCATCCACTATTACTTCAGGAGCAAGGACGAGGCGCTGCTGGCGGCCTTCCGCTGGGCGGGCGACCAGCTGCACGTGACCCTGCAGCGCCTGCTCGACGAGAACGTGAGCACCATCGGCCAGCTTCGCCACCTGCTGGAGCTCAGCATCCCCGGCGACCAGGGCACCTTCGAGGAGTACCTGCTGTGGCTGGAGGTGTGGGCGCGGGTCAGGCGCCATTCGGCCTTCCTCGACGAGTGCGTCCGGATGTCGCGCAGGTGGGCGGACGCGGTGCTGAAGGTGTTCGCCGCGGGCGTGCGGGACGGGACGTTCACGCCGGTCGCGCCGCTCACCGAGGTGTGCGAGCGCTACGTCGCCATCGCCGAGAGCCTGGCCGTGCGCAACACCCTCGGCTACAGCGACATGTCCGCGGAGACGGCACGGCGGCTGCTCGCCCGGTTCACGGCCGAGCAGCTCGGCGTGCCGGCCGGGTTGCTCGAGCCCGGCCCGCGCTGAATCGACGTACTTGGCCCGACCGTCATTTTCTCGCCGGGAAATACGACTTCGCGCGCGGCGCATTACTTTCCTTGACACCGCCGCGCCGCCGTGCCGACAATCCTGCAATTGCCCGGAGGAGACGGAACGGAACTCGCATGCCTGATTCACGCCGCGGCGCGGCGGACGTCGTCGTGCTCGACGCCTCGGTGCTCACCATGGACCCGGCGCTGCCGCACGCGGCGGCGCTGGCGATCACCGGCGGCAGGATCAGCCACGTCGGAGGCCGGAACGAGGTGGCCGAGCTGATCGGCCCTGACACCGACGTGATCGAGGCCGGCGGGCGCGTCGCGTGCCCCGGATTCGTCGACATTCACACGCACACCGATCTCGACCTTTTCCGGGACCCGGCACACCTGCTTTTCAAGAATTACCTCATGCAGGGGATAACCACGGTTCTCGCCGGCAACTGCGGAATGGCGGAGATGGCGCCCGGAGAGCTCCTCGCCCGGCTGGACGCGCGGCCTCCCGCGGTCAATTTCGGCACGCTCGCCGGGCACGGGTACGTACGCGACGCCTGCGGGATCCCGGCCGGCCTCGAAGAGCTCTCCGACGAGCAGATCCAGGCCATGCGGGGCGTGCTCGGCAAGGCGATGGCGGACGGCGCGTTCGGCATGTCGACCGGGCTCGAGTACATCCCCGGCCTGTCCTCCCGCACGGCGGAGCTGATCGCCTGCGCCACGGTCGTGGCCGAGCACGGCGGCTGCTACGCCAGCCACATGCGCAGCGAGGGCGACCACCTGCTGGCCGCCGTCGAGGAGGGCATCAGGATCGGCCGCGACTCGGGCGCCCGCGTCCAGCTCTCCCACCTCAAGACGGACGGCGCGTGCAACTGGTGGAAGACCGAGGCGGTGATCGCCGCCATCGAGGCGGCCCGCGCGGACGGCATCGACGTGGCGGGGGACCAGTACCCGTACCAGTTCTTCGGCTGGAACCCCTCCATCTTCATCCCCGGCGAGCACCTGGCGGCAGGCAGGCCGACCCTGGTCGGCACCTACCTGCGCGACCCCGGCCGCCGCCGGCTGATCAAGGACGGCATCGTCGACCGCATCACCCGCTACCACGGCGGGGACGGCGAGCTGGTCGTGGTCTTCGACTGGACCGACGGGGCCGGACAGCGGTGGCAGGGGGTGTCGCTGGCGGCGATCCTGACCGCGCGCGGCCGCACCCCGTCACCGGAGGCGCTCGCGGAGCTCATCCTGGAGATGCTGCCCGACGAGCGTGCCGACGCCGTCATGGGGAGCGACCTGAGCACGAGCGATGACGCCGTCCGCCGCTACCTCTCCCTGCCGTACCTGGCCGTCTGTACCGACGGGTTCAACCAGCCGTGGCTGGCTCCGTGCCATCCGCGCAGCTACGGCGCCTTTCCGAAGGTGCTGGGCGAGTACGTGCGCGACAAGCGGGCGCTGCCGCTGGAGACCGCGCTCATGAAGATGACCTCCCTGCCCGCCTCGCTGATGGGGCTGGCGGACCGGGGAGTCCTGCGGGCCGGCCTGCGGGCCGACGTCGTGGTGTTCGACGAGGCGACCGTGGGGGAGAGGGCGACGTTCGGCGCGCCCGCCGCGCCGGCCGGCATCGACTTCGTGCTCGTCAACGGGGTGGTCGTGGTCGACCGCCGGGCGGGCGGCGACGGGTTCCGCCTGGAGGACGGCTCGCCGGGCGGCGGCCCCGGGATGGTGCTGCGCCGTCCGGTGCCGGACGGGCGCGGCTGACGCGGCTCGAACCTGCTTGCGCTGGTGATCGCCCGGAACGGCGGCCTCGACCGCTGCACCGCTACCCGCCGTGGCCGGCGAGATCCGACAGCAGCCGCATCCCCGGCCCGTCGACCGAGCGCGCGTCGGCGCTGAGGGCGACGACGGCGGCCCGCCGCTCGGGGATCACGGCCAGCAGGGAGCGGTAGCCGCCGGTGCCGCCGTTGTGGAACAGCACCCGCGGACCCCCCTTGTCCTGCGCTCTGTCCATCGACAGCCACCCCGGATGAGCGGTCGAGATCTTGCTGAGGGGATGCCCGGTCGCCCTGGTCAGCGCGACGGCCTCGGCGATCTCCGCCGGGCCGTCCCCGAACGAGGCCCTGGCCAGCCGCAGCAGGTCGGGCACGGTGGAGTGCAGCCCGCCCGCCCCCGCCAGGGCCGCCAGCCGCCAGCCCGGACGGGGCCGGCCGAAGCGGGAGTGCCCGGGGGTGAGCCGCCCGGCGCGCTCGCCGTCGAGCGTCACCCGCGTGTCCGCCAGGCCGAGCGGGCGGCAGATCTCGCGCTGGACCAGCTCGTCGTAGTCCAGCCCCGCGTGCCGTGCCAGCGCCAGGCCGAGGAGCCCCGCGCCGAGGTTGGAGTAGCGGAACCGGCTTCCCGGAACGGACCTCAGCCGCGTCCGTTCCAGCCCGTCCAGCAGCATCTCCTCGGTGCAGCCGGCGTAGGGGTCGGAGGAGAACATGCCCCGCGGCATCAGCCCCTTCGGCAGCCTCGGCAAGCCGGAGGTGTGGCAGGCCAGGTGCCCGAGCTCGATCTGCCTGCCGTCCCGCAGCGGCACGGCGGCGCCGTCCGGCAGCAGCTCGCTTACGGGCTGGTCGAGGGCGACCTCGCCGCGCCCGGCCAGCCTGGCCAGCGTCAGCGCGGTGAACGTCTTGCTGATCGAGCCGATCTCGAACAGGGTGCGCGGGCCGGCCCCGTGCACGGCGGTCTCCTCGCCGCGGATCGCGCCGACCGCGACGGCGCCCCGCCGCCGGGCGGCCAGCTGCTCGACCGTGCGGCGGACGAGGTCGTCCAGGGGCGCGCCGGTGGCGCCGGGATGATCGGTCACGGCGTCAATGTTGGTTGACATCGGCTCGGCCTGTCAATCTCGGTCCCGCACGCTTTTTTGGACTTGCGGGTCCATTTTTCGCTACGTCCGCTACGCGGATCATCAGCGCTGGCAGGACCTGGCGAACCTGTTCACGCCGGACGGCACGTTCACCCCCCACAAGCCGGACGGATCGGTCTGGATGCGGATGGAGGGCAGGGAAGGGATCGCCGCCACGGTGGGAGCCGGCGGCGGCCCCGGGGTGATCCTGGTCCACCACCTGTTCTCCGACGAGATCGACGTCGACTCCGCGTCCGCCGCCCACGGCGTGTGGGCGATGGAGGACATCATCACCCGGCCCGAGGACGCCGACGTGTCCGAGGACATCCCCTTCCGGGGCATGCACGGCTTCGGCCACTACCACGCGCGGTTCGTCAGGACGAACGGCTCCTGGTGCATCGGCCGGTTTCAGCTTCCTGCTCGGCGACGCCTACCCGCCCGGCGTCAACACCGTCGAGGAGCGCATCGCCGCCTTCGAGAACGGCCCCACCCGCGACGCCTTCAACGTGATCAACGTCAACGCCCACATGAAGGGCGGTCACTTCGTCCACTACGAGAACCCCGAGGCCTTCGTCGGCGACATCCAGGTGACCTTCAGGAAACTGCGCTGAAGGGACGGGCCCTCCGGGCCGGTGCGGACCGCTCGGACGGGCCCGGGCGGGAGGTCAGCGGGCGGCGAAGTCCTGCGTCCAGTAGATCTGCCCCCTGGCGTCCTTGACCGCGCCCACCCCGATGTGGGTGTAGGAGCAGTTCATGATGTTCTGCCGGTGGCCGTCGCTGTTCATCCAGGCGCGGACCACCTCGGCCGCGGACCGCTGACCCTTCGCGATGTTCTCCGCCCACGCCGAGCCGGAGAAGCCGGTCGCGCGGATGCGGTCGGTCATGTCGCGGCCGTCCTGGGAGTCGTGGTCGAAGTAGTTCTTCCTCGCCATGTCGGCCGAGTGCCCGGACGCCGCCCTGCGCAGCCTGGCGTCGTGGCTGAGCGGGTCGCAGCCGCCCTTGGCCCGTTCGGCGTTGGTCAGCCGGACGACCTGGTTCTCCAGTGCCGTGCCGACGGACGTCACCGGCTCCTTCGCCTTCCGCGTCGAGGGAGCGGAAGTGGGCGTGCGGGTCGGGGTGGGAGTGGGGGTGGCGCAGGTCAGCCGGACGGCCTTGGAGGTGGCGGTGCCGTTCCGGTAGTCGGTGGCGACCGCGTAGTAGGTGCCCGGCACGCAGGCCATCTTCAGGGTGATGCGGTCCTTCCTGGCCGAGCCGCTCTTGACCACCGGGTCTTCACCGCGTACGGCGCGCTTGATCCGGATGCGGAGCAGTGCCGGCTGCATGCAGCCGCGGCGGGCGGCCGAGGTCTGGATGGTCAGCGCGGTGATGGCCGGGCTGACCACGCTGACGCGGCACTCGTCCGATTCGGGGGATGGTTCGGGGGACGACTCGGGCGTCGGCTCGCGGGTCGGCGCCGGCGTCGTTCCGCCTGACGGCGCGGTCACCTCGGGCGACGCCGCGGAGGGGCCGCCCAGCGCGCCGCCGGTGGACGGGGCGCAGGCGGCGAGGCCGATCACGGCGGCGAGTAGCCCGAGGGGTTTACGCATGGGGGAGTCCTCCAGAACAGAACACGCTGGACCTCCCGCATCTTGCCACGAAGATGGACATTTCGCCCATATGGTGACAAGCGGGGGCGTGGCTGGGCCGGTGCCGGGGACGGGCCGGACGTGGCGTACCGGAGGCCGGTCAGTGCGGCGACGTCTCGGCGTAGGCGGTGGCGGAGACGGTGAGGTGACGGAGCAGTTGTTGCAGGTCGGCCACGCCTTTGTCGTCGAGACCCGTCGCCTGGGTGATCGCGGCGGGGATGTGCCGGGTCCGCTCCCGCAGGGCGCGGCCCTCGTCGGTGAGCGTGATCTCCACCGTGCGCTCGTCGTCGGGGCGGCGTCGCCGGCTGATCAGGCCGCGTGCCTCCAGGCGCTTCAGCAGCGGGGACACGGTGTTGTAGTCGAGCCGGAGCGCCTCGCCCAGCTCGCGGACCGTGCCGCGCCCGTGCTGCCACAGCAGCACCAGCACGAGGTACTGCGGGTAGGTCAGCCCGAGAGGGTCCAGCAGGGTGCGGTAGACGGCGGTGATGCTGCGCGAGGCTGCGTAGAGGTCGAAGCAGAGAAGGGGGGACAACGGGTCGGCGTTGCCCGAGCTCGCGGCGGGAGTCGCGGTTGCTGCCATGATGTCAGCCTATCGTCCGTGCTCTGTCTGCGATTTGGTCGCGCGCGAGGTGTTGGGGCGGCGGCGGCCCCCGACGATCACCGCCGCCCCCCGGTCGCTCAGCCCTTCAGGAAGGCCAGCAGCGCCTGGTTGACCTCGGCGGCATGGGTCCACAGCAGGCCGTGCGGGGCGCCGTCGATCTCGACGTAGGTGGCGCCGGGCAGCCGGTGGTGGAAGGGGCGCGCGGTGGCGTCGATGGGCAGGATGCGGTCGGCCGTGCCGTGCACGATGAGCGCGGGCAGGTTCGAGTCCGCGATGGCGGTCACGTCGGCGCGGAAGTCGGTGGTCCAGGTCGGCACCGCGGCCGTCGAGGCGTACGCGGAGGCGCCCGCCGCCACGTTCCAGCTGGAGCGCAGCGCCGCCTCGCTGATGCGGGTGCCCAGGTTCTCGTCGGTGTTGTAGAAGTCCGCGTAGAAGGCGTCGAAGTAGGCGTACCGGTCGGCGGTCGCCGCGGCCAGGATGCCGTCGAAGACGGACTGGTCCACGCCGGTGGGGTTGTCGTCGGTCTTGAGCAGGAACGGCTGCAGCGCCCCGAGGAAGGCCGCCTTGGCCACGCGGGCCGTGCCGTAGGTGCCGATGTAGCGGGCGACCTCGCCGCTGCCCATCGAGAACCCGGCGAGCACGACGTCACGCAGGTCGAGGGTGCGCAGCAGGATGTCCAGGTCGGCGGCGAAGGTGTCGTAGTCGTAGCCCTTGGTCGGCCGGCTGGACTGGCCGAAGCCGCGGCGGTCGTAGGTGATGACCCGGTATCCGGCCTCCAGCAGGGCCGCGGTCTGCTTCTCCCAGGAGTGGCCGCTGAGCGGGTAGCCGTGGATCAGGACGACCGGCCGGCCGCTGCCGTGGTCCTCGTAGTAGAGCTCGATCGGGGTGGTGTTCTCGGTTCCGACCGTGATGTAGGCCATGGGGTTCCTCCGGGGAGTGGTGCGGATCGACATGCACAACGTACACGATTACCTCGCGCACGATGTAGTCGTATGCGATGTGACCCTGCGCACATGGGAGGGGGCCGACCGGGATGCGGTGGCTCGCCGATTGAAGGTTCGTGACGAGCAAACGAGGGAAATGGCGGAAAAGTCTCCACCGAAGGTTCAACGATAGCGTTGAAGGATGGACATCAAGGACACGGCCCGGCCGCTCGACGGCGCGGGCGTCTCGGCGTTCCTGCGCTCGCTTCCCGCCCGCCCCCTGCTGCTCGGCCTGGGCGAGGCCAGGCACTTCGTGGACGAGCTGGGAGAGTCGCGCAACGAGATCTTCCGGCATCTGGTCGAGCACGAGGGCTTCCGGTCGTTCGCCGTCGAGAGCGACTGCCTCATGGGCCTCGTGGTGGACGACTACCTCACGACGGGCGCGGGCACGCTCGACGACGTCATGGAACGCGGCTTCAGCCACGGCTTCGGCGCCTTCGCGCCCAACCGCGAGCTCGTACGCTGGATGCGGGCCTACAACGAGGAGCACGACGAGAAGCTCCGGTTCTTCGGCTTCGACGGCCCGCTGGAGTACTGGGCGGCGAGCCCGCGCCAGGCGCTCATGGGCCTCCACGACCTCCTCGACGGCCCGCTCCCCGGCGCCGTCGTCACCAGGGACGCCCTCGACACGCTGCTCGGCCCGGACGAGCGGTGGGCGAACGAGGCCGCGGCCATGGACCCGGCCCAGTCGATCGGCCGGTCCGCCGAGGCCCAGCGGCTGCGACTGATCGCCGACGACCTGGCGGCGCTGCTCGACACGCAGGCGCCGCAACTGGGCGCGCGGGACGGGGAGCGGGCGGCACTGTACGCGCGCACCGCCACCGGCCTGCTCCGCTACCACTACTGGATGGCCGACGCGTCCCCGGCGCGGTGGACCCGGCTGTCGGCCCTGCGGGACGCGATGATGGCCGCCAACCTGCGTGCCGTCGCCGAGCACGGCCCCGCCCTGGTCTTCGCCAGCAACCTGCACCTGCAGCGGAACAAGACCTCCATGCAATTCGGCGACCAGCGGCTGGAGTGGTGGAGCGCCGGCGCGATCGCCGGGGCGCACCTGGGCGACCGGTACGCCTTCCTGGCCTCCGCCTTCGGCACGGTCGGCGACGACACCCCGCCCCCGGACACCGTCGAGGGCGTCCTGTCCACGCTCCCGTGGGACCGCTCCCTCATCGACGCCCGCCGCCTGGCCGAGGCCGTCACGGAGCCCGCCCCGCGGGTCTCGCGCGACTTCGCCTACTTCCCGCTGGACCCGGCCCAGCTCGGCCTGATCGACGGCATCGTCTTCCTCGACCGGGCCGTCAGGCTGAAGAAGCTGGGCTGACGCACGCGGCGGGGTCCCTCGCCGGCGGGCCGGGCCATCGGCGCGCGAGGGGCGGGCTAGTGGCGCGCGACGGGCGGGCTAGCGGAGTCATGAAATATCCGGACTGTGGATCTCCTGCTCGTCGCATCCCAGGTCCTGATCGGGGCCGTGTTCGCCGTTGCCGCGTTCACCAAGCTGCGCAGCCGCGCGGACCTGCGCTCGTTCGCGTCCAGCCTGGTGATGGTGCCGGAACGGCTGCGCCGGCCCGTGGCCGGCGCGGTCGCGATCGGCGAGGCGGCGACGGCGGCGCTCATGGTGATCCCGGAGATCGGGCTGCTCCTCGGCGGGATCATGCTCGGCGCGTTCAGCCTGGTGATCGCCGTCACCGTCCGGCGGGGCGTGCGGATGTCGTGCCGCTGTTTCGGCCCGTCCGCGGTCCCGCTCGGCCGGCTGCACCTGGTGCGCAACGCCCTGCTGTTGCTGGTGGTGGCGCTGGGCGGGACGGCGCTGGCCTTCCCGGGCGGCCCGCCCGACGCGGCGGCGCTGGCGGTGGCGATACCGGCCGGGCTGGCGGGGGCGGTCGTCTTCATCGCCTTCGACGACATCGCCGGCTTGTTCATGGACAGAACGGGGAGGGTGTGATGGCGTACCTGGTCGCCGCGGTCGTGCTGGCCGGGCTGCTGTGCATGGTGAACCTGCTGCTGACCGTCGGTCTGATCCGCCGGCTGCGCAGGCAGAGCCCGCCGCCGTCGATGATGGCGGAAGGGCTCGCGCCCGGCGCGAGGGTCCCGCGGTTCGCCGCCATGACCACGAGCGGCGAGCCGGTCTCCGACGAGCTCCTGGGCGCGCCCGCGCTGGTCGGCTTCTTCTCCCCGGGCTGCCAGCCCTGCAAGGAGCTGCTCCCGCTCTTCGCGGAGCGGGCACGCGGCACGTCGGACAGCGTGCTCGCCGTGGTCGCCGCCACCCCCGGCGAGGACGCCGGCGCCTACATCGATCGGCTCGCGCAGGTGGCCCGGGTCGTCACGGAGGTGCCCCAGGGCCCGGTTCAGACGGCGTTCAAGGTCAGCGCGTTCCCGACGGTCATCACGATCGACGCCGGGGGGACGGTCGCCGGCAGCGGCCACACCATGCCTGTGGAGGTCGAGGCGCAGTGAGCCGGATGTTCCTCGCGGCGGCGTGCGGGCTCGCCGCTCTGGCCCTGCTGGTCGTACGGCTGCGCGCGGCCTACGTGGTGATCCGCGTCCGCGGCAACAGCATGGCTCCGGCGCTGGCCCACGGGGACCGGCTCCTGTCCCGGCGCACGCACCTGGCGGCGCTGCGCAACGGGCAGATCGCCGTCGTCCTGAGCCCCCGCCCGAACGGCAGCAAGTTCCTGATCAAACGCGTCGCCGCCCTGCCGGGCGATCCGGTCCCGGAGGAGGTGCGGGAGGCCGTCGCCGACGACGTCGTCCCGGCCGGCAGGTTCGTGCTGATCGGCGACAACGCCGAGGCCAGCTTCGACTCCCGCGAGCACGGCTTCTTCCACGCCGACGACCTCCACGCCGTCACCATCAGGAAGCTGGGGCCGCAGCATGACCGTTGACGGGGCGCGCCTGTCCGCCTCCGCGCGCGAGGCGGCGGCGATCGGCTGGAGCAGCGCCGCCGTACCCATGATCGGGTACGCGCTCACCCTGCTGGGCACGGCCACGGCGCCCATCGCGGCGGCCTGGCTGACCAAGCTGGTCATCGACGGCCTCACCGGGACGGCGTCCCTGGCGGAGCTGCTGGGCCTCGCGGCGGGGCTGGCCGGCACCGGTGTCGCCGCTGCGATCCTGCCGCACTGCTCGCGCTACCTCGGCAGCCAGATCGGCCGCGCCATGGTGGCCGTCACGACGGACCGGCTCTTCGCGGCCACGGCCCGATTCCCCGGGCTCCGGCCCTTCGAGGATCCACCCTTCCTGGACCGGCTGCGCCTGGCCCAGGAGGGGACGTCCAGGGCCGACGGCATCGTCACCGAGGCGTTCGGCCTGGTCCGCTCCGCCGTCAGCGTGATCGGCTTCGTCGGGTCCGTGCTGGTGATCAGCCCGGCCATGGCGCTGATCGTGCTGTGCGCCGCCGTACCGGCGCTCGTCGCGCAGCTGAAGCTGTCCCGCCAGCGCACGACCATGATGTGGGAGATCGGCCCCGCGGAGCGGCGGCAGTTCTTCTACGGCACGCTGCTCAGCACGATCGAGGCGGCCAAGGAGATCAGGCTCTTCAACCTGGGCGGATTCCTGCGCCGCCGCCTCATGGCCGAGCTGTCGACGGCTCATGCGAGCAAGCGGCGGATGGACCGCAGGGAGCTGTCGGCGGAGGGGGCGCTCGCCCTGCTGTCCGCCGTGGTGGCCGGGGGCGGGCTCGTCTGGGCCATCGCCGCGGCCCGGACCGGCACGCTCACCGTCGGGGACGTGTCGATGTTCACCGTCGCCGTCGTCGCGGTCCAGGGCGCGCTCGACACCCTGGTCAACGGCATCGCGATGACCCAGCACAACCTGCGGCTCCTCGGCCACTACGTGGCGGTGGTCAGGGCCGAGCCCGACCTCGCCCTGCCTGCCGACCCCGCGCCGCTACCGCCGCTGCGCCGGGGGATCGAACTGCGCGACGTGTGGTTCCGCTACAGCGACGACCACCCCTGGATCCTGCGCGGCGTCGACCTGTTCATCCCGTACGGCGCCGCCGTGGCGCTGGTCGGGCTCAACGGCGCGGGCAAGAGCACGCTCGTCAAGCTGCTCTGCCGGTTCTACGACCCGAGCCGGGGAGCGATCCTCTGGGACGGAGCCGACCTGCGCGACGTCCGGCCGGAGGCGCTGCGCGAGCGGATCAGCGGCGTCTTCCAGGACCACATGGCCTACGACTTCTCCGCCCGCGACAACATCGGCGTGGGAGACGTCGGCGCCCGCGACGACCTGAGCCGGATCCGCGCCGCCGCGCGGCGGGCAGGCGTGGACGAGTTGCTGACATCCCTGCCACGCGGCTACGACACGCTGCTCACCCGCATGTTCGCCGGCGAGCAGGACCGCGAGGACCCCTCGACCGGCGTCGTGCTCTCCGGCGGCCAGTGGCAGCGGACCGCCCTGGCCAGAGCCTTCCTGCGCGACGGGCGGGACCTGATGATCCTCGACGAGCCGAGCTCCGGCCTCGACCCCGAAGCCGAGGCCGACGTGCACGCCCGGATGCGCGACCACCGGGCGGGCCAGACCAGCCTGCTCATCTCCCACCGGCTGAACACGGTGCGGGACGCCGACCTGATCGTCGTCCTGAAGGACGGGGTCGTCGCCGAGCGGGGAGGCCACGACGACCTCATGGCGGTGGACGGCGCCTACGCCCGCCTCTTCCGCCTCCAAGCCCGCGGCTATCACGGGACGCCCTCCCGTGAGAGCGCGCCAGGTGAACCCGAGGAGAGAAAGGAGGTGAAGACAGAATGCTGGACAAGCTCATCGACCGGTTGATCCCCACGGTCAAGGCTGACGCGGCGTGCACCCCGAGGTGCACGGTCGTCGGCCAGCCGTCCCCGGGGTGCTACAGGATGCGGTGCGTCAACGGCGACTGCTCCGTTCACACGGTCGTGGTGTGCGACTGATCCGACGGAGATCCGACGGAGAGAGGTGGGACAGGTGAAGACCATCACCGCACTGGCGGACCGGATCGTCGCCTTCGTCGTACCGGCCGGCGACGCGCAGGCCGCGTGCACCGCACGTTGCATCCTCGATCACACGACCTGTACCGGCAGCATCTGTTGCGCGTACTTCAAGTGCTGGAGGAGCGACTGCACCGTCTACTGGCGGAAGCAGTGCGCCTAGGTAGGTAGAGGGAGCTCCCCCTGGCCAGGCGCCGGCCAGGGGGATACCCCGCCGATGAGCGGCGTCAGAACGACGCGCCGCGGAGGATGTCCTGATGCCTGCGGCGCAGGTGGTCGGCGGGTTCGACGCCGAGTTCGGTGCTCAGGATGTCCCGCATGCGCCGGTAGGCGGCCAGCGCCTCTGCGCGGCGGCCGCGGGCGGCCAGGGCACGCAGCAACATCTCCCACAGGGACTCGCGCAGAGGGTGCGCCTCGACGAGGCGCTCCAGCTCCGGGATGACGCCGTCATGCAGGCCGAGCTGCAGCCCGGCCGCCGCCCAGAGCTCGGACGCGGTGAGGTGCACCAGGTCCAGGCGGCGGCGCTCGCGGCGGACGGTTTCGACGTCGATCTCCGGCGCCAGCGGGCCGCGCCACATGTCCAGTGCCTCCCGCAGCAGCCGGGCCGCCTCCGCCGGGCTGCCCGCGGTCAGCGCCTGCGATCCCCGGGTGAAGCGCTGCTCGAACGTCCTGATGTCCACCGCTCGATCCGGCACGACCAGGGTGTAACCGTTCCCCAGGGTGATCAGGTCGACCCCGTGCGCGGCGAGCGGTGCCAGGGTGCGCCGCAGGCGGTAAACGTACGTCTGCAGGCTCGCTCTCGCCGTGGCGGGCAGCTCGTCCGGCCAGAGCTCCGTCATCAGCCGATCCACGCTGACCACTGCGCCCGGGCGCAGCATGAGCACGGCGAGGATCGCCTGCTGCTTCGCGGCCCGGACGTTGATCGCGCGGCCCCCGCCGTCGACCACCGTCATGTGCCCCAACAGTTGGAACATCGTTCACCTCCGATCGGCATTCTGATCGGGGCGAGTATGCCGCGGGTATGGCGGGCGGGTTCAGCGCACGGCGGCATGGGATGCTCTGCGCCATGCAGATTAGAACGGGCGTTTTCGACGACCTTGTCCCTATTGTTGCCCTGCACGTGGACAGCTGGCGCTCGGCGTATGCGGGGATCATGCCCGGCAGCTTTCTGAACGGCCCCCTGGCCGAGGACCGGCTGACGCTGTGGCGCGAACGGCTGGCCTCGCCTGTGCCGGGATCGGAGCTGCTCGTCGCCCACGACGGCGATGGCGGGCTGCTCGGCTTCGCCTACCTGCTTCCGGCTCCCGGCGGGCGGATCCTGCTCGACAACCTCCACGTGCGGCCGGGGAGCACCGGATCGGGCGTCGGAACGCGACTGCTGCGACGAGGGCTGGCGTGGGCGGCGGACGAGCACCCCGGCAGGGAGGTCTACCTGGAGGTGCTCAGCGCGAACGCGCGCGCCGTCGCCTTCTACGAACGACACGGCGCGCGCCGCACGGACGAGCGCGTGTGCCGTTTCCCGCAGGGTTTCGAGCTGCCCGAGTTCGAGTACGCCTGGCCGATGAACTGATCGGCGCCGACTTGATCGCGCGGTGCAGGGCCGGCTGCGCCCGCCCGCCTCCGGTCCCGCGAGGCCGAAGGCGGGGGCGCACATGACCGGGCCTTGAAGATCGCGCCGCTACGGTGGCAGCCATGTCTGAGACATCCCGACGCCGCAGCGTCCAATGGCAGGACGACACCGAGCACCTCAAGAACAGGCGCGACGCGGTACACCGGATCGCCAGCGAGGCACCCCGGCCGTCCGAGCCGGAGACGCCGCAGCAGGGCCACGCGAGCGACCCGAACGAAGGGTCCTGACCGGCCGGCCGTATCGCCGCAAACCCCCTTCCCCTCCGTGTCCGGCCGTCGCCCCCGACATGGGCCGCATCGTCGCGAGGACCGGCCGATCCTGGCCCGAGGTCGCGCGGGAGCGGCACCTTCGCACTCCCGTTCCGGAAGTCTCACCCGTCCGGAGACCGGCTCCGGCCCCACCTGCCCGCGCGAGGCGGGCGGTGCGGGCGCCTCACATTTCCGCGGGCTGCGCCGTCGAAGGAGCGAGACCACAAGCGGCGCGGCCGGGTGAGCCGGTCGCGCCCGGATCCTTAACGGAGGATGCGATGACTTCCAGCGATTCCGAGGTCAGGGCGCTCCTGGACAGCCGGGTTCAGGCGGCCCAGGACAAGGACATCGACCGGCTCATGTCGCTCTACTCTCCCGACATCGTCTACTACGATGTCGTCCCCCCTCTGCAGTTCGTGGGGACCGAGGAGGTCCGCCGCAACTTCGTGCGGTGGTTCGACGAGTACGACGGCCCCATCAGCCTTGAGACCCACGACCTCACCATCGCGACGGACGCGGACGTGGCGTTCGTGAACATGCTCCACCTGGACAGCGGCACCCGCAAGAACGGGCTCCCGATCTCGATCTGGGTGCGATCGACCGTCTGCTGCCGGCGCTCGGGCGGCACGTGGACGATCACGCACGAGCACATCTCGGTGCCGATCAACCCGGAGAACATGCAGGCCTGGTTCCCGCCGGAGACGTGAGCCGGGCTTCCGGCTAGGAGCCTGCTGACAAAGGCTTAAGTGCTGGCGGGCGTGGGCCCGTAGAGAGCCGGTCCGAGCTTGTTGATGTAGCCCTGGTGGGACCATTGGGATAACTGAACGCGGAAGCTGTTGACGTTCTCGATCTTGAGGATGGCGGCCAGCTCGCTGCCTCGCCAGACTCGCCACGGCTGAGCGGCCAGGAGTTGCAGGACCTTGCCGCGCCGGTCGGGGCTGGACAAGACCGGTAGCGGCGGTGGGTCGCTCCAGCGGCTTGGGGATGGCAGGCCTGCCAGTTCGCGGGTCAGGCGGCGGGTCATCTGGTGCACGGTGGCCCACCAGATCATGGCGTCGTGATGGGCAGGCTTGCGTTCGTAGATCCGCGCCAGGCGGCGGTAGCGGACCAGCCAGGCGGATGGGTCGGCCGCGCGGCGAGGTGTCAGCGGTGAGCTGGTCCTTTTCCGCGCGGCCTCCCGCCGAACCGGACGTGATGGTTTCCCGATCATCCGGCTCTCCAGTGATTACTGCGTGAGCGGTGGGG